>JACKKF010000002.1 GCA_020637555.1 Rhodobacter sp. | reverse complement strand
GCCCGCTGTGACCGCCGGTTTGCGCCTTGACAGGGGGGCGCGGGCGGGGCTACGCCTTTGGCCATGGACCGCAAGATCGCCTCCTCCCTCGTGCCCCTGCGCGCCGCCCTGCTTCTTAGCGGCGGTCGACGGGTCCGTTGAGGGGGCCCCCGTCGGCCGCGCCCACTCGCTCCCTCGTCCCCTGACATGACGAATCGCGCCGCCCGTATCGGGGGCAGGCGCCAGTGACGACGGAGAGACGCACATGACCAACACGCCGCACGGCATGGCCAAGGCCGCTGAAAAATACGAACCCTACCCCCGGGTCGAACTGGACGACCGCACCTGGCCCGGCAACCGGATCACCAAGGCGCCGATCTGGTGCTCGGTCGATCTGCGCGACGGCAACCAGGCGCTGGTCAACCCGATGGGGCAGGACCGCAAGGCGCGGATGCTGAAGCTTCTGCTGGACATGGGCTTCAACGAGATCGAGATCGGCTTTCCCTCGGCCTCGGACACCGATTTCAACTTTGCCCGCTGGGCGATCGAACACGGCAACGTGCCCGATGACGTGCGGTTGCAGGTGCTGGTCCAGTGCCGGCCCGAGCTGATCACCCGCACCTTTCAGGCGCTGGAGGGCGCGCGCAGCCCGATCATCCATTTCTACAATTCGACCAGCGAGTTGCAGCGCCGCGTGGTGTTCGGCAAGGACGTGGCCGGGATCAAGCAGATCGCCACGGACGCAGCCAAGATGATCACGGACATGGCGGCCAGGGCGGGGGGCGATTTCCTGTTCGAATACTCGCCCGAAAGCTTCACCGGCACCGAACTCGAGGTCGCGCTGGAGATCTGCAACGCGGTCAGCGAGATCGTTCAGCCGACGCCCGAGCGCAAGCTGATCCTGAACCTGCCCGCAACGGTCGAGATGTCCACGCCGAACCTCTATGCCGATGCCATCGAATGGATGTCGCGCAATCTGGACCGGCGCGAGGCCATCACCCTGTCGCTGCACCCGCACAACGACCGCGGCACCGCCGTGGCGGCGGCCGAACTGGGCCTCATGGCCGGCGCCGACCGGGTCGAGGGCACGCTGTTCGGCAACGGCGAGCGCACCGGCAACGTCGATCTGGTCACGCTGGCGTTGAACCTGTTCACCCAGGGCGTGGATCCGCAGCTCGATTGCAGCGATATTCCGCGCATCCGGGACGTCTATGAATACGCCAACGAGATGCGCGTGCCCGAGCGCCACCCCTATGTCGGCGAACTGGTCTATACCGCGTTCTCGGGATCGCATCAGGACGCGATCAACAAGGGCATGAAGGCAATCCGCCAGGCCAACAAACCGCTGTGGGAGGTCCCCTATCTGCCGATCGACCCGCAGGATGTCGGCCGCAGCTATGAGGCGATCATCCGCATCAACTCGCAGTCGGGCAAGGGTGGCATCGCCTATGTCATGCAGGAGGATTTCGGCTTCACCCTGCCGCGCGGGTTGCAGGTCGAATTCGCCCAGGACATCCAGGCGATCACCGATGCCAAAGGGGTCGAGATGACGCCGCAGCAGATCCACGACCGGTTTCTGGAACGCTATGTCGAACAGCGGACCGGCCGCATCGCCTATCTGGACCACATGACGCGCTCGGCCTCGGGTTTGCAGCGCGGGCGGCGGCTGATGGAGGCGACGATCCGCGACGCGGGCCAGGAACTGACGATCACCGGCGAAGGCACCGGGCCCATCGACAGCTTCATCGACGCGCTGTCGCGGCATCTGGGGATGGCGTTCTCGGTGGCCAGCTATTCGGAACATTCGATCGCGCAGGGATCGGATGCGCAGGCGGTGTGCTACATGGAACTCGATGCGCCGGGCGGCAAGGTCTGGGGCGTGGGCATCAGCAGCAACATCGTCGCGGCCTCGCTGGATGCGCTGGTGTCGGGGGTGAACCTGGCCCTTCAGCGGGGCTGAAGGGGCGCGGTCAGCCGCCGGTCAAGGCGGGTTTCTCGACGATGACCGGCGCATGGCTGCTCGAGGTCGGCGACGAGTCGGTCATGCCCGTCAGGGCGACGAAACCCGCGCGTGACCGGGTAAACACCTCGCGCCGGATGTCGTACCAGAAACTCGGCGGATCGAACGTGCCGCCGGCGATTCCGGTCATGCCGGCAAAGACCTCGGGGTTCCAGAAGACGGTCGTGCCGCAGACCGGGCAGAAATGCTGGGTAAAGGCCCGGCCCGATTCGGTCTGAAAGGTGTAAGGCGCCAGCGTGCCGGACAGGCGCTGAATGGCCGAGTCGCGAAAATAGACCGACACCCCAAAGGCCGACCCCGTGCGCAACTGGCAATAGCGACAGTGGCAGATGGCGGCCTTTTCGGGGGCGCCGGTCGTTCTGTAGCGCACCGCGCCGCAAGCGCAGCCGCCGTCGTGATGGTCGGGCATGGGGTCCTCCGTGGTCGGGGACAGGGTGGCGCGCGTCACGCGCTCGCGCAAGCCCTTGCAATGCCCGCGCCGCGCAGCCTAGCCTGCGCCCGGCAGACGAGGGGACCCATGGCTGACGCCGTCAAGACGATCCGCGCGCTGTCCCGCGGGCTGGAAGTGCTGCATGTTCTCCAGACTTCGGGCGCGCTCAGCTTGCATGAGCTGCACCGTCAAACCGGGCTGCCCCGGGCGACCCTGCTGCGGATCCTCAAGACCCTGCGCGAGCGGGGGCTGGTCTGGCAACGCATGGCGGACGATGCCTATGCAGCCAGTTTCTCGTTGGCGGAACTGGCGGGACGCATGGACCGTGACATGGCCCTGGTCGAGGTCGCCTCGCCGATCCTCGAGTCGCTGTCGGACCGCATCCGCTGGCCGTCGGTTCTGGCGGTGCCGCGCCTGACGCACATGGAGGTGATCGAAACCAACGCCTCGCGCGCCTATTTCGACCAGATCGCGCTGGGGCCGGTCGGGTTCCGCGTGAACATGCTGCGCTCGGCCTCGGGGCGGGCCTATGTCACCTTCTGCGAGGCGCCCGTGCGCGAGGCGATCCTGGATGCGCTGCGCCGGTCGGACCACCCGGGGGATCAGGGCGCGCGCGCGCCGGACTATGTCGCCCATCTGATGCGCGAGACGACGGCGCAGGGTTATGGCCTGCGCGATCCCGATTTCGGCGGCGATTTCGACCGCGGGCGCGCCGTGGTGGATGACGGCCGCGAGTCGCTGGCGGTGCCCATCCGGCTGGGAACCCATGTGCCGGGCACGCTGAACATCACCTGGACGCGCCGTGTGCACAGCCGCGACAAGGGCGCCGCCCTGTTCGCCGGCCCGGTGCTGGAGGCCGCCGAGGCCGTGGCCGAGGGGCTCACCGCCCGGCTCTGATGATTTCACCTGGTGAAAACCGACGGCGCAGCCAATTGCCTGACCGGGCGCCGGCGGGGCACTCTCGCGTCAACGCGGGAGGAAACCATGGCAGAACTGAGTCGCGCCGACATCGACGAGATCCTGAAGCTGGTGGATGGCTCGGATTTCGATGAGCTGAAGCTGGAAATGGGGGACCTGAAGCTGGAACTGCGCCGGCGCGGGGCAGGGGCGCCGACCGTCGCCGCACCCTCCGCACCTACGGTGTCGCCACCCGCCGCCCCGCCTGCCGCCGCGCCTGCAGCAGCGCCTGCCGCAGCGGTGACCGCCGCTGTCGTGGCCTCGGGCGGCGGGGCCGAGATCCCGGCGCCTCTGCTGGGGACATTCTGGCACGCCCCGCGCCCCGGTGCCGCCCCCTTCGTGAAGCCCGGCGATACTGTCGAGGCCGACACGATCATCGGCATCATCGAGGTGATGAAGCTGATGAATTCGGTCCCGGCCGGGATCGCAGGCACCGTTCTGGACGTCGTGGCGCCGAACGGCGAACTGGTCGAGCATGGCCAGACCCTGATCCGCATCCAGCCGGTCTGAGCCCATGACCGGGATTCGGCGCATCTTCATCGCCAACCGCGGCGAAATTGCCGTGCGCATCATCCGGTCCGCGCGCGCACTGGGTATCGAGACGGTTCTGGGCGTGTCCCGCGCCGACCGCGAGTCGTTGGGCGCCAAACTGGCCACCCGCGCCGTGGTCCTGGGTCCGGCACCGTCCAGGGACAGCTATCTGCGGGTCGGCACCGTGATCGAGGCCGCCCGGGGAACCGGCTGCGATGCGGTTCATCCGGGTTATGGATTTCTCTCTGAAAACCGCGATCTGGCACAGGCCTGCGCCGAGGCGGGGCTGATCTTCATCGGTCCGACGCCGGACAACCTGTCGGCCGTGGGCGACAAGCTGACAGCGCGGGCCCATGCGATTGCCGCAGGCGTTCCGGTCGTGCCCGGCGGCACGGTCGAAAGCGCCGCCGATGCGCTGGCCCTGGCCGAAACCGTGGGCTTCCCGATGCTGATCAAGGCCGTCGCCGGCGGGGGCGGCAAGGGGATGAAGCGGGTGGACGACGCGCAATCGCTGCCCGCGCAACTGGATCTGGCCATGGCCGAGGCCGAGGCCGCCTTTGGCGATCCCCGGGTCTATCTGGAACGGTTCGTCACCGTGGGCCGCCATGTCGAGGTTCAGATCCTCAGCGACGGCGACACCGTGCTGCACGCGGGCGAGCGCGACTGCTCGGTCCAGCGCCGCTATCAGAAGGTGGTCGAGGAAGCACCCGCGCCGCATCTGCCCCCCGAGATGCGCCAGGGCCTGCTGGACGCGGCCGTTCTCTATGCCCGTCACATCGGCTATCGGTCGCTGGGCACGGTCGAATTCCTGGTCGATGTCGCGCGCGGTGCCTTCTATTTTCTGGAAATGAACGCCCGCGTGCAGGTCGAACATCCGGTGACCGAGGCGATTACCGGGCTCGACCTGATCGCCCTGCAGATCGCCATCGCCGAGGGCACGCCGCTGACGCTGACCCAGGACGATATTCATCTGTCCGGCCATGCCATCGAGTGCCGCCTGAACGCCGAGGATCCGGCCCGCGATTTCATGCCTTCGCCCGGGCGCGTGACGCAGGCATGGTTTCCGCCGGTGCCGGGGCTGAGGGTGGATACCCACATGCAGCCGGGGGCGATGATCCCGCCCTATTACGATTCGATGGTCGCCAAGCTGATCGTCTGGGGTGCCACGCGTGACGAGGCGATCGACCGCATGAAGACCGCGCTTGCGGTCTGCGTGCTGGAGGGCGTGACCACCAATGCCAGCCTGCACCGGGCGATCCTGTCGGATGGCGATTTCCGCAAGGGTGGCGTCGATACCAATTTTCTTGGCGGCTTGCTGCAACAACCCGGGGGGCTGACATGACCATCGACCTCGTCGATACCACCGTCCGCGACGGCAACCAGTCGAACTGGGGGGCGACCGGGCTGGATACCGGCATGATGCTGCAGATCGCCCCGGTGATGGAGCGTGTGGGATTCCACGCCATCGACTTTCTGGCCTCGACCCATATGGGCGTTGCCGTGCGCTTCAAGAAAGAGGACCCGTGGGAACGCCTGCGCCTGATGCGTGCGGCCTGTCCGACGACTCCGCTGCAATTCCTGACCACGGGCATGCGCTTCATTTCCTGGGAGATCGCGTCCGAGGAACTGATGCATTTCGCGTTCCGGCTGCTGGTGAACAACGGCATCGACCGGTTTGCCATCATGGACCCGATGAACAACGTCCCCGCGATGCTGAACATGGCGGCGCTTACCCGGCGCGCGGGCGGCAGCCGGATCGTCGCGGCGCTGACCTTTACCCTGTCGCCGCTGCATGACGACGCCCATTTCGCCGAGGCCGCGCGCGCGCTCACCGCGACGGGCCAGTTCGACCGGCTCTATCTGAAGGATCCCGGTGGACTGGTCACGCCCGAGCGCGCAAAGACGCTGATTCCGGCGCTGAAGGCCGTGATGGGCACGACTCCGCTCGAATTCCACTCGCACACGACCATCGGTCTTGCCCCCTTCAGCTATCTCGAGGCCGCGCCTCTCGGCGCGCGGACGCTGCACACCTCGGCAAGGGGGGCGGCGAATGGCACCGGGCAGCCCTGGGCCGGGTCGGTGGTGTCCAACCTGCGCGATCTGGGCCTGTCGGTCGATGTCGACGACGAGGCCCTGGCGCAGATGGACGCCTATTTCTCGGCGCTGGTGCAGGCCGAGGGCCTGGTGAACGGCCAGCCGGGCGAGTTCGACCGCGCCTATTTCCGTCACCAGATGCCCGGCGGCATGATGGGCACGATGAAACGCCAGTTGGCGGAAATCCGGCGTCTGGACCTGTTGCCGCGCGTGCTGGACGAGGTCGAGCAGGTGCGCGCCGAACTGGGATATCCGATCATGGTGACGCCCTTCAGCCAGGTGGTCGGCACAATGGCGCTGATGAATGTCATGCAGGGGGAACGCTACAAGACCATCCCCGACGAGGTGACACGCTATGTGCTGGGACGGTTCGGCCAGCCGGCGATGCCCATGGACCGGGCGGTCGAGGAACGCATCAAGGGATCGAAACGCGCGCGCGAGCTCGAGGACGAACCGCACATGGCCTCGCTCGACGACCTGCGCGCGCGGATCGGCACCGGTTGCAGCGACGAGGAATTCCTCTTGCGCGCGGTCATGCCAGCCGATCAGGTGGATGCCATGGTCGCCGCCGGCCCGGCCCGGCGCGGCTATGACCCGAAAACCCGGCCCGTCCTGCACCTGATGAAGGAACTGACCGCCCGCAAGGGGCTGAGCACGATCAAGATCGAGAAGCCCGGACTGAAACTGGAATTGAACGGGGGTAAATGATGCATCCGCATACGATCAAGGCGGCCGTCTTCGATATCGACGGCACACTGGCGATGATGGACAAGGAAACCGGCACCTATACCGCGCTGCCTGGCGCGGCCGAGGCGCTGGCCGCCTGCAAGGCGCGCGGCATTCCGGCCGTGGCCTATACGAACGGCACCTTCTTTCCGCCGGCGCATTATTATCCTTTGCTGGCCGACGCGGGCCTTGTGCTGGAGCCCGGCCATATCCTGACCCCGGCCGCCGTCGCGGCCAGGGCGCTGGCGGCGATGGGCTACACCCGCATCATGGTCATGGGCGCCGAGGGGACCACGGTGCCCGTGCAGGACGCCGGGATCGAGGTGATCGCACCGTCGAAAACCGCTCCCCGGGTCGATGCGGTTCTTCTGGGCTGGTGCAAGGACTTCAACGCCGAACAGGTCGAAGCCGTCGTGCAAGCGGTCTGGGGCGGTGCGCGTCCCTTTGCCGGGTCGGTCGCGCCCTATTTCGCGGGGGCGGGCGGCAAGCGTCTGCTGGGGATTTCCGGTGCCATCGCCGCCGCGTTGACCAATGCCACCGGGGTGCCGGTGACCGTGTTCGGCAAACCGGAAGCCGCCGGCCTGGAGATCGTCACCGCCATCACCGGGGCCCGGCCGCATGAGATGATGATCGTGGGCGACGACCCCAAGCTGGAAATCCGCATGGGCCGTCGCGCCGGGGCGCTCTGTGTGGGTGTCACCACCGGGGTTGTCGATGACGCAGGCTTCCAGGCCTTCCCTGAGGACGAGCGCGCGCAGATCGTTCTGCCCTCGCTGGTCGGGTTCGCGGATCAGGCGTTCCTGCGGGGGCAGGACGGATGGTGAACGAAGGCGATATCCTGTGGACCGCGTCCGCCGCCCGACGCGAGGCCGCGCCGGTCACGCAGTTCCTGGGGTTTCTGGCGGACCGGGGCATTGCGCTGGACGGATACCCCGCGTTGCACGCCTGGTCGGTCCGGGATCCGGCTGCCTTCTGGCTGGCCTTGCGGGACTATTTCGGCATCGAGATGGACGGCGAACTCGATCAGGTGATGACCGATGCGCCGATGCCGCGCACGCGCTGGTTCACCGGCACACGGATGAATTACGCCGAACAGGTGCTGCGCCACGAGGGCACGGGCGATCCGAACCGCGCGATGCTGCACCATTGTTCGGAAACCCGCCCCCTGGCGTCGATGTCCTGGGCCGAGGTCGGCGGCGCCGTGCGCAAGCTGGCGACGAGGCTGCGGGCGTTGGGCGTGGGCAAGGGCGACCGCGTGGTCGCCTATATGCCCAACCTGCCCGAAACGGTAATCGCCATGCTGGCCAGCACGGCCATTGGCGCGACCTGGGCCACCGCCGCGCCCGAATTCGGCCCGCAGACCGTGATCGACCGGTTCAGCCAGATCGAACCCAAGCTGGTCTTTGCGGTGAACGGGTATCGCTATGGCGGCAAGGATTTCGACCGCACCGACGACCTGACGCGCATTCTGGCCGAACTGCCGACGGCCGAGCGGCTGGTGATGCTGGACACGGGGCCCGGGGTTGCGAAACGGCCGGCCTTTCATGGCGAGACGCTGGACTGGGACGCCCTGTTCACCGGCGCCGATGTCCCGCGCGAGGCCTTCCGATACGAGCGCGTTCCCTCGGATCATCCGCTCTGGACGCTGTTTTCCTCGGGCACGACGGGACTGCCGAAACCCATCGTGCACGGCCACCACGGCATTGTGCTGGAGCATCTCAAGAACGGCGCGATGGGGTTGGACTTTGCCCCGGGCGACACCTATTTCTGCTATTCCACGACCGGCTGGATGGTCTGGAACACCCTGATGACCGGGCCGTTGCTGAACGGCACCGTTACGCTCTACGACGGTCACCCGACCTGGCCCGATGCCGGTGCGCTCTGGCGCATCATCGAAGCCACCCGCGTCAGCCATTTCGGGGTGTCGCCGACGTTCATGACCATGGTGCGCCAGCAAGGGATCGTGCCGGGGCGGGACTACGACCTGTCCGCGCTGCGCAGCATGTTCCTGACCGGCTCGCCCGCGACGCCGGAAATCCTGGCCTGGGTGCATCAGGCGGTCAAGGCGGACCTGTTCGCCACCTCGCAATCGGGCGGGACCGAGGTGTGCTCGGGCATCCTGGCGGGGTCGGTGCTGCTGCCGGTGCGCGCCGGCGAGATCCAGTATCCCGCCCTGGCCTGCGACGCCTGCGCCCTTGACGAGACAGGCACGCCGGTGGTGGGCGAGGTCGGTGAACTGGTGATCCGCCGTCCCATGCCCTCGATGCCGCTGTTCTTCTGGGGTGATCGCGATTTCGCGCGCTACACCGACAGCTATTTCACCACCTATCCCGGCATCTGGCATCACGGCGACCGCGTGCGCTTCAACGACCACGGCGGCAGCGTCGTTCTGGGCCGGTCCGATGCCACGCTGAACCGCTTTGGCGTGCGCATCGGTTCGGCCGAGATCTACCGCACCATGGAGGGGATCGACGGCATCGCCGACAGTCTTATCCTGTGCATCGAGGACGGCAAAGGCGGTTACTACATGCCGCTGTTCGTGCAGATGCAGCCGGGTGCCGTTCTGGACGACGCCGCCCGAGCCGAGATCGTCCGGCGGTTGCGCACCGAACGCAGTCCGCGTCATGTGCCCGACGAGATCGTCGCCGTGCCCGAGATCCCGACCACGCTGACCGGCAAGAAGATGGAGGTGCCGGTGCGCAAGCTGCTGCTGGGGCAACCCGCCGACCGGGTGGCCAGCCGGGACGCGATGAAAAATCCCGACGCGCTGGACTGGTTCGTCCGGTTCGCGGCGGCGCGCGGATGACCGGCGACGCGATCTTTTCGGTGCGGGGCAAGGTCGCGCTGGTCACCGGCGCGGCCGCAGGCCTGGGCCGCGCCATGGCCGAGGCCCTGGCCGAGAACGGCGCGCACCTGACGCTGTTCGATCGCGATGCCGCGCCGCTCGCGGCGACCGCCCGGGACCTGCGGGCCCTGGGGGCGCAGGTTCTGGACCTGGCCGGCGATGTCACCGATGCCGCCGCGGTCGAGCGCGCGGTGGCCGAAACCGTTGCGCGCCATGGTGCGCTGGACATCGCGATCGCGAATGCCGGGATATCGGATGCGCGGCCGTCCCTGCTGCACGAGGTTGCCCCCGAGGACTGGGCGCGGGTGCTGGACGTCAACCTGAACGGCACCTTTCACACCTGCCGCGCCGCCCTGGCGGTGATGGCCGCGCAGGGGCACGGCAAGGTCATCACCGTCGCCTCGATGTGGGGACTGGCCGCGCCGGCCGGCGCCTTTCCGCGCCCGGCCTACGCGGCCAGCAAGGGCGCGGTGGTCAATCTGACCCGCGAGATGGCGTTGCACTATGCGCAGGACAACATCCAGGTGAACGCGCTGTGTCCCGGTATCTTTCAGACCGAGACCCGCCCGCGCGATCCCGGCGCGGGCATCAGCTACACGCCGATGGGGCGGCTGGGCAACCCGCGGGAAATCAAGGGCGCCGTGCTGTTCCTGGCCTCGTCCGCGTCCGATTTCATGACCGGCAGCACGCTGGTGATCGACGGCGGGGTGCTGGCGCGCTGACGCCGTTCAGCGGCCGGTCGCCACCTGGAACACCGCGCCTTCCAGCGCGTCGGTGACGGTGATCTGGCAGGTCAGGCGACTGTTCGCGCGCGGATCGTTGGCGTTGAACTCGATCGTGTCGGCCTCGTCGATCAGGGGATCGGGCAGGGGGCCTTGCGGGGCCTCGATCAGATAGCAATGGCAGGTCGCGCACATGGCCGACCCGCCACATTCGGCGATGATCCCGGCAATCCCGGCGTCCTTGGCGGCATACATCAGCGGCTCGCCGGGGGTGGCGTCGATCTCGCGCCTTGCGCCGTCCGCCTCGATGAAGATGACCTTGACCATGCGAGTCCCTCAGATGAATTGCTTGCCGCCGTCGATCACCAGCGTCTGGCCGGTGACGAAACCCGCCAGCGAGGACGCCAGATACAGCGCGCCGCCGGTGATGTCGTCCACCTCGGCATTGCGTTTGAGCGAGGCGCGATCCACGCCATAGTGGCGCGCGTTGTCAATCAGATCGAGGCTGGCCTCGGTCAGGGTGAACCCCGGCGCGATCGCATTCACGCGCACGCCGTCACGCCCCATCTCGCGCGCCATGGTGCGGGTCATGGCAATCAGCGCGCCCTTGGAGGTGACGTAATGCATCCACAGGGGCGAGCCCGAAAACACCGTGGCCGAGGCGATGTTGATGACCGAAGCGTTCCCGGTCGCGCGCAGCGCCGCCGAGGCCGCGCGGGTCATCTGCCACACGCCCTTGACGTTGACCGCCATCACACGGTCCCAGACCGCTTCGTCGATCTCCTCGAAGGGCGCGCGCTGCAGGCCGCCGTAGAGTGCCGCGTTGTTGACCAACACATCCAGTCCGCCAAGGCGCGAGACGGCCTGCGCGACCACTTCGCGGCACGACTCGGCCTGCGTCACGTCCACACGGGCCGCGACCGCATCGCCGCCGATCAGGGCCGCGGTTTCCTCGGCGCCCGGCAAGTTGATGTCGGCGGCGATGACCTGCGCGCCCGCGTCGGCAAAGGCGAGGGCAAAGGCACGCCCCAGCCCGCCGCCGGCGCCGGTGACGATCACCCGTTTTCCGCTCAACGCGATTTCAGCCACTGGCCCGCTCCTTCCGTCGCTGTGAATGTGGTGAATTCGGGCCCGTGGCCCAGATACTGCGCGATCGCCTGTTCCGCGGCGACGGCGGCGGTGTTGGCCTCGGCCATGGCGCGGCCCTGCGGGGTCAGCATCAACGGGTTCGAGCGTTCGCGCAGCATCATCAGCACCTCGGTCACCGGGACATCATACCACCCGGCAATGGTGCGCATCCCGTGCGGCGTGGTGCGCCAGCCCTTGTCGGCGTCCTTCATCACCGCATCGTTGATGCTGCGAGCCTCGCGGGTGGTATCATGGCCGTCGATGACGGCAAGCACGGCGTCGATGTCCACGCCCTCGGGGCGGTGCGTTTGCAAGATGGTGCGCGCGATCTCGACCGAGTGCAGCTCGTGGTCGCGCACCAGGTCCTTGCGGCTGGGATAGCGCCCGATGGCCAGCAGCAGCAGGTCCTCGGGGATGCGTTTCCAGCCGACGTCATGCAACAGGATGGCGGGCAGAACGACGCTTTCGTCGGCCTCGGGGATCTGTTCCAGCAACGCCCGCGCCAGCCCATAGGCGACGATGGTGTGTTCGTCGTTGTTTCGCACGTCCAGATAGGGGCGCGCGTCGGTCCACAGCGGCAGGTCACGGGGCAGGATGATGGTGTCTGGCGTCACAGCGGCGGCTCCCAGCTCAAGTAGATGGTCTTGTATTCCAGATAGCTTTCCACCCCGTAGCGCCCCTTTTCGCGGCCCAGACCGCTTTCCTTCATCCCGCCGAAGGGGACATGATGGCTGGACCGCTGGATGTCGTTCAACCAGACCGAGCCGGCCTCGAAGCCTTCGCACAGCGCGAGCCCCTTGGCCAGATCGCCGGTGAACACGAAACCCGCCAGACCGAACCGGCTGTCATTGGCCAGGTGCAGGGCCTCGGCGGGGCTGTCCACGGGGGCAATGCCGATCACCGGGCCAAAGGTTTCCTCGCGCATGATCAGCATGTCAGGGGTGGCATCGGCGATCAGGGTGGGCGGCAGGTAGCAGCCGCCGTCAAACCCGGGCCCCGTGGCGCGATCCCCGCCCGCGACGATGCGCGCGCCCCTGGACCGGGCATCGGCCACCTGCGCCTCGGATGTCGCGAAGATGCGCGCGTTGACCAGGGGGCCCAGGTCGCCCGTGCCGCCCGCAGGCGCCAGCGTGAGCGCGCGCACTCCGGCGACCAGCCGGTCCAGCAGGGCCTGGTAGACGGGGCGTTCCACATAGAGGCGGTTGACGCGGTAGCAGAACTGGCCCGAATTCGCGAAACCGTGCCGGATGATCGCGGCGGCGGCCCTGTCCAGATCGGCATCGGCGCAGACGATGGCGGCGGAATGCCCGCCCAGTTCCAGCGTCACGCGCTTCATCGTGCCCGCGGCGGCGGCGGCGATGGCCTTGCCGGCCGGGACGGATCCGGTGAAGGCGATCTTGCGCGGCACGGGATGGGCAACCAGCGCCTCGCCCAGATCGCGCGCGCCGGTGACGACGTTGAACAGCCCGGCGGGCAGACCCGCGGCGTGGAACAGCTCGGCCAGCAGGATCGTGGACAGCGGGGTGTCCTCGGATGGTTTGGCGACGACCGGACAACCGGCGATCAGCGCGGCGCCCAGTTTGAACATCAGCAGCGTGATCGGATAGTTGAACGGCGTGATCGCCACCACCACCCCGACCGGATCGCGCGTGACCATGGTGCGTTCGCCCGGCGCGGCGCCCAGCGCCATCGTGGCCTGCAGACGAAGCCCCTCTTCGGCATAGATGTCCAGCAGATCGGCCGAGCGCGCGATTTCGCCGATGCAGCCGGGCAGCGGGCGACCGAGTTCTCGGTGCAGCACCGCACCGATGCGCGGGGCGTGATCGCGCAGCGCCTGGGCGCAGGCCTTCTGCACGCGGACCCGTTCGGTCATCGGCACGCGCGCCCAGGTCGGAAAGGCCCGCGCCGCCGCGCGGATCGCGGCATCGGCATCGGCCGCATCGCCCAGCGGCACACTGTCAAACCGGGCGCCGGTGGTCGGGTCGGTCACGTCCATCACCTTGCCCGACAGGGCAGGGGTGTAGCGCCCGTCGATGAACATCTCCATCAGGGGCCCCCGTTACAGCACATGCGCCAAAAGGCGCGCGCGGGTTCTGGCCAGTTCCTCGGTCGCCATGACGCGGCCGGGCTCGGTCTCGAATTTGGGCAGGATCGCCTCGTTCCGGGCGCAGTTCTGGACGGGCGTTTCCCCGAACCAATCGCAGCCGACGGCGGTTCCCGTGACCTCGTAGCGCCACAGCTTGTCGCTGTCGCGCACGATCCGGTCGTTCAGGTGGCGCGGATCGGGGCGGGTGTCATGGCCGTCGATGATCTCGCACACCTGCGCGATGATCGCCTCGGACCAGCCGGTGTCGCGCAGCACCCCTGTGGCCAGGCGCACGCCCTCGGCTTCGTGACGATAGCGGACATCGGACTGCAGGATATTGGCCGAGCGGAAGCCCTGTTCGATGATCTCGTCCATGTCGATCGCCCACCAGCCGATGTCATGCAGCAAGATGGCAAGCAGGCAGACGTCGCGGTCGGCGTCGGGGAAGTGGTCCAGCAGGCGCACGCACCAGGCGAAGGACAACGGGATATGCACGTCGTTCTTGCGCGCGCGCATGTAGGGTTCGGCGGCGCGCCAGACCGGATCGTAGCGCGACAGAGAAACAGACATGGTCCTGCCCCGATGGAATGGGCGAGGGGGCCCCGAGGCCCCCCCGGAACGGTCAGTCGAGGATGGTGACGGTGCCGGCGTTGCCGTCCACCCGCAGCCGCATCCCGGTCTTGATGCGCGAACTGGCGTTGCCGGTGCCGGTGACGGCGGGCAGGCCATATTCGCGGCAGACGATGGCGGCGTGGCTCATCATGCCGCCGATGTCGGTGACGGCGGCGCCGATCTTGCCAAAGACGGGTGCCCAGGATGGCGCGGTCACGGGGGTCACCAGGATCTCGCCCTTCTGCAGCTCGCTCAACTGATCGGGCGAGCGCAGGACGCGGGCCACGCCTTCGACCACACCGGGCGAACCGGCCATGCCCTTGAGCGCGCCATCGTCATCGCCGGCGTTGACCCAGCGGTCGATCGCATCCGAGGTGATCCCCCACAGCATGATGGTGAAGGGCTCGGTGATGACCTCGGGCGGGTTGTTGAGGGCGGGCAGGGGCGATTCCGCCGCCAGTGCCTCGTAGATCTTGCGCCGGCGCGCGATCTCCTGCGGCCAGACGGCGGTGCCGCGATAGGGCACGCCGATGGCCCAGCCCGCCGAATAGTCCCACAGCACGTCGCGCACTTCGTTGCGGTTCAGGAAGAACATGTCGTCGTCGTTCTCCCAGAAACCCTGATCCTTCAGCAGCTTGGACAACTGGCGCATCTTGCGCCAGAAAACCCCCAGCGCCCAGTGCTCGATGTAGAAGTTGTGGTCCTCGACATAGGGGAACACCGTGCGCGCCAGGCCCAGCTTGCCATCGAAGATCGCCTGCGCCTCGTCGTCCATCATTTCGCGGTATTCGGCGGTGATGCGGTCGCGTTCGGCCAGCAGCTTGGCGGTCGGGCGCATGATCTCTTCGCCGTCCTGCACACGCTGGATGTAGTCCTTCAGGTATCCCATCGGGATATCGAGATGGTCGATCCAGTATTTGTCGGTCGAATAGAACCCGTTGCCCGAGGTGAAGTTGAACCACGGATCCTTGGCCGCATCCCATTGGGCGATCCAGGCCTTGCCCTCGGCCGAGGTCTGCAGCGCGGTCAGGATCGCGTCCACGCTGTCATGGTCAAAGGCCGCCGTCAGGCCCTTTTCCACCGCCAGCCTTGCCAGTTTCTTGATCTCGTCATCGGGACGGAACAGCTCGGAATCGACGCCCTGCACCATCTTGGCGATGGCCTGGTCCGGGATCGACGGGAACTGCCCCTTCATGAATCCGAAGAAATCAAGATAGGCGGCATAGCCCAGATTCAGGAATTCGAAATGGTGCTGCCAGATCTTGTAGGCCAGTTCGATCGCCTTGTCATACTGATCGAACAGCTGGTTGGTGCTGTCCAGGCCGACCCCCCCGGTCACGACGTCCAGGGGTTCGACCTCGGGCAGGACCTCGAAGTTCAGCGCGTCCAGCTCGCCGATCTTGGCGAGAACCTTGTCCTTCCACTTGGCGTAGAGATCACCCCAGTTCATGAAGTAGTGGCCGGCACGTTCCATGAACTGCGGCACGCGGCCCTCGATGTCCTCGGCCGGCACGGCGACCGGCGAGAAATAGACATAGCCGTTCAGGATGCGGTAATCGACGCCATTCGCCGGCGGCACCAGAAGGTGCCGGGTGTTATACTGGCCCAGACCCTTGATCGCGAAATCCAGCATCACCGTGTCGAACGGGCGGAACGGGGTCGGCCAGTGCTGCGAGTTGCAGAACCAGAAGGTCGCGTCGTCCTGCGCCCGCCGTTGCGGCAGGAAATGGGTGTAGTAGGGATAAAGGTCTTGCCATCCCTCGGCGCCTTTCGGGGTCGCAACCTCGAATGCGCTCGGGAACATGCTTTTCATGGCGTCCATTCCATTTCCTCCCAGAGAATGGCCAGTGGTTCTTGATCAGGCTTTTTTCTTTCCGCCCAACGGGTTGTTGAGGGTGTTCACGATCCCCATCATGCCGGTCGCATAGGCGGAGGCGGCGGGCGCCTTCTTCTTTTGCGACCAGATGGTCTCAGGGCGCGATTGCAGCGCCAGCAGGTTGTCGCCATCGGGCAGATCGCCGTCGATGGCCCATTCGACATCCTGCGGGCAACCGTTCAGGCGCTCCAGCCGCTTGGCCAGTTGCGCGACGGCGATCACCTGGGCGTCGGTCAGACAGGGGGCGGTCCGGCGCGGCGCCTCGACCTCGCGTTCGACCGTTTCGCCCCGTTCGGCGTCGCCGATCATTTCCACATGCTTGTCGCTGATCTTGCGGTCGATGATTTCCATCAGCACCTTTTCGACGCTGAAGTTGTCCGGCGTCACCACCCCCGACACGACCATTTCGCCCAGTCCCCAGCTGGCGTCGATGACGATGCGCGTGCGGTCGCCCGTGCCGGGGTCCAGCGTCATCGCCACGCCGGCGGCGCGGGCATTGACCATCTTCTGAACACCGACACTCATGTTCACGTCGATATGCGGGATGGCGTTCTTCTCGCGGTAGGCGACGGCCCGGGTAGCGAACAGCGAGGCCCAGCAGTCGCGCACCTTCTCGACCACGGCATCGGCGCCGCGGACCCACAGATAGGTGTCCTGCTGCCCCGCGAACGAGGCATCGGGCAGATCCTCGGCGGTGGCCGAGGACCGCACGGCCACCGGCGTGTCCGCGCCCATGCTGGCATAGGCGGTGCGGATCGCGGTCTCGACGGCCTCGGGCATGCGGTGACTGCGGATGCGGATGCGGATCGCCTGCGCGGCACGGTCGAGGCTGTCGAGGTCCTCGACATCGACGGACGCGAGGTGGCGCTCGATCTCGGCCCGCAGGTTCGACTTGTCCAGCATGGCCAGGTAGCCGTCGGTCGTCACCGCAAAGCCCGGGGGCACGGCGACGCCGGCCTGGGTCATCTCGCCCAGCGAGGCGCATTTGCCGCCGACCCGCGCCAGGTCGCCCTTTCCGATCTGGGGAAAGGCGAGGGTATAGGTTCCGTCGGTCTGGATCATGCGCCGGCACTCAGTTGCACCATGACCGAGGTCGGAACCCGGAAGGTGATGTTGCGGTGATAGGCCGGGCGGAACCCCGGCGCGAGGGTCAGGTCGGGAAAGCGTTCGGCCAGTTGCCGCAGCAGGATCGAGGCCTCCATCTTTGCCAACTGGAAGCCCAGGCAGTAATGGATGCCGTAACCGAAGCTGAGATGCGTGCGGGCATTGTCGCGCAGGATGTCCAGCTTCTCGCCATCGGGAAACTGGGCGTCGTCGCGGTTGGCCGATCCGGTGATCATCAGCACGTCCGCGCCCGCCGGCAGCGTCACGCCGCCGACCACGGTCTCGGTCCGGGCCTTGCGCCGCCAGCCGACGACCGAGGGCATGTAGCGCAGCATTTCCTCGACGGCGTTGGGGATCTTGCCGGGGTCGGCCCTGATCGCGTCCCAGGCGTCGCGGTTGTCCATCATCGCCAGCACATAGTTGCCCATGAAGGTCGAGGTGGTCTCGTGCCCGGCGAACAGCGTGGAATAAAGAACGCCCGCGATTTCCTCGTCGGCGATGTCGGCGCCTTCGGATTGCAGCCGCAGCAGGTCCGAGGGGAAATCGTCGCCCGGGTTCGCGCGGCGCATGTCCAGCAGGTCGTGGATGTATTTCCAATAGGCGACCATGTCATGCGCGACCGGGATCTGTTCCTCGTCGGACAGATCGGACCAGGTCATCTTGCCGCGGCTCATGCCGTATTGCTTGATCTTGGGCACGTCCTCGTCCGGGATGCCCATCAGCGTGAACAGCACATGGGCGGGCACCGGGAAGGCGACGATTTCCCAGAAATTCACCGGCTTGCCGTCTTTTCCCGCCGCTTCCAGCCGGTCGAGATGGGTCTTCACGATCTCTTCGATCCGGGGTTCGATCGACTTGAACCGGCGCGGGCCAAAGCAGGATTGCGCGATCTTGCGGATGCGGGTGTGATCGGGGGGAACGCGCGCGGTCAGGCCGGAATAGGCGGTGAAACCGCCGTCCGTCAGGATCTTGCGCCCCGCCTCGCACATCGGACGCATCGGCTTTTGCGCGTTCTCCGAGCTGAAGGTCTTCCAGTCGTCGAAGATCGCCTTGATGTCGTCATAGCGCGAGACGACCCAATAGCCGGTCGGCTCATGATAGAAGATCGGTTCTTCCGCGCGGAACTCTGCCCAGCGGGCATGGGGCGTATTCAGGTCGAACGGGTCATACCCGTTCGACGGCATCACGCCGTCGATCGCTTCCATATCGATATCCTCCCATTCTCGCGGGGCCAGGCGCCGGCAAGGCGGGGCAGCGAGCATGAGAATCAGCGTAGGACCAGTTCTTTGGTTTTTCGTTGGCTCGGCGTAAGACGATCCAGCGAGCGGCAGAGCTCGTCATAAACAGCCCTGATTTCAACACCTTCCTTGCTTTCCCCCAGATCCGCCAGGGCGGTCCGGTATTGCCGATACTGGCGGTGCATGGCGTCGGTGCGTCCCATCGCGTGAAAGACGCGCATCGTCTCGGCGTTGGCGGCCTCGCTGGTGGGGTCGATCGCGACGGCGCGCAAGGCCCATTTCAGCGCCTCGCCATGGCGACGGTAGCGTCGCAGCAACTTGGACAGGTCGAAATGCAGCCGCATCGCCATTTCGCGCAGCCAGGTGCGGCGCGGCATGATCCAGTCCTCGGTTTCCGTGACCAGGTATTCGCGTGGCAGGTCCTCGAACAGGTCGCCGGCATAGAGGCGCTCGGCCTCGAAATAGACGCTGAGCGCGAGGTCCTCTTGCCCGTGCCGTGCCAGCGACAACCCGCGTCGGCACAGCTGTTCAAAGGTGGTCACGTCGATCAGGCTGCCGCGCGGCACGTTCAGGCGGTAGTAGTCGCCGTTGCGCAGCACCGCCTCCTGGCTGTCGAGGGCCTTGCGCAGCATGGCGACCGTGTGGTGCAGGCGCGACCGCTTGGTTTTCTCGGTCCCGGTATCCTGCCACAGCAATTCGCCGATCTGATCGGCATGGGCACCCTTTTCGCCGGCATTCAGCAGATAGGCGAACAGCGTCTTGGTCTTTTTCGGCGCTCCGCCCTCGGTGCGCCAGTCGACCGCGCGGTGCCCGTCGATATAGACCCGCAACTGACCCAGGCAGTGGATCTGCCAACGGCCATGCGCGCCGGTGGCCCCCATGGTCGCAGAGTCCTCGTCCAGCCAATGCGGCGAGGCCCCGCGCGCCGCCGCCTTGTCGAAGGTGCGGAAAAACGTCTGGCCGGCGAAATCGGGCACGACCCGGCCCAGCATGAAGCCCAGCTGCTCGTCCAGGGTCGAGGCCGTCAGCAGCTCGCGCGGCATCCAGTAGGGGTTTTCATACAGGCCCGACGGCGCGATGAACTGCTGGTGCGCCCTGAGCGCGGCCTGAAGCTGTTCCTCGATCAGGCGGTCCTGGTTGTAGATCGACACCACCGGCAGGCCGGTCTCCGAGGACACCTGTTCGGCCACCATGCCCCAGGTCTCGATCGCGGCGACCCCCATCATCGCCGTCAGCGCCCAGGACATGTCGATCAGGATCGCGTCCAGGCCGGACAGCCCCGACACCTGCGCGCGGGCCTTGTGGAAGGCATCGGCCGGTTCGACGGGCAAGGCGTCCAGGCCCAGGGTCGCGAACCGGCAGCGGCGCTCGGGCGGGATCTGGGGCAGCAGCGTGTCGTCGTCGGTGATCAGGAAGGGCGCGCCCAGACAGTCGCGCAGGGCGCCGGTCACAAAGGCGGTATCCGCGTAATGGCAGAACAACGCCGCGTTGATTTCGGTGCGGGCTGGCGAATCAGTCGAATCGGTCATGGCAGCGATGAAACCCAAGTGTTTGTCGCATATTACTTGATCTGTGCAGCGTTGCCAAAGGGAAACCAAAGCAGCCCGGCCTAGCGTTATCCAGACGCCCGATACGGCGCAGGGAGGAAGTTCCGGTCACGTTCGCGGCACCTGTCATCGACAGGGCAGGGCACGAAACCCCGGAACGGCGGCGCCGGCCATCGGCGCATAGGGAGGCACGACACACCCATGGGTGCGACGGCGGAATACGATTACGTCATTGTCGGCGCTGGGTCGGCAGGCGCGGTTCTGGCGCACCGGCTGAGCGCCGATGCCGACCGCCGTGTCTGCCTGATCGAGGCCGGCCCGGCCGACCGCTCGCCCCTGATCCGGGTGCCCCTGGGCGTGATGATCCTGGCCAAGGACAAGCGGCACAACTGGCTGTTCACCTCGGCGCCGCAAAGCGGGCTGAACGGGCGGCAGGTGTCCATTCCGCGCGGCAAGGTGCTGGGCGGGTCCTCGGCGATCAACGGCATGATCTACATTCGCGGCCACCGCGCGGATTACGACACCTGGGCCGACCTGGGCTGCACGGGATGGGACTATGAGTCGGTCCTGCCGTATTTCCGCCGGTCCGAGGCCAACAGCGACCCCGCCCGCGATGACGCCTGGCATGGCCGCGAAGGGCCGCTGTCGGTGTCGAACCTTCAGGATGCGTCGCCGGTCGATCGCGATTTCATGGCGGCCGCGGGCGAGTTGCAGATCCGCGAATGCGCCGATTTCAACGCGCCGGAACCGGAAGGCGTCGGCATCTATCAGGTGACGCAGAAGGACGGCAAGCGGCACTCCACCGCCGAGGCCTTTCTGAAGCCGATCCGCAACCGGGCCAATCTGGACATCCTGACCGGGCTGGATGTCGAACGGGTCGAATTGCGCGATGGACGCGCGGTCGCGGTGCAGGCGCGGCGGGCTGACGGATCGGCGCTGCGCATCGCCTGCGCGGGCGAGATCATCCTGTCCGCGGGTGCCATCGGCTCGCCCGACATCCTGCTGCGCTCGGGCATCGGCGCGGCCGACGAGATCGCCGGATGGGGCGGTGCGCCCGCGGTCGATCTGCCGGGGGTCGGCCGGAACCTGCAGGACCACGTCGACTGCATGGTGATCTGCCGGTCGCGGTCACGCCGGCCCTATGGCATCTCGCTGCCCGCGCTGCCGCGCCGGGCGATGGATCTGGTGAACTGGGTCACGCGCAATCGCGGCATGTTCTCGTCGAACATGGTCGAGGCCGGGGGCTTTGTGCGCACGAGCCCCGCCGAAGATCGCCCCGACGTGCAGTTCCACATCATTCCGGGGCTGAAAAGCCACCGGGGGCGGATGATGGAATGGGGGCATGGCGTGTCGTTGCACACCTGCGTCTTGCGCCCCGAAAGCCGGGGATCGGTGACACGGACCGCGCCGACGGGCCGCCCGGTCGTCGATCTGGGCCTGTTGCGCGACGAGGCCGATCTGGACCGGCTGGAGCGCGGCGTGGCCCTTGCGCGCGAGATCCTGCGCCAGGGTCCGATGGCGCGCCATGGCTTGACCGAGGTCGTGCCGGGCGACGCCGTCAGCGGCGGGGCCGGGCTGCGCGACTACATCCGTGCCAACGCCCGCACGGTCTATCACCCCGTCGGCACCTGCGCGATGGGCACCGGCCCCGAGGCCGTCGTGACACCCGACCTTTGCGTGCGTGGTGTGGCCGGTCTGCGCGTGGTCGATGCGTCGATCATGCCGCGCATCGTCTCGGGCAATACCAATGCCCCTGCCATCATGATCGCCGAAAAGGCCGCCGACATGATCCGCGCGGCGCGCCGTGCCGGCGGGCGCGCCGCGGCCGTCGCGGCGGCCGAGTGAGCGCGTGGCGATGCGCAGGATCACCCAGGCTTTTCCCCCGCGTGACAACACGTCGGGGGCGAGGAGCGGCAGAAGGAAATGGGAGCCTCTGCCGCGTTCACAAACAACGATCCCGAAGCACGTCCCACAGAGGAGGAGAGACATGCGATACGGAAAGACCCTGAGGATGGCCGCGGCCGTCCTGCTGGCGTCGCTGGGCACGCAGGCCATGGCCGACGTGAACTGCGGCATGAACACCGGGCAGGCCGCGACCGGCGCGCCCATCATCGTGGGCGGCATCTACGGCGATGCGGCGCCGGGCGACTGGTCGTCCTCGACCGATTCGGCGGCGGCGTATTTCCGCTGCGTGAACGCCAACGGCGGGATCAACGGCCGTCCGATCGACTACCGGGTGGAAAACGACCAGTGGAACCCCGAGGCCGCCGCGCAGGCCGCCGCGCTGCTGGTGAACGACACGCCGACCGTGGCGATGGTCGGCAACGGGTCGTTCATCGAGATGGCGGTCAACGCCAACACCTATGAACAGGCCGGCATCATGGTCATGGCTTCGGCCTGCGCCATTTCCGAATGCTTCGAGACCCCGAACATCGTCTCGACCAACGAGGGCCCGCTGCCGTCGAACCTGGGCGCGGCGCAATACGCGCAGGAAGAACTGGGCGCGCAGCACATCGCCTGCATCGGCCTGAACATTCCCGACAACGGCATCTGGTCGTGCCAGGCGGTGCAGGACTTCATGCGCTCGCGCGGGGGCGATTCCACCGCCGTGCTCATCAACCCCGGCGCACCCGACGTGAACTCGGCCCTGCTCGAGGCGATGGCATCGGGGGCGGACACGATCCTGATCAACCAGCCCGCGGGCATCGCCCTGGCGATCCTGTCCGCGGCCGAGGAACAGGACCTGCGCGACCAGTATAACTGGATCGCTCCGACCCCGCTTTACGACCTGTCGATCCCGGCGGCGGTTGGCGAATACTGGTGGGGCCACCTGTATGTGAACGCCGAGCTGGCGCCGCTGCAGGTGAACGGACCCGACGCGCAGAACTGGGCCGCAGTGCTGGATCAGTATGGCAGCGCCGACGATCCGCGCGATACGTTCGGCCAGGCGGGCTATCTGTCGGCGCGGTTCTTCGTTCAGGCGATGCTGGAAATGGACCCGGCGCAGCTGGACGACCGCGCGGCCGTCAGCACCGCGATCCGCGGCATCTCGGGCTACACCTCGGACCTGATGTGCGGGCCGTATTATGTGGGTGACGCCGACTTCCACATGCCGAACCACGCCGGCTACATGCTGAAAGTGGTCGAGGGCGGCTTCGAGATCGTGCGCAACTGCTACGAATACGACAGCCCCTATTTCGCGCCGCATATCGCGCTGGAAACGCAACTCGGCCTGCGCTGAGTGTCTTGTCCCCGCCGCCAGATCCGGCGGCGGGGACTGTCTTGTCGAGCGGGGAAACCATGGCGCTTGCACGCTACAAGAACTGGCTGCTCTGGGCTGTCCTGATGGCGGCCTTCATCGGGTGGTTCGGATGGGGCGGACGCCCGCAGATGGTCGGCCTGTTCGTGGCCTCGGGGCTGGCCGTGGGCTCGCTCTATGCGTTGGGGGGCATCGGCATCGTCGTGCTTTTCCGCGCGACCGGGGTGCTGAATTTCGCGGGCGGCGCGGCCGGCGCGGCCGGCGCGATGACCGCCTGGCAACTCAGCGAATGGGGGATCTGGGACCCGGTCGGCTGGCTGGCCTGCCTGCTGGTCGCGCTGGCGATCACGCTGTTCTACGGCCGCCTGATCGCCCCGCGGCTGGCCTGGCGTGAAACCGTGGTCAAGGCGGTGGCGACGCTGGGGTTCGCGCTGATCGTGCTGGGCGCGGTCAGCTTCCTGTGGGTCGACGACCCGCGCTCGATCTCGTTGCCGACCGATGGCGTCGGCGTGCGCATCCTGGGGATGCGGATCACGGCGACCCGGCTGATCGTGTTCGCCGCGTCGATCCTCATCGTGTTCGGCATCTGGCTGTTCCTGGCGCGCACCCGCGTCGGTTTGCAGATGCGCGCGCTCGCCAATGACCGCGACCTGGCCGCGCTGATGGGGATACCGATCCTGCGCGTGGAAACGATCGCCTGGGGCATTTCCGGCCTGCTGGCCGGATTCACCGGCCTGATGTTCGCCGACCTGATCCGGCTGGAGCCGACGGTCATCACCTTCATGGTGATCCCCTCGATCGCGGCGGCGATCTGCGGGCGGCTGGAGAATCTGACCGTCGTGTTGCTGGGCGGGCTGTCGATGGGCGTGATCGAGAACATGCTGACCATGTCCTCGGCGCTGCGCGGGGTGCGGCCGATCGCGCCCTTCGTCATCGCCGCGCTGGTGCTGCTGTATTATCAACGCGGTCAGCGGCTGACCTTTGGCGGGAGGGACTGACATGAAGGGTCTGTTCCATGTGACGCCATCGGGCTGGGCGGGGTTCGCGCTGGCGGCCTTTGCGGTTCTGGTGCTTCCCGGCATTTCCAGCAGCTACTGGCTGTCGGTCTTCACCTCGGCCAGCTGTTTCCTGCTGGCCATCGCGGGGGTGGCGTTTCTCTATGCACGGCTGGGCATGGTGTCGCTGACGCAGGTGGGGCTGATGGGGGTGGGCGGCTGGATCGCGCTGCGCCTGAACTATGCCTTCGATTTTCCGTTCGAGGTGAACCTGGCGCTTGCCGCGCTGTCGACGATGGTGTTCGGCTGGGTGCTGGCGCTGCCCGCGCTGCGGATGCGCGGGCTCTATCTGGCGCTGGTCACCCTGATGGCCGCGGGCGGGCTGGAAATCCTGTTCGCGACCTTTCAGTTCCCGAACGGCGGTGACGGGTTCTGGGGCGTCAAGACCGGATCGAGCGATCCGTTCCGCCGCCCGTTTCTGGCCCAGTCCGCCGAGGACTATCTGCGCTATGTCATCATCTGCGCGGTTCTGGGCTTCGTGTTCATCGAACTGCATCGCCGCCTGCAACCGGGCCGTGCCTGGGCCCTGATCCGCCGGTCCGAGGCGTCGGCCATGGCGGCAGGGGTCAATGTCACGCTCTACAAGACCTGGGCCTTCGGCATCACCGGCCTGCTGGGCGGCGCGGCGGGGGCGCTGCTGGCCGGCTCGCTGGGGTTGCTGGACGACGGCACCTTCCGGGCCTCGGAAAGCGTGATGATCTTCGCGCTGGCCGTGGTCGGGGGCGCCCGCTACTGGCAAGGCGCGCTGGTCGCCGCCATTCTCTACAAGGTGCTTCCGGCGCTTCTGAACATCTGGGGTGTCGACGCAGACCTGTCCTATGTGATCTTCGGCGCGGGGCTGTTGCACGCGGTCATCACCGCGCCCGATGGTCTGGCCGGGCAGGCGCTTCAGGGGCTGCGGTCCTTGTTGCGCGGAAAGGGGCGGCGCGATGCTTGAGATCCGCAATGTCACGGTGCGCTTTGGCGGCGTCATCGCGCTGAACGACGTCTCGGCCAGTTTCGGCAGGGCCGTCAGCGGGATCATCGGGCCCAATGGCGCGGGAAAGACCACGCTGATGAACGTGCTGTCGGGCTTTGTCGGCACCCAGTCGGGCAGCGTGACACGCGACGGTCAGGATCTGTTGCGTCTGGCCCCGCACCGGCGGGCCCATTGGGGCCTGCGCCGCAGTTTCCAGAAAGAGGAAATCGCCGACGACCTGACGGTGTATGAGAATGTTCTCGTGCAGATCGACCATGCGCGCGCGGTCTCGGGCTCGAAGCAGGCCGAGGTCGAAACCATGCTGGAGCTGGTCGGCATGGCCTCGCGCGCGGGAAAGCTGGGCGCGGACCTGTCCGGATTCGAGCGGCGCCTGACCGATGTGGCGAAATGCCTGGTCGGCAAGCCGCGCGTGGTCATGTTCGACGAACCCGCCGGCGGCATGTCGGTGGACGAGACCCGCCAGCTCGGTGTGCTGATCCAGCAGATTCACGGCGCGACCGGCGCGCAGGTCCTGGTCATCGATCACGATGTCGACCTGATCCGCGAGGTCTGCGAGGAAACGCTGGTGCTGGATTTCGGCCGGCGCATCGCCTTTGGGCCGACGGACGACGTGTTGTCCGATCCCAAGGTCAAGGCAGCCTATCTGGGCACCGAGGAGGTCTGACGATGTCATTGATCGTAAAGGATCTTTCGGTGGTCAAGGCGGGGCAGGTCGCCGTCTCGGGGGTGTCGCTGCGGATCGAGCCGGGGCAGGTCACGGCGGTTCTGGGTGCGAATGGCGCGGGCAAGTCCGAGCTGGTCCTGGGCCTGGCCGGCATGCTGCCCCTGGCGTCGGGCACGGTCGAGGCCGACGGCGTGGCGCTGGCCGGCAAGGGCCCCGACGTGATCCGCCGGGCGGGCGTCGCCGCCGTGCCCGAGGGGCACCGCGTGCTGACCCGGCTGTCGGTGGACGACAACCTGCGCGCGGCCGGTTCGATCCTGACGGATGGGGCAGAGCAGACGCTGGCCGATACCTATGCGCTGTTTCCGGAACTGGCGGAACGCAAGGGGCAGATTGCCGGCACCATGTCGGGCGGTCAGCAGCAGATGCTGGCGCTGGGTCACGCGATGATGGCGCGCCCACGGTATCTGCTGATCGACGAGATGTCGCTGGGCCTGGCCCCGCTGGTCGTCAAGCGCCTGATGGGCTTTGTCGAGGGGCTGAAGGCGCGCGGCGTCGGCATCCTGTTGATCGAGCAGTTCACCGATCTTGCGCTCGGCGTGTCCGAGGGGGCGCTGGTGCTGCGGTCGGGCAAGGTCCGCTTTGCCGGACCGGCGGCCCGACTGCGCGAAGACAAGAGCGAACTCAACGCGGCCTATTTCGGAACCTGACCCCGCGCGCGGCAACCGGGTGTTAAGAAAAAGCCCGCAGACTGGCCCCGGATCAACCCGGGACTGGCCATGCGTCTCTTGCTGCTGCTGTTTCTTCTCCTTGCCACGCCCGCCTTTGCCGGCGATCCCTGCGCGGACCATTTTCGCGCGGGCATGGCGGCCTATCGCCGCGCCGATGCAGGGATCGACACGGTCGAGACGACACTTTACGCCGGTCTCGGCTGGGTGACGCGCGCCGCCGTCTTTGCGCGGCTCGAGGATCGCTCGGCGCGCACCTCGGCCTGCCAGGAACGCGCGCGCCTGATCGACGACCTGGCGCAGATCGGGGCCGGGTTGCAGCAGTCCCGGCGTCAGTTCGAACTCGCCACTGCCCTTTGCCTGGGCGAAAACCGCCGCCGCGCGCAGGCGAACCTTGACGCATTGCGCGACAGCGACGCCGCCTGGCAGGATCTGACCGGGTATCTGCTGTCCTTTCGCGATCGGTGCGACAGCGGTTAGCCGGCAGGGGTCATCGCGCGACCAGGGTGCGGCCCACGGGCTGCAGCGCGAAACCGGCCAGCTTCAGGTGGGCCCAGGCAAAGGGCAGGCCGATGATCGTCACCGCGTTGAGCACCGCCGCGATCAGATGCCCCAACGCCAGCCACCACCCGGCCAGGACCAGCCACAGGATGTTTCCGGCATTGACCAGTATGCCCATGCCCGTTTCAGGACTGGGGACATCGGCGCGAACGCGGGCTTGCAGACCGAAGGGCATCAGGGAATAGGCCGCCATCACCATCGCCGACCGCACCCAGGGCAAGCCGATGATGCTGAGCGCCATCAGACAGGCCGCGAGCATCCATCCCAGCGACAGCCACAATCCACCCGTCAGCATCCACAGGATATTCAGGATCAGGTTCATTCGGTGCCCTCATGTTAATGATCGTTACATGGGGGTTTTCGTGCTGGCGTCAATACCCTTGACCCGGCAAGGGCGCCAAGGTAGCCCGCGCACATGGCACCCGCACCCCTCTTGCAACTCTCCGGCATCGCGCTGACCTATGGCGGCAATCCCCTGTTTCAGGCGCTCGATCTCGTGATCCAGCCCGGGGACAGGCTTGCGCTCGTCGGGCGCAACGGGTCGGGCAAATCCACGCTGATGAAGATCATGGCGGGGCTGGTCCAGGCCGACAGCGGCAGCCGGATCCTGACCCCGGGCACCACCGTCGGCTACATGGAACAGGATCCCGATTTCTCGGGGTTCGCGACGCTGGGCGACTACGCGCTGTCGCGTCTCGATCCGGCCGAGGGGTATCGCGTCGAGATCGCCGCCGAGGGGCTGGGGTTCGATCCCTCGGTCGCGGTCGAGACGGCATCCGGTGGCGAGCGGCGCCGCGCCGCATTGGCCAGGCTGCTGGCCGAGGCGCCGGACCTCATGCTGCTGGACGAACCGACGAACCACCTGGACATCCAGGCGATCCAGTGGCTCGAGGCGCGCCTGCGCGAGACCCGCGCCGGTTTTGTGCTGATCAGCCACGACCGCGCGTTCCTGAACGCGCTGAGCCGGGCGATGCTGTGGGTGGATCGCGGCCAGGTGCGCCGCCTCGAGCAGTCCTTTGCCGCCTTTGAGGACTGGCGCGACAAGACCTGGGCCGACGAGGATGAAGCCCGCCACAAGCTGGACCGCAAGATCAAGCACGAGGCGAAATGGGCGGTCGAAGGGATCAGCGCGCGCCGCAAGCGCAACATGGGCCGGGTGCGCGCGCTGCAGGCGCTGAAGGCCGAGCGCGCCTCGCAGATCCGTCGCCAGGGCACCGCCGCCATGGCGCTGGACGCCGGCCCGCAATCGGGCAAGCTGGTGGTCGAGGCCGAGGCGATCTCGAAGAGTTTTGGCGGCCAGCCCATCGTCAGGGATTTCAGCCTCAAGGTGCTGCGGGGCGATCGTGTCGCCTTTGTCGGGCCGAACGGCGCGGGCAAGACAACCTTGCTGCGGATGCTGACCGGCGCACTGGCGCCCGACAGTGGCGGCCTGCGTCTGGGCACCAATCTGGACATGGCGGTTTTCGACCAGACCCGAGCGCAACTGAACCCGGACGCCAGCCTGTGGGAGAACCTGACCGGCGATCCGACCATGCGGGTCAGCGGCCAGGCGGATCAGGTCATGGTGCGCGGCCAGCCGCGGCATGTGGTCGGGTATCTCAAGGATTTCCTCTTTGACGAACAGCAGGCCCGTGCGCCCGTCCGCAGCCTGTCGGGCGGCGAACGCGCCCGCCTGCTGCTGGCCCGGATCATGGCGCGGGAATCGAACCTGCTGGTGCTGGACGAACCGACGAACGACCTGGATGTCGAGACGCTGGACCTGTTGCAGGACCTGCTCGGCGAATATCCGGGCACGGTGCTGCTGGTCAGTCACGACCGCGATTTCATCGACCGCGTGGCCACCACCACGCTGGTGTTCGAGGGGCAGGGCCGCGTGACCGCCTATGCCGGCGGCTGGACGGACATGCTGGCGCAACGCGGAACGACCGCCGAGGCCGCGAAATCCGCCCCAAAGGCCGCGCCGCGCCCCGAGGCCGCCAGACCGGCGGCACAGGCGGCCCGGCCCGCGGGGCTGAGTTTCACGGAACGGAAGCGTCTTGATGCGCTTCCGGCCGAGATTGCGCGGCTCGAGGCCGAGATCGGCAAGCTGTCGGACCTGCTGTCCGACGCCGATCTTTACACCCGCGACCCCGTGAAGGCCGCCAAGGCGACCGAGATGCTGGACCAGCGCCAGGCCGCCCTGTCCCGGGCCGAAGAGGAATGGCTGACGCTTGCGGAACGCGATCAGGGCTGAGTGGCGCTGCGGTGTCTGCGACGCCACAGGCCCCAGCCCAGCACGCCGGTGATCGCCAGCGATGCCAGAAAGCCCGAGGCATTGCCGAGCAGGTCCGCGATCTGCTCGATCTGCCCGCCGGCCAGGTATCCCAGGCCGACATAGACGGACACCCAGACGATCTCGCCCGCGACCCCCATCGCGGTAAAGGTCAGCCAGGTCATGCCCGCGCCACCGGCCAGCAGGTTCACATAGGGCCCTAGCACGCTGAACAGCCAGCGGCTGAAAAAGACCGCCACGGCCCCGCGTGTCTGGACCTGCCCGCGCGCCCGGTTCAGCACCGCGGCGCGGGTCGGGCTTTGCAGCAGCCACCCTTCGGCCCGGCGATAGCTCAACCGCCCCAGGCCGTAGCCGGTCTGATCCCCCGCGACAGCGCCGACCAGCGCCGCGCTGGCGGCCGGGATCAGCGCCATGTCGCCCGAGGCCGCGAATGCGCCCGAGGCGAGCATCATCATCGATGACGGCACCGGCACCGCCAGGCACGACAGGAAGGTCACGATGGCCAGCACCGTCACCCCCCAATCCCCGATCAGCGCCAGCATCCAGTCAGTCATGCGGGTTTTCCGCGCGCCAGCCGGCGATGGCGCTTTCGATCGTGGCAATCAACTGCGGCAGGGGGACGTGCCGGTCCTGGGCGATCAGGTCCAGATTGCGGCGCGTCGTGTCCTCGGGTCCCAGGCCCGCGGCCGTGCGCAGGACATCGCGTGGCACGTTCCAGGACCGCGCGACATAGCCCAGCGGCATCCAGCCCTCGATCTGCTGATCGCGGTGCGAGGGATCGTTCCAGTAAAAGACGCCCAGCACAAACCGCCCGCCGAAGAACAGGGTCAGGCACAGCGCCGCGACAAAGCCGAGGCGCATCGTCCATTTGATCAGGGTCTTCAGCATCGGGGCTCCGGTGGATGGAAGCGGCAGCTTAGCGGGCCCCGGCGCAAGGGCAAGAGGGCTGCGCCCGCACCGCTGTCACCCGCGCGGAATCAGGCGGATGAAGGGGACGCCCCAGGGCCGCGCGACATAGGCCATGGCAAAGTCGAAATCGCCCAGCTCGTCCTTGACGCGCTGATCCAGGAACGAGTCCATCAGGAAGCTGCGGATGCGCGCGCTGTCCCAGGCCTCGGCCCCCGGGGGCACACGCAGGTATTCATAGGACGACAGCAGCGTGAACCCGTCCGCGACCGCATCCGCCAGCAGCCGATGGTTCCTGAGTGCGTCCAGGCTTTGCGCGTCGCCGGCAAAGACGAACCCGTGCCGCACCGGATCGGACAGGGTGAAGTTCAGCAGGCCGTCTCCGAACTCGATCACCCGGGCGTCGGGGGCGACGGCGTGCAGGCGGGCCTCCAGCGTGTCGCGTGCCAGCCAGAAATCGCGTTGCTGCGGACGCAGGGGGTCGGTGATCAGGGCGGCGCTCCAGAGGCTTGCGTGCAGAAGCGACAGCGTGCCCAGGACCAGCGCCGCCAGACCGGCCCCGCGCGGCGACAGGCGGCGCGCGGCGGGCGCCAGCAGCAGCGCGGTGCCGAAACTCATCAGCGCCGTGGCCATGGCGAAATACCAGGTCGCCTGGTGCCAGTAATTGACCGAGGTGAGGGTATAGGCGGCCTTGATCAGCACCCCCACGCAGACCCCGGCCAGAAAGGGCGCCCAGGGTTCGGCCCGGAACCGGCGCCACACCGCGGCCAGAAGCCCGGCGGCGAACAGCGCCGGCACGATCAGTTCGACCACACGGAACGCGCCCCCCGCCAGCCCGGCGCGGTCGGCGGTGTAACCGGTCAGCGCCTCGCGCAGGTCGATCAGCGGCGCGACAAAGGTCGCCAGTGTGACCCAGCCGTTTTGCAACAGCGCGCCTTCGCCCTTGGCCGCGCCGCTGACGGGCGCAAGCATCCCGGTGGTGGCCAGCGACCACAGCGCGAAAACCCCGACCGCCAGAGCCGTCGGCGCGAGCAGCCAGGCGGCGTCGCGCCAGCGGTCCCCGGGGGGGGCGGTGCGACCGGGCCAGGCCCAGACCGCCACCGCCATGGCGGCCGGCACGAACACCTCGTCCAGGCGCGTGAGAACCAGCAGCGCCAGCACGAAGCCCAGCACAGGCGCCGCCGCACCGCGGGCGATCAGGCCCAGCACCAGCCCCGACAGCAGAAAGGCAAGCCCCGCCTCCATCCCGTCGAAAAAGGCCCAGACCGGAAGATTGCGCAGGGCCTGGCCGATCACCAGGTAATACACCCCCGGCACCGCCAGCATGGCCAGCAGCCACGTTCCCGTCGCCCGCCGGATCGCCAGCCCCAGGGCGATGACACCCGCTGCGGTGCACAGGATCGCGCTGTAGCTGACCAGGGTCATCGCGCGCAGCGCATCGCCCCCCGACAGCGCCGTGGCCAGGCGCACCCAGACCTGCCACAACGGGTGAAACCCGTTGGTTGCCCGCAGTCCGTCGAAGCTCATGCTGATCCCGTGCGAGGCCTGGCCGATGCCGAGGTAAAGATACGCGTCCCCGGCCAGGAACCAGAAGGGCGCCATCGCGCCCATCGACCAGGCAACCACCAGCGCCGGCAACAGCGTGACCGCGACCGCATAAACGACAAACCCCGTGGCCCGCATCCGGCCGCCTCTCTCGCACTCAGACCCGTTGCGGTCACTGTAGCGGCCTTCCGGCGCTGCGGCAAACCCCGTGACGGCGCGGGATCGCGGGCGTTGCACGATTGCTTGATCGCCAGTGGACAAGTGGCGCGTTCTCGGCCATTTTTTTGCCATTCCGCGTCATTTTGCGGACTGGCGGGACGATCACGAACCTGTCAGAATTTCCTTGTTGGTTCAGTCATGGAGAGAAGGATGTTCAAGTTCCTTGCGTTCGGGCTCGGTGCCACGTTGGCGGCCGCCCTGCTAGCCCCCGCCGCCGAGGCGCAGAATTACAACCTGCGTCCGTCCTACGGGACCTATTCCCTCAGTGCCGGCTTCATGCCCGACCCGCAATCGGGGGTCGGCCGCGCCGGCGGGGACAACCATGTCAACCCGATGAACGGCTGCCCGGGCGGCGGCTGGTTCGCCAATGCGCCCGATTTCCGCCTGCACTATCAGGCGGGCGGGTATGCGCTGACGTTCTACATCCGGGCGCCGGGCGACACGATGCTGCTGGTCAACGATCCGGCCGGGCAATGGTTCTGCAACGACGACAGCGACGGTCTGGACCCGGCTATCCGGTTCCCCAGCCCGCGTTCGGGCCAGTATGACATCTGGATGGGAACCTATAACCGCAGCCGGGTGTCGAACTCGCGGCTTTACGTCACCGAACTGCGCTGAGCGCGAGGAGCCGGGCGACGATCCGCTCGGCTTCCTGCGCGCAGGGGGTAAGCGTCGCGCGATCCTCGCCGGGGAAGAAGCGCCCGCGCGTTGCCGTCGGCATCGGCGCGGGCATGTCGATCGTGATCTGCGGCGCGCGCAACGGGCCCAGGCCCGCGTTCTCGGCCGACCAGGCGCGGGCCAGGGCGATCTGCCCGGCCTTGGCCGCGGCATAGGCGCCAAAGAAACGCTGGACGCCCGCCCCGTCGTGCCAGGCGCCATCGTCGAAGAACACCGCCTGACCCTGCGGGGCGTGACCGTCGCCGGCTGCGCGCAGCAGCGGTTCGATCATCGGTATCAGCGTGCCGGTCGCGCGCAGGGTGACGGCGACGGTCTTGTCCCAGTCCTTGACCGCGATATGCCCGGCGGGCGACAGCGGCGGCACATGCACGGCGGTATGCGCCCAGAGATCCAGCTTGCCCCAGCGTTGATGGATCGACAGACAGATCTGCCGCATCGCGTCGTCTTGCGTGATGTCCACCGGAACCAGCGTGGTGGAGCCGCCGCGCGCGCGGACCCGATCGTCGAGCTCCTCGAGCGCGCCGGTGGTGCGGGCGACGGCGACAATATGCCAGCCGCGCGCCGCCAGCGATTCGGCCAGCGCGGCGCCAAGGCCGCGCGAGGCGCCGGTGATGAGGGCGACAGGGGCTGATTCGGGGGAGGGGGCGGTCTGGGTCATGGCGCGCTCATGCCACCCGCGGGGCCGTGATTCAAGGTGGCGCGGGCACGCAGCGGATTCGCCGGGGCAGGGCGCTGCAAAACCCGAACCTTTGCAAAGGTCGGATTTTGCAAAGTCACGTTGCGGAAAACGCCCGGAACTCCGTGGCCGGTGCTTGACCGTGCAGGCGCCGCAGCGGATAAACTGGGCCAAATTCGTGCCACTCAGGGAGAGACACATGGCTCAATCGCAAACCCTCTTGCAGGCGTCGTTCGGCCGCCGCACCGCGCTGATGCAGGCGCTGATCGTCCTTGGCGGTTCGGCGGTGATCGCGCTGGGGGCGCAAATCAGCGTGCCGATGCTTCCGGTGCCGATGACGCTGCAAACGCTGGCCGTTGCGCTGGTCGGCCTGACCGCCGGCTCGCGTCTGGGCGCGATGGCGGTGATCGCCTATCTGATCGAGGGCGCGATGGGTCTGCCGGTGTTCTCGGGCGGTGGCGCGGGGCTGGCCTGGCTGGCCGGTCCGACCGCGGGCTTCCTCTATGGGTTCGTCGCGATGGCCTGGGGCGCCGGCTTCCTGGCCGAACGCGGCCTGGCGCGCGGCCTGATCGGGACCTTCCTGTCCGCGCTGCTGGTGACGGCGCTGCTCTATGTGCCGGGCGTGCTGTGGCTGACGGCCGTGACGCCGCTGGACCTGTCGGGCGCGGTGGCGCGCGGGGCGGTTCCGTTCCTGCTGGGCGATGCGGTCAAGGCCGCGGTCGCCGCGCTGATCGTCACCGGCGGATGGAGCGCGCTGCGCAACCGCGCCTGATCGCCCGTCGTTCACGAATCGGACCCCCGGGCGGCCCCGCGCTGCCCGGGGGTTTTTCGTGCCTTGCGAGGGGGGGACCCCGGCGCTACGGTCACGCTGCGGCCCGAGGGGCCGTGACGTTCTCGGGGCGGGGCGGAATTCCCCACCGGCGGTAAGCGGTTCGCCGCAAGCCCGCGAGCGCCCCTGCCCGGCGGCAGGGGGTCAGCAGATCTGGTGCGACTCCAGAGCCGACGGTCACAGTCCGGATGAAAGAGAGCGGGACAGCGGCACGACGCCTTTGCGGGCGGCGTCCGCTTGCCTGTGTGCCTTGAGTTATGTGCGACATGAACCAAGGACACGCCATGACTCGATCCTTTTCCACCCTTGGCCCGGCTCTGTCCGGCGCCTTTCTGATGATCCTGGCCGGGGCGCTGTTCGCCGTGGTCAACACGCTGGTGCAATACGGCGCCATGGTCGCGGGGATCCCCTCGGCCCGGCTGGCGTTCTGGCAGTATCTCATCGCCTCGCTGGCGGCGCTGCCCTGGGTGTTGCGCCAGGGCCGGGCGGCATGGGCCCGCATCCATCTGCCGCTGCATCTGATCCGCGTCGCCCTGGCGGCGGGTGGGGTGCAGTTGTGGGTCGCGGGATTGGCGCATGTGCCGATCTGGCAGGCCATCGCGCTGATCATGCTGTCGCCCTTCTTTGTCACGCTGGGCGCCGGGCTGATCCTGCACGAGGCGACCGGACGGGACCGCTGGCTTGCGGTGGTCGTGGGGTTCGCGGGCGGGATGATCGTTCTGGCCCCCTGGGCGGACTCGTTCAGCCTCCATGCCTTGTTGCCGGTCGCGGCGGCGGCGCTCTGGGCCGGGACCTCGTTGTTGACCAAGCGACTGACGCGCACCGAGGGGCCGGAAACGGTCACGGTTCTGCTTCTGGTGCTGCTGACGCCGGTCAACGCGCTGGTGGCGCTGCCCGAGGGGCTGGCCCTGTCCGGTGGAATGCCGGGTCTGCTGCTGGTGGCGGCGGGCCTGCTGACCGCGCTGGCGCAATATCTTCTGGCGCGCGCCTATGCGGTGGCCGATGCATCCTATCTGCAACCGTTCGACCATGTGAAACTGCCGTTCAATGTGCTGCTGGGCCTGGCGGTGTTCGGTTTCGTGCCGCCCGGGGCCTTGTGGCTGGGGTCGGCGCTGATTGTCGGCGCGTCGTTCTTTCTGATGCGGCGCGAATCCCTGGCAAGTGTCTGATCCGAATTGGTAAATACGGGTCGATGGGCGCGGCCCCACGGGGCCGGGCCTGTCTCCATATTTCACGCGCGCATTTTCCCCATTGAATAGTCAGGCCATTCGCCCCTATGTTTGAACGGCACAGGTGTCACACGCCTGTCGCACGAAATTCACGGCCCCGGTCGCCCGGATTACGCGACGCGACGGGGCGGGATCGGCCCAAAAAGCCGTTGGAATGCCTGGTCCGGCCTTCGGGTTGACCGGGTCATGTATGGGCGCCCCGCCGGGCGTTCGGAGCTTGTAACCGCGATGCCAGGGTGCGCATCAGCATGGATCGAGACAGGGGCGCGCACAGGCGCAGCCCTCCGACCGCTGGTGCCCGGGCACGCCACCACCTTCCCCCCGACCTTTGATCCGCGCGGCCCTTCGGGACCGGGCGGTCTGCGGCCGGGGCGAGCGAGACACCATGGCAAAGAAACTTCTGATCGACGCCACGCACGCGGAGGAAACCCGCGTCGTGGTCCTGGACGGCAACAAGGTTGAGGAATTCGACTTTGAAACGATCCACAAGCGGCAGCTTGCGGGCAACATCTATCTGGCCAAGGTAACGCGGGTCGAACCCTCGTTGCAGGCCGCCTTTGTGGATTACGGCGGCAATCGTCACGGCTTCCTGGCGTTTGCGGAAATCCATCCCGATTATTACCAGATCCCCGTGGCCGATCGGCAGGCCCTGCTGGCCGAGGAACGCGCGCTGGCCGCCCGCGATGACGAGGAAACGCCTCGCCGCTCGCGCCGCCGCCGCGACGAACCGCGCGATTCGGCCCGCACCGGGGACAAGCCCGACGCCGACGAGATCGAGGCCGACACGACCGTCACCGACGACGGTGCCGCGCCGGATCAGGCCGCGCCAGCTGACGCCGGGGTCATGCTGGACGGTGCCGGGACCACTGCGCCCGACAGCGCCGCCGAGGCCCCCGAAGCCGGGACGTCCGCGGTCGAGGCCCCCGCGACCGAATCCCTGGCCGCCGACGCCCCCGCCACTCAGGCTCCTGCCACCGAGGCCCCCGCAGAGCCCGCCGCCCAGGCGCCCGTCGCGGCGCAGGCCGAGGGCACCGACCTGCGCAGCTACGGGGCGATGGATGTCATCGACCTCGATGACGGCGAGGACGATCACGACCACGAGCGTGCGCCCCATGCCGAACAGGGCGACCGCCCCTATCACGCCGCCGACCACGCCAGCGAGATCGACGACCAGATCGAGTCCGTTGCGGACGAGGATGTCTCGGACGAGGTGCGCCCGCCGCGCCGCGCCCGCGCCCGCCGCTACAAGATCCAGGAAGTCATCAAGGTCCGGCAGATCATGCTGGTTCAGGTCGTCAAGGAAGAACGCGGCAACAAGGGTGCGGCGCTGACGACCTATCTGAGCCTGGCGGGCCGCTATTGCGTGCTCATGCCCAACACCGCGCGGGGTGGCGGCATCAGCCGCAAGATCACCAACGCAGCCGACCGCAAGAAGCTCAAGGAAATCGCGGGCGAGTTCGACGTGCCCGAGGGCGCGGGTCTGATCATCCGCACCGCCGGCGCGAACCGCACCAAGGCCGAGATCAAGCGCGACTATGAATACCTGTTCCGGGTCTGGGAGCAGATCCGCGAGCTGACGCTGAAATCCATCGCCCCCGCGCCGATCTACGAGGAAGGCAACCTCATCAAGCGGTCGATCCGCGATCTCTACAACAAGGACATCGACGAGGTTCTGGTCGAGGGCGAGGGCGGGTATCGCACCGCCAAGGACTTCATGAAGATGATCATGCCGTCCCACGCCAAGAACGTGAAGCTCTACGCCGAGGCGATGCCGCTGTTCGCGCGCTACCAGGCCGAAAGCTATCTGGGGCAGATGTTCAACCCGACGGTTCAGCTGAAATCGGGCGGATACATCGTCATCGGCGTGACCGAGGCCCTGGTCGCCATCGACGTCAACTCGGGCAAGTCCACGCGCGAGGGGTCGATCGAGGACACCGCGCTGAAGACGAACCTCGAGGCCGCCGACGAGATCGCGCGCCAGTTGCGGTTGCGCGACCTTGCGGGGCTGATCGTCATCGACTTCATCGACATGGAGGAGCGCAAGAACAACGCCTCGGTCGAAAAACGGTTGAAAGAGGCGCTGCGCAATGACCGCGCGCGCATCCAGGTGGGCCGGATCTCGGGCTTTGGCCTGTTGGAGATGAGCCGCCAGCGCCTGCGCCCCGGCATGATCGAGGCCACGACGCAGCCGTGCCCGCATTGCCACGGCACCGGTCTGATTCGTTCGGACAATAGCCTGGCGTTGCAGATCCTGCGCGCGCTCGAGGAAGAAGGCACGCGCAACCGCTCGAAGGAGGTGCTGGTCAAGGCGCCCATCGGCATCGTCAACTATCTGTTCAATTCGAAGCGCGAGCACCTGGCCCAGATCGAGGCGCGCTATGGCATGGCGATCCGGGTCGAGGCCGACCCGTCGCTGATCTCGCCCGACTACACGATCGAGAAGTTCAAGACCGCGACCCGCATCGTCAGTGCCCCGCCGCCGCAAGTGGTGTCGCTGGACGCGCAGACCATGTCCGACATCGACGAGGAACTGGCGGACGAGATCGAGGACGAGACCGAGACCGAAGCTGACAGCGCCGATGTCGCCGCGACCGAGGAGGGCGCCGAGGAGAAGTCCGACGGCGGCAAGCGCAAGCGCCGCCGCCGCCGGCGCCGCCGTGGCGGTCAGAATGGCGAGTCGGGCGCTGAGGGCGGTGCCGACGAGGCGGCCGACGACAGCGCCGACGATGGCGAGGCGGAGGCAAACGCCGAGGCTGTCGTCGACCCCGCGAGCGAAAGCGCGGCTGCGGCCGACGCCGAGGGCAACGCGGCAGAGACGGCCGAGACCGAGAAACCGGCCAAGAAGCGCCGCACCCGGACCCGCAAGCCCAAGGCGGCCGAGGTCGACGCCGATGCCGCGCCCGCCGAGGCGGAGGCACCGGCTGCCGAACCGGCCGACCCCGCCGGCGACACGGCCCCCGCGCCGAAGAAGCGCACCCGCACCCGGCGCAAGCCCAAGGCCGAGGAAACCCCGGTCGAGGCCGAAACCGCCGCGGAAACGCCCGCCGATGCGCCGCTGGCCGATGTCGCCGAGGCTCAGGTCGCCGAGACTCCGGTTGCTTCCGCCGCCGAAACCCCGGCCGAGGTCGCCGCCCCGGTGGATGCCCCCGTGGACGACGTTGCTGCCGACGCCGTGGTCGAGCCGATCGTCGAATCCGCGCCGATCGCCGCGTCCGAACCCGTCGCTGAGCCGGTCACTGAGCCCGTCACTGAACCGGCAGCGGAGCCTGCGGAAAGCAAACCGCGCCGGTCCGGCTGGTGGGCCCGCAAAAGCTGATCCGCTGATCGAAACGTGACCGCAAGATCCGCGCGCCCCCCGTGACAAACCGGGGGGCGCGCGTCTATCACGAGACCCCGGAAAGGAGCCTCACGATGTTCGGAATCGACCTCTTCGACGCCGCCTTGATGCCGTCCCTGATGGTCGCGCTGCTGGCGGGGCTGCTGTCCTTCCTCAGCCCCTGCGTTCTGCCCATCGTGCCGCCCTATCTGGCCTATATGTCGGGCATCTCCATGCGCGAGATGACCGAGGCCCGGCGCGGTCCCTCGGCCGCGACGATCCCCGCGCTGTTCTTCGTGATGGGGTTGAGCACGGTCTTTCTGTTCCTCGGGTTCACGGCGTCCAGCCTGGGCCGGCTGTTCACCGCCTACCGCAACGAATTCCAGACCGTCGCCGGCGTCATCGTGATCGTCATGGGGCTGCATTTCCTTGGGCTGTTCCGGCTGAATTTCCTGATGCGCGAGGCGCGCATCGATGCCGGAAACCGGGGTGGCAGTGCCTTTGGTGCCTATGTGCTGGGGTTGGCCTTTGCCTTTGGGTGGACGCCCTGCATCGGTCCGATCCTGGGCACGATCATGACCCTTGCGGCATCCGAGGGATCGGTCGTGCGCGGCACGGCCCTGCTGGCGGCCTATGCGCTGGGGCTCGGGCTGCCGTTCCTTCTGGCCGCGGTGTTCATCAGCCGGGCGATGGGGGTCATGAACCGGATCAAACCCTGGCTGGGGACCATCGAAAAGGCGATGGGCGTGCTGCTGGTCCTGGTGGGCCTGGCGCTGATCACGGGCTGGCTGTCGGCCTTTTCCTTCTGGCTGATCGAGGCGTTTCCCGCCCTGGGCCGCATCGGCTAGCCCAGCGGCGGCGCGCCGCCCTCGCGGGTGCGCCGTTCGATGAACGGGGCCAGGACGGCGTCGATCCCGGCGCAGGCGTCGGGGATGCGATAGTCGGCCAACCGCTGCTGCCACACCGCAAGAGCCCGGTCCTGTGTCAGCGGCGCGCCACCGTCCATCCATTGCCCGTGGTTGCGCAGGTCGGCCACCAGGGGCTCGTAGAACGCGCTGTCATAGCGCGCCATCGTATGCGCGGCGGCAAAGAAATGGCCGCCTGGCGGAACCTCGGCAATCGCGTCCAGGGCAAGGTCGGCGTCGCCCTGGGGCGGGCGGGTGCAGAGTTCGGCCAGGGTCTGCACGGCCTCCATGTCGATGATGAATTTCTCGTAGCCAAAGGTCAGGCCCCCCTCGAGCCAGCCGGCCGAATGCACGATCATCGTCGATTGCGCCAGCATCGAGCCCCACAACCCCATCACGGCCTCTTGCGCGGCCTGCGCGTCGGCGCTGTTGCCGGCCGATCCCGCGCCGGACCGCCACGGCAGGCCGATGTGGCGGGCCAGTTGTCCCGCGCCCAGCGTGGCCTGCAGGTGGGCGGGGGTGCCAAAGGCCGGCGCGCCGGACTTCATGTCCACGTTCGAGGCGAAGCTGCCGTATAGCACCGGCGCGCCGGCGCGGGCCAGTTGCGCCAGCGTGATGCCGGCGAGGGCCTCGGCGTGTTGCAGGACCAGCGCACCCGCGACCGTGATCGGTGCCATCGCCCCCATCAGGCAGAAGGGCGTGACGATCGAGGGTTGTCCCCATCGCGCAAAATCGATCAGCCCCTGCGACATCGGCACGTCCAGCTGGCGCGGCGAGTTCGAGTTGATGACCGTATAGCACCGCGCGTCCCCGGTCAGGTCGGTCAGGCCCCGCGCCTGGGCGATCATGGCAAAGGCGTCCTCGGCCTGGGCGGTGCCGCGCGCATAGACGAAGGGGACCTTGTCCGTCAGCGTCAGTTGCGCGCGCGTCACCGCCAGGTGGCGCAGGGCAGGGTCGATATCCTGCGATTCCACGGTGGGCCCGGTATAGTGGATGGCGTCGAACCCTTGCACCAGCTTGAGCTGCTCTTCGTAATCCGCCTGCGTGCCGGGGCGGCGGCCGCGCCGCAGGTCGGTGCAATTGGGGGCGCCCCCGCCGGCCATGAAGGTCAGCGCGCCAGGTTCCAGTGTCAGGGTGCGGGCCGGGTTCGCCGCGTGCAGGCGGATGCTGCCGGGGGCCAGGGCCAGGGCGTCCGCGACGATGTCGCGGCCCAGGCGCACCATGTCGCCGTCGACGCGGGCACCGGCCCGGGCATAGAGCGCGACCGCCTCGGGCAACAGCACCTTGATGCCGTGGTTTTCCAGCACGGCCAGCGCGGCCTCGTGCATGGCCGCGACGCGATCGTCGCTGAACACCGGCTGCGGCGCGAACGGGTGGCGCAACTGGCGATAATCGGGATGCCGGGCGGTCGGACGGGGGCCGTCGTGGCGGCGGCGGCGCTGCGGGGTTTCCATGATGCCTCGCGGATGGTTCCGGGGCGAGGATAGCAAATTGGACACTTATGTCCAGACACATCGCCGCACGGCGCCGGGTTCCCAGCCGCATCGAAACGGCGTAGCCTGACCGCAAGGCAGGAGAGTGCGGGTATGGGCGATCAGGGCAGCAGGCGGGTGCGCAAGCGGCGGGTGTTCTATGTGCCGGGCTATGACCCGTTTCCACCGCGCCGCTACCGCGAGTTCTACCGCAAGGAAGGTGCCGCACAGGCGTCGATCAGCGGGTATCGCATCGACATGCAGGCCGAGGCCGGCAGCAAGGGCTATGTCTGGCGCGTCGAGGCCGAGATCGACGGTGCGCAGACCGAGGCCCGGGTGCAGGTGCTGGTCTGGTCGGACCTGGTGCAGGCGTCGATGAAGCGCGGCGTTCTGGGCACCTACCTGCTGCTGGCCAGAACGCTGTGGACCTTTCTGTCCACCGGGGCCATTCCGGCGATGGTGCGGCTCAGGCCGGGGACCATGCTGGCCGCGGCCTGGCCCGCGGTGATGCTGACCGGGCAGCTGCTGGTCGCCCTGCTGGTCGGGGGGGGGATCTGGTGGGCCGCGGCGGCCCTGTTGCCGGGCGCGTGGGGGCATGTGCCGGGGCCGGTGCTGGGGGCGCTGGCGGTGGCCGCGCTGCTGCAGATGTTCCGGCGCATGGATACGCGCTTCTTTGCCTATTACCTGCTCTACGATTTTGCCCAGGTCGCGGCGCATCGCGGGGCCTATGGCCCCGCCTTGCAGCAACGTCTGGATGGGTTTGCCGATCTGGTCGCCCAGGCCCTGACCGAGGATTACGACGAGGTTCTGGTCGTCGGCCATTCCTCGGGCGCGGCGCTGGCGGTGTCGCTCGCCGCTGCGGTCGAGCGTCGGGGCCTGCCGGCCGACGGCGCGCGGCTGGCCTTGCTGACACTGGGACAGGCGATCCCGATGCAGGCCTTTCTGCCCGATGCCCGGCGCCTGCGGTCGGACCTGCATCAACTGGCGGCCAGCCGGTCGGTGGCCTGGGTCGATGTCACCGCCAAGGCCGATGGCGTCAGCTTCTGGTTGACCGACCCGCCGGGCGTTTGCGGCGTGGCGCCTTCCGACCAGACCGGTCCGCTGGTCTTTTCGGCGGCGTTCTCGGAAACGCTGGCGCCTGAAAAATGGACGGCGATCAAGCGGCAGTTCTTCCGCCTGCACATCCAGTATCTGGCGGCGTTCGACCATCCGCGCGACTATGACTATTTCCAGATCACCGCGGGCCCCGTGCTGCTGGCCGACCGCTACCGCGATCGTGCCCCTTCGCCCAGCCGCGAGGCGCGCGTCTTTTCCCCGCATCGGAGCCTGGCATGACGCGGATCGTCCCGCCGAAGCCGCCGTCCCGGCAAGGCGGTTTCGCGTTGTGGCAATATCTGCGGACCTTCCGGCGCGATATCCTCTCGGCCAATCCCGAACGCCTGTATGGCGCCAAGATGGCCGAGTTCCGCATGCCGTTCCTGCACACGTTCCTGGTGAACGACCCGGCACTCTGGCGCCGGGTGCTGACCGACGAACCGCTGAGTTTTCCCAAATCCCCGCGCATGGCGGCCGGGCTTGAGCCGCTCCTGGGGCAGGGGGTGTTCCTGACCAATGGCGAGACCTGGCTCAGGCAGCGGCGCATCATCGACCCGGCGTTCGAGGGCGGGCGCCTGCGTGACACCTTTCCCGCGATGCAGGCGGCCGGCCGGGCGACCGTCGCGCGGCTTGCGGCCCTGGCCGGCCAGCCCGTGGATGTCGAGCCGCTGATGAGCCATGCGACCGCGGACGTGATCTTTCGCACGCTGTTCTCGATGCCGATCGAGGATGCCACGGCCAGCGCGGTCTTTCAGGCCTTTCGCGCGTTTCAGGGCACCCAACCCTTGCTGAACCTGGCGGCGTTTCTGCCGCTGCCGCGCTGGATGCCCCGCCTGCACCGCCGCGCCACGCTGCGCGCGGCCCGCCGCATCCGCGCCCTGACGCAGGACCTGGTCGCGACCCGGCGCGCGGCCATCGCCGCGGGCACGGCGCCCGACGATCTGGCAACAAAGATCATGACGACGCCGGACCCCGAAACCGGCCGGCCGTTCGATGACGCCGAGATGGTCGATCAGGTTGCGGTGTTCTTTCTGGCCGGGCACGAAACCTCGGCGTCGGCGCTGGGGTGGGCGCTGTATCTGCTGGCGCTCGACCCCGCGCTGCAGGATGCGCTGGCCGATGAAGCGGCGCGCGAACTTGGCGACAGCGGCGACTTCGCCGCCGTCAGCCGCCTGACGCTGGCGCGCGACACCTTCCGCGAGGCCCTGCGCCTGTATCCCCCGGTGCCGATGATGGTGCGACAGGCCGCGTGCCCGGCCGAGTTCCGGGGCAGGGCGGTCGAAGCCGGCGCGCAGGTGGTCATCAGTCCCTGGCACCTGGGCCGCCATACCGCGCTTTGGCAGGATCCCGACGCCTTTTGCCCCGCGCGCTGGTCCACACCGGACGGGCGCGCGGCGGCTCGCAGCGGTTTCCTGCCGTTCTCTGCGGGACCGCGGGTCTGTCCGGGTGCGGGGTTCGCGATGATCGAAGGGCCGCTGCTGCTGGCGCTGATGGCGCAGGCCCTGCGCTTTGCCCCGGTCGCGGGGCGCAACCCCGTGCCGCAGGCACAACTGACGGTGCGCGCGAAGGCCGGGATCTGGCTGGCGATCACGCCTCGGGCGGCGTGACGCGGCGAATTCGGGCGCGCGGTCACTTTTTCCTTGGAGAATTGGTAAGGTTATTTTACCTCTTGAGGCATGGAGGAGAATCTGCGCCAGCCCGTTCGCCGGGTTGACCCGTGGACCCCTTCATGTTCGCATGAACAGGCGAGGTCGCGGATCGGCACAAGCCGCACCGGACCAGGCCCCGCCAACAGGGAGTGAGACATGAAAAAGATCCTGACCACGACCGCACTGGTCGCGACGATGGTTGCCGGTGGCGCCCAGGCGCAGCAGCACTGGAACCTGCAATCCACCTATCCCGGTTCGCTGCCGCAGCTCGGCGCGCTGGGGATCCGCATCGCCGATCAGATCACCGCCATCACCGGCGGCGAGATCGAGGTGACGTTCCAGAACCCGGGCGGTGTCGTTCCGGCGCTGGAAGTGTTCGACGCCGTCGGCTCGGGCGCGGTCGAGGCCGGCTGGTCCACCCGGGTTACTGGGCGGGCTGCGTGCCGGCGCTGCAACTGCTGGCGGCCGTGCCCTTCGGTCCGCGCGCCTCGGAATACCCGGCCCGCTGAAATTCGGCGGTGGCGAGCAATTCGGAAGAACTCTATGAGCCGCACAACATCCATTCGGTGATCTGCGCGGTCATCGCGCCAGAGGCCTCAGGCTGGTTCCGCAACGAGATCCATTCGGTCGAGGATCTGCGCGGCCTGACGATGCGCTTCTTCGGTCTGGGCGCCAAGGTCATGGAACGCATGGGCGTCTCGACGCAGCTTCTGGCGGGTGGCGACATCTTCCCGGCGCTGGAACTGGGCACCATCGACGCGACCGAATTCTCGATGCCGGCGATCGACCTGAACTGGCTTCACCGGTGCAGCACTACTACTTCCAGGCTGGCACCAGCAGTCGACCTTCTTTGACCTGATGATCAACCTGGACCTGTGGAATCGCTGGACGAGCGCACGCAGCTGATGATCAACACCGTCTGCGACGCCAACATCGCCTATGGCCGGCCGAGGGCGAGGCGATCCAGGTCGATGCCCTGCGTCAGCTCGAGGACGAGCACGGCGTGCAGATCCACCGCTGGTCGGACGAAGACCTGGCGGCGCTGGAAGCGGCTCGGGACGAGGTCGCGGCCGAGCTGGTGGCCGAAGATGCGGATTTCGCCCGCGTCTGAAAGCTACACCACCTTCCGTCAGAACTATCGTCGTTGGCGCGATCTGGCCTATCTGGACTGATCGTCTGACTGACTGACCAATCTGGGGTGCCCCGCTGGCCGGGGCGCCCCGTTTTTCCGCAGATCATGGGGGACAGGACAGCATGGGAACGCTGTTGTCGGTCATCACCATCGCCGCCTCATTCGTTATCGTCGTGGTCGATCCGACCTCGATGCTGGTGTTCTGGGCACTGGGGGCGATCCTACTTTCACATATCGGCGCCTGGGCGTTGCGCGCGCGGCCGGCCTGGTTCGCGGCGGCGACCTTGCTTGGCTGGGCCTCGGTCATGATTGCGACGCCGCTGTCGCTGACGCAGACCCAGCTCAACCAGCTGGCCCGCCTGGTGCGCCGCCAGCGCGACGGCTGGGAGGCCGCGCAGGCCACGCTCGATTTCTTCGAGCCGCTTCTGGCCTATGCCGTGCCACTGCTGATCGCCGTCACCGTGTTCTTCGTGGTCATGGCGGCGCTGGCGCTGCGCACCGCGCGCGAGGGCGGCTATCGTTACATGCTGGATGCCGCCGACGGCCTGGCCGCAGCCTGCGAGCGCGTGGGCAAGATCGCCGCGTTCCTGTTCGTGCCGATGATGATCATCATCCTGTATGACGTCATGCAGCGGAAGTATCTGGGCTACAATCCGGATTTCACCGACACTTGGCTCTACAACACCTTCTCCTCGACCCGGTTGCAGGAAATGGAATGGCACCTGCATGCCGTGCTGTTCCTGCTGGCGCTTGGCTATGGCTATGTGAAGGACGCCCATGTCCGCATCGAACTGGTGCGCGACAATCTGGCGCCGCGCACGCGCGCGTGGATCGAACTGGCCGGCGCGCTGCTGTTCATGGTGCCCTATTGCTATGTGGTCATCGAATACGGCACCGAGAACGCGATGCGCGCGTTCCATATCGGCGAAGGGTCGGATGCGCTGACGGGTCTGCCGCATCGCTTCATCATCAAGGGCATGTTGCCGATCGGCTTCGTCTTTGTGGCGCTGGCCGGGCTGTCGGCGGCGCTGAAATGCGTGGTCTATCTGTTCGGCCCGGTCTCGATGCGGGCGGCATCGGGCAGTATGCCGGCCATGCCGACCACGCCCAACCGGCCCAGACCTGAGCGGAAAGAGCGATCATGTTGGACACTCTCATCTACTTCCTGCCGCTCATCATGTTCGGTGTGCTGGCCGTGGTTCTGTTCACGGGCTATCCGGTGGCCTTCATCCTGGGCGGCATCGCGCTGTTCTTTGCCGTGCTGGGCGACTGGGCCGGCGTGTTCTGGCTGGATCAGATCCAGCTCGTTCCGCTCAGGATCTATGGCGGCACGATGGCCAGCCTCGTGCTGGTGGCGATCCCGATGTTCACCTTCATGGGCACGATGCTGGAGAAGTCGGGCGTTGCCACTGACCTGCTCGAGGCGCTTCAGGTGCTGTTGCGCCGGGTGCCAGGGGCTGGCATTGTCGGTCACGCTGATGGGCACGATCATGGCCGCGACCACGGGCATCATCGGGGCCTCGGTCGTGATGATGACGCTGATGGCGTTGCCGGTGATGATGAAGGCGAACTATTCGATCCCGCTGGCGACCGGCACCATCGCCGCGTCCGGCACGCTGGGGATCCTGATCCCGCCGTCGATCATGCTGGTGATCATGTCGGACCTGCTGTCGGTTCCGGTCGGCACGGTGTTCATCGCCGCGATCATTCCGGGGCTGCTGCTGGCGGGGCTTTATACGCTCTACATCTTCCTGCTGTGCCGCTGGAAACCCCATCTGGCGCCGCCGATGCCGGACGATATCGGCCCGTCGACCCGGGCCGAGTTCTGGCGCATGATCTTCCGCAGCTTCATTCCGCCGATCTTCCTGATTCTGGCGGTGCTTGGGTCGATCTTTGCCGGTCTGGCCACCCCGACCGAGGCCTCGGGCGTGGGCGCCGCCGGTTCGGTTCTGCTGGCCTGGTTCAACAGGCGCCTGGATTGGGAAACCTTCAAGGATGTCTGCTACCGCTCGGCCCTGACCGGGGCGATGCTGTTCGGCATCTTTGTCGGCGCGACGGCCTTCAGCTTCGTGTTCAAGGCCATCGGCGGCGAGCATCTGATCGTCGAGTTCATCGAGAATTCGTCGGCCGGGCCGTGGTCCATCCTGTTCGTGCTGATGGCGATGGTCTTTGCGCTGGGGTTCTTCTTCGACTGGATCGAGATCACCCTGATCGTTCTGCCGATCTTCGCACCGATCGTCGCGCTGCTGGATTTCGGCGGGCATGTGGGCGACTGGTCGGGGGTGTCGAACCCGATCGTCATCTGGTTCCTGATCCTGGTCGCGGTGAACCTGCAGACCAGCTTCCTCACGCCGCCCTTCGGCTTTGCGCTGTTCTACCTGAAAGGCGTGGCCCCGCCCGAGGTGAAGATCCAGATGATCTACAAGGGCATCATTCCCTTCGTGGCGCTTCAGGTCTTCGGCCTGTTCCTGTGCGTGGTCTTTCCGGCACTGGTGCTATGGTTGCCAAGCTTCGCCCTGGGCGACTAGATGACGCGGGCGGCGGGGTGATCCGCCGCCCGGATTTTCTGCCAGAGGCGCCATGTTCTTCGATCCCGTGCTCTACGGCTTCGTGTTTCTCGGCCTGTTCACGCCGGGGCCGAACGTCATCATGCTGACCGCCTCGGGCGTGCGCTTCGGGTTCGTGCGCACCCTGCCGCACCTGTTCGGGGTGGTGCTGGGGGTCGGCATCACCGCCGGCGTGACCGCGTTGGGGGTGGGCGCGATCGTCGCCGCCTCGCCGATGCTGAACACGGTGCTGCGGCTGGGGGCGGGGGGCTTCATCCTGTGGATGGCCTGGGGGTTGTGGAAGGCGTCGGCCAGACCGCGCGCCGCGCATGATCCCGACGACAAGCCGCTGTCCTTTGTCGGCGCGGTGCTGTTCCAGTGGATCAACCCCAAGGTCTGGGCCGTGGCCTTTGCCGCATCCGCCGGTTACAGCGCGGGTCTCGCCCCGGGATGGGAGGCCCTGCGCCTTGCCACCGCGTTCTCGTCGCTGAATCTGGGGGTGTGCCTGTTCTGGACGGCGGCCGGGTCGCTGCTGACGGCGCTGCTCTCCGCGCCCCTGGCCTGGAAGATCTTTCTCAGGGTGATGGCGCTGCTGCTGGCGGTCACGGTGGTTCTGCTTTTCCGCTGACCCCGGCCCCGCAGGACAGGACGGCGCGTCACGGAGGCCCGCGACGCGCCGATTTTGTTTGACCGAATCCCTTGCGGATGGCATTTATTGAACATCCGTTCAATTCGAGGCGAGGGGCTTCTCCATGTTCACGGCATCCATGAAGTTCGATCTGGGCGACGACGTGAACGCCCTGCGCGAGACGGTTCACCGCTGGGCGCAGGACCGCGTCAAGCCGATCGCCGCCGAGGTGGACCGCACCAACGCCTTCCCGAACGACCTGTGGCCCGAGATGGGCGAACTGGGCCTTCTGGGCATCACCGTGTCCGAGGAGTTCGGCGGCGCGGGCATGGGCTATCTGGCCCACGCCGTCGCGGTCGAGGAAATCGCGCGGGCGTCGGCCAGCATCAGCCTGAGCTACGGCGCGCATTCGAACCTGTGCGTCAACCAGATCAAGCTGAACGGCACGCCCGAGCAGAAGGCGAAATACCTGCCCGGGCTGGTCAGCGGCCAGGCCATCGGCGCGCTGGCGATGTCCGAGGCGGGCGCGGGCTCGGACGTGGTTTCGATGAGTCTGCGCGCGGAAAAGAAGAACGACCGTTTCGTGCTGAACGGCACCAAATACTGGATCACCAACGGTCCCGATGCCGACACCCTGGTGGTCTATGCCAAGACCGACCCGGCGGCGGGGTCCAGGGGTATCACGGCCTTTCTGATCGAAAAGACGATGACGGGTTTTTCGACCAGCGCCCATTTCGACAAGATGGGAATGCGCGGATCGAACACCGCCGAACTGGTGTTCGAGGATGTCGAGGTTCCGTTCGAGAACATCCTCGGCGAGGAAGGCAAGGGCGTGCGGGTGCTGATGTCGGGGCTCGACTATGAGCGCGTGGTGCTGGCCGCGATCGGGCCGGGGATCATGGCGGCCTGCCTGGACGAGGTGATGCCCTATCTGCGCGACCGCAAGCAGTTCGGCCAGCCGATCGGGAATTTCCAGCTGATGCAGGGCAAGATCGCCGACATGTATACGGCGATGAACTCGGCCCGGGCCTATGTCTACGAGGTCGCCAAGGCCTGCGACCGGGGCGAGGTGACGCGCCAGGATGCGGCGGCTTGCGTGCTCTATGCCAGCGAACAGGCGATGGTGCAGGCGCACCAGGCGGTGCAGGCGATGGGCGGGGCCGGGTTCATGAACGATTCGGTGGTGTCGCGGCTGTTCCGTGACGCCAAACTGATGGAGATCGGCGCGGGCACCTCGGAAATCCGCCGGATGCTGGTGGGCCGCGAGATGATGGGCGCGATGGAATGAAGGCGCTCGCGCTCGCGCTCGCCGTGCTGGCGCCGGGCGCCGCCTGGGCGGACGCGCCGCTGGACCGGGCGGCGGCTGGCGCGGTCGAGTGCCTGGAAATCGGCGATCGCGACTGCATCGGCAATACCGCGCGCTTTTGCATGGAGGCGACGCCGGATGGCCACACCACCGTGCGCCAGATGGAGTGCCTGCTGGCCGAGCACGACGGCTGGGACCGGCTGCTGAACGAGGAATACACCCGTGCCCGCACCGAGGCCGCCCGCGTCGATGGGGCCGACCAGCCGGATCATGCGGTGCGCGCGGACCGGCTGCGCGCCGCGCAACGGGCCTGGATCGCCTTTCGCGACGCCAATTGCGCGATGGCTTACGCCCTCCATGGCGGCGGAAGCCTGCGGCAGATCTCCGGCGCGCAATGTGTCCTGCGCATGACCGCTGAACGCACCTTCGAGCTGCGCGCGCTTTACCGGGCGCTGGGGGGGGACTGATGCGTCCCGGGGTCCTGTTGCTGCTGGCGGCCTGGCCCGCGCACGCGCAAGAGGACATGCCCTCGGTCGATGCCGCGCTGCTGGACGCCTGCCGGACCGAGGCCTGCATCGGGCAGGCCGCGCGCCAGTGCGTCGATGCCGCGGGCGCCATGGCGCAGGGGGTGTGCGCCGGTGCCGAGACCGCCTATTGGCGCGCCCGGGCCGAGGGGGCGCTCAACGTGTTGCGCGCGCAGGCCCCCCAGGTCGCCGCGCGCGCGGCACGGCTGGGCTGGCCCGACCCGGTGCCGACCCTAGATGCGATCGAGACAGGCTTTGCCGCCTATCGCGATGCCGCCTGCGCGTGGCGGATGGCGCAATGGGACGGGATCCACGCAGGATTCGAGCAGGCGGACTGCGACCTGCGCCTGACCGCGCGGCATGCGCTGTGGCTGGAAGAACGGACGAGGAGCGACTGATGCGTCCGATACTTGCGCAGACCGGGGATCATGACGCCCTGACCCGGGGATTTCACTGGCAGTTGCCCGCGCAGATCAACATGGCGCGGCAGGCCTGTTTCGATTGGCTGGATCAACCCGATCGCGTCGCGATCATCGACCTGTCCGGCGAAACCCGGCGCGACATCTCGTATGGGGACCTGGCCCGCATGACCCGGGCGCTGGCGTCGCATCTGCGCGCGGCGGGCCTGCGCCCCGGCGACCGCCTGGGCGTGTTGCGGGCGCAGGATGCGTGGTGTGCCGCCGCCCATCTGGCGGCCTGGACGCTGGGCGCGATCAGCCTGCCGCTGTTCAAGCTGTTCGGCCCCGATGCGCTGGAGGTGCGGCTGGCCGATTCCGGTGCCGTGCATGTGGTGACCGACCCCCAGGGTGCCGCCAGCCTGCCGGCGGGCGTGCGCACCCATGTGCCCGAAGCCCTGGCATTGCCGGACGCCGCCATCGCCCCGGTTGTCACCGGGCCCGAGGACCCCGCGGTGCTGATCTATACCTCGGGCACGACCGGCGCACCCAAGGGGGCGCTGCATGGCCATCGGGTGCTGACCGGCCATCTTCCCGGGGTCGAGATCAGCCACGACCGGCTGGGTCAACCCGGCGATGTGTTGTGGACACCGGCCGATTGGGCCTGGATCGGCGGGCTTTTCGACGTGCTCATGCCCGGGCTGGCGCTGGGGGTGCCGGTGGTCGCCGCCCGCCTGCCCAAATTCACCCCCCAGGCCGCCCGGTCGGTGATCGCCGCCGGCAAGGTGCGCAATGTCTTTTTCCCGCCGACCGCGCTGAAGATGCTGAAAGCGGCCGACATGGCGTTGCCCGGGCTGCGGTCGGTGGCCTCGGGCGGCGAACCGTTGGGGGCCGAGATGCTGAACTGGGGCCGCCGCGCCTTTGGCCTGACGATCAACGAATTCTACGGCCAGACCGAATGCAACATGATCGCCAGTTCCGCCGCCAGCCTGTTCCCGCCACGCCCGGGCTGCATCGGCAAGCCGGTGCCCGGGCATGATCTGGCCGTCCTCGGCCCCGCAGGCCCCCTTGGCCCGGAGGAGGAGGGCGACATCGCGGTGCGGCGCGGGTCGGCCTCGATGTTCCTGGGCTATTGGAACAAGCCCGCCGAAACCGCGGCCAAGTTCCGCGGCGACTGGATGCTGACGGGCGACCGTGGCCAATGGGAGCACGGCTATCTGCGTTTTGTCGGGCGCGAGGATGACGTGATCACCTCGGCCGGCTACCGGATCGGCCCGTCCGAGATCGAGGATTGCCTGCTCAGGCATCCCGATGTCGCGCTGGCCGCGGTGATCGGCGTGCCGGACCCCGAGCGCACCGAACGCATCCGTGCCCATGTGGTGCTGAAAGAGGGCGCGCACGCCACCGGGGCCGATCTGCAAACCCATGTCCGAACCCGTCTGTCCGCCCATCTGGTCCCGCGCGAGATCCGCTTTGACGCCGCGCTGCCGATGACCGTGACGGGCAAGATCATCCGCAAGGAACTGAAGCGCCGCGCGCTGGAGGAAACCCGATGAAACTGCAATCCCAGATCCTCACCGGTTCGGACGCCTTCAAGGCCAACCGCACCGCGCATCTGCAGGCGCTGGACCTGGTCGCCCGGGCGGCGGCCATGGCCGCGGCCGGCGGCGGCGAGAAATCCGTCGCGCGCCATGTCGCCCGTGGCAAGATGCCCCCGCGCGAACGGGTGGCGAACCTGCTGGACCCGGGCAGCGCCTTTCTCGAGATCGGCGCGACTGCGGCCCATGACATGTATGACGGCGCGGCACCCGGGGCAGGGGTCATCACCGGTATCGGCCAGGTGATGGGGCAGGACATCATGGTGGTGTGCAACGACGCCACCGTGAAGGGCGGCACCTATTATCCGATGACGGTCAAGAAACACCTGCGCGCGCAGGAAATTGCCGCGGAAAACAACCTGCCCTGCGTCTATCTGGTCGATTCGGGCGGTGCCAACCTGCCCAACCAGGACGAGGTTTTTCCGGACCGCGACCATTTCGGCCGGATCTTCTACAACCAGGCCAACATGTCGGCGCGCGGCATCCCGCAGATCGCCGTGGTGATGGGGTCGTGCACGGCGGGCGGGGCCTATGTGCCGGCGATGTCCGACGTGACGATCATCGTCAGGAACCAGGGCACGATCTTTCTGGCCGGTCCCCCGCTGGTCAAGGCCGCGACCGGCGAGATCGTCTCGGCCGAGGATCTGGGCGGTGGCGACGTGCATACGCGGCTTTCGGGGGTCGCCGACTATCTGGCCGAGGATGACGCGCACGCGCTGGCGCTTGCGCGCCGCGCCATCGGCCACCTGAACAGGCGCAAGCCCGAGACCGTGCAATGGCAATCGCCCGAGGATCCCGCCTATGACCCCGACGAGATCCTGGGGGCGGTGCCCGCCGATCTGCGCACGCCCTATGACATCCGCGAGGTGATCGCCCGCGTGGTCGACGGCTCGCGCTTTGACGAGTTCAAGCCGCGCTTCGGGGAAACGCTGGTCACCGGCTTTGCCCATGTGCAGGGTTGCCCGGTGGGGATCGTGGCGAACAACGGCGTTCTTTTCAGCGAAGCCGCGATCAAGGGCGCGCATTTCGTCGAGCTGTGCAGCCAACGACGCATCCCGCTGGTTTTCCTGCAGAATATCACCGGATTCATGGTCGGCCGCAAATACGAGAACGAAGGCATCGCGCGCCACGGCGCCAAGATGGTGACGGCGGTTGCCACGACCTCGGTGCCCAAGATCACGATGCTTGTGGGCGGCAGTTTCGGCGCCGGGAACTATGGCATGTCGGGGCGCGCCTATCAGCCGCGATTCCTGTGGACCTGGCCCAATGCGCGCATTTCGGTGATGGGGGGCGAACAGGCGGCGGGGGTGCTGGCGACCGTGCGGCGCGACGGGATCGAACGCGCCGGCGGCACCTGGAGCGCCGAGGACGAAGCCGCCTTCAAGCGCCCGACAATCGAGATGTTCGAGCGTCAGTCGCACCCGCTCTATGCCTCGGCCCGGCTGTGGGATGACGGGATCATCGACCCGCGCCGCACGCGGCAGGTCCTCGGGCTGTCGCTGGGGGCCGCGCTGAACGCTCCGATCGGGGAGACGCGCTTCGGCGTGTTCAGAATGTGACCGAAAAACGCCGCTTTTCAGGGGCTAAGCGCCCAAGTTCTGCCAGATTGTGCAGGCAGGACTCGGACCATGGCTATCGTGTCCCGTTTCCTTGTTCATCGTTCTGCGCCCAGGGCCCTTGGGCGTGGCGACCCATTTGGTCCGGTGGAACAGCAAGGGCGGGCGCGCCGCAGGCCGAAACTGCCGGGCAGACGGTTTTCGCGTCGCTGGGCCCTGCTGCTGCCGGTCATTCTGTTGCTGATTCCGCCCGTTATGGATGTCGTGACCGGCCTGCGCACCACGGACGGCACGGGCTGCCGGCTGTTGCGCGTGCAGGACGGCAACACGGTTCTCCTGCAATGCGCGGATCAGATGGACGAAGGGGGCGCGCTGCGGCGGGCCTCGATCCTGCCCGCGGCCAGCGGCACGGCGCAATCCGAACCCTCGAACGGGGTGGTGGCGGTGCAGTTGCTGGGCGTTCAGTCGCCGCCGATTCTGGGCGCCCGCTGCCTGTCCGAGGCGCTTGCCGGCCTCAAGGCCAGCGTCATGCTGCGCGCCCGGCTGTGGCTGGCCAGCGACCTGCGGTTCACCATGCGTCCGGGACAGAACGTGGCGCTGGCATTCGCGGATGGGGAATCCGTCAACCGGGCCTTGCAAGGGCCGGCGCGCGACATCTGCGATTGACAGCGCGGGCGGCCCGGCGCTGCCCCCGATCTGCGGTTTGCCCGGCGCGAGGCGCCGGCATTGCCCCCTCTCTCCGATTTCAATCCACCGGCGCCGGGTCCGATCCCTGCGCCTGTCGGCCGTTCTGACAGGAGCCTCGCCATGTTCGACACGATCCTGATCGCCAACCGCGGCGAGATTGCCTGCCGGGTGATCCGCAGCGCCCGGTCCATGGGGCTGCGCACCGTCGCGGTCTATTCCGACGCCGACGCCCTGGCGCTGCATGTCGCGCTGGCGGACGAGGCCGTCCACATCGGCGGCCCTCGGCCCGCCGACAGCTATCTGCGCGCCGAGCGCATCATCGCCGCCGCGATCGAGACCGGCGCCCAGGCGATCCACCCCGGCTATGGCTTTCTCAGCGAGAACCCCGATTTCGTCGAGGCGGTCGAAGCGGCCGGTCTGACCTTCATCGGTCCGTCGGCCCGGGCGATCCGGGCGATGGGCCTAAAGGACGCGGCCAAGGCGCTGATGGACAAGGCCGGCGTTCCCGTGGTGCCGGGCTACATGGGCCCGAACCAGGACCCCGCCCATCTGCAGACCCAGGCCGATGCGATCGGCTATCCGGTCCTCATCAAGGCGGTCGCCGGGGGCGGCGGCAAGGGCATGCGCCTGGTCGAACGGGCCGCCGATTTCGCGGATGCGCTGGCCTCGGCCCAGGGCGAGGCAGCGACCGCCTTTGGCAATGCCGCCGTCCTCATCGAGAAATACATCCAGCAACCCCGCCATATCGAGGTCCAGGTGTTCGGCGACGGCACCCATGCGCTGCATCTGTTCGAGCGCGACTGTTCCCTGCAGCGCCGCCACCAGAAGGTGATCGAGGAAGCGCCCGCGCCCGGCATGACCGACGCGATGCGGGCCGCCATGGGCGAAGCGGCGGTGCGTGCCGCCGAGGCCATCGGCTACAAGGGCGCCGGCACGGTCGAATTCATCGTCGATGGCGCGCAGGGGCTCAGGCCCGACGGGTTCTGGTTCATGGAAATGAACACGCGCCTGCAGGTCGAACATCCCGTGACCGAGGAAATCACCGGCGTCGATCTGGTCGAATGGCAGATCCGCGTCGCGGCGGGCGAATCCCTGCCGTCCAGGCAAGAGGACCTGACCATCCGTGGCCACGCCTTCGAGGCGCGCCTCTATGCCGAGGACGTGCCAGCCGGGTTCCTGCCCGCCACCGGCACGCTGGACCATCTGGCTTTTCCCGAGGGCGCGCGCATCGAATCCGGTGTGCGCCAGGGCGACACGATCAGCCCCTGGTATGACCCGATGATCGCCAAGATCGTCGTGCACGGTCCGACACGCGCGGTGGCGCTGGCGCGGTTGTCGGCGGCGCTCGCGGCGACACAGGTCGCGGGATCGGTGACGAACCTCGATTTTCTGGGCGCGCTGGCCCGCCACCCTGGGTTTGCCACGGGGCAGGTGGACACCGGCCTGATCGGCCGCGACCTGTCGGCCCTGACCGCGCCGCCCGCGCTGCGGCGCGAAACCGTGGCGCTCGCGGCACTGACCGCGCTGGGGGTCGCACCGGGGCAGGGGTTCACGCTGTGGACGCCGCTCTGGCAGGCCGTCACGCTGCACCGGGGCGATACCGTGCACCGCTGCGCGGTGGCGCGCACGGGCGCGGGCTGGACGGTGCGCGTGGACGACACCGACCTTGCTGCCGAACACCGTGGGGGTCAGTGGTGGATCGCCGGGCATCGGGCGCCGGGCGTGGCGCTCAGGCTCGGTGCGACCGTGTCGGTCTTTGGCGCGACGACGGTGCATTTCACGCTGCCCGATCCACTGGCGCGCGATCAGGATCAGGGCGCGGGTGCCGGCGTCGTGCTGGCCCCCATGCCCGGCCTGGTCAAGGCGGTTTTCGTCGCGCCGGGGGCCGTGGTCGAAAAGGGTGCGCGGCTGGCAATCCTCGAGGCGATGAAAATGGAGCACACGCTGACCGCCGGCCGGGACGGCACCGTGGCCGAGGTCCTCGCCGCCGCGGGCCAGCAAGTCGAAGCAGGTGCCGCCCTGATCGCGCTGGCCGACGAATGAGTGTCCTGCCCGCGACCCTGGCCGAATGCGCCGTGGCCGTCCTGACCACGGCGGACGGCCGCGCGAAAACCGCCTTGTCCCATCGCTGCGCCGAGGCCTGGTTCGCCAGCCGTGCCGCCGGGCAGCCCATGCCGATCGGTGCCGCCGTGGCGCCGGATTTCCCCGCCCGCCCGGATCAGCCCGCGTTGCTGGATCCCCGGCACATGCCCCGCCGGCGCCCCGGGTCGGCCGCGGGGCGGATCGCCTTGCTGCACGCCGTCGCGCATATCGAACTGAACGCCGTCGATCTGCACTGGGACATCATCGCGCGCTTCACCGAGACCCGGATGCCGCCCGGTTTCTACGATGACTGGGTCAAGTCGGCGGCCGAGGAATCCAAGCATTTCAACCTGGTCTGCGATGTGCTTGAGAGCCTGGGCTCGCACTATGGCGCGCTGCCCGCCCATGCCTTCATGTGGCGGGCGGCCGCGGATACCAAGTCCGATTTCCTGGGGCGCCTCGCCGTGGTTCCGATGGTGCTCGAGGCGCGGGGCCTGGATGTGACGCCGGGCATGATCGACCTGTTCCGCAAGGCCGGGGTCGACAATGCCGTCGCCGCGCTGGAAACCATCTATGCCGAAGAGGTCAGCCATGTGGCCTATGGATCGAAATGGTTCCACTTCCTGTGCGGGCGTGCCGATCTGGACCCCAAGGATGCGTTTCATGATCTGGTGCGGCGGTATTTCCACGGCGCGCTGAAGCCCCCGTTCAACGAGGAAAAGCGGGCCGAAGCCGGGATTCCCCCCGATTTCTATTGGCCGCTGGCCGAGGAACACCCGGCGAACGCGACCCGATTCTCGCGCTAAGCCTCGGGGAAGACGGAACCTTGGGCGGTTTTCCGCCGAATCCGCAGGTCGCCGGACGATGCGGCGATGCAACAGGTTTCAAAAAGGTTGCCCGGGAAACGGTTGGTCGGTAACAGTTGCACGAAAGCCACGCGCCCCCGCGCGCGGGGCCCATGAACTGCCGCGACTCGCAAGGGGGACATGTGAGGGGCTGGATCGACCGATTGAACGCCGCGCTGGAACGGTATCTGCCGGAAAAGCGTCTGTTTCTGCGCTCGGATACGAGCACGCGCTTCGTGCGGCTGCGCCCGGTCGCGCAGGCCGTCATCCTGACAGGGACCGCCAGTTACATGGCCTGGAGCCTGATCGCGACATCGATCCTGTTCTTCGATGTGGTCGGCTCGAACGACCTGCGCGAAAGCGCCCGGCGCGAACAGACCTATTTCGAGGAACGCCTGAACGAACTGGCCGCGCAGCGTGATCGCGCCGGGGCCGAGGCCCAGGCCGCGCATCAACGCTATGGCGAGGCGATGGATCGGGTGGCCTCGATGCAGGCGACGATCCTGGCCAGCGAACAGCGCAACGCCGAACTGGCGCGCGGGATCGACGCGCTTCAGACATCGCTGCGCACCGCGCTCGATCAGCGCGATCAGGCGACGACGCGGCTGGCCGATCTGGAATCGACCGATGCGAACAGCCAGCTCATCGCCACAAACGCCCAGTTGTCGGACGTCGAGCAGACCCTCGACTTCATGCTGACCGCGCTGAACCAGACCGCCGACGAGCGCGAGGCCGCCCGGACGCTGGCCGACAACACGGCGCAACAGATCCAGCACCTGGCGATGGAATATCGCCTGATCCAGGACCGCAACACGCGGATCTTCTCGCAGCTCGAGGATGCGGTCGAAACGTCGATGCAGCCGCTCGAACGGATGTTCAGCGCGGCGGGCCTGTCGGTCGATTCGATCCTGCAGCAGGTGCGCGCCGGGTATCAGACGCGCTCGGCCTCGCTGACGCCCATCTCGATCTCGACCTCGGGCAGCATGGACCCGATGAGCGACGAGGTGCGGGCGAATTCGGTGCTGTCGGCGCTGGCCGAGATCGACACCTATCGCGTCGCGCTGCAACGCACACCGTTCGCCCAGCCGATTCCGTCGATTCACATCACCTCGCCCTTTGGCAGCCGGGTGAACCCCGTCACGCGCCGGCGCAGCATGCACGAAGGCATGGACCTGTCCGGATCGCGCGGGCAGCCGATCCACGCCACGGCGGATGGTGTCGTCAGCTTTGCCGGGCGCCAGAACGGCTATGGCAATGTCGTCATCATCCAGCACGACTTTGGCTTCGAGACGCGCTATGGCCACCTCAATAGCATCGCTGTGAGGCAGGGCCAAAGGGTCTCGCGCGGGGATACGATCGGTGGTATGGGCAGCACGGGCCGGTCTACCGGCACTCACCTGCACTACGAGATTCGAGTTGGCGGCAGACCCATCAACCCAATGACCTATATAAGGGCAGCACAGAATGTTTTCTAAGACCAGGATCAACGAAACCGCAGGGCGACCCGAGGCGCCGCGCGCGCCCGAGACCAGCAGCCAGGCTCCGGTTTCGACCTCGGTGCCGCGCCCGTCCCTGGATCTGGGAGGCTCGGGCGGCATGTCGGCCTCGACCGCGCCCAAGGCCAAGCCTGGCGCGTCGCTGCTGTCGGCCGATCTTCAGGTCACCGGGAACCTGCGCACGTCGGGCGATATCGTGATCGAGGGTGTGGTCGATGGCGACATCCGCGCGCATCTGCTGACCGTCGGCGAAAGCGCCACCATCCGCGGCGAGATCGTCGCCGATGACATCGTCATCAATGGCCGCGTGATCGGCCGGGTTCGCGGCCTGAAGGTGCGTCTGACCTCGACCGCGCGGGTCGAAGGCGACATCATCCACAAGACGATCGCCATCGAATCGGGCGCCCATTTCGAAGGCTCGGTTCAGCGGCAGGACGATCCGCTGGCATCGGCGAAGTCCGCGCAGGCCAGCGCCCAGCCGGCGCCGTCGCAGCCCGCCGCCGCCACCCGTCCGGCCGCCGCCGCCGCGCCGCAACCGGCCGCAGCCCCGCAGCCGCGCCCCGCGCAGGCCGAAGGGGCGCCCTCGCGCCCGGTGCCGAAGCCGCCGATGGATACCAAGGCCGCGCAGTAAGCGCCGGTCAGGGCAAACAGGATCGGGGGGCCTTGGCCCCCCGGTTTCGTTTCCGGCGATCGGACCGTCAGCTTCCGGGCGGTAGCAGCCGGCGATACAGATGCCAGGTCGCATGGCCAAAGACCGGCAGCACGATGAACAGCCCCAGGAACAGCGGCACCATCCCCACGAACAGCGCGATGGCGATCAGGACGGCCCATAGACCCATCACCCCGGGGTTCCGGGTCACGCAGCTGAAGCTGGTGATCATGGCGGTGATGAAATCGACCTCGCGGTCCAGGATCAGCGGCAGGCTGACCACCGTCAGCGCATAGAACATGGCGGCCATGATCCCGCCGATGACCGATCCGACCAGCAGCATGATGGCGCCGTTGCCGGTCATCAGCATCGACCAGGTGCTTTGGGTGATCGGTTGCAGACCGAAGAACAGCGCAAAGATCGTGTGCGCCATGAACACCCAGAACATGAAAACCAGCAGGATGAACATCGCCATCGAGGGGACCTGCCGGTCCTTTTGCGCGAAGATCACCCCAAAGACCGATCCCAGGCCCAGGGCTTCCCCCGTTTCCAGACGTCGGCTGACCTCGTAAAGACCGGTGGCCGCAAAGGGGGCAAGGATCGGAAAGCCGACCGCGATCGGAATGAACCAGTATTCCGCCGCCGCCGCCGAAAAGATCGCATACATGATCACCCCGCCCAGCACATAGACCGCGCTGAACAGAACGCCATAGAGCGGCGCGCGCGCGAAGTCGCGCCAGCCGGCCGCCAGCACCGCGCGCAGGTCGCCGGGCGTCAGGTTGGCCGGTTCGGGGATGACGGATGGCGGGGCGTGGCCCGGTGTGACGTCTGACATGATACCTCCCTCGTGCGGTCGCGCGCGCGATCAGGCTAGCAGGTTGCGGCCTGCGATCAATCGCCGCGTGCGGTCCCAAGGGGGAAAGCGGCGCGGTCCTTCCCATGACGCAAACTGATTTTGAACGCTTTGATGGGGTCGGACGTTCTTACCTCATGAACGCCGAACCACGAGGACCGATCATGACCCGCGCTGCTGCCATTGCTCTCGTCAAGGATCTGGACGCCATTGCCCGGATCGAAGCCGCCACCCGTCACCGCGAGGATGCCCGCGTCAACGGGCAGGATTTCGCGCGTCTGCGGCGCTACATTCCGGATCTGAAACTGTAAGCGGCCCGGCGCCGCCGCGTCATTCGCCCTGCGCGTCGGCGCGGCTCTTGCCGGCGACCTGCATCGCCAGCGTCGCCGCCATGAACCCGTCCAGGTCGCCGTCCAGCACACCCTGCGTGTCCGAGGTTTCGTGCTGTGTGCGCAGGTCCTTCACCATCTGATAGGGTTGCAGGACATAGCTGCGGATCTGGTTGCCCCAGCCGGCCGAGCCCTTGGCGTCATGCTGCGCCTCGATCGCTTCGGTCCGTTTGCGCAGTTCCAGTTCATACAGCCGCGATTTCAGCGCATTCATGGCGATCTCGCGGTTCTGGTGCTGCGATTTCATCGAACTGGTGACAACGATTCCCGTAGGCAGGTGGGTGATCCGCACCGCCGAGTCGGTGGTGTTGACGTGCTGCCCGCCCGCGCCCGAGGACCGATAGGTGTCGATACGGATATCCTTGTCCTGAATGTCGATCTCGATGTTGTCATCGACAACCGGATACACCCAGACCGAGGCAAAAGACGTCTCGCGCGTGCCCTTGCCGAAGGGCGAGATCCGCACCAGACGGTGCACGCCGGATTCCGATTTCAGCCAGCCATAGGCGTTGTGACCGCTGATCTTGTAGGCGCAGGACTTGATGCCGGCCTCGCCGCCCGCTTCCTCGGCTTGCAGTTCGACCTTGTAGCCGTGCTGTTCGGCCCAGCGGATATACATCCGTTGCAGCATCTGTGCCCAGTCGCAGGCCTCGGTTCCGCCGGCCCCGGCGTTGATTTCGAGGAAGGTGTCGTTGGCGTCCGCCTCGCCGTCCAGCAGCGCCTCGAGTTCCTTGGCCTCGGCCTTTTCTCCCAGGGCCTTGATGGCGGCCTCGGCCTCGGCGACGATATCCTTGTCACCCTCCATCTCGCCCATTTCGATCAGCTCGACATTGTCGTTCAGATCGCGCGAGATGCTCTCATAGGTCCCGACCGCATCCATCAACTGCTGTCGGTCCCGCATCAGGGACTGCGCGCGCGCCGGATCGTTCCACAGGTTCGGATCCTCGATCATGGCGTCGAACTCTTCCAGCCGATGCCGGGCGGTTTCCCAGTCCATGCGCTGCGCCAGCAGCGTCAGCGTCTTGCGGATCGCCTCGATGGTGGACTGGGTTTCTGCGCGCATGGATCACCTGTGTCATCACGGGGCGCCGGACGCCTTTGCGGGCCGCGCCTTCGGCGGACCTGATACCCCGCCTGTCAGTATCAGGCAAGGGCAGGGTCAGAGCGCGCGAACCGCTTCGAGCACCGCCTGCGCGTGCCCTGCGACCCGCACCTTGGACCACAGCTGCGCGATCCGGCCCTGGGCGTCGATCAGGACCGTCGTGCGGGTGATCCCCATATAGGTGCGACCATAGTTCTTCTTTTCGCCCCAGACGCCATAGCGTTCGCAGATGTCGCTGTCCTCGTCCGAGACCAGCGTGACGCCCAGACCGTGTTTTTCGGTGAATTTCCCGTGCCTGGCGACGCTGTCCTTGCTGATGCCGATCACGCGCGTCCCCGCGGCTGCAAACGCGTCCGCCAGCGCGGTGAAATCCAGCGCCTCGGTGGTGCAGCCGGGGGTGTCGTCCTTGGGGTAGAAATAGACCACCACCGGCCCGCCGCGCAGGTCGGACAGCGTGACCGTGCTGCCATCCTGGGTGGGGGCGGTGAAATCGGGGGCGAGGTCGCCAATCTGCATGTCCGGTCCTCCTTGACGTCCCTTTGTTGTAACCGGCCTGTCGCGGGGATAAAGGGGGCACGGCGGCAAATTCGGGGACGACCATGAAACTCAGCGATTTCGACTTCGATCTGCCCGAGGACCTGATCGCGACCCGTCCGGTGCGGCCCCGTCCGGCCGCGCGGCTCTTGCTGGTTCAGGGGCAGACGATGCACGACCGGCAGGTCGCGGATCTGCCGCAGATTCTGCGCCCCGGGGATCGTTTAGTGCTGAACAATACCCGCGTGATCCCCGCGCGGCTGTTCGGCACGCGGATGCGCGAAACCGCCGACGGGTCAGGCCGCGCCCGGATCGAGGCGACGCTGATCGCACCCGAGGCCGGCGGCGGCTGGCGCGTTCTGGCGCGGCCCCTGCGCAAGCTGGCGCCCGGGGACCGGGTCGATTTCGGCGCGGGGCTGACAGCGACCGTCCGCAGCCGCGCTGCCGAAGACGCGGTGCTGGATTTCGACCTGACGGGGCCCGCGTTCGACGCCGCGCTGGACCAGGCGGGGCGGATGCCGCTGCCACCCTATATCGAAAGCCGGCGCCCCGCGGATGACCGGGATCGCACGGATTACCAGACGGTCTTTGCCCGGGAAACCGGCGCGGTGGCCGCGCCGACCGCCAGCCTGCATTTCGATCAGGCGCTGCTGGATCAGTTGCGCGCGGCGGGTGTGGCGATGACCGAGGTCACGCTGCACGTCGGTGCTGGCACCTTTCTGCCGGTCAAGGTCGAGGACGTGAAAACCCACAAGATGCACGCGGAATGGGGCGAGGTCACGCCGCGTGCCGCCAACGAGATCAACGCCACACGTCAGGCGGGCGGGCGGGTCATCGCGGTCGGCACCACGGCGCTCAGGCTGGTCGAGAGCGCGGCGCGGTCCGGCCGGGTCGAGCCGTGGCGCGGCGAAACCGATATCTTCATCTATCCCGGGTTCCGGTTCCACGCCGTCGATGGGTTGATGACGAATTTTCACCTGCCCAAATCGACACTGCTGATGCTGGTGTCGGCCCTGATGGGGCAGGAAACGATCCGCAGCGTCTATGATCACGCGGTCGCCGCGCGCTATCGCTTCTTTTCCTATGGCGACGCGTCCCTGCTGCTTCCCTGAACGCCGGAATCTGCGGACGGGCGGGGCTGGTCGCCCCGCTGCCGGCTGTCAGAAATGCAGCGCCCGACCGTAGGCGTCAAGAACGCTTTCGTGCATCATTTCGCTGAGCGTGGGATGCGGGAAGACCGTGTGCATCAGGTCCTCCTCGGTTGTTTCCAGCGTGCGCCCGATGACATAGCCCTGGATCAGCTCCGTCACTTCGGCGCCGACCATGTGGGCGCCCAGCAATTCGCCGGTCTTCGCGTCGAACACCGTTTTCACCAGGCCCTCGGGCTCGCCCAGGGCGATGGCCTTGCCGTTGCCGATGAAGGGGAAGCGCCCGACCTTGACGTCATGGCCCGCTTCCCGCGCCTTCGCCTCGGTCAGCCCGACCGACGCCACCTGCGGATGGCAATAGGTGCAGCCGGCGATGCTGTTCGGCTTGATCGGATGGGGATGCTGACCCGCGATCACCTCGGCGACCATCACCCCCTCGTGGCTGGCCTTGTGCGCCAGCCAGGGGGCGCCGGCGATATCGCCGATCGCATAGAGACCCGGCACCCCGGTGCGGCAATAGGCGTCTGTCACCACATGGGTTCGGTCGATGGTCACGCCCAGGGCTTCCAGGCCCAGGTTCTCGACATTGCCGACGATGCCGACCGCCGAGATCACGGTGTCGAACTCGGCCGTTTCCATCTTGCCGTTCGATTCCAGATGCGCCGTGACCTTGCCGTTCGCGCGGTCCAGCTTCTTGACCGTGGTCTTTTCGCGAATGACCATGCCCTGCTTTTCGAACTGCTTCTTCGCAAAGCCGGCGATTTCGGCGTCCTCGACGGGAAGCACGCGGTCCATCACCTCGACCACGGTGGTCTTGGCGCCCAGCGTGTTGAAGAAACTGGCGAATTCGATGCCGATCGCCCCCGATCCGATGACCAGCAGGTTCTTCGGCATCCGCTTCGGCACCAGCGCGTGCTTGTAGGTCCAGACCAGATCGCCGTCCGCTTCCAGGCCGGGAAGTTCGCGCGCGCGCGCGCCGGTCGCCAGGATGATGTTCGGGGCCTTCAGCGTTTCGGTGCCCTTGTCCGTGGCGACACTGACCACCCCCTGCGCGGGCAGGGTGGCGGTGCCCATCACGACGGTGATCTTGTTCTTTTTCATCAGGTGGCCGATGCCGCCGGACAGCTGTTTCGCCACCCCGCGCGAACGTTTCACGACGGCGTCCAGGTCATAGCCGATACCCTGCGCGCTGAGGCCGAAATCCTTGGCGCGGTGCATCAGGTGGAACACCTCGGCCGAGCGCAGCAGCGCCTTGGTCGGGATGCAGCCCCAGTTCAGACAGATGCCGCCCAGGTGCTCGCGTTCGACGATGCAGGTTTTCAGTCCCAGTTGCGCGGCGCGGATCGCCGCGACATAGCCACCGGGACCGGCACCGACAACAACGACATCAAAGCTCTGCTCGGCCATGGGGCGCTCCTCTGACACTTCTGGCTGAAAAACTAGTTGAGCATTAAACTATCTTTCCGCCCGACGCAATCACGCAGTTCCGTCCGGCGATCAGCCGCCCAGTTCGCGCACGATCGCGCCATAGGATCCGCCGTCCAGAAAGGCCTGTTCCTCGGGGGTGGTCTGCCGGCCCAGCGCGGCATTCCGATAGGGAAAGCGGCCAAAGCGGCGGATGACCTCGCGGTGCGCGCGCGCGTGCAGCAGGTTGTTCGCGGCGTCGGGCATCCGGGCCTTGAACAGGGCGACGCAGCGATCCTGGTCGACGATCGATTCCGAGTGCATCAGCGGCAGGTAGAAGAACTGCCGCAACGGCGGGTCGATGCCCAGGTCGATCTTCTTGTGCCACGCAAAGGTGGCGACATGGCGCGCCAGCGGATCCGAGGCAAACGCGCGGCCTTCGTCACGGAACATGTTGCGCGGGAACTGGTCGGTCAGCAGCAGATAGGCCAGCACGCCCGGGGCGCAGGTCAGCCAGGATTTCAGGCCGCCGGCATGGGCCTCGGTCCAGTCGCTCAGGAACCGGCGACGGATCTCGCCGTCGATCTCGGCCCCGCCGGCATACCAGCCAGCCGGGCCCAATTCGTTCCAGTAGCCCAGGATCGCCTCGGCCCGCGCACTGATCGCCATGATTTCCTCCCGTCTTTTCCGCAGCCTGCGCTGACGGGATCGACGGGTCAAGCCCGCGCGCGCGATCAGTGGGGCGGGCTGTCCGTTTCCGAGCGTTCGAGCGCCGCCTCGACGGAAATGACCGAGGCCGTGGGCGACATCGCGGTATAGGTGCCCGACGCTTCCGGGGTGCTGCGCCGTTGCGTCATTCGCCAGGCGGCATACAAGGCCAGCACACCGAAGATCAGCGCCATGAACAGGAAGAACCCGCTGGGCCCGATCGCGCCCATCATCCACCCGGTGACGATCGGCCCCGAGATCGCGCCGACCCCGTTGATGAAGATCAACCCGGCCGAGGCCGCCGCCATGTCCGAACTGTCGAGGTAGTCGTTCACATAGGCCAGCAAAAGCGAATAGAGCGGGTTCGAAATGCCGCCCATCAGCGCGCCCACGACGATCAGCAGCCAGAACGGGGCGTCTGTCAGCACCGGCACGGCAAGAACCACGGTTCCCGCGATCGCCAGCGCCAGGATCAGTTTGCGGCGATCCATGCGGTCGCTGAACCAGCCGATCGGAAACTGCAGCACCAGCCCGCCGACATAGATCGAGGCCACGAAGATCGACAGGTCCCGCACGTTCAGTCCGGCCTGTGTCCCCCAGACCGAGGCCATGCCGAACTGGGCGGAAAAGATCCCGCCCAGCAGGAACATGCCGACGCAGCCCAGCGGCGAGGCCTGGTAGAGCGCGCGAAAGCTCAGCGGTTTGGTGGTGTCGAACGCCGGTGCCGGCGAGACCGACAGCAGAATGGGCGTAAAGGCCAGCGACACCAGAACCGAAGGGATCACGAACAGGATATACCCCGACGGATCGGCCATGTTCAGCAAGACCTGCGCGGCAATGATGCCGATCATCTGCACGATCAGATAGAGCGACAGCGCCTGTCCCCGCGTTTCGTTCGTCGAGGCGTTGTTCAGCCAGCTTTCCGCGGTGATATACACGCCCGAGAACGAGAACCCGATCAGCACCCGCATCAACGCCCAGGCGATCCAGTGCGGCGCGGCCGCATAGAGGATCAGCACCGCCGAGATCATCGACCCCAGCGCGGCGAAGACCCGCACATGGCCAACGCGGCGAATCATCTCGGGCGCCATGCGCGATCCGAACAGGAAGCCGATGAAATAGCACGACATGACCACCGACATCTGCGTGGTCGAGAAATTCTCGATCGCGCCACGGATCCCCAGCAGCGTGCCCTGCATCCCGTTGCCCAGCATCAGCAACATCAGCCCCAGCAGCAGGGCCCAGGTCGAGGCGAGAACTTTCAGCATCCGAGGTCCCTCTGTTCGCGGTGGGGGCGTTTAGCCCTAACACGAATACCCTGCAAGAGGCGACCGAAACCGGCACTTTCCGGACCGAACGGGGCAGGGCCCACGAAAAAGCGCCGCGCTGGGACAGCGCGGCGCCGGTTTCTGCCAGGGGCCGGGGATCAGCGGACGATCTGACCGCCGCCTTGCGCCCAGGTGTTCAGGTTGCCCAGGTTCTGGACGTTTTCGAACCCGTGCTGGCGCAGGATGCCGGCCGCGCGGCCCGAACGCGCGCCCGACGCGCAATAGAGATAGATCGCGCTGCCGTCCTTGTGGGCCTTGGCCAGCGCCTTGTCGAAATGACCCGAGCGCGGGTCGGCGGTCATGTGCAGGCGGCTCAGCGGCAGGTTCAGCGCGCCCTTGGCCTTGCCGGAATGGCGCACTTCATCCTCTTCGCGCACGTCGATCACCAGCGCGCGCTTTTCGGCGACGGCCTTGACGGCCTCGGCCGGATCGACGGCGGCGCCTTGGTTCATGAGATTGTTGAAGAAGTTGAACATCGGTATCTCCTGGGGGGTGGGAGGTGGCGTTGACGGGGATATAGCAGGTCTGAAAAAATATTCAAGATGAAGAATATGTTTTTCCGCGCCGCGGCATCTTCTTGCCGGGCTGGTCGCGGGTTTACGATTTGTTCCGCTTTTCGCATTGGAGACTCGCCGCTTTCCCGCTATGGTGCCGCCCGCACAGGGGCTCGGGGCGGGATTTGGGCATGGCGGAACAGAAGTTCATCGAGATCAGGGGCGCGCGCGAACACAACCTCAAGGGGGTGGATGTCGATATCCCGCGCGATCAACTGGTGGTGATCACCGGGCTTTCGGGCTCGGGCAAATCCTCGCTGGCGTTCGATACCATCTATGCCGAAGGGCAGCGCCGCTATGTCGAATCGCTCAGCGCCTATGCGCGGCAGTTCCTGGACATGATGCAAAAGCCCGATGTCGATCATATCGCGGGGTTGAGCCCGGCGATTTCCATCGAGCAGAAGACGACATCGAAGAACCCGCGGTCGACCGTCGGCACCGTGACCGAGATCCACGACTACATGCGCCTGCTGTTCGCCCGCGCCGGCACGCCCTATTCCCCCGCCACCGGCCTGCCGATCGAGGCGCAGCAGGTGCAGGACATGGTGGACCGCGTCCTGACGCTGGAGGAAGGGACGCGGGCCTTTTTGCTTGCGCCCATCGTCCGGGACCGCAAGGGCGAATACAAGAAGGAGATGCTGGAACTCAGGAAGCAGGGGTTCCAGCGGGTCAAGGTGGACGGTGTGTTCCACGAATTGGACACGCCGCCCGAGCTGGACAAGAAATTCCGCCACGACATCGACGTCGTCGTGGACCGGATCGTCGTGCGACCCGGCATGGAAACCCGGCTTGCCGACAGCTTCCGCACCGCGCTCGACCTGGCAAGCGGCATCGCGATCCTCGAGATGGCCCAGGCGCCCGAGGGCGAGGCCCCCGAACGCATCACCTTCAGCGAGAATTTTGCCTGTCCGGTCAGCGGGTTCACGATCCCCGAAATCGAACCGCGCCTGTTCAGCTTCAACGCGCCCTACGGCGCCTGCCCGGCTTGCGACGGGCTGGGGGTCGAGCTGTTCTTTGACGAACGGCTGGTCGTGCCCGACGCCTTGCTGCGTCTCGAGGATGGCGCCATCGCGCCGTGGCGCAAGGGCAAGACGCCGTATTTCCTGCAAACCATCGAGGCCCTGGCCAAACACTACCGGTTCGACGCCAAGAAGCCCTGGCGCGATCTGCCGGACCCGGTCAAGCATGTGCTGTTGTGGGGGTCCGACGGCGAGGAAATCCCGTTCCGCTATGACGACGCGGGCCGCGTGTATCAGGTGACGCGCGTGTTCGAGGGCGTGATCCCCAACATGGAGCGCCGCTGGAAGGAAACCGACAGCGCCTGGGTGCGCGAGGAATTCGAACGCTACCAGAACAACCGCCCCTGTTCGACCTGCGGCGGCGCGCGGCTGAAACCCGAGGCGCTCGCGGTCAAGATCGGTGGTCTGCACATCAGCCAGGTGTCCGAAATGGCCATCAAGGAGGCCCTGGCCTGGATCGAGAGCGCGCCGGACCACCTGAACACGCAAAAGACCCAGATCGCCACCGCGATCCTGAAGGAAATCCGCGAACGGCTGGGGTTCCTGGTCAATGTGGGCCTCGACTATCTGACCCTCAGCCGGGCCGCGGGCACGCTTTCAGGCGGGGAAAGCCAGCGGATCCGGCTGGCCTCGCAGATCGGCAGCGGCTTGACGGGCGTGCTGTATGTGCTGGACGAACCCTCGATCGGGTTGCACCAGCGCGACAACGACCGGTTGCTGACGACGCTCAGGAACCTGCGCGATCAGGGCAACACCGTCCTGGTGGTCGAACATGACGAGGACGCGATCCGCACCGCCGACTGGGTGCTGGACATCGGCCCCGGCGCGGGCGTCCACGGCGGCCGGGTGGTCGCGCAGGGCACGCCAGCCGAGATCGCGGCCGATCCCGGCAGCCTGACCGGGCAATACCTGTCCGATGCCCGCCGGATCGAGGTGCCCGCGCATCGCCGGCCGGGCAATGGCAAGTCCGTGACGGTGGTCAAGGCGTCGGGCAACAACCTGCAGGATGTGACCGTCGATTTCCCGCTGGGCAAGTTCGTCTGTGTGACCGGCGTGTCGGGCGGCGGCAAATCCACGCTGACCATCGAGACGCTGTTCAAGACCGCCTCGATGCGGCTGAACGGCGCACGCCAGACACCCGCGCCCTGCGAGACGGTGCAGGGCTTGCAGCATCTGGACAAGGTGATCGACATCGACCAGCGGCCCATCGGCCGCACGCCCCGCTCGAACCCGGCGACCTATACCGGCGCGTTCGGGCCGATTCGCGACTGGTTCGCGGGCCTGCCCGAGGCCAAGGCGCGTGGCTACAAGCCCGGCCGCTTCAGCTTCAACGTCAAGGGCGGGCGCTGCGAGGCCTGCCAGGGCGACGGCGTGCTGAAGATCGAGATGAACTTTCTGCCCGACGTCTATGTGACCTGCGAGACCTGCAAGGGCAAACGCTACAACCGCGAGACGCTGGAAGTGCTGTTCAAGGGCAAGTCCATCTCGGATGTGCTGGACATGACGGTGGAAGAGGCACAGGGCTTTTTCGCCGCCGTTCCGTCGATCCGCGAAAAGATGGACGCGCTGATGCAGGTGGGGCTCGGCTATATCAAGGTCGGCCAGCAGGCCACGACCCTGTCGGGCGGCGAGGCGCAGCGGGTGAAACTGTCCAAGGAACTGGCGCGGCGCTCGACCGGCCGGACGCTCTATATCCTGGACGAGCCGACCACGGGCCTGCATTTCGAGGATGTGCGCAAACTGCTGGAAGTGCTGCACGAACTGGTCGAGCAGGGCAACACCGTGGTGGTGATCGAACACAACCTGGATGTGGTCAAGACCGCCGACTGGATCATCGATATCGGCCCCGAGGGCGGCGATGGCGGTGGCCGCATCGTGGCCGAGGGCACGCCCGAGGACGTGGCCGGGATCGCGGCCAGCCATACCGGGCATTACCTGGCGCCCCTGTTGAAACGCCGCGCCCGCGCCGCCGAATAGGCGCGGGCGCGGCGCGCTTCGCTGCGCCGGTCAGCCGATCTGAAGCGCGGTCTTGCGCCCCTCGTGAAAGGCGTAGGGTGCAAGACGCGGCGCGGCCGCATCGCCGATCAGCACCGGGCGCAGATCCGCCAGATCCTCGGACAGGGGATCAAAGGCGCGATTGGTGGTTGCCAGGATCAGCGCGCTGGCCGGCACGGTGTCTTCGCTGCCATCCAGCAGATTGACCACGCGGGCCCCGGCGCCGTTGCCCAGCCATTCGGCGATCGCGCTTTCCACCCTGAACTGCACGCCCAGTTTCGCAAGCCGCGCGCGGGCATAGCCATCGGCGGCGGTGCGGGTCAGGTCCTTTCCGACATGCGCGTCAGGGGTCACGATGGTGACCTTGTGCCCGGCCTCGGCCAGATGCCAGGCGGTTCCGGTGCCCTTCCAGTGGCCGCCCTCGTCATAGACGATCACCGCGTCCCCCAGGCGCGCCTCGCGGCGCATCACGGCCTCGGCCGGCCAGACGGCGCCACGGTCGAGTCCGGGCAGGGTATCGAGATGCGGAAGCCATCGCTGAAAGCCGTCCTCGTCCGGCAGCGACCCCGTGGCCAGGATCACCCGGTCGGCCCCGATGTCGCGCACCGCCTCGGCGTCGAGGAAACTGTTGAGCCGCAGGTCCACCCCGAGGCGCGCGAGTTCGCGCTCGAACCAGGCCACCAGGTCCAGGATCTGTGCCCGCCGGGGCTGCAGGCCGGCCAGTCGGAACTGGCCGCCCAACTGTGGCTGGGCCTCGGCCAGGGTGACGCGGTGGCCGCGCTCGGCGGCGACGCGGGCGGCCTCCATGCCGGCAGGGCCGCCGCCCACGACCAGCACATGGCAGGGCGACTCGCTGCGGGTGAACCGGTCGCCGCCCCATTCGACCTCACGCCCGGAAGACGGGTTGATCAGGCAGGAAATCCAGTAGTCGCGCGACCGCCGCCCCCAGCACATCTGGTTGCAGCTCAGGCAGGGGCGGACGCGGTCGGACTGGCCGGCGGTGGTCTTGCGCGCCAGATGGGGGTCGGCGATCTGTCCGCGCACGATGCTGACCAGATCCGCCGCGCCCGAGGCGATCACCTGTTCGCCGACATCGGGCGTGCGGATCCCGGCCTCGGCGGTGATCCGGGCGTGCCGGACCACGGACTTGAGCTGTTCGGTGATCGGCACGGTCAGGGTATCGGGTTCGGTGAACGGCGGAATGATGCGACCGAAGTCCAGATAGGACCCGGCGCCACAGGTGACATAGTCGACATGCCCGGTCGCATCGTGCAGCGCGACCAGTTCGCACAGCGCCTCGGCCTGCAGGGTCAGCTGAAAGGTGGCGTCATGGCTGATGGCCAGACCGACGATGAAATCCTCGCCACAGTCGCGGCGGATCCGGTCGATCAGCAGGCGCGAGAACCGGGTGCGGTTTTCCAGGCTGCCCCCCCAGCGGTCGGTGCGGCGGTTCGACCAGGGCAACCAGAACTGGTCGATCAGGCTGTTGTAGGCGGCCCAGATCTCGACCCCGTCGAAACCGGCGGCCTTGGCCCGGTGGGCGGCGGCCGCGTGCGCGTCAAGCAGTTCCAGGATCTCGCCCTCGGACATCGCGTGCGACCCGTCGCTGTCGTGATACGAGGGGCGGCCCGAAGGCGACCAATGGGGCTGAAAGCTGAGATCGGAATCGCCGTGGCCACCGATGTGATAGATTTGCTGGATGATGGTCGCGCCCTCGGACTTCACCGCCTCGGTGACGGCGCGAAAGGCGGGAATGATGCTGTCGTCCTCGGCCCGGAAATTGCCGCGCGTCAGAACGCCGGTGCGGTGGGCGGGCACCGGCTCGGCCACGATCATCCCGGCCCCCCCCAGGGCGCGTTCGCGCAGATAGTCCCGGTAGCGGGCGCCGGGCAGGCCATCCTCGGCCATGTTCGCGGTATGCGCGCCAAAGACGATGCGGTTGCGCAAGGTCCGGCCACGCAGGTCGAGGGGTGACAACAGGTGGCGATGGGCACTCATGCGGCTGCTCCGGTCAGGGTTCGGTCACTCTGGCGGGCGCGGTTTTGCCGGGCAAGGCCGGAAACGCCCATTGACGGATCAAATCCGACATGATCTATTTTGGGCAAACTGTTCATAATTGAAGGAACCGGCCGATGTTGAACGTCTTGATCTGCGGCGGCGGCGTGGGGGGGCTGGCCACCGCCATTGCGCTGGGGCGCATGGGGCACAGCGTCACCGTCTTTGAACAGGCACGACAGTTCGGCAGGGTGGGCGCCGACGTGAACCTGACACCGAACGCGGTGCATGCGCTGGACCGGCTGGGTGTGGGCGAGGCGCTGCGCGCCAATGCCGCGCGCCCGACCCACCGGATCAGCCGCACCTGGGACACCGGCGAGGAAACCTCGCGCCTGCCGATGAGCACGGCGGCCGAGGAACGCTATGGGGCGCCGCAGCTCACGATCCATCGCGCCGACCTGCTGGCGGCCCTCGAAGCGGCCCTTCCGGACGGCGTGCTGCGGTTCGGAACCGCGGTGGTCGAGGTCGGGCAGGATGACGCGGGCGCCTGGGTCACGCTGGGCGACGGCAGCCAGCATCGCGGCGATGTCGTGATCGGTGCGGACGGCATCCATTCGCGCGTGCGCACGGCGCTGTTCGGGCCCGATGACCCGCAGTTCACCGGGCTGGTCAGCTGGCGCGGTGTCTTCGACCGCGAAAAGGGCGCGGGCATTCCGGATCTCGACGCCTTTACCAAATGGTGGGGCCCGGGCGCCGATCGCCAGATCGTCACCTTCCCGTTGACCCACGGCAAGGAAATCTTCGTCTTTGCCACCCACAAGCAGGACGGTTGGGCCGAGGAGGGCTGGACCTTGCCGGGCGATGTCGCGGAGTTGCGCGGCCATTACGCCGATTTCCATCCCCACGCCCGCGCGCTGCTGGAGGCCTGCGACAGCGTCACCCGGTCGGCGCTGCACGTGCGTGCGCCGATGCCCGCCTGGTCGCGCGGGCGGATCACCGTGCTGGGCGACGCGGCGCATCCGATGGTGCCCTTCATGGCGCAAGGCGCCTGCATGGCGATCGAGGATGCGGTCGTGCTGGCGCGCGCGCTCGAGACGGTCGAGACCGGGGGAGTCGCGGCGGCGCTGAAACGCTATGAGGCGACGCGCATCCCGCGCACGGCCGAGGTGCAGAAATCGTCGCTGGCGAACGAATGGCTGAAGAACCAGGGGAATGCCGATTGGGTCTATGGCTATCAGGCCTGGACGGTCACGGTCTGACACGCGGCGGGGGGCCAGCCCCCCGCACCCCCCGCCCAAGGGGGTTTTCCACCCCCTTGGGAAACCCCCGAGGATATTTCCGGCACAAAGATGGGAAGGGCGGTCGCGCCGCGGGCCGGTCCGGCACCATGGCGCCTTGCCGCGTTTGACAAGGGCGGGCCGTCAGGCTGACAGCGGGATGCATGGTCACGGAAAACCCCGGGCGGCGCGCGATGGCAACCGCCCGGGGCGTGGTCACGTCAGAAGAACGCCTGCAGGCCGGTCTGGGCGCGGCCCAGGATCAGGGCGTGCACGTCATGGGTGCCTTCATAGGTGTTGACGGTTTCCAGGTTCACCATGTGGCGGATGACCTGGAATTCCTCGGAGATGCCATTGCCGCCGTGCATGTCGCGGGCGACGCGGGCGATATCCAGCGCCTTGCCGCAGTTGTTGCGCTTGATCAGGCTGATCATCTCGGGGGCGGCCTGGGCCTGATCCATCAGGCGGCCGACCTGCAGCGCGGCTTGCAGGCCCAGGGTGATCTCGGTCTGCATGTCGGCCAGCTTCTTCTGGTAAAGCTGCGTGCCGGCCAGCGGTTTGTCGAACTGCTTGCGGTCCAGGCCGTATTGGCGCGCCGCGTGCCAGCAGAATTCCGCCGAGCCCATGACCCCCCAGGCGATGCCGTAGCGCGCGCGGTTGAGGCAGCCGAACGGCCCTTTCAACCCCTCGACATGCGGAAGCAGCGCGTCCTCGCCGACCTCGACCCCGTCCATCACGATTTCACCCGTGGTCGAGGCGCGCAGGCTCAGCTTGCCCTCGATCTTGGGCGCGCTGAGGCCCTTCATGCCCTTGTCCAGGATGAAGCCGCGGATGCGCCCGCCGTGGGCCTCGGATTTGGCCCAGACGACGAAGACATCGGCGAAGGGCGCGTTCGAGATCCACATCTTCGAGCCGGTCAGCCTGTAGCCGGTGGCGGTCTTTTCCGCGCGGGTCTTCATGCCGGCCGGGTCCGAGCCTGCGTCGGGTTCGGTCAGGCCGAAGCAGCCGATGAACTCGCCCGAGGCGAGCTTGGGCAGGTATTTCTGCCGCTGCTCCTCGGACCCGTAGGCATAGATCGGATACATCACCAGCGAGGATTGCACCGACATCATCGAGCGATAGCCCGAATCCACGCGTTCGATCTCGCGGGCGACCAGACCATAGGTCACATAGCCCGCGCCGAGGCCGCCGTATTCCTCGGGGATGGTGGTGCCCAGAAGCCCCGCTTCGCCCATCAGGCGGAAGACCGAAGGATCGGAGACCTCGTCGCGATAGGCGGCGATGACGCGCGGTTGCAACACGGACTGCGCGAATTCCTGCGCCGCGTCGCGCAGCATGCGCTCGTCCTCGGTCAGTTGCCCATCGAGACGCAGCGCGTCGTCCCACTGAAAGCGCGAGAGATCGGGGGCGTCCTTGGGTTTCAGTTTGGGGCGGTCGGTCATCGGGTCCTCCATCGGGGTTTCGGCCATCGGGGTTTCGGTCAGTGTTTTGGGCTTGCCGGGCAAATACCATGCGACAGGCGCGCAAAAAACGGATATTTCGGCATTCAACCATGAGGAAATGGAATAATGCAGCGTCGACTTCTGCCCAACACCCCGGCTTTGCTGGCCTTTGACGCGGTGGCCCGGACCGGCAGTTTCACCGCCGCCGCCCGCGATCTGAGCCTGACACAGGGCGCGGTGTCGCGGCAGGTGGCGCAGCTCGAGGGGCAGCTGGGCGTGTCGCTGGTGGTGCGTGGCGCGCGCGCCGCGACACTGACCGAGGCGGGCACCGCCTATGCCAGGCACGCGCGGGCGGCGCTGGAGATGCTGGGGCAGGGCGCGATGGAGGCCCTGGGGCAGGCGCCCGCGCGGGGGCTGAAGCTGGCGATCCTGCCCACGTTCGGCACGCGCTGGCTGATGCCGCGCATTCCGCGCTTCGTGCGCCGGCATCCTGAGGTGACACTGCATTTCGCCACCCGCATCGGCCGGTTCGATCTGCTGGCCGAGGGGGTGGACGCGGCGATCCATTCCGGCCGGGGCGATTGGCCGGGGGCGCGGATGACCCTGCTGATGGACGAGCGCGTGATGCCGGTGGCCGCGCCCGGGGTCACGGCGCTGGCGGGGCAGCCGGTGCTGGCGCTGAACTCGCGGCCGACGGGCTGGGCGGATTGGTGGGCCGCCACGGGGCGCGCGGGCAGCGCACCCGCGCCGGTGATGCGGTTCGAGCAGATTTCGACCCTGGCGCAGGCGGCTGCTGCCGGGATGGGCGTGGCCCTGATGCCCGCGTTCCTGATCCGGCCCGAACTGGAGGCCGGCGCGCTTGTGCCGCTGTCAGGCGAGGTGGCGTCGGGCTACGGCTATTATTTCGTCGAGCCAGAGGGACGGGTGAAACCCGCGGTGGCGCAGTTCCGCGACTGGATCGTCACCGAGACCGACCGCGATGTCGTGGTCTAGGGCAGGTCGGGGGGCCGCCGCCCCCCGAACCCCCCGCCTCAAGGGGGTTTTCCACCCCCTTGAGAAACCCCCGAGGATATTTGACGCACAAAGATGAACACGGGGGTTGTGCCCCGCGGTGCGGGGGCTTTATGCGGGCGGGCGAAAGGGGATCCTCATGCGTGCCTTGTCTTCCGACCTCGGGGCCTCGCCTCTGATCGTGCTGACCCGTCCGCAAATGGGCGAGAATATCGGCGCGGCGGCGCGGGCGATGCTGAATTTCGGGCTGGAACACATGCGTCTGGTGGCGCCGCGCGATGGTTGGCCGAACCCGGCTGCCGTGGCCATGGCATCGGGGGCATCGCCGGTTCTGGAGAATGCGGGCGTGTTCGCGGATGTGGCGGCCGCGGTGGCGGATTGCGACTATGTCTATGCCACCACGGCGCGCGCGCGCGGACTGGTGAAGCCCGTGCTGACGCCCGAAACCGCGATGGCCGAGGCGCGCGCCATGGTCGCCGCCGGCAAGCGTGTCGCGGTTCTGTTCGGACCCGAGCGCGCCGGGCTGGAGAACGAGGACGTGGCCGAGGCCAACGCGATCATCACGGTTCCGGTCAATCCGGGGTTCTATTCGCTCAACCTGGCGCAATGCGTGTTGCTGACCGCGTATGAATGGATGCGACAGGGCACCGAGGCACCGGGTGCGCGACTGGAGCTGGCCGGCACCGATCTGGCCAGTGCTGTCGAGATCGAGAAGCTGGGCGACCATTTCGAGGAAAAGCTCGATGCCGCGCGTTTCTTCTTTCCGCCGGAAAAGGCACCGGGCATGAAGCTGAACCTGCGCAACATGCTCAAGCGTTGGGGCATGACCCGAAGCGAGGTGCAGACACTGCACGGGATCTTGCGGCAACTGGTGCGCGGGCGCTCTTGAAGCCCCGGCGCCCGGGCAATAGCTTGGCGCGAAACGAGGAGAGGCGCATGGCGAAACGGGCGATTTTCGAGGACACGGTGGCGCCATCGGAACGGCCGGTCCCGCGCGGGGCGGGGATCGAGGGGCCGAAAGGCGCGCGCCGTGCGATCCGGGGCTGGTTGTGGCTGATGTTCGCCATGGTGGTGGCGATGATCGCGGTGGGCGGGCTGACGCGGCTGACGGATTCCGGCCTGTCGATCACCGAATGGAAGCCGCTGACCGGGGCCTTGCCGCCGATGACGCAGGCCGACTGGCAGGCCGAGTTCGACCTGTATCAGCGGATCGACCAGTTTCACCTGCTGAATGCCGACATGACGCTGGATCAGTTCAAGGCGATCTACTGGTGGGAATGGTCGCATCGCCAGCTTGGCCGTGCCATCGGGCTGGTCTGGTTCCTGGGCTTTGCCTGGTTCTGGCTGCGCCGGCAGATCCCGGCGGGTTGGACCGGCCGGCTGGTGCTGCCGGGCGTGCTGGGGGGGCTGCAGGGCGCCATCGGCTGGTGGATGGTGTCGTCCGGCATCACCCAGGGCGAGGGCACGGTTTCGGTGGCCAGCTACCGACTGGCGACGCATCTGGGCCTGGCGTTCATCATCCTGGGGGTTCTGGCCTGGTATGCCCTGCTGCTCGGGCGCAGCGAGGCCGACCTTCTCAAGGCGCGGCGCGGACGTGAGGCGCGGCTCTTTTCGCTGGCGACGGGGCTTATGCATTTCGCCTTCCTGCAAATCCTGCTGGGGGCGCTGGTGGCGGGAATCGATGCCGGGCGCGGGTATACGGACTGGCCGTGGATGGGCGGCGGTGTCCTGCCTCCGGCGATGTGGGACCTGACCCCAGTCTGGCGCAACCTCTTTGAAAACGACGGCACGGTGCAGTTCATTCACCGCGTCTCGGGGTATCTGCTGTTCGTTTTCGGCGTGATCGCCTGGAACCGGGGCCGGCGCAGCGCCTTTGCGCCGACACGGGCGGCGTTTCACATGGTTCTGGCGGGGCTGTTGGTGCAGATCACGCTGGGCATCGTCACCGTGATGCATGGGGCGCCGGTGTCGCTGGGCATCACCCATCAGGTGATGGCTGTCATCCTGTGGGTGCTGATCCTGCGCGCCCGCTATCTGGCCCAGTATCCGCTGGGCGGCACGATCCGGGGCAAGGCATGAGCATTCACCACAACAGCGCCTGGACCGCCCTTCTGGAGCACGAGCGCACAAGCTGGGCGCTGGCACAGGTCGCGGGCCGTCTGGGCTGGGATCAGGAAACCACGATGCCGCGCGGTGCGGCCGCGCAGCGGTCCGAAGAGATGGCGGCGATGGAGAGCGTGCTGCACGCCCGTCGCACCGATCCCCGGCTGGGCGACTGGCTGGAGGCCGCCGAAGCGCCCGACGCCGCCGGCGCCGCGATTCTGCGCCACGTTCGCCGCAGCTATGAGCGCAACACCCGCGTGCCGGCCGATCTGGCGGCGGAAATCGCGCGCGTGACCTCGATGGCGCAAGGCATCTGGGCCGAGGCCCGCGCCCGCGACGACGTCGCGCATTTTCTGCCGACGCTGACCCGCGTGATCGCGCTCAGGCGCGAGGAAGCGGCGGCGCTGGCGCAGGGTGGCAGCCTTTATGATGCGCTGCTGTCGGATTACGAGCCGGGGACCTCGGGCGACGAGGTCGCGGCGATGTTCGCCCGGATGCGCCTGCGACTGGTCGCGCTGCGCGAAAAGGTGCTGGGATCCGCCCGTCAGCCGGCCCCGCTCAAGGGCGAATTCGGGCAGGAGGGGCAATTGCGCCTCAGCCGCACGCTGGCCGAGGCATTCGGCTACGATTTCGGCCACGGGCGGCTCGATCTGGCGGTGCATCCGTTCAGCTCGGGGTCCGGTGCGGATGTGCGGATCACCACGCGGGTCAATCCGGCCGATCCCTTCAACTGCTTCTATTCGACCGTGCACGAGGTCGGCCACGCCTGCTATGAGCTGGGCATCGACCCGGCCTATCATTACACCCCGCTGGCCGAGGGCGTGTCGATGGGCGTCCACGAAAGCCAGAGCCGCATCTACGAGAACCAGCTTGGCCGCTCGCGTGCCTTCACCGGTTGGCTCCATGCACGGATGGAGGCCGAATTCGGCCCGCTGGGTCTGGATGCCGACGGGTTCTATGGCGCGGTGAACCGCGTTCAACCCGGCTATATCCGGACCGAGGCCGACGAGGTGCAATACAACCTGCACATCATGATGCGGTTCGACCTGGAGCGGGCGCTGATCGCGGGCGATCTGCAGGCCAGCGATCTGGAAGCGGCGTGGAACGACCGATTCCTGCGCGATTTCGGTGTGGCGGTGGATCGGCCGTCAAACGGGATGTTGCAGGATGTGCACTGGTCCGTCGGGTTGTTCGGGTATTTCCCGACCTATGCGCTGGGGAATGTCTATGCGGGCTGCCTGATGAAGGCGCTGCGCGCCGATCTGCCCGACATCGACGAGGCCCTGGCCCAGGGGCGGCCCACCGTCGCCACCGCCTGGTTGCGCGACAAGGTGCAGCAGCACGGCGGCCTGTTCGAGCCACGCGAGACCATCGCCCGCGCCTGCGGCTTTGCGCCCACAGAGGGGCCGCTTCTGGACTATCTGGAAGCCAAGTTCGGCGCGCTCTACGACCTGTGAGACCCCGGGGGGCCTCAGGCCCCCCGGGTCCGTCCCGTCCCGCGGTCAGGGGCGCTCCAGCCGGTATCCCGCGCCGTCGCGCACGGCGACATGAAAGGCGGGTTGCAGGAAATGCCCGCCGGTGAACAGCGCGCCATCGGTGGCCAGTTCGTCGAGCAGCCGCTTGCGGGTCTCGCGCGCGGTATCCATGTCCAGGTCAAAGGCAATGGCGATATTCGGGTCCGCCGCCTGCAGGACCGGGGCGTGGATGATGTCGCCGCCGTGAATCAGCTGCGCGGTCCCGCTGGACAGGCGCCAGCCGCTGTGGCCGGGCGTATGGCCGGCCAGCGGCATCGCCGTCAGGCCCGGGGCGATCTGATCCTGGGGGTCGATCAGCCGCAGCCGGCTGCCATAGGCCGCCAGCACGGCGCGGGCAAGCGCCGACCAGTCGGGGATAGGATCGGGCATCGCGCCGGTCGCGGCCTCGTCGCTCCAGAACGCGTGTTCGGCGCGGGTGACCACAAGCTCGGCGTTGGGAAAGACGGCCGCGCCTTGGGCGGTGATCATGCCCGCGATGTGATCGGGGTGCAGATGCGTGGCAAAGAGCGTGTCCACCTGCGCGGGATCGAGGCCTGCCTCGGCCATGGCCAGCGGCAGGTCGCCACAGGTCGGCCCGAACAGGTCGCGCGGCCCGGCGTCGCACAGGACCGTGCGTCCGCCCTCGCGGATCAGCACCGCGTTGAAGTTGGTGGCGATGCTGGCCGCTTTCTGGCGCTGCATCAGGTCGGCGATGTGATCGGGCAGGGTGCCCGGAAACAGCTCGGTGCCGAAGTCGATGCCGCCATCGGTCAGGATCGTCACCTCGGCCGCGCCGATGGTGCGGGTGGCGATACGGGTCATGCGCGTCCTCCCTTGGATTGCGCCGGCAGGCTAGCACGACCCGCGCCGAGGGCAACAGCACTCAGCAGCTGAGCACCCCCAGAAGGATCAGCACCTGCCCGCCCCAGTAAAGCGGCCACAGCACCTGTCCGGCCAGGGTCCTGGCGGCGGCATCGCGCGCGACGAACAGCCCCAGCGCCAGGATCAGGTCCGAGGTCACGAACAGCACGACCCCCAGCTGGATCATGCCGATGCCGGTGCCGTCGGGCATCCCCGACGCCGCCAGCGCCATCGCCCCGATGACCAGCGAATAGCCCCGCACCGGCCAGGCCAGCGGGCCTGCACGCGGGGCGATCCATCCCATCACCAGCGTGCCCAGTCCCGCCATCGCCACCAGCGCGATCCAGAACGTCAGCGGCAACGCCTGGGACCAGCCCTGCGCGAACCCCCAGGCATAGGCCAGGTGCCCCAGCGCGAAGGCCGCCATCCCCGCAAGAAACGCGGGTGTGCCCGGACGCGACAGCGCCAGATCGCCCAGCGCGCCCAGCGCCAGCCCCGCGATCACCCAATCGGGGGCGCCGGCCTGCCATCCGGCCAGCGCCACCAGGGCCGTGGACAGGGTCTTTGTCAGGCTGGCAAGGGGGGAGTGTCCGGGCCGCCCGGCATGGAGGAAGCCATACACCAACGCGAACAGCGTCGCGACTGCCAGTGTGTATAGCTCCGGACTCACGGGGGGTCTCCTTGACGGCTGGGCAAACCATAGGCCGGCCTTGGGCATTTGCAATCCCGGCAGCCGCTTGGCGTGGCGTCAAGCGCGGCTTGCCGCTTGCATCTGGTTGGCGGCAATGCCACCCATCGGAAAACGGAGGTCTCATGCTGGATTTCGTGATCATCGGCGGCGGTGTGGCGGGGCTGTCGGCGGCGGCGGCCCTGGCGCCCGGCGGCAGCGTTCTGCTGCTCGAGGGCGAGGAAACGCTGGGGTATCATGCCTCGGGCCGGTCGGCCGCGCTCTACGAGGCCGATTATGGCGCCCCGGCCACCGTCGCGCTGGCCCGCGCCAGCGAGGCCGGGCTCAAGGCGCTGGGGGTGTTGTCGCCGCGCGGGCTGATGCTGGTGGGCAAGGCCGATGAAGCCGATGATTTCGCCCGCGAGGCCGAGGCGCTGTGCCTCCGGCCCCTGACCCCGGCCGAGGCCGTCGCCCGGGTGCCGATCCTCAATCCCGACACGCTGGCCTTTGCCGCCGCGACCGAGACCGCGCAGGACATCGACACCGATCTGCTGTTGCAGACCTATGCCCGGACGATCCGCGCCGCGGGGGGCGAGATTCGCACCCATGCGCCGGTGACCGCCATTGCCCGCGTGGACGGGGGCTGGCGCGTGACCGCGGGTGGCACCGATGTCACGGCCCGGCGGCTGGTCAATGCGGCGGGTGCCTGGGCCGACCGCATCGCGGTCGAGGCCGGCCTGCCGCCGATCGGCATTCAGCCCCTGCGCCGGTCCATCGCCCAGTTGCCTGCGCCCGCCGGGCTGTCGGTGATGGGTTGGCCCATGATCTTCGCGGTGGCCGAACGCTGGTATCTGAAACCTCAGGCGGGGAAGCTGCTGGTCTCGCCCGGCGACGAGGACCCGGCCGAACCGCACGATGCCTGGGCCGACGACATGGTCCTGGCCGAGGGGTTGGCGCGCTACGAAGAGATGGTGACCACGCCGGTGACGCGGGTCGAAACCTCGTGGGCGGGGTTGCGCAGCTTTGCCCCCGACCGCGCGCTGGTGCTGGGGCCCGATCCCCTGGCGCCCGATTTCCTGTGGTGCGCGGGGCAGGGCGGGCAGGGGTTCCTGTCGGCGCCCGGCGCGGCCGCCGTGCTGGCCGAGACCGCGGGCGGGCCGGCGTCAGGGCAACCGGGCGACGTGCTGCGCGCCCTGTCGCCAGCGCGGTTCCGCTGATGCGCGGCCCCGCCCAACCCGATAGCTGGAGCCGCGCCGAAGGCGACCGCCGGGTCGCCCCCTCGGCCGAACGGAATCTGGAACCCATCGCCGGGGTGCTGGCCGGTGTCCTTCCCGCGACCGGCCGCGTGCTGGAACTGGCCAGCGGGTCGGGCCAGCATGTCGCCGCGTTCGCCAGCCGCTGGCCGGGGCTGGTCTGGCAACCCAGCGATGCGAACCCCGACAATTTCGCCTCGATCCGGTCCTGGGGGGCGGGCCTGCCCAATCTGTGCGACCCGCTGCTGCTGAATGCCTGCGCGCCGGGGTGGGGGCGGGGCGATGCCGATGCCGTGCTGCTGGCGAACCTCTTGCACCTGATTTCGACCCCAGAGGCCGAGACGCTGTTGCACGAAGCCGCGCAGGCGCTGGCCCCGGGGGGCGTCTTTGCCCTTTACGGACCGTTCCGGCGCGATGGACGCCTGGTGACCGAGGGCGACGTGGCCTTTGATGCGCGCCTCAAGCACGCGGACCCCGCCATCGGCTACAAGGACATTGCCTGGGTGCGGGACCGGCTGGCCGGTGCGGGGCTCAGGCCCGTGTCGCTGACCGAGATGCCGGCAGGGAACCTGATGCTGGTGACCCGGCGCGATTGACCTGAATCAAGGATTCGGATTTTTCCTCGTGGCATGTCCGGGACAGCCACATTCACGAAAGGGAATATCATGGACGCCAAGGCCGATCTCGCCGCGATCAAGGATCGTTCGCGCGCCCTCATCAAGGCGGTGAATGCGCCGATGAAAGGGTTTGGCCAGCTCAGCGCCGCGGTCAAGGAACCCGGCGCGCTCAGCACCAAGGAAAAGGAATACATCGCCGTCGGCATCGCCGTGGTGCAGGGCTGCGACGATTGCGTGGCCTTCCACATCGACGTGCTGATGAAGCTGGGCGCCACGCGCGAGGAATTTTCCGAAGTGCTGGCGATGTGCCTGCAGATGGGCGGGGGGCCGGTGGTGATGAACGCGGGCCGCGCGCTGGAAGTCTGGGATCAACTGGCCGCCTGACCCCGGCGCCTCAGAACAGGATCGAGGCCCCGTGTGTCGCGTCGCCTGCGCCCTGGCGCAGGCGCGCGAACAGGTCGCGCCCGGTGCCCCAGTCGTTGGCCGACAGGTCGGCGACGGCGGGTGCGCGGTCCTCGAATCCGTCGGCCAGAACCTCGAGCCGGCCCGAGACCGCATCCAGCCGCACCAGGTCGCCGTCCCGGATGCGCGCGATGGGTCCGCCCGCGGCGGCCTCGGGGGCCACATGGATCGCCGCCGGGACCTTGCCCGAGGCGCCGGACATCCGCCCATCCGTCACCAGCGCGACCTTCAGGCCCCGGTCCTGCAAGACCGCCAGCACGGGCGTGAGCGAGTGCAGCTCGGGCATGCCGTTCGCGCGCGGCCCCTGAAAGCGCACCACGACCACCGTGTCATGGGTGAACGCCCCGGCATGGAACGCGGCCTTCACCGCCTCCTGATCGGCAAAGACACGCGCCGGTGCCTCGATCACTTGGCGGTCCTCGGCCACGGCCGAGGTCTTGATCACGCCGGTGCCCAGATTGCCCCGCAGCTGTGTCAGGCCGCCGGTCGGCTGGAACGGCTGGCGCACCGGGCGCAGGATGCGATCGTTCAGGCTGGCGCGGGGGCCGTCCACCCAGATCAATTGGCCGTCGATCAGTCTGGGCTCGCGGGTGTAGTGCGACAGCCCGGGGCCGGCCACGGTTTCGACGTCCTCGTGCAGCAATCCCTCGGCCAGCAGTTCGCCCACCAGATAGGCCATGCCCCCGGCCGCGTGGAAATGGTTCACATCCGCCAGCCCGTTTGGATAGACCTTGGAAATCAGCGGCACGGCCCGTGCCACGGCATCGAAATCCTCGAGCTCCAGGTGAATGCCGGCCATCCGCGCCATGGCGGGAAGATGCAGCACCAGGTTGGTCGATCCGCCGGTCGCCATCAGCCCCACCAGCCCGTTCACAAAGGCCTTTTCAGTCAGGATATGTCCCGCGGGGCGCCAGTCGTCGCCCAGATGCGTGATCGCGGCAGCCCGCTCCGTCGCCGCGCGGGTCAATGCCGCGCGCAGGTCGGTGCCGGGGTTCACAAAGGCCGCGCCGGGCAGCATCAGGCCCATGATCTCCATCAGCATCTGGTTTGTGTTGGCGGTGCCGTAGAAGGTGCAGGTTCCGGGGCCATGATAGCTGGCCATTTCGGCGGCCATCAGATCCGCGCGGGTGGCTTTGCCGGTGGCGTGGGCCTGGCGCACGCGCGCCTTCTCGTCATTCGGCAGCCCCGAGGGCATCGGTCCGGCCGGCACGAAGAGGGCCGGCACATGGCCGAAACTGGCCGCGGCCATGACCAGCCCCGGCACGATCTTGTCGCACACACCCAGCCATAGCGCGGCATCGAAACAGTCGTGGCTCAACGCGACCCCGGCGGCCAGCGCGATGGTGTCGCGTGACATGAGGGACAATTCCATCCCTGCACGCCCCTGGGTCACGCCGTCGCACATCGCCGGAACGCCGCCGGCGACCTGGGCCGTGGCCCCGGCGGCGCGCGCGGCTTCGCGGATCAGGGCGGGGTAGTCCTCGAACGGCTGATGGGCGCTGAGCATGTCGTTGTAGGCGGTGACAATGCCGATGTTCGGTTGGCGCCCCCCGGCAAGCGCGGCCTTGTCGACCCCCGTCGCGGCATAGGCATGGGCCGCGTTGGAACACGACAGATGCGCACGCGCGGGGCCCGTGTCGGCCGCACGCTGCAGCCGCTCCAGATAGGCGGCACGGCTCTGGCGCGACCGCGCGGCGATGCGGTCGGTGACGGCGCGAATGCGGGGGTCGAGGGACATGGCGGGCCTGGGGCGGAATGCGGCGGAAACTGGGGGCGCTATAGGGCGTGATCGCTAACGGCGCAAGCCGGCGACCGCGCCGTTCCGGATGTTCGCGCGGGTGCGCCGCGCAAGCCTTGCAATCAGCGCAGGGCGGGAATGCTGCGGTAGCACTGGTTGTTTTCTGCGTTGCGGCATAACTTCGCCTCATGAGGATCGGCCGGTTCAGGCCGAAACGAGCCCGAGTGACAAGGATGACCGACATGACCACCCAACTGCACATTCCGTCCAGCATGGACGTCTTTGAAATCGAACGCAACGCTCGCGCGATGCAGGCCCGCATGGTCGCCGATGGCGTGCGCGCCGCCTGGCGCTTCGTCGTTGCCCGCTTCAGCCGCGCGGGCGTGGCCCAGCACGCCTGATCGGCCCGCCTTCCCGGCATGACCGCCGCCCCGCCCGGATGCTCCGGCGCGGGGCGGTGTCGCTTTGGCCTTCCGCCACGCGGGCGGGTTGGGTATGGAATGGCAACCGCCGACAGGAGCCCTCGCGATGACCTCGACCCCGTATAGCCGCCCCGTGGTCCGCCTGCGCCCCAAGGCCGAGGCCCGCGCCATTCGCCACGGATTTCCCTGGGTCTACGCCGATGAACTGGTGCTGGACCGGCGCACCAACGCGCTGGACCCCGGGGCGCTGGCTGTGCTGGAGGATGCCGAGCGTCGGGCGATGGGGTTGGTCACGGTCAACCCCAAGTCAAGGATCGTCGCCCGGATGCTGGACCGCGATTCGCAGGCCACGCTGGATGCGGCCTGGTTCGAGGCCCGCCTGACCCGCGCACTGGCGCTGCGTGAGGCGCTCTATGACGCGCCATTCTACCGGCTGGTCCATGCCGAGGCCGACGGCTTTCCCGGCGTCGTCATTGATCGCTTTGGGGATGCGGCGGTGATCCAGCCCAACGCCGCCTGGGCCGAAAGCAATCTGGACACGCTGGTTGCCGCCCTGCGGCGCGTGACCGGGGTCACGACCGTCATCAAGAACGGCGCGGGCCGCGCGCGGTCGCTCGAGGGTTTGACCGAGGAAACCGTGGTGTTGACCGGTGCCATCGACGGCCCCGTGCCGGTGCCGATGAACGGCGCGGTCTATATGGCCGACCTGACCGGCGGGCAGAAGACCGGCCTGTTCTATGACCAGCGTGACAACCACGCCTTTGCCGCGCGTCTCGCCAGGGGGGGGCGTGTTCTGGATGTCTTCAGCCATGTCGGCGGTTTCGGGCTGGCGGCCCTGGCCGCGGGGGCGGACAGCGCGCTGGCGATCGACGGTTCCGAACCGGCGCTGGCGCTGGCGGAACGGGGGGCGGCCGCGATGGGGGCGGGTGCGCGGTTCACCACCCGGCAGTCGGATGCGTTCGAAGCCCTCGAAGCCCTTGCTGCCGAACAGGCGCAGTTCGAGCTGGTGATCTGCGATCCGCCCGCCTTTGCCCCGCACCGCCAGGCGCTGGACGCGGGCCTCAGGGCGTATGAGCGCATCGCCCGCATGGCCGCGCCACTGGTCGCGCCGGGGGGGTATCTGGTGCTCTGCTCGTGCTCGCACGCGGCCGACCTGGCCCAGTTTCGCGCCGCCTGCACGCGCGGGATCGGCAAGGGCCGGCGGCAGGGGCAGCTTTTGCACACGGGTTTTGCCGGGCCGGATCACCCGATGCTGCCGCAACTGGCCGAAAGCGGCTATCTCAAGGCGCTGGCGTATCGGCTTGACTAGGGTCTTTCTGGATACCTGCGTGCTGTTCCCGCCGATCCTGCGGGACCTTGTGCTGGGGTTGGCGGACCGGGGGCTCTATACGCCGCTCTGGTCGGCGGGCGTGGCGGCGGAATGGCTGCATGTCACCGCACGCAAGGGCGAGACCGGCGCGGCGCAGGCGCTGGCCCGGATGCAGGCGCGCTGGCCCGGGGCCGAGGGTCCCCCCGGCGATCCCGCGCTGCTGGATCTGCCCGATGCGGCCGACCGCCATGTGCTGGCAGCGGCGATCGCGGCGGGCGCGGACATCCTGCTGACGCAGAACCTGCGGGATTTCCCCCGCCGCGCCCTGGCGCATCACGCGATGCGCGCGCTCTCGCCCGACGATTTCACCATGGACCTGTGGCTCGCCGGCAACGCGCCGGTCGAGGCCGAGGTCGCCCGTGTCTGGCCGGGGCTCAAGGGTGCCGCGCTCCGCAAGGCGTTGAAAAAGGCCGGTCTGCCGCGACTGGGGCGCGCGCTGGAACGCTGATCAGATCCATTTCGCCAAGGGCGGCAGGCTCATCAGGACGGCATCCGCGTTGTGCCCTGTCTCGAGCCCGAATTTCGTGCCCCGGTCATAGACCAGGTTGTATTCGGCATAGAGGCCCCGGTGGACAAGCTGCGCCTCGCGGTCGGCCTCGGTCCAGGCCTGAACCCTGCGCTTTTCGCACAGCGGCGCAAAGGCGGGCAGGAACGCCTCGCCCACGGCGCGGGTAAAGGCCAGATCGGCCTCCCAGTCGCCGGTGTTCAGATCGTCATAGAAGATCCCGCCAACCCCGCGCGCGCGGCCCCGGTGCGGCACAAAGAAATACTCGTCCGCCCAGGCCTTGAAGCGCGGGTAATAGCTGGCGTCATGGGCATCGCAGGCGCGTTGCATCTCGGCATGGAAATGCGCGGTGTCCTCGGCATACTCAAGACAGGGGTTCAGATCGGCACCACCGCCGAACCACCAGGCGCCGGGTGTCCAGAACATCCGCGTGTTCATGTGCACCGCCGGGCAATGCGGGTTGCGCATATGCGCCACCAGGCTGATCCCCGAGGCCCAGAAACGCGGGTCCTCGGCCATGCCCGGCACGCCCCGCGCGGCCATCGCCTTTTGCGCGCGCTCGCCCAGCGTGCCGTGGACGGCGGACCAGTTCACGCCGACTTTCTCGAACAGGCGACCGCCACGCATCACGCTCATGATGCCGCCGCCACCCGCGCCGCCGTCGCGCTCGGTCGGGGTGACCTCGAACCGGCCGGGGGGCAGGTCGCTGTCGGTGGTGTCCTCCAACGCCTCGAACGCGGCGGTGATGGTGTCGCGCAGGCTGCGAAACCAGGTCGCGGCCTGGGTTTTTCGGGCATCGAAAGCGTCGGTCATGCGCGTCTCCCTCTTTGCGGGTGTTCTGCCAGCGGACGCGGGAAAACACCAGCCCGCGCGGTGGGTCAGACCGTCCAGCGGACCCAGCGCCCATGAAAATCGGCGCGACCCATCGCCACGGTCCTGTCACCGGGCCAGAGCCGCAGCACGATGCCGGCGCCGGGGCCGTCGCCGTCGGCCTCGTAGCGCAACCAGGCCAGCGGACTGTCGACGGTCGCTTGCGATCCCGCCGCCGCGATCCTGGCGGCACCCAGGCGCTGGCGGTCGCGGGGCAGGTATTGCCAGGCGACGGTGCTCCAGACCAGGTGCAGGGCACCGGGACGCGGGTGCAACCGATCGGCAAGCCAGTCCACGGCATCCGCCCGGACGGGCACAGGGGGCGCGTCTGCGATCGCGGCCTCGGTCAGGGTGCGGCGATACGGCTGATCCGGCCACAGATACGCCAGCAGGCGCAGGCGCTGGGTCCGATCGGTCAGGTCGATCGGATTCAGATCGACCCCGGCGCGGTCGCACACCGTGATGGGCGCGGGCGCGGGCAGGGTGCCCGTCCAGTCCGGAGTCAGCCGCACCCTGGCCTGGGCAGGACCCAGCGGCCCCAGCGCGAAACGGTCCCACATCAGATTCAACCCGGCGCTGGCCCCCAGTTCGCTGAACACCAGGGGCAGAGGATGGCGGGCCGCCAGCCAGTGCCCGGCGGCGATCAGCACCGCGGCGCGGCGCACCTCGTTTGTCTGTGGTGCGCTGTCCAGGAACCGGTCGATGAACGCCGCCTGCGCGTGCAGCGCCCCCGCCACGGCCTGCCAGAGGGCCTCGGGGTCCGTGCGATGGGGCGGGTAGACCGCGCGCAGACCCGCATGGCCCTGCAGCACCAGCGCGTGCAGCGCCCCCGCCAGCCTGAGCGGCACCGACGCGCCCGAGGGGCCGGGATCGCCCGGCCAGTCAAGCAGTCGCCGCGTCAGGGCACTGTCGGGGACAAGGCGCTCGGCCAGCAGCGTGCAGAGCGTGGCCATGAAGGGGCTTCCCAGCGCGCTGCACGAGTCGGCCTGCTGGTGCAGGGCAGCGCGCAAGGGGGCGTCGCTCATCGAAACCTGTCTGCCAGTCGTTGCAGGGGGCTGCGCGTGTCCCCGGTTGCGGGGTCTGCCACGGGGTCTGCGGCCGGGTCTGCGGCGGGCTGCGGCGCGGCCCGGTGATGCGGCTTTGCGACTGCGGCCTGTGGCCGGCCAGCGTTGCGCGCCGGCGCCACGCGCTGCGCGACCGCGTTCTGAAACCGGGCGCCGTCGCCGGCCGCCAAGGCGTCCGCGCCATCGGCGACACCGCGCAGCAGATCGTCCAGCCAGTCCTCGTCTGCCTTGGCGAAATCATGCAGGACATAGCCCGCGACCGCATCCTTGTGCCCGGGATGCCCGATGCCCAGGCGCACACGCGCGAATCCGTCGCCGATATGCTGGATGATGGACCTGAGGCCATTGTGCCCCGCATGCCCGCCGCCCTGCTTCAGCCTCAGCTTTCCGGGCGCAAGGTCCAGTTCGTCATGCAGCACGATGACATCGGCGGGTGACAGCTTGAGGTAGCGCATCGCGTCGCCCACCGATTGCCCCGACAGGTTCATGAAGGTCTGCGGCTTCAGCAGCACGGCCTTGTCCCCCCCCAGCCGCCCCTCGGCGGTCTGTCCCTGAAAACGGCTTTTCCAGCCGGAAAAACCGTGATCCTGCGCGATCCGGTCCAGCGCCATGAAGCCGATGTTGTGACGGTTGCGCGCGTATTGCGCGCCCGGGTTGCCAAGGCCGACGATGAGTTTCATGGCGCGCGTTCTAGCGCGGGGGCCCGGTTCTGTCCACGGGGCTACTTGTCGGGGCCGGGGGGCGGACTGTCGAATGCCTCCTGCATGGTGGCGAAGGCATCCAGACGTTCGAGTTCGCCGTGCAGGATCGCGCAGGCCAGCGGGTCCTGCGGCCACGGCCCCGCCATCGGCAGGTTCACGTCCCGCATGCTGCGGCGGATCTCGGCCGCCTGGCCCGGTGTAAGGGCGCCGATCCGCTGCCGGGTGAACGGCACCACGCTGTCGCAGGCGGGATCAACCCCGCCAAAGCTGCGCAGGCCCAGGTCGGCCAGGTCGAACCCTTCCTGCGCCATGATCTGCAGCACGCTGGCGCAATCGGTTTCGGACGGCGGGGCGTAATGACGCGGGTCCGCCATGATCGCCTCGAGATGGCGGCGCAACAGGTCTTGGCGATCGCTGGATAGATCGGGGGCAAACCGGACGACCCAGTTGAACAGTCGCGCGCACACCAGGGGCTGCCCCGCCGTCGGTTGGCCGGGCTTCGATTGCGCGAACGCCGGCCCGGTCAGCACGAGGCACAGCGCAAGAACGAAAACAGGGCGCATGGGCAGGGTCCTGATGCGTTTATCCGATGTCCAGCGTGCCGGACATAGCGGCGCAGGGCAAATCAATTCGGCCCGGCGCCAGGGCAGTGGCTCCCCCCTAGCCCCCCTCAGCCCGTCGTCAGCGGCACAACGGAAAACCCCCGCCCTTTGCAGGACGGGGGCACGATCTCGACAGCGCCGCCGGGATCACTCCTCGGTGGCTTCGTCCTCGTCGCTTTCTTCGTTGTCAGCCGACCGCAGGCCCGAGGGCGCCGCGATGTTGGCGATGACGAAGTTGCGATGGATCACCGGCTTCACGCCCTCAGGCAGCACGATGTCGTTGATGTGGACGACGTCGCCGATCTGCTTGCCGGTCAGATCGACCACCAGCTTTTCGGGGATGTCACCGGCCAGCACGTTCAGTTCGACTTCGGGGCGCACCACGGTCAGCGTGCCGCCACGCTTGAGGCCGGGGGCGGCCGCGTGGTTTTCGAATTCGACATGCACGAACAGGTTGATGCGCGACGTGCGACGCAGGCGCATCAGATCGACGTGCACCGGCAGGTCCTTGACCACATCGCGCTGCACGGCGCGGCAGATCACGCGGACATCGTCCTGGCCCTCGACCTTGAGGTTCCACAGCTGCGACAGGAAACGCCCCTGCTTCAGCTTCTTCAGCAGATAGTTGAAGTCGAAGTCCAGGTTCAGCGGATCGGCGCCGCCACCATACAGGACACCCGGCACCTTGCCGTCACGACGAGATTGACGAGCGGCCCCCTTGCCCGACCCCGTCCGGACCTCGGCGATCAGATCTTGGATCTCACCAGCCATATCGGTTCTCCTAAATTCGGTTGGTTTCTTGCCACGCCCCTCCAAGGGTGGATGCGCGACCGGGGTCGCTTAGCCGAGAACCGGCCCGAAGGAAAGGGGGTATCTGCACCTCTGGACCCGGCAACCCCGGCATGGTTCAGTGCGCAACCTTTGACCCGAGTCCCGAATGCCCGGTTTCCTCCAAGCCCTGCGCCTCTCGCGTGCGCCCGCCGTCTGCTTTGCCGGCATGGGGCTGGTCTGGGGCAGTTTCAACGCGGCGCTGCCCGACATCAAGGCCACGCTGGGGGTCAGCGACGGTGAAATGGGGGCGCTGCTGATCTGGGGTTCGGTCGCGGCGATCGCCATGATGAGCCTGGCGCCACGGCTGGGGGACCCGCTGGGCCGCGCGGCGCTGCCGGTGTTCGGGCTGGCCATGGGGGGCGCGGCGGCCCTGATGGGCAATGCGGCCTCGGCCCCGGGCTTCGTTCTGGCGCTGATGGCGATGGGGGCCGCGACAGGGGCGCTCGACGTGTTCATGAATGCCCGGCTCTCGGCGATCGAGACAGCCTCGGGGCGCAGCCTGATGAACCTGAACCACGCGCTCTACTCCCTGGCCTTCGCCAGCGCGGCGGTGGCCACGGGCGCGGCCCGCTCGGCCGGGCTGGGTGCCCCGGTCATCCTGGGCATGGTGGCGTTGACGGTCGCGGCGCTGGCGCTGACAAGCTGGGAGCGCGACGGCGCGATTGGCGGCCTGACCGCCGCCCGGGGCGCGCCGCGCGCCGCGCTGGGTCTGTTGCCCGTGCTGGGCGGGGGCCTGATCCTGGCCGGGTTGATGACGGAAAACGCCGTCGAGGCCTGGTCCGCGCTGTATGTCGAGCGCGATCTCGGCGGTGCGACCGGTGCCGGGTCGCTGGCGCCGGCCTTGATGGCATTGACCATGGGGCTGGGCCGTCTGGCAGGCCAGAGCGTGAGCGCGCGCGTGCCGGACCGGACACTGCTGCGCGTGGGGCTGGGGGTGACCATGCTGGGCATCGCCACGGTCATCGCCGCGCCCGGCCAGTCCTGGGCCTATGCCGGTTTCGTCGTGCTGGGCCTGGGCGTGTCGGTCGTGGTGCCGACCGCGCTGTCGGTGATCGGTCGGGCCAGCCCCGATGCGACACGCAGCCGTGCCATCGCGCGCGCCACGGTGCTGGGCTACCTGGGCTATTTTGTCGGCCCGCCGCTGCTGGGCCTGATTGCCGAGATCGCCGGATTGCGGGGCTCGTTCGGGGTGATCCTCGTGGTGCTGGCGGGCGCCCTGATCCTGGCGCAGGCGCTGACACGGCGGGGGTAAGGGGGCCAGCCCCCTCGCCGCGTGCGCGGCTCACCCCCGGGATATTTCCGGCACAAAGATGCGCATGGTTAACAAAGGGTCAACGCCCCATCTTTGTGCTGCAAATATCCTCCGGGAGGGTCCGGGAGGGTGGAAAACCCTCCCGGGGGTGCCTCAATCGCGGCGGGTGCGGGGGCGCGGGCGGGTCGGGATGTCCTTCAGCAGACCGCCCACGCCCATGCGGCGGATATCCGTGTCGGTCACGGGAATGCCGCAGATCAGCCGGTCCAGCACGAAATCCGCACCGTTCAGGGCCGGGCTTCGCGCGCAACCGGGCAGGCCCACGACCGGACGGCTGCCCAGCCGGCCCAGGAACAGCAGGTTCCCGGGATCGACCGGCATGCCGAAATGGGTGACCGTTCCGCCGGCGCGGCGCAGGGCCTCGGGTGCGGTGTCGCGCAGGTCCGAAGTCGCCGAGGCGGTCAGAATGAGCAGCAGCGCGCCATCGGCCTTGCCAAGGGCCTGAGCAATTGCATTTTCTTCATGCGAAACAAGACATTCCGGGCCGATTTTCACCTCCAGTCGCGCCAGTCGCTCGGCGGTGACGCGATAGCCCTTGGGCCCTTGGGGCTGGCCGGTCGTGGTTTCGATCAGGCTGGCGCTTTTCACCACCGGAACCGACAGGGACAAGGCGCCGCGGCCCAGATCAATGGACCGTGATACAGAAGCGCTTTCAAGGCCATAGGCGATGATCTTCACTGTTGCGACCATGCCGTTCGGGTCCATGCGGTGCCATTCCGGCACCGTCGCGAGCGTGATGGCCGGGTCGCAGGCATTGACCGCGTGAACCTGTTCGGCGTTGATGCGCGCCAGGCCTGGTCCGGTGGCCAGGATGTTGACCCGTCCGGTGCCCACCGCCTGCAGTTCCAGCCCGGACCCGGGCGGCGCCAGCGCCTGGGCCAGGGCCAGCGCCGCGGCATCTTCGCCCATGTCGCCGGGGCCGAGCCGCGCGACCGTGACCTGCCGATACCCCGCCTGCGCCAGGGCGGACAGATGCGACGCCTCAAGAACCGTTCCCTTGCGCAGGCGCCCCGTCACGAGGGGTTCGGAATGCGCCAGCACCGCACCGAGTGCCTGATCCAGCGGGACGGGGCCGAAGTCCATCAGCCCTGCCTCAACACCCGGGTGACCTGTGCCAGCACCGACACCGCGATTTCGGCCGGGGTTTTCGCGCCGATATCCAGGCCGACCGGGGCGTGGATCCGGGCGAGCTGGCTCTCGGTGGTTCCGGCCGCGCGCAGGCGGTCCAGGCGTTTCGCGTGGGTGCGCGTGGACCCCAGGCACCCCAGGTAGAAGACCGGCGACGCCAGCGCCGTCAGGATCGCGGGATCGTCGAGCTTGCTGTCATGGGTCAGCGTCACGACGGCGGTGCGGGCGTCCAGCCCCTCGGCCAGAAGCGCATCGTCCGGCCATTCGAGGTTGAGACGCGTGTCAGGAAAGCGGGCGTCACTGGCGAAGGCCGCGCGCGGGTCGATCACGACCGGGTCGTAGCCGGCGAGCCGCGCCATGGGCACCAGGGCCTGCGCGACATGCACGGCGCCGACGATCAGCATCCTGAGGGGGGGATTGAACAGCGCGATGAATTCGCCGCTGTCCTCCATCCCCGAGCGATCGGTGCGGAACCGGTCTGGCAGATCGTCAGGCCCCAGAAGGCGGCGGCTCCAGTCGCCCGGGACGACGCCATAGGCCAGCGGGCGACGCGCGGTGCGGGCCGCAACGATGGCGGCCAGCAGGTCCTCGGGCAGGGCGGGTCCGACGGGTTCGACCAGCACGCGGATCGTTCCGCCACAGGCAAGGCCGACGTTGAACGCGGTCTCGTCGCTGACGCCATAGGTCAGCACCCGGGGTTGGCCATCCTTCAGCGCATCGAGCGCCTCGACCACCACAGCGCCCTCGACGCAACCGCCCGAGACCGAGCCCATGATTTCGCCCGCACCCGAAATCGCCAGTTGCGACCCGGCCTGCCGGGGCGCCGATCCCCAGGTCTCGATCACCGTGGCAAGGGCCGCGCCCCGCCCGTCACGGTGCCAGTCGAGGGCGATTTCTGGGATACGGTCGTGCTGCATGGCGGGTCCTCCGGCGCGCAGTATGGCGCCCGACCGGGCGCTTTGCCAGCGCGACCTTTGGCGAAAGTCCGGCCGCCGCGACCGGAAGGGAACGCGGCGACCGGGTTCAAGCCCCTGTTGGCTGACGGGGCCTGATCCTGCGCGCCCTCAAGGGGGGGGGAAGGCGCGGCGGAACCTGGGCCCAAGATGGGGCCTTTGATCCGGCCGCGCAATGGACGCGCACGGAAGGGCGCGGAAAACCGCCGAAGGTCACTGGCCCAGCAGGGCCATGAGGCGGGCCTTTTCCCCGTGGTCCGAGGGATCGGACAGGGCCTCGGCCAGGGCTTCGAGCGAGGCGACGGAATGGCTGGCGCGAAAGGTGTCGACATGGGGCAGCATCGCGCGGATGCCTTGGGCCCGGGGTGCGAAACCATCCCAGCGCAACAGCGGATTCAGCCAGACCAGCCGTTTCGAGGACAGGTGCAGGCGCTCCATTTCCTTGCGCAGCAGCGCGGGATCGTCGCGGTCGAGCCCGTCTGTGATCAGCAGGACAACCGCCCCCTGGCCCAGCACCCGGCGCGACCAGTCGCGGTTGAACTGGTGCAGGCAGGCGCCGATCCGCGTGCCGCCCTGCCAGTCGCGGGCCTCGTGCCCGGCGGCGTTGAGGGCGGCGTCCACGTCGCGGGTGCGCAGGTGGCGGGTGATGTTGGTCAGGCGCGTGCCAAAGGTGAAGGCATGAACCCGCGCCCACCCCTGGCCCTGGCGGTTCGCGACGGCATGCACGAAATGCAGGACCATGCGCGAATAGCTGGCCATCGAGCCCGAGATGTCGCACAGCACCACCAGCGCGGGCCAGCGGGTCGCGGGCTTGCGACGGGCGAGGGCAAGGACCTCGCCGCCGCTGCGCATCGCGCGGCGCAGCGTGCGGCGTGGATCGGGGCGGTGGCCCAGCGGATCGGCCGTCAGGCGGCGGGTCGGCAGCGGTTTGACCGGCAGCGCCAGGCGCGCCAGCATGCGCCGGGCGCGCGCGGCCTCGTCGGCCGACATCTGTTCGAAATCGAGGGAGCGCAGTCTCTCCTCGGCCGAGGCGGTTTCGGTGGCGTCGACCTCGATCTGGACGTCGTCGCCGTCGTCGCCGGCGTGTTCCGGCGGTGGCGGGGCTTCGGCCCCGTCGAGCAGCGCCTCGGCGGCGCGTTTCGCGGCCGAGGCGGCGGCCTCTTCCTCTTGCACGCCGCGAATGGCCGGCAGCATGAGCGCCATCATGTGTTCCATGTAGCGCGGATCGCGCCAGAACAGCCGGAAAACCTGGGCGAAGACCTGCCGTTCTTCCGGGCGCGAGACGAAGACGGCGTGCAGGGTCCAGTAGAAATCCTGTTTCGAGGTGAAACCCGCGGCTTCGACTGCCTCGATCGCCGTCAGGACCCTCCCGGGACCGACCGGCAGCCCGGCCTTTCTGAGGGCGCGGGCGAAATGCGTCAGGTTCTGCGTCAGCCTGGGCGTGTCGGGCAAGGCGAGGGCTGTCATGGGCGCGCGCCCCGGCTGGCGGTGGCGCAGCCTGTCGGCGCCGGGGGTTTCACACCCCCGGACCCCCGTGGGATATTTGTGGCACAAAGAGGGGCGCGCCGCGTCATGCCGGGGCGAGGGCCTTGCGCGTTTCTTCCAGAAGTTTCCGCGCCTCGCTGCCCTGAATGCGGGCGATATCGTCCTGATACTTGAGGATCGCACCCAGCGTGTCGGCGATCACCTCGGGCGAGAGGGCGATGACGTCCAGAGCCAGCAGGCATTTCGCCCAGTCGATGGTTTCGGCCACGCCCGGTTTCTTGAACAGATCCTCGGTCCTGAGGCGCTGGACAAAGGCCACGACCTCGCGGCTGAGGGCGTCGGCGGCTTCGGGAACCCGGGCGGTCAGGATCTCGGTCTCGCGCGCGAAGTCGGGGTAGTCGACCCAGTGATACAGGCAGCGCCGCTTGAGGGCGTCGTGCACCTCGCGCGTGCGGTTCGAGGTCAGGATGACGATCGGCGGTTCGGGCGCCTTGACGGTGCCCAGTTCGGGGATCGTCACCTGGAAATCGCTGAGGGCTTCGAGCAGGAACGCCTCGAAGGGTTCGTCGGTGCGGTCGATCTCGTCGATCAGCAGCACCGGGGGGCCGCCGGGCTGGTCGCGCATGGCCTGCAGCAACGGGCGTTCGATCAGGAATTCGGGGCCGAACAGGTCGCGGGTCAGGGTGTCGCGGTCGCGGTCTCCGGTGGCCTCCGCGGTGCGGATGGCGACCATCTGCGCGGCGAAGTTCCACTCGTAGACCGCCGAGGCCGCATCGAGCCCTTCGTAGCACTGCAACCGGATCAGGCGGCGACCCAGCGCGGCCGCCAGGGCCTTGGCGATCTCGGTCTTGCCGGTGCCGGCCTCGCCCTCGAGGAACAGCGGGCGGCCCAGCCGCAGCGCGAGGAAGGTGACCGTGGCCAGCGCGCGCCCGCACACATAGTTCTGGCCCGCGAGCAAGGCCTGCACGTCGTCGATGGTGGCGAGATCGGTCACGCGTGTCCCCTCCCATGGGTATCGGGTCATGCTGGAGAGGGCGCGCGCGGCGGTCAAGCGGTGGCGCGGCGGGATGCGACCAATGGACAGGTCGGACGGACCGGTCAGCGCGCGGCTTCGGCGATGAAGCGTTTCAGCAGGGCGGTATCCAGCGGTTTGTAGAGCACCGGCACACCGGCGCGCGCGGCCTTCAGGCGCAGGGGTTCGGCCCGGGTCGAGGACAACAGCCGCGCCGGCAGCGCGCCGTGGCTGGCACTGAGCCTGCGCATGAGCGCGAGCCCGTCTTCCTCGGTGCCGGGAAGCGCGTCGAAGAGCACGAAATCGGGGGCCATGCCGATCTCGTCGATCAGGGCGAGCGCCTCGCCCGGGTCGGGCACATCCAGCACGCTGATGCCCCAGCCATCCAGCAGATGCGTCAGGGCGCGGCGCATGTCGGGGTCGGCGGCGACCAGCAGGCCGATCAGGTCGCCCGAGGGGGCGGCGATCCGGTCCTGCTCCGCGACGGGGCGCGGCCTGCCACCTTCGGCGGACACGGGTGCGGGCAGATCCGCGGCCGCACCCAGATGCAGCACGAAGCGCGACCCCCGGCCGACGCGGGAATCCAGCGTCACCACATGCCCCAGCAAGGCGCAGGCCCGCTCGACGATGGCCAGCCCCAGGCCCATCCCCTCGGACGCCGACGCCCGGGCATTGAGACGGTGGAACTCGCGGAAGATGGCCTCGCGTTCCGGTTCGGGGATGCCGGGGCCGGTATCGGTGATCTCGACCCGGATGCCGCCCGAGCCGGACCGCAGACCGACCAGCACCCCCCCGGTCCGGGTGTAGCGCAGCGCGTTGCCGATGAGGTTCTGCAAGATGCGCCGCAGCCAGGTGGGGTCGGACATCACCACCGTCGGGCCGGCGCGCAACCGCAACCGCAGGTTTCTGGAGGCCGCAAGCGGGGCGAATTCCTGCGTGAGACGCGCCAGCAGCGGCGCCAGCGGCACGGGTTGCATCCGCACCTCGAGCCGCCCGCTTTCCAGCCGCGAGATGTCGAGCAGCGCATCAAGAATGGTCTCGACCGATTCCAGGGCCGAGCGGGTCTTGTCCAGCGCATCGAGCGCCCGCGGCGACAGGCCGGAATCCTCGATCGAGGCCAGAAACAGCTTGGCGGCCGACAGCGGTTGCAACAGGTCATGGGACGCCGCGGCGACAAACCGCGACCGGGTGGCATTCGCGCGCTCGGCGTGGGCCAGGGCCTCGCCCAGTTCGACCGTGCGGGCGGCGACGCGCGCTTCGAGCGTCTCATTCGCGCGGCTCAGGGCGGCGATGGCGTGGCGCTCGCTGGTCACGTCGGTGAACGAAATGACGAAACCGCCGTCGGGCATCTCCTGGGCAAAGGCGTCCAGAACCGATTCCGCCCCGCGGGTCATGGTGAAGCGCAACGGCACCCGGTCGATGCGGCGCGCAACCCAGTCGCGCAGTTCGGTCACCCGCCGCCCGTCGCCCGGACGCAGGCGGTGGGCGATGCGTTCGACGAGATCGTCAAAGGCCAGCCCCGGGCGGAACCGGGTCCGGTTGATGGCCAGCAGTTCGGCGGCGCGGTCGTTCCAGCCGATCAGCCGCGCATCGGTATCAAAGATGCAGACCCCCTGGCTGATATGGTCGAGGGTCGCGCGCACCACCCGGGCCTGATCGTCCAGCAGGCGGCCGCGGGCGGCGTGTTCGGCGCGGATGATGTCGGTGACATCGGTCTGCAGGATCACGGTTCCACCGTCGCCGGTGCGGTGTTCGGACACCTGCATCCAGCGGTCGCCCGTCAGCGCCACGGTGAAGACCACGCTGCGGTCCTGATGGCGGCGCAGGCGTTGCAGCGCCCAGTCCTGCGCCGTCATGCCCTGTGGCAGCGACAATCGGCCCGACCGGCTGACCAGTTCGACATACCCGGCGAAGTCGAGCCCCGGCTTCAGGAACGGGCGGATGTCCTGCAATTGCAGGCCGAAGCGCGAGTTGCACAGCACCAGCACGTCATCCGGGCCGAACAGGCCGAACCCTTCATGCACGGTCTCGATGGCATCGGTCAGGTTGCGGCGCGCGGCCTCGGCCTCGCGGTTGGCGGCGGCGAGGCGGGCGTTCGACACATGCAGCAGGTCCAGCGCATCGCCCAGGTCCCGGGTTCGCAGGCGGACCTGATCCTCAAGCAGCGCCGCGCGTTCGAACTGCGCATACGAGGCCGCCGACTGGTCGGTGTCGCGTTCGACGCGGCGCATCAGCACCTCGGCAATCGCCATGAGCTTGGTGATCTGCCGATCGGGCGGGTCCGCGGGATTGACGAGGTCGTCGGCGCTCATGTCGGGGTGCCCGCGGTTCCCGGCGGCGGCGGATAGAGCGCCACGCCCGTCAGCGTCTGGTTGACATGCATCCCGTTCAACTGTTCGCCATAGGTCGAAAAGCCGATGACACGATGGGCGCGAAACAGGTCCGAGATCCGCCCTGACAACTGCTTTTCCTGGGCCTCCATCCGGCGCAGCACGCAATCGCAGGCCAGGATCGCCGCCGGCGTGCCCTGTTCGGCGATGCCGCTCAGGGCCTGTGCCAGATGGTCGGTCATGTCCTCGGCCTCGGCCAGGGTCAGGACCAGGCCGTCGTCGATGGCGGAAAAGAAGATCAGGTCGCCGGTCTGTTCATCCACCTGCCGGATCGACCGCACATGATGGCGCCCGCCGATGCGCACCACCACCGGATGCGCGGCAAAGGTGAAGGGGGTCAGCTGGGCCGGGTCCTTGCCCAGAAGCCGGGCATATTCGCGCGCGGCCGGCTCGGCGTTGATCGTGTGCACCACCCGGCGCGAGGGGTCGGCGCCGGTCACCACCATGCGCCGGCCGGTCGGGCGGAAATGGTCGAACTTGAACACCCGGACAGGACAGGCGGTGCGCACCACCGCCGCCACCGCCGCGTTGCGCACCGCCTGGCCGTTCCAGAACACGAAGGTTTCGAGAAACCGCGTGCCATCCGCGGCGGATCCCCCGAAAAGGGGGGTCGCGCCCAGACCGGGCGCCAGGGTCGAGGCCAGCGCATCCTCGCGTGTGCTGAGACCGTCCACCAGGAGAAAGACGAAGTCGTGCTCCCATTCGGGCACCAGCCGGGCAAGGGTCGTCCGCGCGCGGATCAGGTCGCCGATCACGGTCTGCGTGTCGAAACTGCCAAGGTCGGGAATCGCGAGAACCTCGGCGCGAAAGTGGCGGGCGGGCAGGGCGGTGGCGACGATCAGGCCCTCGGCATAGCCCTGCGCGCCGATTTCGCCGGCGGTGGTGCACCCGATCACCGGAACCGGCGCCAGTGCCGACGACAGATCGCGCACCAGCGCGTCGAGGTCGGGCACGCGCGGCGAGGCAAAGACCACCACCAGCGCGAAGGGGCCCGGCCCCAGCGCCGCCGCGAGCACCGTCGCGGCCTGCGCGTCGGCGGCCGAAACCTCTGCCGTGCGGATCAGCGGATCGTCATCCATGGCTGTCCTGCGCGCGTCGCGCCCCCTCCCGGTGCGGCCCCTTTTGAACCCGCGGGTCTGCAAGGGCGCGAGGCTAGGACTGCCCCGGCGGTTTGTCCAGCGTCACCGCTTGCGCGCAACGATGAAGCGCGCGGGCGGTTTCGCGGGATAGGTGCCGGTTTCGACGATCTCGAACCCGGCGTCGCGGATCTGCGCCTCGATCCCGGCCACGGTCAGAAAATTCACATAGGGCGCGCGGCCCAGCAGGCGCATGAACCCGATCACCGGCTTCAGGAACCCGTGCCGATCCCCCAGGCAGCCGGTTTTCGAAATGAACAGGCCGCCCGGCTTCAGCAGGGCGTGGACCTTTCGGACCTCGGCCCCGGGATCGCGGGTCAGATGCAGCAGGTTGAACGCCAGCACGACGTCATAGGGACCGGTGCCCAGCGCGGGATCGCCCAGCGCGCCCTGCACGCAGGTGACCGTGTCCAGCCCGGCCGCGGTCACTTTCTCGCGACCGATCGCCACCATTTCTCCGGCGATGTCCGAGGCGGTGATCCGCGCCACATGGGGCGCCAGCCGAATGGCGGTCGAGGCCGTGCCACATCCGACCTCGAGCACCTGGTCGTCGGGGTGCAGATGGGCACGGGTGCGTGCGAGCGTGGTTTCATAGGCGTCGGGGTTGGCGACGGGTCGGGCGGCGTATTTGCGGGCAACGCGGTCCCAGAAGGCGGCGGCGGTCATGGCGGGTCTCCCTTGGCTGAGGGGGATATAGGGCCCGCGCGGCCGAAAGAGAATTGCATGGATCGGCATGGATGCTATGCACGAATGCATGAATTGGGATGCCGTTGCCTTTGACTGGAACCAGGCCCGGGCCTTTCTGGCCGCGGCCCGGACCGGCAGCTATTCGGCCGCGGCGCGGACGCTGGGCTTGGCCCAGCCGACGCTGGGCCGGCAGATCGCCGCGCTCGAGTCGGCGCTGGGGGTCGCCCTGTTCGAACGCGCCGGGCGCGGTGTGGTCCTGACCCCGGCGGGGGCCGAGATGCGCGCGCATGTGCAGGCCATGGCCGATGCCGCGGCGCGGGTCGCGCTGGTGGCCGCGGGCCAGTCCGCGACGGTCGCGGGCACCGTCAGCCTGTCGGCCAGCGATTCGATGGCGGCCTATGTCCTGCCCGAGATGCTGGAGGGCCTGCGCCGCCAGCACCCCGAGGTGCATGTGCGCCTGGTCGTGACCAACGCCCTGAGCGACCTGTTGCGGCGCGAGGCCGATATCGCGCTGCGCCACGTCCGCCCGCGCGACCCTGACCTGGTGGCGCGGCGCGTGCGGGCGGGCAAAGCCTATCTCTATGCCGCGCCCGGGTTCCTGGCGCGGCACGGAACGCCGACGACGATCGCGGCGTTGCGCGGTCTGCCCTTTGTCGGACTGACCGATCCGGCGCGCATGGCCACCCTGTTGCAGGCGCATGGCCTGCCGGTGGACGCGGCGGACATTCCGTTGTCGTCGGAGAGTTCGGTCGCGGGGTGGGAACTGGTGCGGCGGGGGTTGGGGATCGGCTTGATGTTCGACCGGATCGCCCGGGCGACACCGGATGTCGCACGGATCGTGCCCGAATTCGGCGGTGTCGCGGTGGACCTGTGGCTGACCACGCACCGCGATCTGCACGGGTCGCGCCGGATCCGGCTGGTCTTTGACGCGCTGGCCGAGGCCCTGTCGGCGTGACCCTGGCCGCAGGTGGCAGGTCGCAGGTCGTGGGGCGGGGGTTTCGCCCTCGGCCGGCAGCCTTTCAGGCTGCAGCCCTCGGGCGATCCGCCGGGGGGCGCTGCCCCCCGGATCCCCCGGGATATTTCCGGCACAAAGAGAAGGGTGGCGGCCTGCCCGGGCGTGGAGTCCGGGCAGGGGGTGCGGGCCGGTGGATCAGGTCAGGCCCGCGCAGAAGGTCTGGATCCGGGTGCAGGCCTCGGTCAGGGCGGCGTCCGAGGTGGCGTAGCTCACCCGGAAGTTCGGGCTGAGGCCGAAGGCCGAGCCGAACACCACCGCGACACCGGTTTCCGCGAGCAGCGCCTTGGCGAAGACTTCGTCATTGTCGATCCGCGTGCCGCCGGCCGAGGTCTTGCCGATGCAGCCGGAAATGTCGGGGTAGACGTAGAAGGCGCCCTCGGGCTTGGGGCAGGTGATGCCCGGAGCCGCGTTCAGCATGTCCACCACCAGGTTGCGGCGGCGCTGAAAGGCCTCGCGGAAGGGGCCGAGGAAGTCTTGCGGGCCATTCAGCGCCTCGAGCGCGGCATATTGCGAGATCGAGGACGGGTTCGAGGTGCTTTGCGACTGGATGGTCGCCATCGCCTTGATCAACGCCACCGGGCCGGCCGCATAGCCGATGCGCCAACCGGTCATCGCATAGGCTTTCGACACGCCGTTGCAGGTGAGCGTGCGGTCGTAAAGCCCGGGCTCCACCTGGGCGGGGGTCACGAATTCGAAATCGTCGAACACCAGGTGTTCATACATGTCGTCCGACATGATCCAGACATGCGGATGACGCATCAGCACGTCGGTCAGTGCCTTGAGTTCGCTCCGCGAATAGCCCGCGCCCGTCGGGTTCGAGGGCGAGTTGAAGATGAACCACTTGGTGTTCGGGGTGATCGCTGATTCGAGCTGCTCGGCGGTGATCTTGAAATCGGTTTCCAGCCTGGCCTCGATCGCGACCGGCGTGCCGCCAGCCAGCAGCACCATGTCGGGGTAGCTGACCCAGTAGGGCGCGGGGATGATCACCTCGTCGCCCGGGTTCAGCGTGGCCATCAGCGCGTTATAGAGGATCTGCTTGCCGCCGGTGCCGACGCTGACCTGCTGGGGCGTGTAGGTCAGGCCGTTCTCGCGCGCGAATTTGGCGCAGATCGCCTTTTTCAGCTCGGGAATGCCGTCGACGGCGGTGTATTTCGTCCTGCCCGCGTCAATGGCGGCCTTGGCCGCGTCCTTGATGTTCTGTGGCGTGTCGAAGTCCGGTTCGCCCGCGCCCAGGCCGATCACGTCCTTGCCGGCGGCCTTCATTTCGGCGGCCATGTTGGTGACGGCAATGGTGGCCGAGGGTTTCACGCGCAGGATGGTGTCGGAAAGGAACGGCATCGGGGCCTCCGGTTTGTGTTTTCCGGGCTCATCTCTTAGGATGCGCCCCGATCCCGTTCAAGGGCGAAAGCAGGCGCGACACGCGCGCCGTATCGCACCGAAAACCAAGGAGGGACGGATGACTGATTCCTGGTATTCCGAAGATCAGGCGACACTGGGTGATCGTCTGGCTGCCGCGCGCGACGCTGCGGGGCTGACACAGGCGGAATTGTCGCAAAGGCTGGGCGTGCGGGCGAAGACGCTGCGCGATTGGGAAAACGATCTCAGCGAACCCCGGGCCAACCGCCTGCAGATGCTGGCGGCGCTTCTGGGGGTATCGCTGCGCTGGCTGCTGACGGGCGAGGGGGACGACGTGTCGCCCCCGGATGCGGATGCGCCGCAGCCCGATCCGGCGCTGAAACAGGCGCTTGCCGACCTGCGCTCCCTGCGGGGCGAGCTGTTGCGGATGGGTGAGAAACTGGGCCGTCTGGAAAAGACGCTGCGTTTGCAGACCGCCCCGACGGCCGGGGTGAGCGGTGAGTGACGAGAACCGCCTCAAGCGGCTGAGAATGCGGTCCTGGCGCCGGGGGATCAAGGAAATGGACCTGATCCTCGGCCCCTTTGCCGATGAACGACTGACTGGGCTGGATGACGGCGCCCTCGATACCTTCGAGGCGATCCTGGGCGAGAACGACCACGACCTCTATCAATGGGTCACGGCGCGGATCGGCCGGGCGGGCGGCACCGGAACCAGCCAGCCGCTGGGCCCCACGGCCTATGAGCCCTTGCTGGACGCGATCGCCCGACACGCGGCGGCGCGGCTCGCTTCCTGACACGCACGGCCCGGACGGGACGAAAAAAAGGCCGGGTCGCGAGACCCGGCCTTTCGCATCGCTGACAGGGCTTACTTGCCCGCGGGCGCCTGCGGCATCGGCGCCGCGGCCGAGATGCTGATGGACGACTGGCAGGTCGAGGAACTGAAAGTGCCCACCCAGATGTCATAGCGGCCGGCCGGCGCGCTGGGGATCGTCAGCGCCGGCTGCAACTGGTTGGTGTCATCATCGAACAGCCACGCGGTCGTGGGATCGTTGACCAGCAGCACCGTGTCGCACTGGCCCTGGACGCTGATGGTCAGCGTCGCGTCCTGCTGGCCCTGCGGATCGTAATACAGCGAGAAGTCCGGCGCCTGGGCGACGTAACCGTGGCCGGGCACGTTGCACTGGTTCTGGAACAGGCTGACCTGACCGCCGGCAACCACCGGCCGGCTTTCGTTGCCGCCGGCGCTCAGATGAACCTCGGCGCCGCCCAGCGACCATTCGGGGCAGGCTGCGGGCTGCGTCTGGCCGCCACCACCCGACGGCGGGAAGGTCTCGGTCACCAGGGTGGCCTGACAGGCGCTGGACCCAAAGGTGCCGACCCAGACGTCATAGCGCCCGGTCGGGGCATTCGGCAGACGGACGCGCGGTTGCAGGGTGCCGTCCGAGTCGTCCTGATACATCCACTGGCCGCTGGAATCGTTGATCAGCATGGTGGTGTCGCACTCGGACTGCACGCGGAACTCAAGATCGCGGCCCATGTTGCGGGAATCGTAGTTGATGGTGAAGCTGGGCTGCGGGGTCACCCGCCCATAGCCCTGCACGCCGGGCAGCGTGGTGCACTGGCCCAGATCCAGCCCGCCACCGGCATAGATCTGGTATTGCTGCGGCACCCAGGCGGTTTCGGCGTCGGTGGTGATCGGCACCCCGTTCAGCTGCCAGTCCGGGCATTGCTGGGCGGACGCCGCGCCAGCCATGGCAACGCAAAGGGCCGCTCCGGCGGCGGCGAGGCGGAGACTGCTGGAAAAACTTGGCATGAAGGACATGGGTAACTCCTGAAAAAGAGGCGGGTATGGGGGCAGGGTGGAACCGAACGGTGTTTCAGTCAAGGGTCATGGCGAGCACCGGTGTCGCGCGGGTCGGCCGGGTTCGCCGTGGGTCGCGGGGCGCGGCGCAAAGGTTCAAATGAAAATCGCCGTCCCCGCAGCGGGCGGGGACGGCGCGTCGTCTCAGAAGGATTCGACGCTGAGTTCGGCGTCGCAGGTTTCCGGGCCGAAGGTTCCGACCCAGATGTCATACTGACCCGACGGCGCCGCCGGGATGCGGATTGCCGGGTCCGAGCCGTTGGTATCGTCGTTGAACAGCCACTCGCCCGAGGCGGTGTTCACCAGCAGGACCGTGTCGCAGCTGGCGCTCACGCGCAGTTCCAGCGCGCGGCCCATGCCCAGATCGTTGTATTGCATGGTGAAATCGGGATTTTCCACGACATGGCCATTGCCGGGCAGATCGGCGCACTGACCAAGGTCGATATCGCCTCCGGCGACGACCGGCGTCGATTGCGCGGTCCAGACCTGTTCGGCATCATAGGACAGCGGGGCGCCGCTGACCGCGTAGCTGGGGCACGCCGCCGAGGCGACGACCGGAAGGGCAAGGCTGAAAGCCGCGAGGATCGCGGCCCGAAACAGTGTGTTCATGGCAACTCCTGTGATGAACGATCCAGCGTTGCCAGCGGTTCCGGAGACCGTCAATCGGGTTTCAAGCGACTGACATTCTTGTGATTTTTCGGACTCCGGCCTGCATTTTCAGGTGATAGCGCAAACGGTTCCGCGCTTAACCGGCTATTTGCAATTTGCAGGGAAGAATGGCGCACAATTCCAATGGTGGAGTCGCGCATGAGTTTTCACAGCCACGTCAAACCCGCCTCGCCGCCCGGCCATGACGAGGGGCCACCGGCCGGGCTGCTTCCGCGCTACCTGGACAGTCTTGCGCTGGTCGAACGTCTGCACCGGCTGCTTCTCGATGTCATCAAGGACGAGTTCGAGCGGCTCGGCGTTCTGGACATCAACGCGGTGCAGGCGCTCTTGCTGTTCAACATCGCCGACAACGAGGTCACGGCAGGCGAGTTGAAGACACGCGGCTATTACCAGGGCTCGAACGTCAGCTACAATCTGAAGAAACTGGTCGAGAACGGCTATATGCACCATGCGCGCTGCGAGATCGACCGCCGATCTGTCCGCGTCAGCCTGACAGCGCGCGGGCATGAGGTGCGGTCCGTCGTGTCCGACCTGTTCGCGCGCCACGCCGAGGGGTTGATCGGCAAGCGCGTGGTGGCCGAAGGCGAGCTCGACGCCATCAACGGGGCGTTGAAGCGGATGGAACGCTACTGGGCCGACCAGATCCGGTATATCTATTGATCCGCAAGGCGCACGGCTGTGCCGCTGGCGACCAGCATGACCATGCTGCCGGCGCTCGACAGTTCGACATAATCCAGATCGACACCGACCACGGCATCGGCGCCCACCAGCCAGGCTTCGCGCTTGAGTTCGAACAGCGCGGTGCGGCGGGCGTCACGCATGGTGTTCTGAACGGCCCTTGACCGCCCGCCGACAATGTCCCGAACGCTTGCGAACAGATCCTTGAAGATGTTCATGCCAAAGGCGCATTCCGCGGTCACGATCTCGATCCGCTCGGCAATCGGCAGGTTTGGCGCGGTTTCGGTCGTCAGCAAGACCGCCTCGATGGCGGCGTTGTCGGTGGTGTCAGGGCCTGAAGCGCGTGTGGACGCGGAATTGCGCTTTTCGACGCGGGCCTGCGTTTCTTTCTGGAAACAGTCGTCACAATGGCCAACATTGGCGGTTGCCTCCAGAAATCCGATGGCGCGGCCGCACGATCGACAGGTGGCCATGCGACGTCACCGCGATCCGAGTTTCGCCTGACGCGCATCGCGCAGACGCGCGAAATCGTCGCCCGCGTGATAGGACGAGCGCGTCAGCGGCGTGGCCGAGACCATCAGGAACCCCTTGCCATAGGCGGCCTTTTCATACGAGGCGAAATCCTCGGGCGTGACGAAGCGTTCGACCGCGTGATGCTTGGGGGTCGGTTGCAGGTATTGCCCGATGGTCAGGAAATCCACGTCGGCGCTGCGCATGTCGTCCATGACCTGCGTCACGCCCTGGCGGTCCTCGCCCAGGCCGACCATGATGCCCGATTTGGTGAAAATCATCGGGTCCAGTTCCTTGACCCGCTGCAACAGCCTGAGCGAATGGAAATACCGCGCGCCGGGGCGCACGGTCGGATACAGGCCGGGCACGGTTTCCAGGTTGTGATTGAACACGTCAGGGCGTGCGGCGACCACGACCTCCAGCGCCTCGGGTCCGCAGCGCAGGAAATCGGGGGTCAGGATCTCGATGGTGGTGTCCGGCGAGCGATGACGCACCGCGCGGATGGTCTGGGCGAAATGTTCGGCCCCGCCATCGGCCACGTCATCGCGATCGACCGAGGTGATGACCACATGGTTCAGCCCCAGCTTGGCCACCGCATCGGCGACGCGGCCCGGTTCGAACGCATCCAGGGCCTGGGGCTTGCCGGTGGCGACGTTGCAGAAGGTGCAGCCGCGGGTGCAGATGTCCCCCATGATCATCATCGTCGCGTGGCCCTGCGACCAGCATTCGCCGACATTCGGGCAGCCGGCCTCTTCGCAGACCGTCGCCAGGTTGTTGTCGCGCATGATGCGGCGGGTCTCGTTGTAGCCGGCACCACCGGGCGCCTTGACGCGAATCCAGGCGGGTTTCTTGGGCTGCGCCTGATCGGGACGATGCGCTTTTTCGGGGTGGCGCTGATCGGGCAGTTTGAGGTCGCGCATCGGGTCCTCCCCTGGGCGGATGTCTGGCCCGGGACATAACGCGCCGAGGGGGGCAAGGCAAGGAAACCCCGCGGCAAGCAGGCTTGCGCGGGGTGCAGGGCGGACTGGCCGCCAGGGTCGGGGGCGCGGTGCCCCCGGGCATGACCGCGTCAGGCGGCGGCTTCGCGGTTGGCTTCGATCAGCCAGTTCATCACCGTCTCGGGCGACGAGACGCCGTAGGGGTCCTCGCCATGGTTGTCGGACAGGCCGGGTTCCTCGAACCAGGCCTCGACCACGCCATCGCGGACGATGGCGGCATAGCGCCACGAACGCAGGCCAAAGCCCAGATTGTCCTTGCGCACCAGCATGCCCATCCGGCGGGTGAACTCGCCCGAGCCGTCGGGGATGACCTTGACGTTCTTCAGGCCCTGGTCCTGGGCCCATTTGTTCATCACGAAACTGTCGTTGACCGACATGCAATAGATTTCGTCGATGCCCTGCGCCTTGAAGTCTTCATAGCCGTTCTCGAACCCGGGCAGCTGATAGGTCGAACAGGTCGGCGTGAACGCGCCAGGCAGCGAGAACAGCACGACGCGCTTGCCCTTGAAATAGTCCGCGGTGGTCAGGTCCTGCCAGCGGAACGGGTTCGGACCCCCGACGCTTTCATCGCGAACGCGGGTGTGAAAGGTCACTTCGGGAAGACGGAAGCCGGTATGCATGACGAAACTCATCGTTGAATTGCAAGACGTTAGGCAAACGCGAGTCGCTGCCTTGTCCCTTTCTAGAACGATTCCAAGTCGTGCCGCAATTGCGAAAAAGATTTATCTGCAATGCAGCAATTTCAGGGGCGCGTGCGCCGTTCCGGATCAACGGCCCAGCATTTTCATGCCGCGGGTCAGCCCTTCCAGCGTCATGGGCACCATGCGATCCTCGAAGATCTCGTCGATCAGGCGGATCGACTGGGTATAGGACCAGTGCTTTTCCGGGGTCGGGTTGATCCACAGGTTCTGTGTCCAGTGCGCCCGCGCGCGCGCCAGCCATGTTGCGCCCGATTCCTCGTTCCAGTGCTCGTTCGCGCCGCCGGCATAGGCGATTTCATAGGGCGACATGGTGGCATCGCCGACAAAGATGCACTTGTAGTCGGGCCCATAGGTGCGCAGGACCTCCCATGTGGGGGTGCGCGCGTCCCAGCGGCGCGCGTTGTCCTTCCAGACGAATTCATACAGGCAGTTGTGGAAATAGAAGTGTTCGAGGTGCTTGAACTCCGCCCGTGCCGCGCTGAACAGCTCCTCGAGCACCTTGACATAAGGGTCCATGGACCCGCCGATGTCGAAAAACAGCAGAACCTTCACCGCATTGCGGCGTTCGGGCCGGGTCTTCACGTCCAGCCAGCCCTGTTCCGCGGTGGCACGGATGGTGCCGTCCAGATCCAGTTCGTGCTCGGCGCCGTCGCGCGCCCAGTTGCGCAGACGTTTCAGCGCGACCTTGATGTTGCGCGTGCCCAGCTCGACGCTGTCGTCAAGGTTGCGGAATTCGCGCTTGTCCCAGACCTTGACCGCGCGCCCGTGCCGGCCCTCTTTCTGGCCGATGCGCACGCCTTCGGGGTTGTAGCCATAGGCGCCAAAGGGCGATGTCCCGGCGGTGCCGATCCATTTCGACCCGCCCTGATGTCGGTCCTTCTGTTCCTCGAGCCGCTGTTTCAGCGTCTCCATCAGTTTCTCGAACCCGCCGAGGGCCTCGATGCGGGCGCGCTCGTCGTCGGTCAGGTGCTTTTCGGCCAGCTTTTCCAACCAGTCGGCGGGCAGATCCACCGCCTGGATCACGGCCTCGGGGGTGATCGCCTCCAGCCCCTTGAAGGTCGCCGCAAAGGCCCGGTCGAAACGGTCGATATGGGCCTCGTTCTTCACCATCGTCGTGCGGGCGAGGTAATAGAACCCCTCGGCGTCGAATTGCGCGAGGCCGACTTTCAGCGCCTCGAGAAAGCCCAGATATTCCCGCACGGTGACGGGAACGGCATGGGCGCGCAACTGGTCGAGGAACGGCCGGAACATCACATCATCCGCTGGATCACCACGGTCAGAACCGTGCCCAGGATGGCGCCGATCAGGCCCCAGACGGCGGCGTACTGGACGATGTCCAGCCGTTCGCCGCCTTTGCGGCGGGCAAAGACCCCGCCCCAGATGGCGCCGATCAGCAAGCCTGCGAAGATGAACATGATGGCCTCTGCGTTGCCGGTCAGAGTCGCGCGAGCCGGTGCGCCGCGCCGCCGATCCGGGCGATTTCGTCCAGCCGCGTGCGCGCCGCGGCATCCGAGCCGAACCCATAGCGCGCGGCGGCCATCGAGTCGAGCCTCAGGCGTTCGGCCTGGTCGGTCTGTCCGAGTTGCGCCAGCGCCTCGGCGCGGATGAATTGCAACGAGGCAAGGAAGGCCGCGTTCTCGGTCCGGGTCGCATAGGGCAGGGCACGCTGCACCAGATCGAGCGCGACCTGCGATTGCCCGGTGGCCAGCGCCTGAACCGCCAGGTGCATGTCGATATGCGCCGCGTGCACTTCGCCGCCGGGTGTGTGGCGGTAGATGTCCGCGGCCTGCAACAGGGCCTGCATGGCCTCTTCGCCCTGATCGCGGGGGGCAACGCGCGCGACCAGCATCAGACTGAGCGCCAGGCGATTGTCCGTCCATCCCTCGGACCGGGCCAGGGCGAGGGCACGCGCCGCACTTTCGCGCCGCGCACTCAGCCCGTCAGCCGAGGACAGGGCCTGTTCGATCGCCTGTTGCCAGGCCCGCGGGGTGATCCCGACCTGCGCGCCACCGCGGCCGCGGCCGTGCGGGTTCAGCCGGTTGTAAAGCGTCGGCAGGCGCGCTGCGACCTGATCGCGGGTCATGCCGGGGTGCAGCTCGGGCGAATACCAGACGCGCAGCAGCAGCATGTCGAAACCGGTCAGTGTGGTCTGGAAATTGTCGTCGTTGAAGATCGAATCCGACAGGCGGAACAGGTCGTTGAGCGGCCCCAGGCCCTGGGCGATCTCCTCGTGCAGGCAATCGCGGATCTCCTGCGGCGTGGTGTCGGCCGGGATGAACACGGCCGCGCGGGTGCGTTGGACAACGCGGGTCCAGTCGATCGCCGTGCTGCGGCGGTTGGCGACAAAGTCCTGCCAGCCGTCCACGTTGGGAACGACGAAACACGAGGCCGACGGAACCATCGCCTGCATCTGGCGGCGCGGCACGAAATCGACCGTGATGCGGTTCTCGCCCTCGGACGGGGTGGCGGTGCGGTGGATGTCGATCCCGGCCTCGGTGCGAAAGCGCGCGATCAGCCGGTCCAGATCGGTGATCGCCTGTTGCGAGGGCGGGTTCACCGCCACAACCGCCACCGGCCCCTCGAATCGCGAGAAGGCGTCGATCGGGCGGCCGCTTTCCATCGCGAATCCCAGTTCCAGGAAATCGCGGGTCATGTCGGCATTGCTGCGGGCAGGGGGCAGCGGGTTCGGGGCGCCCGGGCTCCAGACCGGCAGCGGTGCGGTCGCGCCGGTATCGGCATCCAGGCGCTGAACCTCGCCCATCGGAACGCAACCGGCCAGGGCCACCAGGGCCAGCGCCAGATAACCCCGTGTCATGCCGCCCGCCTTTCATCCAGATGGTCCAGAAGTGTCGCGTAATCCGCAAGCGTGCCGTTGGGCATCTCGCTCAGGGCGCGCCGCCAGGCCCGCGCGCCGGTGCGCCCGGCGAACAGGCCCAGCAGGTGCCGGGTCACGCCGATCAGCCGGCCGCCGCGGTCCAGATGCGCGGCGATGACCGGTATCATCGCGCGCGCAACGTCCACCGGGTCGGCATCGGGGCCCGGCGCGCCGAACAGGCGGCGGTCGGCGGCACCCAGAATCTCGGCCGGTTGATGATAGGCCGCCCGGCCGATCATCACGCCGTGAAAACCGCGCTCCAGCAAGGCCTCGGCCTGGTCCAGGGTTGCAATCCCGCCATTCAGGCAGAGCGTCAGATCGGGATAGGCGCCCAGCATCCGCTGCACCAGATCATAGTCCAGTGGCGGAACCTCGCGGTTTTCCTTGGGGGAAAGACCCTGCAGCCAGGCCTTGCGTGCGTGAACGATGACGCGCGTGACGCCGGCCGCGCGGGCGACGTCCAGCATGGCGGGCAGGGCGTCCTCAGGGTTCTGGTCATCGACGCCCAGCCGGCATTTCACGGTGATTTCGGCCGCGCAGGCGGCGCGCATGGCGGCCAGGCACTCGCCCACCAGCGCCGGGGTCTTCATCAGCACCGCGCCGAAGCAGCCCGACTGCACCCGGTCCGACGGGCAACCGACATTCAGGTTGATCTCGCAATACCCCGCGTCCGCGCCCATGCGCGCGGCCAGGGCCAGTTCCGCAGGGTCCGATCCCCCCAGTTGCAGCGCCACGGGCTGTTCCGAGGGATCGTGGCGCAGCAGATGCCGCGCACCGCCCCGGACCAGCGCGGCCGAGGTGACCATCTCGGTGTAGAGAAGCGCATGACGCGACAGCCGCCGGTGAAACTGGCGGCACGCGCTGTCGGTCCAGTCGAGCATCGGCGCTACGGACAGGCGCCAGGCGGGCGGGGGCTTTGTCACGCGGACTCCGTGGGTTGAGACCCAAGGGTATAGCCCAGCCCGGCGGTGGCGTCCACAAATCGCGCGCGCCCGCGGCGGCCCGTCGCGCATCCGTGACGGGCGTGTCGGCACGGCTGCGGCCGTGGCACGGCTTGACATCGCGGGGCGTCCGGCCCATCGACACCGGACCACAACCCGGAGGACCCGCCGTGACCCAACCCGCAGCCGCCCCGCAAAAGACCATCCTGCGCGCGCTCTCAGGCGAGGTTCAGGCCGTTCCGCCGGTCTGGATGATGCGGCAGGCGGGGCGCTATCTGCCCGAATACCGGGCGACGCGGGCCAAGGCGGGGGACTTCCTGTCGCTGTGCTATACCCCCGATCTGGCCGCCGAGGTGACCCTGCAACCCATTCGCCGCTATGGGTTCGACGCGGCGATCCTGTTTGCCGACATCCTGCTGATCGGTCAGGCGCTGGGGGCCGATCTGTGGTTCGCCGAGGGCGAGGGCCCGCGCATGTCCACCGTCACCGATCTCGCGGGGGTTCAGGCCCTGAAACCCGCCGAGGCCGTGCACGAGGTCCTGGCGCCGGTGTATGAGACCGTGCGCATCCTGTCGCGCGCGTTGCCGCGTGAAACCACGCTCATCGGTTTTGCCGGCGCGCCCTGGACGGTCGCCACCTACATGGTTGCCGGGCGCGGCACCAAGGATCAGGGGCCCGCCCATGCGTTCATCGCCCGCGACCGCGCGGGTTTCGCCGCACTGATCGCGGTGATCGAGGCCGCCACGGTCGAATACCTGTCGGCGCAGGTTCAGGCCGGGGCCGAGGTCATCAAGCTGTTCGACAGCTGGGCCGGCAGCCTCAAGGGGCAGGATTTCGACGATTTCGCGCTGGCCCCGGCGCGGCGGATCATCGCCGCGTTGAAAGCGCGCCACCCGGGCCTGCCGATCATCGCCTTCCCGCGCGAGGCGCGCGACCGGTATGTGGGCTTTGCCCGCGCCACCGGGGCGGATTGCGTGGCGCTGGACAATTCCGTCAGTGCCGACTGGGCGGCCGCCCATGTGCAGGTCGATGGCTGCGTGCAGGGAAATCTTGCGCCGCATCATATGGTGGACGGCGGCCCGGCGTTGGCGAGCGAGACACGGCGCATCGTTCAGGCGTTCCGCAAGGGGCCCCATATCTTCAATCTGGGCCACGGGATCACCCCCGATGCGGACCCCGACAACGTGCAGCGGATGATCGACGCGATCCGGGGTCAGTAACCCAGCGGCGCGACCAGCGGACGCAGCGCGGCCAACGGGTCGTCCTGGCCCCAGATCTCGGCGCCGAACGCAAAGAAATCGGCCACTGGCGCCAGGCTTTCGACCAGGTCGGGCGTGAGCGCGCCTTCGGCCACCACCGGCACCTCGATCATTTCCGACCACCAGGCGAACAGGTCCCGGTCGGCGCGCGCGCCGCTGCCCAGGCCGGTTTCCCCGACAGGGGCGAAGGCGACGTAATCGGCCCCGGCCTCGGCCGCGCTGATCCCGTCATGGCGCGAGGCCCCGCATCCCGCGCCGATGATCACATCGGCGCCCAGCGTGTCGCGCAGCTTGCGCAGACCGCGCGCGCCCTCGGGCAGGTGCACGCCGTCCAGCCCCAGACGTTCCACCAGCGCGACATGACGGTCGATCACGATGGCGATGTCGCGGGCATGGGTTTCCTCGCGCACCGCGTCGGCGGCGCGGGCGATGGCGTCCTCGTCGGACCCGGCCATGGCAAGGCGCACGCACGCGATAGGCAGTCCGTCCAGCACCCGCGCCAGTTTCGGCGCGAAGACGTCAGGATCGAAGGCCGCAGGCGTCACGAGGTAAAGCTGCGGGCGGTCGGGCTGGTCGGTCATCGGGGCACCTCGGGCAAAACTGCCCCTGCATAGACGGGCGGGGGCAGGGGTGCAATCGGCTTAATTCCCGGCGCTTTCCATGCGGCGATGGTCGAGCACGCGCTCAAGCCAGCCCAGTTCCATTTCCGGCACCGACGACAACAGAAGATCGGTGTAATCGTCGAAGGGCGGGGCCAGGACCTGGCTTTTCGCACCATAGCGTTGCACGCGGCCCTGATACATCACCGCGATGGAATCGGCGATGGCTTTCACCGTCGCGATGTCATGGGTGATGAAGAGATAGGCCACCCCCTCGCGCGCCTGGAGATCCAGAAGCAGTTTCAGGATCCCGTCCGCGACCAGCGGGTCCAGCGCCGATGTCACCTCGTCGCAGATGATGAGCTTGGGCTTTGCCGCCAGGGCGCGCGCGATGCAGACACGCTGCTTCTGCCCCCCGGACAATTCCGCCGGGTAGCGGTCGGCAAAACCTTCGCCCAGTTCGATGGCGTCCAGCAATTCCTGCACCCGCGCGTCGCGCTCGCGCCCCTTCAGGCCGAAGTAGAATTCAAGCGGCCGGCCGATGATCGTGGCCACCGTCTGACGGGGATTCATGGCGACGTCGGCCATCTGGTAGATCATCTGCAATTCGCGCAATTCCTCGCGCGAGCGATCCTTGAGCGCGCCGGGCAACGGCTTGCCGTCAAAGGTGATGGTCCCCTTGCGCGGTGGCAGCAGCCCGGTGATGACCCGGGCCATGGTCGATTTGCCAGAGCCCGACTCGCCCACCAGCGCCAGCGTCTGACCGGGCCTGAGGGCGACGCTCACGTCGCTGAGCACGTCCTTGGCCATGGCGCCGTAGCGGGCGCTGACCCCCTCGACCGTGAGCAGGGCCTCGCCCTCGGGAGATTTTTCCTGATGGTCGATGGAGCGGACGGAAATCAGCGCGCGGGTATATTCCTCGCGCGGGGCCTCGATGATCTGCTGGCAGGTGCCATGTTCAACCATCTTCCCGTGCCTGAGCACCATGATCTCGTCTGACACCTGCGCCACGACCGCCAGGTCATGCGTGATGTAGAGCGCCGCCACCCCGGTTTCCGCGATGGCCGTCTTGATCGCGGCCAGCACGTCGATCTGCGTGGTCACGTCCAGCGCGGTCGTCGGTTCGTCAAAGATCACCAGATCGGGTTTCGGGCACAGCGCCATCGCCGTCATCGCCCGCTGCAACTGCCCGCCCGACACCTGGTGCGGATAGCGGCGGCCGAAATTTTCGGGGTCGGGCAACGACAGGGTGCGGAACAGGTCCACCGCGCGGGCCTCGGCCTCGGCCTGGGTCATGACACCATGGGCCAGCGCGGCCTCGGTCACCTGTTCCATCAGGCGTTTGGCGGGGTTGAAGGCGGCGGCGGCGGATTGCGCGACATAGGTCACCTCCTTGCCGCGCAGGCTGCGCAGGGTGGCGCCGCTGGCCAGGCGGATTTCGCGCCCGTTGAGCCGGATCTCGCCCCCCGACAGCCGGATGCCCCCGCGCCCATAGGCCAGGGCGGACAGGCCGATGGTCGATTTGCCCGCCCCGGATTCCCCGATCAGCCCCATCACCTTGCCCCGTTCGAGGCTGAGCGAGACATCGTCGACGATCACCGCGTTGCGCGGCTTTTCCCCGGGGGCATAGACGGTTGCTTCGATCCGCAGGTTGCGAATGTCGAGTAGAGGATCAGGCACCGCGCCCTCCTTTCAGGCTGGTGGTGCGGTTCAGCGCCCAGTCGGCCACCAGGTTCACCGAGATCGACAGCGTGACGATGGCCACCGCCGGAACCAGCGCCGCGGGGATGCCATAGACGATGCCCTCGCGGTTTTCCTTGACGATGCCGCCCCAGTCCGCCGCCGGGGGCTGGATCCCCAGGCCCAGGAACGACAGGGTGGAAATGAACAGGATCGCAAAGATGAACCTCAGGCCCAGTTCCGCCACCAGGGGCGACAGCGCGTTCGGCAGGATCTCGCGGAAGATGACCCAGGCCTGTCCTTCGCCCCTGAGGCGCGCGGCCTCGACGTAGTCCATGACGTTGATGTCCACCGCCACCGCCCGCGACAGGCGGAACACGCGGGTGGAATCCAGGAACCCCATGATGAAGATCAGGATCGGCAGCGTCACCGGCATCACCGACAGCACCACCAGCGCAAAGATCAGCGTCGGGATCGACATGACCAGATCGTTGAGACGCGACATGACCTGATCGACCCAGCCGCCATAGACCGCGGCGGTGAACCCCAGGATCGACCCCAGCGTGAAGCTGAGCGCGGTCGCCATGGCGGCGACGAAAATTGTCGTGCGGCCGCCATAGATCATGCGGGTCAGCAGGTCGCGGCCCAGATTGTCGGTGCCCAGCCAGAACCGGGCAGAGGACGGCTCCCACACGTCGCCGACGATTTCCGACATGCCGTAGGGGGCGATGACGGGTGCGAGGATCGCCGCCGCGAAATACAGCACGGTGATGAACAGGCCCAGCTGGGCCGATAGCGGCATGCCCTTCATTTCGGATGCCTCAATCTGGGATTCGACAGGATGGCGATCATGTCCGCCAGCAGGTTCATGCCGATGTAGACCGTGGCAAAGATCAGACCGCAGGCCTGCACCACGGGCACGTCGCGCTTGGCCACATGATCGACCAGATACTGCCCCATGCCGGGATAGACAAAGACCACTTCGATCACCACCACGCCGACCACCAGATACGCCAGGTTGATCATCACCACGTTGACGATGGGCGCGATCGCATTGGGCATGGCGTGGCGGGCGATGATGGTGAACCGTCTCAGGCCCTTCAGCTCGGCGGTTTCGATATAGGCCGATTGCATGACATTCAGGATCGCGGCGCGGGTCATGCGCATCATGTGCGCCAGGACCACCAGGGTCAGCACCAGCGCCGGCAGGGCGACCGCGTTCAGCTTCTGCCAGAAGGTCATGCCGCTGTTGATGTTCGACACCGACGGAAACCAGCCCAGCTTGACCGAGAGGAAATACATCACGACATAGCCCAGCAGGAACTCGGGCAACGAGATCGAGGTCAGCGTGATCGCCGAGATCAGCTTGTCGGGCCAGCGGTCACGATACCGCACGGCCAGCAGGCCCAGGAAGATTGCCAGCGGGACCGAGATCGCGGCAGCGACCGACGCAAGGAAAAGCGTGTTCCCCATGCGGCCGCTGATCGAGTCGGCAATATCGCGGCCATTCGACAGGGCGTGGCCAAGGTCACCGTGCAGGGCGTTGAAAAGCCACTGGAAATAACGAACGTATGCCGGTTGGTCCAGGCCCATCGAGGCCCGCATGTTGGCCAGGGCTTCGGCCGTTGCGTTCTGCCCGAGGATCGCCTGCGCAACGTCGCCCGGCAGGATCTGGGTGCCGACAAAGATCAGCACCGACGCGGCAAGGAGTAAAAGGAGACCCAGCGCAAGGCGCTGGATCACCAGTTTGAGGATCGGATGCATCGGCGCTTACGACGCCGACCACATCATGATCGCGGCCTGCCCGCCCATCATCTCGGCGGCGGGGTTGGCGACCCAGCCGGCGATCTGATCGTTATGGGCGTCGATGAAATCGTTGAACATCGGCGCGATCAGGCCGCCTTCGTCGCGCACCAGCTGGCCCATTTCGCTGTAAAGCGTCTTGCGCCGGGCCATGTCCAGTTCGCCGCGTGCCTGGATCAGCAGGTCGTCGAAATGCGCGTTGTGGAAGGCGGTGTCGTTCCAGTCGGCGGTGGATAGATACGCCGTGGAATACATCTGGTCCTGGACCGGCCGCCCGCCCCAATAGGATGCCGAGAAGGGCTGCACGTTCCACACTTCGGACCAGTAGCCGTCGCCCGGCTCGCGGATGATGTTCAGATCGATCCCGGCGGCCGCGGCGCTTTCCTTGAACAGTTGCGCGGCGTCGATGGCACCGGGGAAGGCCACTTCCGAGGTGCGCAGGTCGATCGGCCCCGAATGCCCCGAGCGTTCATAGTAGAAGCGGGCCTGATCCGGGTCGTATTCGCGCTGCGGGATGCTGTCGTCGAACAGCGGGTAGGCCGCGTTGATCGGCATGTCATTGCCGATCGAGCCATAGCCACGCAGGATGCGGTCCACCATGTCCTGACGGTTGATCGCCAGTTTCAGCGCCATCCGCAGGTCATTGTTGTCGAAGGGCGCGGCATTGCAGCGCATGATGAAGACATAGTGCCCGCGCCCGGCGGTCGATTCGACGCTGACGCCCGGCGCCCGGCTGAGCAGACCGGCCACCCGCGGTTCGACGCGGTTGATCAGCTGCACCTGACCCGATTGCAGCGCCGAGTTGCGCGCGGTCGCATCGTTGATGACCAGGATCTCGATCGAGTTGAAATGCCCGACGCTGCTGTCCCAGTGGCCGTCGAACTTTTCCATGACGTGGCGCACGCCAGGCTCGTTCTCGGCCCATTTGTAGGGCCCGGTCATGATCCCCGAGGTCGGATCGTCAAACCCGCCGTTGGGCTGGATCAACAGGTGATAGTCGGCCAGCAGATAGGGAAGGTCGGCGTTGGGGGTCGTGGTTTCCAGCACCACCGAATCGCCGTCCACCGCGATCGACGAGATGCCGCGCATGATCCCCAGCGCACCCGATTGCGAGTTCTCGTCCGAATGGCGCCGCAGGGTCTGGGCCACGTCCTCGGGGGTGAGGGTCTGGCCGTTGTGGAACTGCACGCCGCTGCGGATCTTGAAGCGCCAGGTCTGCGCGTTGGCCGAGGCTTCCCATTCCTCCGCCAGTTTCGGCACCAGGCTGCCGTCGGGGGCGATCGTCACCATCGTCTCGCCGGTGCAATAGCCATACAGGAACGGCACCTGCGACGCGGCCACCGCCGGGTCCAGCGAGTTGGTGCTTTCGCCGCCCTGCATCCCGACCACCAGCGAGCCACCTTGCCGCGGTCCCTGCGCCAGCACGGCCTTGGACAGCAGGCCGGTCGCGGCGGTGCTGGCCACGCCAAGCGCGGCGGCCCGCCCCAGGAAGGCGCGCCGAGGCATCTTGCCGCGCGCGGCCCTGTCCAGAATAAAGCGGAATTCGTCGTTCATCGGTCTCTCCCTGAAGAGGCCCCCCATCGGGAAGCGCAAGGTCTGACGCGCCAGCTTGGCGGCCGATTTTTATTGACTGTGGAATCGATAACAGCCGTGTCCCCGGTCAATCAACTGAAATGTTGCCGGTAACTGTAACAATCATGTCTCCCGGCGCGCAACCTGCGCATCAAAATTTCTTTCGATGATTTCCGGGACTTCCGCGCCGTCCTTGATGCGGGCGACCAGCCGGGCGGTCAGGGCGAACGCCGCGGCGCTGGCCGTTTGGTGGGCGTCGACCTCGGTTTCGACGGACCAGGCGTCGCGTGCGAACCGCTGGGTCCAGCGGATCGCGCAGGCGGCGGTCAGCGGGTCATCGGGGTGAATCGTCCAGGTTTTCGTCATCACCGCGCGGGTGCGCAGCCCGTGATCGGGGTTCTCGGTCTCGCCACTGTCCGAGGTCACGGTGAGGGTTTCGACCCCGCTGATCGCATCGCGGCACCGGGTCCGGGACTCGTGCGCGGGGCTGATCCGGCGCAGGCGGCCCGGCGGAGGCGGCGCGGGTTCGTCAAAGTGCCAGCCCGGCGCCTCGCCCTGATGCACGGGCAGGCGCAGGGTGCCGCGATGCACCGTCAGTGTGACCGGCGCGGGCGATGGCCAGATCCAGGGCCAATAGCTGTTCGACAGCGCCAGCCGCAGCCGGTGCCCCGGCGCCAGCCGATACGCCATCTGATCCAGCGTCAGCGTGACCGTGACCGGCGCGCCCTGCGGCACCGGTTCGGGCGGATCGGTCCGGTGGCGCAGGTTCAGCATGCCATGCGCGATCCGGGTCGATGCCCCGTCCGGCGCCACGTCGCACAGGCGGGCCACAACGAAACCGAAGGGCTGGTCCGCGCTCAGGCTCAGCGTCAGCGAGGCCGCGCCCAGCAGCGCCAATCCGTCGGGGCAGGGCCGGTCGAAACAGACGGACCGGGCATCGTCCTCGCGTTGGTCGGCCGCCATCTCGGCATTCAGCCCCATGGGGAAGAAGTCGCCGGCCGCGGCCCCCAGGGTCTGGGGTGTGGCGATGATCCGCCCGGGGTCGCCGGGCCCGCCCAGCGCCCCATCCGCACCCAGCGACAGGTCCTGCATCGACACGCGCGGCGAGGGCAAGACCTCGGCCAGCCAGCGCCCGGGGCGATGCGCGGCCGAGGCATCGGGGCGCGTGCTGTCCAGCATCCAGACGCGATAGTCCGGCCAGTGGTCGACACCGTTGTCGATGCCCTTGAGCCAGCGATCCCACCAGGCCCGCATCTGCTGAAGAAAATCGATTCGCGGCCCGGGCACCGCCGTGTGCGGATATTGATGGACCCAGGGGCCGACGATGGCCTTGGCGTTGGGCGCGTTGGTGACCAGCGCGGCGGGGGCGTTCATGTAGTTGTCGTTCCAGCCGCCGATCGACAGGACGGCGGGCCCGAGGCGGCTGTAATCCTCGCAGACCGAGCCATGCCGCCAGTAGGCGTCGCGGGTTTGATGGTCGGTCCAGACCGCGCCGAGATGCGGCATGGTGGCGATGCGCTGGCGCAAGTCCGCACGCCAGTCCGGGCGCAGCAGGGGATCGGCGGGCCGCGCGCAATAGGACAGCATGAGACTGCCCCAGGCGAAATTCTCGCCCAGCAGGCACCCGCCCTTGAAGTGGATGTCGTCGTTGAACCGGTCGACGGTGCCGCAGACCTTGACCACCGCCTTCAACGCCGGCGGGTTCAGCCAGGCCGTTTGCAGGCTGTTGAACGCGCCCCAGCTCTTGCCCATCATGCCGACCGCGCCGTCGCACCAGTCCTGTGCCGCGATCCAGGCGATCACCTCGCAGGCGTCGGCCAGTTCGCGCCGGGAATATTCATCGTCGAACACGCCCTCGCTGTCGCCCGTGCCGCGAATGTCCACGCGCAGACAGGCATAGCCCTGCGCGGCCATCCAGGGGTGAATCGTCTCGTCGCGCGGCAGGGTGTTGTCGCGTTTGCGATAGGGGATGTATTCCAGCACCGCCGGGACAGGTCCCGCGGCGGCGGGCCGCCAGATCCGCGCGGACAGCCGGGTTCCGTCCGGCAAGGGTATCTGCACGCCGTCCTGGTCGATGATGTCCATGGTCCCCCCTGTCCTGGCCAGACCCTAGCACGCCGATCAGGGCGCGCACGCGGTTTCCGCGGGTGCCCGCTGCCGGATGCGGTCTTTTTCGCGACGAACCGCTTGCCAAATGCGGCGCGTTCTCCGATCACGGATGCGGCATGGAGAGGGGCAGGGCATGGACGATCTTCTGGACATGGGGGCACTGGAACAGGCGCAGGCGCTGGACTCGCGCGCCGTCTCGGCCGAGGAGCTGATGCGCGCGACCCTGGATCGCATCGCCACCCGCAACCCCGCCGTCAACGCCATCGTCAGCCTGCGCGACGCCGAAACCCTGCTGGCCGAGGCCCGCACCGCCGATTCCACGCCCCGCAAGGGCTGGCTGCACGGGTTGCCGCTGGCGGTCAAGGATCTGGCCAATGTGACCGGGTTGCGCACGACCATGGGATCGCCGATCACCGCGCGGCAGATCGCGCGCAAGGACGATCTGTTCGTCGCACGGATGCGCGCCGCCGGCGCGGTGTTCATCGGCAAGACCAACACGCCCGAGTTCGGCCTGGGCAGTCACACCTTCAACCCGGTGCACGGGGCGACCGGCAACGCCTATGACCCCGGGCGCAGCGCCGGGGGGTCCTCGGGCGGGGCGGCGGTGGCGCTGGCGTGCCGGATGATCGCGGTTGCCGACGGGTCGGACATGATGGGCAGCCTGCGCAATCCGGCCGGCTGGAACAATGTCTACGGGTTTCGCCCGTCCTGGGGCCGGGTGCCGGACGAGGCCGAGGGCGAGACATTCCTGCACCCGCTGGCCACCAATGGCCCGATGGCGCGCAACCCGCGCGATCTGGCGGCGCTGCTGGACGTGCTGTCCGGGCCCGAACCGCACCGCCCCTTCACGCTGCCGAAAGAGCCCTTTCTGAAGCGGATCGCGGCCGGCGTGTCGGGGCGTCGCATCGCCTGGCTGGGCGATTGGGGCGGCGCCTATGCGATGGAGCCGGGCGTGCTGGAAACCTGTGAAGCCGCCCTTGCCGGGTTCGCGGATCTGGGCGTGACGGTCGAGGCCGTGGACGCGCCCTTTGATGCCGGGGCGATCTGGCAGAGCTGGCTGGACCTCAGGGCCTTTGCCAACGCGAACCGGCTGGGGCCGCTTTATGCCAATCCCGAATGGCGTGCCCAGCTCAAGGCGACGGCGATCTGGGAGATCGAGACCGGCCACAAGCTGAGCATCGAGGCGGTGCAGGCCGCCAGTCTCACCCGCTCGCGCTGGTATGCCAGGGCGGCCGATCTGTTTCAGACCTATGATGCGCTGGTCCTGCCCACCGCGCAGGTCTGGCCGTTTCCGCTGGCGCAGGAATACCCCGCGGCGATCGGTCCGCGCGCCATGGACACCTATCACCGCTGGATGGAAGTGGTGATCCCGGCCAGCCTGCTGGGGCTGCCCGCGCTGGCGGTCCCGGCCGGGTTCGGGCCGCAGGGCCTGCCCATGGGGCTGCAGCTGATCGGCCCGCACGGCGGTGACCTGGGCCTGTTGCAACTGGCCCAGGCCTGGCACGAGGCGACGCGCTGGCCCGAGCGGCGCCCGGCGCCCGTGCATCCGTCCATGGATCCGCCTGCGCGTCCGGGTTGATCCGCCAGCGGGCACCACAATTTTGCCGCAATGGGATGCGACCGTGGATGCATTGCAACCAGAGGTATTTCATGGCCCCCGCGGATCGCGCATTCTGGTCAGAGGACGGCGGTGCCGTCACCGTCGATTGGGTCGTTCTCTCGGCGATCGCGATGACCTTTGGCGCCTTTACGGTCCTGGAACTGTCGCGGGGAACCACGGATATCGCCGGCACCATGGAAACGACGCTGGTCGATCTTCCGGTTGAAACCCTGGGGGTCCTGTCGGCGGTGGCGCAGGGCGCCGTCCCGCCGTCACCGGTTCCCTGAGCCGATCCGACCCGGGGGTCAGCCCGCGACGACGCGCCAGTGCAGATCGAACCCCGGGTTGAACACGGTCACCGGCCCCGCGCCCGTGTCGATCTTGGCGGGAAAGGCAACCGGCGTGTCCTGACGCTCCATCACCAGCGTGCCGCGGTTGCGCGGCAGGCCGTAGAAATCGGCGCCGTAATGGGCAACGAACCCTTCCAGCCGGTCCAGCGCGTCCTCGCGCTCAAAGACCTGGGCGAGCAGGGGCATGGTGTTCGTCGCGGTAAAGCAGCCGGCGGCGCAGCACTCGCATTCCTTGCGGTCGTCCGAATGCGGGGCGCTGTCGGTGCCCAGAAAGAACCGGGCGTCCCCCGATGTCGCGGCCTCGACCAGGGCCAGGCGGTGGATCTCGCGCTTGGCGACCGGCAGGCAATAGTAATGCGGCCGCATGCCGCCCACGAGCAGGCTGTTGCGGTTGATGACCAGGTGATGGGCCGTGATCGTCGCGCCCAGGCCCTGATCGGCGCTGCGCACATAATCCACCGCGTCCTGCGTGGTCACATGTTCCATGATGACGCGCAGGCCCGGATGGGCGCGGCGCACCGGGTCCAGAACCCGGTCGATGAACACCGATTCGCGGTCGAAGATGTCGATCTCGGCATCCGTGACCTCGCCATGCACGCACAGCGGCACGCCGGCTTCGGCCATCGCCTCGAACACCGGGCGCACACGGTCGAAATCCCGCACGCCCGAGGCCGAGTTGGTCGTCGCCCCGGCGGGATAGAGTTTCACCGCGGTGATGATCCCGGCGCGATGGGCGGCGACCACGTCGGCGGGGTCGGTGTCCTCGGTCAGATAGAGGGTCATCAGCGGTGTGAACCCCGCGCCCGGCAACGCGGCGTCGATGCGCGCGCGATAGGCGGCGGCCTGTGCCCCGGTCACGACAGGCGGCACAAGGTTGGGCATGATGATCGCCCGGGCGAAATCGCGGGCGCTTTCCGGCGCGATTCCGGCCAGCATGGCGCCGTCGCGCAAATGGAGATGAAAATCGTCGGGGCGGGTCAGGCTGAGGCGGGTCATGCCGTTCCCATACCGTGCGGTTCGCGGCCTGTGAAGGGGGCTCAGCCCGCCGATGCCGCGGCGGCCTCGGCCCGGGCCAGAGCCTGCTTCAGTTGGGGGTGATCCGCACGCTGGTTGGCGATGCGCAGCGCCCGCAACAGGCGCGCGGGCCGGTTCTGCGACTGGATCCGGCCGATCAGGCGCCCAAGGTAATGCACATTGTCGCGCCGCGCCCGCCACAGCCGGAAAAAGGCCCGGTCGGTCAGGGTGCCCTGACAGGCGGCGTCGATCAGCGGGCGCAGGGCGTCGATGCGGGCCAGTTCGGCCTGGGGATCACGGCCGATGTTGCGGGCGCGCAGCTTGGTCACATGGCTGCCCCGGAACAGGGCGGCATGAACCGCGTCCACCTGCTGCACCGGGTCATAGACGATGAACACGCGCTCGCTGCCCTCGGCCATGTCGGGCGCAAAACCGAAGCGGCTGGTGAAGTCGAGGCGCCGGGCCTTCATGAACCGCCGGTCCCATTCGGCCGAGTCGGTGTCGAGCGTCGCCTGCGGTGCCAGCGCCACGACCGTGCTGCCCGGCGCCGAGACCGAGAACGCCGCCGCGCCATAGCCGCCCATGCCCGCGCCGTAAAAGACGACGTGATCGAAATCCTCGAAAAAGGCGTCGTCGATCAGCCGGTCGAAATAGCCATAGACCGCGCGGTCGCGATACCAGGTCGGACCGTCCGCGATGATGCTGAGCGAGGACCAGCCGCGCGGCGCGGCGATCTGGTAGCCGAGCGGCATCTGTCCGCCGCCGGCGCCGCGGATGCCCTGCACCGTCTCGAACGAGACCAGCAGAACCGTGCCCATGTCCGAGAAAAAGGCGGAATGGTGGCTGCCGAGCGGTTCGAAATAGCCGGCTTCCTCGCCGATCTCGTCCATGATCGCCAGCCAATCGGCATCGCTCTCGGCCTCGCCGGCATCGAAGATCTCGATCGTGTCGTCGCTCATGGGACCTCACACTGACAAGTCAGACGCGGCGCGGGGCCGGGCGCCCTCCAGAATTAACCGAGGATACACCAATGAGCCAAGGCGAAAAACCGCAGTCCAGGGGGCAAGCCTGTGTTTTTCCGCGATAATCCGGAAACGATCCGATGCGATTGTCCACAAAACGTGTCCAATGGCGCGGAATCGCTTGCCGCCACCGCCGCCCGACCCTAGCCTTGGCGCCGTCACCGGTGTCATTGCAGGCAGTTTCATGAAATTCGAAGATATTCCCGGCTGGTTCATGCCGATCGACCAGGCCGCCTTTACCTGGATCCTGCAGTATCAGGCCCGGGTCGAGGCACCCGGCGGTCTGGTCGAGCTGGGGGTTTTCAAGGGCAAGAGCGCGGTCCTGATGGGAAATTTCCTGGCGCAGGGCGAGGTGTTCACCGTCTGCGACCTGTTCGAGGATGTGGAAACCTCCGCGTCGGCCGACGCCCACGAACAGAAGTTCTTTCGCACGCAAAGCCTGTCGCAATCCGAATTCGAGCGCAACTATCTGGCCTTTCACAAGGACCTTCCCCGCGTCGTGCGCGGGCCGACGGACACCATCACCCGCCATGTGGCGCCGGGCACCGCGCGCTTCGTGCATATCGACGCGGGCCACACCTACAAGCTGGTGCGCGAGGATACCGCCTCGGCCCGGGTCATGTTGCGAGACTCGGGGGTGGTCGTGTTCGACGACTATCGCAAGCCCACCGCGCAGGGGAACATGGCCGCGGTCTGGGAGGCCGTCGCCAATGAGGGGCTGAAACCCTTCGCCAACACCGATTTCAAGCTTTACGCGACCTGGGGCGACCCTGAGCCCTTGCGCGCCGAGATCATCGCGCGCGCCGCCGAATCCGGCTGGTGCCGCACCGCCGAGCCCAGCCTGGTGCGCGACATGCCGGTCGTCTATCTGACCCGCAAGGGCTGAGGGCGATCAGGTGAAGCGGACCTTGCCGATGAACGGCAGGTTGCGGTTGCGCTGCGCATAGTCGATGCCATAGCCGACGACGAATTCGTCGGGGATCTCGAACCCGGTCCAGGTGGCGCGGATGTCCACCTCGCGGCGCGACGGCTTGTCGAGCAGGGCGCAGACCTCCAGCCGGCGGGGCTCGCGGCTCAGCAGCAGGTTCTTGACGTGATGCAGGGTGAAGCCGGTATCCACGATGTCCTCGACCACCAGCACGTCGCGGCCGCCGATCTCGCCGCGCAGGTCCTTCAGGATCCGCACCTCGCGCGACGAATGCATGGAATCGCCATAAGAGCTGGCCTCCATGAAATCCACCTCGACCGGCAGGTCGATCTCGCGCACGAGGTCCGCGATGAACACGAAGGATCCCCTGAGCAGCCCGACGACCACCAGCTTGTCGGTTCCCTGAAACGCGGTGGTGATCTCCTCCGCCAGTTGCTCGACCCTGGCGGCGATCCGCTTGGCCGAGATCATCTGGTCGATCACATACGGGGGCTGGGTCATGGTGTCGCCGTCCTGAGGGGTTGAAAAGGCGTGGCCACAATAGGAAAAGTTGCTTCCAGTTGCCAGAGGACCGGATGCCCCGTCACAGCGAAAACCGCGTTTTGCCCTACAGTGCCCAGCAGATCTATGATCTGGTGGCCGATGTGGCCCGTTACCCCGAATTTCTGCCATGGACCGCCGCCGCGCGCATCCGCTCGCGCCGCGCGCTGCCCGAACGCGGCGCCGGGGCCGAGGTGATGGAGGCCGACCTGGTCATCAGCTTCAAGGTCTTTCGCGAGAAATTCGGCTCGCGCGTGGTGCTGCTGCCCGCCGAACGCCGGATCGAGACGGACTATCTGGACGGTCCGTTCAGATACCTCCACTCGTTCTGGCAGATCGAGCCCGAGGGGCAGGGGTGCCGCGTGCGCTTCGAGGTCGATTTCGAATTCCGCAATGTCATCTTGCAGAAAGCCATCGGCCTGTTCTTTGACGAGGCGATGCGCCGGGTCGTCGGCGCCTTTGAAACGCGCGCGCGCCAGCTCTACGGCTGACGCGCGCGGACCGGGCCGGGGCCCCCGGGTCACGAATTCAGGTCGTAGGCCCGTTCCCCGTGCGACGACAGGTCCAGTCCGTTGGTCTCGGATTCGGCATCGACCCGCAGGCGCACGACCAGGCCGACCAGCTTGACCAGCGCATAGGTCGCAACCAGCGTCCAGACGCCGACCACCGCCAGCGCGCCCAGTTGCGCCGCCCAGGTGCCGGCGCCCAGCACGGCGACCATGATCGTGCCAAAGATCCCGCCGACGCCATGCACCGCGAACACGTCCAGCATGTCGTCGATGTTCAGCCGGTTGCGCACCAGATTCACGGCCTCCTGGCACAGGACGCCCGCGATCAGGCCGATGACCACCGCCGCGACCGGCCCGACATAGCCCGACGCCGGCGTGATCGACGCAAGCCCGGCGATGGTGCCCGTGACCAGACCCACCATCGAGGCGCGCCCGAACTTGATGCGCTCCCACAGGATCCAGGACAGCGAGGCCGCCGCCGCCGACAGATGCGTCACCACCATCGCCATCGCGGCCTGGCCGTTGGCCGCCAGCGCCGACCCGCCGTTGAAACCGAACCAGCCGACCCACAGCATCGCCGCGCCCATCATGACAAGGCCAGGCTGATGCGGCGGGGTATGGCGGTTGCGGCGCGGGCCCAGCAGGGCGGCGATCACCAGCGCGGCCAGGCCCGCCGTCTCGTGAACGACGATCCCGCCGGCGAAATCATGCGTGCCGGTCGCACCGAAGATGCCGCCGTCGCTCATCACGCCGCCACCCCAGATCCAGTGCGTCACCGGGGCATAGACGATCAGCATCCACAGCCCCGAGAACAGCAGAACGAATCCGTAGCCCACGCGCTCGGCATAGGCGCCGACGATCAGCGCGGGGGTGATGATGGCAAAGGTCATCTGAAACGCGAAGAACAGGACCTCAGGGATCGATCCGGTCAGGCTGTCGGCCGTAACCCCGTTCAGGAACGCCCGGGACAGTCCGCCCCACCAGCCGCCCGGTTCGCCGAAAGCGATGGAATAGCCGGCAGCCAGCCACAGGATCGACATCAGGCAGGCCAGCGAAAACACATGCATGAAGACGCTCAGCACGTTGCGGGCCCGCACCAGACCGCCATAGAACAGCGCCAGGGCTGGCAGGGTCATGAACAGCACGAGGGCGGTTGCGGTAAAGACAAAGGCGGTATCTGCGGCGTTCATCGGCTCCTCCGGTAGGCGTTTGCCTGTCAGAACGGCAAATGACTGACCGGAAAAGCGGCGATGCGCGAAAAGCGCGCGGAAAAGTCGGGCAATTCCCGAAATGCCTGCCAGAGAGACGGATCTTTCCGGGTTTCGCTGAAAGAATGGGCGCTTTGTGAATCAGCGTGCTGCGTCGAGGAGGAGACTCAGCGCCTTTGTGACCGCCCCCTCGCGCACGTTGTGCCGCCCGATTGCGCCGAACTCGACCGTTTCGCACCGCGTGTTGCCCGTTTTCAGGGCAAGGGCGAAACAGACCCGCCCTTCGGGTTTGAACTCGGATCCGCCCGGTCCGGCGATGCCGGTGGTCGCGACCGCGAGATCGGCCTGCGAATGCGCCAGCGCGCCCTCGGCCATTTCGCGCGCGACCTCTTCGCTGACTGCCCCATGGGCGTCCAGCGTATCCGACCGGACACCCAGCATCTCGCGCTTGGCGGCGTTGGAATAGGTCACGAACCCGCGGTCCACCACGTCCGAGGACCCGGGCACCTCGGTCAGTGCCGCGGCGACAAGCCCGCCGGTGCAGCTTTCGGCGGTGGCGATGCGCCAGCCACGGGCGCGTGCGGCGGCCAGAACCGCGACGGCGGTCATGCCATCATCCGGAACAGGACGATGTGATAGAGGGCCGCCAGAACGATCGACAGCACGCCGGCAAAGACGCCGGCCCACAGGTCGTCCAGCATCACGCCCCTGGCGTCGTGGCGGCGGTCGGCGCGGCCGACCAGCCAGGGTTTCCAGATGTCGAACAGGCGAAAGCACAGAAAGGCCGCGACCGGCCCCGGCCAGACCATCGGCAGATCGATCCCCATGGACAGGCCGCGCCACCAGAAGCCAAATGCGGGGAACAGCAGCGCCAGCCACATGCCCGCGACCTCGTCGATGACGATCTCGGAGGGGTCCTCGCCGGGGCGGTCGCGCAATTCCGCGCCCACCGACCAGAACCCCAGCGCCGTTACGGCGAGTGTCGCGGCGACCAGCGGCAGGAACCCCAGCCAGTGTTCGATGGCCCATCCGATGAGCACCGCCACCAGCGATCCCCATGTGCCGGGTGCGGGGCGCAGAAGGCCGACGTAGCCAAAGGTGTTGATCGCGCGCAGCATGGGATTACTCCTGAACCAGGGTGGCGGTGGCGAGGGCGGCGATGCCTTCCTCGCGGCCGGTAAAGCCCAGCCGCTCGGACGTGGTGGCCTTGACCGAGATCCGCGCCACCTCGATCTCGAGGATCGCGGCCAGGGCCGCGCGCATCGCCTCGGCATGGGGGCCAATCTTGGGGCGCTCGCAGATCAGCGTCACGTCGCAATGGGTGATGCGAAAGCCGCGACTGCGCGCCAAAGCCCCGGCGTGGCGCAGGAAGATATGGCTTTCGGCGCCTTTCCATTGCGGGTCGGACGGGGGAAAGTGGCGGCCGATGTCCCCCTCGGCCAGCGCGCCATAAAGCGCGTCCGTCAGCGCGTGCATGCCGACATCCGCATCCGAATGGCCCAGCAGCGCGCGCCCATGCGGCACCTTGACCCCACAGAGCCAGACATGGTCCCCTTCGGTAAAGGCGTGCACGTCAAAGCCGTTGCCGGTTCGGATATCCATTGTCTGACCTTTTATTGCCTGACGTTCGGAAAGGAGCCTTTCAGCCCTTTCAAAATCAACGGGATACGTCAGCTTGAGATTGTCTTCGCTGCCTTGAGTTATCCACACATCGATTCCAGCGGCCCGGGCAACGGCCACGTCATCGGCAGCGTCGGCGGGGTGGGCGCGATGGGCGGCAAGGATTCCGGCAAAATCGAAACCCTGCGGGGTCTGGGCGCGGAACAGGCCCTCGCGGGGGTGCACGCCGGTCACATGGCCGTCGCCGCGCCACAGCGCATCGGTCACGGGCAGGGCCGGCGCGGCTGCATCGTGGGTGTCGAGCGCACGCATCACCTCGGCGATCACGGTTCGCGGCACCAAGGGGCGGGCAGCGTCATGGATCAGCACCCGCGAGGGCGGATCCTGTGCCAGCGATTCCAGCGCCGCGCGCACGGTGGCGCTGCGGGTCGCGCCGCCGATGACCCAGGGCAGGCCCAGGGCCTCGGCCCGGGCGCGATCGTCGGGGTGGATGGCGATGACCAGGCGCGTCAGGCCGGCGTCCCGGAAGGCCTGCGCGGTCCAGTCCAGGACCGGGCGCCCGGCCAGGGTCCGCCACTGTTTCGGCACCCCGCCACCCATGCGGCTTCCGCGCCCTGCGGCAACAAGGATCACAGCGGTCGAGGCGGCGGTGTGCGTCATGCCAAGGGGCTTAGGCGAAGGCGCCTGACACCGCAAGAGCGCGAGGAAACGCCGCCCTGCTGCGCTATGCCCGGGATTTGTGCGGTTGTCTTGAGAAATGCACAAACAATGTGCATATGCTGAAACGGCAGGCAGATTCCGTCCCGCTTGCCTTTCCACTGCCCGAAACCCCGCGCTAGATGACGGCGTGATGATCCCGGATCAGGCCCGATGACCCTCGTTGAATTTCCCGTGCCCCTCAATCCGCCGGTGCTGCTGGCGCCGATGTCGGGCATCACCGATCTGCCCTTTCGGCGCATGGTGGCGCGCTTCGGTGCCGGGTTGCTTGTCAGCGAGATGATCGCCTCGGGCGAAATGGTCACCGCGCGCCCGTCGCGCCGCGCCGCCAGCCGGGCCCGGGCCGAGGTGGACACCACCGTGCCGACCGCCGTGCAACTGGCCGGTCGCGACCCGGCGGCCATGGCCGAGGCCGCGCGAATCGCCGAAGGGCAGGGTGCCCCGCTGATCGACATCAACATGGGCTGCCCGGCGAAAAAGGTCGTCGGCGGTGCCTCGGGGTCGGCGCTGATGCGCGAACCCGACCTGGCGCTGTCGCTGATCGAGGCCGTGGTGGCGGCCGTTCAGGTGCCGGTCACGGTGAAGATGCGGCTGGGTTGGGACAGCGACTGCCTGAACGCCCCCGAACTGGCGTGGCGTGCGGAACAGGCGGGGGTGCGGATGCTGACCGTCCATGGCCGCACCCGCGCGCAATTCTACACCGGTCGCGCCGACTGGGCGGCGATCGGCGCGGTGACGCGGGCGGTGACGGTTCCGGTCATCGCCAATGGCGACATCGACGGCGCGGACGCGGCCCGGCAGGCGCGCGCGGCGTCAGGGGCGGCGGGGGTCATGGTCGGGCGCGCGGTGCAGGGGCGCCCCTGGCTGCTGGCCGAGATCGCGGCCGCGCTGCATGGCATGCCGGCACCCAGGGTGCCCGCGGGCGGCGATCTGGTGGATCTGGTCGCCGATCACTATGAGGGGATGCTGGCGTTTTACGGTGTGGACCTGGGCGTGCGCATCGCGCGCAAGCATCTGGGTTGGTATATCGACGCGGCCTCGGGCCCGGCAGAGATGCGCGCGCGCCTGATGCGTGACACCGACCCGGGGCGCGTGCTGGCCGCCTTGCCCGAGGCGCTGGTCCCGCAAAGCGAGGCCGCATGAGCATCGCGGCCGTCCCCCCTCTGGCGCCGCCGCCTGTTCCGGGGGCAATCTTCTCGGCTCTTCCGATCCCTGCGTTCCTGACCGGCCCGCGCGGCAAATCCGAGGTGATCCTGGATGTGAATCCGGCGGCCGAGCAGTTCGTTTCGGCCTCGGCCAGCTTGCTCAGGGGGGCGCCCGTGTTCGACCGGCTGGCCATCGATGCCCCGATGGACGAGGCCGTGGCGCGCGCCCGCCGAAATCGGGCTGCGGTCTTCATCAACGATTGCGAGGTCTGCACCGGCGATCGTCCGCCCGTGCTGTGCAGCCTGCAACTGGCGCCGATGAACGACGAGGCCGACACGCTGCTGTTGCTGATCACGCCGCGCGACATCGCCGGGCGGCTGGGGCGCACGGGCGTGGTCAAGGCGGCCGCGAAATCGGCGATCGGCATGGCCGAGATGCTGGTGCACGAGATCAAGAATCCCCTGGCCGGGATCGCGGGCGCCGCGCAGTTGCTGTCCATGGAGCTGAGCAGCGAGGAGCGCGAGCTCACCGATCTGATCGTGGCCGAGACCCGCCGCATCGTGAAGCTGCTGGATCAGGTCGAACAGTTCGGCGATCAGCGCCCGCCGGATCGGCGCGAGATCAACATCCACGACGTGCTGGAACGCGCGCGCCGCTCGGCCGAGGTCGGCTTTGGCGCGCATATGCGGATCGGTGACGATTACGACCCCTCGCTGCCCGAGGCCCTGGCCGATCCCGATCAGTTGCAGCAGGTGTTTCTGAACCTGCTGAAGAACGCCTCCGAGGCGCAGCCTGACGGCGGGACGATCCGCATCCACACCTATTTCGAGCGCGGCCTGCAGGTCGCCGGGTTCGATGGTCGCCGGGTCGCGCTGCCGCTGCATGTCGAGATCATCGATGACGGCCCGGGCCTGCCACCGGCGATCGCCGAGAACATCTTTGAACCCTTTGTGTCGGGGCGCGACAACGGCACCGGGCTGGGTCTGGCGCTGGTGTCCAAGATCATCGCCGCGCACGAAGGCTGGATCGAGGTCAAATCGCGCCCCGGGCAGACCGTCTTTCGGGTGTCGCTTCCACTCGCACGCCCCAGAACCAAGGAGCCCCGCTGATGGATGGAACCGTCCTGGTCGCCGATGACGACCGCACGATCCGCACCGTGCTGACCCAGGCCCTGACCCGGGCCGGGTGCCGCGTTCACGCCACATCGAGCCTGACGACCCTGTTGCGCTGGGTCGAGGAAGGAAAGGGCGATCTGGTGGTCACGGACGTGATGATGCCGGACGGCAACGGGATCGAGATGCTGCCGCGCATCAAGACCCTGCGCCCGGGCCTGCCGGTGATCGTGATCTCGGCGCAGAACACGATCATGACCGCGATCCAGGCCACCGAGGCCGAGGCCTGGGACTATCTGCCCAAACCCTTCGATCTGCCCGACCTGCTGTCGCGTGCGGGCAAGGCGATGGAAAGCTCGCGCCGCGGGATGCGGGCCCCGGCGGCCCCGGCGCACAGCGCGCCGATCGCCGCGGCTGACCCTTCGGCCGCCGAGGACCTGCCGCTGGTCGGGCGCACGCCGTCGATGCAGGCGCTCTATCGGCTGGTCGCGCGCGTCATGAACGCCGAACTGCCCGCGCTGATCACCGGCGAGTCGGGCACGGGCAAGTCGCTGATCGCCCGCGCGCTGCACGATTTCTCGGATCGGCGGGGGCAACCCTTCGTGCTGGCCTCGGCGCAGGATTTCGGCGCCGATCCGCTGGGGAACGGGGCGGCGTTGACGGCGCGGGCGCGGGGCGGGTCGCTGGTGATCGATGGGCTGGGCGATCTGGACGCGCAGGCACAGGCGCGCCTGGTGCGGATGCTGGATTCGCTGCCGGACGACGGACCGCGCATCATCGCAATCGCCGATGGCGGTCTGAACGCCGGACTGGATTCGGGGACCTTCCGCCACGATCTCTATTACCGTCTGTCGGGGGTGACGCTGCATGTGCCGCCGCTGCGCGAACGGATCGAGGATATCCCGCTGCTGGCCGACCATTTCCTGGCGCGCGCGGCGCGCGAAGGCGGCACGCCGCGTCGCCTGTCCGCCTCGGCGCTGGAGGCGGTGCGCCAGTATCGCTGGCCGGGAAATGTGCGCCAGCTCGAGAACGTGATCCGCCGTCTTGTCATCACCGGGCAGGAGCCCGAGATCGGCCGCGCCGAGATCGAGGCCGCGCTGAACGCCCACCCCGCCGCCACCCCCCTGGGCGAGGCCGCCGAGGCCGGAACCCTGGCGGACTCTGTCGCCCGCCATGTCCGGCGCTATTTCGAATTGCACGGGGCCGATCTGCCGCCACCCGGCGTCTATCAACGCATCCTGCGCGAGATCGAGGCCCCGCTGATCGACATTGCGCTGGAATACACCGGCGGCAATCAGGCCCGCTGCGCCGATCTGCTGGGCATCAACCGCAATACTTTGCGCAAGAAGACGAATGAACTGGATATTCGCGTGACACGCCGCCGCAAATTGATGTAGGCAGGCAACAGGGCGTGGCGATTTTGCCGCACCCCCGGGTATACCGTTAGTGCGCCGCTTGCCGTTTCATGACAGCCGATTCCAGCCCTGACCGTTCCGCCTCGCAAGGCGCGGCTATTCTGCCGCCGCGCCGCAAGCCGTTTCAGCGGCGTCTCGAGGCCGCGGGAACCGTGGTGCTGGTATTGCTGGCCCCCTTGCTGGTTGCGCTGACCATGCTGGCGCTGGGGCCCTTTTCCACCAGCGTGCCGAACCTGCCGTCGCTCAAGGTCGTGCTGGCCGCCGACATTCTCTACATCCTCGCCGTGGCGATCCTGGTGCTGTTGCGGATCCGTCGCATGATCGGCGCGCGCCGTGCCCGGTCGGCGGGGTCGCAACTGCACCTGAAACTCTCGGCCCTGTTCGCGGTGATCGCCCTGCTGCCGGCGATCACGGTGGCGGCCTTTGCGGTGGTGTCGATCAATCTGGGGCTCGAGGGGTGGTTTTCGGATCGCGTGCGCAACGTGGTCGGCAGTTCCCTTGCCGCGGCCGAAGCCTATCAGGCCGAACAGGAACAGACCCTGACCGAGGATGCGCACACCGTCGCCTCGCTGCTGGAAAACGCCCGACGCACCAACCCGCTGGTATCCGAGGTCTACACCCGCCAATTGCTGAGCCAGGCGCAATCCGGCATTCAGCGCGGGTTGCGGGTGGCCTTCATCATCGATTTCGACGGCAACCTTCTGCTGCGCGGGGATCGGTCCTATCTGTTTGATTTCATTCAGCCCGATCCGGCTGATCTGGCCCGGGCCGCGGGTGGCGACCTGGTGCTGATCAAGGATTGGCCCAACAGCGAATTCCGCGCGCTGGTGCCGTTGCAGGGCTATCCCGACCGGCTGCTCTACATCGCGCGCGCGGTCGACGGCCATATCCTCAGCCTGCTGGACGAAACCCAGCAGACCATCCAGCTGTATAACCAGCTCGAGGCCGAGCGCGGCACGGTGCTGTTCAACTTTGCCCTGCTTTACATCGGGTTCGCGCTGATCCTGATCCTGGCCGCCGTCTGGCTGGGCATGTGGTTCGCCGAGGGGTTGTCGCGTCCGATCGGCCGACTGGCCGGCGCTGCCGAGCGCGTGGGGCAAGGCGACCTCGATGTTCAGGTGCCGGAAGAGCGCGGCGAGGACGAGATCGCCACCATGGGCCGCGTGTTCAACCAGATGACCCTTCAGTTGAAGGGCCAGCGCGAAACCCTGCTGACCAACACCCGCCAGATCGAGGAACGCCGCCGCCTGTTCGATTCGGTTCTGGGATCGGTGACCGCCGGCGTGATCGGACTGGACGCACAGGGCCGGATCGAATTCGTCAACCGCGCCGCCGAAACCCTGACCCAGATCACCGCCACCTCGGCGCATCTGCAGGCGCTGGAACAGGCCGTGCCCGAATTCGGCGCGCTGCTGGCGCGCCTGCGCGATGGATCGGGCCGCATGAGTGGCGGCCGCGTTCAGGACGAGGTGCGCCTCAGCCGGGGCGGGCGGCTGGAGAGCCTGCTGGTCCGCCTGGCCGAACGGCGCACCGCGACCGGCAAGCTCGAGGGCTATGTCGTGGCCTTTGACGACGTGACCGATCTGGTGTCGGCGCAACGCCTGGCCGCCTGGGGGGATGTGGCGCGGCGCATCGCGCATGAGATCAAGAACCCCCTGACGCCGATCCAGTTGTCGGCCGAGCGCATCAAGCGCAAATTCGGCCGCCAACTGCCCGAGGACGAAGCGCAGTCCCTGGCCCAGCTTACCGATGTGATTGTGCGGCAAACCAACGACTTGCGACGCATTGTTGACGAGTTTTCCAAGTTTGCCCGCATGCCCGAGCCAGACCGGCGCCCGACCGATCTGGTGCAGATCGTGCGGGACGCGACCACCTTGCAGGAGTCCGGGCAGGAACGGGTCCGGTTCGATATCCGCCTGCCAGACACGCCGTTGATGGTGGATATTGATGCCACCATGATCTCGCAGGCGTTGACGAACTTGCTGAAGAACGCGGGCGAAGCGATTGAAGGGTATGAAGAAACCGGCAAGGCGCCTGCCGATTTCGAACCCAGGATCGCCGTGGCGATGGAGGTCGGCAGCGACCGCGCGACGATTACCATCGCCGACAACGGCATCGGCCTGCCTGAAGACCGCGCGCGGCTGTTCGAACCCTATGTGACCACGCGCGAGAAGGGCACGGGACTCGGCTTGCCCATCGTCAAGAAGATCATCGAGGAACACGGCGGCACGCTGCATCTGCGGGACGCACCGGTCATGACCGGGTGCACCCATGCGGGCGCCATGGCGGAAATCCGGTTGCCGATCCTGCGCACCCTGCGCGGCAATCGCACAGAAACAGGGGCAGAGGCATGAGCGACATCCTGATTGTCGATGACGAACGCGACATCCGCGAACTGGTGGCGGAAATCCTGCGCGACGAGGGGTATGCGACGCGCCTGGCGTCCAACTCGGACGAGGCGATGGCGGCGGTGCAGGCGGAACAGCCGGCGCTGATGATCCTGGACCTGTGGCTCAAGGATTCCAAGATGGATGGCATCGCCATCCTGATGGCGGTGAAACACGAATTTCCCGATGTGCCGGTGGTCATCATTTCCGGTCACGGCAACATCGAGATCGCGGTTCAGGCGATCAAGCAGGGCGCCTATGACTTCATCGAAAAGCCGTTCAACATCGATCAGTTGCTGGTCGTCATCGGCCGCGCGATGGAGGCCTCGCGCCTGAGACGCGAGAACAGCAAGCTGCGCAAGCGCGACCCGGGCCCGACCGAGATGATCGGACAGAGCCCGGCGATGAAATTCCTGCGCACGCAACTGGCCAAGGTGACGCGCTCGAACGGGCGGGTGATGCTGACCGGTCCCTCGGGCTCGGGCAAGGAGGTGGCCGCGCGCTATATCCATGCCCAGTCGAACCGCGCGGACGCGCCCTTTGTCACGGTTTCGTGCGCGGCGATCGAACCCGACAAGATGGAAACCGTCCTGTTCGGCCAGGAGGGCGGTGCGCGCGGTCTGGTGCCCGGTCTGCTGGAACAGGCCAATGGCGGGATCCTCTATCTGGACGAGGTCGCCGACATGCCGCTGGGCACCCAGTCCAAGATCCTGCGCGTGCTGGTGGAGCAGACCTTTACCCGGGTCGATGGCAGTGACCGGGTCAAGGTGGACCTGCGTGTCATCTCGTCCACCACCCGCGATCTCAGGGCCGAGATCGCCGCGGGGGTGTTCCGGCAGGAACTGTATGACCGGCTGAACGTGGTGCCGATCCAGGTTCCCTCGCTGGAAGAACGGCGCGAGGATATCCCGACCCTGGCGCGGCATTTCATCGAACTGCTGCACCAGTCGCAGGGCCTGCCGCGGCGCGACCTGTCCGAGGATGCCGAGGCGCAGCTTCAGTCCATGAACTGGCCGGGCAACATCCGTCAGTTGCGCAACGTCATCGAACGGGCGTTGATCCTGGGCGACGGCCAGGGCGCGATCGAAGCCCGTGACCTGGCCTCGGACACCGGCGGAACCGAGGACGAGGGGCGCGTGGTGCTGGCCGGCGGCCTGGCGACCTTGCCGCTGCGCGAGGCGCGCGAGCTGTTCGAACGCGAATATCTGCTGACCCAGATCAACCGGTTTGGCGGCAACATCTCGCGCACCGCCGCATTTGTCGGTATGGAGCGGTCTGCGCTGCACCGAAAACTCAAGTCGCTGGGGGTCAATACCGCGGCATTGTCGGGTGGGCGCGGCGGGCGCGATGACTGACGACTGAGGACAAGGCGATGAAGATCATCATTTGCGGCGCGGGGCAGGTCGGATGGCAGATCGCCCGCCAGCTGGCTGGCGAGGCGAACGACGTCGCCATCGTCGATAACAACGCGGCCCTGGTGCGCCGCGCGACCGATACGCTGGAAGTGCAGGGCATCGTCGGCTTTGCCTCGCATCCTGATGTGCTGGAGGAAGCCGGCGCGCGCGAGGCGGACATGATCATCGCCGCGACCCATTCGGACGAGGTGAACATGGTCACCTGTCAGGTCGCGCATTCGGTTTTCAACGTGACGCGCAAGATCGCCCGCCTCAGGGCGCAGACCTATCTCGCGCCTCTCTATTCGGATCTGTTCCGCCGCGACCATCTGCCGATCGACGTCGTCATCAACCCCGAACGCGAGGTTTCGCGCGCCGCGCTTCGCCGATTTGCGGCGCCCTCGACCTTTGATGTGCAGGATTTCCTGGATGGCAGCGTGCGCCTGGCCGGCATCTCTCTGGACGCGGAATGCCCGGTGTTGAACACGCCCCTGCGGCAGCTGACCGAACTGTTTTCCAGTCTGAGGGCGATCGTTGTCGGCGTGCGCCGGCAAGGCAAGCTGTTCGCCCCCGAACCCGGCGACCAGTTGTTCGAGGGGGACCAGATCTATGTCGTGTCCGAAAGCTCGGACCTGGCGCGCACGCTGGCGATTTTCGGCAAACCGCAGGCCAAGCAGGAACGCATCGTCATCCTGGGGGCCGGCAACGTCGGTCTGGCGGTGGCCCGGGCGCTGGAAACGCAGCCCGACCGCGTTCGGGTGAAAGTGATCGAACGGGATCGCACCCGGGCCGAGACCGCCGCCGACGCGCTGGAACGCACCATCGTGCTGCATGGCGATGGCATGGACAGCGAATTGCTGAACGAGGCCGCGATCGATTCGGCCGATGCCCTGCTGGCCGTCACCGACGATGACAAGACGAACCTGCTGGCCTGCGTGCGCGCCAAGGCGATGGGCTGCAAGATGACCATCGCGCTGGTCAACGATCCGTCTCTGGTGCCGCTGATGAACCACCTGGGGATCGACGCCCACATCAACCCGCGCGCAACGACGGTCAGTTCCATCCTGCGCCATGTCCGCCACGGACGGGTACGGTCGATCTACACCATCGGCGACGGCGAGGCCGAGGTGATCGAAGCGCAGGTGCTGTCGACCTCGCCCCTGGCGGGGCGCACGATCGGCAACATCGGTTTCCCCGAGGGGGCGCTGGTGGGGGCCGTGCGCAAGCAGGGCGAATTCGTGAAGCCCACCGGCGCGACCGAACTGGCCGAGGGGGACCTGCTGGTCATCTTTGCGCTGCGCAATGATGTGCCCGAGATCGAGCGCCTGTTGCAGGTGGCGGTGGAGTATTTCTGAGATGCGCCCGGGCCTTGCGTCGGTTCCGCCGTTGGTGGCACTGGTCGGCGTGGCCGGGTTGCTGATGCTGGTGCCCGCGCTGAAGGCCGCCCTGGACGGGCAGGCCAGCCTGGCGCGCGACTTTTTCTATTGGGCGCTGATCTGCCTGGCGCTGGCCAGCTTCGTCGCGATCGCCCTGGCCGGGCAAAAGGGCGGCGCGCGCGGGCAGGGGCCCTTTCCGCTGCTGGCCGCGGTCTATCTGCTGCTGCCTGCGGTGATGGCGCTGCCGCTGGCCGAAGCCTTGCCGCAGATGCGGCTGGTGGATGCCTGGTTCGAGATGATCTCGAGTTTCACCACCACCGGCGCCTCGCTCATCGAACTGCCGCGCCGGGTGCCCGAGGCGATCCACCTGTGGCGGGGCATGGCCGGGTGGCTGGGCGGGCTGTTCATCGTCTCGGCGGCCACGGCCCTTCTGGCGCCGCTGCGTCTGGGCGGGTTCGAGATGTTGCGCCGCCATCCGGGCACCGTGGCACGCGGCGGTGCCAACGGTCCGGGGGCCCGCCTGCTGGCCCATGGCGCGGTCGTGCTGCCGGCCTTTGCCGGGCTCACCTTGGCCCTCTGGCTGATCCTGACCCTGCTGGGTGTGCCCGGGTTCGACGCGCTGATGCAGGCGATGGCCGTGCTTTCGACCTCGGGCATCCTGCCCCGAGAGACCCTGGGAAATGTCGGATTGGCGCCCGAGATCGCGATTTTCGCCTTTCTGTGCATCGCCCTCAGCCGACGGTTCCTGCCCGGGCACGGCGCCCGGCACCGGCCGCTTCTGCGCGACCCCGAATTGTGGACCGCCCTGGTCCTGGTGGCGCTGGTCACGCTGTTCGTGGTTGCCCGCCATTGGGCCGGCGCCTTCGAGGCCCGCGAGGGCGAGAACCTGCCCGCCATGGGCCGCGCGGCCTGGGGCGCGGCCTTTACCGCGCTGTCCTTTCTGACCACCACCGGTTTCGTCGATCAGGACTGGATCGCCAGCCGCGCCTGGTCAGGCTTGACCCCGCCTGGCCTGGTTCTGATGTCCATGGCCTTGCTGGGAGGCGGCGTGGCGACCACCGCGGGCGGGATCAAGCTGATCCGGCTGTATGCGCTTGGTCGCCTCAGCCGGTTCGAACTGATGCGCATGATCTATCCGTCGATGGTGATCGGCGGCAACGAATACGACCGGTTTCTGGCCACCAGCGCGGCGCGGTCGGCCTGGCTGTTCGCGATGGTCTTTGCGCTGACGTCGGTGGTGGTGGTCGCCTTGTTGCTGTTCAGCGGCATGAGCCTGGAAACGGCGATGATCTTTGGCGTGGCGGCGCTGACCAATTGCGGGCAACTGGTGCAGGTGGCGGGCGATCTGCCGCTTTACTGGGTCCTGCTGTCGGATCCGGCGCGGCTGGTGCTGGCGGTGGCGATGATTCTCGGGCGGCTGGAAATCCTGGTGCTGCTGGCCGCAATCCTGGACCGTTCGCGCCGCATGTGACCCGCGTTTTCACCCGGGTCTTCCGGCCAGAGACAAAAATCGCCTTGTTAATACGCTGAAAAGGCGATGATTTGGGCTGGAAACTTGCGCGGCGGTTCTTCATACTCGGGCGAACAGGGGGGGAACTGCGCGTGCAACGCGCCGCGTGGGCCGATAACAAAAGGCAAAGACAATGGCCGTCGACAAACAGAATTTACAGGACGCTTTTCTGAACCATGTGCGCAAGAACAAGGTTCCCGTGACGATTTTCCTGATCAACGGCGTCAAGCTGTTGGGGGTCATCACCTGGTTCGACAATTTCTGTGTCCTGCTGCGCCGCGAGGGGCAGAGCCAGCTTGTCTACAAACATGCCATCTCGACCATCATGCCGGGCCAGCCGATCTCGCTCTACAACGGCGAGGATTGACCCCCCGGCGGGGTAACCCGACGTGATACTGGACGTGAACGAGTTGGGCGGTGCCGGAGGCGGGCGCAAGCAGCGCGCGCTGGTGCTCCATCCCGATATTCGCGGCGCCGACGGCAACCGAACCGCCGAGGCCGCCCTGGCGGAAGCCTTGTCGCTGGCGGCGGCGCTGCCGGGTATTGTTGTCACCGGGGGACTGGTGGTGCGGCTTCCGCGGGCGCAGCCCGGGATGCTGTTCGGGTCCGGCAAGGTTGACGAGCTGAAAACCCGGATCGACTCCGAGGACATCGAGCTTGTCCTGATCGATGGCCCGGTCAGCCCCGTGCAGCAACGCAATCTGGAAAAGGCCTGGGGCGTCAAGCTTCTGGATCGCACGGGACTGATCCTCGAGATTTTCGCGGATCGGGCCCGCACGCGCGAGGGGGTGCTGCAAGTCGAACTGGCGGCGCTCAGCTATCAACGCACGCGCCTGGTGCGGGCCTGGACCCATCTCGAGCGCCAGCGCGGCGGCTTGGGCTTTGTCGGTGGTCCGGGGGAAACCCAGATCGAGGCCGACCGCCGCGCGATCGACACCCAGATCCTGCGGCTGCGCCGACAGTTGGAAAAGGTGGTCAAGACGCGCGAACTGCACCGTGCGGCGCGGCGCCGCGTGCCTTTTCCGGTGGTCGCGCTGGTCGGCTATACGAACGCGGGAAAATCGACGCTGTTCAACCATTTGACCGGCGCCGAGGTGCTGGCGAAGGACATGCTGTTTGCCACCCTGGATCCGACGATGCGGGCCGTCGTGCTGCCGGGCGGTCTGTCGGTGATCCTGTCCGACACGGTGGGGTTCATTTCGGACCTGCCGACGCAACTGGTCGCCGCGTTTCGCGCCACGCTTGAGGAAGTGCTCGAGGCCGATCTGATCCTGCATGTCCGCGACGTGGCCCATCCCGAATCCGAGGCCCAGGCGGACGATGTCGAAACCATCCTGGGCGACCTTGGCGTTGCCGATGATGTCGCCCGGGTCGAGGTCTGGAACAAGATCGACCTGCTGCCCGACGACGACCCGCGCCGCACGATCGCCCAGCGACGGGAGGGGGTGATCGCCGTTTCCGCGCTGACGGGCGAGGGCATCCCCGCCCTGATCGAAACGATCGGGTCCGCGCTTGGTGACGAGCGCCGCGTGGAAACCGTGCTGATCGGGCATGGCGACGGTCGCGCGCGCGCCTTTGCCTATGCCGAAGGCATCGTGCAAAGCGAGGACACCGTCGATGACGGGATCCGGCTGACCGTGCGTTGGTCGGCGCGGCAGCGGGCGCGTTTCGATGGCTTGCGGGCGCCCGACGATCCGTCACCGGCATAAGGGCCGTGCCGCCCGGCAGTGGACCGGTCGGGCGTGCCAGCCTGGATCAGCTCTCCTCCTCGTCTTCGGTCAGCAGGGTGATCTCGCCCGCGTCGGACAGGTCGCGAATGGCGGCGACCACGGCCGACATGGCGGCCTCGGCCTCCTTGCCCTTGACCTTGCCGCGGGTCTCGACCTCGTCGCGCAGGCTTGCGGCCATGCGTTGCGACATGTTCGACAACAGGAAATCGGCGGCGCGCCCCTCGGCACTGTCAGGCTGGGGCAGCGCGGCGGCGAGGGCGGTGATCAGATCGGTCTGGGCCACCTCGCGCAGGACCTTGGGCACATCGCGCGGGTTCAGCCGGTCGGCGACATGGGCGAAGGTGAAGATTGCCTTGCTCACCCCGTCAGCGAACTGCGCATCCTGGTCGCGCAGGGCGTCCAGCAGCGAATCGCGCACCGGACCCGGCGCCGAATTGAGGATCGCGCCCATGCGCGCGGCAGGCGCCACCGGAAAGGCGCGCGGTGGTCGCTGATCCAGTTCACGTGCGATCGAGTCGCCGATCCTGGCCACCATGGCGGGCGCGATCCCTTCGGTGAGCGAGACGGCATAGGCCACCCGGCGCGCCCGCTCGCCCGGCATCTTGCCCAGCAGATCGGCTGCCCGTGTGACCGACAGCTTGGACAGGACCACCGCAGCGACCTCGGGGCTTTCAGGGGTCAGGACGGACAGCAGCGTTTCGGCATCGGCATGGGCGATGCGGTCCCAGGGGTCGGCATCCTGGCGGTTGCGCACCATCTGTTTCAACCGCGAGCTGGCACCCGGGCTGATGCGACCGTCCAGCGCCCTGAGCGCCCCGTCGATCCCGCCCGGGAAACTGAGCCCCACCTGTTCCATGGTTTCCACGAATTCGCCGACCACCGCGGTGAGTGTGTCACGGTCGATCAGCCGCATCCGGCCGATTTGTTCGGTCAGAGCGGTCTGCATGTCCTCGGGCAGGGAATCGAGTTTGATATCCGCACCTTCCGCCAACAGGAGCCGCACCAGGATCGCGGCTTTCTGCGGGCCGGTCACCGCCCGGATGCTGCGCCCCGAGGGGCTGGTCGCAAGGCGGGTTTCGCCCTGTGCAGAGGTGAGGCGCGGCGCGGGGTGGAGGGGGGCGAGGTCGTGCGTCATGGGCGATTCCGGTCTGATCGCCTTCACCCTGCCGCACCGGGGTTAATTGCAGGATAACGCCGCCCGAACCATCGCCGGATTTGATCCAAATCAAGGTTCGATGCGATTGCAACGAGTAGACAGGATCCTGAAGTCGCAGGCGGTTCCGCCTGATCTTCATCTCCCGTTTCCGGGCGCACCTCCCTGCGTCTGGCTGACTTTCCCGCCGCGAGACCTCCCTCTCGCGGCGATTTTTTTGGGATCAGCCCTCGGCCTCGATCCGGGCGGCGCGCTGTTCGACCAGTTCGACGATATGGTCGATCATCCGCTCATTCGACAGCTTGTGATCCTGCTTTCCCGCCAGATAGACCATGCCCGCCCCGGCCCCGCCGCCGGTAAAGCCGATGTCGGTCATCAGGGCCTCGCCTGGGCCATTGACCACGCAGCCGATGATCGACAGCGACATCGGCGTCTTGATGTGCGACAGACGGTGCTCGAGGGTTTCGACCGTCTTGATGACATCGAAGCCCTGGCGCGCGCAGGACGGGCAGGAAATGATCTGCACGCCGCGGGTGCGCAAACCCAGCGATTTCAGGATCTCGTAGCCGACGCGCACTTCCTCGACCGGATCGGCCGAGAGAGAGACGCGAATCGTGTCACCGATGCCCGACCACAGAAGGTTGCCCATACCGATCGCCGATTTCACCGCGCCGGCGACAAAGCCGCCGGCCTCGGTGATGCCCAGATGGATGGGGGCGTCGGTGACCTCGGCCAGTTGTTGATACGCGGCCGCGGCGAGAAACACGTCGGATGCCTTGACCGAGATCTTGAATTCGTGAAAATCGTTGTCCTGCAACAGCTTGATATGGTCCAGGCCGCTTTCGACCATGGCCTCGGGGCAGGGCTCGCCGTATTTGTCCAAGAGGTGCTTTTCCAGCGAACCGGCATTGACGCCGATGCGGATCGAACAGCCGTGATCGCGTGCGGCCTTGACCACCTCGCGCACCCGGTCGGCGCTGCCGATATTGCCCGGGTTGATGCGCAGACAGGCCGCGCCGGCTTCGGCCGCCTCGATCGCACGCCGATAGTGAAAGTGGATGTCGGCCACGATCGGCACCGGGCTTTCGCGCACGATCTCGCGCAGGGCGCGCGTGCTGGATTCATCCGGGGTCGAGACGCGGACAATGTCCGCGCCCGCGTCGGCAGCGGCCAGCACCTGGGCGAGTGTTGCCTTCACGTCCGAACTGTCGGTGTTGGTCATGGTCTGCACCGAAATCGGCGCATCCCCACCGACCGGGACCGAGCCCACCATGATCTTGCGCGACTTGCGCCGCTCGATGCTGCGCCAGGGGCGGATCGGGTTCAGGGACATGGGACATCCTGGGCTGACTGCGTCGCCCCAGACATAGGCCGCCATGGCCGAGGGGGGCAAGGACGGGTTCGCGCGGCAAAAGGCCCGCACGCAGCGGGCCCCGTGGTCAGAGGAGATTACTGATCCTGCTCGCGCAGGCGGGCGACATGCACGGCCAGATCCTGATCGCGGCTCAGATCCGCGACCTGATAGCGGCCGCGAATATCGGCGGCATCCAGGGCGATATTGCGAACGACCTGGGCGCCGGGCGCGGCGGGTCCATACGCCTGACCGTTGATCAGGAAATAGACCGACCCCGAGTTCCCGGCGTGCAGGGTCGGCGGCTGTTCGGTGCGTGGAATGGTGTAGCGTTCGCCCGCATCGAGGATCCGTTCGAAGATCACCGATCCGTCCGCGGCCCGCACCCGCAGCCACGAGGGGCGCACAGCCAGAAGCTGAACGGAATCAGGACCTTGAGCCACGACTTGCGGTGCGGCGGTGTCATCGTTCGACGACAGCGCGGCCAGCACGGCAGCATCGGTCGAACTGCCCGCTTCGGACTGGGTCGGTGCGGGCGTTTCGGGCGTGATCGCCGCGATGGGGCCGTCACGCGGCACCACCACCGGCATGTCCAGCGCCTGCGGGCGGGCGATTCGCACCCGGCCCTCGGCGCCGCCGGTGACGGGGCGATCCTCGGCCAGGGTGGTGCGCGGACCGCTCGCCACGCCAGCCAGCGGGTCGGTATCGGACGCCGCCAGAGTGCCCGGCGTGCCGCTTTCCGACGACAGCGGATCGATGTTGCTGGCGACGTTGGGCACGATGTCGGCGGGGGCGACCTGCACGCGCTGAACCTCTTTCAGCACGGTCCAGCCGGCATAGCCCAGCCCCAGGATCAGGGCCAGCAGAACAGTGACCGACCCCAGTGCGCCCGGCTCGATCCGGCGCCAGAACGGTTCGGGATCCGGCAGCGTGCCGACACCCTTGAGCCCGACCTGAGCCGCGCGGTTGCGCGTATCGGCCTGCACGGCACGGGGTGTGCGGGGCGCGGCATTGTTGGCAAAGCCCGACATGCCGTGCGCGACCTGAAAGCCGTGTTCGGCGCAGAACCGATCATAGACCCACTCGGTATCCATGCCGAGATAGCGCGCATACGAACGCACGAAACCGGCGATGAAGCTGGGGGTCTCGAAGGCGTCGAGATCGCCATTCTCGATGGCGGCAATATAGGCGGCACGAATGTGAAGCTCGCGCTGGACATCCAGCAGCGACTTGCCCAGCGTGGCGCGTTCGCCCCGCAGGATATCGCCCAGCCGCAGTTCGAAATCATCGAAACCGCGTGGACCTTCTTCGTGCTGCGCTGGAGGCTGTTCCTTGCGCCAGATCATCCGCCCTGTCCCTGCTTACCGCCTGCTCTGATCGGGTCGCTTTGCGGAGAGCCTCGACCGTGACGGGAACCACGGGCGAGTCGCCTCTCAACGACCTCTTGGGACCACTCTTACCAGATCGTGAAAACTAATTGAAGTAGAAGGCGTTGTCAGGCGGTCAGGTCGGCGCGATTCAGCGCACAATGGGACCAGAGTTGATCCATCGCGATCACGACGCGGTCGATTTCCTTGGGGTCGTGCACGGGCGAGGGGGTGAACCGCAGGCGCTCGGTGCCACGCGGCACGGTCGGAAAGTTGATCGGCTGCACATAGATGCCGTAGCGATCCAGCAGCATGTCCGAGATCAGCTTGCAATGCACCGGGTCGCCGACATGCACGGGAACGATATGCGTGCCATGGTCGATGATCGGCAGGCCCATGCCCTTGAGCCGGGTCTTGAGAATGCGCGCGTGCAGTTGCTGGGCATCGCGCAGCTTTTGCCCCTCGGCCGTTTTCAGGAACGCGATCGAGGCCGCGCAGCCCGCGGCCACCGCCGGCGGCAACGAGGTGGTGAAGATGAAGCCCGGGGCGTAGGACCTGACCGCATCGACCATTTTCGCGCTGGCGGCGATATAGCCGCCGAACACGCCAAAGGCCTTGGCCATGGTGCCGTTGATGATGTCGATGCGGTGCATCAATCCGTCACGCTCGGCCACGCCGGCGCCGCGCGGGCCATACATGCCGACCGCGTGCACTTCGTCGATATAGGTCAGGGCGTTGAATTCGTCGGCCGCGTCGCAGATCGCCTTGATCGGGCCGATATCGCCATCCATCGAATAGATCGATTCAAAGGCGATCAGCTTGGGCGCCGCGGGGTCGTCCGCCGCCATCAGCGCGCGCAGATGCGCCACGTCGTTATGGCGGAAGATGCGCTTGTGCCCGCCGTTGCGGCGCACGCCCTCGATCATCGAATTGTGGTTCAGCGCGTCGGAATAGATGATGAGCCCGGGAAAGATCGCCCGCAGGGTGCTGAGGGTCGCGTCATTCGCCACATAGGCCGAGGTAAAGACCAGCGCCGCCTCTTTCTGGTGCAGATCGGCGATCTCGGCCTCGAGCCGCTTGTGATAAACCGTCGTGCCCGAGATGTTGCGCGTGCCGCCCGATCCGGCCCCGGTCGCGTCCAGTGCCTCGTGCATGGCCTTCAGCACGGCGGGGTGCTGGCCCATGCCCAGATAGTCGTTGCCGCACCAGACGGTGATGTCCTTTTCGGTGCCGTCGGGCTTGCGCCAGGTCGCGTGGGGGAAGTGACCCTTTTTCCGCTCGATGTCGATGAAGGTGCGATACCGCCCTTCGTCATGCAGTCGCTGAAGGGCGGAATCGAGGGCTGCTTCGTAGGTCAAGGGTCGTCTCCTGGCGTCCTGCTGGGCAATTTCGTGCCGCCCGGCAATAAAGCTGGACGTTCTTTGCATGTTTGAATGCGACAGAACCATGACCTGGATCAATTCAAAAAAGTGTCGCACCCACCTGTCTCAGGCGGTTTTTTCGTCAATCCTGGATCACGACGGCACAATCGGAAACATCGCTCTCGCCCTGGCAGGCGGTCAGGGCGTCCTCGACGGCGGTCGATCCGCGCCCGATTCCCCACTGGCCAGAGCCCGCCGAGACGGCAAAGGCGCGGGTCCCGCCACTGCGTCGATAGGTGTCGTTGAAGTCCGTCGTCGCATCCGCCGACAGGCTGAGATCCCGCGCTTCCCAGCCCTGCGGCCGCACCTCGAGCGCGATGACGCAGGCCCGCCCGCCCTGACGACGGTCGTTGCAGCTTGACAGCGCGGCGGCGCGCGCGGCCTCGGGCGAATGATAGTTCGAGGCCAGCACGGTCGGCTCGGCCATGATGCCGGCATCCGGCGCGAAACCGACGGCCGCGTAATATTTCTGTGTCTGGGCCACCGTGGTCAGGGCCGTGCGCTCCTGCTCCGACAGGCCGGAAACGTCGATCTCCACCACTTCGACCCGGTCGTCGCGAAACAGCATCTGGCGCGCGGCGCGGGTATCGACCGGGTCCGCCAGCGCGGCCTGGGCGACAGGGGTGGTCAGGGCAAGAACAACAAGCGCGGAACGAAATTTCATGGGGCACTCCGGTAACGGTTTGCTCTGTTTTACAGGGTTTTGCCAAAGGGTGCAGCCCCTTGATGCAGGCAGGGGCGGCACACATTCGGTTGATCGCCCGGTCGATCGGCGGCGGCACTGGACTTCTGCGGCGGGGCGGGCATAGGCTTTGACCATCCAAGAACGGGGAACTCCGAATGACTGCCGATGCCGTGACCCAGGTCCTCGACCATGTGGACGCCACTCTCGATGCCGCGCTGGACCGCCTTCTGACCCTGCTGCGCGTGCCGTCGATCTCGACCGATCCCGCGTTCCAGGCCGATTGCGACCGCGCCGCCGATGCGCTGGTCGATGACCTGGCGTCGCTGGGGTTCGACGCGGCCAAGCATCCGACGCCCGGGCACCCGATGGTCGTGGCCCAGGACGACGAGGGCGAGGGGCTGCATGTGCTGTTCTACGGGCACTATGACGTGCAACCCGTTGATCCGCTGTCCCTTTGGCACCGCGATCCCTTTGATCCGCAGGTCGAGGACACGCCGGCGGGCCGGGTGATCCGCGGTCGTGGCGCCGCCGATGACAAGGGCCAGCTCATGACCTTTGTCGAGGCGTGCCGCGCCTGGAAAGCCGTGCATGGCCGTTTGCCGATCAAGGTGTCGATGTTTTTCGAGGGCGAGGAGGAATCGGGCTCGCCCTCGCTGGTGCCCTACATGAAAACCCATGCCGAGGACCTCAAGGCCGACCTGGCGCTGATCTGCGACACCGGCATGTTCGATCCCCGGACCCCGGCCATCACCACCCAGTTGCGCGGGCTGGCCAAGCTGGAGCTGGTGATCACGGCCCCCGACAAGGACCTGCATTCCGGCATGTATGGCGGTGCGGCGCGCAACCCCGCGCATGTGCTGGCAAAAATCCTGGCGGACCTGCACGACGATACCGGCGCCTGCACGCTGGAGGGGTTCTATGACGGGGTTCCCGAACTGACCAACGCGCAACGGGCGCAATGGGAGAACCTGGGTTTTGACGCGGCCGGGTTCCTCGGTGGGGTCGGCCTGTCGATTCCGGCGGGCGAACAGGGGCGATCCGTGCTCGAAATGATCTGGTCGCGTCCGACCTGCGAGGTGAACGGCATGACCTCGGGCTATACGGGCGCGGGTTTCAAGACCGTGCTGCCATCCCGGGCCAGCGCCAAGGTCAGCTTCCGGCTGGTCGGCACGCAGGATCCGCAGGCCGTGCTTGCGGCGATGCGCAAGCACGTCGAAGCCCGCGTTCCCGCCGATTGCACGGCCGAAATCCTGGATGCGAACGGCGCCCCGGCGACCGTGATGCCCATCGACAACCCGGCCTTCGAGGCCGCCCGCCAGGCCCTGTCCGACGAATGGCCACGACCGGCCGCGTTCATCGGGTGCGGCGGATCGATTCCGATTGCCGGCTATTTTCAGGACATCCTGGGCATGGATTCGCTGCTGATCGGGTTTGGCCGGGACGATGACCAGATCCATTCCCCGAACGAGAAATACGACCTCGAATCGTTCCACAAGGGGATTCGCAGCTGGGTGCGCGTTCTGGACGCCCTGTCGCGGGTCTGACTGTCGCGGGCCGGGCTGTCGCGGGCCGGGCGTCGGGGGCCGAACAGTCGGGGGTCTGACCCTCAGTCGCAGCGGCGGTGGGCGCGGATCGCGAGCATCGCCCAAAGGCCCGCTGCCCCCATGGTCAGCGCGCCCCCCAGCGTCAGGCCGGGTTGGCGCAGGGCCAGCGTCAGCGGCAAGGCCAGCGTCAGCACCGCCCAGGCCAGGGCCGGCAGCGGATGCCGGCGCGGGTGGGGCAGGCCGACCATCAGCACCAGTGCGCCCAGCAGGCCCGCCATCAGGCCCGGCGCCTGCCAGGGCACCGCGGCCAGCATGGCCAGCAGCAAAAGGGCCAGAATACCCTTGCCCGGATTCGGTGCGGGCAGGGGCAGGGTGAGGGGCGCGAAACGGGGCAGCGACTGGGTCATGCGCATGGGTCGGCCCTGGGTCGCGCGGGGTTCAATCATGCGGCCCGTTTGCGGGTGCCGCCGGGTCGGCGCGGGTTGACCCGGGCGCGGGCGGCGGGCACCGTCGTGGCGGAAGAAGGACCCGACCCCATGATCCGCCTGCAGCAGTCGCCGACCGACCCCGCCTTTGTGCAAGATCCCTATCCGTTCTACGACCGGGCTCGCGCCGCCGGCCGGGTGGTGTTCTGGGAGGACTATGGCCTGCCCTGTGTCTTCGGCTTTGCCGCGGCGAACGCGATCCTGCGCGACCGCCGGTTCGGGCGCGAGATTCCGGCCGATCGCCGTCCGCCCGTGGCCGACCACACCGCGCCCTTCTATGCGATCGAAGCGCATTCGATGCTGGAACTGGAACCGCCCCGGCACACGCGGTTGCGCAGCCTGGTGTTGCGGGCGTTCACCTCGCGCCGGATCGCGGCGCTGGGGCCCGAGATCGAATCGCTGGCCCGGGATCTGGCGGCGGCGCTGCCGGCCACGGGTGCGTTCGACCTGCTGTCGCGCTATGCCGAGGCGATTCCCGTCATCGTCATCGCGCGCCTGCTAGGCGTGCCCGAAACCATGCGTGACCAGCTGTTGCGCTGGTCGCATGACATGGTCGCGATGTATCAGGCCGGCCGCACCCACGCGATGGAGGTCGCCGCAGGTCAGGCCGCGGCCGAGTTCGCGCAATTCCTGCGCGACTATGTGACCGAGCGCCGCCGCGCGCCGGCCGACGATCTGATCACCCATCTGATCGCGGCCGAACAGGCGGGCGACAGGCTGGGCACGGATGAGTTGATCACCACCTGCATCCTGCTGCTCAACGCCGGGCATGAAGCAACGGTCCATGCCATCGGCAACGCGGTGAAGACGATCCTGGAAAACGGCGGTCCGCGCGACTGGTTAAGCCCCGAAAGGCTGGAACCGACGATCGAGGAGACCCTGCGCGTCGACCCGCCGCTTCACATGTTTACCCGCTGGGCCTATGAGCGGATCGAGGTCATGGGCCATGTGTTCGAACCCGGCGACGAGGTTGGCGTGATGCTGGCGGCCGCCGGGCGCGACCCCGGGCAATGGGACGATCCCGGACGTTTCGATCCGGGACGCCCGGCCAAGCCGCATCTGGCCTTTGGCGTCGGGCTGCATTTCTGCGTCGGCGCGCCGCTGGCCCGGCTGGAACTGGCCAAGGCCTTGCCGATCCTGTTCCAGGAAGCGCCGGGGCTGCATCTGGCCGCACCGCCGGCCTATGCCGGACGCTACCATTTTCACGGGCTCACGTCGCTGATGGTCGCGCGCTGACGCCTCAAGGCGCCCAGTGCACCACGGCCCGGCCCAGAATCGCGGCGACCGGGGCCTCGGTCGGGGGCAGGGTTTTCGCACGCTCCAGCGCCGCGCGCTTGTCGGCGCCGGTGATGACCAGATGCACGTCATAGGCGGCCTTGAGAACCCGTGCGCTCAGGCTGACACGGGGCTCGGGTGCCTGGTGCGCAAAGATCGGCAGGACCGATGGCGCATCGGCGGCCAGCGCGTCCTCCAGCCCCTGGGCCCCCGGAAACAGCGACGCCGTGTGCATGTCCGCCCCCATGCCCAGAAGGGCCACATCCACGGGCAGCAGCCGGTCCAGCGTGCTGGCGGCCTGTTCGGCGCCCTCGGCCGGCGACAGGGAATCGCGCCACAGCGGCAAGAGCCGGGCCGCGGCCGCCTTGTCCTGCATCAGGCGTGCCCGGATCTGCCCCGCGTTGGACCGTGGCTGGTCGTCAGGCAGCCAGCGTTCGTCGCCGGGAACGATATCCACGCGGTGCCAGTCCAGATCGGCCGCGGCCAGCAGATCGAACACGGGCCCCGGGCTGGTGCCGCCCGGCACCACGAACACGGCCCGTTCGCGCCGGCCGAGCGCCGCGCGCAGGTCCGCACCAAGCCGCCGCGCCAGCGACAGCGCCATCATGTCGGCATCGGGGTAGTCGACAAACTCCATCAGCGGATCTCCCGCCAGTTTCTCCCATCCATGCCGATCAATGTAAGGGCTGCGTCGGGTCCAGACGACCCGGGTTCGTAAGAAGGCGGCGTTTCGGCGGAATTCTGCCACCCCGCGATGATCGGATCGGTCCAGGCCCAGGCGGCCTCGACCTCGTCGCCACGCATGAACAGGGTCTGGTTGCCGCGGATCACATCCATGATCAGGCGTTCATAGGCGTCGGGAATATGCATGTCGTCGCCCAGGGCCTCGGCAAAGGACATGTCGAGGGCCACGTCTTTCAGGCGCATCCCGCCCGGTCCCGGTTCCTTGATCATGACCTTCAGGGTCATGCCCTCGTCGGGTTGCAGGCGGATGACCAGGGTGTTGGCCTTCCAGGGGGCGTCCTCGCCAAAGATCGAATGCGGCGGATCGCGAAAGGCGACGGCGATCTCGGACGCGCGTGCGCGCAGCCGCTTGCCGGTGCGCAGGTAGAACGGCGTGCCCTTCCAGCGCCAGTTCGAGATGCCGACCTTCAGCGCGATATAGCTTTCGGTGGTCGACCGCGCGTTTTCCACCTCGGTGCGATAGGCGGGGCGGCTGGCGTCGGCGCCATACTGGCCGCGCACCACATCACCGGGCGCCACGGGGTCCAGCGCGTGGATCACCTTCAGCTTCTCGTCGCGCACGGCGTCCGGCTGAAAGGAATAGGGCGGTTCCATCGCGATCAGACACAGCAACTGCATCATGTGGTTCTGCACCATGTCCCGCATCGCGCCGGCGGTGTCGTAATAGGCGCCGCGTCCGCCCACGCCCACGGTTTCCGCCACGGTGATCTGGACGTGATCGACAAAACGCGCGTTCCACAACGGTTCGAACAGAATGTTGGCAAAGCGAACCGCCATCAGGTTCTGCACCGTTTCCTTGCCCAGATAATGGTCGATCCGGTAGATCTGGGTTTCCGTGAAATGCTCGGCCAGCGTCTGGTTCAGCGCCCGGGCGGTTCCCAGATCGTTGCCAAAGGGCTTTTCCACGACGATACGGGTGTCCGGCGTGACCAGTCCGAAGCGGCCCAGCCCGGTCGCCAGCGGGCCGAACAGCGACGGCCCCACCGAGAAATAGAAGGCCCGCACCACATCGTCGCGCATCCGCGCCGCCAGATCGAGCCAGCCGTCCTCGCGCCGGGCATCGACGGTGACATAGTCGAGACGCTCGAAGAAGCCGGCGCGATCGGCGGGGGGCGGCGCATCGGCGCCCATGAACTCGTCAAAGGCGGCCGCGATGACGGCGTGGAACTCGGCGCGGGTCAGCGGCGTGCGCGCGGCTCCGATGACCCGGGCCTCGGGCGGCATCTGCCCTTCGGCAAAGCGCCGATAGAGCGCGGGAAGGATCTTGCGCCGCGCCAGGTCGCCGGTGGCGCCAAACACCACCAGATCAAAGGGTTCGACGGGAATGACGCGGGCGACCATGGGGGCTCCTGCGGGGTGGGGCAATCACGAAGCGCATGGGATATGCGCCCAGCCTGACAGAGTCCATCCCCGGCCGGGGATCAGGCCTCGAGCTCTGTATCCCAATAGAGATAGTCCGCCCAGCTTTCGTGCAAGTGGTTCGGCGGAAAACGGCGCCCCCGGTCGATCAGTTCGGTCGCGGTGGGGCGGCGCGGGGGGTGGCGCAGGGTGAGGCCGGACCTGCGCAGGGTCTTGGACCCCTTGTGCAGATTGCAGGGCGCGCAGGCCGCGACGACATTTTCCCAACTGGTGACGCCCCCCAGCGCACGCGGCACCACATGGTCAAAGGTCAGATCGTGTCGCGAACCGCAATACTGGCAGGTGAATTCGTCGCGCAGAAAAAGATTGAAGCGCGTGAAGGCCACGCGCTTTCTGGGTTTCACGAAATCCTTCAGCACCACGACCGAGGGTATTCGCATCTCGAACCGCTGGCTGCGCACGGTCTGGTCATATTCGGCGGCGATGGTGACGCGGTCCATCCAGACCGCCTTGACCGCCTCCTGCCAGGGCCACAAGGAAAGTGGATAATAGCTGAGGGGCCGGAAATCCGCATTCAGGACCAGCGCCGGGAATTGCCTGAGCGCGGCTGGCTCGTGCACGAAGCTCTGCCTGAAGTCACCGTCCATCTTCCGTCTCTCCCGCCCGGGATCGGTCGAAGCCGTTGTCGGGTTCGACTATATCCGGTGTTTTGGTCCTGACAACCCCGCGACATGGGGTGCGCGGGGAAGTCTGGCGGGTTTGTGTGACGGGTGGGCGACAGCCCGGTCAGGCGGGCAGTTTTTCGTGCAGGAAGCCCAGCGCCAGCGACAGGCCTTCCTGGTCGATCGAATGGCCCAGCCCCTTGCACACATGCGCATAGGTTTCGAACCCGGCCTTGACCAGGGCATCCGCCGCCTCGGGCAGGGATTGCACGGGCACCATCGGGTCGGCATCGCCGTGGATCAGCAGAACGGGCGGGCGGGTCCCGCCCTCGGTGGTCAGCGCCTCGGCATCCAGCAGGCGGCCCGAGAAGCCGACGACGGCCGCCAGCGCCTCGGCGCGGCGTGGTGCCACCTCAAGCGACATCATCGTCCCCTGCGAGAAGCCGACCAGTGCCAGCGCCGACGCGGGCAGCCCCTCGTCTTGCAGAACCTGGTCGATGAACGCGTTGATGTCCGCACGCGCCTGACGGGTCCCGTCGCGCGCGGCGTCCTCGGAGGAGCCGTCCAGCCAGGGGATCGGAAACCACTGAAACCCGAAGGGATTGCCCTGGCAGGGTTCGGGCGCGTCGGGGGCATAGAACGCGGTATGCGGCAGATGCGGCGCCAGCGGATCGGCCAGCCCCAGCAGATCGGCCCCGTTCGCGCCATACCCGTGCAGGAATATGACCACGGACCGGGCCTGACCCGGGGCGGCGCCCTTGCGGGCGGATTGCAGCGGGCGAGGGGCCATGGATCGTCCTTTCAGGTGATGCCTTCACGGTCTTTCAGGTGATGGTAGTAGTGCCACAGCATCCCCGCCGCAACCGTCCGCCATGGCGACCAGGCCTGTGCCATTGCGCGCAAATCCTTTTCGCGCGGACGCTCGGGCAAGGCAAAGAGCACGCGCGCGGCTTCCTGCAGGGCCAGATCGTTGGGGGCAAAGGTGTCGGCGCGCCCCAGGCTGAACATGATGTAGATCTCGGCGGTCCAGCGGCCGATGCCGGGCACGGCGGTCAGGGTTGCGACGATCTCGTCATCGGGGGCGGTGCGCAGCCTGTCAAAGGCGATGCCGGCATCGGCCAGGGCCTTGACATAGCGCGCTTTCTGCCGCGAGAGGCCGGCGGCGCGCAGGTCCTCGGCGGTGGCGCCGGCGCATCCCGCGACCGAGGTATAGCCCGCCGCCGACAAGCGTGCCTGGATGGCCCGCGCCGACGCGACCGAGACCTGCTGCGCGGTGATCGCGCTGACCAGGGCCTCGAATCCGTCGCCGCGCCGCCTGAGGGGGGGCGGACCGCAAAGCGCCAGAACCTCGGCAAAGCGGGGTTCGGCCGTGGCCAGCCAGGCCGCGCCTTCGGCCATGCAGGCATCAGAGTGCAGGATGCGCGTGTTCATGGACCGCATGATGCATGACCGCCCGGGCCCGGCAAGGCCCGTTTCGGACACCGTGTTGCGCGAACACAGCACAACCCAAAGGAATTTCCCGGTGCCAGGGCCCGGACGGCGTTTTGCTCTGGGCAAACGGGGCGCGGCTTGGCATGAAGGGTCGCGGGGAAACATCTGGATCGATTGAATGGACTATTGGACCGCATTGCGTGATCGGATGCGCGACGTTGCACATCGGCCGATGGTCGAGCTTTTCGCGGATCCGTCCCGCGCGGACGCTTTCTCGGTCACCTTGGACGATCCGGCAACCGGGGCGATTCTGTTCGACTATTCAAAGACGAACATCGACGCCGCCAGCCGCGACCTGCTGCTGGATCTGGCCCGCCACGCCGGCGTCGAAACGCGCCGCGATGCCATGTTCCGGGGCGAAAAGATCAACGAGACCGAAGGGCGTGCCGTCCTGCACACGGCGCTGCGCAATCTGGACGGCAGCGTGATGGTCGATGGCGAGGACGTCATGCCCGAGGTCCGCGCCACGCTGGCCCGGATGGAGGCCTTTGCCCGCGACCTGCGCGACGGGCGGATCCGCGGGGCCGGCGGGCGCATCACGGATGTCGTCAACATCGGTATCGGCGGGTCCGATCTGGGGCCGGCGATGGCGGTGCAGGCGCTGGCACCCTATGCCGACGGGCCGCGCTGCCATTTCGTGTCGAACGTGGATGGCGCCCATATCAGCGACGTGCTGGACGGCCTGAACCCGGAAACCACGCTGGTCATCGTCGCCTCGAAGACCTTTACCACCATCGAAACGATGACCAATGCGCAAACGGCCAAGAGCTGGATGGCGCGGTCCGTCGCGGAACCCACGCGGCAGTTCGTGGCGTTGTCGACCGCGCTCGACAAGACCTCGGCCTTCGGGATCGACCCGGCGCGGGTGTTCGGCTTCGCCGACTGGGTCGGCGGGCGCTATTCCATGTGGGGGCCCATCGGGCTGAGCCTGATGATTGCCATCGGCCCCGAGGATTTTCGCGCCTTCCTGGCGGGGGCCGCGGCGATCGACACCCATTTCCGCACCGCGCCGCTGGCCGAGAACATGCCGGTGATGCTGGCCATGGTCGGGGTCTGGCATCGGCAGGTCTGCGGCCACGCCGCCCGCGCGGTGCTGCCCTATGACCAGCGCCTCAACCGTCTGCCGGCCTATCTGCAACAGCTCGAAATGGAATCGAACGGCAAACGGGTGGCGATGGACGGCTCGGACCTGGCCGTGCCCTCGGGGCCGGTGGTCTTCGGCGAGCCGGGCACGAACGGGCAGCACGCCTTTTATCAGCTGATCCATCAGGGAACCGATGTGGTGCCCTGCGAATTCCTGCTGGCCCTGCGCGGACACGAGCCCGCGCTGGCGCATCAGCACCGGCTCTTGGCCGCGAACTGCCTGGCCCAGGCCGAGGCCCTGATGCGCGGCCGCTCGCTGGACGAGGCGCGCGCGCTGATGGCGGCCCGGGGATTGACCGGGGCCGAACTCGAACGGCAGGCCCGGCACCGGGTCTTTCCGGGCAACCGCCCCTCGACCCTGCTGCTCTATCCCAGGCTGACGCCCGCCCTGCTGGGCGCGATCGTCGCGCTCTACGAACACCGGGTGTTTGTCGAAGGGGTGGTGCTGGGCATCAATTCCTTCGATCAATGGGGCGTGGAACTGGGCAAGGAACTGGCGATGCAGCTCTTGCCTATGATCGAAGGACAAGCGGAAACGGCCGATCGCGACGGGTCCACCGCCGCCGCTGTCGCCCGCTTGCGCGACGCCGGCCTCTGAGCGCGGCTTGCGGCCGGGCAGGGGGGCCGTCTGCCCCCCTCTTCGCTGCGCGAATTCACCCCCCGAGGATATTTCCGGCACAAAGAGGGCGCGTCGCCTAGCGCCCTGCGCGCCAGTGGGTCCAGGCCTCGGGTGTGTCGAGGTCGGTGATCGCGTGCGTGTCGGGCAGCGCCAGCAGGCGCGGTGGGTGCCGATGCAGAACGCTGCGCGCGCCGGCGTCGCCGGTGAGGGTGCCGAGATCCGCAAGCAGAGTGGCGGGAAAGATCACGGGATGGCCGGGTGTGCCGTCGGCGGCGGTGGCGCGCAGGGGCGCGCGTCCGTCAAAGGCACCGGCGAGGGTTGCGAAGTCGTCGGCGTCCAGCTCGGGCATGTCGGCGGGGGCCACCATCAGGGCGGATCCCGCGGCCCACAGGGCGGCGACACGCAGGCTTGCGCTCATGCCTTCCGAGGCGCGGTCAACGGGCAGGAGGGTGAGCGGCAGACCGTCCAGGGCCTGCCACCGGGACGGCGCACCGGGCGGCAGGGTCACGGCGACCGGCCCCACGCCGGACGCCAGGGCGGCGCGCGCCTGCCGGCGCAGCAGGGGCTCATCGTCCACGGGTTCCAGAAGTTTGTCCGCCCCGCGCATCCGCCGCGAGGCGCCCGCGGCCAGCAATACAAGCTTCATGTCACTGGCTTCATGTCACTGGGGCGAACAATGCAGCCATTCGACACGCGCCTGGGTGAAATCCCCGACTTCGGGCGTCACGGTCAGAATGCCGCCACCATCGCCGGTGAACCGCATCTGATAGACCGACCCGCCGGACCGCCAGGCGGCGCTGCGCAGGTCGCCATCATAGGCAGGGTGCAGCGTGGCGCCATTCATCGACACCTCGAGCCCGCCGCCAAGGAATGCCAGCGCGAACGCGCTGCCGCCCTCGGTGCAGGGCTGACCGGGTCGGCAGGTCTGCAACCCTTCGCAGTCATAGGCGTCGCGCTGCCCCTCGGCCAGGGCGGGCGTGGCCAGACCGAGGGCCAGAGCGATCAGAAGACAGGGTTTCATGCGTTCTCTCCCAGGCGGGTCAGGAAGGCGTCCCGGCCGCTGCAGGTCGCTTCCTCGATCAGGCGTTCGGTGCCGTTGGGTGCGCGTTCCAGCGACACGCCGCCATCCTTGCGCAACAGGACGGACAGACCCGGCGCATCCAGCGAAACCCCCAGCGCGACCTGAGACACCCGCGCCTGAAGGGCGCTGTCCGCGTCGTCCAGCTGGATGACTACCGGTGCAGTCTCGCTGCCGGTTCCGCTGACGGTCACATGCCAGCTGGCCGAGGAGCAATCGAGAACCGGCAGGTCCTGCGCGAGCGCGGTCGACGCGCCGAGAACGGGCAGGAGACAGAGGGCGGACAGGCAGCGCATGACACCTCGCGCGGGCAGGGGATATCGGGTGGCAAGCCTAGCCGAGAGCGGCAGGCTTGCCCAGCAAAACCGCCGTGATCTCAATCGAGATCGTCCAGCAGCGAGTCGTCCTCGTCGAGGCCCGGTTCCGCGCCGAGTTCGTCCTCGAGCCCATGCGTGCCGCGTTCCCGGTAGGGTGTGGTGCCGTATTGCGCGCGATAGCATTTCGAGAAATGCGACGGCGAGGCAAAGCCGCACGCCAGGGCCACGTTGATCACGCTGAGTTCGGTCTGCATCAGCAGGTTGCGCGCGCGCGCCAGCCGCAGTTCCATGTAATAGCGTTTCGGCGAGCGGTTCAGGTAGCGGCGGAACAGGCGTTCGAGCTGGCGGGTGGACATCCCCACCTCCTCGGCCAGTTCCGCCGGCGAGACCGGCTCTTCGATGGATTGTTCCATCCGTTCGATCACGCGGCTCAACCGCGGGTGGCGCACGCCGATCCGGGTGGGGATCGACAGGCGCTGAATGTCGCGGTCGGTGCGGATGGTGGTATAGATCAGCTGATCCGCCACCGCATTGGCCAGGTCCTTGCCGTGGTCGTCGGCGATCAAGGTCAGCACCAGGTCGATCGAGGCCGTGCCCCCCGCCGCGGTCAGCCGGTTGCCGTCGATCACGAAGACCGACTTCGTCAGGTCAGTATCGGTGAATTCCTCGAGGAAGCCGTCGCGGTTCTCCCAATGGATCGTGGCGCGGCGATTTTCCAGCAGACCGGCCTCGGCCAGGGTATGCGCGGCGGTGCACAGGCCACCGATGACCGAGCCCTTGCGCGCGACCTTGCGCAGCCAGTTCACCACCGGCTGCGTGGTGTTCGTGCGCACGTCGATACCGGCGCAGACAATGACCACGTCGTCGCGGCTGATCTCGCCCAGGCCGCCGTTGACGCGCACGGTTGTCCCGTTCGAGCAGGTGGCATCCTGTCCGTTCTCGCTGATCAGGGTCCAGCGATACAGGGGTTGCCCGCTCATCCGGTTGGCGATGCGCAGGGGTTCGATCGCCGCGGCAAAGGACAGAAAGGTGAACTGGTTGAGCAGAAGAAACACGAACTGCCGCTGGCGCAGCGGGGCGCTCTGGACCTTGGGCGACGCGGGGGCGGTGGCGGTGGCGGATGACGGGCCGGCGCGCGGCGTCGATCGGGTGGCGCTGGAGGGCAGCGGGCGCGAGGTGGGAGGAACGCTCATTCTGGGGTCCGTTGAAGGTCAGCGCGTCCATTCGCGACGCGGCTGGGTCGTAATCCAATCAGGAAAGACGGGCCGCCGCAAGGTGCCAAGATTCCCCTGCGTCATCGTCTGCGGGTTTGCAAGCCTCCGCGTCCCGGTGTAAGAGCCGCTGATATCGCTGACAGGGTGACAGACAGCGCCCCTGACAGTGCATCGACGGAGGACACGATGACCGAAGCCTGGAGCAAGTCGGCATGGCGCGCGAAACCGCGTGTTCAGATGCCCGATTATCCCGACACGGCCGCCCTGACAGCGGCCGAGGCACAGCTGGCCAAGTATCCCCCGCTGGTCTTTGCCGGTGAAGCGCGCGCATTGAAGCGCCAGCTCGGCGAGGCCGCGCAGGGACGGGCCTTTCTGCTGCAAGGGGGCGATTGCGCCGAAAGCTTCGCCGAGTTCAACGCCGATATCATCCGCGACACGTTCAAGGTGTTGCTGCAGATGGCTGTGGTGCTGACCTATGGCGCCAAGGTTCCGGTGGTCAAGGTCGGGCGCATGGCCGGCCAGTTCGCCAAGCCGCGCTCGGCCCCGACCGAGGTGATCGGCGGCGTCGAGCTGCCCAGCTACCGGGGCGACATCGTCAATGGTTTCGACTTCGAGGCCGGCGCGCGCATTCCCGATCCGAACCGCATGTTGCAGGCCTATACGCAGGCCGCGGCCTCGCTCAACCTGCTGCGCGCCTTTTCGAAGGGCGGTTTCGCGGATATTCACCGTGTCCATTCCTGGACCCTGGGGTTCACCAAGTCGGAAGATGCCGATCGCTACAAGGTGCTGTCGGACCGGATCTCGGACGCGCTGGATTTCATGACGGCGGCGGGGATCACGTCGGACACCATGAATGCCATGTCCACGGTGGATTTCTTCACCTCGCACGAGGCGCTGCTGCTGGAATACGAAGAGGCCCTGTGCCGGGTGGATTCGACCACCGGCCTGCCGGTTGCCGGCTCGGGTCACATGATCTGGATCGGTGATCGCACGCGGCAGCCCGATGGGGCGCATGTCGAATTCGCGCGTGGCGTGCAGAACCCGATCGGCCTGAAATGTGGCCCGTCGCTCAGTGCGGATGACCTGAAGGTGCTGATGGCGCGGCTGAACCCCGACAACGAGCCGGGCCGCCTGACGCTGATCGCGCGGTTCGGCGCGGGCAAGGCGGGCGACCATCTGCCGCGCCTGATCAAGGCCGCCAAGGAGGAAGGCGCGCAGGTCCTGTGGTCGTGCGATCCGATGCATGGCAACACGATCAAATCGGCATCGGGTTTCAAGACCCGCCCCTTCGAGCGGGTCCTGCAAGAGGTGCGCGACTTCTTCGCGGTGCACAAGGCCGAAGGCACGATCCCGGGCGGCGTGCATTTCGAGATGACCGGCAAGGACGTGACCGAATGCACCGGTGGCCTGCGCGCCGTGACCGACGAGGATCTCTCGTCGCGCTATCACACCGCCTGTGACCCGCGGCTCAATGCCTCGCAGTCGCTGGAACTGGCGTTCCTGGTATCCGAAGAGCTGTCGCAACGCCGCAAGGATCTGGCGCGCAAGGCCGTCTGACTCGATGCCGGGTGTCGCGGCCCGCGTGGCCGCGAGTCACGCCCGACCGCCCGAAATCAGGCGGAGCGCCGGCCGCTGACCCGGGGCCGGGCGCGGCACCCGTGGCGCGCTGGCGGCCTCGGCCTGCATCGGCGCGGTGGTGCGGAACCGGCGCGGGGCGCGCCCCACCGGACCCAGGGTTTCCAGCACGCCAAGCACCCGCGACAGGCGGCCGTCACGGTCGGTCAGCGGCATCAGCCCCAGCAACCCGTCCATCGGCGGTTGACCCAGCCCGCGATCGGCCCTCAAAGGCAGGGTCGCCCGTGCGCCCTGCGCGACCTGCCCCAGGGCCAGGGTCAATTCCTCGCGCGCGGGGCCGGTGAAGAACACGCTCAAGGGCATGCCGCGCGGTTCCATCCCCAGGAGGTCCGACAGGTGCTGCCCCGCCAACCGGATGCGCGCCACCCCTGGCGCGACGAGTTCGGCGATGAACAGGCAATCGAGCCATTGCGCCAGCGGGCGCGGGTCGATCGCGTCGCGGGCCGGCACGCCGCGCGGGTCGCGCAGGCTTTCCCAGTGATGCTGGACGGCCGCGACCGCCGGAAACTCCGGTGTGCCCGCCCGCACGGCGAAGGGCAGGCGGCGCACCTGCGAAAACGGGCTGGGGCGGGGATCGGTCTGCGCGTCGGTCATGGCAGGGCTCCGGGGCTGACGGTGACCGGGACCGGCGCGGTTCCGTGCGGAATCGCGGGTTGGCGGGCCACCGGTGTTTACCTTTGATTGAGAATGCTTACTGATGCCTTAATGTAGCCGCATTTTCTAAAAACAGGGGTGAATTTTATCAAAATGGTTAAGTCCATGACCGGGTTCGCCGCCGAAACGGCTGAAATCGAGACCGACGCCGGGATCTATGCCTGTCAATGGGACCTGCGGGCGGTGAACGGACGGGGCCTGGATTTGCGGTTCCGTCTGCCTGACTGGCTGGACGGGCTGGAGGCGGGCCTGCGCAAACTGCTGGCAACGGGCATCCGGCGCGGCAATGTCACCCTGTCGCTGAAAGTGTCGCGGGCCGAAAGCGCCAATACCCCGCGGCTGAACCCTCAGGCCCTCGAGTCAGCGGTGGCGCTGATCGTCGAGGCCGAATCCCGGGCCGAGGCGCGCGGTCTCGGCCTGGCCCCGATGACCGCCGCCGATCTGCTGTCCATCAAGGGTGTCCTGGATGTCGCCCCCGAACCGACCGACCCGGCCCCCCTTGTCGCCGGGCTGCTGGCGCGCGCCGACGCGCTGATCGCGGCCTTCGACACGGTGCGCAGCACCGAGGGGGCTGCGCTGGCGCAGGTGATCGGCGCCCAGATCGACACCGTCGAAGCCCTGACCCGCGCCGCGCGCGCGGCCGCCCAGACCCGTCGAGGCGATCAGATCGAGGCGCTGAAAGCGGCGCTTGCGCGGTTGAGCGAGGCCGCGCCCCAGCTCGATCCCGGGCGCCTGGAACAGGAACTGGCGCTGATCGCTGTCAAGACCGACGTGACCGAGGAACTGGACCGGCTCGACACCCATGTTGCCACCGCGCGCGGGTTGCTGGCCGCGCCGGATCCGGTGGGGCGGACGCTGGATTTCCTGATGCAGGAATTCAACCGCGAGGCCAACACCTTGTGTTCCAAGGCACAAAGCACCGAACTGACCCGGATCGGACTTGACCTCAAGACGGTGATCGACCAGATGCGCGAGCAGGTGCAGAATCTGGAGTAGGCGATGAAGAGACGCGGACTGCTGATCATCCTGTCCTCGCCCTCGGGTGCGGGGAAATCGACCCTGGCGCGACGGCTGATGGCCTGGGACCCGACGCTGCGCTTTTCCGTCAGCGCCACGACCCGCGCGCCGCGCCCCGGTGAAACCGATGGGGTCGAGTATTTCTTCAAGTCCAAGGACGAATTCGCCGCCATGGTCGACGCCGGCGAGATGCTGGAACACGCCGAGGTCTTCGGCAATTTCTATGGCACCCCCAAGGCCCCGGTCGAGGCGGCGATGGCCGAAGGGCGCGACACGCTGTTCGATATCGACTGGCAGGGCGGGCAACAGGTGCGCCGCTCGACGCTGGCCAAGGATGTGGTGTCGATCTTCATCCTGCCGCCGTCGATCGCCGATCTGGAAGCCCGCCTGAAAACGCGCGCGCAGGACAGCGCCGCGGTGATCGCCGGACGCATGGCGAAATCACGCGACGAGATCAGTCATTGGGCGGAATATGACTATGTCATCGTCAACCGGGATATCGATGATGCGGAAGCCGAACTGAAAACGATCCTGAAGGCCGAACGCGCCCGCGCCGACCGGATGCCCGGCCTGACCGACTTTGTGCGCGGGTTGAACCGCGAATTCGAGACACGCAGCAAGGGAGAGAGCGCATGATCTATGCCCTGGACGACCTGACCCCCGAGATCGACGCCGACAGCTGGGTCGCACCCGATGCCAATGTGATCGGCCGCGTGCGGCTGGGGGCGGGGGCCTCGGTCTGGTTCGGCGCGACCTTGCGTGGCGATAACGAGTGGATTGACGTGGGCCCCGGTTCGAACGTGCAGGAAGGCTGCACCCTTCACACCGACATGGGCTATCCGCTGGTGATCGGGCGCGATTGCACCATCGGCCACAACGTCATCCTGCACGGCTGCACCATTGGCGACGAAACCCTGATCGGCATGGGCGCGACGGTCCTGAACGGGGCCAGGATCGGCCGGAACTGCCTGATCGGCGCGGGCGCGCTGATTACCGAGGGCAAGGACATTCCCGACGGCTCGCTGGTCATGGGCGCGCCGGGCAAGGTCGTGCGCGTTCTGGACACGGCGGCGATCAGTCGGCTGGGTGCGTCCGCGCGACATTATCAGGACAACATGCGCCGCTATCGCGCGGGGCTGCGGCCGCTCTGACCCGGGCCGGTCAGGACCGGCCCTGCAGGTCGCGCAGCACCGTCAGCCGGATCGCCCCGGCCAGGCCGGTGTCGCCCCGCGTCGCGTCGATTTCGGCCGCCAGATCGTTCAACCCCTGGCCCCTGGCCTGGGCCAGCCTGCGAAACGCCGCCCAGAACTCGGGCTCCAGCGACACCGACGTCCGGTGCCCGCGCAGCGTCAACGAGTGCTTTTCGGGCCGGCTCATCGTTGCAGAAGCATCGGGAACCAGTCCTCGCGCAGGCGCTGGCCCGCCTGCATCCCATGGCCCGGATAGGGCGGCGAGGTGCGGCCGGGACGTTCGACATAGCGCGCATCATCGCCCACCAGCCGCAACGAGAAAGCCCGCCGGCGGCGGTCCGTCGAATTGCCGCGCGCGCCGTGCAGGGTCAGGAAGTCGAAGGCAACCGCATCACCCGGTTCCATCGCCCATTCGCGCACCGTCATGCCTTCGGCGTCGGGATCGGGCACCGGCATGTAGGCATCTGATTCGGGATAGAAACTGCTTTCCGCCAGCCAACGCGTGGGCAGAACTGGCTTCTCCCAGCGGTGCGACCCGGCTACGCACCGCAGCGTGGCCTCGGTCACCGGGTCCATCGGCGACCAGAAGCTGATGGTCTGGCGCCCCTCGACAAAGTAATAGGGTCCGTCCTGATGCCAGGGTGTCGGTTTCGTGGTTCCGGGTTCCTTGATCAGCACATGGTCGTGGAACATCTGGACGCCGGTCGATTGCATGAGATCGGCGGCGACCTCGGCCACGGCTGACTTGCGGATGACCTCGGCGAATTCGGGAATGCGGTCCCAATTGCAGTAATCGTCGAAAAAGCGCCCACCCTCGCCGGGTTTCAGGTTCTCGGCGGCATAGGGTCCGGGGTCTGCCAGGTTGCGGTCGATTCCGGCGCGAATCGTGTCGACCCAATCCGCCCAGAGGCCCCGGATGACGACCACGCCGTCCCGCTGGAACTGGTCGATATCGGCTTGGGTCACGAGGGGATGGGGCATGGCGCGATCTTTCACAGGCATCGGAATCAAGGGGCCGGCTGTTATCCGATAACGGGCCCCGCGTGCGGCCGAGACTGCCCCCGTCGCCGGGGGCAAGTCAATCCACCCGGGACGTTGGGGGCTGGCCGGCCGACAGGCCAGGCCGCGCCGGGCGCGCGCCCGGATCGTCCTTTTCCATCAAGGGTCAAGGCGGACCTCCCCCCATTGTTATCGGATATCGCGGTGGGTGTTATCGGGGAACGGGCGGGTGATTTTGTCTGACGGCGGGGTGGGCGGCAGGGTGGTGGCATCGGATGCGTCGAGGGGTGGCGGGTCGATGCCACGGGGTCGTCAGGACCCCGGGCAGGAACCGCCCGGGCACCCCGCCAGACAGCCCCTTGGCGCGATCCGGGACTGACACGCAGACCGTCAACCGGCCGCACGGATTTCCAGGCCACCTTCATTCGGAGACAAAGATGTTCCTTGCCCAATCCTTCAAATCCGCCACCCTCGCCCTGATCATCGCCGCCACCGCCGTGCCCGCCCTTGCCTCGGGGCACCGCATCCGGGTCGAGCAATACGGCTGGAACAACCAGGTCGGTGGCGGGCAATCCGGCCATGGCCAGCGCCTGACCGTCATCCAGAACGGCGGCTCGAACCTGTCGATCAACACCCAGGACGGCTATCGCAACCGCGCCGCTGTCGGCCAGTCGGGCTGGAACAACAGCGCCGATACCGACCAGCAGGGCCACCGCAATGCCGTCGGCGTCGCCCAGATGGGCAACAACAACAGCGCCACCGTCGGCCAGTATGGCCATCGCAACGTCGCAGCCGTCGTCCAGACCGGCAACAACGACACCGCCAGCGTGCAGCAGACCGGCGCGCATAACGTGGTCGCCATCGTCCAGGACTGACCCCCGATCCGAGGCCCGGGCTCCCCTCCGGGTCTCGTCCGGGCCGCGGGGGTGTCCCCCTCCGACCCTCGCGGCCCGCCTTTGTTCCGCTCCATCCTTTCGCCACAGGAGACCGCCATGCGCCCCCGTTTCCACACCAAGGCCCCGATGCTGTTCCTGGGCCTCTCGCTCGCCGGGTTCGTCGCCGCCTGCACCGTCGCCAGCGCCGATACCGACACGCCATCCGGCGCGCGTTCTGAAATCCGGGCCGAAACCCGGACACGCGCCACCGAGGCCCCGCAACGCTGCGAGGTCGCCCTGGACGCCGTCCCCGGCGGCACCCGCATCGAGGGCCGCGTGATCAGCGCCACCCCGGCCGCGGGCACCTATGCGCTGGCCATCACCAGCCGGTCCGGTGGCGGGCAGACCACGATCCATCAGTCGGGCGCCTTTACCGCCCGCCCGGGGGAACCCGCCCTGCTGGGCGAGACCGAACTTCTGGGGTCGCCCGCCCGCCACAGCGTCGACCTGGAGGTGCGGATCGGCGGCCGCCGCCTGACCTGCGCCGATCCCCGGCTCTGACCCCACTCGACCACCCGTTTCCAAAGATTTCATTAACAGGATCAAGACCATGAAAACGCTCGCCTTTATCGCCGCCATCGCGCTCACCACCCCGGCCCTGGCCAACACCGTCTCGGTCACCCTGACGCCCTCCGGCGCCGACGAGGCCCAGGCCCTGCGATTCGGGCTGGCGCTCTATGCGCTGCACGCCGACATCCGCACCAACGGCCACGTCACCCAGCGCGGCGCCAACAACGCCGCCGGCATCGCCCAGGGCGCAACCGACCGCGCCATCATCCACCAGGAGGGCCGCGGCCATACCGGCACCATCCACCAGACCGGCGGCAACAACGCCTATGGCCTGTTCCAGTTCGGACAGAACACGGACGCCGACATCGTCCAGACCGGTGGCCAGACAGGCCTGACACTTCAGTTCGGATATTGAGCCTTTTTTAACAATGGACCTGCATCATGACCGTCAAGACCGTGACCCCCGCCCTCGTCCTCGCCTCGGCCCTGATTGCCACGACGGCCCAGGCGCATGAAACCCACCCCGCGCGACTGTCCGCCCTGGCCGCGCTGGACATGCCTGACCTTGCCCCGGCGCGCAGGCTGATGGCCGATCTGGGCGGTCCCGTGCCCGTGCGGGCGCGCGGCATCGACATCCGCCCGGCCCATCGCCACACCCGCGCAACGGCGGAGGCGGACCGCAGGGCTGTGTCGTCCCGGCTGTTTCGCTGGTTCGGGTTCGGCGGTGTGGAGCTGCCGCTGGCCCCCTGTGTTGCGCGGTTCAGCCCCTTTGCCGGGCAGGAGACGGTCTGCGAGCGTCCGCTGCCGCCGCGATTCCAGGGGCCTCGGTCCCATCCTGGCCCCCGATTGGACCTGCGGGCCTGGTTGCGCGACGGTGAGCGGCTCAACCGGGGCTTCTGATCGCAAATCCCCCCCCGTTCCGGCGCCCCGGGGGTGCCGGAACGATGCCGTTTCGATGCGGATCGCGTGGCCGCGGTGAACGCGCGGCGGCCACGCCGCTTGACAGATGCCCCCGATTCGTGGTTCCTCAATCCATACCGTTGCACTTGCAACGATTAACCGGAGGAACCCAGATGAACGCGCCCGTCCTGAAACTCGACCAGATGCATCACGTCGCCTATCGCTGCAAGGATGCGAAAGAGACGGTCGAATGGTATACCCGCAATCTGAACATGGATTTCGTTCTGGCGATCGCCGAAGACGAAGTGCCCTCGACGCATGAACCCGATCCCTACATGCACATCTTCCTCAATGCAGGGAACAGCAACATTCTGGCCTTTTTCGAATTGCCGACCAAGCCCGAGATGGGCCGCGATCCGAACACCCCGAAATGGGTTCAGCACATCGCCTTCAAGGTCAAGGATCGTGACACGCTGGTCGGGTTCAAGGAGCACCTCGAGGCGAACGGGGTCGAGGTTCTGGGCGTCACCGATCACTCGATCTTCCATTCGATCTATTTCTTCGATCCCAACGGCCACCGCATCGAACTGGCCTGTCCCGATCCCGAGGAAGCGGAAATGCTTGCGCGGCTGGACAGCGTCAAATGGGACATGCTCGAGGAATGGTCGCGCACCAAGCGCGCGCCGCAGCACGCGGCCTGGCTGCACGCGAAGGAACTGGACAAGCCCACGGTCTGACGGGCCAGTTGCGCGGATGTCATGCGCCTGTCACCCAGGCCGGGCAGACTGACCGCAATTTCGAGAACCTAGGCAGGGGGGCGCGACCACGGTCGCGTCCCCTTTTTCATTGCCAGCGGGATTCGAGGGCTTCGATTGCCCGCACCCGATCCGGCGTCGAGGGATGCGAGGCCAGCCAGACCGGCGGTGCCCCGCGCGCGCCGGTCAGCGTGTCCAGTCGCTGCAACAGCGCCTTTTGCGGCGCCGTGCCGATCCCGGCCTTGGTCAGCAGGGCGGCGGCGTATTCGTCGGCCTCGTATTCGTCCTTGCGGCTGAGGCCCGCCGCCAGCATCCCCACGAGGATATTGGCCAGCCACAGGCCGATCCCGGGCAAAAGCCGCCCCAGAACGGCCGTCAGCACCACGCGCACCGCGTTCTGGCCGGAAAAGTCGATCATCCGGCGGCGGGTATGTCCCAGCGCCACATGCCCCAGTTCATGCGCGATGACCGAGGCCAGTTCCTCGGCGCTGACCTGACCCGCCTCGTAGCGATCCAGAAACCCGCGCGTCAGGAAGATGCGCCCATCCGGGGCCGCCAGCCCGTTGATGACGGGGCTCTCGTGGACATGCACGCGGATCTGCGGCAGGTCGAGTGCGCGCGCCAGCCGATCGGTCACCGCTTTCAGCCGCGCATCGGCCAGGGGTGTCGATGTCCTGTCGAGGTCTCGCGCGGTGCGCCAGGCGGAAAAATGCCAGTAGACCAACCCATAGGCGATGGCGATCAGGATCGGGGCGAGGCGCAGCATCGGCTTGATATGGCGGTTCGGGGCGCGCTGGACAAGCCCTCAGGGCAGGGCGGTGAGATGGGCCGCGCACCCCAGCAGGGCCGCATAGTCGTCCTCGACCGCCAGGACGGGGAACGCCGCCATCAGCGGCGAGAAGCGGCCCATCTCGGCAAAGGTTTCGCCCATGCCCAGATCGACCAGGACGGGGGCCAGGGTGCGCGCGACGCTGCCGATCAGGTAAAGACCGCCAAAGGGCAGGTGGGTCAGGGCCAGGTTCGCCAGCGTCCGCCCCAGCACCCGCGCATAGAGGACGCCGGTGTCCCGCATCCCGGGTTCACCGGCGGCGATGGCGGCGGTCAAGTGCTCGGCCGGCAGATCCTCGCCGGTGATCCAGTGATGCAGCGCCACCAGGCCCCGCCCTGACAGGACCTCCTCGATGGTGGCAATGCCGTGGCGCTGGGTCAGATGCCGGGCCAGGGCCTGTTCCTGCTCGCCCTGCTGCGGCAGGTGGATGTGGCCGCACTCGGACGCCGCCACATGGGTTCCGTGGGGCAGGTGATGGACCGGGGCCGCGTTGAAACCGGTGCCTGCGCCGACCACCAGTTGCGTGGCGGTCGCATCCGCAGGTCTGCCCGGCAGAAGCGGGCGCAGATGGCGCGGATCCAGCGCGTGCAGCGCATGACCCTGCGCCTGCAGATCGTTCAGGATGGCGACCCGTTCCGTGCCCGCCACGGCGGCCAGATCGGGGGCGGCGATGGTCCAGGACAGGTTCGTCATCTGCGCCACGCCGTCCCGAACCGGCCCGGCCACGGCCACGCAGACCCCGGCGCAGTCGGTGGTCGCGGTTTCGGCCAGATACGCGCGCAGGATCTCGGACACCGAGGCGCGCCCGGCGTTCCGATACCGGCGGATCGAGCCCTGCCGCAGCACGCCGCTGTCGGCCAGGGCGACCCGGGTGTTGGTGCCGCCGATATCGGCCACCAGTTGCGGCGCGGGGGTGAAGGGCCAGGGCTTCAGAATGCGGTCGGGCATCGGGATTCTCGCTTGGGTCGGTCCTTCATACCGCCAAGCCGCGCGCGGCTCCACGGTCATGATGACGCGACGTCCTGTCCTCTTGCGTGCGGCGCCGTCTGTGGCAAGGATCAGCCGTTCCGACGGAGGCCCCGATGACCGACAACCCGCGCCCCTTGCCCAGTGTGAAGCCCCGCCATTTCCCGCCGCCGCCGCCGCTGGTGGAAAAGACGCCGGGCCTGTGGCGCCGGACGCCGCCGGCGATCTTTCCGCCGATCATGGGCCTGTTCGGGCTGGGGCTGGCGTGGCGCACCCTGGCGATGCAGCCGGGCCTGTCCCCGGTCCAACCCCTGGGCGAGACGATCCTGGGCGCGGTGGCGTTGCTCTATGCCTTTGCGCTGGTGGCGTATCTGTCCAAGCCCCTGCGCCGCCCCGGCGTGATCATCGACGAGATCGCCGTTCTTCCGGGCCGCGCCGGGCTTGCGGCGATGGTGCTCAGCCTGATGCTGGCGGGATCGGCGCTGCGGCCCTATGCGCCAGACCTCGCGCTGGGGCTGGTGATCGTCGCCTCGGTGGCGCTGGCCGGTCTGGGGGCGCTGATCGGCTGGGCGCTGCTGACCGGCCCGGCAGAAGCGCGCAGCGTCACGCCGGTGTTCCACCTGACCTATGTCGGCTTTATCCTGGCGCCCCTGACACTGGTGCCACTGGGTTATGCGCAGGTTTCGACAGCGATCTTCTGGATCGAGATCGGCGTGGCCGCGTTGATCTGGGGCGCCAGCCTCTGGCAGATCGTGACCCGTGTTCCGCCGGCCCCCCTGCGGCCCCTGATGGCCATTCATGTCGCGCCCGCAAGCCTGTTCGCGACGGTCGGCATCTTGCTGGGATACCCGACCCTGGCAGCGGCCTTTGCGGTGTTCGCGCTTGGACTGGTCGTGCTGCTGGTCGCCCGGGCGACCTGGCTTCTGGGCGCCGGCTTCTCGCCCCTGTGGGGGGCGCTGACCTTTCCGACGGCAGCCGCGGCCACCGCGTCGATCCTGGCGCTGGGGCAGGGGGGGCTCTACATCGGCGCGATTCTGGTGATCGTCGCCTCGGCGCTGAACAGCTGGGTTGCGGTTCAGGTGCTGAAACTCTGGGCCAAGGGCCAGCTCGGGGCCAAGACGAACGCGGCGACCGTCTGAGCCGCCGCGCACCGCTCAGCGCAGGAACACCTCGGCCTTCATGGTGTCGGCGATGGGGGCGTTCAGGCGTGACAGGATCGTCGGCGCCAACTGCAACTGATGCAGCACCGCATCGCGCGCGGGTCCCTCGGCCTGACCAAAGTAATACAGCGCGAAATCCTGCTGGTCCTCGCCCGTGCCGCCATGGTGACCGCGCAGCGACTGGCCATGGTCGGCCGTCACGATCACCTCGTATCCCATCGCGATCCAGGCGGGCAGGAACTTGGCCAGCATCGCATCCAGCAACGCGCAGGCATGGTCCATCTCGGCGCAGTCATGGCCAAAGCGGTGGCCCATCGAATCCAGCGTGCAGGTGTGCAGGATGCCATAGGTCAGCCCGAACCGTGCGCACAGCGAGGTCAGCGTCGCGAACAGGTCCACATCCGAAGGCGTGGCCTGGTTCTTGTGGTCATAGCCCGACATGGTGTGAAAGCGGCCGTGGTTGATGCTGTCGCTGTCGGGTTCGTCGTATTCGATGTCGCGCACGAAATCGAAAGGCGCGCGGTTGAAGAACTCGGACCACCAGGAATGGGTGACGGCACCTGTCACGCCCCCCGCCTTGCGCACCTGGCTGAAAATGTCCGGCTTTTGAACGCGGAAGATGTGGGCGTTGGTCAGCACGCCATGCTCCTGCGGTGACACGCCGGAATGGATCGAGGCGTAGCACGGCCCCGACATCGACGGCAACGAGGCCCGCATCTTCCAGACCCGGGCCTCGCCGGATTGCACCCACCCCTCGAGGCAACCGAAATAGCGCCGCCAATTGGCATAGGGCACGCCGTCCAGGATGATGAGCAAGAGTTTGCGCGACATGGGATCCTCCGGTTTCTGGGCGCAGACTAGTGGCCGGGCGGGGCTTTGACCAGCCGTCGCAATTCAACGCGGCAGGGGTCGCTTTTGGGCTGGCGCCGGTCGCCTTCGGGCGTCAGGATCGGCGCAGCGTCCGCAATGAAAGGCCCGCGATGTCCCGCCCCAACATCCTGATCCTGATGGTCGATCAACTGACCGGCACCCTGTTTCAGGACGGTCCGGCGGATTTCCTGCATGTGCCGAACCTGCGTCGTCTGGCGGCGCGGTCGGCACGTTTTTCCCGCGCCTATTGCCCCAGTCCGCTCTGTGCCCCCGCGCGGGCCAGCGTCATGGCGGGGCAGTTGCCGCGCCGCACCGGGGTCTATGACAATGCGGCCGAGTTTTCGTCGGAAACGCCGTGTTACGCCCATCACCTGCGCGCGGCGGGCTATCAGACCACGCTGTCGGGCAAGATGCATTTCGTCGGTCCCGATCAGTTGCACGGCTTCGAAGAGCGCCTGACGACCGACATCTACCCCGCCGATTTCGGATGGACACCGGATTATCGCAAGCCGGGCGAACGGATCGACTGGTGGTATCACAACCTGGGCTCGGTGACCGGGGCAGGGGTGGCCGAGATTACCAACCAGCTGGAATATGACGACGACGTCGCCCATCTGGCCGGGCAGAAACTGTATGATCTGGCGCGCGGCCATGATCCGCGCCCCTGGTGCCTGACCGTCAGCTTCACGCATCCGCACGATCCCTTCGTGGCGCGGCGCCGCTATTGGGATCTGTATGAGGGCTGCGCCGAACTTGAGCCGCCCGAACCCATCGCCTATGCGGATCAGGATCCGCACGGCAAACGCCTGCTGGACAGTTTCGACTATCGGAACTTTGACGCGACCAAGGATCAAATACGGCGCGCAAGGCAGGGATATTACGCGAATATTTCCTATATCGACGACAAGATCGGCGACATTCTGGATGTGCTCGATCGCACCCGGCAAGAGGCGGTGATCGTGTTCCTGTCCGATCATGGAGAGATGCTCGGCGAGCGCGGGTTGTGGTTCAAGATGAACTTCCACGAACCCTCGGCCCGGGTGCCGCTGATGATCGCCGGACCGGGCGTCAGGGCAGGGCGCGTGGATCAGCCGGTGTCGACGCTGGATATCCTGCCGACGCTCTGTGACCTTGCCGGACTGGATGCGGCCGCGATCGCCCCCTGGACGGATGGCGAAAGCCTGGTGCCGCTGATCCATGGCACGGGCGGGCGCGGGCCGGTGCCGATGGAATATGCGGCTGAAGGCACGATTGCGCCCATGGTTGCGCTGGTCGACGGCCCCTGGAAATACATCGCCTGCGAGGCCGATCCGGACCTGCTGTTCAACCTGGACGACGATCCCGGCGAACGGCGCAATCTGGCCAGCGACCCGGCCTTTGCTCCGGTGCTGGAACGTCTGAGGGCGATGGCCCGGGCACGCTGGAATCTCAAGCAGTTCGACGCCGAAGTTCGCGCCAGCCAGGCGCGTCGTTGGGTGGTTTACGGGGCCTTGCGCGCCGGGCGTTACACGGATTGGGATTTTCAGCCGTATCGCAATGCGGGCGAACGCTACATGCGCAACCACATGGACCTGAACGTTCTTGAGGAAAATCAACGCTTTCCGCGAGGAGAATGACGCGGTCCGCAGACGACCCGTCAGGCCGTTTCAAGCAGATGGACCGTCAGGCCGGGACAGGCTGCGCCGACCTCGCGCACCACGAGTTCCGCGCGCGGCAACGGGCGCGTCAGTGCATAGAGGGTTCCGGAATATCCCAATGATTCCAGCGTCGTGCCCAGATCGACAATATCCCAGTCACTGGTGATCAATGGCCCGACGATCGCATCGGGCTGCACGGTTTCCAGCATTTGCCGGCTCAACATGCGCATCTGGGTGAAGACCACGGCACGCTGTTCCGTGGACGGGGCAAGCACCTGCATCGCGTCCGGTGCCTCGATCACCAGAACGGTCAGCGCGGCCTTCAGCGCGCGCGTGACAGGTGCAAACGGCGTGCAGGCGTGCATCTGGACATTGCCCTGAATCATTCGACCAATCGCTCCCGGCACATGGACGCGTGGGTGTTTCTCACTCGTACACTGCCAAGATTACCTCGCACGAACCTCTTAAGAACACGTTAAGACTCATCGAAGTCCTGGGTGAAAAACAAGCTTCTGTGCTGTCGTTTTCACCTTTACGTCATCCGCTGTGGCTTTTACGCAACCTTTAGGGGCGCTCGGGCGTCGCTTTTAATTACATAATACCGATTATCGGACTATTGCGTGTCACGCCCCACACGCGCGCTGACCCAGGCGTTCAGCCAGGCCAGACCGGCCAGCGACAGCCCCAGCCCCAAAAAGGCCCCGACCCGCATCAGCCCGGTCAGCCCGCCCGCGTCGATCAGAAAGGCCTTGGCGGCGGCCAGACCGATCAGCGCCAATCCGGCCACGCGATACCGGTGCGCGCCGAACCGCAGCGCCAGCGCCAGTGCCGCCGCGCCCGCCAGCAGCAGCGCCACGGTATAGGCGTATAGCTCGCCCTGGGCGAACCCTGTCTGCAGCGCCATGCCCCGGCCTCCGTGCCAGAGATGACGGATTGCCAAGCCGATCCAGGTGCAGGTCAGCACCGCCGCGAGCGCGGTCGCCGCGCGGGACCAGATCGACCGGCGGCCGTGCACCGCCCAGGCCAGGACCGCCGCGGGCAGCGCATAGGCGATCAGCAGGTCGTTGAGCAGCGGCCAGCCCTTGACCGGGCCCGAGAACCAGCCAGGCCCCTGCAACGGCGACAGCACCGTCAGGCCCAGCAGGATCGCCACCACCGCCAGCCCGGCAAAGAGTGCCGCGAGGACACGGCGCACCCGCGCCATGAGGCCCCTGGGCAGTCGATCCGCCCTCTGCGTCTGCACCCAGGCCATGGCGATCAGGGCCGTGGCCTCGATCCCGATGGCGGCATGGGGCTGCACGACATCCGCAAGGAAGCGCGCCAGCACCATGCCCACCGCGACCGGCACCATGCCGGTCACGGCGGTTTCCATGACCACGCGCGCCCATCGACGGACGCCGGCCTCGGGCAGCGGCGCCAGCAGGCCCAGGGCTGCCACCGGCCCGCCGAGCGATGCCGCAAGGACCAGCCAGAATTCCCAGGCGGTGTTGCGGTTCGCACCGATCAGCGACTCGAGCCCGGGCGACCAGACCAGGCGCACCGACAGGATCATTGCGCCCAGCCCGGTGATCCAGCCCAATTCGGGGATGGTCAGGCGGCGGTCCATGGCGGCGGCGGCGATCAGCAGAACCGCCAGCGCCGCTGTCAGGGCGACGCCGCCCAGGGTCACCATCAGCGCCAGCGCGATCATGGTGAACGCCCCCACCGCATAGGATCCGAGGCGTGGTCCCTGCCCCGCGTCGCGGCGGCCCGACCAGGTCGCCAGCGCGGTATAGACGGCCGCCAGGCCCATCAAAGCCAACCCCCAGAGGGACGGCCCGAGCACCGTCGCGGGTTTCCACAGGGCCTCGACCGCGAGAGCGGTCGTTCCCGGCACCGCGGCAGAAGCCAGCGCCCAGTTGCGCCGTGCCAGACCCTGCGCCTGCTCGCTCCGCCACAGATGCACCAGCGCCACGCCGACCGCCAGACCGACCGCGGCAAGCGGCAACCAGGGCCACAGGTTCAAGCCGGCGGCAAGAAACAGCGGTGTTGTCGTCGCGGCCAGGGCCACCGTGGCCGGCAACAGCAGCGCCGCCGCGCCGGCCTGGTCGTCCAGGGCCGGGGCGTGTCGCGTCCAGAGCGGCAGCACCAGCGCCACCAGACCACCGACAAGGACGCTGAGCGGCGCCGGCACCTGTGCCAGCAGCAACACGCCACCCAGGGCGATCGCCAGCGCCGCGACCACCAGAATGCCGTTGCGCGGGGCCTGACGGATCCCCGGACCCTGCGCGCGGGGCATGAGCGCGCCTCCGGGCAGCGCGGTGCCGACCAGCATCGCCACGGCGATCAGCAGGACCAACCCGTCGGCGCCTGCACCGCCGGTTCGGATCGCGGCACCCGCCAGCAGCGGCAGCGCCACCGCCAGGCCCGACACCCAGCGCCAGTGGCGGAACCCGTCGATGGCCGTGCCCAGGATCACGATCAGCGCGAAATAGGCATAGAGCAGATCGCTGCCCTCGCCCGGACCCAGCAGGAACGGCGCCGCGACCGCACCGATCACGCCCAGGGCCGCCAGCATCGGCCCCAGTGTCCAGCCCAGGCCCAGGCTGAGCGCGCCGATCAGGGCGAGCGCGCCCAGTGTCGCGCCCTGCCCCATCATGTCATAGAGGTGATGCGCGGCCAGCACGGCGGCGAACAGCGTCACGGCCCCGGCGCCCGCCAGCGTCGCGGGAACCTGGCCGGCGCCTGTCTCGCCCTCGCCCCAGCGGCGGCGCAGCCAGAGCCCTGCCGCGACAAGCGCCGCGCCCAGTGCCAGCGCCAGCCCGATCCGGGCTGCGGGCGACAGCAGGCCCTTTTCGATCGAATACTGCACCAGATAGATCGCGGCCATCACCAGCGCGAGGCCAGCCACCGGATAGATCCAGTTCGTCCTGAGCCACTGCGAAAACCGCGCAAAGATCGAGGGCGTTCTCGGGCCCTGCTCCATGGTCGCGGGAAGGGGCTCTGCCGGGGTCTCTGCCGGGCTCACGCTGCGGGGCCAGGCGACGCGGCCCTGCGCCGGCCTCGGGGTGTCTGCCACCGTCTCGGCCAGGGCCGGCGGCAAGCCCTGTTCCAGCAGCGCAAGGCGGTGCGACAACCGGGTGATCTGCCGGCGCGCCCGATGCGCCACCATGAGCGCGACAAGCGCCAGGACGATCGCGGTGACGGCCAGCAGCACGATCAGGACAAACAACTCGGCCATGGCGAACAACTTCTTTGCGGTGGACGCATCCCGGGCGATAGCTTAGGGCGTTGCGCAACCCTGCCACAACCGCAAGCGTGCTGCCATGACCTTTTCCCGTGCCATCAAGATCGCGCCCTCGATCCTGTCCGCCGATTTCGCCGATTTCGGCCGCGAGATCGAGGCGATTGAATCGCAGGGCGCCGACTGGGTGCATGTCGATGTGATGGACGGGCATTTCGTGCCGAACCTCACCTTTGGACCGCCCGCCGTGAAGGCGTTTCGCAAGCATGTGAAAACGGTGATGGACGTGCATCTGATGATCGCGCCGGTCGATCCCTATATCGATGCCTTTGCCGAAGCCGGCGCCGATATCATCACCGCCCATGTCGAGGCCGGCCCCCATATCCACCGCACGCTTCAGGCGATCCGCGCAACGGGCAAGCGGGCGGGTGTGGCACTGAACCCCGGCACCCCGGCCGAGGCGGTCGCGCATGTGCTGGACCTGGCGGACCTGGTGTGCGTCATGACCGTCAATCCCGGGTTCGGTGGGCAGAAGTTCATCGACATGACCGCAAAGATCCGCAGCCTGCGCGCGATGATCGGCGACCGTCCGGTGCATATCGAGATCGACGGCGGCGTGACCCCGGATACCGCGCCGCTGGTTGCGGCGGCCGGGGCCGATGTGCTGGTCGCCGGCTCGGCGGTGTTCAAGGGCGGGTCGGTCGCCGATCCGGCCCCCTACGGCGCCAACATCCGCGCGATCCGCGACGCCGCGCGCGTCTGATCCGCCGCGCGCCCCGAACCCGGCCATTCCGGTGCGGCGAAACCGCACCGGAAAGCCTTGCAGCATCGGGTTGGGAAAGGACACGGCAAGAAATACGCTGGCCGTTGGCGTAAACTAACGCCCCCGTGCCGACAGTATCGGTTCGGGAGCGCAGCTTTCGGCTACTCGTTAACAATCTGATAGTAGCCCGTCGTTGCGTTTTGCGTCAGTAAGAAAATCCTTACCTTGCCATGGCGAAAAAACGGACATGGGCTGCGTATTTCGCCCTCAGGTAGATCGAGCGGGTGAAATTTCGCGCGGAATGTCACCGACGACGAACACCTGATTGAGGAAAGCCGCCTTGATCAGGGCGTGCGCGGTCGTTTCCACGCCAAGCATTTCGCGCGCCAGTCGCAGGTGCTTTTCCACGGTCGCGACCTTGATGTCCATGATCAGGGCGATATCGGCCAGGGTCTTGCCCTCGGCGACCCATTCCAGAACCTCGCGCTGGCGGCGTGTCAGGGTTCGACCGCTGGCAGGGTTCGGCAGGCTGGACAACAGCCGGTGGGCGACCGCCGCGACCGACAGGATTTCGTTGTGCCGGGTTTTGATCACGCTGTCGATGCAGGCCTGCGACATGTCCGGCGGGGCCAGCAGGGTCATCACCGCCCTGCCCCGCGTCCTTTCCGGCGGAAAGCCGATCGAGCAGCCCGTCAGCATTCCGTGGCGCCTGAAGAAATCGGCCGCGGCGGCCGAAGGGCGCCAGTCCGCGTCAAAGCCGCATTCTTCGCATGTCATGGAAAACGGCGCGATTCCCGGCGTTTTCAGCGCGTAGTGAAAGGTCGTGCTTTCCAGGAAATACCCTTCGTTCGCCAATTCGGTGACGATCTCCGGGCCCAAGGTCGAGAGGACGATGCAATCCTCGGTCGACCCAAGGTTCGCGCCATGCGAATCCGGCGAGTAGCCATAGAGAATGTCCCCGAACCCGCAGCGGCGGAAGTAGTCGGTTGTGCGTGACCAGATCAGGCTGCGGTCTGTCGACATGAGCACTTCGGACAGGTAACAGGTCAGGTCCGGCGCAATAAGATCCGGAAGCGGACCGCTCAGCGACGGCACCTTGTTTCCATGCAGAGTTTGCGCTTTCTGATGCTCCATTCCGTCACCCAGCAACTCCTACCACCTGGTATTGCTGGCGCAAAATCGAGACGCTGTCGAGCGAGGCCGACTTCACTTTCGCCCCGGAAACCACGGAAAACCGTGCATAAGTGATCATTTCTGGCCGGATATTCGCATCTTGCGACGGGTATTCGCAAAATGAAAAAGTATCCTTGGAAAGCAGCATGTCGGATGCGACATTGCGATTCGCGCCCGCCGCCGGCGATTCGGGCGCCGGAAATGAAAACGGGCGGCCCGCGCGGGGCCGCCCGTCTGTCGTGGTGTCGTGCCCTGGGTCAGCCGGCCAGCGTCTTGGCGACTTCGGCGGCGAAATCCTCGGCCTTCTTTTCGATCCCTTCGCCAACGGCGACACGCGCAAAGCCGGTGATCTCGACGCCGGCCTCTTTCGCGGCCTGCTCGACGGTCACGTCGGGGTTCACGACAAAGGCCTGACCCAGCAGGGTGTTCTCGGCGAGGAACTTCTTCATCCGGCCCGGGATGATGTTGTTGTGGATCACCTGCTCGGGCTTGGGCTTGGCGGCGGCGGCGTTCTCTTCCAGCGCCTTGGCGGTCTGCACGGCCAGCTCACGCTCGACAACCTCGGGGTCCATGGTCGCCTCGGACAGCGACATGGGCGAGGTCGCCGCGATGTGCATCGCGAACTGCTTGCCGATTTCCAGCGCCTTGTCCTTGGGCCCGTTCAGCGCGACCAGCACGCCGATCTTGCCCATGCCTTCGGTCGCCGCGTTGTGGACGTAGGACACCACGGTGTCGCCTTCCAGGACGTGCATCCGGCGGAAGGTCATGTTCTCGCCGATGCGCGCGATGGCGTTGTTGAGAACGTTCTCGACGGTCTCGCCGTTGAGGTCCGCGGCCTTCACCACCTCGACCGAATCGCCGGTCTGCAGCGCGATCTTGGCGACTTCGCGCACGATGCCCTGGAAGTCCTCGTTCTTGGCGACGAAGTCGGTTTCCGAGTTGATCTCGATCGCGACGCCACGGCCGCCGTCGACGGCAACGCCGATCAGGCCCTCGGCCGCAACGCGGTCGGCTTTCTTGGCGGCCTTGGCCAGGCCCTTGGTGCGCAGCCAGTCGATGGCCGCTTCCATGTCGCCGTCGGTTTCGGTCAGCGCCTTCTTGGCGTCCATCATGCCCGCGCCGGTCGTGTCGCGCAGTTCCTTCACCATCGCAGCGGTAATCGCCATGATCCTGTCTCCTTCAAAGGGGATACGGGCAGGGATGCCCCTGCCCGATGTCAAACGTGTAACGATCCCGAGGGACCCGGCTCAGGCGTTGCTGTCTTCCGCCAGGGCTTCTTCCTCGGGGGCTTCTTCCAGCGCACACCAGGTCGACACCGGCGGCGCCCAGTTGCGCCGACATGCCGTCCAGCGCGGCGCGGGCCACCAGTCGCAATACAGGCCGATCGCGCGCGAGGCGTCGTCGTTGCCCGGGATGATGTAGTCCACGCCCTCGGGCGAGCAGTTGGTATCGACCACGGCGACGACCGGGATGCCCAGCTTTTTCGCCTCGGCGATGGCCAGGTCTTCCTTGTTCACGTCGATGACGAACAGCAGGTCCGGCAGGCCGCCCATTTCGCGGATGCCGCCCAGCGACGCCTGCAGCTTGGCCTGCTCGCGTTCCATGCCCAGACGCTCTTTCTTGGTCAGGCCGGCGGCGCCACGTTCCATCACCTCGTCGATGGCCTTCAGGCGCTGGATCGACTGGGAAACGGTTTTCCAGTTGGTCAGCGTGCCACCCAGCCAGCGGTGGTTCATGTAATACTGGGCGCTTTTCTCGGCAGCCTCGGCAACCTGCTTGGAGGCCTGGCGCTTGGTGCCGACGAACAGCACGCGGCCGCCCTTGGCGACGGTGTCGCGGATCACCTTCAGCGCCTGTTCCAGCATCGGAACGGTCTGCGTCAGGTCGACGATGTGGATGCCGTTGCGATCACCGTAAATATACGGTGCCATGCGCGGGTTCCAACGCTGGGTCTGGTGGCCGTAGTGAACGCCAGCTTCCAAAAGCTGACGCATGGAGAAATCGGGAAGCGCCATGTCCTTGTCCTTTCCGGTTTGCGCCTGGGGTGGGGCATTCGGGCGATTGCCCAACCGGCGGACCGTTGCGGGATGTCTCCCCGCAGGGCCCAGCCCCACCTGTGAAGTGCGCGCCCATTAGCCCGTTTCGCGCGGGGGCGCAAGTCCCGTCGATTCCCCGGCCCTGTCCCCCGTCGTCGGCTACCCCGCGGCCAGGCCCTCGAACGCGCGGCGCCGGGCGGGCGGCAGGCGATCCAGCTCGACGCAGGTGAACACATGGCAGGTGCCCAGATCGCGATCCACCACCGCGTGATCCGATACCCAGCCCCCCAGGGCCAGATAAGCCCGCAACAGCGCGGGAAGCGCCGCGGCGGCACCGGGATCGGCCGCGCCCGGCACGTCCACCGCGCCCGGCCGGGGGAACGGGTGCACCTCGGGCGCCTTGGGGCCGGGCCGGCGATCGGCTGGCGGCGCCGCGCGGGCCGCAAGATAGGCCCAGGCCCCGCCGAGCCCGGCAACGTCGGTCGTGTGAAACGATGTGCAGCCCACCAGCCGCGCCGCGCCGCTTTTCAGCGCCAGCCGCGCAACACCGGCCCAGACCAGCCGCAGCAGGTCCGCGTCGCCGGTATCCGGCGCCTCGCGGGCGGTGCACAACCGCCCCAGTTCCAGCGTGACGCCGCCCAGGGCCGCCAGCGCCGTCAGATCATAGAGTCCGGCCGCATAGCCCGACAACAGCGCCGCACCGTCTGCGTGCACCCGCACCCTCAGCGTTGCGCGGGGCGGCTGTGCGGCGGCTCCGACCCACAGGTGCAGGCTGTGCGCGTCATGGGAATCACCGTCGTCGGCGCCGTCGCGAAAGGCCCGGGCCCGCAGGGTCAGAAGCGCCGGCATGTCGGCGGGTTCCGCCAGCCTGACGCACCAGCCGCCGCGCCGGATCGGCGCCCCGAAGAGCGCGCTGTCCGCTGCGGCGCCGGTGTCTGGCGGGGTCATCGTCAGGCCCCCCTTGTGGGCGGGATCAGCGCGCGGTCGCGGCGGTGAACTGGCCCAGCACCGCAAAGACCTGGCTCAGCACGCTGGGGCGCGGCCCCGACGAGGTGACGCGGCGCGACAGGGGCACGACTTCGCCGTCCGCCAGCCCGAAGCGTTCGATATTCTGCACGCGATCGCGGGCGTCGAACGAGATGGCGACCACCTGGCGGTCGACCTCCTCTGCGGCGTGCCAGCTCTGTTGGCGCCAGTCGGACTGCACATAATACCAGCCCGACCCCTCCATGACGCCGCCGATCCCCGGCTGACCGATCTTTTGCGCCACGGTTTCGCGCGTGTCGCGGCCCACCTCGATCTGGGCGAGATCGGCATCGCTGGGGGCATAGCCATGATACCGCATCACCGGCGAACAGGCGGCGGCCAGCAGGCCCAGCCCCAGAGCCAGGGCGCGCAGGCCGCCGAACCGGCGGGACATTCGGGTCGCGGGCGTCGCGGGCGTGGTCATGGCGGCCTCCTGCCGGTGGGGGACGTGATGCGGGGCTGGAACCCTGCGCCGCCTTTGGATTACAGAAAGGGATCGGTGTGTTCAAGAAAGGAACACCCTGCCCCGGCGGACACAACCACGAGAGACCCCATGACCGACACCACCCCCCTCAGGGAAACCGACGGCCTGTCCCTGCCCTTGCGGCTGACCGACCTGAACGCCCGTGTCGGCACCCGCTTTCGGCTGACCCCCACGCCCGAGGCCCGCGCGGCCCTGGCCGAGGACCTCGGCGTCGAGCGGATCCGCAAGCTGACCTTTCACGGCAGCCTGACCCCCGACGGACGCCACGACTGGCGGCTCGAGGGGACGCTGGGCGCGACCGTGGTGCAGGCCTGCGTCGTCACCGCCGAGCCGGTGACCTCGCGCATCGACACGGCCGTCAGCCGCCATTACCTGCGCCGGATGGCCCAGCCCCAGGGCCCCGAGGTCGAGATCCCCGAGGACGACACGCTGGAGCCGCTGACGCCCGAGATCGATCCCGGCCAGGTCATGGCCGAGGCGCTGGCGCTGGCGCTGCCCGATTATCCCCGGGCCGAGGGGGCGGATCTGCCCGACTCGATCACCGGCGCCGACCAGCCGGACGAGCGGCCGAATCCCTTCGCGGCGCTGGCGGCGCTGAAAACCGACCTGCCCAAGTCATGAATTTTCCCTTGCGTGCTTGAGAAAAGCTCGTATGTTCCGCGCCTCATGCAAGACAGGGCTTTCCCTGACCGCCCCGGCGGTGTAGAGGAGCCGTCGCAACAGGTTTCCACAGACACGGGCCGCACGGTCGCGCCCGCCGAACTATCAGAGGTTGACATGGCCGTTCAACAGAACCGCGTGACCCGTTCCCGTCGCAACATGCGCCGCGCGCATGACGCTCTTGTCGCGGGCAACCCCAATGAATGCCCGTCGTGCGGCGAGCTGAAGCGCCCGCACCACGTCTGCCCGTCGTGCGGCCACTATGACAGCCGCGAGGTTGTCGCCCGCGCCGAGGTTGATCTGGACGACGACGCGGCCTGACGGTTCCGACCGGCGGTGCTTCGATGACCTCCACGCAGGAACATCCGCACGCCGGAAGCCCGGTGGACAGGACCGCCGAGGGCCGGATCGTCATATCCGTCGATGCGATGGGGGGCGATCGCGGCCCTGCGGCGATCGTCGCGGGGTGCGAACAATCCCTGCGCAGCGATCCGCGGCTGGATATTCTGCTTCACGGTGATGAGGCGGTGCTCGCGCCGCTGACCGCCCGCCAGCCTGCGCTGGCGGGCCGGTTGCACATCGTCCATGCCGACCGGGCGGTGACGATGGAGGACAAGCCAAGCCACGTCATGCGCCACGGCAAGGACACCTCGATGTGGTCCACCATCGGCGCGTTGAAGGATGGCACCGCGCAGGCCGCGGTCAGTTGCGGCAATACCGGCGCCCTGATGGCGGTGTCGATGCTGCAACTGCGCCGGATGGAGGGCGTCAACCGCCCCGCCATCGCCTGCCTTTGGCCCTCGCGCGGTCGCCACGGGTTCAACACCATGCTGGACGTGGGCGCGGACATCAAGGCCGAGGCCGAGGATCTGCTGGCCTATGCCATCATGGGCGTGACCTATTTCCGGAACGGATTCGGCGAACCGCGCCCCCGGGTCGGTTTGCTGAATGTCGGGACCGAGGAACACAAGGGCCGTGCCGAGATCAAGGCCGCGCACGAACTCATCGCCGGGCATCAGGAAACCGGGCGCTATGAATTCGTCGGCTTTGTCGAGGGATCGGACATCCCCTCGGATCGGGTGGATGTGATCGTGACCGACGGCTTTACCGGCAATGTCGCGCTCAAGACCGGCGAAGGCACGGCAAAGCTGGTCGGCGATTTCCTGCGGGCCTCGTTCCGATCCGGGCCGCTGTCGATGATCGGGGCCCTGCTGGCGCGCGGCGCGTTGAAGCGGCTCAGCAGCCGCATCGACCCGCGGCGGGTCAATGGCGGGGTTTTCCTGGGCCTCAACGGCACGGTGGTGAAATCCCACGGGTCCGCCGACGCCACCGGCGTTGCGGCGGCCATCGGGCTGGCCGCCAAACTGGCGCATTCGGGGTATCGCGGACGCATGGCGGAACGGCTTGTGATCGTTTCCAAGGCGGCCCAAGATGCGGGCCCCAACGGAGAGTCGGCATGATCCAGAATTCGGTTACCCGCGCGGTCGTCATCGGCACCGGGCATTACCTGCCCGAACGCGTGGTCCCCAATTCGGCCTTTGCCGATACGCTGGACACGTCCGACGAATGGATCGTGTCGCGGTCGGGCATCGAACGGCGGCATTTCGCGGCCAAGGACGAACGGACCTCGGATCTGGCGGCGCAGGCGGCGCGCGCGGCGCTGGACAACGCCGGCGTCGGCGCCGACACGCTGGACGCGATCATTGTCGCGACCTCGACCCCGGACTACACCTTTCCCTCGGTTGCCACCATGGTTCAGGCCGGCATCGGCGCGGACAAGGCCTATGCCTTTGATGTGCAGGCGGTTTGCGCCGGTTTCATCTATGCGCTGGCAAACGCGAATGCGCTGATCGTCTCGGGCCAGGCCCGTCGCGTGATGGTCATCGGCGCCGAGACGTTCAGCCGCATCATGGACTGGACCGACCGGTCGACCTGCGTTCTGTTCGGCGATGGCGCCGGGGCACTGATCCTTGACGCCCAGCCGGGCACGGGTGCGCCCGGCGACCGGGGCATCCTGTCCACCGATCTCAACGCCGATGGGCGCCACCGCGACCTGCTCTATGTGGATGGCGGCGTATCCTCGACCGGGACGGCCGGCTATCTCAGGATGCAGGGCAACCAGGTGTTCCGCCACGCGGTCGAGAAATTGGCGCAAACCGCTGAAACCGCGCTGGAAAAGGCCGGTCTGGGCGCCAGGGACGTGGACTGGATCGTGCCGCATCAGGCGAATATCCGCATCATTCAGGGCACGGCCAAGAAACTGGGCCTGCCGATGGAACAGGTGATCGTCACCGTTCAGGACCATGGCAACACCTCGGCCGCATCGATTCCGCTGGCCCTGTCGGTCGGCGTCGAAAGTGGCAAGCTGAAGCAAGGCGATGTCGTCGTGACCGAGGCGATCGGCGGTGGCCTGGCCTGGGGCGCTGTCGTTCTGCGCTGGTAGGACCAGCTTTCAACAATGGGGCGCAAACCCCGGTGTTGACAGAAGAATTCCCTTGTCGCATCTTTGCGGCAGCGGCCAGCCAATCGCGGGGGAATTGTGATGAGCGGCAAGACTCTGACACGGATGGATCTGAGCGAAGCGGTGTTCCGCGAAGTCGGCCTGTCGCGAAACGAATCCGCCGCCCTGGTCGAGGCGGTGATCCAGTATATGTCGGACGCCCTGGTCGAGGGGGAGCAGGTCAAGATCTCGTCCTTCGGCACGTTCAGTGTCCGCGCCAAGACCGAGCGCATGGGCCGCAATCCCAAGACCGGCGAGGAAGTGCCGATCAGTCCGCGTCGGGTGCTGTCGTTCCGTCCCTCGCATCTGATGAAGGACCGGGTCTCGCGCGGGAATCTGCACAGCAAGGCGTAACGCATGAAAAAGGCGCCCGAGGCCTTTCGCACCATCAGCGAAGTGGCTGAAATCCTTGGGACTCCTGCGCATGTCCTGCGCTTCTGGGAGAGCAAGTTCTATCAGATTCGCCCGGTCAAGCGGGCCGGCGGGCGTCGGTATTACCGGCCCGACGATGTGGCCCTGATCAATGGTATCCGTTTTCTGCTGCAAGAGCGCGAGATGACGATCCGGGGTGTTCAGCGGGTGTTGCAGGAGGACGGCGTCAAGCATGTCGCCGGGCTGGGTGGCCCGTTGATCCTGGGCGATCCCGCAGAGCCGGTGCTTGAGGATGAGGGGCGAGCCGACGCGGATCTGGACGCCGCCGCGACCGATCCGATTCCCGTGGCCGAAGCCGATGTGACATCGGTCGCAAGGTCGCCGGTTACCCCGCCCGAAATGGCCGCGAGCCCGGTCGATTCCCGGGTGGATCCGGCTGGCGAGGCCGACGAGCAACCCGTCGACGAAACCCCGGGCCAACCCGCCGATGCGCTGGCACCTGCCGCCGAGGCGGGGTCAACGCCCGCCGACGCGCCTGACGATACGGGCGTCGACCGCGCGGTGGATGCCGCCGATCCGTCGTCGTCTGCGGCCCAGCCCGCTTCCGCCGAGCAGCCCATCGAGGACAGCGTCATGACCGAAGGCGAGACCATGACCCCCGACGCACCACCCCTGCCCGCAGGGCGGCCCAAGGCCCCCGTGGGGGCCCTGGCCGGTGCCATGAGTCCGCGGCCCGAGGACGCGGTGGACACCGGCGAAACGTCGGAACGGGCGCAGATCGCCCGGCAGTTGCGCGCCATGCCGCGCGGACGGTTGGGCGCGCGCCGGGACCGGCTGGACATGCTCTCGCGTCGCATCGACACGCTGCTCGAGCGCATGTCCGAAGCTTCGGGTGCCGGGCGCTGGTAATCGGGCGCGCTGGTTTCCGGCGGCCACGGGCCGAGGGAAAATTTCCCGCCCGAGGGTGCAATTTGACGCTTGCCCCCGGCGCGAAAAGCGGTAGAAAGCGCCTCGTCGGGCTGTGGCGCAGTCTGGTTAGCGCGTCCGTCTGGGGGGCGGAAGGTCGTGAGTTCGAATCTCGCCAGCCCGACCATTTCAACAAACGGCCCGTGGCACCCGCTACGGGCCGTTCGTCCATAAGGAGCCGCGATGACCCAGGATCCCGACACCCGTCATCCCGGCGTGCTGCCCTCGCAAACCCTGCGCCGGCTGATCGAAGTCGGCGCCATCGCCGCGGATCCGCCGGTGGTGCCGGACCAGGTGCAGCCGGCCAGCCTGGACTTGCGGTTGGGGGCGGTCGCGGTGCGGCTCAGGGCGTCCTTCCTGCCGGGCAAGGGCCGCAGCGTCGCCGACCGCCTGGCCGAGTTCGAGATGCACCGCTTTGCCCTGGGCGCTGGCATGGTGCTGGAAAAAGGCTGCGTCTATGTCGTCGAACTGGCCGAACGGCTGGCCCTGCCGGCCGACCTCAGCGCCGTCACGAACGCCAAGAGCTCGACCGGGCGGCTGGACCTGCTGGTGCGCGTCATTACGGATGAAGGTGTCGAATTCGACCGGATTCCAGCCGGTTACAGCGGAAAGCTCTATGCCGAGATCTGCCCGCGCTCGTTCTCGGTTCTGGTGCGGCCGGGGATGCGGCTGAACCAGATCCGGCTGCGCCGCGGTCAGGCGATCCTGTCCGACGCGGAACTGTCCGCGCTGAACGCCGACGTGCCGCTGGTCTCGGGTCAGGCGGTGATCTCGGAGGGGTTGGGCTTTTCGGTCGATCTGCGCCCGCAAACCGGGACGTTGCTGGGGTATCGCGCCAAACCGCATGCGGGCGTCATCGATCTGGACCGGATCGGTGCCTATGATCCGGCCGAGTTCTGGGAAGATCTGCGGGCAACCAGCGGTCAACTCATCCTGGACCCCGGCGCGTTCTACATCCTGGTCAGCCGCGAGGCGGTCTGCATCCCCCCCGGCTATGCGGCCGAAATGGCGCCCTATCTGGCGATGGTGGGCGAATTCCGCGTCCATTATGCCGGGTTCTTCGATCCCGGATTCGGCCATGCCGAGGCCGGTGGCGTGGGCGCGCGCGGCGTTCTGGAGGTGCGCTGCCACGAGGCCCCGTTTGCGCTGGAACACGGGCAGATCGTGGGGCGGCTGGTCTATGAGCGCATGGCCGCGGTGCCGGATCGTCTGTATGGCGCGGGAATCGCATCGAACTATCAGGGTCAGGGGTTGAAGCTGGCCAAGCATTTCCGGTGAAGCCGGGGGGCGGCGGCCCCCCGGACCCCCCGCCCCAAGGGGGTTTTCCACCCCCTTGGGAAACCCCCGAGGATATTTCCGGCACAAAGATGCAGGGGCCTTTCCGCCGTTGACGCGCTGGCCTATGTCATCGGCATGGTGCGCATTTTCTGGATCCTTGCGGGCGGGCTGGCCTTGGCGATCGGTGTGGCGGGGATCGTTCTGCCGCTGGTGCCGACCACGCCGCTGCTGCTGCTGGCGGCCTTCTGCTTTGCGCGCTCGTCGCCCCGGCTGGAGATGTGGCTGGTCGAGCACCCCCGCCTGGGGCCGCCGATTCGCGACTGGCGCGCCGAAGGGGCGATTTCGCGCCGTGCCAAGGGTTTGGCACTGGTGGCCATGGGCGCGGCTTTTGGCCTGAGCCTGATCCTGGGTGTGCCGGCACGGGTGCTGTGGATACAGGCGGCGGTTCTGGGGGCGGTGGCGATCTTCCTGTTGAGCCGGCCCGAACCGCGCGGGGGCGCTTGACACCGGCCGGGCCACGGCGTTGCATGGCGCGGCACAAGAAAGGACCCTGCCCCGTGATCGCCGGTTTTCTGAGGTTCGCCCGCGCGTTGGACCGCGCCACCCTGGCCGTCTGCATGGCGGCGGGTGGCATTCTGGTGGTGATGGTCCTGATCAACGTCGTGTTGCGCTATGGCTTTGGCGCGGGGTCGATCAAGATGCAGGACCTTGCGAGCTATGCCTTTGCGGTCTTTCTCATCCTGTCGGTTCCGGTCTGTCACGCCCGCGGCGGACATGTGCGGGTCGAAGTGATTTCCGAGCGCCTGCCCGCCGGTTACCTGCCCCGCGCCGATGCGGTGGCCTGGCTGTTCTTTCTGGCGCCGGTCTTTGCGCTGATCGTCTGGGCGGGGTGGGGACAGACCCTGTTCGCCTGGACGATTGGCGAGGGCTCGACCACGCCCGGTGGACTGGGGGGGCTGTATCTGGTCAAGGCTGCGCTGCCGGTGGCGGCGGTTCTGATGATCGTGCAGGGGTTGGCGACGGTCCTGTCGGCGGGGCGCGCATGAGCGGTCAGGAGGTCCTGCTGATCGTGCTGTTCCTGGCACTGTTCGCCGGGATCCTGTCCGGCATTCCGGCGATGCTGGCGATTTCCGGCGTTCCCTTCGTCCTGGCGGTCCTGGCGTCGCAGGTCGGTCTGTTCGATCTGGGGTTCCTGAATGTCTTTCCCGCCCGGGTCTGGGGGGTGATGACGAACACGCTGCTGATGGCTGTGCCGCTCTTCGTGCTGATGGGCGTGTTCCTGGAACGGGCCAATCTGGCCGAGGCCATGCTGCGGGTGCTGGCCAGGCTGCTGGGGGGATCGCCGCTGGGCATGGCGCTGTCGGTGTTGGCGTTCAGCGCGATCATCGCGGCGTCTACGGGCATCATCGGGGCCACGGTGGTCATGCTGGTGCTAATCGCGCTGACACCGATGATGGAAGCGGGCGTGCCCAAGCGGCAGGCCGCGGGGCTGATCTGCGCCTCGGGGACGCTGGGACAGATCATTCCGCCGTCGATCCTGCTGGTGCTGCTGGGCGACCAGATCGGCAACACCTATCTTGAGGCGCAGCAACGCGCCGGGAATTTCGCGCCGCAGCCGGTGTCGGTGGCGGATCTGTTCGCGGGGGCCATGGTGCCGGGTCTGGTGCTGGTCGGGCTCTATGCGCTGTGGCTGGCGATCACGCTCAGACCCGGGCGGGTGCGCAAGGCCGTGCGCGAGCCGGTCGCCCTGTCCGAGGTGCTGTTCACCTTTCTGCCGCCGCTTCTGCTGATCCTGGCGGTGTTGGGGTCGATCCTGGGCGGGATTGCCACAGCGACCGAGGCCGCGGGCCTGGGCGCGGTCGGTGCCGGGCTGATGGCCGCCTTTGCGATCAGCCGGGCCGGCTGGGAGCGGGCGCTGATCGCGGCCGCCGGGCTGGCGGCCTTTGTGCTGGTGGCCTTGAAGGTCGCGGGATTCGGCCGGCCCGGGCTGGACAGCCTGGCTGGGGCCGTCAGCGTTGCCGCGGCCGGATTGATCGCGCTGGGGGTCATCGTGGCGGCACTACGCCTGATCCGGGGCCGGTTGCTGGCCGATTCCATGATCGAGACGATGAAGATCTCGGGCATGGTGTTCGGGATCGTCATCGCGGCCTCGATGCTGTCGCTGGTGTTCCGGGGCTTTGGCGGCGAACACGCGGTGCAGGACCTGATGGCGGTCATGCCGGGCGGCCATACCGGGGCCCTCGTCACCATCATGGTGCTGGTCTTTGCGCTGGGATTCATCCTCGAGGCGGTCGAGATCATCTATATCGTCGTGCCGTTGCTGGGCCCGGCGGTTCTGGCGGGTGACATTTCGCCGGTGTGGTTCGCGGTGCTGATGGCGATGAACCTGCAAACCAGTTTCTTGACCCCACCCTTCGGCTTTGCGCTATTCTATTTCCGGTCGGTCGCACCGCAGGGGATCACGACACTCGATATCTACCGGGGCGTCATCCCGTTCGTGCTGATCCAGGTTCTGGCGCTTGCGCTCGTGTTCCTGTTCCCGGGGCTGGCCACCTGGCTGCCCCATCTGATGTTCAACTGAGGAGGCTCTCTCATGAAACGCAGAACCTTTCTGAAAAGCGGCGCCGGCATTGCGGCTGTCGCCGGTGTCGCGGCGCCCGCGATCGCGCAAGAGCGGATCGAGTGGAACATGCCCTCGTCCTTTCCCAAACCCGCGCCGGGTGTCGGCACCAACGCCACCCGCTTTGCAGAGCTGGTCGAACAGCTGTCCGGCGGGCGCATGGTCATCACCGTGTATGGCGCGGGCGAACTGGTGCCGCCCTTTGCGGTCGAGGATGCGGTGCAGGCCGGCAATGCGCCGATCGGCCACGGCACGCCCTATTACGCGGCCTCGAAAACCGCCGCCGCGCACTGGTTCACCGGCGTGCCCTTTGGCCTGACGGCCAACGAGCATTACGCCTGGCTGAAATGGGGCGGCGGGCAACAGATCTGGGACGAGATCTATGCCGAGCGGAGCCTCAAGCCCTTCTATTCGGGGAACTCGGGCACGCAGGCGGGCGGCTGGTTCAAGTCGCGGATCGAAAGCGTGGCGGACCTGCAGGGTCTGAACATGCGCATTGCCGGGCTGGGCGGCGAAATGATGCGCAAGCTTGGCGTGAATGCGATCCTGATGCCGGCGACCGAGATATTCCAGGCCCTGCAATCGGGCGCGATCGACGCGGCCGAATGGGTGGGGCCGCTGCTGGATCAGGCCTTTGGCCTGCAGCGGATCACCAACCTGTGCTATACGCCCGCCTATGCCGAACCCGGCGCGGCGTTGCAGGTGGTCGTCAACACCGACGCCTGGGCCGGATTGTCCGATGACCTGAAGGCGATCATCGAAGCCGCCGCAGCGCAGGCCGCGATGGAAACGCTGGGTCAGTTCGACTACTTCAACGTCACCGCGATGGCCTCGCTGCAAGAGGCCGGGGTCGAGTTCCTGCCCTTCCCCGACGACGTTGTCGCGGCGATGAAAACCGCCTGGGCCGAGGTTCTCGAGGAACAGCGCGCGGCCTCGGCCGACGCGGCGCGCGTGCTGGAAAGCTACGAAGCCTATCAAAGCGGCGCCGTGCCCTATGCCAATGCCTTTGTCGGTCGGTATCTGAACGCACGCTGACGGCAGCGCCGGAACAGGAAAAGGGGGGCTGTCCGCCCCCCTTTTCGCTGTGCGATGTCACCCCCTCGGGGCGTGGTCCGGCGCAACGGTGGTGCCGGTCCAAGCGGGGGGCGTCAGCCCCGGGCCAGCCGGTCGATCATCTCGCGGAACTGGCCGAGCTGATAGCCATACTGCGCGCCGGCGGCGATCATCGTGTCCGTGGGCACGCGGCCGGCATTGGCCAGCGCCCAGACGATCGACGAGCGGTTGCCCGAGGCGCAGTAGGCCAGCACCTTGCCGCGCGCGCCGTCGATGGCGGCGCGCTGGGTATCGACGTTCTCCATCGTCAGTTGCCCGGGAAACACCGGGTTGACGACAAAGGTCATGCCGGCACCCTCGACTGCGGCGCGCATGGCTTCAGCGTGCAACGGCGCGGGGTTCTCGGCATCGGGGCGATTGCAGATCACCGTGGTGAACCCGGCGGCGGCGATGGCCGGGATATCCTCGGGCAGGATCTGCGGGGTGACGCTGTAGGCGTCGGTCAGGGGGCGGATGTCCATGGCGTGCGTCCTGTGATCGATCTCAGCTCAGGGCCGCCGCCATCGCGTTGAAACGGATGCGGAAGGCCGGCGCCACATACATACCGGCAAACATCGCCAACAGGAAGGCCACGCCACCGACACCGCCCCAGCTGATCGACGCGACCGCCGGACCCGGGCACAGGCCCACCAGCCCCCAGCCCGCACCGAACATCAGCGACCCGATCATCAGGTTGCGATCGACCTGGGTGCCGGGTTTGCCGGGCATCTCGTTGCCCAGCACCGACCGCGCCCGCCGCGACGCGATGTTCCAGGCCAGCATCATCGGCAGGATCGCACCGCCCAGAACGAAGGCCAGGGTCGGGTCCCAATCCCCGAAGATATCAAGCCATCCCTGCACCTTCAGCGTGTTGGTCATGCCCGAGACGAGCAGCCCGGCACCGAAGAGACCGCCGGCGAAGAACGAGGTGAAATTGCGCAACATGTCAGATGGTCTCCAGCAGGTGACGGAAGACGATGACGGCCAGGCCGCCCGAGATCAGGTAGAACATGGTTGCGGCGATCCCGCGAAGCGACAGCCGCGAAATGCCGCAAACCCCGTGGCCCGAGGTGCACCCATTCGCCAGCCGCGTGCCGATGCCGACCAGCAGCCCGGCCAGGATCACGGCGGGGATGTTTTCGGTGATGTTGGTGATGACCGGCACGTTGTAGACCGGCCTGATCAGCGCCGGGACCAGCGCCAGCCCGGCGACAAAGGCCAGCCGCTCGCCCCAGGTGGACCAGCCCGAGCGGTCCACCAGACCGCCGATGATGCCCGAGGCGCCCATGATCTTGCCATTCACGAGCAGATAGAACGACGCCGCAGCGCCGATCATGAGACCCCCGACGAGGCCCCAGATCCAATCGGTTTCCATTGGTATTTTCCCGTTTTCGTGCCCGTTTTTCAGGGGCATCTGATGATTTGGCGCGACAGCGCCGTGTCGGTTGTTTCGGGGGGGCCGGGACGGAACGCCGCCCTGGCCCCTGCCCGTCCGTCAGATCCCGTTCACCGGAACCTTCAGATAGCTCACGCCGTTGTCTTCCGGCGGGGGCATCTGACCCGCGCGCATGTTCACCTGCAGCGACGGGATGATCAGGCGCGGCATCGCCAGCGTCGAATCGCGCGCCGTGCGCATCGAGACGAACTCCTCGGCGGGTTTGCCGGCGCCGACATGGATGTTGAACGCCTTCTGTTCGGCGACCGAGGTTTCCCAGGCGTATTCGTCGCGGCCCGGCGCCTTGTAGTCGTGGCCGACGAAAATGCGGGTCTCATCGGGCAGCGACAGGATCTTCTGGATCGAGGCATAGAGCGTTTCCGCCGATCCACCCGGAAAGTCGCAGCGCGCGGTGCCAAAGTCCGGCATGAACAGCGTGTCGCCCACAAAGGCCGCATCGCCGACGACATAGGTCAGGCAGGCCGGCGTGTGGCCCGGCGTATGCAGCACGTCGCCGCGCATCTGGCCGATGTGGAAGCTGTCGCCTTCCTTGAACAGGCGGTCGAATTGCGACCCGTCACGCTGGAACTCGGTGCCCTCGTTGAACACCTTGCCAAAGGTGTTCTGCACCACGGTGATGTTCTCGCCGATCCCGATCTTGCCGCCCAGTTTCTCTTGCAGATAGGGCGCGGCGGACAGGTGGTCGGCGTGGACATGGCTTTCCAGCAGCCATTCGACCTCGAATCCCTTGTCCTGGACGAACGCGATCACCGCATCGGCAGACCGGGTGTCGGTGCGCCCCGACGCATAGTCGAAATCCAGCACCGAATCGACGATCGCGCATTTCTTGCTGTTCGGATCGCGGACAACATAGGTGATGGTAAAGGTCGCCTCGTCGAAGAAGCCGTAGACTTCGGGTTTCATGGATCCCTCCATAATTCTGTTTGCCCGGTGCAATATATCGATCCGAAAACACATTACAAGATATGAATGTGTTATTTTGACATGGATCATGCAGCTTTTTTCGTCTCCCCCCTAACCTAGTGCAAACAGCCCCAAGGAGTAGACCGAATGACCGAGTTTTCCGCTGCTGATCTGAAACGCCGCAAGGCGCAACTCGTCGCGCGCCTGACGGAACTGGATGCGCGGCTGCACGGAATCGAGGACGAGCTGCTGTCGCACCAGTCGCGGGACTGGGAAGACCTGGCGACCGAGCGCGAGCAGGACGAGGTTCTGACGTCGATGGGTCAGGGCGGGCGCGACGAGTTGCGCGCCATCTACGCGGCGCTCAAGCGGATGGACGAAGGCGAGTATGGATTCTGCACGGTCTGCGGCGAGCGAATCACCGAGGACCGGCTGGACATCCTGCCAGCCACCCCGTTTTGCCGCGTTCACGCCCCGTAACCGGACGGATTCGGCGGCAAGCCACACAAAATGTTGCATCCACCCGCACGCTTCCCTCTAATGCTGGAAAGAGCGTGCAGGAGGTGCCGTGAACAGCCCCGACCGTTCCCTGCGACCGCCCGGCCATCTGGCCGGTGACGGCGCTGCCGAGGATTACGTTCAGCGCCACACGCAGGACGGGGTGGCGATCCTGTCTTTGGCGGGGCCCGGGGGCAACCGCTTCGGGCCGGACCTGGTCGCGGCCCTGATGCGGTCCGTGGACCGGGCGCTGGCGGACCCCGGGGTTCGCGCCCTGGTGCTGACGGCCCGCGGGCCCGATGTCTGCGCGGGGCCGTTTGCCGATCTTCCGCCGCCGGGTCCGGTTCCGACGACGGTTCCGCCGCTGTTGGCGGATCTCTCGGCGCTGTGCCACCGGGTATCCGAAGCCGGCAAACCCACCGTCGCGGCGCTTCACGGGCGCGTGGCGTCGGGCGGTCTGGCGCTGGCGTTGGCCTGCGCCGCGCGCGTGGCCGACCGCCGCGCCGTCCTGGCCTTTCCGGAAACCCGGCTCGGTCGGCTGCCGCCTGGCGGGGGTGCGGTGCGGCTTGCGTGGCTTGCGGGTGCGGAGGCCGCGCTACGAATGTGCACCGGCGGGACCCTGCCCGCGGCCGAAGCCTCGGCGCTGGGATTGGTGGACCGGGTGACCGACGGCGCCCCGGTGCCCGAAGCCCTGGACCTGGCCGAAACCCTTGCCCGCGAGGGCGCGCCGCGCCGCACGCCGGGCCTGGATGACGGGCCGCGCTTTCGGGCGGCCGTGACGGGGGCGCGTCAGGCCCTGCCCCGCCCCCTGCCCGCGCATCGGCGGGCCGAACAGTGGCGGCTGGACGCGATCGAAGCCGCCCAGCTGCTGCCGCACGATCAGGCGCTGGCCTTTGACCTGATCCGTGCCGAGGACGCCGCCGTGACCCCTGAGGCCCGCGCCTTGAGCTATCTGAACGGCGCCGCGCGCCGCGCGCTTGCGGCGGGCGACGTGGCGGACCTGCCCCCCGACGCCACCATTCTGGCCGCGCTGACGCCCGCCAGCGCCGAACGCCTGGTGCCCGGGCTCTTGCGGTCCGGCGCGCTGGTGACGCTGACCGCACCCGAGCGGGACCCACTGGCCGACACGCTCGAGGCGGTGGCCGAGGCGCAACTGGCGCAGGTGCGCGCTGGCACCATGACACAGGCCCAGTCCGAGGCGGACTGGCAACGCATCGCCGGCCGTTTGCATCTGGACCTGACCGACCGCCCGGCGCTGGTGCTGGCCGACCGCGTGCACGCGGCCTGGATCGCGGATCAGCTCGATCCCGAGCAGGCCCTGATCCTGTGGCTGTCACCCGGCGATGATGCGCCCGAGAGTGCGCGCGCCGCCTGCCTGATCCCGGCCCCCACGCAGCCACCCCGCCTGTGCGAACTGGTCTCGGCGGATACCGATGCCGCGCGCCTGGCTGCGGCGCTGGCGCTGCGGATCGGGCTGACCCCGCTGCGCGCGCGCGGTGGCCCGCTGTTGCCGCCGCTGATGGAAACCGCGCTGCAGGCCGTGGTGCGTCTGCGCGCGCTGGGTGTCGCCCCCGCCACGCTCGCCGCCAGCGGCATCCTGCCCCGCGGTCTGGCCGATGCGGCCGGCGGGGAGCCTGCGGCAGACCCGGTTCCCTTGCCGCTGCCGGCGGAACGGTTGCTTCTGCTCGCGATGATCAATACCGCCGCGCGGCTGCTGCGCGAAGGACGCGCGCTCAGATCCTCGGACATCGACCTGTGCCTGGTTCTGGGCGCCGGCTGGCCCAACTGGCGCGGCGGACCGATGGCCGAGGGCGACACGCTCGGCCCGATGATCGTGCGCCACGAATTGACGCAGGCCAGTGCGCTGGACCCGGGGCTTTGGCACCCTGATCCGCTGATCGACGCGCTGGTGCACGCGGGTCAGGGCTTTTCCAGCCGCTGATCTAGCGCCCGCCGGTGGTGCGCCCGTGGGTCCGGTCATAGCCATTGGGCGCCGGCGGCTCCCAGCCGGCCAGCGCGACCGCGGGCGTTTCCCAGATTTCCACCAGCAGTGGGTGGCAGGCGACCGCATCCGATGAATGTTCGGCCCCGCAATCCCCGCCTGGACAGGCTGACAGCACGCCAAGCAGCGGAATTTCCGCGAAGAACTCCAGATAGTCGCCGGCGCGCACCGGGCTCGCCTTCATGAAATATTGCCCGGTGTCCGGGGTGAATCCGGTGCACATGAAGACATTGAGCACGTCATGCACCAGACCCTCGGCCCCCGGGACGCCGGCCCCTTCGAGCGCGCGGGTCAGGTTGGAATGGCAACAATGGTGATACTGCGCGCCGCCTGACAGCAACCAGTGCGTATAGGGGTCGCAGCGGGTGCCGATCACGTCATGCACCCGCCCGCCATGCGGATCGGTGCCATACCAGGCCAGGGTATCGGCAAACAGCGTGGCCATGGGCCGCAGGGCCGGAAAACTGGACCAAAGGCGCTGACCGACGCGCAGATGGGTGCCATGCAGGGCGCGCGTCTTTCCCGAATAGAAGCGTTCTTGCGGATTGTCGGCGTTGAACAGGTTGAGATCGCCAACCTGGGGGCCATCGGTGCAGGTGATGCGAAAGAACCCGCCCGCCGGAACGCGGAACGAGGCCCCCTCGCGCGGGGGGACGACGACTTCGCCCAGTTTGCGCGCCGCGCTGCGCGCACGCGCCTGAAACGCAAGGTCGGGTTGGGGAAGCGTCTGGGGCGGATAGGCGATCACCGGCGCGATGGCGCGGCGGGCCTCGGCGTCGGCGGGGGGAAGATCAGGCGTCACGGAAACCTCGGGCCAGGATGTCGCCCGCACAGTGATCGCAGCCGGGCCGCCGCGCAACCCCGTCCGGTCCTTTCGTTCGGATCGTGCGCGTTAACTGAATTTCAAGCTGTAAGGGTGTTCACTCCCTGCTATGCTCGTGTGACGAGAGCGTTCGCGGAAACCGACTGATGGATGATGGCTGCCGGCAAGCGACCCTGACGTCGCCCTCCCCCTCTGCGTTGCAGGGCGATTCTGCGGCCGATGTGGTGATCGCCGCCCTGGGGGTTCTGCTGCGCGCCACGCCCGAAGGCCTGGACACCGCCATTGTCGACGCTCTCGGCATGGCCGCCCGGGCCACCGCGGCCGCGCGTGGCTTTGTGGTCCTGCACAGCGGTGCCGGGTGGAGCATCAGCCATGAATGGTGCTCTCCCGGGATCGAGCCGACGCGCGACCATGTTCAGGCCATGGCGATCGACGCGCTGGTGTCCGACACGGCGGCGCTGACCGCCGAGCGCTGCGTGCATCTTGTGGATGCCGCCCGGCAGCCCGCGACACCGGTGCAGGCCGGCATGCGGCTGCGCGGCGCGCTGGCCACCGCGCTGTCGCCCCTGGTGCGCGACGGACGGATCGTCGGGCTGGTCTGCCTCGATTGGCTGCATCCCTCGCCCGGATTTGCCGACCGCGACCGCTGGCTGCTGCAATCCCTCGCGGATGGTCTCATGTCCGCGCTGGGTCGCCGCCAGGCCGAACGCGCGCTGGAATCGGCCAACCAGCGCCAGGCCGAAACGCTGGAGCGCCTGCGCGCGACCCTGGCCGCCACCCCGGATCTGGTGCTCGAGATCGACCCGGACGGCCGCTGCGTGGATTTCCATTGTTCCGCGCCCGACCTGCTGGTGGTTCCCGCCGACCTGATCATCGGCCGCACGCTGGAGGAAACGCTGCCGGCCGATGTCGCGCGTTTGCAGCGCGAGGGGATGGCACGGGCGTTGCGCGACGGCACGGCCCAGGTGCCGCGTTACCGGCTGGAGCAGCGGGGGCGCGAAACCTGGTATGACCTGACCATCGCGCGGCGCGCGCGGATCGGCGGGCGCGACGGATTCGTGTTTCGGATCACCGATGTGACCGAACAGCACGCGCGCGAGGCTGAAAACCGGCTTCTGGGCGACGTGACCCGCAGCATGACCAACCTGGCGATCGTGCTCGATGCCGAGGGGCGGATCGTGTGGTTCAATCCGGCGGTCGAGGCGCGCACCGGCAAACGGCTGGACGCGGTGCGCGGCCAAGTCGCGTCGCTGCACGCCGACCCCCAGGCTGACCCCGCGGTGCTGGCGCAGATCGCCACCGCGGTTGCCGAACGCCGGCCCTGCCGGGTCGAAATGAAAAAGACCGACCAGCATGGCCAGGCCTATTGGGTCGACATCGACATCCAGCCGATGCGCGATCCAAAGGGCGGCCTGCGCGGCTTCATGGTGATCGAGAACGACATCACCGCGCAAAAGATGCACGAGGCCGAACTGGAGCGGCTGGCTCAGGCGACGGAACAGGCCCATGCCCGCCTGAACGCCGCGATCGAATCCCTGCAGGATGGTTTCGCCTATTTCGATCCGCAGGACCGGCTGGTCCTGTGCAACGACCGGTATCGCAGCTTCTTCCCTGCCTCGGCCGACATCATGCGCCCGGGCATGACCTTTGAAAGCTTCATGCGCCACGCCGTTGCCCATGGCGAGATCCCCGAGGCGATCGGCGACGAGGACGCCTGGATCGCCCGGCGCATGGCCCTGCACCGCCAACCCAACAATGTCATCGAACTGGAACTGAAGGATGGCCGCTGGTTGCGGGTGTTCGAACGCCGCACGCCCGAGGGCGGGCGCGTCGGTTTGCGGGTCGATGTGACGGCGATGAAAGACGCGGAACGGCGCCTGAACGATATCCTTCAGGCCGCGCGCCTGGGTACCTGGGAATTCGATCTGGACCGACGCGACACCCGCATCAACCGCGAATGGGCCGCCATGCTGGGCCTGCCGCCGCAAAAGGAGACGGTATCGGGCGCCGATCTGTGGCACGCGCTGATCCACCCCGACGATGTGGTGACACTGCGCGAACAGATGCAGGCCGTGCGCGAGGGGCGCTCGGATTCCATCGAGCACGAGCAGCGATTCCGCCACGCCTTCGGGCATTGGGTTCATGTCCTGATCCGGGGGCGGGTGTCGTCGCGCGATGCCTCGGGGCGGGCGCTCATGGTCAGCGGGATCGGCATGGACCTGACCGAGCGCCGCCAGGCCGAGGAACAGTTGCGCGCGATTCTTGATTCCTCGACCGTCGGGACCTGGCAGCTCGATTGCCGCTCGGGTCGGGTGCTGATCGACGAACGCTATGCCGAGATGATCGGCAACACCCTGGACGACCTGCGCCCCTGGACCGTGGACAAGTTCCACGCCCGGGTCCACCCGGATGATCTGGCGCGTCTGAAACGCGGCAGCCAGTCGCTCTGCGACAGCGGCACGGACCATACCGGGCACGAATTCCGCCTGCGTCACGCCGATGGCCACTGGGTCTGGATCCTGTCGCAGACGCGCGTGACGCGCCGCGCGACCAGTGGCGCGCCGCTGGAAGAAACCGGCATCCATCTGGACATCACCGACCGCAAGGCCCAGGAGGCGGCGCTGGCCAGGGCCAAACAGGCGCTGGAAACGGCGCTGGCGGCGCATCGCGCATCCGAACAACGCTATTCCGACATCGCCGATGTCAGCGACGACTGGTTTTGGGAAATCGCGCCCGGCCGAGTCATCACGCATCTGACCTCGGGCTATGAACGCACGACCGGGATGCCCGTCGCGCGCATCCTGGGCCGCAGCCTGGACGACCTGGGTGTGGGGGCCGATGCCTCGGGGGCCAGCGGCGACTGGGCGCGGATCGGGCAGCTGGTGCTGGCACGCCAGAGCTTCAGTGATTTCCTGTTTCGACTGACGCGGCCGGATGGCCAACCGCCGCTGTGGCTGCGTGTCAGTGGCGCGCCGTTCTACGATACCACCGGCCAGTATGCCGGGTATCGGGGCGTTGGAACCAATGTCAGCGCGCTGATCGCCGCGACCGAACGGGCCGAGGCTGCCAGCCACGCCAAATCGCGCTTCCTCGCCAACATGAGCCACGAATTGCGCACGCCGCTCACCGGTGTCCTCGGCATGGCCGAGCTTCTGGGCGAAACCTCGGTCACCCCCCGCCAGCGCGAGATGATCGAAACGATCCGCGATTCCGGCGAGGGGTTGCTGTCGATCCTCAATGACATTCTCGACCTCGCCAAGATCGAGGCCGGGAAGCTGACGATCGAACGTCAACCCTATCTGCCGACCGATATCCTGAACCGCGTCCGCGCCCTGTTCGGCCCCAGAATTGCGGCCTCGGGATTGAGTTTGCAGGTCGATCTGTCCGCCGACTGCGCGGCCCCGCGGCTGGGGGATTCCAACCGCATCCTGCAGATTCTGAACAACATCGTCGGCAATGCGGTCAAGTTCACCGAACGCGGCGGCATTGCCCTGAGCGCGACGATCGAACCCGGAACGCCGGACCGGCTGCGGATCCGCGTGACCGATACCGGTATCGGCATGACCGAGGCCCAACTGGCCAAGGTCTTCGAGGAATTCGAACAGGCCGAAAGCTCGACCGCGCGGCGGTTCGGGGGCACCGGGCTGGGTCTGTCCATCACCCGGCGTCTGACGGCGCTGATGGACGGCGAGATCGCGCTGACCAGCACCCCCGGGCACGGCACCCAGGTCACGCTGGACCTGCCGGCGCCGCTTGCCCCCGACGTTTCCGCAGGCGTGCCGATGGCGGCGGCGCCGGATGCCGCGCGCCGTGATCTGGCCGGACTGCGGCTGCTGGTCGCCGATGACAATCGCACGAACCGCCGCATCCTCGAAACCATGCTGACCGCGCTGGGAATGCAGGTCACACTGGCCGAGGATGGACAGGGCGCATGTGACCGGTTCACGCCGGGCGCCTTTGACCTGCTGTTGCTGGACATCTCGATGCCCGGGCTGGACGGGATCGGCGCCCTGACCTGCATTCGCGCGGTCGAGGCCCGGGCAGGCCTGCCGCCCGTTCCCGCGCTGGCCGTCACCGCCAATGCCATGCAGCACCAGATCGACGAATATCTCGCCGCGGGGTTCGACGGCTATATCGCCAAGCCGTTCCGCAAGGACACCCTGCGCGCGGTGCTGAGCCAGGTGATCGGCGGCGACTAGGACACCGGGTCCCGCCAGACGGTCGCCGGCAGGCGGGCGACCAGGGCCGCGCGCACCTCGGCTTCGCAGCGGCGCGCCAGGTCCTTGCGGCCCGTGGTGTCGGCGATGGCGATCGGCGTGTGGAACACCAGGTCCACCCGCCCCTGCCGACGCTGCGCCAGGACGCGCAGCAGATGGGCACCAAAGCCGAGCGCGCCGAACCAGCTGTAGAAACGTTCGTCCTGACCGCGCGGCGCGTGATAGATCAGCGATACCGGCTGAATGGACAGGATCTCGCCCAGGCCATCCGCGAAAAAGGCCGCGAAGAGGGTCGGTTTGAACGGCAACAGCCGAACGCCGTCGGAATTTGTCCCTTCGGGAAAGAAACACAGGTGATGTCCGGCCCTGAGGCGCGCCTCGAACACCTCTTTTTGCAGGCGGGCGTCGCGCGCATCGCGACGGATGAACACCGTCCCGGTCGCGCGGGCCAGCCAACCGATCCCGGGCCAGCCGGCGACCTCGGACTTGGACACGAAATACACCCGCTGCGGGGCATTCAGGACAAAGATGTCCAGCCAGCTGACATGGTTCGCGACCACAGCGCCGCGCCCGGTCATGGGCCGCCCCGTGACGCCCAGCGGCAGGCCGATCACGGCCAGCGCGGTCTTGCAGACTCCTTGGGTGACAAAGGGGGTGACCGGCCGCCGCAAGCCGAACGCCGGCCGTTCGAACAGGCGCAATATCAGATGGACGATCAGGCCGCCAAAGACCACAACGGCCAGCACCGGAAGCCGCCAGGCCAGCATCAGCCCGCCGGCCAGGCCGATGGCCACCTCGGGGGCCTCGCCCTCGGGCGAAACCCAGGTGGGGTCAGACGCGGGGCGTTTTTCGGGTGTAGAAGTCAACGGCACGCTCGGACATGGTGGAGGTGTCCATGATCAGGCACACATCCGTGGTGTTGAAATCCTCGTCGACATAGGCGCCGTCGCCGACATGACCGCCCAGTCGCAGATAGGCCCGGATCAGGGGCGGTATCGCCGCCATCGCCGTCGCCTTGTCCAGGGTGGCCGGGTCGATCAGGTCCATGCGCCGCGCCCCCCCGGGACGGGCGGTGACGCGCAGGGCGGACGGCGCGCGATGGTGGGCATAGAGCCAGCTCAGCGCCAGCGCGTGGTCCTCGACCCGGGTGCCATGGAACGAGGCGACGCCGAACATCACCTCGATCCCGCGATCCAGCACATACTCGGCCAGCGCATTCCAAAGGTGCAGCATCGCCGCGCCCTTGCGATGAGCGGGGTGCACGCAGGACCGGCCCAGTTCCACCAGCTTGCGACCGGACCGGCGCAGCACCGACAGATCGTATTCGCTATCGGAATAGAACCGGCCCAGCGTTTCCGCACGGTCCTGGGGCAGCAACCGATAGACCCCGACCACATGCGACAGACTGGCGGGGTCCACGGCCGGGTCGATCAGCAGCAGGTGGTCGAACTCGGGGTCCAGCGCGTCGCGCTCCAGCCGCGCGGCGTGATCCGCTCCGTCGCAGCGCGCGCCCAGTTCCTCGACGAACACCTCATAGCGCAGGCGTTGCGCGGCCATCAGGTCGATGTCGTCGCGGGCCAGGCGGGTTTCGAGATGCGGTCGGGTCCGGTCGGGTCGAATGTCTGTCATGGCGCGTTTCCCCAGGCCCTTGGCTTAGGCCATTGCCGCACCCTTGGCAACGTGTGTTGACTCGCGCTTTGGTTGCGTCTTACGCTTGCGATCGCGCAATGCGCGCTACGCCCTGGGCACCCATTCGAGATCGACCACCCGTGTATCGACCACGACTTTCCCGGCCTCTTCGAAATTCACCGTCACGCGCGGTCCGACCACCGATTGCACCTGACCAAGCCCCCAGTCCGGCTGCGCGGGGTGGCGCACGAACAGGCCCGGTTCCAGCAGGTTTGCCATGGGTATCGTCCTTTCAGAGGGGACCATGATGGACCCAGCCAATGCCCGTGTCACCCCCGACCTCGCCGCACTGGTGGGGTCCCGATTGTGTCACGATCTGGTCAGTCCGCTGGGGGCCATCGGCAACGGGGTCGAACTGTTGCAGATGGTGGCCCCTGACTCGCCGGAACTGGCCCTGATCGCCGAGGCCGTCGCGGCCGCCCAGGCCCGGGTGCGCCTGTTCCGGGTGGCCTTTGGCGCTGCCAGCCCCGACCAGATGCTGCGCGACACGGAACTGGCGCAGGCGCTGGCGTCGCTGGGCGGGCGCCTGAGCGTGACCACCGCGTTGCCGCCCACCCTGCCCCGCGTCCGGGCCAAGAGGCTGGCCCTGGCGGTGCTCTGTGCCGAATCCGCCCTGGCCTGGGGGGGGCAGATCGCGGTGACCGACCAGCGCATCACCGCAACCGCGCCACGTCTGCGCCTGGACGCCGAGCTGTGGCACGGTCTGGCGCAGGGGGCGATGCCCGACCCGCTGGCGCCGAACCGTGTCCATTTCGCCCTGCTGGCAGCCACCGGCCCGGTCACCGTGACGACCGCCGAGACCTGCGTGTCGATCACCCTCTGACCGTGCCGTCGCCCTTGACCAGATATTTGAAACTGGTCAGTTGCTCGGCACCGACGGGCCCGCGCGCATGCAGCTTGCCGGTGGCGATGCCGATCTCGGCGCCCATGCCGAACTCGCCCCCATCCGCGAACTGGGTCGAGGCATTCTGCATCAGGATCGCCGAATCGAGCCGGTCGAAGAACCGCTGCGCGGTGGCATCGTTTTCGGTCAGGATCGATTCCGTGTGCTGGCTGCCGTGACGGCGGATATGGGCAATGGCACCGTCCACGCCGTCAACCAGTCGCGCGGCGATGATCATGTCCAGAAACTCGCGGCCGAAATCGTCGGGCGTCGCCTGAACCGTGCCGGGGACGTCCAGCAACTCCCCCTCGGTGCGCACCTCGACGCCGGCCTTGACCAGATCCTCGACCAGGATCGCGCCGTGACGGGCGAAAAAGGCCCGGTCGATCAGCAGCGTTTCGGCCGCGCCGCAGATGCCGGTGCGACGGGTCTTGGCGTTCAGAACGACGCGCCGGGCCTTGTCCAGGTCGGCATCGGCGTCGGCATAGACGTGGCAGATCCCTTCGAGATGGGCGAACACCGGCACGCGGGCCTCGGCCTGAACCAGCCCGACCAGGCCCTTGCCGCCCCGGGGCACGATCACGTCGATATGTTCAACCGCGCGAAGCATCTCGGTCACGGCGGCCCGGTCGCGGGTCGGCACCATCTGGATCGCGGCCTCGGGCAGGTCGGCGGCCTTGAGCCCGACGACCATGCACTGAAGCAGCGCCATCGACGAATGATAGCTTTCCGATCCCCCCCTCAGGATGACCGCGTTGCCCGACTTGAGGCACAGCGCGGCGGCATCGGCGGTGACATTGGGCCGGCTTTCATAGATCACGCCGATAACCCCCAGCGGCGTGCGAACGCGCCGGATGTTCAACCCCGAGGGCATGTCCCATTCGGCGATCACCGCCCCCACGGGATCGGGCTGGGCGGCGATCGCGCGCAACCCCGCGACAATCCCCGCGATGCGCGCATCGTCCAGCGTCAGCCGGTCCATCATGGACGGGCTCAACCCCTTCTCGCGACCGAACGCCAGATCCCGGGCGTTGGCCTCCAGGATTGCGGCCTGTCCCGCCAGAACCGCGTCGGCCGCGGCTTCAAGGGCGCGGGTCTTGGCCGCCGGGCTGGCAAAGGCCAGCTCCGCCGCGGCCGCGCGTGCCGCCGACCCGAGCCGGTCCATCATCGTCAGGCCATCGTCCATCGTGAACCCTTTCCTCTTTGTGCCCCAAATATCCTCGGGGGAATCCAAAGGGGGTGGAAAACCCCCTTTGGCGGGGGGTGCGGGGGGCTGGCCCCCCGCCTTGCTACAAGACCATGTCGTCGCGGTGCACCAGCGCACCGCGTCCCGGATACCCCAGGATATCGGCCAGCGCATCGGACCGGTGCCCCTGGATCAGCCGCGCCTCGTCGGCCGAATAGCGCACCAGACCCATCGCGACGGCGCCCGACGGCCCCTCGATCGTGACCGGTTCGCCGCGACCGAAGCGACCGTCCACGCCCACGACGCCAGCGGGCAGCAGCGACTTGCCCTGCCCCAGCGCCGCCGCCGCGCCGGCGTCCACGCGCAGCACGCCGCGTGGCTTCATCGCCGCGATCCAGCGTTTGCGGGCCGCCTGCGGATCGCCCATCGCCGCGAACCAGGTGCAGGGCGCGCCCGTTTCGATGGCGGTCAGGGGCCGCAGCGGGCTGCCGGCGGCGATCACCATGGCGCAGCCGCCATGCGTCGCGGTGCGCGCGGCCATGATCTTGGTCTTCATGCCGCCTTTCGACAGGCCCGAGACCGGATCGCCGGCCATCGCCTCGATCTCGGGCGTGACATCGGCCACGAAATCCAGCCGGCGCGCCGCCGGGTCGGTATGGGGGTTGCCGGTATACAGCCCGTCCACATCCGAAAGCAGCGCCAGTTGATCGGCGCCGATGGTGATCGCCACCTGCGCGGCAAGCCGGTCGTTGTCGCCGTAGCGGATCTCGTCGGTGGCGACGGTGTCGTTTTCATTGACGATGGGCACCACGCCAAGCGCCAGCAGCGTTTCCATCGTGGCCCGGGTGTTCAGATAGCGGCGGCGGTCCTCGGTATCCTCGAGCGTGACAAGAACCTGCGCCGTGGTGATCCCGTGCGGACCCAGCGCCTCCTCATAGGCGCGCGCCAGGCGGATCTGGCCAACGGCGGCGGCGGCCTGCGACTGTTCCAGCGCCAGCTCGCCCTTGGGCAGGTTCAGAACCCGGCGCCCCAGCGCGATCGACCCCGACGACACCAGCACCACATCGGCGCCCCGCGCCTTGGCCTGGGCCACGTCCTCGGCCAGGGCGCGCAGCCAGTCGGATTTCAGCGCGCCCGAGGCCGCATCGACCAGCAGGGCCGAGCCGATCTTGATCACCAACCGCCGCGCCTGGGCCAGGGACAGCCGCGCGGGAGACGCGCTCAGGGTTGCCACGATGTATCGTCCTCGTCTCGCGCGGCGTCTTCGCGCTGCGCCGAAATCTCGCCCCAGAGCGCGCGCAACACCTCGGTCACGCCCTTGCCGGTTGCCGCCGACAGCACATAGACCCGCCCGCCCGAGGCCTCCTCGAGCGCGGCGCGCTTTTCGGCGATCTCGTCCTCCGTCAGCGCGTCCGCCTTGTTCAGGCCCACCACGCGGGGTTTCTCGTGCACGATCTCGCTGTAAAGCGCCAGTTCGCGGTCGATGGTGCGGAAATCCTCGGCCACGTCCTCGGATGTGCCGTCGATCAGGTGCAACAGCACCGCGCAGCGTTCGATATGGCCCAGGAACTGGTCGCCCAGTCCCCGCCCCTCGCTGGCGCCCTCGATCAGGCCCGGGATATCGGCCAGCACGAACTCGCGCTGATCGATGCCGACCACGCCCAGATTGGGGTGCAGCGTGGTAAACGGATAATCCGCGATCTTCGGGCGCGCGTTCGAGGTCGCCGCCAGGAAGGTCGACTTTCCGGCATTGGGCAGCCCCGCCAGCCCCGCGTCCGCGATCAGCTTCAGCCTGAGCCAGATCTCGCGCTCGACCCCCTCTTGCCCGGGGTTCGCCTTGCGCGGGGACTGGTTGGTCGAGGTCTTGAACCTGAGGTTGCCCCACCCGCCATTTCCGCCCTTGGCCAACTGGATCCGTTGCCCGACCTCGGTCAGGTCGGCGATCACGGTTTCGCCGTCATCGTCGAGGATCTCGGTCCCGGCGGGCACTTTCAGCACGATGTCATCGCCATCCTTGCCGGTGCGCTGCTTGCCCATTCCGGGCCGCCCGTTGCCGGCAAAGAAATGCTGCTGATAGCGAAAATCGATCAAGGTGTTCAGCGCGGGCACGCATTCCACCCAGACATCGCCGCCGCAGCCGCCGTCACCGCCATCGGGTCCGCCGAATTCGATGAATTTTTCGCGCCGGAAGCTGGTGCAACCCGCGCCGCCCGAGCCCGAGCGAATGGTGACCTTGGCGAGATCGAGGAATTTCATGGCGGGGTTCCGATTGGCGCTGGCGTCTTGCGATAGCCCGTGCGGCGTTTTGGTTCAAGGTGCGATGCCGGACAGCCGGTCGCGTGCGGGGTTACGGCATCTTGCGCAGATAGGTCCAGGTCGGCACCGCCTGGCCGCGGGCGACCGACCAGGCCTCGGCGTCGCCGATGTATTCGAAACCGGCATGGGTGAGCAGCCGGGCCGACACGGGGTTGTCCTGAAACACCTCAGCGAACACCGTGGCATTTGCGTGCGGGTTCACGTCCAGAACCGCCTTGACCGCCGCCGAGGCGATACCGCCATGCCAGAACGCCGGCGCGACCCAGTAGCCGATCTGGCTTTGCCGCCGGTCCAGCGCCTTGAGCGAGACGACCCCCAGAAGGCTGGCCGATCCCTGCGGAGTGCCGTCGATGGCCCAGACATCTTCATCCCGGGTCTCGGCCTGCGCGTCGGCAATGAACCGATCGGCGGTGCCTCGCGGCAAGGGATGCGGGATCGAGCGCGTGCCCTCGGCCACGCGGCGGTCGGCCACATAAAGCGCCAGCAGATCCGCATCCTGGCGGCGCAAGGGACGCAGCAGCAGGGTCTCGCCCTCGATCACGGGCTGGAACCGGGGACTGGCACTGGCGAGGGGCGTCATCATCTTGCGTCCTGAACCTGCCGCCCGGGGGATACGGGGCGGCGCAAAGAGAAGGGGCCGACAGTCTCCTGTCGGCCCCCGTGTAACGATCAAGTGTAAATCCTTGGTGTTACTCGGCGGCCTCGGCCGGCGGGAGGATCGACACGAAGCTGCGGCCTTTCAGGCCCTTGCTGAAAGTCACGCGGCCATCGGTCAGGGCGAACAGGGTATGATCCTTGCCCATCCCGACACCGGCGCCCGGCCAGTGCTTGGTGCCGCGCTGACGCACGATGATGTTGCCGGCGATGGCTTCCTGGCCACCGTAGATCTTCACGCCAAGGCGGCGACCGGCCGAATCGCGCCCGTTCCGGGACGAACCGCCTGCTTTTTTGTGTGCCATGAGTGATTACTCCTTCGCGCTGGCCAGAGCGGCGGCCTGTTCGATCCAGTTGTCACGGGCGATGCGGCCCTTGAACGACAGCTGATCATCCATATAGGCGATTTCCTCGGCGTTCCAGGCGGCGATCTGGTCGAAGTGGAACACGCCGTTGTCGTGCAGCAGGCCTTCCAGTTTCGGACCCACGCCCGAGATCTTCTTCAGATCGTCGGCCTTGCCGTCACGGGCCTGCGTGAGCAGGTTTGCCGGGCGCACGCCCTCGGCGGCGGCAGGGGCCGCAGCCACGACAGCGGCAACCGCGGCGGCCGAGACCGACCCCGACCCGATCGCGGCCTTCACGCCCGAGGTTTCCGCGCCGGTCGGCAGGATCTCGGTCACGCGCAGCAGCGTCAGCAGCTGGCGGTGGCCCTTGGTGCGCTGCGAGCTGTGCTTGCGGCGGCGCTTGACGAAATGGATGACCTTCTCGCCCTTGATCTGGTCGATCACCTGGGCCTGAACGGCCGCGCCGGCAACCAGAGGCGCGCCGACCACGGTCGTATCGCCACCCAGCATGAGAACGTCGTTGAATTGCACGGTTTCGCCGGCGTCAGCCGCCAGGCGTTCGACGCGCAGCACGTCGCCCGTCTGGACGCGGTATTGCTTGCCGCCGGTCTTGAGGACTGCGAACATGTCCTGTCTTCCTTTGTGTTGCCGCATCCTGTGGCCCCCTGTGCGGGAGTTCTGGCCTGATGGCCGCCTCGGACAGCGCCCCTGAGGGGTAAGAACGATGCGTGCCCCGGATCCGGGGATCGGGGCACGAGGGGGCAATAGCGTTGAACGGGATCGGAAGTCAAGCCGCTGCCGACCGTTTCCGCAGTGTTTCCTTGCCGGATCGCCCCGCGCGGGCGCCAGATTCGGCGCCGCGCGGGACAAGAGCGGTCAGACCGGCAGCAGGTCGCAGGTCCAGGTGCCGAAATGGTTGCGGGACCGGCGGCACGCCATGTTGAACAGGTCGATGAAGTTGTTGGCATTCGCCACGCCGCTCAACGGGGATGCGCCCTGGATCTTGATCTCGGTGCCCGAGGAGTTCCCCAGGCCATACCCCCACGAGGTGACGGCGAAGATCGTGTTGCGATCGGGGAACTGGCCGGGATTGGTGGCCGAATCGACGATCTCGCCCAGGTTGGCGATGTGCGGGCCGCCGCTCGATCCGCCGCGCATGCCGCTGCCGAAGATATAGTCGAGACCAACCCACGACGGGTTGTAGGGATCGGGCTGACCGGTCACTTCCAGATGCTGGCTGACCGTCATCTCGCCGGCCGCATAGTAGTTCGACGGATACCCGAGCTGCGTCAGGAACTGATAGTTCCAGCGGCAGTTCTGGTAGCAAAAGCCCAGATAGCCGACGCGACCCCCCGGGAACTTGTTGTTGTTCGCCGCCCAGCGGGCGTCATGCAGACGGCCGCAGGTGGCCAGACCGACGTCATACCCGCCGTTCAGCGCGCCGGTGTTGTACCAGTCCGACGTGGTGAACCAGCGGTCGATGTCGCACCGGCCATAGGGCTGGTTGGTCCCGGTCGCGGACCCGTCCGACGCCGAATAGGCGGGGATGAAGTAGCCTTGCAGATTCCAGCCCGTGTCATTCCCGGTGCCGCCCTCATAGACGCAGTGACCGGCCGTCAGGATGATCGCCCGCTGGATCAGTGTGGCGGTGCAGATATACCAGTTGCTGTCGGACGCCTGGAACAACAGCAGCCCGGTCGAGCGTTCCGGCGCGTAATAGGGGCGCGGGCTGACCAGGCGGTCGCTGTAATGATAGAGCGTGTCCTGGAAATTCAGGCCATAGTTCTGCGTCGAGATCCCCTCGGCCTGGGTGCTGACCGCGCCGTCACGGGCGGATTCGGCCGCAGCGACCATGGCACGGTATTCGCGCTCGTCCACCATGGTCCGCACCGGCACCCCGGCGTGGCCGGCGGTGACCCGCGGTGCCTCGCCGGATTCGGCGGGGGCAACCATGGCGGTGGCGGTCGCCGCGGCGGGTTCGATCATGCGGGTCGGTTGGCGAGGGCGCGCCGTGGCGGCGATCTGTTCGAGGTCGGCGGCGCTCATGGTGCTGCGCTGAACCGGGCGATCGGGCGAGGCCATCTGCGCGGCGACCGGCGCGGCGGACAGGGCGCCCATCAGAATCACTGACAGCCCTCCCAGCGCGGATCGGAACGAGAACCGATTTGTCATTGTATTACACTCCTTTGGCCGGGGTCTCCCTGGCAAATGCATGGCCGGGGCCGGAAAAATGAATTCCTCGACAATTATTATCGATTCTTCGATGCCAGACAACAGGCAGCTGATCGCGCGTTTTCCGGATGGACCCCACCGAACGGGTTCGACTACGGTGTGGCCAGTTTGTTGCGTTGTTCCAAAGGCCCCGGTTTTCCATGTCCACGACCCCGACTTCGCCCCTTGTTCCCGTGACCCCGGCCGGCCCCGACAGCGTGGCCGCGCAACCGCGTGTCGGCATCGTCGTGCGCACCAAGGACCGCCCGCTGTTTGTCACCCGCGCGCTGCGCACGATCCTTGGCCAGACCTATCCGGGCTGGCGGGCGATCCTGGTCAACGATGGCGGTGATCGCGCCGCGCTCGAGGCGGCGATCGCCGCGGATGGCCTGTCGGGGCAGTTCACCAACGGCGCGATGACGGCCCTGCATCTGCCCCGGTCGATCGGCCGGTCCGAGGCCTTCAACCGCGGCGCACAGGCGCTGGACACGGAATTCGTGTGCTGTCTCGACGATGACGACACCTGGGCCCCGGGCTTTCTGTCGCAGTTGCTCGATCTTCACGACCGCACGCTGCCGCTTGTGCCGGATTTGGGCGGCGTGGCCTCGCTGGTGACGGCCGTGCGCGAGGACATCCTGGATGTCGACGGCAAGGAAACCCTCGTCGCCCTGGGGGAAGAGGACCTGCCCCATTCGTTCCGCCGCAACGACTTCTTCCTCAATCCCATCGCCTATGCGACCTACCGGCAAGACGTGTATCCCGTGCAATGGATGCTGAACCGCAAGGCCACGCTCGACGCCGGCGGCTTTCCCGCGGCCTTCAACGTGATGGAGGACCGCGCGTTCATGACCCGGTTCCTGCAATCGTGGCGCGTGGCGATGCTGGACAGCAAGCTGGCGTTCCACCATCGTCGGGTGCGCCGACGCGGCGATACGCAGCAGAACGTGGTGCTGAACACGCTGGACAACCCGTCCTATGACTGGCGGCTGTTCTCGGATCTTGCCAAGGTGCCGGTCAACACGCCGCCCGACCTGGACCCGGCCGAGCTGCGCAGCGGTGCGCTGATGCGGTCGATGGCCGCGACCATCATCAAGGAACTGAACGACGAGACCAGCGGCCTGTGGCACAAGATCAACGGCGAGATGGCCGCGCTGAGGGCCCGGATCGAGGCCCTGGATGCCCGCATCGGCGCCGTCGATCCCATCGCCCGGACCGAGGCCGCCCCCGCGCTGCGCGCCTGGTCGCTGTGGGATCATGTCGGCGAGTTCGGCGCCGGCTTTCCACTTGGGGCAGGCACACCGTTTCTCGAACGCCTCAGCCTGTCGATGGCCGAAAGCCAGCCGGGGCTGTTGATGCATGCCTCGCACGCGCAGCGGCGCTGCGTGGTGCAGGTGCCCTCGACCGGCGACTGGGCGGCGCTGGAACTGGCGCTGACCGATCTGGCCGGCGCGGGCGAAGGGCTGCGATGCGAACTGATCGTCAGCAGCACCGAGGGCTTCCTGTTCGAGACCGCCCTGTCGGTCTGGCAACGCGACCGGCTGGGGCGGCGGTCGCATCATTTCCACGATTCGCATGTTCACGCCTGTCCGCCCGGCGGTTCGGTCCGCGTCGCACGCGATTTCCCGGCCGAATTCCTGGACCGCACCAGTCAGCCCAAGTTCTCGATCACCCTGCCCCGCCATGCCCTGAATTTCCGGCTGGCAATCAACGATCTTGTTGTCAGCCGCATCTGAAACCCGAGGGACACCGACACGATGCTAGACGCCGAGATACCGGAGTTCCCCGTGCGGGGCGAAACCGGAATCGACCTGTTCCAGCGGCTCGAGGACCCGAGCCAGCGCCGCGCGCGGTTCCGGTGCGTCGCGACCGTGCAGGGCGACACCGTGATCGACCACCAGCCCGAGGCCCGGCGCCCCGCCGAGCGGCTGCGCGCGCTGGCCGGGACGCTGCCGGTGGCGCTGCCCGCGCTCTCGCTTGCCGACAGCCGCGACTGGGCCGGCCTGGCGCAGGCGACGCCCGATCCGCTGGCGCTGTTTCTCTACCTCGAATTCCTGCGGGCCTGGCAGGTGGTCGAATTCGCCGCGCGGCGTTTCGATCGGCAGCTCGATCAGGCCCCCGGCACGCTGCCCGACGCGCCCGGGGCGCTGGCGGGCGCCGTCGCGCCGCTGTTCGACATGAACCGCACCGGCCGGGGCATGGCGCTGGCACGCCGGCTGGTGCCGCTGCTGCGCCAGGCCGTCGCCACCCCGGGCTATCGCGATGATCGCGCCGGGGGCACCGGCTATGCGCTGCGGATGCTGGGGGATCTCAGCCTGCGCGGCGGCGATCCGCAGCTGGCACTTGCATGTTTTGAAACGGCCGTCGATGCCGGTGACAACCCGTTCCGCCGCCGCAAGGCCATCGAGGCCGCGCGCATCGCCGGCGACGACGCGGCCGAGGATCGCCACCGCACCGCCTATGCCGCCCGGTGGCGGTTGCCGCCCGACCTCGCCGGCGGAAAGACCCATGAAGGGACCCCTCAATGACCCGCACATCGGCCGCCGACATCCTGTGCATCGGGGCGCAGCGCGCCATGACCTCGTGGCTGCACCACGGTTTTTCCAGCCACCCCGATGTCTGGGCCTTTCCCAATTTCGAGCCGATCACCTCGACCTCGAAAGAGGCGCATTACTGGGACTGGAACCGCCGGCGCGGCCCGGACTGGTATCGGGTTCTGATGCGCCCGCTGGACGACGCCCAGGCCAGTCTGGATTTCACGCCCGAATACGCCTTTCTGGACAACACCCAGATCGACGAGTGCAAGTCCCTGAACCCCGAGGCCAAGGTCATCTACATCCTGCGCGATCCCTTGGCGCGGGCCCTGTCGGCGATCCGCATGCGCACCGTCTGGGCCACCAAGAACGCCCCGGCCGAGGGTGTCCGGCTTCAGTTCGACCACGATTTTCGGGAACGCTGCCGGCACGCGAACCTGCAGGCGCACGGGGCCTATGCTGACAACATCCGCCGCTGGCGCCGCCGGTATCCGGACCTGCTGGTGCTGAACTACGAGGACCTGCGCGCCAACCCGCGCGATGGCCTGCGCCAGGCGATGACCCATTGCGGCCTGTCCCCCGATCACCTGGACGAGAGCGCCCGCGCCCAGATCGACGAGCGCGCGGACCGGCATATCTGGGTCACGCCGAAATACGCCTTTGACGCCGACTGCATCCATTTCCTGCACGGTCTGCTGTGGCCCGAATACGAGGCCACGCGCGCCGAAACCGGCCTTTCGTTCACCGAAGGGGCGACGATCCTGGAGGCCCTGGCATGACCCGCGAGAACGTCACCGACATTCTGTGCATCGGCTGCCAGAAGGGATCGACCAGCTGGCTGCATTCGGTGCTGAACAGCTTTCCGGCGACCTATTCCTTTCCCGATTCCTCGCCCGTCACCTCGACCGTGAAAGAGGCCCATTTCTGGGACTGGAATCATCACCGGGGCGTCGAGTGGTATCGCACGCTGATGACGCCACCCAGGGATCCCGCCCAGTTGTCGATGGATTTCACGCCCGAGTATGCCTATCTGCCACCAGACCAGATCGCGGAATGCAAGGAACTCAGCCCCGGCGCGCGGGTGATCTACATCCTGCGCGACCCGCTGGCGCGCGCGGTGTCGGCGCTGCGGATGCACATGCTCTGGCGCTACGGCAAGGACCACGCCGAGCCGCTGCGCAAGGATGACGCCTTTTTCGAGCTGATGCGCGACGCGCGCCTGATGGCGCATGGCGACTATCTGCACAACCTGCGGGCCTGGCAGCGGCACTATCCGGACATGATCGTCCTCAACTACGAGGATTTCCACACCGACCGCGCCGGCAGCGTGGAACGGATCGTCGCGCAACTGGGGCTGGACATGGCGACGTTGCTTCCGGCCGGGCGGCAACGCATGGACCGGCTGATGACCAGCCGCGTCTGGGAATCCGAGAAATTCCCCATCGACCGCGCGGCGCTGATGTTCCTGCACGGGCTGACATGGCGGTTTCGGCAGGACTGTGACAGCGCGCTGTCGATGCGGTTCACCGAAGGCGACCGACTGCTGGCCGAGGCATGAGCGACACGCTGGCGCATCGCTTGTGGGCGGGCACGCTGGACGACCCCACCGCCCCGGGGCGCGATCTGGCGCGGCGGATCGCCGGCGGGTCGGGCTATCCGCAGGCGCTGGCCGATCTGCGCGTCCTGGCCCGCCACGGCCTGCCCGAGTCGGGCGCGTTGGCCGAGGCCCGGCGGCGCTGGCCGCAATCGATCGACCTGGCGCGCGTTGCGCTCGATCTGGCCGCTGATGCGGACGCTGCGCTGTCCGACCTGGCGGCCGTGGTTCAGGCGCAGAACCGCCGCCTTTCGGTTCTGGCGCGCGCGCTCTGGGCGCGGGGACGCTGCGACGAGGCCCGCGCCGTGCTCGAGGGCATCGACCCGGCCTCGGACTCGCAAGACGAGGACGCGGCCACGCGCGCCGAACTGGCGGTTCTTTCCGACGCGCCGCTGCCCCCCCTTGCCGGCCCGAAGGGGGCCCACCTGTCCCTGATCGCCGACTGGCGGCTTGGGGGCGCGCGTGTCCTGGCGCGTCGCTATGATCTGGAACGCGCCGGTTTTCCCGCGCACCCGCCGCTCTGGTCCTGGCTGGTCGAGACCTTGATGACCGAGGGCGACCATGCCCGCGCCCGTCACGCCATGGGTGAATTCGCCGCGCGCTGCGTCGGCGCCGCCGATGTGGACCCGGTGCGCATCCGCCTGGCGCTCGAGGGCGAGAACCCGCGCCGGGCGCGCAAGCTGCTGGATGCGCTGCCCGACCGGGACAGCCCGTGGCGCTGGGGACCGCGCCGGCATCTGCAGACGCTGCGGTGCCTGGCCGATGAGATCGCCCAGACCGACCACCCCGACTATACGCCGTTTCGTGACGGGACCGGGGCCGCGATCCGGCTGTATCCCGGACACGCCGGCCTGCAATCCCTGCACCTTCTGGCGCGCGAACTGACCGAACCGCGGGCAGAACTGGCGCGCGCGCTGGTCACCGGTCCGGGCGATCCGCGGCTGCGTGCGGCAACCCTGATGCGGTTGGGCCGCCACGCCGAGGCGCTCGCCCTTCTCGACACCGCGCTGCCCGGTCCGCCGGACGACGCGCTGCGGCTGCGCATCCGCCGCGCCGAACTGCGCCTGGCCCTGGGCGACCTGGCCGGCGCGCGCGATGCGCTGGGGGACCGGCCCGCCGCCGCCGCACCCGCGGCCGACCACGCCTATTGGGCGGCGGAAATCGCCCTGGCCGCGCGCGATCTCGGCACCGCCGAGAGGGCGCTTGCGCCCGCCCTGGAAACCTTTCCCAGCCGCATGGGATTGATCCTGACCGCGGCGCGCGCGCGGTTCCTGGCCGATGATGCCCCTGGCGCGCAGGCGCTTCTCGACAGGTTCCGCACCCTCAAGACCGCGCAGATCGACCGCGATCCCCCCGACGATCTGCGTGACCGGATCGTGCGGGATGCCCAGGTGGCCGGGGTGACGGTCGATCGTTCGGTGGCGCGGGCGGCGCGGGCGCTGGCGCTGTCTCCCCCCGCGTTTCAACCCGTGTCCGAGGCGCGCATTCCCCGCCGGATCGCGCATTACTGGGAGGGTCCGCGCACCGCCGCGATCGAGGACGGGCTGGCAGCATGGGCCGAGTTTCCGCAAACCGTCCATGATGCGGCGTCGGCCCGGCTTTGGCTGGCGGATCACGCGCCCGGGCTGGGCGGACCCTTTGACCGGCTGAGCCAGGCGGCGGCGCGTGCCGATCTGTTCCGCATCGCGCTGATGGCGGTCGAGGGGGGGATCTTTGCGGATCTCGACGAACGGCCGCGGGCCTCGGTTGCGCCATGGCTCGACAAGGCCCGCGCGGTGCTGGTGATCGAACAGGGCCACGGCACCATCGCGAACAACTTCCTCGCCGGTGAACCGGGGCTGGCGCTGTTCGCGCAGGCGCGGGACCGGATCGTGTCACGGCTGGCCCAGGTCGAGACGCCCTATCCCTGGTGGGACTGCGGCCCCGCGCAGATGACCCTCGCCCTCTGGCCGCATCGCGCCGAGGCCGGCCTTCGTCTGCTGAGCCAGGCGGACTATGACGCCCGCGTCGCAACCAACCTGCCCTACCCGCACAAGCGCGGCCCCGGTCATTGGCGTTGACCTGCGGCGGCCGGCGTGGCCCAATGACCCCATGACCAACCCTGATCTCTCGGGCGCCTATGCGCTCACCGGGCCCGATGACTGCCTGCGGCTCTATGCCGACTGGGCCGACAGCTATGACAGCGATTTCGCCGCCGGGATGGCGTATCGCCTGCCGGCGGAAACCGCGGCGGCGTGGATGCGCGCGGCCGCGCCCACCGGGCCGGTGCTGGACGTGGGCGCCGGAACGGGCCTGCTGGCGGCCGCGCTCAGGGGGCTGGGGCATCAGGGCCCCATCGACGCGGTGGACCTGTCCCCCGAAATGCTGGACCGCGCCGCGCAAAAGACCCTTTACCGCCAGCTCACGGTGGCGGATGTCACGCGCCCGCTGCCCCTGCCTGCGGTTTACGCCGGGGTGGTCAGTTCGGGCACCTTCACCCACGGGCATGTCGGCCCCGAAGCCCTGGCGCCCCTTCTCGACATCGCGCTGCCGGGGGCTGTCTTTGCCCTGTCGGTCAACGCCGCCGTCTGGGATCGCAAAGGCTTCGCATCGGCGTTCGAGGCGCTTGGACCGCGCATCGCCGGCCTTGACCAAGCCGACGTGTCGATCTACGGCGATGAGGCCCGGGGACGCGACCCCGACCACGCCGCCGACCGTGCCCTGATCGTGACCTTCCGCAAGACATGACACCCCCGGACATTCTTTGCATCGGATCGGTCCTGTGGGACATCATCGGACGCACCCGGGGGGCCCTGCGCAGTCGTGGCGACGTGGCGGGCCATATCACCCGCCTGCCGGGGGGCGTGGCCATGAACATCGCGATGACGCTGGCGCGTTTCGGCATGCGCCCGGCCGTTCTGACCGCGATCGGCCACGATGCCGAAGGGCGCGCCCTGCTCGAGGCCGTGCGCGCGTTGGGGGTCAATCCCGATTTCGCCCATCTGACCGACCTGCCGACGGATCGTTACATGGCGATCGAGGATGCGGACGGGCTGGTTGCCGCGATCGCCGATGCGCATACGCTGGAGGCGTGCGACGATGCGATCCTGGCGCCGCTGATCGACGGGCGGCTGGGGCGTGCCGATGCGCCCTGGCGCGGGCCCATCGCGCTGGACGGGAACCTGACCGCCGACCTGCTGGACCGCATCGCCCGGGCGCCGGCATTCTCGGGGGCGGATCTGCGGATCGCGCCGGCCAGCCCCGGCAAGGCCGAACGCCTTCTGCCCCTGCTGGCGCATCCCGGCACCGCGCTTTACGTCAACCGGCAAGAGGCCGGGCTCCTGGTGGGGGCCGCGTTCGCCGACAGCCGCGCCGCCGCCGAGGGGCTTGTCGCCGCCGGGGCGCCGCGCGCCCTGGTCACGGACGGCGCGCGCGACGCGACGGATGCCCAAAGGGGCGCCGAAACCCTGACCATGCCTGCGCATCCGGTGCTGGCCCGCCGCGTCACCGGCGCGGGCGACACCTTCATGGCCGCGCATCTCTTTGCCGAAACCCGCAGTGCGCCCCGTGCGGATGCCCTGTCGCGCGCGCAGGCTGCCGCCGCGGCCTATGTCGCCCAAGACGAGGATCAAGCCCCGTGACCGCCCTGCCCCTGACACTGTCCGCCGAAGTCGTGACCGCCCGCACCCGGGGCCTGCCGCTGGTGGCGCTGGAATCGACGATCATCACCCACGGCATGCCCTGGCCCCAGAACGTCGAAACCGCGCGCGCGGTCGAGGCGGCGGTGCGCGCCGCCGGCGCGGTGCCGGCGACCATCGCGGTGCTGGACGGCACGGTGCATGTCGGGCTGGAACCGGCGGAACTGGACCGTCTGGGTCAGGCGCAGGGCGTGATGAAACTGTCGCGCGCCGATCTGGCGATCTGCATCGCGCAGGGCCGCACCGGCGCGACCACGGTCGCGGCGACGATGCTGTGCGCCCGCCTGGCCGGGATTTCCGTCTTTGCCACCGGCGGCATCGGCGGGGTCCATCGCGGGGCCGAGCACAGCTTTGACATTTCCGCCGATCTGCACGAGCTGGCAAGAACGCCGGTCACGGTCGTGGCGGCGGGGGCGAAGGCGATCCTCGACCTGCCCAAGACACTGGAGGTGCTGGAAACCCTGGGTGTCCCGGTCATTGCCGTCGGGCAAGACGATCTGCCGGCCTTCTGGTCGCGCGAGTCGGGGCTGAAGGCGCCGCTGCGGATGGACACCGCGCGCGAGATTGCCGCAGCGCACCGGATGCGGGGCGCCCTGGGGATCGCGGGCGGGCAGCTTGTCGCCAACCCGATCCCGGTCGAGGCCGAAATCCCCCGATCCCGGATCCAGCCCGTGATCGAAACCGCGCTGGACGAGGCCGAGGCCCGGGGGATCGCCGCGAAGGCGGTGACACCCTTCCTGCTGCAACGCATTTTCGAACTGACGGACGGGCGCTCGCTGGTGGCGAATACCGCGCTGGTCCTGAACAACGCGCGTCTGGCCGCGCAGATCGCCGCCGAATTGGTCTGACAATTGATCGCCTGTCGTGCGCCGAATGCCTGACAATAGCGGATCAGGATTCCCCACCGCGTGACCCTTGCGCGCGGGCGTCCGCTTCCCCATATCCACCGGGCCGTGCGCCCTTAGGATCCGTGACATCATGACCCCCACCCCACGCCCGCCGCGCCGAGGGTTTCTTGCCGGACTGCGGGCCTCGTTCCTGACGGGGCTGGTCATCGTCGCGCCTGCGGTGCTGACGATCTGGCTGATCACGACGGTTGTCGAATTCGTGGACAGCAAGGTGATGCCGCTGATCCCCGAAGGCTTCGTTCAGCGGTTCCTGCCCGGCGGGTATACCCGGCTCGACATCCTCAACCTGCCCGGGTTGGGGCTGGTCATCGCGCTGGTGTTCACATTGATCGTCGGCTGGTTGGCCAAGGGCTATATCGGCCGCAGCCTGATCCAGTGGGGCGAGGATCTGGTGGCCCGAATGCCGGTGGTGCGATCCATCTACAACGGGTTGAAGCAGATCGCGGAAACGGTGTTTTCCACCTCGAGCACCTCGTTCAGCAAAGCCTGTCTGGTCGAATACCCGCGTCCTGGCCTGTGGGCGGTCGCCTTCGTCTCGACCGATACCAAGGGCGAGATCGCGCGCAAGCTGGCGTCAGCCAGCGGCGAGGACAGGCTGGTCTCGGTGTTCCTGCCGACCACGCCGAACCCGACGTCGGGCTTCCTGCTGTTCGTGCCGGAAAAGGACATCCTGCCGCTGGACATGACCATCGAGGACGCGGCCAAGCTCATCATCTCGGCCGGCCTCGTGTCTCCCGACCCCGACAAGCCGGGCCAGGTGCGCAGCGGCAAACGCCGCCGCGACTAGTCGAACATCGCCACCAGATCGACCGTCTCGCGCTTGTTCAGGTCCTTGGCGTGGGCGTCCAGGAAGCGGCCGGCCGCCTTGCGCCCGGCCTCGAACAGGCGGTCCAGCAGCAGCGGCGTGGGGGCGATCTTGGTGCGCACCGAGAGCGAGCGCATCAGCGCCTCGTCATCGATGACATGGACCAGGACATCCTTCATCGCACCCTTGGTCACCGCCCCCTGGGCGATCAACCGCTTGACGAAGGCAATCGCCCTGAGATCGCGCAACAGCGCGGCATTGAAGCTGATCTCGTTGATCCGGTTCAGGATTTCCTGGGCACTGTCGGGCACTTCCGGACGATACAGCGGGTTGAGCGAGACGATCACCACATCATCGGGCAACGCCGGATCATAGAGCGGGTGCAGCGCGGGGTTGGCCGAATAGCCCCCGTCCCAATAGTGCTGACCGTCGATTTCGACCGCCTTGAAAAAGGTCGGCAGGCAGGCCGAGGCCAGAATGGCCTCGTGCGTGACCTCGCCGTCGCCAAAGACCCGGACCTTGCCGGTATGCACGTTTGTCGCCGCCACGAAAAGCTGCGGGCCGGCATGGGCGTGCACCTCGTCGATCTTCAGCGCGCGCACGGCGGGTTCCAGCGGATTGGACCACAGCGGGCCCCAGTCATAGGGGCTGACCACCTGGGCCGCGATATCGGCGGGCGATACCGGAAGGAAGCTCTGCGCGACCGAGGCCGCGTATTCCGCCCCGGCCATGAACGGCTTGAACCAGTCGATACCGGGCACGTCCTCGAACCCGCCGACACGCTCCCACAGGGCGCGCAGCGCCGTGCGGGCGCCATCGCGCCCGCCGGTGGCCATGCCGGCCTTGAACGCCGCGCCATTCAGCGCCCCCGCCGATGTGCCCGAGATCGCGGCGATCTCCAGCCAATCCTCGTCGAGCAGCCGATCCAGCACCCCCCAGGTGAAGGCGCCATGCGCGCCTCCGCCCTGGAGGGCCAGGTTGATGCGTTTCTTCGCTCTCACTCGGCGGTCCAGCCACCATCGACCGAAATGGTCGTGCCGGTGATCTGCGCCGCGGCGGCCGAGCACAGAAAGACCGTGGTGCCGCCGATCTCCTCGACCGTGGCGAACTGGCGCGAGGGCTGGCGATCCAGCATCACCTCGCGGATCACCGTTTCCCGGTCCATGTTGTGCGTCTTCATCTGGTCGGGGATCTGGGCCTCGACCAGCGGGGTCAGCACATAGCCCGGACAGATGGCGTTCGCGGTGATGCCCTTGCCGGCCGCTTCCAGTGCCGTCACCTTGGTCAGGCCGACGATCCCGTGTTTGGCGGCGACATAGGCCGATTTGAACGGCGACGCCCTGAGCCCGTGCGCCGAGGCGATGTTCACCACCCGCCCCCAGCCGTTGGCATACATGCCTGGCAGCGCGGCGGCGGTGGTGTGGAAGGCGGCGCTCAGGTTGATCGCGATGATCGCGTTCCACTTGTCGATCGGGAAGTCCTCGATCTTGGCGACATGCTGGATGCCCGCGTTGTTCACCAGGATGTCGCATCCGCCGGCCTGCTGCACCAGCGCGCGGCATTCCTCGGGCTTCGACATGTCGGCCTTGATATAGCGCACGCTGGTGCCGTGGCGTGCGGCCACGTCCCTGGCCAGGGCGTGGTCCTCGTCGCGATCGGTGTAGGAATTCAGCACGACCTCGGCGCCGGCTGCGGCCAGCGCCTCGGCGGTGCCCAGCCCGATGCCCGAGTTCGATCCGGTGACGATGGCGCGGCGGCCTGAAAGAGGCTTATCCATCTGACTCTCCTGTCGATGATGTTTCGCGGTCGCAGCATACGCGGGCCACGCGCGCAGGCCAGCGCGAAATCCGCGGGCGACTACACGTTAGCGGGAACAGCGCGATGCCGGCGCCCGATCAGGAGGCCAAAAAAAACGCCCGCGCAAGGCGGGCGTCAGTCGTTGAGGCAGGTTTCATACAGGCAAGAAACCTATCGAGCAGTGAGATACTTATAGCCAATCCTTGAGACGACTCCAAGCTTAAAGTTTACAGCCCCCCAGCCCCCCTGTAGGCAGGACCGGAACGCCAACGGCACCGGGGGATCGTTTCGACCATGCGCAGAAATCACCGTTTTCACCCCATGATTGTTTCCATTCTGGCACTGGTGGTCCTGGTTTTCCCCCCATTCACCGCCACGGCGCAGGACCTGCCGACCCATGGCATCGCTATGTATGGCAGGCCCGCCCTGCCACAAGATTTCGCGTCGCTGCCCTATGCCAACCCCCAGGCCCCCCAGGGCGGGCGAATCGTTTTCGCCGAGATCGGCAGCTTTGATTCGCTCAATCCCTTCATCTTGCGCGGTTCGGCCCCCTGGGGCGTCAACCTGTTGACGGTTCAATCGCTTCTGGGGCGCAGTTACGACGAACCATTCACCCTGTATGGCGTCCTGGCCGAGTCGGTCGAGACCGATTCGGCCCGCGAGTCCGTCACCTTCACGTTACGCCCCGAGGCGCGATTCTCGGATGGCAGCCCGGTCACGGTGGACGATGTCCTGTGGTCCTTCCGGACCCTCGGCACCCAGGGACACCCGCGGTATCGCACCGCATGGGACAAGATCGCCACCATGGAGCAGGTGGGGCCCCGATCGATCCGCTTCACCTTTACCGAGCCCGACCGCGAGCTGCCGCTGATCCTCGGGCTGCGCCCGATCCTGCAACGGTCTCAATTCGACGTGAGTGCCGGTGGGCGGGATTTCGCCCAGTCCGCGCTGACCCCGGTGATCGGTTCGGGGCCTTATACCGTGGCCGAGGTCGATCCCGGTCGCTCGATCACCTTTCGCCGGGTCGCGGACTGGTGGGGCAACGACCTGCCCTTCTTTCGCGGCCAGAACAACATCGACGAGATCCGGTATGAATATTACAGCGATGCGTCGGTCGCCTTCGAGGCCTTCAAGAGCGGGCTGATCAGCGTCTGGCGCGAACCGAACGCAGCCCGTTGGGCCGACAGCTACGATTTCCCCGCCGTGACCGACGGGCGGGTGCGCCGGGTTGAAATACCGCATCAACGGCCATCGGGCATGTCAGGGTTTGTCTTCAACACGCGCCGGCCGCAATTCGCGGACTGGCGGGTGCGCGAGGCGCTGATCCTCGCCTTCGATTTCGAGCGGATCAACACCACCGTCACCGGCGGGACCGAACCGCGCATCACCTCGTATTTCGGCAATTCGGTGCTGGGTATGCGCCCCGGTGCCGCCGAGGGGCGGGTGCGGGCGCTTCTGGAACCCTTTGCCGACACGCTGCTGCCCGGCGCGCTCGAGGGCTACAGCCTGCCCGTCAGCGATGGCCGCGCGAACCGCCGCAATCTGCGCGCCGCGATGCGTCTGCTGGATCAGGCGGGCTGGCGCCCCGATGCCGACGGCATCCTGCGCGCCGCCGATGGCACGCCCTTCCGCTTCGAGATCCTGCTGATGCAGGGGCAGACCGACTATCAGACCATTGCCGCCGCCTATGTCGAGGCGCTGCAAACCCTGGGGATCGACGCTCGCGTGACGGTGATCGACCCCGCGCAATACGTCCAGCGCACCAATGGCTATGACTTCGACATGACCTATCTGTTGCGCCTGATGTCGCTGAGCCCGGGCAACGAACAGACCTTGTACTGGGGGGCGAACGGCGTGACCGACCCCGGCACCCGGAACTGGGCCGGCGTGCATGACCCGGCGGTCGACGCGATGATCGCCACCATGCTGGAATCGCAGGACCCCGAGGATTTCACCGCCGCCGTGCGCGCGCTGGACCGGGTGCTGATGGCGGGGCGCTATGTGATCCCGTTCTGGTTCTCGCCTGTCAGCCGGCTGGCGGTGGCCGAAGGGTTGCATTATCCCGAAACCTTGCCCATATATGGTGACTGGACCGGCTTCCTGCCCGAAGTATGGTGGTTTCAGGAATGAACACACGAATCGTGCTTGCCCTCGCGCTGATGCTGGCGACGCTGGCCGGCTGCAATACCGTCGAAGGGATCGGCCGCGACATTTCCGGCGGCGCCAACGCGGTGCGCGGCTGGTTCAGTCACTGACGCGGACGCGGCGACCGGCGCCGCCCTGCGCGGCGCTCAATCCAGCGATGTGACCCACAGGATCGTCGCGTCCTCGGGGCTCAGGCTGATGACATTGTGGCCCATCGAGGCGTCGTAATAGGCGCTGTCGCCGCGCTTCATGTCGATCGGCGCGTAGAATTCGGTCAGCAACCGGATCTGCCCGGTCAGCACATAGAGAAATTCCTCGCCGTCGTGACGCACCCAGCCATCGAAATCCTCGAACGCGCGGGCGCGGATGCGGGCGCGGTAGGGCAGCATGGATTTGCGTGTCAACCCGCCGGACAGAAGCTCGTGCTCGTAGGTGGTGGTGACATGCGCCTCGCCCTCGCCCGCGCGGGTCGTGGTCATCCGGCCACCGGGCGACGCGCTGCGCGGCGGGGTGAAAAGCTGCGGCACGGAAATCCCCAGCCCCTCGGCCAGTTTCTTGAGCCCGTCATAGGTGGGCGACATCTGGCCGTTCTCGATCTTGGACAGGGTTGACCGTGCCAGTCCGGCGGCCTGGGCGGCCTGTTCCAGCGTCCAGCCACGCTCCTTGCGCAGATTGCGCACGCGCTCGGCCAGATCGACGGGGGTCGCCAGCGCCTCTTCGCCGTCGGAACGGACGATGCGGGAAATCATCGGGTTGGACAGATCGCTCATGATGACGCGGTTCTGCGACAAATCCGCCCGAATGTCGAGGTCCCGCCCCGGGCCGCCCTCTTGCCCCGGTGGGCGCAAAAGGTTAGCTCGATTTCATGCACGCGTTAATTGACTCCGGTTCCCTTGCCCTGCCGCCCGCCCCGTTCAATCTGGCGCGCCATGTGCTCGAGGCCCGGGACCGCACGCCCGACAAGATCGCCTTGCAGATCCTCACCCTGTCGGGGGCGGAACGCTGGTCCTATGCGGCGCTGGCCGGGGCGGTGCGGGGCATCGGCACCGGGCTGATCGCGGCGGGGCTGACACCCGGCGACCGGGTGCTGCTGCGGGTGGGAAACACGGTGGATTTCCCGCTGGCCTTTCTGGGCTGCATCGCCGTCGGGCTGGTGCCGGTGCCGACATCGTCACAACTGACGGCCGAGGAAATCACCGCCATGGCCGCGCAGGTCACGCCGGCCGCGATCATCGCAGCCCCCGGCATCGCCCTGCCCGAGGGTGAGGCGCCGGTGATCGACCTGACGGCGCTGACGGCGATGCGCGCCCTGCCCGCCTGCGCCTGGGCGATGGGCGATCCCGACCGGCTGGCCTATCTGATCTTCACCTCGGGAACGTCGGGGCGGCCGCGTGCGGTGATGCATGCCCATCGCGCGGTCTGGGCGCGGCGGATGATGTGGCAGGGCTGGTATGGGCTGACGCCCGACGACCGCCTGCTGCATGCCGGTGCCTTCAACTGGACCTATACCCTGGGCACCGGCCTGATGGACCCCTGGGCGATCGGGGCGACGGCGCTGATCCCCGGCGCGGGGATCACGCCCGCGCAGTTGCCGCTGTTGCTGAAACGCTTCGACGCCACGATCTTTGCCGCCGCACCCGGGGTCTATCGCCAGATGCTGCGTGTCCCGCTGGCACCGATGCCGCGCCTCCGGCATGGGTTGTCGGCGGGCGAGAAGCTGCCCGACACCACCCGGCACGCCTGGACCGAGGCCACTGGAACCCCGATCTACGAGGCCCTGGGCATGTCCGAGGTGTCGACCTATGTCTCGGCCTCGCCCGACCGGCCGGCACCCGAGGGGACCTCGGGCTATGCGCAACCCGGGCGCCGCATTGCCGTGCTGGGCCCCGACGGTGCGCCGGTGCCGCGCGGCGAAGCGGGCGTCCTGGCGGTGGGGGCGGCCGATCCGGGCCTGTTCCTGGGCTATTGGGGGCAACCCGAAGAAACGGCCGCGAAATTCGCGGGCGGCTGGTTTCTGACCGGCGACACGGTCAGCATGGATGACGACGGCGCGATCCGCTACCTGGGGCGCGACGACGACATGATGAACGCGGGCGGCTACCGGGTGTCGCCGCTCGAGGTCGAGCGCGCCATGGCCAGCCACCCAGGCGTCGCGGAATGCGCGGCGGTGGAACTGCCCGTGCGCGACGGTGTCAGCGTGATCGGTCTGTTCTATGTGCCCGGTCCGCTGCCCGTGACCGAGACCGCGCTGGCCGATCACGCGGCGCAGCACCTGGCGCGCTACAAGCAGCCGCGCCTCTTTCAGAGCGTCGCCGCGCTGCCCAAAGGCGCCAACGCAAAGATCAACCGCCGCGCCCTGCGGCAGGGATGGAGACCGGAATGACCACCAAACTCGACATCTTCTCGGATCCGATCTGCCCCTGGTGCTATATCGGCAAGGCCCGGCTGGAAGCCGCGCTGGAAAGCCGGCCGGACCATCCGTTCCTGATCGAATGGCATCCCTTCATGCTGAACCCGTCCATGCCGCGCGCCGGCATGGACCGGCTGGAGTATATGCAGGCCAAGTTCGGCGACGCCGACGGCATCCTCAAGGCCTATCTGCCGATCCAGGAGGCCGCCGAGGCGATGGGCCTGCCCTTTCACCTGGACCGCATCCGGCGCACGCCCTCGACGCTGGATGCCCATCGGCTCATCCATTGGGCGGGTCTGGAAGGGCGTCAGAGCGCGGTGGTCAGCGCCCTGTTCCGTGCCTATTTCGCCGAAGGGCGCGACATCGGCGATCCGGCCGTCCTGGCCGAGGTTGCCGGCGCGGCCGGACTGGACGTGGCGATGACCACGCGCCTGCTGGCGACCGACGCCGATGTTCAGGACATCCGCGAGCGCGACGCCATGATCCGCGAGCGGGGGCTGACCGGGGTTCCCGGGTTTCTGATCGGTCGCAAATACGTCCTGGCCGGGGCGCAACCGCCCGAGGTCTGGACCCGGCTGATCGACGATCTGGTGGCCAGCGCATGACACCCCGCACCAAACCCCTCGCCTTTCCCGAGTTCATCGCGCTTCTGGCGCTGCTGATGGCCACCGTCGCCTATTCGGTCGACGCGATGCTGCCCCTGTTGCGCCCGATCGGCGAGGATCTGGCGCCGCTGGCCCCCGAACAGGCGCAACTGGTCATCACGGTGTTCATGATCGGCCTGGGGCTGGGCACCTTCACGATGGGGCCGATTTCGGACGCCTTTGGCCGCAAGACGGTGATCCTGGCCGGGATCGCGCTGTATATGGTGGCGGCGGTCGTGGCCGCCATGTCGCAGAGCCTGACCGTGCTGCTGGCCGCCCGCTTCGTGCAGGGTCTGGGCAGCTCGGCGCCCCGGACGGTCAGTCAGGCCATGGTCCGCGACCTGTATTCAGGCCGTCAGATGGCGCGCGTCGTCTCCTTTGGCATGACGGTGTTCACGCTGTTTCCCGCAATCGCGCCGTTCATGGGGTCGATGCTGGGCGCGGCCTTTGGCTGGCGGGCGATCTTTTTCAGTTTTCTCGTGTTCGGAACGGTGTCCTTCCTGTGGCTGGGCCTGCGCCAACCCGAGACCCTGAGCGCGGAAAACCGCCGCCGGCTGGCCGTCGGCCCCCTGTGGGCGGCGCTGAAAACGGTTCTGGGTCACGCGCAGGTGCGGCTGTATCTGGCGGCGCTGACCTTTACCTTTACCACGATGCTGCTGTGGATCAGCACGGTTGCCCAGGTGTTCGACCTGGCCTTTGGCAAGGCAGCCGAGTTTCCGTCGTGGTTTGCCCTGGTCGCGCTTCTGTCCGCGCCATCGAGCCTGATCAACGCGCGGGTCGTCGTGCGCTTCGGCATGCGCCGCATGGTGGCCGTGGCCCTGACGATGCAGATCACCATGGTGACCGTCAGCCTGCTGTGCTTCGGGTTCGATCTGCCGCTGGCGGGATTTCCGCTGTTCATTGCCTTCATGCTGACGCAGTTCTTTTCCATCGGGTTCCTGGTCGGCAACCTGAACGCGCTGGCGCTGGAACCGATGGGCCATGTCGCGGGCATGGCGGCGTCTGTCGTGGGCGGGGTCTCGACCATGATCGCGGCCTTTCTGGCGGCGATCCTCGCGCATTTCGTCGCGGGTCACCCGGCCATCCTGGCCGGGGGCGTGCTGCTGGCCCTGATCTGTGCGGCCAGCTGCATGATCGCGGCGCGGCGCCACGGCTGAGGCCCCGCGCCCTGTCGTATCAGGGCGGCGGCGGCAGGGTCAGCACCGGCGGGTCGATGGCCAGGATCCCGCCCGTCGTGCCATCGCTGCCAAGCGAGCCCAGCGTCGCCACCGTCGCCCCCGAGAGCGCGGTGTCGATGTCCGTTGCCAGCGCGCCGGTGCCGTTGCGCACCGCAACCACGGTGGCCAGCCCCAGGCCGACGACGGCCGCGGTCAGAACCACCCAATCGACCGTGACGGCGCCGTCGTCACCGGATCGGAATCGGGCCAGATATCTCAGAATGCCGGACATGGAACACCTCGTTACCTCATACCCCAACGGGTCAGGAATGAGGGGGCAAGCAGGCGAAATCATGGCCAGAAAGCGGAAACTCGGCGGCCGTTTCAGATCTGGCGCAACCGCGCCCGGTTGAGCGCCAGCCACTGCGCCGAAATCAGCAGGGGGCCATTCTCGGCCTCGCCACTGGCGACCAGGGCCATCAGGCGATCGAAGGGAATGACATGGGCGCGAATGTCCTCGGCCTCGGTTTCGAGCCCGCTCACCCCCTCGGCCGCCTGCGGCAGCGCCGCCAGACCGACGAAACTGACGATGTATTCCGTCACCGCACCCGGGCTGACATAGTAGCGCGCGACCTGATGCAGGGCGCTCATGGTCAGGCGCGCCTCTTCGCGCGCTTCGCGCCGGGCGGCGGCATCGGGGCTTTCGCCGGGATCGATGCGCCCGGCGATCGGCTCCAGTGACCAGGCGTTGAGATCGCCGCGCGCATAGGGGCCATAGCGGAACTGTTCGACCAGCATCACCGTGTCGCGCACCGGGTCATAGGGCAGCACCGTCACCGCATCGCCCATGATGAAGCCGGCGCGCGTGACGGTTTCGCTGTGAGTTCCGTCAAACCGCCGAAAGCGCAGGTCGGTTTCCTCGACCCCGAAGAACCAGCTGTAGGGATGGCGATGCGCCGCCACCTGCACATCGCCTGGCACCATCGTCCGGCGCAGGGTGGCTGGCGCGGGCTCGGCGCGGGCGCGCATCCGGCTGGCCGCGCGCACCTTGAGCATCGGGTAGCGTTCGATGATGGCATCGGGCGCGGTATCGGGCACCAGGGCCATCACCTCGGCCACGGTTTCGACGGCAAGCGCCCCGGCACGGTCCACCCAGGTGTCCAGCGACCAGTCCGCGCCCCCCTGCCAAAGCCCGGCGCGCGGCAGATAGATCAGGGCCTGAACCGGGCCTGCGTCCTGCATGACCGTGATCGACACGGGGTCATAGCCAAAGGCGCGTTCGTAATCGTCCAGCCGCGCCCGCGCCTGAGGCCCCGGACGCACCAGAAGCCCCTGCGCCACGGCCCCGGCACGCGCGAGGAACAGCGGAAAATCCAGCGTCTTGCCCGAGGGCGCAATCGCATGGCAAATCGCGTGATCGTCCAGATGCGCACCCTCGGCCCGCAAGGGTTCGCCCGCGACCGCAGCGAACAGCGGGGGATGGCGCAAGGTGCCGTAGAGAAAGAGCGGTTCAGCCCCGGTCATTGCGGCGCCGTTCCATCAGCAACCACAGCACATGCAGGACCAGACCGATCACCACGCCGCCGCCCAGTGTCAGCACCAGGAAGTCCTGCACCAGCATTTCGCGCAACCAGTCGATGACGATCGAGAAATAGCCTGTCAGGGCCTCCATCGGTTCGTCATAGCGCCGGTGATAGCCGCGATAGAAAACCTCGCCCACGGCCATCACCGCGGAAATGGCGATGGCCGCCAGAACGACGCCCTGCACGCCCTGATACACCGAATGCCAGATCGCCCGGCCGATACGGCGGCCGACGAACAGCCAGCCGACGACGGCGGCGACGCCCGCCGACCACAGCGGCAGCGACGACCCGTCGCGCATCTCGCCGAAATGCAGGAGTTCGAACTGCTTGGAACAATAGGCCGCGAACACCGCGAAAAACACGGCGGCGATCGGCTGGATCAACGTAAACATGGCACCTCCTGCCCGTGCCCTGCCACAGTCCGGGGTCAGGCGGGACGGCGCAGGGTGATCTGGGTCACGTCACAGATACCCGTGTGAAACGCGCCGGCGCAAGAGGTGAGGTAGAAATCCCACATCCGCTTGAACCTGGCGTCATAGCCCAGCGTCTGGATGCGGTCCCAGGTCTCGGTGAAGGTTTCGTGCCAGCGGCGCAAGGTCTGGCTGTAGCTTTCCCCGAACTCGATCGACGACAACCATCCAAGCCCGGCTTTCTGGGCCTCTTGCGCGAAGCGCGCGGGCGAGATCAGCATCCCCCCGGGGAAGATGTATTTCTGGATGAAATCCACGTTCTTGCGATAGGTTGCAAAGCGTTCGTCCGGCACGGTGATGACCTGGATCGTCGCCCGCGCCCCGTCCTTCAAGCGGTCGCGCACGGTGTTGAAATAGGCCGGCCAGTATTTCTCGCCCACCGCTTCGAACATCTCGATCGATGCGATGCCGTCGTATCGGCCGGCCTCGTCGCGGTAATCCTGCAACTTGATCTGGACCTTGTCGCTGAGCCCGGCGCGGCGCATCCGTTCCACCGCGAAATCATGCTGGGCCTGGCTGATGGTCAGGCCCGTGACCTTGAGCCCGCGCTTGCCGGCGGCGTATTCCGCGAACCCGCCCCAGCCGCAGCCGATCTCCAGCACATGATCGCCGGCCTTCAGACCGAGGGAATCCACCAGGGCCTCGTATTTCTGTTCCTGGGCACGTTCCAGGCTTTCCTGCCCGGTGCGGAACAGCGCCGACGAATAGGTCATGCTGTCATCGAGCCAGAGCGAGTAGAAATCATTCCCGAGATCATAGTGATAGGCGATGTTCTTCCGCGCCTGCTTGCGCGAGTTGCCGCGCAGCCAGTGGCGCACGCGCTCATAGGTGCGCACCAGGGCCATGCCGGTGAACTCGTCCAGAAGCGCCGGGTTGTCCTTGAACACGACATCCATCATCGCCTGCAGGTCAGGCGTGCTCCACCATCCGTCGATATAGGCATCGGCAAACCCCAGATCGCCCTCGCGGATCAGACGGGCAAAGGCATCGGGGTTGTGCACGCGCACCTCGGCCGCCTGTCCGGGATCGCTGCCCTGGGCGCGGAACCGGCGACCATCGGGCAGCACGATGTCAAGACGGCCATAGGTCATGCGCCGCAACTGGGCAAAGACCGGTTTGAAATAGCGGGGCAGATCCGACTGCCCCTCGGTCGTGGTCAGAAATTCCATGTGTCCCCCTGTCGAAGTCTTTGCTTCTGTTGGGGAAAGACTAGCGCCCGCCGGCCCGGTTGCAAAAGGAAATTTAGCCCTGTCCGGCGGCGCGAAATCCCTCGTAGGCGGCCAGCGCGCGCGCGCGCCCCTCGGCCGGCGTGACAATCCTTTGCGGATAGGACGCCCGGGGGTCCAGGTGCCAGGATCGCGGCGCCGCGTCGAACCAGGCCAGGGCATCGGGGCCGGGTTCCGGCGAAAGTTCGGCAATGAACATTCGCCTGTAAGCGCCTGTTTTATCGAATTTCTCTGCCTGCGTCTCCGGATTGAACACGCGGAAATAGGGCGCCGCATCGGGGCCTGACCCCGCCACCCATTGCCACCCCATCGCGTTCGAGGCCGGGTCCCAGTCGGTCAGACAGTCGGCAAACCAGTCCATGCCGATTTTCCAATGGGTAATCAGGTTCTTGGTGAGAAAACTTGCAACAACCATGCGGACACGGTTGTGCATGGACCCGGTCACATACATTTGCCGCAGGCCGGCATCGACCAGGGCCTCGCCGGTCTGGGCGCGCCTCCAGGCTTCCGCCACGTCACTTTCTCCCTGCCAGGGAAACCCGGCCCAGTCGGGGCGCCAGGCCTCGGTCAGCAGGTGCGGGGTATGGAACATCAGGTGATGCGCAAAATCGCGCCAGGCCAGTTCCTTGCGAAAGGTCGCGCCGCCCGGGCCCGGCGGGGTGGCGTGCCAGATCCGTCGCGGTCCGATCTCGCCATAGGTCAGGTTCTCGGACAGGCCCGAGGTGGCCGGAAGCGCCGGATGGTCGCGATCCTCGGCATAGCGGTCGACGGGGCCGGCCAGGAAGCGTGCCAGCCGCGCCTGCGCCGCCGCCTCGCCGATTTCGGCGTATCGGGCCAGCACCGGCGCGCCGCGATTCATCGCAGCCCCCAGCCGCCAGGCGTCCAGGTCCTCGGACCCGGGCCAGGTGGCGGGCGGGATCAGGCGCGCGGGCGCCTCGACCGGGCTGGGCACGCCGCGCGCCTGCAGGGCCTTCCAGAACGGTGTGAAAACCTTGTAGAACGGCCCACTTGCCGGGCTGAGTTGCCATGGCTCGACCAAAGTGTGCCCGTCGAAAGATTGCGCTTCAAGCCCTTGGGAACGCAGTGTTTCCTTGACAAGGGCATCGCGATCGCGGGTTTGCGGCTCATAGAGACGGGTCCAGAAGACCCCGCCTGCGCCGGTTTCCTGCGCCAGCGCCAGCAGCGTCGGCAAGGCCGGGCCGCGCCGCAGGATCAGGCGCAGGCCCCGCGCGTCCAGACTGCGCGCAAAGCTCTGCACCGCCTGCCCCATGCGCCACCGCGCCGCGGCGCCCAGCCCGGTGACCGCCGCATCCGCGACAAACACCGGGATCAGCGGCCGCCCTGTCGCGGCGGCGGCCGCCAGCATGGGGTTGTCGTCCAGCCGCAGGTCACGGCGGAACCACAGCAGCAGCGGGGTCACAGCACCCGGTCCAGCGCGGCGATCAGGCGATCGACCTCGGCCTGGCTGGTATAGTGCACGAAACTCAGCCGCAGCACTCCGTGGTCCGGGTTTGCGCCCTGTGCCGCCAGGGCGCGCACCGCGTAGAAATCACCACCGCCCGCCATGATGCCCTGCGCCGCCAGGTCACGGGCGATGTCCTCGCCGCGCCGTTCGGCCATGACGGCAACCGTGGGCGCCCGGCCCGAGGCCTGCCTGGGCCCCAGCAGGCGCAGGTCGTTGCGGTTGCCCAGGTAATCCAGCAAGGGTTGCAGCAGCGCGGTTTCATGGCGGCGCATCAGGTCGTGCACCAGCGCCGCGCGCGCCTTGGCGGGCAGGTCCGCCCCGCCGTGATGGGCCGCCTGAGCATCGACATAATCGGCCATGCCCGCACAGGCGGCGACCTGCGCGTGATCGGGGCCGGCGGGCGTGAACCGTTTGTAGAGGGTGTCGCCATTGAAATAGTGCCCCTGGTTGGGCAACGCCATCCCCAGCGCCCGGCGGATGACCATGATCCCCTGATGCGGGCCATAGGTCTTGTATGCCGAAAAAAGGTAGATATCCGCCCCCAGCGCATCGATATCGGGAAACCCGTGCGGCGCATAGCTGACGCCATCGACGCATACGACCGCGCCCTCGGCATGGGCCATGGCGGCGATCTCGGGCACGGGGTTCACCTCGGCCACCACGTTCGAGCAATGCGGGAAACACAGCAGTTTCGCACCCTTCAGCAACGGCGCCAGACGGTCCAGCGGCAGGTGGCCCGTCACCGGGTCGATCTGCCATTCGCGCACCTCGATGCCGCTGTCCGCAAGCCGCCGCCATGGGCCTGTGTTGGCCTCGTGGTCCTGATTGGTGACGACGATCGCGTCCCCTGGCACCAGATGCTGCCGGAACGCCTGCGCCAAGACATAGGTGTTCGCGGTTGTCGACGGGCCAAAGGACACCTCGTCCACATCCACCCCCATCAGCGCCGCCAGACGGGTGCGGGCCTCGTCCATCTCGGCGCCGCCCAGCCGGCTGGCCTCGTAGGGGGCATAGGGCTGCACCTTGCGCTGGTGATAGAAGCGCGTCAACCGGTCGATCACCGGCTTGCATGTATAGCTGCCGCCGGCGTTCTCGAAGAACGCCTGACCCTGCAGGGCGGGCTCGGCAAAGGCCGGGAATTGGGCGCGTGTGAAATCAATGTCCAGGGCCATGCGAATCTCCGTGTTTTGCGCAACGATAGGACGGCGCCACCCCGCCGACCAGAGCACAGCGCGGATTGACAGGAATCCCGAGGTCTGACATTCTATTGACAGACAATAAAAACACCTTGAATCGAGCAGGTTGACCCCATGAAATCGCCCTTACCCCCAGAGGGCAAGAGCCCTGATCGCGCCAGCGCGATTGCCGGTATCTTGCAAGACAACATCGTCTCGGGTCATTACGTCGCGGGCGATCGTCTGCCGTCCGAGGCCGACCTTTGCGCCTATTTCAAAGTGTCGCGCCCGACCCTGCGCGAGGCTCTGGGCCGCTTGTCGGCGCGCGGTCTCATCACCTCGCGGCGTGGCGCGGGTGGCGGGGCCTTCGTGACCAGCCCCGACCCCGCCGTTGCCGGAGAGCAGATCGCTGCCCTGATCGCGCTGTCCACCCGGGCTGAAAACAACGCCCACCGCCCCTTTCTGACCGAGGCGCGGATCCAGATGCAGCTGGGATGCGCCGAACTGGCCGTGCTGCGCAAGGCCGATATCACCGACCTGCGGGCCGAGATCGACCTGCAGTCGGATTTCGCGCTGGCCGAGGACGCGTTTGTCACCTCGATGAAGCGGATGAATCTGGCGCTGGCGGCGGCCTCGGGGAACCCGGCCATGGCGATGCTGACCCAGGGCCTGGTCGAGGCCGAGTTCGCGCTGGCGCCGGATGGCGGCTATCCCACCCGCCTGCGCGCGCGCTACCTGTCCTATCATGTCCGCATCGCCAATGGCATCGCCGGCGGCCGGGTCGAGGATACGCGCGCGGCGCTGACGGAATTGTGGAGCTTCGAGATCGAGCGCGCGAATGGCGGCGCCGACGATGCGCAGCCCGTCGAACGCCCGCCGAAGATGCGGGACCTTCGCCTGCCGCCGGTGCAGCGGCTCACCCCTCTGGAAGAGTGATCCAGGGTCATGGCCACCACGCTGCGTCACAGGCTTTCGACCGTCATCGACCCCGAGATGAACACCGAACCCGGGCTGTCCGGCTTCAACCAGCTGGTTGTTGCCGGCATCCTGATGCTGGTGATCATCGGCGTCCTGGAAACCGAGGTGCATTTCATCCGCCACTATGGCGGGCTGTCGACCGTGCTGAAGGGCGTGCTGTTCGTCTTCTTTGCGGTGGAATATGTGCTGCGCCTGTGGGTCGCGCCGCTGAACCCCAAGGTTCGCAGCATGGCGCATTATGCGCTGTCGCCGGCGGCCTTGCTGGACCTCGCGGTTCTGGTGACCTTCGTCACGCCGTATCTGGGGCTCGAGGTCGCGGTTTTCCGGCTGCTGCAACTGACCCGGTTGATCCGGCTGGCCCGGCTGGGGCGGTTCAGTCGCGCGCTGAACCTGGTCTATGTCGCGATCAGGTCGCGCTCGACCGAACTGTCGCTGGCGTTCGGTCTGGCGTTCGCACTGATGCTGGCCGCGTCAACCCTGCTGTATTTCGTCGAATCCACCGCCCAGCCCGAGGCCTTCGGATCGATCCCCCGCGCGATGTGGTGGGCGGTCGAGACCCTGACGACGGTAGGCTACGGCGACGTGGTGCCCGTGACGCCGCTGGGGCGCTTTCTGGCAGCCGTGACGGCGCTGTGCGGGATCGGCATCATTGCCCTGCCGACCGGCATGCTGGCGGGGGCCTTTTCCGATGCGATCCGTCAGGCGCGCGAGGATCGCACCCATGGGGGCCACGGCGATTGAGACGCGCCGCCTGATCCCCTCTTGAGGCCGCGCGGCCCTCCCCTTATATTGGCCGTGTTCCCGGCAACGGGGACTATGGACATAAACGCGCTCGGAATAAGCGGATCGGACCCGGGGGCGGTACCCGGCGGCTCCACCAAAGTCCTTCATTGGGGGCAAATGGGGCCGAAACAGGATCGACGAACGTCTAAAGGGGTTTGCTTTGTCCCGGTGAGCCACCACCGTTATCGGTGCAAATCGTACAGTTGCCAATGACAACCGTGCTCCGGTGGCCGTCGCTGCGTAAGCAGCTGACCTAAACCGATCTTAAGCCCTGGCGCTTAGCCGCGTCAGGCGGGGTTCGCAGGCACCTGGCAACAGAAGCCTGCACTTCCCCCTCGGATAGCCTGGCCCCCGGTCTTCTTGGCCCCCGGTCTTCTTGACGTTGCCCGTTCGGCGCGCGCGTGGCACTCTGGGTCATGTCGCGCGCCCTGCCCGTTCTGTCCCTGCTGATGACGGCGCTCCTCGCTCTGCCGTTGCCCGCCCGCGCCTGCGACATCGCGCTGGTTCTGGCGATGGATGTGTCGGGGTCGGTCGATGCCTATGAATTCGGCCTGCAGACGCGCGGGGTTGCTCAGGCCCTGCGCGATCCGGACGTGAGTGATGCCCTGGTGCGCGGTCGCGTGGCGCTGGCGGTGGTCCAGTGGTCGGGCGCGATGGAACAGACGGTGGCCGTGCCCTGGACCCGGATCGCCGAGCCCGCCCAGGTCGCCCGTCTGGCCGGGCGCATCGCCGGGCTGCCGCGCGCCCATGCCGGCGGCAATACCGCGGTGGGCGACGCGATCGACCTGGCGGCCGGGCTGTTCGATCAGGTGCGGGACTGCGCGCATTGGGTGATCGACGTCTCGGGCGATGGCGACGAGAACGAGGGGTTCCGTGTCGGACGCGCGCGCCGTGCGGCCTGGGAACGCGGCATCACCATCAACGGTCTGGCCATCGAGGGCGCGGCAACGGGCCAGTCGATCACCAATTTCTACCGCCGCCACGTCGTCACGCCCGGCGGCTTTGTCGTCACCGCCCAGCAACACAGCGATTTCGCCCGCGCCATGCGCGACAAGCTTCTGCGCGAACTGATCCCGCCACTCGCCCGCGCCCCGGGCGGCGCACCGGTCCACCGGATCGGTTTTCTGCACCCGCGAATGCGCTGAAGGCTTTTCTTCGGCGATGAAAACCCTATGCTGACCGAAACGAAACGGGGGCAGGCATGGACCGCGGAATCGATTACGGCAACCTCATGCATCAGGCCATGCGTGGTCTGATCCGCGAGGTGATGACCCGCGTCGAGCAGGACGGCCTGCCCGGCGCGCATCACTTCTTCATCACGCTGAACACCCATTATCCGGGGGTCGAGATGGCGGACTGGCTGCGCGCGCGCTACCCGGACGAGATCACGATCGTGATCCAGAACTGGTATGAGAACCTCACGGTGGACGAAGCCGGCTTTGCCGTCACCCTGAACTTCGGCAACCAGCCCGAGCCGCTGTATATCCCGTTCGACGCCATCTCGACCTTTGTCGATCCGTCGGTGGAGTTCGGCCTCAAGTTCGAAACGCAACTTGATGACGACGACGAGGACGACGACGAGGACGCGGACGACGCCGAACTGCTGCATTCCGAACCCGAGCCGCCCAAGGCTGGCGAGGTTGTCAGCCTGGACAAGTTCCGCAAGTAAGGCGCTGGTCGGCGAATTTTGGACCCGACCTCGGGCGACGGGGTTGCGGGCGCCCTGCAGGCTGCCCATCTTGGCACAAACAGGAGCGACCCATGAGCAAATCGCTGAAGCGCGTGGCCGAGGCCATCGCACAGGCCGGTCTCGATGCCGAGATCCTGAACCCCGGCCCCAGCCGCACCGCCGACGAGGCCGCGGCCGCCTGCGGCTGTGGGTTGGACCAGATCGTCAAGTCCCTGATCTTCCAGGGACCGGGCGGCGCCATCTATCTGTTCCTGACCGCCGGCGGCAACCGGCTGGACCCTGACAAGGCCTCGGCCCTGGCGGGCGAGACGCTGGAGCGCGCGGATGCCAACACCGTGCGCGCCGTCACCGGGTTTGCGATCGGGGGCGTGGCGCCCCTGGGCCATCTGACCGCGCCGGTGATCTTCGCCGATCCCCGGCTCAGGGATTTCCCCGTCGTCTTTGCCGCCGCCGGCACGCCCAATCACGTCTTTTCGGTGGAACCCGGCGCGCTGATCGCCGCCTGCGGCGCACGCGAGGCCGCGTTCACGCAATGAGCCTGCCCCATCCCGAAGACGACCCCGCCTTTTACGACCATGTCATCGCCAAGCGGTTCCTGGCCTGGCTCATCGACCTGCTGGTGACGGCGCTGCTGACGGTCGTGGCGATCATCCTGACACTGGGCTTCGGTGCCCTGATCTTCCCGTTGATCTGGGGGGCGATCGCCATCGCCTATCGCACGGTCATGCTGACCCGTTACGGCGCGACCGCCGGGATGCTTGTGGCCGCGTTGCGGTTGCGGCGCCTGGATGGTGGACGCCCCGGGTCGACCCTGTGCCTGTGGCATTCGGTGATCTATTCGGCGTCGATGATCGTGGTGCCGGTGCAGGTGGCCTCGGTTGCGATGATGCTGACCACGCCCTATCGTCAGGGCCTGAACGACTGGATCCTGGGCACGACGATCCTGAATGATTACGTCGAACGCTGAGATCCGGCCCGCCCGGCCCAACACGGGACTTGGCGGAACGGACCGGCCTTGCTAACGTGACGCCGACGCGCAAGGGATCAGGGCGCGTCGGATCACGCCGAGCACTGGAAAGGATGGGGCGCCCGTCATGCGCCATACGCTGCCCATCGCGCCGCAATTCTATGTCACGGCGCCGCAGCCCTGCCCTTATCTGGCCGGGCAGAGCGAACGCAAGCTGTTCACCGCCCTGACCGGCGACGGCGCGCGCGCGCTCAATGATACGTTGTCCAAACAGGGATTCCGGCGGTCGCAGAACGTGCTGTATCGGCCGGCGTGTTCGGAATGCGCGGCGTGCCTGTCGGCGCGCATCCGCGTGGCCGATTTCCAGCCGACCCGCAGCCAGCGCAAGACGCAGAACCGCAACGCCCATCTGCACCGCGAGGCCACCAGCGCCTGGGCCACGGACGAGCAGTTCACCCTGTTCCGCCGCTATCTGGACAGCCGGCACGCCGATGGCGGCATGGCCGACATGGATATTTTCGAATTCGCCGCGATGATCGAGGAAACGCCGGTCCGCTCTCGCGTGATCGAATACACCGAACGGCCCGACGGCGGCGCGCGCCCGGGGCGCGGTTCCGGGCGCAGCCTGGTCGCGGTCTGCCTGACCGACGTGCTGGATGACGGGTTGAGCCTGGTCTACTCGTTCTATGACCCCGACCGCATCAAGGACGGCCTGGGCACCTACATGATCCTGGATCATGTGGCGCTGGCCCGGCAGGCCGGGTTGCCCTATGTCTATCTCGGATATTGGGTGCCAGGCAGTGCGAAGATGGCCTACAAGGCCCGGTTCGGCGCGCTCGAGGTCTATCGTGACGGGGCGTGGCAGGATCTGGGCGATCCCGACAGCTATACCCGCCACCTGCACCCGCTGGCGGTGCGCCCGATCACCGAACAGGTCGCGGCGATCACCCTGCCGCCCCCCGAATCGGGGGGCAAGCCGGTGCGCTGATCGCCACCGATTGTCATTTTTTGCGCAAAGATGCCGCCTGGCGCAATTTCTGCAAAGAAAATCGCGCATTCAGGTTCGAAAGTCGCGCGCAGGCCGGTTGACGCTGCTGCGCGGCGGACGTAATGTCCCCGCGAACGCGAGGAGAGGCGGATGTCCGCAGTACTTATCAGTTCCGGGGGACCAGACGGACAGGCCTGAGCCTGCACCGAAGCCCCCCGCTGACCCCCAGACCGGGGGTTTTTTGTTGCCCAAACGGCTGGCCTGAGGCAAAGGCTGGCACGAGACCAAGGTGGAGAAGATCATGTCCCAGCAGATGGCGCCTTCGCAGATGACGGGTGCGAAGATGGTCGTTCAGGCGCTCAAGGATCAGGGTGTCGAGGTCGTGTTCGGGTATCCCGGTGGCGCGGTGCTGCCGATCTATGACGAGATCTTCCAGCAAAACGAGATCCGCCACATTCTGGTGCGCCATGAACAGGGCGCCGTGCACATGGCGGAAGGCTATGCGCGCTCGACCGGGAAACCGGGCGTCGTGCTGGTGACCTCGGGTCCCGGGGCAACGAACGCGGTCACGGGCATCACCGACGCGCTGCTGGACAGCATTCCGGTCGTCGTGCTGTCGGGCCAGGTGCCGACCTTCCTGATCGGCACCGACGGTTTCCAGGAAGCCGACACTGTCGGCATCACCCGCCCCTGCACCAAGAACAACTGGCTGGTGAAGGATCCGAACACGCTGGCCGACACCATTCATCAGGCGTTCCATGTGGCGACCTCGGGGCGCCCGGGGCCGGTGCTGGTGGACATCCCCAAGGATGTGCAGTTCGCGGAAGGCACCTATATCCCGCCGCAGAAGGCCCGCACCCAGCATTACCAACCCCGGGTGAAGGGCGATCTGGACGCGATCACGCAACTGGTCGAGCTGATCGAACAGGCCGAGCGCCCGGTTCTCTATACCGGTGGCGGCGTCATCAACTCGGGCCCGGCCGCGTGTCAGTTGCTGTGCGAACTGGCCGACGCCTCGGGCATTCCGGTGACCTCGACCTTGATGGGCCTGGGCGCCTATCCGGCCAGCGGCAAGAACTGGATCGGAATGCTGGGGATGCATGGCCTCTACGAGGCCAACATGGCGATGCATGACTGCGACCTGATGATCAACATCGGCGCCCGGTTCGACGACCGCATCACCGGCCGCGTCAACGCCTTCAGCCCGAATTCGCGCAAGGCCCATATCGATATCGACCCCTCGTCGATCAACAAGGTGATCCGCGTCGATCTGCCGATCATCGGGGATGTCGGCCATGTGCTCGAGGATCTGCTGAAGATCTGGAAATCGCGCGGACGCAAGACCAACCGCGAGGGGTTGGCCAGGTGGTGGAAACAGATCGACGACTGGAAGGCCGTGAATTGCCTGGCCTACAAGGGCTCGGGCACGGTGATCAAACCGCAATACGCGCTGCAGCGGCTCGAGGAGCTGACCAGGGGCCGCGATCGCTACGTCACCACCGAGGTGGGCCAGCACCAGATGTGGGCCGCGCAGTTCCTGCATTTCGACGGGCCGAACCGCTGGATGACCTCGGGCGGGCTGGGGACGATGGGCTATGGCCTGCCGGCGTCGATCGGCGTGCAGATCGCCCACCCCGAGGCGCTGGTCATCAACGTTGCCGGCGAAGCCTCGTGGCTGATGAACATGCAGGAAATGGGCACCGCGGTGCAGTTCCGCGCGCCGGTCAAGCAGTTCATCCTGAACAACGAACGCCTGGGCATGGTGCGCCAGTGGCAGCAGTTGCTGCACGGCGAGCGGTATTCGCATTCCTGGTCGGAATCGCTGCCCGACTTCGTCAAGCTGGCCGAAGCCTTTGGCTGCAAGGGCATCCGCGCCACCCACCCCGACGAGGTGGACGACGCGATCCGCGCCATGCTGGACTATGAAGGGCCGGTCATCTTCGATTGCCTGGTGGAAAAGCACGAAAACTGCCTGCCCATGATCCCCTCGGGCAACGCGCACAATGACATGCTGCTTCCCGACGGCGATGTCCGCAATGCCATCAAGGGCGCGGGTGGCGCGCTGGTGTAACCCCGGATCCTGACGGGCGCCCGCAGCGGGCGCCCTGATCGACCCGGCCGCGCGGAAAGGCCCGCCCATGACCGAACCCGATCCCCTGCTGCCGATCCGCCGCCGCCTGACACGGCTGGAAATCGAGAACGCGGCCCAGGACTATGCAACGCCCGAACGCATCAGCTACATCGCCGACCTCGACGGGGCGCGCGCCTATTTCGTGACCACGGACCGCTATTCGCACGCCTGGTTCTATCCGCGCTATGCTAATGGCGCGCTGCACGAACCGAACCTGACCCGGCTGATGTTCGACAGTTTCAACGCCGACTCCGTCTTTGTCGATGTCGGCGCGCATCTGGGCTATTTCTCGATCATCGCCGCGCTCAAGGCCCGGGCCGTCTTTGCCATCGAACCGCAGGAATTCCTGATCGGACGGATCCATGCGAACATCTCGGCCAACCATTTCTCGAACGTGACGCTGCTGCACGCGGCCGTCGGCTCGGCCCCCGGGTTTGCCAATATTCCCAAGATCGGCAACCCCACGACCCGGGTCGGCCAGTCCGACAATCTGGTGCCGATGATCCGACTGGACGATTACTTCACCGGCCTGCATTGCCCGACCCATCTGAAGATCGACACCGAAGGGTTCGAATTCCATGTGCTGTCGGGGGCGCGCAAGATCCTGGAAACGCGGCCGACCCTGTTCATCGAATACCACCGCGGCATGGAACGCTTCGGCCCCAGCGGCGAAGAGATGTGGGACCTGCTGACCGCGATGGGCTACAGCATCGGCGTGGGCAATCACCGGCGCGGCAACGCGGGGTTCAACGAGGTTTCGCGCGCCGACTTGCCGAAATATGCCGGTGCCATGCTGATCTGCGAGGCGCGCTGAGACGCGCCCGCCGTGCCTGTTCGGAGTTCTCCGCCATGTGGTTCCCCTGCCGACCCCCGACGCCGCTGCCCGTGACGGTCCGGTTCCGCACCGGGGGCCGCGCATGAGCATCCTCGCCCTGCGGCCGGTCGTTCCGCGCGACCCCGACGAAACCCACCGCGCCGCGACACCGCTGGAACTGTTTTTCGATCTGGTCATCGTGATCGCCATCGCCGCGGTCACCGCCGCCTTTCATCATGCCATCGCCGAAGGGCACGGGCTGGACAAGCTGGTGAATTTCGCCTTTGTGTTCGTGGCGATCTGGTGGGTCTGGATGAACTTCACCTGGTTCTCCAGCGGATTCGACAACGATGACGCGCTGCACCGTCTGCTCAGCCTGCTGATCATGGGCGGAGCGACGATCTTTGCCGCCGGGGTCACGCATATCTTCGACACGCTCGACTTCTCGTATGCCCTGCTGGGATGGGTGGCGATGCGGATCGGCATGGTGCTGTTGTGGCTGCGAGTCGCCCGCAGCAATTGCGCGCAGGCGCGCTCGGCGCTGATCTACGCCGCCGGCTACGCGGTTCTTCAGGTGCTTTGGGTGGGGCTCTATCTGATCGTGCCCGCGGAGAGCACGCTGTTCCTGCCGCTGGGCATCGGGTGTTTCGTGCTGGAAATGCTGGTGCCCGTGATCGCCGATCGCCGCCTGTCGCTGTCGTGGCACCGCGGGCATCTGGTGGAACGCTACGGGCTGTTGTTCATCATCGTCCTGGGCGAGGCCCTGCTGTCCGCCACCATGACCTTTGGCGCACTTTACGAGGCCCATGCCGTCGATGCCCGCCTGATCAGCACCGCGCTGGCAGGCCTGATCCTGGTGTTCGCGGTCTGGTGGCTGTATTTTCTGGATACCCACGGGCATCTGGCGCGGCGGCGCATGCGCGAAGGGCTGATCTGGGGCTATGGCCATGTCATCGTCTTCGGCGCTGTGGCGATGATGGGGTCGGGCCTGGCGGCAGGGCTGGATGTCCTGTCGCATCACGCGCATGTCGCGGCGGATGTGCCCGCGCTCTTTGTCAACGCCAGTGCGGCGGCATTCGTCGCGACGCTGTGGGTGGTGCGCGACATCAACCTGCCCGGCTGGCGCGCGCGCGTGGTCCTGCCCGTGTCCACCCTGGTCCTGGTGGTCGCCGCGGCCCTGCGCCTGCCCGCCGAGGCCACCGCCTTTATCGTTGTCGCGACGCTGGTCGCGCGCAGCAAACCCTCGCAACCCCTCCCGCATTGAGGTCTGTCATGTCCGCACTTCAAATCTCGCAAGGCTCGTCCAAGCATTCGGCCTATGAACTCCGTGATCCCCATGCCGAGGTGATCGAAAGCCATACGCTGGCGGTGATCGTCGATAACGAACCGGGCGTGCTGGCCCGGGTGATCGGCCTGTTTTCCGGGCGCGGTTACAACATCGAAAGCCTGACGGTGGCCGAGACCGACCATCAGGGCCACCGGTCGCGGATCACCATCGTGACCACCGGAACGCCCCAGGTGATCGAACAGATCAAGGCGCAGCTCGGCCGGATGGTCCCGGTTCACGAAGTCCATGACCTGACCGTCGAGGGCAGCTCGGTCGAACGCGAACTGGCCTTGCTCAAGGTCGCGGGCAAGGGCGAGTCGCGGATCGAGGCCCTGCGCCTGGCCGAGATCTTTCGCGCCAATGTCGTTGATTCCACGCTGGAAAGCTTCGTGTTCGAGATGACCGGCGCGCCCTCGAAGATCGACGCCTTTGCCGATCTGATGCGCCCCCTCGGCCTGACCGAGATCGCGCGCACGGGCGTTGCCGCGCTGGCCCGGGGCGTCTGACCCCTGCGCCGCGCCCTGCCCTATGTCACCGGCGCGGCGCTGGCCGCCGGGCTGGTGCTGACCGGCGTGGCCGCCTGGCAGACCGTGCGGATCGCACGCCTGACGCCGCCCGGCACGCAGACCACCGCGCAGGTCCTGGCGCGCAGCTTTCGTCCGCCGGCGCCCGGGATGCTGGCCGAAAGCCGGGTGCGACTTTTGGTGGACCTGCCCGGGCGCGGGCCTGTGTCGCTGGAGGTTCCGCATCCGCCGGCCTCGCTGTGCGAGGTCTTTGACGGCGCGACGATCCCGGTTGCGGTGACCCCGGGCGATCCGCCGTCAGTCGCCTGCCTGCCCCAGGTGCCCACCCGAAAGCGCCGGACAACCCTGATCGCCCTTGCGCTCTGCCTGGGGCTCGCGGCAGTCTCGGGCCTGTTGTCGCGCGTCCTGAGGTCCCCATGACCCTGCCTCCCCTGACCCGTCTGTCGGGCCATGCCGTCCTGTTCGTCATGGCCGCCCCCGCCGAATTCGGGCCCCATCTGCGGGCCCGCATCGCGCCGCTGATCACCGGCATCGGCCCGATCGAGGCGGCGATCGGCACCGCGACCGCGCTGCAACGGCTGGACCACGCGGGCACGCGGCCGGATCTGGTGGTGTCCCTGGGGTCGGCCGGGTCCGCGCGGCTGGATCATTGCGGGCTTTATCAGGCCAGCCACGTCGCCTGGCGCGATATCGACGCCTCGGCGCTGGGGTTCGAGCGGGGCACCACGCCGCTGCTGGACCTGCCCGCCGTGCTGCCCCTGCCCCTGCGCCTGCCGGGCATCGCCGAGGCGACGCTGTCGACCGGGGGCAATGTGGTGTCGGGCGCGGCCTATGACGGCATCGCGCAGGACATGGTGGACATGGAAACCTTCGCCGTGCTGCGCGCCTGCATGACACAGGACCTGCCGCTGATCGCGCTGCGAGGGATCTCGGACGGACACGCGGACCTGACCGGGCTGCAGGACTGGACCGACTATCTGCACATCATCGACGAAAAGCTGGCACAGGCCGTCGACATCCTGGCACAGGCCCTGGCCGAGGGATTGCTGGCCTAGCAGACCTGCCCCGCCGCCCAGCCTGACGACCAGGCCCATTGAAAATTGTAGCCGCCCAGCCAGCCCGTCACATCCACCACCTCGCCCACGAAATAGAGGCCCGGCACGGATCGGGCCTGCATGGTCCTGGCGTCCAGCGCGGCGGTATCCACCCCGCCCAGCGTGACCTCGGCGGTGCGCCAGCCCTCGGTCCCGGCGGGCACCACGCGCCAGCGATGCAGCGCGTCGCCCAGCCGTTGCAACGCGGGTTTCGACTGCTCTGCCAGCTTGCCTGACAGGCCCGCGCGCGCGACCACCGCCCTGGCCAGCTTTTCGGGCAGGTCGAGGGCATTCGCCAGGTCCTGACGCCCGCGCTCGGGCCTGTGCAGGGCCGCTTCGGCAGCGATGTCACGTCCCCGGGCCAGATCGACCCGCAGGGCCTGCCCCTCGCGCCAGTAGCTGGAAATCTGCAGGATCGACGGGCCGGACAGGCCCCGGTGCGTGAACAGAAGCCCCTCGTCAAACGCGATCTTCGCCCCTTCGACCCCGACGCGTGCCTGAACGGTGACACCGGCCAAGGGGCGCATGGCCTCGAGCTGGCCATCGGTGAAGGTCAGCGGCACCAGCCCCGGACGGGTGGGGATCAGCGGCAGGCCGAACGCCTGCGCGACCTGATAGCCGAATCCCGAGGCCCCCATCTTGGGGATCGACCTGCCCCCCGTGGCGATCACCACCGACGCCGCGCGCAAGGCGCCCTGATCGGTCTGCACCACGAAACCGGGCGCGACCCCGTGGATCTGCACGCCCAGCCGCAGGGTGCCGCCCGCATCGGCCAGATCGCGCAGCAACATGTCCACGATCTGCCGGGCCGAACCATCGCAGAACAACTGGCCCAGGGTCTTTTCGTGCCAGGCGATCCCTGCGCGATCCACGCGGGCGATGAAATCGTGCTGCGTATACCGCCTGAGCGCGGACAGCGCGAATCGCGGATTGGCCGAGAGAAAGCGGTCGGGCGCGATCTCGCGGTTGGTGAAATTGCACCGCCCGCCGCCGGAAATGCGGATCTTCTCGCCCGGGGCGCGCGCGTGGTCCAGCACCAGCACCCGGCGCCCCCGGCGCGCGGCCTCGATCGCGGCCATCAGCCCCGCCGCGCCCGCGCCCAGCACGATCACATCCCAATCCATACCTCAGCCTCCGCCGTATCGGGCCGGTCTATACCGTGGCACGCGCGGCGAAAAGCACCCCGCGTTCCGGCCGCCGGGGCCGCGGGTTCCCGTCCCCGTGCCCTTGTCATATTTTTTCCAACTCCCCCCTTGCGGTGCCTGAATCACTTGGGTAAACACCGCCGCAGTTGGGGCGTGGCCAAGTGGTAAGGCATCGGTTTTTGGTACCGTGTACCGTAGGTTCGAATCCTACCGCCCCAGCCATCTCGAATTCGGAATGAAGATCAGGCACTTGGCCATCGCGACCGCGCGACGGGCAATAGCGTGTGCCGCAACGAGACAGGGCGAGGGTTGCCCCCCGCCCCGGTTTTCGTGGCGTCGGTCCCCAGCGGTCCCGGAGCGTCAGTCGGGCACCCGCACCTCGGGCATGGCGGCCAGAAGGCTGCGCGCATAGTCGCTTTCCGGCGCGTCGAACACGCGCTGGGTCTCGCCCTGCTCCTTGATCTCGCCGCGATAGATCAGCGCCACGCGGTCGCAGACATACCGGATGACCCCCAGGTCGTGGCTGATGAAGAAATAGGTCAGACCCAGCCGCTTCTGCAGATCGATCAGCAGGTTCAGAACCTGTGCCTGCACCGACACATCCAGCGCCGAGGTCGGTTCGTCGAGCAGAATCAGCGACGGTCCGGGGGCCAGCGCCCGGGCGATGCAGATCCGTTGGCGCTGCCCGCCCGAGAATTCGTGCGGATGGCGATACAGATGCTGGGGGCCCAGCCCGACCAGCTCCAGCAGTTCGGCGGCACGGTCGGTGCGCTGGCGACGATCCAGCCCCAGCGTCTGACGGTGGATCAGCATCGGCTCGGTCACGATGTCATGCACCGACATCCGCGGATTGAGCGAGGCATAGGGATCCTGAAACACGATCTGCACCCGGGCCCGCAGCGCCCGCAACGCGGCGGGGCTGAGCGTGGCCATGTCCTGCCCTTCGAACAGGATGCGCCCCGAGGTGGGGGTATCCAGGCGCAGGATCTGCCGCGTCAGGGTGGTCTTGCCCGAGCCGCTTTCGCCGACCAGGCCGAAGCTTTCGCCCTGACGCACCGACAGGTTCACCTCATGCAGGGCGCGCACGCCGGCGGTGGTGCCGAACATGCCGCGACGCGCGGGAAACAGGCGCGAGACGCCTTCGATCTCAAGCATGCTGCGCCTCCTCGACGACGGGACAGGCCACGCGATGCCCCGGCGCGCGTTCATGCACCGCAGGCGGTTGCGCACAGGACGGGCGTGCCAGCGCGCAGCGCGGTGCAAAGCGGCACCCCCGGGGCGGATGGATCAGGTTCGGCACGGATCCCGCCAGGCCCTGCAGCGCACCGCGCGCGACATCGCGGGTGGGAATCGCGCGCATCAGCGCCTGGGTATAGGGATGCGCGGGATCGCCCAGCACGTCCCGGATCGGCCCCTGTTCGACGATCGTGCCGGCATACATCACCGCGACATGGGTGCAGGTCTGCGCGACGACGCCCAGGTTGTGGGTGATCAGCACCACCCCCATGTCATGCGCGGCCACCATCTGTTTCAGCAGCGCCAGGATCTGCGCCTGCACCGACACATCCAGCGCCGTCGTCGGCTCGTCGGCGATCAGCAGGTCAGGGCGGCCGATCAGCGCCATGGCGATCAGCACCCGCTGGCGCATCCCGCCCGAGAACTGGTGCGGATAGTCGTCCAGCCGCGATTCCGCCGCCGGGATGCCGACCTCGGTCAACATGGCGATGGCCAGCTTGCGCGCGGCCGCCACCCGGGCGCGGCGCCCTGCCCCGCGCCCCAGGCCCAGGATCGCCGGGTCGTGGCGGGCGGCGGCCAGAGCCACGTCGATCAATTGCGTGCCGATCCGGAAGGCCGGGTTCAGGTTCGTGGTGGGGTCCTGAAAGATCATCCCCACCCGGCGCCCGCGCAGGCTGCGCATCTGGCGTTCGTCCAGTGTCAGCACGTCGGTGCCGTCCAGCAGGATCTCGCCCCGGGTGTATTCCGCCGGCGGCGTGCGCAGCAGGCGCGAGACCGACAGCCCCGTCACCGACTTGCCGCAGCCGGTTTCCCCCACCAGGCCCCAGATCTCGCCCTTGTTCACGCGCAGCGACACCCCGTCCAGAACCCGGGCAGCGCCCTCGTAGGAATGCATCGACAGATGCAGGTCGCGTATCTCCAGCAATGCCGTCATGTCAGCGCCTCGCACGCGGGTCGAGCACATCGCGCAGACCGTCGCCCAACAGGTTGAAACCAAAGACCGCCAGGAACATCGCCATGCCGGGGAACACCGCCGTCCACCAGAAATCGGGCATGTAGCCGCGCGCGATCGACAGCAGCGTGCCCCATTCCGGCGTCGGCGGGCGGACACCGATGCCGATGAACCCCAGCGCCGCGACGGTGAGGATGGCGAACCCCATGTCGAGCGACATCTTCACGATCACCGGCGAGACGATATTGGGCAGGATATGGCGAAACAGCACCCGCGCCGGACTGGCGCCGATGGCCCGGGCGGCGGCGACATAGACCTCCTCGCGGGCCTGCAACACCTCGCCGCGCACCAGACGCGCGTAGCCGGGCCACCAGGCCAGGGCGATGGCGATGATCATGTTGACGAACCCGGGGCCCAGGGCGGCGGCCACGGCCATCGCCAGGATCAGGCTGGGAATGGTCAGCATGAGGTCCGAGAACCGCATCAGGACATCGTCGATCCAGCCCCCGTTGAAGCCGGCGAGCGCCCCGACGATCACCCCCAGAACCGTGCCGACAAAGACCACGGCAAAGCCCGCCGCAACGGAAACCGGCGTGCCTGCCATGACCAGCGACAGCACGTCCTGCCCCAGCTCGTTGGTGCCAAAGGGATGGGCCAGCGACGGCGCGGCAAAGCGGTGGGCGGTATCGACGCCGCCTGCCACATGTTCGGGGTATGGGGCCAGAATCCCGCCGAACAGCGTGAAAAACAGCACGAAGGCCACCATGGTTGCGCCGACCACCGACAGACGGCTCTGGCGGAAGCGATACAGGGCCCGGCTCAGGGCCTCGGCGCGGGCGCTGCGGCGGGTGACTTGGGTCGCGTCGGTCATTGGTAGCGCACCTTCGGATTGATGACGCCATAGAGCACGTCGATGACGATATTCGCGGTGACGAACAGCGCGCCGATCACCAGCGCCACGCTGACCACCGGCATGAAGTCCTGCGCGACGATGGCCTGCGTCGCGTAAAGTCCGACGCCGGGCCAGTCAAAGACGGTCTCGACCAGGACGGTGCCGCCCAGCAGCCAGCCGAAGTAGAGGCCGATCACCGTCAGAGAGGACGAGATCGCGTTGCGCAGCACATATTTGAAGACGATCATCCTGGGTGACAGACCCAGCGCGCGGGCGGTCGTCACATAGTCCTGATGCATGACCTCGATGGTCGAGGCCCGCATCATCCTGAGGATCGTGGCCAGGGGCGACAACGACATCGCGATCGCCGGCAGGGCGAGGTAGCGGCAGGCGGTCACGAACCCCTCCCAGTCGGCCTGCAACAGGGCGTCGATGGTATAGAAGCCGGTGACACCCTGGGGCGGGTCGAAGATGATCGGGAAGCGCCCGCCCAGCGGCAGCCACATCAGCCACATCGCAAAACACAGTTGCAGAAGCAGCCCCAGGAAGAAGCGCGGCATCGAGATGGCGGCAACGCTCAGGATGTTGGACAGATAGTCCGGCCAGCGGTTGCGCCAGACAGCCGCCATCAACCCTGCCGGAATGCCGATCACGATTGCCAGGAACAGCGCGGCAAAGACCAGTTCCAGGGTGGCCGGCAGATAGGTCGCAAGGTCCTGCGCCACCGGTCTGCGGGTGAAGATCGACGTGCCGAAATCCCCCTGCACCAGCCCCGTGAGATAGGTCCAGTATTGCACCCACAGCGGTTGATCCAGGCCGAATTCCTGCGCCAGGGCGGCAATTTCGGACTGGGTCGCATTGGGACCGGCGGCCAGCGCCACCGGGTCGCCCGGCAGGACGCGGGCGATCACGAACATGATGACCGTCAGGCCGAAGAGCACGGGCAGAACCAGCAGGATCCGCCTGAGGATGAACCGCAGCATCGTGTCGGGGCCTCGCGTTGCAGGAAAGGTGCCCGGGCGCGGGGGAGCGCCACGCCCGGGACAGGGACGGGGTTACAGCGACAGCGGCCAGGCCTCGATCGCGTTCGAGGCGACGGGCGTGAAATGGAAGCCCTGCACCGCATCCCGCATCCCCAGGCGCCGCTTTTCGAGAACGCCGAAGATGTCCGGGCAGTCCGCGACCAGCAGATCCTGAAGCTGATAGTAGATCTCGACCCGGCGCACGGGGTCGATCTCGGTCCGGCCGGCCTCGATCAGGCGGTCGGCCTCGGGGTTGTGATAGACCGCGTTCTGCCAGCCGCCATTGCGCGACGAATGATAGGCCGCATAGGCGATGTTGTCGGGATCGCCGTAGTTCGCGGTCTGATAGACCGGGAACAGGTCGGGGAAGGTTTCCGGCGACTGGCAGGCCGCCACCATGTCCGGCCAGTTCATCGGCGTGATGTCCAGCTGGATGTTCAGCGCCTGCAGGCTGTCCAGAAGGATCAGCGCCCAGCGGCGCTGCTGTTCGAGCCGTTCACATGCACCATGCGCAGGGTGATGCCGCCCTCGGGCGTGTCGGTCATGGCCAGATGCTCGCGCGCCAGGTCCAGGTTCTGGCGATAGACCGCCAGATCCGGGTTGTGACCCAGGATGCCGGTGGGCAGCGGGCCGACCATCAGTTCGGCATAGCCAGACGCCTCGAGCATGGCCTGATAGTTCATGGCATAGGCCACGGCCTTGCGCATGTTGATATCGGCCATCGGCCCGTGTTCGGTGTTCATCTTGATCGAGAAGGTGCGGTATTCGGGTTCGATCACCCGCACCACGCCGGGCGCATTTTCCAGCGCGTCCATGTCCTCGCTGGTCAGGTCCACGGCGATATGCACCTCGCCCCGTTGCAGCATCAGCCGCTGGGTCGAGGTCTCGCGCACGATCTGCCAGATCACGCCATCAAGATTGCCGCCGTTCGCCTGCCAGGCGGTTTCGGCGCGTTGCAGGTGATAGAGCGCGCCGGCCTCGGCACGGCGCACGGTGAACGGGCCCGAGCCCGCGACATTGGCCTGCAACCAGGCCGCGCTGTCGTCGCCACCCTCGTTCGCCTCGGCCTGCGCCTTGGAGACGATGAAGATCCACGGAATGACCTGCAGGAAGGCCGCAAACGGGCTGGCAAGGTCGAAGCGCACGGTATGCGCATCGACGGCCGTGATCCCGTCGGGGTCGACGATGCCGCGGATCATCCAGCTGTTGCCGCGTGCCAGCCTGAGCGCCCGCTGATACGAGAACACCACGTCGTCCGCGGTGACGGGGCTGCCGTCGTGGAACATGGCCGCAGGGTTCAGGGCAAAGGTATAGGTCTTGCCATCGCCGCTGACATCCCACGACTGGGCCAGCGCGGGCACGGGTTCCGGCGGGTTGCCGGCCACGCGGACCAGCGGGTCATAGGTGTTGCGCAGGAAGAAGCTGGCGGAATACCCGGTTGCGGTGTGCGGGTCGAAGTTGGGAATATCCTGTCCCGAGGCGATGATCAGGATATTGCGGCCGGACTGGGCGAACATCTGCTGCGGGAAGGTCGCGGCCGCCAGGCCGGCGCCGGACAACGCCAGGAAGCTCCGGCGCGAAAGGGTCTTCAGGTCGATCGTGGACATTCGGGTCTCCATGTTGGGGGAACCGGCCGGGTCGGCACCGGCCGGGGTCGGGTGGTCGGGTCTCAGGCTGTCGCCGCCAGTTCTTGCGTGGCGGTCAGGGCCGAAGGGTGGAAACGGCGGACATAGTCACGGGTGACATAGCCCAGCCGCAGGTCGCGCTCGATCAGAGCGGCGTCGCGTTCGGACGGATCGCCATAGCCGGCACCCCCGCCCAGCATCAGTTCGACCCGTTCGCCGGGGGTGTGCAGTTCCACCAGCTTGCCGGTGCCGCAATCCTCGATCACCGTATCGTCGCTGGACAGGATCCTGCCGCTGGCCATGCCGCCGGGATGACCGCCGAACAGGCCGGGGATCGGATTGTTCACGCCTTCGGGGAACACCGAGGCCAGCGTCGTGCGCCCGTCGCTGACCAGCTTGCGGAACACCACGCGCTGCCCCAGGCCGCCCCGGTGCCGGCCAGCGCCGCCGGTGTCGGCGACCAGCGCCTTTTCTTCCACCAGGATGGGCGCGCGGCTTTCCATCAGCTCGATCGAGGTATTCGCCGCCGAGGTCGGCCAAAGCAGCGCCGAATGCCCGTCGCCGCGTTCGGACCCGCCCTGCCCGCCGCCGCAGAACAGCATGTCGGAATAGAACGCGCCCTCGGCATCCTGGCCATAGACGGTCGACGCCACGGCAAGCCCGGTAAACGCCTGCACATCGCCCGGGCGGGCATCAGCCAGCGCCTGGAAGATATTGGGCGCCAGATACCAGCCGGTGCGGGTGCGGATGTTGACCGACGCGGGATAGGTGCAGTTCAGGATCGACCCTTCGGGGGCCTTCACCGTGAAGGGCCGGTAGCACCCCGCGTTGCCGCGCACCTTGGGTGTCAGCATGCATTTCAGCGGATAGGTCGCGTGCGCCGAGGTGTAATTCAGGGTCGAGTTCAGCCCCCCTTGCGCCAGTTGCGGCGGCGCACCGTCAAAGTCGATCTCCATCGCGTCGCCCTGCACGCGGATCGCCACCGGATAGGTCATCACCTCGCCCAGCGGGTTGTTGGTGATCGTGCCGGTATAGGTGCCGTCGGGAATGGCGCGCACGGCGTCGCGCATCGCGCCTTCGGACAGGTCCTGAACGACCTGTGCCAAGGCGCCCAGATCCTCCATCCCGTATTCGGCCATGAAGGCCTCCAGCCGTTCGGCACCGATGACATTCGCGGTGACAAAGGACTGGATGTCGCCGATCACCTGCTCGCCGTTGCGGACGTTCTGCGCGATCATGCGGAACAGGGTCTCGTTCGGCACACCGGCGTCATACAGCTTCATCGGCGGGATCTGCAGGCCTTCCTCGTAGATCTCGCGTGCCTTCAGCGAATCCTTGGTGCCGCCGATGTCGGACACATGCCCGACGGTCCCCATCAGCCCCACCAGCCGCCCGTTGCGGAAGGCCGGCGTGACGATGGCGATGTCGAACAGATGCCCGGCGCACAGCCACGGGTCATTGGTCAGCAGCACGTCGCCCGGTTTCAGCGTCTCGGCCGGGTAGCGTTCCAAGAGCGCCTTGACCGCGCGCGGCAGGGTCAGGTTGAAGACCGGCATCGCGCGCGGGCTGTGGGCCAGCGTCTCGCCGGTGGGGTCCAGCAATTCGCAGGCGAAATCCTGCGCTTCCGAGATCACCAGCGAAAAGGCCGTGCGGCAGACCGTCTGCCACATCTCCTCGACCACGTTGACCAGGCGGCTCCACATGATCTCCAGCCCGATGGGATCGGCCTGGATGACCCGGACGGCATCGGCGCGGCTCATGCCGGCAGTGATGCGGGTTTCGGCCTCCTGCGTCGCGGCGACCTCGATGCAGAGGTTTTGCGCGTCATCCACGCGCACCCGGTCGCGCGGACCGATGATGGTGGTGGATTCGCGCTCTTCGACAATGGCCGGGCCGTCGAACCGGTCGCCCGGCACCAGCGCGTAGCGGTCATAGACCACCGCATCAAAGGCACCGTCCGCGAACCAGGCGCGGCGATGACCCTTCACGCGCCCCTCGACCCCGGCACCGCCAACGGCGCCCGTGACCGAGATCGCCGGTTGCGGACCCACACAGCGCAGGCGGAAGGTCACGGCCTCGATCCGGGCGCCGTCGAACACCTTGGTGTAACGCGCTTCATACGCCTTGGCGAAGGCTTCGCGGATCGCGGGCAGACTGTCGGTGCCGATGGGACCGGCAGGCAGATGGACCGAGATGTCATGCATCTGCCCGACAAGGCGCATGTCGGCGTGAACCTCGACGGTGATGTCGCTGTCCTTGACGCCGGCCGCGGTCAGATGGCCGCGGCCCTCGACCTCGAGCTCCTGCAACAGGGCATTCAGGGGGGCGGGATCGAAATCGTCGGACAGCTCGACGCGGTGCGACCGCACCCCCTCGAAGCTGAGCGGCGCCACCAGGAACCCCAGCGCCGAGGCCGCACCCGAGGCCGGCGGGATGATCACCTCGCCCACCCCCATCGCGCGCGCCACGTTGACCGCGTGGGCCGGACCGGCGCCGCCAAAGGCGACCATGGCATAGTGCCGCGGGTCCTTGCCCTTTTCGATCAGGTGCACCCGGGCCGAGGCGGCCATGTTCTCGGCCACGACCTTGTGGATGCCCAGGGCAGCCTCCTCGATGGTCAGGCCCAGGGGCGACGCCACCGTCGCCACCGCCCGGCGCGCCGCGTCCAGGTCCAGCGTCATGCGGCCTCCCAGGAAGAACCCGGGGTCATAATAGCCCAGCACCAGGTTGGCGTCGGTCACGGTCGGTTGCAGCCCGCCCAGCCCGTAGCAGGCCGGGCCCGGGTCCGACGCCGCCGAATGCGGACCGACTTTCAGAAGCCCGACTTCGTCCAGGGCCGCGATCGAGCCGCCGCCCGCGCCGATCTCGATCATGTCGATGACGGGCGCCTTGATCGGCAGGCCCGACCCCTTGGTGAACCGGTGGACGCGCGCGGCCTCCATCATCGGCGCGATCTCGGCGCGGTTGTCCTCGATCATGCAGGCCTTGGCGGTGGTGCCGCCCATGTCGAACGAGATCACATCCGCCCGCCCGGCCAGATCACCGAACAGCGCGGTCGCCAGACCGCCGCCCGCCGGACCCGATTCCAGCAGACGGATCGGCAGTTCGCGCGCCGTCGCCAGCGACACCAGGCCACCGGCCGAGTGCATCAGCCTGAGTGCGCCGGCAAACCCGCGCGCCCTGAGCTCTTCCTCGAGCCGCTTCAGATAGCGGTCCATCAGGGGCTGGACATAGGCATTCGCGCAGGTGGTGACGGTGCGCTGATATTCGCCCATCTCGGCCACCACGTCGGACGAGATCGACACCGAGATGCCCGGCACCGCGGCGCGGATCAGCTCGGCCGCCCGGCGTTCATGCGCGGGGTTGGCATAGGAATGCAGGAACGCGACCGCGATCGCTTCGCACCCCTGGGCGGCCAGCGCCTTGGCGGCACGGGTCACGCCGGCTTCGTCCAGGGGGGTCAGAACCCGGCCCTCGGCGGTCAGACGCTCGGACACCTCGATCCGGCGGTCACGCGGCGCCAGAGGATCGGGAAATTCGACGAACAGGTCATAGATGTCATAGCGTTGCTCGGTCCCCATTTCGAGGATGTCGCGAAAGCCCCGGGTGGTGATCAGCCCCAGCCTGGCGCCCTTGCGTTCGATCACCGCATTCGTCACCAGCGTCGTGCCATGCACCATCTCGCCCACGTCGGACAGCGCGATGCCCCGCAGCGCGACCAGTTCCTCCAGCCCCTTCAGCGCGGCCTCGGCCGGGTCATGCGGCGTGGTCAGCCGTTTGTGCAACGTCACCGTGCCCTGCGCCCCGTCATAGAGGATGAAGTCGGTGAACGTGCCGCCGATGTCGAACCCGACCCGCCACCGCGCCGTGCTGCTTGCTCCGTTCATGTCTGTCTCTCTCACCTTTTCCTGGGTGTCCTGCCGCCCAGGACCGCGCCGACTTCGGCCGCTCCGTCCAGCAACAGGGTTTCAATGGATGCCCGGTCGTCCGCGGTGGCCAGCGCCGCCGGATAGACGATGCACAGCGCAACCGCTTCGCCGGTTTCGGGGTCCTCGACCGCCACCGACAGGGCATCGACGCCGCGCGTCGATTCCTGCCCCGAAAAGGCCACGCCCGTGCGCCGAACCTCGGCCAGGCGCGCCAGCAATTCGTCAAGGGATTGCGGCGACAGGTCCGAGGGGGGCGCGATCCCGTCCGGGAACAGCGCGCGCACTTCCGCGTCTGTCTTCAAGGCCAGCAAGGCCCGCCCCGTTCCGCTGCCATGCGCGGTCAGACGGCGGCCGATATTCGACACGACGCGCAGGGAATGGGTGCCGGGATGGTCGGTCACGGCCGCCACCTCGGTGCCGATCAGTTTGCTGACATAGCCGGTATGGCCGGTCTGCGTGCTGATGCGCGCCAGGACCTCGCCGGCGCGCTCGACCAGGCTGGACGAGCGCCGATAGCTGATCGCCGCGTCCAGCAGCAGAACGCCCGGTCGGTAGCGTTTGGTCTCGCCGATGGTTTCCAGCAGCCCCGCGTCGCGCATCGCCCTGAGCAGGCGCGAGGCGTTGCTCTTGGGGATGCCCAGCTTTTCCACCGTATCCATCACCGTCAGCTCGGTGCAGTCGGCACCAAAGCAACGCAGGACATTCGCGGCGGAGTTGAGGATGGACATCTCTTGCCTAAAGTTGCAAAAAATGGAACTGTTGTTCCGTTATTTGCGACTATGGGCGACTCGCCCCCGCTCTGTCAACGCCTCTGGCGCGGACAGGTCCGCCATTTTCCGACCGCCATGAAAATCTGCATTGAAAATGAACAAACTAACCCGATGACGCCAAGGACGGCATCACCGGGCAAACACGACATTCCAAAGCGGATTTGCGACGAATCACCCCGCCGGACCGGCGGGGTGGATCGTCAGAGCGGACGGACGAGTTGATCGATCGCGCCGAAGGGCGCGCTGCCATCCTCGGCGCGTGCCTCCATGCGGACGCGGTCTCCAAAGGCCAGGAACGGCGTGCGCGGCGCACCGTGCGCCAGGATCTCGATCACCCGCACCTCGGACAGGCAGGACGAGCCGGCGCCCGGGTCGTCATTCGACACGGTCCCGCTGCCCAGGATCGTGCCTGCCGTCAGCCGCCTGGTGGCAGCGCAATGGGCGATCAGCCGATCAAAGCCGAAATGCATCGCCGCGCCCTGCGCGCGACCGATCTCGGTGTCGTTGATGGCCACATGCAGGCGCAGGGCCACGCGACCGTCACGCCAGCCGGACCCCAGTTCATCCGGGGTCACCGCGACCGGCGCGAACGAGGTCGAGGGTTTCGCCTGGATCCAGCCGAAGCCGCGCGCCATCTCATAGGGCGCCAACCCGCGCAGCGACCAGTCGTTGAGCTGCACCACCAGGCGCACATGATCCAGCGCGCTCTGGGCCGGGGTGCCCATCGGAACCTCGTCCAGGATGACCCCGAACTCACCCTCGAGGTCGATCTGCTGGTCCTCGGACACAAAGGACATCGGTTCGCAGGGTCCGCGCAGGTCGTCGCTTCCCCCCTGATAGACCACTGGAACGGACTCGAAATCGGGGATCGGCGGCGTGTTGAAGGCTTTCTCCATCAGCCGCCCGTGATGCAGGAACGCCGACGCATCCATCCAGGCCGACGCACGCGGCAGCGGCGCCATGCAGGCGGCCGGATCAAAGGCCGGTGCGGTGGGCACCTGACCCGCGTTCAGATCATCGGACAGCGCCTGCAACCGTGGGGCGACGTCGGCCCAATCCTCGAGCGCGGCGATCAGCGTCGGGGCAATGCCCAGGGCCGGCACCGCATGGCGCAGATCGCGGCTGACGACCCACAGCTGTCCATCGCGGCTGCCGTCCCGCAAGGTGGCGAGTTTCATCCTGTTACTCCGTTTGTGTCGCGGTTCCGGGCAGATCGGCGACGAACTGGCCATCCACCAGGATGAACAGCATCCGGCAGACCTGCCCCGACCGATTGGCCCAGGCATGGTTGGTGCCGCGCTGAACGACCACATGGCCGGGCTTCAGCACCACCTCGCCCTTGTCCAGGACCAGCACGCATTCACCGTCGATCACCACGCCGTAATCGACGGTCTCGGTGCGATGCATCAGCGGATGCGGCGACCCGGCGGTGACGGTCGACGCCCCCTGGTCGCCGATTTCCGAGAACGCGGCCCCCATGCGGCCCGCGCCATGGGTCAGGAAGTCCTCGGTATCGGGGGGGATATCGACAAAGCGGATGCGCGTGCCATGCGCGGGCGGTGGCAACGACAAGGGACCCAGCGTCGGATCGGGGCCGTTGTCCACCGGCGCGGGGGCGCCGGCGGTTGACCAGACCTCGTGGAACACGGTGCCCGGAATGGCGCTGAGCGAGACGACCGTGGACAGGGGACCGTCGCTGGCGACGACCGCCCTGCCCTCGGCGTCATGGCCGGTCACGACGCGGGTGATGTCCGGCAGTCCGCTCATGCGCGCGAGGCCTTGGCGAAGAAGCCGACCGACACCGCCGCCACGATCACCGCCGCGATCCCCAGCGCGCCGAAGCCCAGCGTCTGGCCCAGCGTGCCGCCGACCACCGGCCCCAGGGCCGCGCCGATCATCAGCATCGCCGGCGTGGCTGCCACCGCCCGCCCTGTCGGATCGAGCCGCGCCAGCAGACCGAAGGCAAAGGTATGGGTGAAGATCTGCACACCGACAAAGACCGAGGCCGCGACAGCCCAGACCGGGAACACCGCGACCATGGTCACGATCAGCGCCAGGATGGCCTGCACCAGCGGGCCCGCGATGGTCACCCCATGCGCATCGAGCCGCTTTTCCAGGATCGCGGCCAAAGGTGCCGGGATCAGGAAATTGACCACGCCGATCGCGATCAGCACGCCCAGAACGGCCTCGTGGGTGAACCCGTGCGTGCCGCCCATCACCTCGACGAAGGAAAACACCATGGCCTGGTTGAAGGTCATCAGGCTGACGCCGATGATGACCAGCCAGACCGACCGGCGCCAGCGCGTCGCCGCGAACTCGTGCACGCCGGCGGGGTTGCGCAGCAACAGGGCTGTGGCGATCGCGGCGACCGCCATGACCACACCAAAGGTCGTGAACAGCGCGGCCCCGCCCTGCGCGATCAGGATCTGCGGGACGGCGCCCATGAAGATGATCCCGAACAACCCCAGCGCGATGCCGGCCATGGCGAACAGCCGGTGCGGATTGGTGCTGTGACCGATGGTGCCATGAATCATCGACAGCGCGCTGCCGGTGGCAAAACCCGCCAGCAGATGCAGGCCGGCCAGCGGACCGAACGCCGATTGCGTCGCCGCGGCGAAAAAGGCGGCGGCGGCGATGGCAAAGCCCAGTGTCGCGACGAGCCGCTGGTTCATGCGGGTGAACCGGGGCGCGAAGATCGCGCTGGCCGCGACCGCGCCCAGCAGGAACAGCGTCGCCAGGCCGCCGGCCTGTTGCGGCGTGAAGCCGAAGCGATCCACCAGCGCGCCGACCCACACGGGCAGCGCCACCAGATCGATCATGCCCGCGCAATGGGCGACGATCAGGGCGACGGCGCTGGCCGTGCCCACCGATTTCAACGCCGCCGGGGCGTTGGCAGAAGCCTTGGACATAGAGGGACCTCCCTTCCCTGTTGCCGCCCCGTCCCCGGGGTCAGATCGGTTGTGCGATGCCGATCATCGTGCTGCGCATGATGTCGGCATGTTCCTTCTGGTCGCCGCCGGTGACCTCGATCTCGGCCAGCCGGGCCGAGTTCTCGACGATCATGCGGCACCGCTCCCAGCGGCGCGTGGCAAAGGCGCCGAGTGCGCCGTCCAGGTCGGTCGCGCGCGCCAGTTCCTCGGCCAGCACGATGGCGTCCTCCAGGCCCATCAGCGCCCCCGAGGCCATGTGCGGCGTCGTCGCGTGCACCGCGTCTCCGATCAGGACGACCCGCCCCTTGTGCCAGGGCAGCGGCAGCAACATGTTTTCCAGCGGGCGATAGACGATCTGGCTGTCCGCGTTCAGCCCGTCCCGCACCCGCGCCAGCAGCGGCGACGGGAACTTTCCGAGCAGCGCCTTGAGCGTGGGCACGAAGGTCTCGGGCGGGACACGGTCGTTGGTTGGCCGGTCCTCGGTCAGGAAGAGATAGCTTTCCGTCGCCGAAACCGCGTTGATCCCGGCCTTCAGGCGCGGGCCCATCCACATGGTGACCGTGCGCAGTTCGGGCGGGCGCGGCATCACCGCGCGCCAGACCGCCTGGCCGATGTAGCGGGCCTTGGGCGCCTCGGGCCACAAGGCCGCGCGCACCGTCGATTTGAACCCGTCGGCGCCGATCACCAGGTCATAGCGATCAGACCCGCCATCGCCAAAGGTGACATGCCCGTCCTGGTCCAGCGCCGTCGCGCCGACACCCAGCCGCACCGTGACGCCGGCCGCGCGGACTGCGTCAGCCATGATCCGCGCCAGCGCCGGGCGCATGATGCCGCCATTGCCCAGGGCGCCCTCGACCATCGGCGGCGCGGGCAGGGTCATGACCACCGCGTCCTGGGGGCCGGCGCAGATATCCACGTCGTCGGTCATCGCACCGACATCGGCGAAGGCATCCAGAATTCCCAGCGTCTTGAAGGCCCGGAAGGTCACGCCATGCAGGCTGATCCCTGCGCCATAGCTCTGCCAGTCGGGGTCGGTTTCGACCAGGGTGACCGCCACCCCCTGTCGCGCCAGCATGATCGCCGCCGCCATGCCCGAAAACCCGCCGCCGATCACCAGCGCGCTCTTGACCCCTGCGTTCATCTCTCCCACTCCTCCATTCGCGCCGGCGCGCCGGCGGGGTTGTGGCCCTCAGGCCTGCGCGACATGCAGTTCGCGCAATTGCATCGACATCTTTTCCGCATCGGCCAGATAGTCCTTTTCGATCAGCCGCTGCAGGATGCCGGTGCGATCGAAGATCTGGTCGCGCAACCAGGCCACCGGTGCCGGGGCATGGTGGAACTGATTGCCCAGCTTGCGGGCGAATTCGACCTGGTGATTGCAATAGGCCACGCGCTCGGCCTCGTATCGGGCGAAGCCGGCGGCGAGGACCGCGGGATCGAGATCGCGGCCCTCGAAACTGCGGGCCAGGAAATAGCCGTCCTCGATCGCCATGCCCATCCCATACGCCGCATAGGGCGAGACCGGATGCACCGCGTCCCCGACGCAGGCCACGCGCCCGCGGGTGTAATGCGGCAACGAGGGCCGATTGTAGATCTCCCAGCGGAACACCTGTCGTGCGACATCGGTGTGATCGATGAACCGGGTCACCGGGCCGGAAAATCCGCGCAGAAGCGCGCGCAGATGGGCCTCGACCGCCTGGGGCGTGTCTGGCGGCGCGGGTGCGGACTCGCCGGATTTCTCGACGATCCACCATTCGAAACCGGGCTTGCCGTCATGCTTCATCGGGAAATAGCTGGCCTGAACGGTGCGCCCATGCGCCAGCGCGCCGACGTCCTTGGGCAGATCGGGAATATCCTCGCACCAGGCCAGCCAGACGCGCAGGCCGACATGGAACAGGCCCGGATCGCCGAACGCCTGGCGCGACACGCCGGACCGGATGCCATCGGCACCCACGACCAGATCGGCCGTCACCGTGCTGCCGCTGTCGAACCGCACCACGATCTCGTCGCCGGTGTCCTCATAGGATTGAAAGGCCTGACCGGCCTGCAGGCAATCGGGATCCAGCCGGGTCAGGATGTCCATCATGCGTTCGAATGCCGAGGACCGCAGGATCCCATAGTGCCAGCCTTCGATCCCCATCGCGCGTTCGACCGCCGCGTTGAACCCCAGCCGCACGCGCACCTGACCCTTGGGGTTGCGGAATTCGGTGCGGACCTTCTGACCGAAGCTGTCGCCGATATCGACGCCGTAGTGGCGCAACACCGCCAGAACAGGGACCGACAGCAACACCGCCCCACCCAGAGGTTTCGGCGCGGGGTTGCGTTCGTAGAGGCGCACATCGTAACCCGCCTTCAACATCGCGATGGCGGTCGAGACGCCCCCCGGTCCCGCACCGATGACCGCGACTCGACGGCCCTTTCTCCAGCTCTGGGTCATGATCCCTCGCTCCTCGTTCGTGTCTCGGGGGTCTCGCCCGACCCATCGGTCAGGCGGACCATTCCGTCCGTGTCCTCGATCACCGGCATGGCCCGCAGGCGTTTGCCCAGACACGGACCCAGCGTGCATTCACCGGTTTCGGGGTCGAACTCGGCCCCGTGGGAAAAACAGATCAGGCGGGTGCGCGCGGCGTTCAGATAGCCGTCGCGCTTCCAGGCCATCGGCGTGCCGCCCTGATAGTGCGGGCAGCTGTCCAGCCAGCCGAACAGACGCCCGCCGCGGCGCAGGACGATCACCTGCTTGCGCGCGCCGGGCCAGGGCGCGAAACCGCGCGCCTCGCCTTCGGCGATCTCGGTGCCGCGACAGAGGGGCGCCCGCTCAGTCAACCGCGCCCTCGGCCTCGGTCGCGCCCTCGGGGCCGCCGGCCGGCGCCCAGCGGGGCCGCCATTCGAACAGCACCATCTGCGAGGCTTCGGCGGTCAGCGGCGTTTCGCGAGGAATCCAGCTGTCGTCGTGCTTGTCCATGTCGGCGTCGAATTCGACATGCACGCCCATCGGGCTGTTGAAATACCAGAACCAGTTCGACCCGAACTTGTGCCGGCCCGGCCCCCAGAAGCTTTGATACCCCTTCTTCACGAACCGGGTTCCGGCGACCATCAGTTCGGTCGGCCCGCCCATGTGAAAGGCCAGGTGTTCGCAGCCCTTCATGTATTCGGGCGTGCCGATGAAGAACAACGTGTGGTGATCGTCATTCGCGCGCGGCCGCAGGAAAGGTCCGGCGCCGCCCAGCACGTCGGTGACGACAAAGCCCAGGCGCTTGGTGTAGAATTCGGTCGCGGCGGCGACATCCGGCACGAACAGAACCTGATGGCTGAGGGTGCGCGGCAGGGCGGGCATGCCCGGCTGCACACCCAGCTCGTTGGGCGCGCGCCCCGGCGCGGCGCCGGGCGCATTGATGCGTTCGGCGGGCATGTTCAGCGGGCGGCGCTGCGTCACCTGAAACTTCAGCGCGAACCCCTGCGCATCGGTGGTTTCGATCGCGCCGCTGTCCAGGCGAACCACGCGGCGATCACGCTTCAGCTCGGCCTCGATCGCATCGAGGTCGGCGGCACCGACGACCCCATACACCTGCTGCCGCAGCATCGAGGCCGTGGGCAGGGCCGCGGGCAGCGACGGGTCGTCGCGGCGCCGGATCTCGATCCCGGTGCCGTCGAGGGCCTCGAAGAAGCCGCCGTCGGGACCGGCATCAACCGCGGTCAGGCCGAAATCGACCAGATATTGCGCACAGGCGGCGACGTCATCGACGCCAAATACCAGTGCATCGGGACCGATGATGTTCATGGAACCTCCCCTTCGTCTCAGGCCGTGCGACCGCCGAGGCATTCGGCGGCGAAATCGGAAATGGTATCGAGCGCGGGGCCCGAATTATCGACGCTGGAATGCATCACCCCGCCGGTGCGCTCGTCAAAGATCACCAGTTCGCGGCGCGGGCTGTTCACCAGCTGCTCATAGGTGCGATGGGCCCATTTCAGCGGGATCTGGGTGTCGTGCTTGCCATGGGTGACCAGATAGGGCACGCGGATGCGATCCAGCACACCATCCAGATGCATCGCTTCGGCCTTGGCCATGAAGTCGTCGATGTCCTTGGCGCCAAAGACCCAGCAGGCATGGGCCCAGTAGTGCGGCACGGGGAAATCGCCCTCTTTTTCCAGCCGGCGTTTCTGCACGTCGCGCCAGTCGTGGTTCGCGCCCCAGCTGATGCCGCAGGCAAAGCGCGGCTCGAAGGCGACGGCGCGCGGCGCATAGTAGCCGCCCAGGCTGACCCCTTCCATGCCGATGCGCGCCGCATCCACGTCAGGGCGCCCGGCCAGCCAGTCATAGACCGGCGTTGCCCAGTGTTCGCTGTCGGGGCGCGCGGTGATCGCATTCAGGCGCAACGCCTCGCCCGTGCCGGGCTGGTCCAGCACCAGCGAGGCCACGCCCTTGCGCGCCAGAAAGCGCGGAAGCTGCGCCATGTAGCGCATCTCCTTGGTGCTGTCGAAGCCGTTGACCTGCACCAGCACCGGCTGCGGCCCCGCGACACCCTGCGCGGGCACGAAGATCCCGGCCAGGTGCTGTCCCTCATAGGGGATTTCGACGCGGAACGCCCCGCTGCGCCCCAGCGACAGGGCCTGATAGAAAACGGCCAGGTGGCGGCGATACAACGCCAGGCGCCCGTCCGATCCCTGCGCCTGCAACCGCTCGGCGGTGATCATGTAATTCGCCGCGCGCATCAGCTTTTCGCTGGCCGACAAGGCGCGCCCGCGTTGCAGGTCCTCATCCGCCAGTGCGATCAGCTTGTCCGCCATCGGCGTCCAGACCGATCGGAACGCGGCGCTGCCCTCGGCGTCGCCGGCCTTGGCGGCCTCGCGCAGGGGTTCGCACATTTCGGCGATCTCGCCCATGCGGGCACCCATCTCGATCGACAGATTGACCGACAGGTCCCAGACATAATTGGTCGGAAAATACCGGAACACGCGCGCCTCCCTTCAAGTCTGCGCGCACGATAGGCCCGGCGTTGCCATTTAGAAAATTGTAAGTATCAATGACAGGTATTCACCAGATGGATACATGACATGCGATTTCGCAATCTGGACCTGAACCTGCTGGCCGCCCTGGACCGGCTGATCCGACTGCGTTCGGTCAGTCGTGCCGCCGATGAACTGGCGATCACCCAATCCGCCATGTCGAACGCGCTGAACCGGCTGCGGCAGTATTTCGACGACCCGCTGCTGGTCCAGGTCGGTCGCCGGATGGAGCTGACGCCGCGCGCCCAGGCCCTGGCCGACCCGCTGCGCGACATCCTGGTGCGGATCGAGGCCGCGGTGGCCACGCCGCCCGATTTCGACCCCGCCACGACCACGCGGCAGATCGGGCTGATGGTGTCGGACTATACCTTGCACACGATCGTGCCGCCTTTCCTGGCGCGTGTCGCCCGCGCGGCGCCCGGTCTGCGGGTGGAAATTCGCGCCCAACGCACCTATCCGGGTCTGCAGCTTGAGCGGGGCGATGCCGATCTGCTGATCGCGCCGACGCTCTATTGCTCGCCCGATCACCCGTCGGAGCCGCTGTTTTCCGACCCGCTGGTCTGCGTTCTGGACGCCGACAATCCGGCCGAGGGCGACCGGCTGCTCACGCTCGATCACGTCGCCATGATGCCGCCGGGCGGCGGCGAGAGCTTTGCCACCCTCGCCCTGCGCGGCGCCGGGATCGAGATCGCCGTCGCGGTCAGCTCGTTCTCGTTCGCCTCGCTGCCCGATCTGGTGCGGGGAACCGCGCGGGTGGCGCTGGTCCAGCGGCGATTGGCGGAGCGTTTCCTGCGCCTGGGCGGATTGCGTCTTGCCGACCCGCCGGTGCCGCTGCCACCCCTGGAACAAAGCCTGCAATGGCATCGCATGCGCGACCATGACCCCGCCCTGGCGTGGCTGCGCGAGGAATTGCGCGCAACCCTTCAGGCGCATGACGACCCGCCCGAGCCATTGACAGAATGGATTTCTGACCAGTAGATATCGATTGACGCGATAGCTTCACGGGTCCGATGCGCTTCAACGGTTTCGATCTCAATCTGCTGGTCGCCTTTCGCAAGCTGCTGGAAACCGGCAGCGTGTCCGAGACCGCGCGCCAACTGGACATGTCGCAATCGGCGGTCTCGGGGGCCTTGCAGCGGCTGCGCCAACAGTTCGGGGACGAATTGTTCGTGCCCGCCGGCAACCGCATGAGCCCGACCGCGCGCGCGCTCGATCTGGCCGAATCCGTCGCGCGCCTGCTGGCCGAGGCCGAGGCGATGACCCTGGGCGCCGGACCGTTCGATCCGGCGACCAGCACGCGGCGCATCACCGTCAGCGCCGCCGACCATCTGACCGAGCTGCTGTTCGCCCCGCTGTTGCGGCGCCTGCGCCCGCTGGCCCCGCACCTGCGCCTGGAACTGCTGCCGCTGCTGCCCGGCAACTGGGCGATGGTCGAGACCGGCGAAGCCGACATCCAGATCATGCCGCATGAATTCCTGACACCCGCGCATTCCAGCCGCCTGCTTCTCGGGGATCGCTACGCCCTGCTCTACGACCCTGCCCATGGCGCACCGGCGGCGGATCGGCCGGTGGTGGCGGCCCGCCTGGGCGCACCCCGCCGGCACCGGGGCGCGCCCGGCACCCACGGCGCCGCCCGCCTGGTCGACCGGGCCGAAATCGTCGTGACCCAGTTCACCCAGGTGCCCGCGCTGATCGAGGGCAGCCCCCGGGTGGCCGTGGTGCCCGAACTCTACGCGCGGCTGCTCTGCCGTCAGCGCCCGCTGGCGGTCGCCGCCCTGCCCGACGCGCCTGCGATCAACGTCCACGCCCAATACAACCGGGCCCGCCATTCCGATGCCGGGCTCCTCTGGTTTCTGGACCGCCTGGCCGAGACCGCCAACAGCCTGACCTGACATTTCGGAGGAACCGATGGCCAAAGCCAAGAACGTCCTGTTCATCATGTGCGACCAGCTGCGCTGGGACTATTTGTCCTGCTACGGCCACCCGCATCTGAAGACCCCTCACATCGACCGCCTGGCATCGATGGGGGTGCGCTTCACCAATGCCCGCATCCAGTCGCCGCTGTGCGGCCCCTCGCGGATGAGCTGCTATACCGGGCGCTATGTGCATTCGCATGGGGCGACCTGGAACAATGTCCCGCTCAAGGTCGGTGAAATGACGATGGGCGACCATCTGCGCGCCCTCGGGATGGAAACATGGCTGGTCGGCAAGACCCACATGCAAGCCGATGCCGAAGGCATGAAACGGCTGGGACTCGAGCCCGACTCGGTCATCGGGGCGCGGCTGTCGGAATGCGGGTTCGACGTGTGGGAACGCGACGACGGGTTGCGCGCCGAGGGGCCGGCGGGCCTGTATGACCCGCGCGGCGCGGCGACCTATAACGACTATCTGCGCGCCAAGGGCTATGTCTCGGACAACCCGTGGCACGATTTCGCCAACTCGGGGCTGGACGAGGACGGCACCGTGCTGTCGGGCTGGTTCCTCGCCAACTCGGACCAGCCGGCGAACATCGCAGAAGAGGACAGCGAAACCCCCTACATGACCCGCCGGGGGATGGAGTTCATCGACTCGCGCGGCGATCAGCCCTGGCTGTGCCACCTGTCGCTGATCAAGCCGCACTGGCCCTACGTCGTGCCCGCGCCCTATCACAGCCTGTATGGGCCGCAGGATTTCCTGCCTGTCGTCCGCACCGAGGCCGAGCGCCAGACCGACCATCCCGTTCTGGGCGCCTTCATGAACGCGCCCGTCGCCAACGCCTTCTCGCGCGACGATATCCGCGAGAAGGTCCTGCGCGCCTACATGGGGCTGATCAAGCAGATCGACGACCAGATGGGCAAGCTGTTCCAGCATCTCGAGGACACCGGCCGGATGCAGGACACGATGATCGTGCTGACCTCGGATCACGGCGACTATCTGGGCGATCACTGGCTGGGCGAGAAGATGTTCTTCCACGACACCTCGGTGAAGGTGCCGCTGATCGTCTACGATCCCTCGACCGAGGCCGACGCGACGCGCGGCACGGTCTGCGATGCGCTGATCGAACAGATCGACCTGCTGCCCACCTTTGTCGAGGTCGCGGGCGGCAAGGCGCAGGATCTGGACCATATCCTGGAAGGGCATTCGCTGCGCCCGATCCTGAACGGCACCGCGCAGGCGACCAGTCGCAAGGCGGCGATCTGCGAATACGACTGGTCGATGACGCCGGCGGCTGGGCGCATGAACCTGCACCCCGACGAGGCGCGCATGTTCATGGTGGCCGACGAACGCTGGAAGTTGATCCACTTCGAGAACGGCGCGCGGCCGGTGCTTTTCGACCTGCGCGAGGACCCGCAGGAACTGGTCGATCTGGGCGCATCCGAGGCCCACGCCGAAGTGATCGACGGCCTCTACGAGCACCTGTTCGCCTGGGCGCGCCGCCAGTCGCAGCGGCAGACCCGCTCGAACGGGGCGATCATGGCCGCGCGCGGGGGATCGCAGGGCAAGGGAATCTTCATCGGCATCGTGGATGAAAGCGCCGTGCCCGCCGAGCAGAGCGCGTTCTACACAGGTCGCAAGGTGGCCGATCACCGCTCGGGCGTCTGACATATCCCTCGCGGACTTGAACCGGGCGCGCTGATCTTTTCAGCGCGCCCGTGTCGTTTGCGCCCCTTTTTTGGGCATTCTTGCGCCATCGGTCGGATCAGGCTGCCCGATCTCTTACCATTGCCGACCGCGTGGGATCGTCTAAACTCATCTCACGGGGGTGAGCGAGTATGACCACTTTTTTCAACGAGATGATGACCGGCGGCGGTGTTCGCCCGCCCTATGCCCAGTTGCAGGACTGGGTCAACCAGATGCCGGCGGACCTGCGAAATCTCAAGCAGGCCGAGGCCGAGGCCCTGTTCCGGCGCATCGGCATCACCTTTGCCGTCTATGGCGAGGGCGGCGACCCTGACCGGCTGATTCCCTTCGACATGTTCCCCCGCGTCTTCAGCGCGCAGGAATGGTTCCGGCTGGAACGGGGAATCAAGCAGCGTGCGCGGGCGCTGAACGCCTTTCTCGCCGATGTCTATGACCGGGGCGAGATCGTTCGCGCGGGTCGCATCCCGGCGCGGCTGGTCTATCTGAACGAAGCCTACGAAAAGGCCGTGGCGGGGATCCGCCCGCCCAAGGGGGTCTATTCCCACATCGTCGGTGTCGATCTGGTGCGCACCGGCCCCGACGAGTTCTATGTTCTCGAGGACAACTGTCGCACGCCTTCGGGCGTCAGCTACATGCTGGAAAACCGCGAGATCATGATGCGGATGTTCCCCGATCTGTTCCGCCAGAACCGTATCCAGCCGGTCGAGGCCTATCCCGAACTGCTGCGTCGCACCCTCGCCTCAGTCGCGCCGGACGGGTGCGCCGGCGATCCGGTCATCGCGATCCTGACGCCCGGGCACTACAACTCGGCCTATTACGAACACAGTTTCCTGGCCGACATGATGGGTGTCGAACTGGTCGAGGGGCAGGATCTGTTCGTCGAGGGCAAGCATGTCTGGATGCGCACCACGCAGGGTCCGAAACGGGTGGACGTGATCTACCGGCGGATTGACGACGCGTTCCTTGACCCGCTGTGCTTCCGGCCGGATTCCATGCTGGGCGTGCCCGGGCTCATGGATGTCTATCGCTCGGGCCGCGTGGCGATCTGTTCGGCGCCCGGCGCGGGCGTGGCCGATGACAAGGCGGTCTATACCTATGTGCCCGAGATGGTTCGCTTCTATCTGGGCGAGGACCCGATCCTGCAGAACGTGCCGACCTGGCAATGCGCCAAGGCCGACGATCTGGGGCATGTGCTGGACAACCTGGCCGACCTGGTGGTGAAGGAGGTCCATGGCTCGGGCGGATACGGAATGCTGGTGGGCCCGAAATCGACCCGCGAGCAGATCGAGACCTTCCGCGCCAAGATCATGGCCGATCCCGACAACTACATCGCCCAGCCCACGCTGGCGCTGTCCACCGTGCCCTCCTTCGTCGAGGAAGGCGTGGCGCCCCGGCATGTGGACCTGCGGCCCTATTGCCTGGTGGGCGAGCGGATCGAGCTGGTGCCCGGCGGCCTGACCCGCGTGGCGCTGCGCGAGGGATCGCTCGTGGTGAACTCCAGCCAGGGCGGCGGGGTCAAGGATACCTGGGTGCTGGCGGAATGACGGGCGCGAACGGGCAGGCAGCGGTGTCTCGCACACCGGCGGATGCAGCGCGCCGCGCAAAGGGGGCGATGCCATGTTGAGCAGAACCGCAGACAATCTTTACTGGCTGGCGCGCTACATGGAACGCGCGGAAACCGTGGCACGCCTGCTCGAGGTGGGCGAGCGGATGGCGCTGCTGCCCAATTCCGAGCAGGGCTATCGCAACGAATGGGAGGCCCTGCTTCAGGCAGGCGGCATGGCCGACGCCTTCGCGCGCAAATACGGCGATCCGGTGCAGCGCAACATCGAGAGCCATCTGTTCTACGACACCGAGAACCCCTCGTCCGTCGCGTCCTGCATCGGCCGCGCACGCGAGAACGGCCGCATCGTGCGCACGGCGCTGACGACGCAGGTCTGGGACGCGCTGAATACCGCCTATCAGGAGCTGCGCGAATTGCAGCGCGCGCCGCGCCATGACGGGTCGCTGGACCAGCTGACGGAATGGACCCGGCGCCACACGGCCATGGTGCGCGGTGCGATCGACGCCACCTTGCTGCGCAACGACGGCTGGGATTTTCTGAACCTCGGCTACTATCTGGAACGCGCGGACGCCACCGCGCGGCTGCTCGACGTGAAATACTATGTGCTGCTGCCGCATGTGGATTTCGTCGGCTCGGGGCTGGACAATTTCCAGTGGCGGATGCTGTTGCGGGCCATGGGCCTGCACCGGGCGTTCCACTGGGCCGAGGGCGGCGAGATCACCGCGACCAAGATCGCCAACTTCCTGATCCTGAACGACAAGACGCCGCGCGGCCTGATCACCTGTGTGGACGGAATCAACCGTCACCTGGACCGCTTGCGGCAGGCCTATGGCGTGTCCACTCCGGCGCAGGCCGCCGGACGGGCCCTGCTGGCCGGGATGAGCGGCATCACCGTGACCGAAATCTTCGACGAGGGCCTGCACGAGTTCCTCACGCGCTTCATCCGCGAGGCAGGCGATGTCGGCCAGCAGATCCACGACAGCTATCTCAGCGGGGACATGCGATGAGACTGACGGTCGATCACGTCACCAGCTATCATTACGATCACCCGGTCCGACTGGTCGTGCAAAGTCACCGGCTGACGCCGACAACCTGCCAGAACCAGAGCGTTCTGGACTGGTCGGTGCAGGTCAGCGATGGCATCGAGGGGGGCGGGTTCCGCGATGGCGCCGGCGACTGGGTGCAGGCCTGGACCGTGCGCGGCCCCGTCAGCCGGATCGATGTCACGGTTCGGGGCACGGTGGAAACGCATGATGCCTCTGGGATCTTGCGTGGCAATCGCGAGATCATCCCCGTCACGGCCTGGCTGGACGAAACCGCGCCGACCCGGCCCGATGCGGCGCTGCGGGATCTGGCGGCGGCGGGCACCGGGGCCGACGCGCTGGCGCTGGCGCATGACCTCTCGGCCCGCGTGGCCGGGGCCATCGCCTATCGGCCCGGCGTGACCCACGCCCATACCACCGCGGCCGAGGCCCTGGCCCTGGGCGAAGGGGTCTGTCAGGATCAGGCCCACGCGCTGATCGCACTGGCGCGCTTGCGCGACCTTCCGGCGCGCTATGTCTCGGGCTATCTGTTCGCGGATGCCGAGGGCGCCCCCCACGAGGCCGCCCACGCCTGGGCCGAGATCTGGATTGACGAACTGGGCTGGATCGGATTCGATCCGGCGAACCGCTGTTGCCCCGACGAACGCTATATCCGCCTGGGCTGCGGCGCCGATGCGCGCGCGGCGGCACCGATCCGCGGAATCGCACGGGGGGTCACGCACGAGGTCATGGAAATCGCCGTTGCGGTCGCCGCGACGCAGCAGTAGGGTCCTCGGCTGCCGCAGCCGGGCCAGTGGGGCCGCGTGACACGGCACGAGGGAGTTGCGATGACCTATTGCGTCGGTTTGCTGCTGAAGGCGGGCATGGTCCTGCTGTCCGATACCCGCACCAACGCGGGCCTGGACAACATCGCCACCTATCGCAAGATGTTCACCTTCGAAGTGCCGGGCGACCGCGCGGTGGTGCTGCTGACGGCGGGCAGCCTGTCGGTCACGCAAACCACGATCGCGCGCCTGCGCGAATCGATCGAGCATCCGGAAACGGATGGCGCGCGGTCGATCCTGGCGGCGCAGACCATGCTCGAGGTGGCGGAAATCGTCGGCAACACGCTGGCCTCGGTCCGGCAGGACATCGACGGCAAGATGAACGCCTCGAAGGTGAATGTCTCGGCCTCGATGATCGTCGCGGGCCAGCGCAAGGGCGGCGCGATGCGCATGTTCCTGATCTATCCCGAGGGGAACTTCATCGAGGCCACAGAGGACACGCCCTATCTGCAGATCGGCGAGCACAAATACGGCAAGCCGATCCTGGACCGGGTCGTCACGCCCGATACCTCGCTCGAGGATGCGCGCAAGGCGGTGCTGCTGTCGATGGATTCGACGCTGCGGTCCAACCTGTCGGTGGGCATGCCGCTGGATTACTGCGTGATCGAAAAGGACGCCTGCACCGTCAGCCGGATGCAGCGGATCGAAGCCCAGGACGAGGATTTCCGCGCCATGTCGCAGGCCTGGTCCAATGCCCTGCGCGACGGGTTCCAGAAGATCCGGATCTGACGCGGCGCCTGGCCGGATGCCGCCCGCACGCACGCCGGCAGTTGACGAGGACGCCCCGTCCGGGCATCCCATAGGGACAAGAACAGGAGAGGCGCAATGAGCTGGAAAACCCTCGACTCCTTTGATTTTGCCGGCAAGACGGCGCTGGTCCGCGTGGATATCAACGTCCCCGTCGAGAACGGCGCGGTCAGCGATTTCACCCGCATCGACGCGGTCCTGCCGACCATCCGCGACTTGTCGGACAAGGGCGCGCGCGTGGTTCTGCTGGCGCATTTCGGCCGCCCCAAGGGCAAGGTGGTGCCGGACATGTCGCTCAGGCAGGTGCTGCCCGCCCTGGCGCAGCGACTGGGCAAACCCGTCGCCTTTGCCGAGGATTGCATCGGCGGACCGGCGAAAAAGGCGATCCAGGCGATGCAGCCGGGTGATGTCCTGCTGCTGGAAAACACCCGGTTCCATGCCGGCGAGGAACAGAACGATCCGATGATGGCGGCCGCGCTCGCCGCGCTGGGCGACATCTTTGTCAACGATGCCTTTTCCGCCGCGCACCGGGCCCATGCCTCGACCGAGGGGATCGCGACGCTGCTGCCGTCCTGTGCAGGCCGCTTGATGGAGGCGGAACTCAAGGCACTGGACGCGGCGCTGGGCAATCCCAGGCGTCCAGTGGTCGCGGTGGTTGGCGGCGCCAAGGTTTCGACCAAACTGGACCTGCTGGGCAATCTCGTGGCCAAGGTCGACGCTCTGGTGATCGGTGGCGGCATGGCGAACACCTTTCTGGCCGCGCAGGGCAAGCCGGTGGGCAAGTCGCTGTGCGAACACGATCTGGCCGGGACCGCGCGCGAGATCCTGAGCAAGGCCGCCGATGCCGGCTGCACCATCGTCCTGCCTGTGGACCTGGTGGTCGCGCGCGCGTTCCAGGCCCATGCCCCGCATGAGATCGTCGCCGAATGCCCCGAGGACGCGATGATCCTGGACGCCGGCCCCGACAGCGTGGCGGCGATTGCCGCCCTGTTCGACACGGCCCATACGCTGATCTGGAACGGCCCGCTCGGCGCCTTCGAGCTGGAGCCGTTCGACGCCGCGACCAACGCCGCGGCGCGCAAGGCGGCGGAACTCACGCGCGCAGGCGGGTTGATTTCGGTTGCGGGCGGGGGCGACACGGTGGCGGCCCTGAACCGCGCCGGGGCAGCACAGGACTTCACCTATATCTCGACGGCTGGCGGCGCGTTCCTGGAATGGATGGAAGGCAAGGTTCTGCCCGGCGTCGCCGTGCTGGAGCGGTCATGACCCGCCCTGCCCCCGACGCCGACGACCCCAAGGGGCTGATCCGCGAGAGCTTCCGCATCGACGGGATCACCGAGGGCGAGTGCCGCTCGATCCTGATGGATTGGGCCCTCAGCCTGCCGCTGGACGCGGATCAACCCGCCGCGGCCGCCCGCCTGCACGCGCGCCATGCGGCGACCGATCACCCGATGACCGCGCTGCTGGCCGAGGCGGCCAGGGCGCAACCCGGGGCGCAGCGCCGTCGGGGCGGGCGGGCCGGCCGGTTCGCGGCCTCGGATCCCGCATGAGCCTGCTGGCGACGGCGGGCGTGGTCGCCGGTTCCTCGGCGCTCACGCTGCTGAACGCGCGGCGGCGTGAAGCCGCCTGGCGTCACGCCTTCCCGCCCGAGGGGCATTTCGTTCCAGTCGAGGGCCGCCGCATCCACCTGCATGCGGCCGGCCCGGCGGATCGCCCGGCGGTGGTGCTGATCCATGGCGCGAACGGCAATCTCAGGGATTTCACCTTTGACCTGGTGGCGCGGCTGGCCGGGCCGTATCGGGTGATCTCGGTCGACCGGCCCGGCATGGGCTGGTCCGACAGCTGGGGCGAGGCCGACAGCGATCCGATGGTGCAGGCCCGCGTGCTGCGTCAGGCGGTCGCGACCTCGGGTGTCACGCGCCCGGTCGTTCTGGGCCATTCCTATGGCGGGTCGGTGGCGATGGCCTGGGCGCTTCAGGACCCGCAGACCGCCGGTCTGGTGCTGCTGGCCGGCGCGACCCATCCCTGGACCGGGCACAGCCTGGGCGCCTGGTATGCGATCAACGACACGCCGCTCGGGCGCCCCGCCCGGGCCCTGGCGGCCGGTCTGGCACCGCGGCGGATGATCGACGCCTCGCTGGCCTCGGTCTTTGCGCCGGCGCCGGTGCCCGACGGCTATGCCCAGCATTTCGGCCCCGGCCTGGCGCTGCGGCGCCAGACGCAGGCGGCAAACACCCGGCAGGTGAATGCGTTGCTGCGGCATCTGACGCGCATGCAGCCCCGCTATGCCGGTCTGCGCCTGCCGATCGAGGTGTTGCACGGCGATGCCGACACGATCGTGGGCATCGACATCCACGCGCGCAAGCTGGTCGCGGACGTTCCCTCGGCCCGGCTGACGGTGCTGCGCGGCGCGGGCCACATGCCCCATCATTCCCACACCGAGGCGGTGCTGGACGCGGTGCGGCGCGTGACGATGCGGGCCGGATCAGAGCCCGGCTAGGCCGTCCCAGACCAGCTTGACCCCGACCAGCGCGACCATGGTGTAGGAAAAGGGATAGAAGATCTCGGGCCGCATCCGCCGGATGATCGCCGCGCCGATCCGCACCGCGATCACCGCCAGCGGCAACAGGATCACGGCCGACATCAGAACGTCACGCTGGAACAACCCCAGCGCCGCATAGGGCACCACCTTGATCGCGTTGACCACGGCAAAGAAGATGACCGAGGTGCCGGTATAGGTTCTGGGATCCAGCCGCTTGGGCAGCACCTGCACCTGGAACGGCGGGCCGCCCGCGTGGGCCACGAACGAGGTAAACCCGGCGACCGCCCCCCACAGCCACCCCATCGCCGGCCTGTGCCGCGGCGCCCGGCCGAGCCAGCGGCCCAACATCGCCCGCGCCGCAAAGGCCAGCGCCACCGCGCCCACCATCAGCCGAACCGCCGCATCCGACGTGACCGCCGCCGTCGCCCAGCCCAGGGCGATGCCGATCACCGCCGCGGGCAGCATCACCCGCAGCACCGATCCGTCGCGCCAGCCGCGCCAGGTCCACAGGCTGACCGCGTCCATCATCAGAAGAATTGGCAAGAGAACCGCCGCCGCCAGGCCCGGCGGCATGACCAGCGACATGACCGGCACGCCCATCAGCGCAAAGGCCCCGCCCAGGCCGCCCTTGGACAACCCGACCAGCGCGACCGCCAGCACCGTGACCCACAACATCGCCGGGGTTGCGAACACCGTCCATTCCGCCATGCGCCGCGTGCCTCTGTTCCGATCCGCCAGGTGACCGGCGCCACCTGACGCCTGCGCCGCGCCCTTGTCCAGCCCCCCTGGCCGGGATCAGCCGCCGGTGTGGCTCATATGGCGGGACATCTGCCCGGCGACGCGCTGGCGGGAATAGTCGAAGTCGTGCCCCTTGGGCTTGCGCGCGATGGCCGCACGAATCGCCTGTTCCAGCACCGCGTCGTCGGTCGAGGCCCTGAGCGGCGCGCGCAGGTCGGCCATGTCCTCCTGGCCCAGGCACATGAACAGCTCGCCCGTGCAGGTGACGCGAACCCGGTTGCAGCTTTCGCAGAAATTATGCGTCAGCGGCGTGATGAACCCGATGCGCTGGCCGGTCTCGGCGATCCGCACATAGCGCGCCGGCCCCCCCGTGCGGTCAGGCAGATCGGTCAGGGTATAGACCTCGGCCAGGCGGGCGCGCAGATCCTTGAGCGGCCAGTATTGATCGAGGCGCGCCTCCTCGGACATCTCGCCCATGGGCATCACTTCGATGAAGGTCAGGTCGTGACCCTCGCGGGCGCACCATTCGGTGATGGGAATCAGCTCGTCCTCGTTGAACCCTTTCAACGCGACGACATTGATCTTGATCTTCAGTCCCGCCGCGCGCGCGGCCTCGATCCCGGCCAGCACCTGCGGCAGACGGCCCCAGCGGGTGATGGTGGCGAATTTCGCGTCGTCGAGGGTGTCGAGCGAGATATTCACCCGGCGCACCCCGGCCTCGGCCAGCGGCGCGGCGAATTTCGCCAGTTGGGACCCGTTGGTCGTCAGCGTCAGCTCCTTCAGCGCGCCGCTGTCCAGATGGCGCCGCATCCCCTGGAAAAACGTCAAGATCCCCTTGCGCACCAGCGGTTCGCCGCCCGTGATGCGCAATTTTTCGACCCCCAGACCGATGAACGCCGTGCAGAGCCGGTCGAGTTCCTCGAGCGACAGCAGGTCTTTCTTGGGCAGAAAGGTCATGTGTTCCGCCATGCAATAGGTGCAGCGGAAGTCGCAGCGGTCGGTGACCGAGACGCGCAGATACTGGATGGGGCGGGCGAACGGGTCGATGAGGGGGGCGTGGGTGGACATGGAACCTCCGGCTGCGGCAAAGCTAGTGCGCGATTGTGTGAGAGACAAGGCAGCCGCCTTGCCGGGTTTCGCGTCCGGGGCTAGAGTTCGCGTCATGCGTATCGTTCCGATCCTGCTGCTGTTTCCCCTGCTGGCCGCGTGCGGCCTGTCCCTGCCCGGCCGCACCCGCCCCGAGGCAGGGCCGACGGTGGCTGTCACCGTCGATCCCGGAGACAGCGTGACCCATCCGCTGGCGCGCCCTGACGCATCGGCCGGCACCGCCGGGGCCCCCGCGACGGTGATCGCGTCACCGCCGGCCGCCGGTGCGGACGGGTTTCTGGGCGAAACCCTCGCCGGGCTGGGGGCACCCGCGGACCGGGGTCTGTGGCTGGCGACCGGCCTGGTCAGCGCCGCGGGCCCGGGACGGGTGGTCGCGGCCTCTGGCCAGGCGATCGCGGTCGAGTTGCGGCCCTCGGGCGCCGCGCCCACGGCGGGCAGCCAGATTTCGCTGCAGGCGATGCAGGCGCTGGGTCTGCCGCTGGGGGACCTGGCGTCGCTCAGGGTCTATGCCGACTGAGGGCGCGCCCGCCCTGCCCTTGCACGCCCAGCCGCTGCGGTCTATCAGGCGCTCACCCTCTCAGCCGCAGCCCAAGGTCCGCCCATGATCCCCCGCTATTCCCGCCCCGAAATGGTTGCCATCTGGTCGCCGGAAACCAAGTTCAGGATCTGGTTCGAGATCGAGGCCCACGCCTGCGACGCACAGGCCGCGCTGGGCGTGATCCCCAAGGCCAACGCCGAAGCGGTCTGGAAGGCCAGGGACGTCGAATTCGACGTTGCGCGCATCGACGAGATCGAGGCCGTCACCAAGCATGACGTGATCGCCTTCCTCACCCATCTGGCGGAACATGTCGGCGCCGAGGAAGCCCGCTTTGTCCACCAGGGCATGACCAGTTCCGACGTGCTCGACACCACGCTGAACGTGCAACTCGTGCGCGCCGCCGACATCCTGCTGGCGGATATGGACAAGGTGCTGGCCGCGCTGAAGAAACGCGCCTTCGAGCACAAGGACACGGTGCGGATCGGGCGTTCGCACGGGATCCACGCCGAACCGACGACCATGGGTCTGACCTTTGCGCGGTTCTACGCCGAGATGGCGCGCGGCAAGGCCCGCCTGCAGGCGGCGCGGGCCGAGGTTGCGACCGGGGCCATTTCCGGCGCCGTCGGCACCTTTGCCAACATCGACCCGGCGGTCGAGGAGCACGTCTGCAAGATGCTGGGCCTGACGCCTGAGCCGATCTCGACCCAGGTGATTCCGCGCGACCGCCACGCGATGTTCTTTGCCACGCTGGGCGTGATCGCCAGTTCGATCGAGAACGTCGCGATCGAGATCCGCCACATGCAGCGCACCGAGGTTCTCGAGGCCGAGGAATTCTTCTCGGCCGGGCAGAAGGGGTCGTCGGCGATGCCGCACAAACGAAACCCCGTGCTGACCGAAAACCTGACCGGGCTGGCGCGGCTGGTGCGCATGGCGGTGGTTCCCGCAATGGAAAACGTGGCCCTCTGGCACGAACGCGACATCAGCCACTCCAGCGTCGAACGCGGCATCGGCCCGGACACGACGATCACCCTGGACTTCGCCCTGAACCGGCTTGCCGGCGTGATCGAAAAGCTGGTCATCTACCCCGACAACATGTTGAAGAACATGAACAAGTTCAAGGGCCTGGTCATGTCGCAGCGGGTCCTTCTGGCGCTGACCCAGGCCGGGGTTTCCCGCGAGGACGCCTATCGCCTGGTGCAACGCAACGCGATGAAGGTCTGGGAACAGGGCAAGGATTTCCGCGAGGAACTGCTGGCCGATTCCGAGGTGCGCAAGGCCCTGTCCGAGGACGAGATCAACGAGAAATTCGATCTCGGCTACCATACCAAACATGTCGATACGATTTTCCAACGGGTGTTCGGCTGAAGGCGGTCTGCGCGCCCTCGTGCCGGTGCCGCGGGCGCGCGCTACACAGAGACTTGAACGGGTGCGGGAGTTTCGCTAAGGGAATTTACCTTTCCATACGGAATTGACCCATGATCGCAGATGTTTCCGGTTTGCGTAATTTGTATCTCGACCTGATTCAGGACGTTCTTATCAACGAAATCTACAAGGATCCTCCGCTGAAGCGCACCCCGTTCACGCGCCTGTTCAAGGCGCTGGGCATGCGCGCCAGGCATGTTGCGGGGACCGAGTTCGACGACACCCGGCGCACCAAGGGGCTGGACTGGCCCTCGGTCGCGCACACGATGATCGGCAAGGGCCGCATGAGCAATCTGCGGCAGATCTGCTCGGACGTCATCGAACGCGGCGTTCCCGGCGACTTCATCGAAACCGGTGTCTGGCGGGGCGGCGCGTGCATCTACATGCGGGCGATCCTCAAGGCCTATGGCGATACGACCCGCACCGTCTGGGTCGCCGACAGTTTCGAGGGGCTGCCCCCGCCCAACGCCGATGCCTATGCGCTGGACAAGGGCGACAAGCACTACACCTTGCCCGCGCTGGCCATCTCGCGCGAACAGGTCGAGGCGAACTTTCGTCTGTATGGTCTGCTGGACGATCAGGTGAAGTTCCTGAAAGGCTGGTTCAGCCAGACCCTGCCCACGGCGCCGATCGACAAGCTGGCGATCCTGCGGCTCGATGGCGACATGTATGAAAGCACGATGGACGGGTTGAAAGCCCTCTATCACAAGGTCAGCCCGGGTGGGTATGTGGTGGTCGACGACTATCATGCCGTCGCCGCCTGCAAGGCCGCCGTGCACGATTATCTGAACGCCGAGGCCAAGGGCGAGACCGTCGAGATCCAGGAGATCGACGGCACCGGGGTGTTCTGGCGCCGCCAGATCTGACCTCAGTCGCCGGGCGTGTCGCGCGCGTGACCGTCCAGGTCACGCCGCGCCTTGTCCGCACGCGCCCGGGCCAGATCCCGCTCGCTCTTGGCGATGCCGTGCTTGGCGGCATTGGCCTGTCCCTTGGCGCGGGCCTCGTCGCGCGCGGCCTGCTTGCGGCGGGTGCGCAGGTTGATGACCTGGGCCATCACAGGCTCCGCGCGCTGAAGGTGTCGCACTGTCCGGGATCGCCCGACCGGTAGCCGCGAAAGAACCAGTCCTGCCGTTGTTGCGACGTGCCATGCGTGAAGCTGTCCGGCACCGGACGGCGGCCCGCGGCGCGTTGCAACGCATCGTCGCCGATGCGCGCGGCGGTATCCAGCGCCTGCCGGATGTCGGCATCCGTGACCCGCAACCGCTGCGAGGCCGCCTGCGCCCAGATCCCGGCATAGCAATCGGCCTGCAGTTCGATCCGCACCGACAGCGCGTTCGAGTCGCGCTCGGACACCCGCGCGCGCTGCGCGTTCACCTGCCCCAGCGTGCCCAGCAGGTCCTGAACGTGATGGGCTACCTCATGCGCGATGACATAGGCATTGGCGAAATCGCCGCCGGCGCCCAGCTGATCGCGCATCACCCGGAAGAAATCGGTGTCCAGGTAGACCTTGGCATCCCCCGGGCAATAGAACGGCCCCATCGCGGATTGCGCCGCGCCACAGGCCGACCCGGTCGCCCCGGAATAGAGAACAAGGGTCGTCGGCTGATAGCGCCGCCCCGAGGCGCGGAAGATGTCGGTCCAGACCTGCTCGGTCTCGGCGAGGACCGTGGCGACAAAGGCTTCCTGGTCGTCATCGATCCGGTTGGGCCCGGACGGGGCCGGGGCCGAGGCGACAGTGCCCGACCCGCCATTGAGGAACGGGGTCACATCGACACCGAAATAGGCCCCCACGAGCAACACCACCAGCGTGCCGACGATCCCCAGCGCGCCGCCCGGGCCGCGCCCGCCGCCGCCGCCGCCACGGGCACCGCGCCGGTCCTCGATGTTGCTGCTGGTCCGTCTGCCACGCCATTCCATCGCACGCCCTCCTGCTCACACACAGCACCATGTTGCCGCAGGCGGCGCCCGTGTCAAACGAAAGGGCGGCCCCGCGGGACCGCCCTGCCTGCGCGCGGGAACCGCGATCAGCCCTTGGGGCCGATCATGTCCTCGGGGCGCACGATCCGGTCAAAGGTTTCGGCATCGACAAAGCCGAGCGCGATCGCCTCTTCCTTGAGCGTGGTGCCATTCTTGTGCGCGGTCTTGGCCACCTTGGTGGCGTTGTCATAGCCGATGGTCGGGGCCAGCGCGGTCACCAGCATCAGCGATTCCTTCATCAGCTTGTCGATGCGCGCCGTGTTGGCCTGGGTGCCCACCACCATGTTGTCGGTGAAGGCGCTGGCCGAGTCGCCCAGAAGCTGCATGGATTGCAGCACGTTGTAGGACATCATCGGGTTGTAGACGTTCAGTTCGAAATGCCCCTGCGAGCCTGCGAAACCAACGGCCGCGTCATTGCCCATGACATGCGCGCAGACCATGGTCAGCGCCTCGGCCTGGGTCGGGTTCACCTTGCCCGGCATGATCGACGAGCCCGGTTCGTTTTCCGGCAGGATCAGTTCGCCCAGACCCGAGCGCGGACCCGAGCCCAGCAGGCGCAGGTCGTTGGCGATCTTGAACAGGCTGGCGGCAACGGTTTTCAGCGCGCCCGAGAACATGACCATCGCATCATGCGCGGCCAGCGCCTCGAACTTGTTGGGCGCAGTGACGAAGGGCAGCCCGGTGATCTCGGCGATCTGGGCCGCCACGCGGGTGTCCCAGCCGACCCGGGTGTTGAGCCCGGTGCCCACCGCCGTGCCGCCCTGCGCCAGTTCGTAGATATGCGGCAGGCACATTTTCACCCGCTCAATCCCGCGCTCGACCTGTTTGGCATAGCCCGAGAATTCCTGCCCCAGGGTCAGCGGCGTCGCATCCTGCGTATGGGTGCGGCCGATCTTGATGATATCCTTGAATTCCTCGGCCTTGGCGGCCAGGGCCCCGTGGAGTTTCTCCAGACCCGGAATCAGCACATCGCGCGCCTGCATGGCGATGGCGACATGCATCGCGGTCGGGAAGGTATCGTTCGACGACTGGCCCATGTTGCAATGGTCGTTCGGATGCACGGGCTTTTTCGAGCCCATCACGCCCCCCAGCATTTCAATCGCGCGGTTCGAGATCACTTCGTTCGCGTTCATGTTCGACTGCGTGCCCGAGCCGGTTTGCCAGACGACCAGCGGGAAGTTGTCGTCGAACTTGCCGTCGATCACCTCTTGCGCGGCGGCGGCGATGGTATCGGCCAGAGCCGCATCCATATCGCCCTGCGCCTTGTTGACCAGGGCGCAGGCTTTCTTGATGACCCCCAGCGCGCGGATGATCGGCACGGGCTGACGTTCCCACCCGATCGGAAAGTTGATGATGCTGCGCTGGGTCTGCGCGCCCCAGTACTTGTCGGCGGGCACTTCCAGCGGGCCGAAGCTGTCGGTCTCGGTGCGGGTCGCGGTCATGGCGAGGCTCTCCTGCGATGGATATGCCCGTGTCTTAGACAGCACCGGCCGAAAACGCAATTGGTATGCGGATGTATGCAGAAAACCGGCCATTTCTGGCGATCAAACAGAGTTGAAAGCACCCGCCTGCCGGTCGGCGGAGTGTTGCCTGAATCGCCGCTTTGTTGCAGGCTCACGCCATCGGAGATCTGCTGCGACCGGCGGTTGGACGAAGACATTTCAGGAGTAAGACATTGCCCAAAGACGGTTTGATGGCCGCCCGAAGCGCCGCGTTCGTCGTCGCCGCGCTGGGGCCCGTGGCCGCAATCCTTTCCCCCCTGCCCGCCCGGGCCGACACGATGGCCCCGTGGTATACCCCGGCGACGACCCGTGCCGCCCAGTTCGCCGATTTCCGCGAGGATCACCGCCGCACGGTGGTCGAGTTCCAGCCCTTTCGCGCCGAACTTCTGGGCACCGGGTCCGACGGCACGGCGCTGCGGCTGACCTCGTTGAACCCGTATGTGAATGCCTGGTTCGTGCTGGAAACCGGCGAGGGGCGATCCGCGCGCAGCTGGCATCTGGAAAACGCCGCGCCCGAACTGTTCACGGTCTCGCTGGGAGAGGATGGCCGCACCTTGACCATCGAAAGCGAGGCAGGCACGACCGTCTGCACGCCCTGGGAAGGGGAACTCGAGGCCGCGCGCCAGTCGAACCTGCCCTATGCGCCGATCTGCGATCAGCGCCTGTTCCTGCGCAACCGCGGATCGGGCAGCCGCACCACGCGCGAGGCCGTGACGGATTTCCTGCGCAGCTATGTGCCCTTTGGCGAAAGCCTGATCAATGTCATCAAGGACACGCTCTACGAGGACGCCTATCTGACGTCGGCGCAGACCATGGACGAGGCCGAGGCAGGTTCGGTCGTGGCGGCGCTGGGTCAGGCGGATCTGCGCTCGCATCCGGTCATGCGCTCGAATCTGCGGGTCGATCTGGTGGGCGCCGAGGCCACGCAGATGGAGGCCGGAAGCTGGTATGCCGTGCAGAACGCGCCTGGCATCTATGCCAGCGTGGTGCAACCCGGCATGGTCAGCCAGGCGGTGCTGAACGTGCCCGGCGCGAACGGGCTCGACGGGGTCGAGAACCGCTCGGACGTGCATATGTTCGCGTTCGACCTCAGCCGCTTCGACCTGCGCTACGAGATCGGCACCGACCACCCGCAGGTGGACTGGTCGCCGCGCCCCTCGGGCGCGGGCCGGGACTATTCCCTGCCCGGACCGGACGGGTTCGGCACGCTTGATCCGTTGCAAATGACGGGCATGTTGAACCCGATCTTCATCGATCGCGTCGCCGGCATCTTTGCCGGCGGGTTCAAGCGCGACCACGGCGCCTGGCGGCTGACCGACTTCGCCTATACCAACCATGGCCACCATTACGGGTTCGTGGTGAACGGCGTGGTGTTGAGCCGTCTGCAGCCCGGTCTGGCCACCGTCTATGTGCTGCAGGACGGCAGCGTGCATATGGAAACCTGGTCCGAGGACATGGATTTCCTTCTGCCGCATATCCGCTTCGCCCGGCAGAACGGCACCCCGGTCATCGAACCGAATGCCGAGGGCGTGGGCGTTCCGGGGACGCAGGTGCGCAGCTGGATGGGCGGCAACTGGTCCGGCAGCGCCGAGGCGCAGCTTCGCACCCTGCGCTCGGGCCTGTGCGAACGCGAGGTGGACGGCCGGCAGATCCTGATCTACGCCGTCTTCATGTCCGTCACCCCCTCGGGCATGGCGCGGACCTTTCAGGCCTATCACTGCGACTATGCGATGCTCCTGGACATGAACTCGCTCGACCTGACCTATTCGGCGGTCTACGCGCGCGAGCCGGGATCACCGACCTTTACCATCGAACATCTGGACCGGCGCATGGCGGAATCGGATTCCCGCCACCGCGACGGCACCCCGATGGGGCGTTTTATCGAGTTCTCTGACAACCGCGACTTTTTCTACCTGCTCCGCCGTTAAAGGAGGAAATGGCATGAACAGGCTGGCAAGGCTGGCTCTGGCGCTGGGCATCGCCCTGGCGCCGCTGGGTGCGCACGCGCAGACACTCCAGCAGAACAACGAAGTGATGTTTCAACAGATGCAGCAGTGGCGGGGCCTGAGCGCCGCCACCATGGGGCGCATCCGCGCGATTTTCGCTGGTGCGCCCCATATGGGACAGGGCAATCCCGCCGTGACCCGTCACCCGATGACCCCCGACGAGGCCGCGCAGCGCCAGGGGGGATCGGTGGACAGCGTGCGCCGCGCCTATCGCAATGCGCGGTTCGAACGGATCTGTGGTCACCCCTATGAGGTGCCTCTCTACGATCCCGCCACGCAGACCCCCGAGGACGCGACCGTCTGCGCCTTCATGTTCGAATACCCGAACGTGCCGCTGGTCTATCCGGTGACCTGGGTGCGGGCCGATCAGGCGGTGGCGCTGTGTGCCGCCGAAGGGGCGCGAATCGGCGACGCCCATGAATGGGAAGGGGCCGCCGCCGGAGCCCTGCTGCCGCCCGACTACAACTTTGCCCTTGGCAGCCAGCAGGCGATGCGCGCCTGGCACAACCAACATTACGCCAGCCAGTCCAACGTCTATTCGATCGGCACCTGGCGGCGGGGCGTCTGCGCGACGGGCAGTTCCAAGACGCCGGGTTGCAACGGCGGGTCGTGGTCGGGGTGTGGGTCCAACACCTACCCGGCCGGCTCGTTCCCGCAATGCCATTCGCCGCTGGGGGTCTATGACATCGACGGCAACGCCGCCGAGCACATGAACCTGCCCCTGGCCCCCGATCAGATGGCGTCGCGCGGGTCCAGAACGCTGGGTGTGACCGAGATGAAGGGATCGTGGTTCATCTGGGACACGGTGCGCGCGCATGAACACTGGGCCCGCTGGCGCGCGCCCTTCTGGCATGGCTCGCGCGTGCTGTCGCCGGCCAGCCATTCGAACTATCACCTGGGGTTCCGCTGTTTCCGCGACGTGCGCTAGCCGGATGCAGGGCGGGGCGGCACCCCCGCCCCGCCACCTGACCGCTCAGGTATAATCGGCGCGGCTCAGGCTGTATTTCGCCATCTTTTCGTTCAGGGTGCGGCGCGGCAGGCACAATTCCTCCATCACCGCGACGATCGACCCCTTGTGCCGGCGCATCGTGTTGTCGATCAGCGTGCGTTCGAAGGCCTCGACGTAATCCTTCAGCGGCTTGCCCTCGGTCGTCAGGGCGCCGCCCGAGGCCTCGTTCTCGGCCATCACCAGCGACACCACCGACCCGGTGCCACGCCGGTTCTGCAACACTGCCTGTTCGGCGATCGAAATGAGCTGGCGAATGTTCCCGGGCCAGGGCGCCTGCAACAGATAGGCGGCGTCCTGGGCGCTGAGATCCGGCGCGGGGCTGCCGTATTCCTCGGCGTAATCCGCGGCATAGGACTTGAACAGCGCCAGGATATCCTCGCCGCGCGTCCTGAGCGGCGGCAGGGTCAGCTTCATCGCCGCCAGCCGGTAATACAGGTCGGGCCGCAGCACGTCTTCCAGCGTGCGCCCGGGCTTGTGATCGTTGCAGATCGCCACGATCCGTGTCGCGGGCGGCGTCGGCTGATCGTTGATCACGCTCAGAAGGCGCCCCTGCAAGGCCGGGCTCAGCGCCTCGATATCCTCGAGACACAGGGTCCCGCCGCGCGCCTCCTCGATCAGCGGCAACCCGCCCTGTTCGACCGGGCCGAAAAGCCGCGCCGCCAGCGTGTCGTCATCGAGCCCCAGGCACGAGACCGAGACGAATTTCTTGCCCGCGCGCGGCCCGACCGCGTGCAGGGCATGGGCCACCAGCGTCTTGCCGGTGCCGGTCTCGCCGTCGATCAGCACATGCCCGTCCGCCTGGCCGAAATCGAGGATGTCCTCGCGCAGGCGCACCATTTCGGGGCTGTTGCCGACCAGCCGCCGCATCAACGTGGATCCGTCCGCCAGTTCCTGCCGCAGCGCCTTGCTTTCCAACGCCAGGCCCCGCGCCTTCAGGGCCGCCCGCGCGAGATCGGTCATGCGCTCGGGGTCAAAGGGTTTTTCCAGAAAATCCCAGGCCCCCAGGCGCATCGCCTCGACGGCCATGGGCACGTCGCCATGGCCGGTGATCAGGATCACCGGCAGCGTGGCGTCCATGCCCATCAGCTTCTTCAAGAGCGCCATGCCATCCATGCCGGGCATGCGGATATCGGTCACGACGATGCCGGGAAAATCCGCGCTGAGGACCGCCAGCGCCTCTTCGGCACTGGCATAGGTTTCGGGCTGGAACCCCGACAGCGACAGCCACTGGCTGATCGAGGCGCGCATGTCCTGTTCGTCGTCGATCACGACGATGCGCGAGGGGGTCCGCCCCGAATGGGTTCCGTCCGGGGAAGCCAGTTCGCTGGGGGTCATGGAAGCACTCTCCTCGTGGTGGTCAGGTCAGTCATTCTCAGGCCGCGCTTTCGCTGACAGGTTCCAGCACAGGCAGCGCGATGTCAAAGGCAGCGCCCCCTTCGGGCACGTTGCGGGCGGTCAGGCGGCCCCCGTGGTCGGCGACGATCCCCGATGAGATCGCCAGCCCCAGCCCCACCCCTTCACCCGCCTTTTTCGAGGTGTAGAACGGTTCGAACACCTTGTCGATTTCGGCTATGCCGGTGCCGTTGTCGCGAATGGTCAGGGTCACGGTGTCGCCCTGGGTGAGGATCAGGTCGATCTGCGGCGCGTTCACCGTGCGCGTGGCATCCACCGCGTTGCGCATCAGGTTGATGATCACCTGTTCCAGCCGCAGCCGGTCGCCCATCACGCGCACGGGTTCCTTGGGCAGCGTCCGCACCACCAGAACCCGGCGCTCGCGCAGGCGCGGCTCCATCATCGTCAGCGCCTCGGTCACGCAGTCGCGCAGATCGAGCGGCTCGAACGCATCGCCGCCCTTGCGCGCGAAGCTCTTGAGTTGGCGGGTGATCGCGCCCATCCGGTCGATCAGGTCGTCGATGCGCTGAACGGAAACCAGTGCCTCCTCGGACCGGCGCCGGTTCATCAGCAGCCGCGCACCGGCGAGATAGGTCTTCATCGCGGCAAGCGGCTGGTTCAGTTCATGGCTGACGGCCGCCGACATTTCGCCCAGAACCGCCAGTTTCGACGATTGCGCCAGCGTCTGCTCGGCGACGGTCAGGTCCTGCTGCGCCTTCTCGCGCGCGGCGATCTCGCGCTGCAGGCGCAGGTTCAATTGCCGCAGTTCGACCGATTCCTGCTCGAACCGCGCGGAAAGCGACCAGGCGCGCCGGGACAGCATGTAGAACACCATCGCCAGCAACAGCGCAAAGCCCATGATGACCAGGGCCAGAACGCCGTTCACCTTTTCGCGCACGCCGTCATAGGTGGTGAAGCTGATCAGCTTCCAGCCCCGGTGCCGCACCCGGGTTTCCGACCGCAGCACGGCGGCGTTGCTGACAAAGGCGTCGGGACCGCGCCCGGCCAGGTCGGCGGTGTATTGCAGCGCGCGTTCGATGGCCGTGGGCGGCGCGCGCAACGCCAGGGCCTCGGCCTCGGTCCGGCCGCGCCAGCGCGGTTCGGTCGCCAGGATGATGCGGCCCTCGCTGTCCAGCAGCGCCACCGCATCGGCCAGCCCCGCCCACGAGCGTTCGAACTTGGCCAGGTCCACCTCGACCGTGACGACGCCCAGCACCTGCCCGCCGGACCTGAGGGCGCGGCCGTAAAAGAACCCGTAGCCGCCGGAATCCCGCGGCAGGACGGAAAAGATCGTGTCGTTGACACGGCGCGAATCCACGAACAGCGGATCGGTGGCGCGCATCACGCCCAGCCGGTTGCGATCCGTCGCGGCAACCACGCGGCCCGTCGTGTCCAGCAGTTCGATCGCCGCCGAGCCGACCTCGCCCTGAAGCTGGATCAGCACCTGCGAGATCGAGGCGTAGTTGGCATTCTGCAGGGCCTCGCGCAGGACCGGATCGCGCGCCAGCAGGATCGGCACCACCTGGGTGCGCTGCAACTCGGCCTCGATGTTGCCGGCATACAGCACAAGCCGCAATTCCGCGCGATTGCGGGTGTCGACGGCAAAACTGTCACTCAGCCAGCCGTCCATGATCCAGACCGTCGCCACCGCGGCGGCCAGCAGAACGCCGACCAGCAGCTTGCCCCAGGCAGGAACGCCGGTGCGCAGGGACGCCACATGCGAGGGAAGCGAGGGGTCTTGGCTCATGCCGGTCAGTGTAGGCAGGCGCGCGGGCGGGCTCAAGCAGCGGTGCGATCCGCTGTGATCACGTCAGCGCCAAAGCGCCCATCAGCCCGTCGAACAGCGCCACCCCGTCGGTTCCGCCGTGCTGCGCGCTGATCGCGCGTTCGGGATGCGGCATCATGCCCAGAACGCGGCGGTTTTCCGACAGGATGCCGGCAATGTCGCCCATGGACCCGTTGGGATTCTGCGCATAGCGGAAGGCCACGCGATCCTCGGCCTGAAGCCGCGTCAGCGTGTCGGCGTCGGCCTGATAGTTGCCGTCGTGATGGGCCACCGGGATAACCAGGTGCTGGCCGGCCACATAGCCCCGGGTAAAGGCGCTGTCGGTGGTCGCGACCTCAAGCGTGACGGGCTTGCAGATGAACTTCAGCCCGGCGTTGCGCATCAGCACGCCCGGCAGCAGGCCGGTTTCCACCAGCACCTGAAAGCCGTTGCAGACCCCCAGCACATAGCCGCCCCGCTGGGCATGGGCCCTGACCGCGTCGGCGACGGGCGAGCGTGCGGCGATGGCGCCGCAGCGCAGGTAGTCGCCAAAGGAAAACCCGCCCGGAATGCCGACGACGTCGGTGCCCTCGGGCAGCGTCGCGTCCTTGTGCCAGACCCGCGTGACCTCGGCGCCGGCGGCCTCGAAGGCGACGGCAAGGTCGCGGTCGCAGTTGGAACCCGGGAACGTGATGACCGCGGCCTTCATGTGCGCCTCCAGACGTATGCGTTCGCGCCTCCTTTACTGCGACGCGGCGCCGGGGGAAAGCGGTTTTCGGTCCTGGGTGCGGCCGCGGGCGGACTAATCCTAAGGTGGCATATGACGGGGCGCCGCATCGTGCTTTCATGCCGCCATCCAAGGGAGGATTTCATGACCAAGGTAACATTGACCGTGAACGGCCGGTCCATGTCGGGCGAGGCCGAGGGGCGCACGCTCCTGTCGTCGTTCCTGCGTGACACGCTCGGCCTGACCGGCACCCATGTCGGGTGCGACACCAGCCAATGCGGGGCCTGCGTGGTGCATGTGGACGGGCTGGCGATGAAAAGCTGCACGGTTCTGGCGCAGGACGTGAACGGCGCCAGCGTCACCACGATCGAGGGCATGGCCAATGCCGACGGCTCGCTGGGCCGGGTGCAGCAGGCGTTTCAGGACCACCACGGGCTGCAATGCGGTTTCTGCACCCCGGGCATGGTGATGTCGGCGGCGGCGCTGCTGGCCGAGAACCCCAAGCCGACCGAGGCCGAGATCCGTCACCACCTGGAAGGCAACATCTGCCGGTGCACGGGCTACCACAACATCGTCAAGGCGGTGCTCGCGGCCTCGGGGCAGGATGTCTCGGGCCTCGGCGTGGCGGCGGAATGATGGCGGCGCGGGCCTTGATCGCGGCGGCCTGCCTGGCGGCCCTGCCCGCCATTGCCCAGGCCGAGGGCTTCTTTGACCGCGACCTCGGCGATGGTGGTGCGCCGGCCGAGTGCATGGACCGGGCCGAGCGCACGCTCAATGCCTATGTGCGCGCGAGCGGCAGCACCGACGGGTTCATCGCCCGTGGCAGCTGGTCGGTCGACGGCTACCACCTGGAGCCCGGCAACATCGCCGTGCAGTTCCTGTGCCCCTACCGCGATTCGCACGTCTCGGTGGCCATTCTGGTCGGCCACAGCGACGCGACCGGAGACGCCGCCGAACCCGTGGTCAGTGCCCTGGCGCAGATCTGGGACAACAACGGCATGGCGGCCGGCAAGTAGAGAAACCCGCCTCTGGCCCTGCCCTTGGGCCCGAGGACACGGACACGCGGCGGGGACACCCCCGCCGGACACAGACTCAGGGAGGATACCATGCCCATGGACGGCGGCATCGGCGCCAGCACGAAGCGGCGCGAAGATCTGCGTTTCCTGACGGGGAACGGACGTTATACCGACGACATCAACCTGCGCGGTCAGCTTTACGCGCATTTCCTGCGCAGTCAGGTGGCCCACGGCCGCATCACCGCGATCGACACCGCCGACGCGGCCGCGATGCCCGGCGTCGTGCGCATCTTCACCGGTGCCGATTTCGAGGGCGTCGGCGGTCTGCCCTGCGGCTGGCAGGTCACCGACAAGCACGGCCAGCCCATGCAGGAACCCGCGCACCCCGTGCTGGCGCAGGGCAAGGTGCGCCACGTCGGCGACCCGATCGCCGTGGTGGTGGCCGAAACCGCCGAACAGGCCCGTGACGCCGCCGAGGCGATCGTCGTGGACATCGACGAACTGCCGGCCGTGGTGGACATGAAGGCGGCACTGGCGGCGGATGCGCCCAAGGTGCACGACGATCTGACCTCGAACCTGTGTTACGACTGGGGCTTTGTCGAGGAGAACAAGGGCGCGGTGGACGCGGCCTTTTCGGCGGCGGCGCATGTGACCACGCTGGAACTGGTGAACCAGCGGCTTGTCGCCAACCCGATGGAACCGCGTGTGGCGGTGGGGGATTATGACCCCTGGAACGACATGTCCACGCTCTACACCACGTCGCAAAACCCGCATGTGATCCGTCTGCTGATGGGCGCCTTCGTGCTGGGCATCCCCGAACACAAGCTGCGCGTGGTCGCGCCGGATGTCGGTGGGGGCTTCGGCTCGAAGATCTTCCACTATGCCGAGGAAGCCTTCTGCACCTTTGCGGCGCGGCAGTTGAAGAAGCCGGTCAAATGGACCTCGTCGCGGTCGGAAGCCTTCATGAGCGACGCGCACGGCCGGGACCATGTGACCAGGATCGAACTGGCGCTGGATGCGGACAACAATTTCACCGCGATCCGCACCGAGACCTATGCCAACATGGGCGCCTATCTCAGCACCTTCGCACCCTCGGTGCCGACCTGGCTGCACGGCACGCTGATGGCCGGGAACTACAAGACCCCGGTGATCTATGTGAACGTGAAGGCCGTGTTCACCAACACCGTGCCGGTCGACGCCTATCGCGGCGCGGGCCGCCCCGAGGCGACCTTCCAGCTTGAACGGCTGATCGACAAGGCGGCGCGCGAACTGGGGGTCTCACCGGTGGACCTGCGGCGCCAGAACTTCATCCAGCCCGACCAGTTCCCCTATGCCACCCCCGTGGCCGTCGAATACGACACCGGGAACTATGACGCGACGATGGACAAGATGCTGGAGCTGGCCGATTACGCGGGCTTCGACGCCCGGGCGGCCGAAAGCGCCAAGGCGGGCAAGCTGCGCGGTTTCGGCATCGCCCATTACATCGAGGCCTGCGGCATCGCGCCGTCCAATCTGGTGGGGCAACTGGGCGCGCGCGCCGGGCTCTATGAAAGCGCCACGGTCCGGGTGAATGCCACCGGCTCGATCAGCGTCTTTACCGGCTCGCACAGCCACGGTCAGGGCCACGAGACCACCTTTGCCCAGGTCGTGTCCGAGATGATCGGCATCGACGCGGGCCAGGTCGAGATCGTCCATGGCGATACCTCGAACACGCCGATGGGCATGGGCACCTATGGCTCGCGCTCGCTGGCGGTCGGCGGCTCGGCGCTGGTGCGCGCGACGAACAAGATCATCGCCAAGGCCAAGAAGATCGCGGCGCATCTGCTGGAAGCCGCCGAGGCCGACATCGAGCTGAAGGATGGCAAGTTCTCGGTCGCGGGCACCGACAAGTCGGTGGATTGGGCCGGGGTCACGCTGGCCGCCTATGTGCCGCACAACTATCCGCTGGAAAGCCTGGAACCGGGGCTGGAGGAAACGGCGTTCTACGATCCGTCGAACTTCACCTACCCGGCCGGGGCCTATGGCTGCGAGGTCGAACTGGACCCCGAGACCGGCAAGGTGACGATCCTCAACTTCACTGCCGCCGACGATTTCGGCAACGTGGTGAACCCGATGATCGTCGAGGGGCAGGTCCACGGCGGGCTGGCGCAGGGGATCGGTCAGGCGATGCTGGAAGCCTGCGCCTATGATGCCGACGGCCAGTTGCTGACGGGGTCCTACATGGATTACGCGATGCCGCGCGCCGACGATGTGCCCGCCTATACGGTGGACCACAGCTGCGTGACACCGTGCACCCACAACCCGCTGGGCGTGAAGGGCTGCGGCGAGGCCGGCGCCATCGGATCGCCGCCCGCCGTCGTCAACGCGGTGATCGACGCGCTGCATCGCGGCGGTCACACCCACGTCACCCATATCGACATGCCCGTTTCGCCGTCGCGCGTCTGGGCTGCCATGCAGGCCAAATAAGGGAGGCCGCGATGTATAACTTCGACTTCGTGAAACCCGCGACCATCGCCGAGGCCGTCGAGGCCCTGTCCGGCGAGGAAGCGCAGGCCCTGTCGGGCGGTCAGACCCTGCTGCCGACCATGAAACAGCGGTTGAATGCCCCGGCGACACTGGTGTCGCTGACCGGCATCGCCGAGATGAAGGGCGTGACCCGGGACGGCGACACGCTGGTGATCGGCGCGGCCACGCCCCATGCGGTGGTGGCCCGGGACGCGGCGGCGCATTATCCGGCACTGGCCGCGCTGGCCGGCCAGATCGGCGACCCCGCCGTGCGAAACCGGGGCACCATCGGCGGGTCCATCGCCAACAACGATCCCTCGGCCTGCTACCCCTCGGCGGTGCTGGCCTCGGGCGCCGTGGTGGTGACCAACACGCGCGAGATCGCGGCCGACGACTTCTTCCAGGGTCTGTTCGAAACCGCGCTGCATGATGGCGAGATCATCACCGCCGTGCGGTTCCCGATCCCGCAGAAGGCGGCCTATGCCAAGTTTCTGCAACCGGCGTCCCGCTTTGCGCTGACCGGGGCCTTCGTGGCGCAGTATGCGGCCGGGGTTCGGGTGGCGATCACGGGGGCATCGGAAAGCGGCGTCTTCCGCTGGACCGAGGCCGAGGCCGCGCTGTCGGGCAACTTCACCCCCGAGGCCATCGCCGGATTGAGCGTCGCCGCCGACGGGATGATCGGCGACCTGCACGGAACTCCGGACTACCGCGCCCATCTGGTTGGCGTGATGACGCGACGGGCTGTCACGGCAGCCCGGTAAATCGGGTTGGGAACCCATGGAAAAGGGGGGCGCGCGCCCCCCTTTTTTCGTGGCTCAGTCCCGGGGGTGGCGGGCCTTGCATTCCCACCGGCCGGACTCGCGGCTCCAGTATTCGGCCTCGATCCCGGCGGCGGTCAGGCTGCGCCACTGGTCGCGGGCGCGGGCCAGGGCCTGATCGTCCAGCCCGTCGAACACCACGCACAGCCGGTCCAGCGCGCGGGCTTCGTCCGCGCCGACATCGGCGCCGTCCAGCGTGACCAGGCAACCGGTGCCGTTGGGCAGATCCGGTGCGGGCGTCGCCTCCCAGGTCAGCAGGCAGGGCTGTTCCGCGTCATGCGCGCCCCCCGCCAGACCGTGCGGCAGGAACCCCTCGCCCAGCCACAGGCGCCGGTCCAGGGCCTCCATCCGGGCGCGGTCGGTGCCGCGCAGCGCGACCCGCAGGTTGATCTCCAGCGCCTTGCCGATCAGCGTCGGCAGCAACGCCTCGAGCGGATCCTGCGTCAGATGGTAGAAGCGCGCGGTGGCCATGCTCAGTGTTCGAACCGGGCCTTGACCAGCGCATTCAAGGTCCGGACGCCCCAGCCCGTCGCCCCCTTGGGCGCCAGCGTGGTTTCGCCCGGTGGCAGCGCCACGCCCGCGATGTCCAGATGCACCCAGGGCGTGCCCTCGGGCACGAAGCGTTGCAGGAACTGCGCCGCGGTGATCGCCCCGCCCCAGCGCCCGCCGGTGTTCTTCATGTCGGCGATGCGCGACTTGATGAGCTGGTCATAGGCCGGGTCCAGCGGCATCCGCCAGGCGCCTTCGCCCTGATCCTCGGCGGCTTTCAGCACGGCCCCCGCCAGGGCATCGTCATTGGCAAAGACCGCCGCCTTTTCGTGCCCCAGCGCGACCACGCAGGCGCCGGTCAAGGTGGCCAGGTCGATCATCGCCGCGGGCTGGAAGCGGTCTTGCGCATACCACAGCACATCCGCCAGCACGAGGCGCCCCTCGGCGTCGGTGTTGATGACCTCGATGGTGTCCCCCTTCATCGAGCGCACCACATCACCCGGCCGCTGGGCGCGACCGTCGGGCATGTTTTCCACCAGACCGACCAGACCGACGACATGGGCCTTGGCCTTGCGGGTGGCCAGCGCGCGCATGACACCGGCCACCACGCCGGCGCCGCCCATGTCCATGGTCATTTCCTCCATCCCGCCGGCCGGCTTGATCGAAATGCCCCCGGTGTCAAAGACGACACCCTTGCCGACCAGGGCCAGCGGTGCGCCCTCGGCCCCTTTCCATTGCATCACCACCACTTTCGAGGGGCTCTCGGATCCCTGCCCCACGCCCAGCAGCGCGCGCATGCCCAGATCGGCAAGCTGCGCCTCGTCCAGCACCTCGACCTCGAGCCCCAGCGCGCGCAGCGCCAGCAGGCGGTCGGCGAAGTCGGTGGTGGTCAGCACGTTCGCCGGTTCGTTGACCAGATCGCGGGTGAAATGCACCGCCTCGGCCAGCGCCAGAACCTCGGCGCAGGCGGCTTTCTGGGCGTCGGGGTCGGCCACGACCAGATCGACCGGGCCGGGTGCCTTGGGCATCTCGGCGCGGATGGCGAAGTCATAGGCCCGCAAGGCGATCCCCTCGACCAGGGCCGGCAAACGGCGGCGTCCCTGCGCCAGAACCAGCGCGCCGGCCTCTTTCAGGCCACGGGCGATGGTCGCGCCGGCCTTGCGCATGTCGGCCGGATCGGCGTTGCGCGCCAGTTTGATCACCATCACCCCCGAGGCCGCCATGCCCCCCGGAAACGCCAGGTCGATCCCGTCGCCCTGTTTCAGCGCCGCCCAGCGATCACTGGCCAGCACGCGCGTCAGGGCGCCGCGCGTCACGCGGTCCAGACGGCGGGCGGCCTGCGGCACCTCGGCGTCCGCCAGGACAACGACGCGCCCGGCATGGGCCACCGCCGAATCCGGATCGGCGGCAACAAAACGAAAATCGACAAGGGCCATGGTCTGCGCTCCTTCCAGCCTGCGAGGACCCTAGCCCCAAGGCACGGGCTTGACCAGTAGCCCCCGGCCCGGGCAAACCCGCCGATAAGCTGTTTTCCTGCCGGGCGAATCCCGCTAGATTGCACCCCCGTCGAGACCAACCGAGGATTCCCCGCGTGACGCGCCTGGACCGCTACATTCTGGCGCAACTGCTTTGGGTGTTCGGATTCTTTTCGCTGGTGCTGGTCTCGGTCTACTGGGTCAACAAGGCCGTAAGCCTGTTCGACCGTCTGATCAGCGACGGTCAGCCGATGTCGGTGTTCCTGGAATTCACCGCCCTCAGCCTGCCGATGCTGATCCGCACCGTGCTGCCCATCTCGGCCTTTGTCGCGACCTTGCAGGTGACGCTGGGGTTGCTGCGCAATTCCGAGGTCGCGGTCATCCAGGCGGCGGGGATCTCGCCCCTCAGGCTGGCGCGACCGGTGGTGCTGTTCGGGTTGATCGTCACCGCCTTTCTGATCGTGCTGATGCACTTCATCGTGCCGAGGGGCGCAGCCAGCTGGCGCGGCGCCGGAGCCGAGGTCGCGCAGAACATCACCGCCTCGCTGTTGCAGGACGGGGTGTTCCAGCACCGGCCGAGGGCGTGACCTTTTTCATCAACGAGATCACCGAGGACGGGACGATGCGCGGCATCTTCCTGTCCGACGCGCGCAGCCAGTTGCAACGTGTCTATTATACCGCCCGCACGGCGCTGATCGTGCCCGAGGCGACGGGGCCGAAGCTGGTGATGATCGACGGACAGGCGCAGATTCACGACCGGCGCTCGGGCCGCCTTTCGGTGACGGGGTTCAGCGATTTCACCTATGATCTCAGCATCCTGGCCGGTCCTGCCGGGCGCGGGCGCTCGGTGCAGGAATTGCCGACGCGCGACCTGATCGCCCCCACGCAGGCGCTGTTCGACGAAACCCACGCGACCGAGGCCCAGTTCCGGTTCGAGCTGGTCTCGCGTTTCGTGGACGGGTTCACGGCGTTGACGGCGGCGCTGATCGGCTATGCCGCGCTGGTCGCCGGCGGGTTCAGCCGCCTGGGGTTCTGGCGCGAGGTGGTGCTGGCCGTCGCCCTGATCGCGGTGGTGCAGTCGCTGTCGAACGCCCTGGCGGGGATCGCCATGCGATCGGTCGGCCTGTCCTGGCTGGGGGCGATCCCGCTGGCGCTGGCGGCATTGGCGGCGCTGGGGCTCATCGCCTGGGCATCGCGCACGCGGCGGATGCCGGGGGGCGGGGCATGACGCTGGGCCTGTATCTGGTGCGCCGCCTCGCGGTCAGCTTCGCGCTGATCGCCGCCGTGTTCTTCGGCATGTTGATGCTGTTCGAGATCGTCGAGATGGTCCGTCGGCTGGGTGGCGGTGCTACCCCGATGGCCGAAATCCTGTGGCTGTCGCTGCTGCACGTTCCCGCGACTTTCTACGAGATCCTGCCCCTGCTGACGATTCTGGCGTCGATGACCTTCGTGCTGGGGCTGGCGCGCAGTTCCGAGCTGGTGGTCGTGCGCGGCGCCGGGCGGTCGGCGATGCGGATGCTGCGCGAGCCGTTTCTGGCCACGCTGCTGTTCGGGGCGCTGCTGGTGGCGGGGTTCAACCCGCTGGTCGCCTCGGCGACACGCGCGTATCAGGACCGGCTGGCGGGTCTGCAAAGCCCCGATCAGCAGACGCAGATTTCGCTCGAGGGGGCGGCGGTCTGGATGCGGCAGGGCGATGCGCAGGGGCAAACCGTGATCCGGGCGCAATCGGTCGATGCCGACGGGCTGGGGTTCCGGCATGTGACCTTCCTGTCCTTTGACCGCGATACCGGTGTGCCGCTCATCCGGATCGAGGCCGATCACGCGCGGCTCGACCCCGGGTCCTGGCACCTCGAGGGGGCCAAACGCTGGGACCTGCTGGCCGACAACCCCGAACGCGCGGCGCAGAGTTTCGACAACTTCGACCTGCCGTCGGATCTGACCGGCGAGCGCATCCGCGAGAGCTTCGCCCGCGCCGGCACGCTGTCGGTCTGGGACCTGCCCGATTTCATCCACGCGCTGGACCGTGCGGGCCTGTCGTCGCGCCCGCATCGCGCGCAGTTTCAGGCGGAACTGGCGTTGCCGTTCCTGATGGCCGCGATGTTGATGGTCGGGGCGGTGCTGAACTTTCGCCACACCCGCGCGGGCGGAACAGGAACGCGCATCCTGATGACCGTCCTCGCCGGATTCGCCCTGTTCTTTTTGCGCAATTTCGCGCAAGTTCTGGGAGAGAACGGGCAGATTCCGTTGTCGCTGGCGATCTGGACACCACCTGTTGCTTCCATGCTGCTGGCGCTTGGGATATTGCTGCACCTGGAGGATGGCTAGTGTGGCGAGTGTGAGGCGCAAGACCCGAGGCCCTGTCGGGACCGCTGCGGCGGTCGCGGGCGGTCTGGTGCGCGCCGCGTGGCTGGCCCTGGCCCTGACCGTCGCGCCCTTGTCCCTGCCCGCCGCCGCCCAATCCGTGCCCGCCACGCTGATGGCCGACCAGGTCTATGTCGATGGCGCCGGGCGGCTGGTCGCGACCGGCTCGGTCGAGGTCTGGCACGGGTCCACCCGGATGACCGCCGAACGGGTCGTATTCGACCGCCGTCAGGACCAGTTGCAGGTCGAAGGGCGGATCAGCGTCAGCGACGGGCCCGATCAGGTGATCCTGGCCGATGCGGCGCAACTGTCGCCGTCGTTGCGCACCGGAATCATCACCAGCGCGCGGGTCATGCTGGATCAGCAGTTGCAGATCGCCGCCGCCCGCGTGCGCCGGGGCGACAACGGCGTCAGCCAGATGGATTCCGTCGTGGCCTCCAGTTGCCCGGTCTGTGCATCGAATCCCACGCCGCTGTGGGAGATCCGGGCCGACCGCGTCACCCATGACGAGAACACCCGCCGCCTGCTGTTCGAACACGCGCAGTTCCGCCTGGCCGGCGTGCCGGTGTTTCAGGCCCCCCGGCTGGTGCTGCCCGCCCCGGGCAATCCGCGGCTCAGGGGGTTCCTGCGCCCGGTGTTCGGCATGGACAGTTCACTGGGGTTCTCGGTTGGGATGCCCTATTTCATCCCCTTCGGCGACTCGCGCGACCTGACCCTCACGCCGGTGTTGCGCACCAGCGGATCGGTCACGCTGGGGTTTCGCTGGCGCGTCGCCCGGCAGAACGGCGGAATCGAGATCGGCGGCCAGATCTCGCGCGATACGATCCGGCCGGGCGAGCTGCGCGGTTACGGCTATTTCCGTGCCCTGTTCCAGTTGCGCGACGATTGGCGCCTGACCGCGGATGTGCTGATCCCCTCGGACCGGACCTATCTGGAAACCTACGACATCACCGACGATCCGCGCCTCAACGGGCATGTCACGCTGGAGCGCATCCAGCGCGACCAGGCGGCCCGCGCCCGTATCCTGGGATTCTATTCGCTGCGCGCCGCCGATGTGAATGACGAATTGCCCAATCGCGTGGCCGAGGCCGACCTGGATCGCCGCATCGGCCTCGAGGCGACGCCGATCGGCGGAGAACTGAGGCTGCGCATGGGGGCGCGGGCGTTCTGGCGCAATTCCAGCATCAACGGCGTGCGCGGGCGCGATGTCGCCCGGGCCCACGTCCAGTTGGGATGGCGGCGCAGCGGTGTGCTGCCGGGCGGCGTGCTGGTGACCGGCGCGCTGGATGCGCGCGTCGACCATGTGCGCGTATCTGACGACATCGCCTATCCCAATCCCGTGACCCGGCGCGCGCTGCAAGGGATGATCGAGTTCCGCTGGCCATGGGCGCGGGTCTCGGATGCCGGCGTGTCGCATGTCGTCGAACCCGTGGTGCAGGTGATCGGCAGTTCGGTTTCGGGCGGGGCCCTGCCCAATGACGACCACACGATGCCCGAACTGGACGGCGGCAACCTGTTCGCCCTGCGCCGCTATTCGGGCGAGGACGCACCGGACGACAACAGCCGCGTGAATGCCGGCCTGCGCTGGACCCGCCACGATGCCGAGGGCTGGACCGGCGAGGCGCTGGTGGGCCGCATCTGGCGGCGCAGCCCGCTGGCCGGCTTCAATCCCGCGCATGTGCAGCCCCTGGGCTTTGGCGCCTCGAACTGGCTGATCGCCGGACGGGTCAGCAATGCCGACGGCTATGCCCTCAGCATGCGCTTGCTGGTGGACGCCAACGCCAACCTGACACGGACCGAGACGAACCTTGCATGGCAGGGCACGCGCACCACCGTCTCGACCACCTATCTGTATCTGCCCGCCAGCGCCTTTGAATCGCGCACCACCGATCTGTCCGAGTGGAGCATCGACCTGGCGCGGCGGTTCGGCAACGGCTGGGCAAGCACCGTCGGCTGGAACTATGACGTCGGACAGAACCTCTTTGCCACCGCGCGCGCCGGCATGACCTATCGCAACGAATGCCTGTCGATGGATCTGTCGCTCACGCGCAATTTCGTGACCTCGACCAATCCCACCGCCTCGACCAGTTTCGATCTCAGGATCGAGTTGCTGGGCATCGGCGGACGGGCGCCCGGCGACGGCGGAAGCACCTGCCGGGCATGACCCGCCCCTTTTCAACCCGGACCGAACCCGCTACGCCGGGGGAACCCGTGCGACGAACAGAACGGAATGCTGCGATGCGACACTCGCTCTCTCGCCCCGCCTGCGTGCAGGCAGTCCTGGCGCTGCTGACCGCGGCCCTCGTGACCGTGGCCGCGATCCCGGCCGCCCGGGCGCAGTCGCCCTTTGCCGCGGCGGTCTATGTCAACGACGCGGCCATCACGAACTACGAGGTGACGCAGAAGATGCGCTTCCTCGAATTCCTGGGGCTCAGTGGCAGCGATCTGCGCCAGCAGGCGATCGACCGGCTGATCGAGGAACGCCTTCAGGTGCAGGAGGCCACGCGCCTTGGCGGCCGCCTGTCGCCGGGCGACCTGAACGACGCGATGACCGAATTCGCCGGCCGCGGAAACATCACCCTGGACGAGTTCATGGGGCGCCTGCAGCAGGCCGGGATCGACCGGGAGACCTTTGTCAATTTCATCCGCGCGGGCGCCTTGTGGCGGGCGCTGGTGCAGACCCGGTTCGGCGCGCAGATCCGCATCACCGATGCGCAGATCGACCAGGCGCTGTCGGTCGACGGGGTGCAACCGGTGACCGAGGTGCTGATCTCCGAGATCTTCCTGCCGACCGACCCGCAATATGCCGATGCCGTCCAACGCATCGTGCCGGCGATCCAGCGCATCCGCACCGAGGCCGAATTCGGCAACGCGGCGCGTCAGGTTTCCATCGCGCCCACCGGCCCCTCGGGCGGGCGCGTCGACCGCTGGGTCAACGTGGCGGCGATCCCCGACCCCGTCGGCACGCAGATGGCGACCGCCCCGATCGGCACGGTGGTGGGTCCGGTGGACATGCCCGGCGCGCTGGCGTTCTTCATGCTGCGCGCCCGCCGCGACAGCCGCGCCGTGCCATCGAGCGCGGTCGAGATCGACTATCGCCGCGTCGCCCTGCCCGGTGGCGCCAGCGAGGCCAACCGCGCCCATGTCGCCCATATCCGCGACGGCGCGGACAGTTGCGCGGATTTCCCCGCCGTGGTGCTGCGCGAGTTCCCCGCGCTGTCGCAGGACGCGATCGCAACGGTCTCGCGCCCGCAATCCGACCTGTCCGCCACCGAGCGCACCGAGATCGAGCGCCTGAACCCCGGCGAGATATCCGCCAATACCGTGACTGACGGCAATCTGGTGTTGCTGATGCTTTGCGCGCGCCGGATCACGGGCGACGGCGTGCCGGATCGCGCGCAGGCCCGGCTGGCCTTGCTCAACCGTGCGCTCGAAGGTCAGGCCGCGGTCTACCTGCAACAGCTGCGGTCGGACGCCGATATCCGGTATCCGTGATGCCCGCGCCCCTGGCCGTAACCTGCGGGGATCCGTCGGGCATCGGCCCGGAACTGGCGGCGCGCATCGCCCGCGATGGCGCGCCGGCGCCGATGGTCTGGATCGGCGACCCGCGCCACCTGCCCGCAACCACGCGCTGGCAGGCGGTGTCCTCGCCACTGGCGCCGGTGCCGGACGGGGTGCTGGCGGTCCTGCCGTTGCCCTTTGCCGCGGCCGCCACGCCCGGCCAGCCTGACCCCGCGAATGCGGCCGGCACGATTGCCGCCATCGAACGCGCCGTCGCGCTGGTGCAATCGGGCGCGTGCAGCGCCGTCGTCACCGCACCGATCAACAAGAAGGCGCTCAAGGATGGCGCCGGCTTCGCCTTTCCCGGCCATACCGAATTTCTGGCCCATCTGGCGGGTGGCGCCGAGGTCGTGATGATGCTGGCCTGCCCCGGTCTGCGCGTGGTGCCCGCCACCATTCACATTGCGCTGTCCGAGGTGCCCCGCACCCTGACCGCCGACCTGCTGCACCGCACGATCGCCATCACCCATGCCGCCCTGCGCCGCGATTTCGGACTGTCGGACCCGCGCATCGCCGTGGCCGGGCTGAACCCCCATGCGGGCGAAGGCGGTGCGATGGGGCACGAGGAAGGCGCCTTCATCGCCCCCCTGATTCGCACCCTTCAGGCCCGGGGGATGCGCGTTTCCGGCCCCTTGCCTGCCGACACCATGTTCCACCCCGCGGCCCGCGCGCGCTATGACGCGGCGATCTGCATGTATCACGACCAGGCGCTGATCCCGATCAAGACCATCGATTTCGCCGGGGGCGTGAACATCACGCTGGGCCTGCCCTTTGTGCGCACCTCGCCCGACCACGGCACGGCCTATGACATCGCCGGCCAGGGTGTTGCGGACCCGGCCTCGATGCGGGCGGCGATGATCATGGCCTGGGACATGGCGCAGGCGCGGGGGTGACGCCCCGGACCGGCGCGCCCGCGTGGCAAAGCCCCTCGGGCCGATCGCACCCTTGCCCCGGCGCGGGTTTTCGGGGATGGAAGGGATCATGGCCCAGATCGACGGACTCCCCCCCCTGCGCGAGGTGATCGCGACGCACGACCTTCAGGCCAAGAAGGCGCTGGGGCAGAATTTCCTTCTGGACCTGAACCTGACGGCACGGATCGCGCGCGCGGCCGGCGATCTGACAGGCGCCGACGTGATCGAGGTCGGCCCGGGTCCCGGCGGTCTGACGCGCGGCCTGCTGGCCGAAGGGGCGCGCCGCGTGCTGGCCATCGAAAAGGACCCGCGCTGCCTGCCGGCCCTGGCGGAAATCGCCGCCGCCTATCCGGGCCGCTTGCAGGTGATCGGCGGCGACGCGCTGGAAATCGACCCTCTGGACCATCTGACGCCCCCGATCAAGATCGTGGCGAACCTGCCCTATAACGTCGGCACCGAACTGCTGGTGCGCTGGCTGACGCCGCCGGCCTGGCCGCCATTCTGGACATCGCTCACGCTGATGTTCCAAAAGGAGGTGGCGGAACGCATCGTCGCGAGGCCCGGCTCAAAGGCCTATGGCCGGCTGGCGCTGCTGGCGCAATGGCGCAGCGAGGCGCGGATCGTGCTGACGCTGCCGCCCTCGGCCTTTACCCCCCCGCCAAAGATCGACTCGGCCGTGGTGCATCTGACCGCCCTGCCCCAGCCGCGCTATCCGGCGCCGGCCAAGCTGCTGGAACGGGTTGTCGCGGCGGCCTTCAACCAGCGCCGCAAGATGCTGCGCGCGGCGTTGAAATCGCTCGATCCGCAGATCGAGGGCCGGCTCGACCGGCTGGGAATCGCACCGACCGCCCGCGCCGAGGAAATCGGCCTCGAACAATTCTGCGCCCTGGCCCGCGACCTGGACACCCCCCGCGCCTGAGCCCCGGTTCGCGCGGCATTGGATCGCATGGCGAAACGCGGCGTTTCCACTTCTATGGTGGTTAACGGTGTCTTTGCCCTTTCAGCGCCACAATTGCCCCCCCGGCCGCCCCAATTCGGCCACCTCTTATGCGTAATTTGGACATTGGACTTGTGCAGCCGACCGGTTGCGCGGATCGGAAAAAGGTGAAGCTCATGCACCCTCGACATTGGACAGAAAAGACCGCACTCGCTGCCCGGGCTCGCGCCGGGATCGGCCGTCTTGTCCGGCACGAAGACGGGTCGTTCACCGTGCTCAGCATCTTCGTCTTCGTCGCGATGCTGATCTTCGCGGGGCTGGCGATCGACATGATGCGGCACGAAAACGTGCGCCTGCGGATGCAGGGGGCGACCGATCGCGCGGTTCTGGCCGCAACCATGCTGCGCGAAAACGAATCGAACGCCACGCCGGAACAGATCCTGCAGGCCTATTTCGCGTCCGAAGGACTGGGGGCGCAGCTTGGCTCGAACTATCGGATCGAAACCGGCGACGATGGCAGCCGCACGATCACCGTGGTGCCGACGGCCTCGGTGCCGTCGCTGTTCATGCGCCTGGTCGGTGTGAACGACTTTGATGTCGCCACCCCCGCCCGCGCGACCGAAGCCGTCGGTGGCGGCGTGAAGCTGGAACTGGTCATGGTGCTGGATGTCTCGGGCTCGATGAACGGTCAGAACAAGATCGACGCGATGCGCACGGCCGCGGTCAACCTGACGAACACGCTGCTCGAAGGGTCCGCGGACGGCAATGTGGCGATCACCCTGGTGCCCTATGACACCTGGGTCCTGCCGCCGCCCGGCTTTCTGAACTATTTCTCGTCGCTGTCGGGCACCGGGGCGTGCAACGACTGGGCCATCTGGAACCGGATCACCGGCAGCCTGACCGAGGCCTCGGTCCGTCGCAACTGCAACACCGCGACCTGGCGCACGGTGCATCCCTATGTGAACGACCCCACCCTGGCGGCCAGCTATATCGACGAACTGCGGGCCTCGGGCACGACCTCGATCGACCTGGGCGTCCGCTATGGCGCGCTGTTCTTCGACCCGGCGATCCGTCCGGCCATCTCGGGCCTGATCGCCAACGGTGTCGTCGATCCGGTGTTCGAGGGGCGCCCCTATGACTGGGACGAACCCAACGTCGTGCGCGCGCTGATCCTGCTGACCGATGGGCAGAACTGCTGCGGCGAACGCTATGGCGCCGGCCAGCAGGACCAGAACACCGAGAACGTCTGCACCGAGCTGAAGGATCGTGGCATCCTGATCTACTCGGTCGCCTATCAGGCGCCCACCAGTGGCGCGAACCTGATGATGGCCTGCGCCTCGTCGCCGAACCACTACTTCAACACCAACGCCAACGGGATCGCCGACGCCTTTGCCGGCATCGCCAGCAACATCCAGACCCAGGCGCTGAGGCTGACGCTATGACCCGGTTCCTGCCCTTCCTTCGACGCTTTGCGCGCTCGGACCGCGGGACGGCGACGGTGGAATTCGTCATCGGCGTGCCGCTGATCCTGGCCTTCCTGTTCTCGGCCATCGACTATGGCACGGTGATGCTGCGGCAGGTGTTCCTGGACCGGTCGGTCGACATGGCCGTGCGGCAGGTGCGGCTGGGGGCGTTTGACAGTGGCGACTTCGCCGCGTTCCGCACGATGATCTGTCAGAACAGCTTTCTGATCGCCGATTGCGAGAACACCATCGCCATCGAACTGCGTCCCATCGACACCACGACCTGGGCGGGTCTGGACGAACCGGCCCAATGCGTCAACCGGGCCGAAGATCTTGCGCCCGTTCTGGCCTTCAACCCGGCCGCCGGTCAGCAACGCCTGATGCTGATTCGCGTCTGCGCGGTGGTCGATCCCTTCATTCGCATGACCGGCATGGTTCTGGGGATGCCCGACGACGGTTCGGGCGGCTTCTTCCTGGTGTCCCGCGCGGCCTTTGCCAACGAACCAGCATGAGGATTGACATGAAACAGGGTCGCCAACTGCCCCGCCCCCTGACCCGCCCCGCGCGCCGCTTCGGCGTCGAGAGTGGTGGATCCGTCTCGATGGAACTGGTTCTGACCTTGCCTCTGCTGCTGTGGGCGCTGGCCGCGACGGCGGTCTTTTACGACGGCTACCGCGCGCGCTATCAGGCGGAAATGGCCGCCCAGACCGTCGCCGACATCATGTCGCGCGAGACCGACCTGTTCACGGCCAACTATGTCGAAGGGCTGAACGACGTTTTCGATTTCCTGGCGGATTCGCGGTATCCGACACGGATTCGCGTGTCGTCGGTGATCTGGGACAGCGCCAATCAACGCGACCGTCTGCAATGGTCCTATGGCACGCGCGGGATGCAACCCCTGCCCGAGGATACCTTCGAACTGATCGCGCAGAACGATCTCGATACCCTGCTGGCCGAATTCGGCGAGGATACCAGCGCCAGTTTCGCCGGCGCCTGGGCGCAGATGCCTGTGGCCGACCTGCCGGCGCATATTCCGCCGATCCTGCCCGGCGAGGCGCTGCTTCTGGTCGAGACCTTCTCGATCTGGTCGCCCTTTGCCAATGTCGGCGTCGGTCAGATCCGGTTCGATCCCGTCGTCGTGGTGCGCCCGCGCTTCGCGCCCTGGATCAACTTTGAAGGAGTCGATCCCATCTATCCCGAAACCGGATACGAGGTCGCCTGGACCGGCAGCGGCAACGACTCGTTGCCCGACCCGGGCGACAACACCGATCCGCCCGCGGACACCGCAAGCCAGAGCTACGATTTCGAAACCGGCGACACGACCGGCTGGTCGCGCACCACCATCGCGCAGGGCAGCTATACGGGGGCGTATCTGGGCCCGTTCGCCAACGAAACCTGGACCGATCCGGTGCGCCTGGACGTGTCGCTGGGGGCGGACAACCGCAATGCGACAATCGAATTCGACCTGCTGGCATTCGACACCTGGGACGGGTTCAACCCGGTTTACAGCGCACCGCAAGGCGACGTGCTGAACATCCTGATCGACGGAACGCCGGTGTCGTGGAACCCGTTCCAGTTCCGGGGCGTTGCCCCCTATGCCAACGACCGGTCCTCGGCCGTGTATCTGAACGGCGCGACCTATCGCGTGTCCGCGCATCTGGTCGCGATGGGGCAGCCCCTGGGTGCCCGCCCCGGCAACAATGATTCGGTCTGGCACGTCACCATGTCGATCGAAAACGCGCCGCGCTCGTTTGCTCTGGGGTTCTCGGCCGGAATCAACGGCACGGCCGGCGCCGACGAAAGCTTCGGCATCGACAACCTCAGAATCGGCGCCTCGGGAACCGGGACCGCAGCATCCTTTGTCGCAAACCCCGCGGCGCTGGAAACGGCGGTCGATCCCCAGACCCACTTCCCCCGATACGCCGGCTGCCCCGAGCCGAGGATCGCGGCGCCCTGGCTCAGCCTGACGCATGACGACCTGGCAACCGGGATCACCATGACGCGCGAGGTCGGTGGCAGCCAGTCGCTGCGGGATTGCCCGAACACCGGCGGTCTGGGGTATATCAGCGCCTCGCCGCAGTTGGTGGTGAATTACGACAACCAGAACGTGCTGGATGCGCGCTCGGGCATGCAGATCACCATGAACGACGGTGACAACGGCTATACATGCGATTCGACGCTGCTGATCCGCGATCCGAACGGGCAATACTGGTTCAATGACGACTTCAGCGGCTGGAACGCGGGCCTGCGCATCCCCAACCCGGTCTCGGGGCAGTATGTGATCTTTCTGGGCCGCTACGGCAGCGGGCGCTGTAGTTCGGACCTGACGATCAACAGCTTCTGACGCGGCGCCGTCACGGGCTGGAGGCGCAGCCCTGACCGACCGCCACCACCAGGATCGCAGCCCGCCGACCGTGCGGGCCGCGAAACCCTAGGCCCGTCGGGCCCCGGCGGCTTTCAACACCATGTCCACATAGATGTCCTCGACCCGTGCGCGCGTCAGCCGCCCCCCCTCGCGGAACCAGGTGTTCACGCCGGTCAGCATCGCGATCAGCGCCATCGCCGCCAGTTTCGTGTCCGGCACCGTCAGGCAGCCCTCGGCCTGGCCGGCCTGCAGGATGCGCTCCAGTTCGGTCTCGTAGCGTTTGCGAAGCCCCTCGACCCGGGCGAAATTCTCGGGGGTGAGGTTGCGCAGCTCCATATAGGCAATGAACACCGCGTCGGCGCGGGCGGCGTGGAACCGGATGTGAAACCGCGCGAAATGTTCGAGCCGCGCCGCAGCCGACCCGCCGGGCAAGGCGCTGTCGTCCCACGCGGCGAGCAGCGCCTTCAGGTGGTCGATCATCAACTCGGCCAGCAGGGTCTGCTTGTCGGGCGTATACAGATAGATCGCCCCGGCCTGGACACCGACCTCGGCCGCGATCTGGCGCATGGACACGGCCGCATAGCCATCGCGCGCGAACAGTCTGAGCGCCGCGTCACGCAGACGCGGTCCGGTAATCTCGGCGCGGGAACCGGGTTTGCGGGCCATGAGGCATTGTCACTGAACATCCGTTCAATTCAACCCCGAATCCGGCACCCGTCCGCCGTGTCGGGGCACACCCGCTTCACAGCCGCCGCGCCCCGGGTTACTGTGGCCGCAGTCTCACGAACCGGAGCCCCCATGCGTCGTGCACCCGCCCTGCCCCTGCTTGCCGTCGTCACCGCCCTGGCGGGCTGCGGTACGGTCGCGCCGGACGCTCCGTCGCTTCTCAGCCGTGACGAACTGGCGGCCCGCGCGGTGATGGCCGGGGATGACAGCCAGGGCGCGCAGGTGGCCAATGCGCTGACGTGGCGCGCCGCCGCGCTGCGCACCCGCGCCGAACGTCTGCGCCGGGCCACGCTGGAACAGCCCGATGACCGGGCGCTGCGATCGCGGGCCGATGCGCTGAAAGAGCGCACCGAATAGCACGCGGGATCGGTGCGGCGCCGCAGGCGCATTGCACCTCGGCGCCCAACCGGCTAATCCTCGCGCCAAAGACCGCGCGCGTGCCGGGCGGTTCGGTCGCGATCAGCTTCGGAGCACCCCATGTCCAGCCCTCTTCGTCTCGGCATCGCCGGTCTCGGCACGGTCGGCATCGGCGTGGTCAAGATCCTGCAAACCCATGCGGACCTGATCGAGACGCGGGTTGGCCGGCGCATCGAGATTGCCGCCGTCAGCGCCAATTCGCGCAGCAAGAAACGCGGCGCCGACATTTCCGCCTATGGGTGGGAGGACGATCCCGTCGAACTGGGACGCCGCGATGACATCGACGTGGTTCTCGAACTGATGGGGGGCGAGAATGGCGCGGCGAAAGCCCTGGTCGAAACGGCACTGAAACGCGGCAAGGACGTGGTCACCGCGAACAAGGCGCTGCTGGCACACCACGGCAACGATCTGGCCGCGCTGGCCGATGCGAACGGTCGCGTGCTGCGCTTCGAGGCCGCCGTCGCGGGGGGAATTCCGGTGATCAAGGCCCTGACCGAAGGGCTGGCCGGCAACGCAGTCAAGCGTGTCATGGGGGTGATGAACGGCACCTGCAACTATATCCTGACGCGGATGGAGGCGACGGGCCAGGGCTATAACGTGCTGTTCGACGAATGCGCGCGTCTGGGCTATCTCGAAGCCGACCCGAACCTCGATGTCGGCGGAATCGACGCCGGGCACAAGTTGAGCCTGCTCAGCGCCATCGCCTTTGGCACCCGTGTCGATTTCGACGCGGTGGTGTTGCAGGGGATTCAGTCGATCTCGCTGGATGACATCCGGCTGGCGCGCGACATGGGCTATTCGATCAAGCTCCTGGGTGTGGCGCAGATGACCGGGCGCGGCCTGGAACAGCGCATGACCCCCTGCCTGGTGCCGGAAACGCATCCGCTGGGACAGCTCGACGGGGGCACCAACATGGTGGTGATCGAAGGCGACAGCGTCGGCCAGATCGTGCTGCGTGGCGCCGGCGCCGGCGAAGGTCCGACCGCCAGCGCCGTGATGGGCGACGTGATGGATATCGCCCGCGGGTTCCGACTGCCGGTGTTTGGCCAGCCTGCCGCGACCCTGGCCGCCGCCGCGCCCGCCGTCGTCAGCGCGGGCGCGCCGTGGTATCTGCGCATGACCTTGCTGGACAAGCCCGGCGCGCTGGCGAAGATCGCCACCGCGCTGGGGGAATCGGGCATCTCGATCGACCGGATGCGGCAATATTCGCACGAAGGCGCCGACGCACCGGTGCTGATCGTGACGCACAAGGCCTCGTCCGACGACATCACCGAGGCGCTGGCACGCTTTGCCGGCACCGGGGTGCTGGTCGGCGAACCTGTCGCGCTGCGGATCGAGGAAGTCTGAGCGCCGCAGGTAGCGCAACCATCGCGTTTCGCCACCGTATCTTGGGGGTAAAACCGGGGTTTCCGGGGCCTTCCGGCTTGGCGCGAATGGGCCAAACCGCTAGAACGGGACCCGAGCAGTCAAACCCGAAGGTGCCCCGATGACCGAATCCCCCTTGTTCCACGATCGCCTGTTGTCGCTGGGCCTCGCCCGCGTTTCGGAAGCCGCCGCGCTGGAAAGCGCCGCCTGGGTCGGACGCGGCGATGAAAAGGCCGCCGACCAGGCAGCCGTCAACGCGATGCGCAATCAGTTGAACATGCTGGACATCAAGGGTGTCGTCGTGATCGGCGAAGGCGAGCGTGACGAGGCCCCGATGCTGTTCATCGGCGAAGAGGTCGGCACCGGCAACGGACCGGCCGTGGACATCGCGCTCGATCCGCTGGAAGGCACCACGCTGACCGCCAAGGACATGCCCAACGCGCTGACCGTGATCGCCATGGCGCCGCGCGGCACGCTGCTGCACGCGCCTGACGTCTATATGGACAAGCTGGCCATCGGCCCCGGCTATGCCCCCGGCACCGTCACGCTGGACATGGAGCCCGCCGAACGGGTGCGCGCGCTGGCGGGGCCAAGGGCTGCGATCCGACCGACATCACCGTCTGCATCCTGGAGCGCCCCGACACGAGGACCTGATCCGCGAGGTCCGCTCGACCGGCGCGGCGATCCGTCTGATCACCGATGGCGACGTGGCCGGCGTGATCCACTGCGCCGAACCCGAAATCACCGGGATCGACATGTATATGGGGTCCGGCGGCGCACCCGAGGGGGTGCTGGCGGCCTCGGCGCTGAAATGCATGGGCGGGCAGATCTTTGGCCGGCTGCTGTTTCGCAACGATGACGAGCGTGGCCGCGCCGCCAAGGCGGGGATCACCGACCTGAACCGCATCTATGCCCGCGACGAGATGGTGACGGCGGATGTGATCTTTTCGGCCACCGGCGTGACCAGCGGGTCGATCCTGCCGGGCATCAAGCGCGAGCCGGGCTGGGTCACCACCGAAACCCTGCTGATGCGCTCGAAGACCGGGTCGGTCCGGCGCATGAGCTATCGCACCCCGGCAAAGTGACGGCGTTTCTCGGCGTCGAGACCTCGCTCACCGGGCGGCGCTGGGTCGGTCCCGACCCCGCCGTCCAGCGCAAGGCCGAGGCGTTGTCGCAATCGACCCGCCTGCCGCTGGCGCTGTGTTCGGTCCTGGCGCGCACCGGCGTGGAACCCGGCGGGGTCGAGGACTATCTCGCCCCGTCGCTGCGGGCCTTGCTGCCCGACCCGCGCGGTCTGCGCGACATGGAGGCCGCGGCCGACCGCCTGCTGTCGGCCCTGCGCGACCGCGAAAGGATCGCGATCTTTGCCGATTACGACGTGGACGGCGGGTCCTCGGCGGCGTTGCTGCTGACCTGGCTGAGAGCCATGGGCCATGATGCCACGCTGTATGTCCCCGACCGCATCGACGAAGGCTATGGCCCCAACGAACCCGCGATGGCGGCCCTGGCGCGCGATCACCGGCTGATCGTTTGCGTCGATTGCGGCACGCTCTCGCACGGACCGATCGCCGCCGCGACGGGCGCGGATGTCGTCGTCGTCGACCATCACCTGGGGGCCGAGACCCTGCCCCCCGCGCTGGCGGTGGTCAATCCCAACCGGCAGGACGAAAGCGGCGACCTGGGGCATCTGTGCGCGGCCGGCGTGGTTTTCCTGCTGCTGGTCGAAGCCAACCGGCGCCTGCGGGACCAGGGTGTTGCCGGCCCCGATCTGATGGGGTTCCTGGATCTCGTGGCGCTGGCGACGGTGGCCGATGTCGCGCCCCTGATCGGCGTGAACCGTGCCTTCGTGCGGCAGGGTCTGCGCATCATGGCCCAACGCGGACGGCCAGGTCTGGTCGCGCTCAGCGATGTCGCGCGCGTCGACCGGGCGCCGACGCCCTATCATCTGGGGTTCGTTCTGGGACCACGGGTGAACGCCGGCGGGCGGATCGGCGCGGCCGACCTGGGGGCCAGACTGCTTGCGACGCAGGACCCGTTCGAGGCGCAGCGCCTAGCGACGCGGCTGGATCAACTGAACGACGACCGCCGCGCCATCGAACAGGCCGTCCGCGAGGAAGCCCTCGCCCAGGCCGAGCGCCGCGGGCTTGACGGTCCTCTGGTCTGGGCCGCGGCCGAGGGCTGGCACCCGGGCGTCATCGGGATCGTCGCCGCGCGCCTGAAAGAGGCCACCAATCGCCCCGCGGTCGTGATCGCCCTCGACGGTGACGAGGGCAAGGGGTCCGGGCGATCGGTCGGCGGCGTGGACCTGGGGGCCGCGATCCAGCGCCTTGCGAGCGAAGGCTTGCTGCTGAAGGGCGGCGGGCACCGCATGGCGGCCGGGCTGACGGTGGCGCGAGACCGGCTCGACGAGGCGATGGACCGCCTGTCCACCCTGCTGGCCCGTCAGGGTGCGGGGACCGGCGGCGCGGGCGACCTCAGGCTCGACGGTCTGCTGATGCCCGGGGGCGCCTCGGTCGAACTGATCGAATCGCTGGAGCGCGCCGGCCCCTATGGGCAGGCCGCGCCCGCGCCGCGATTCGCCTTTCCCTCGGTCGTGCTGACGGATGCGCGGCGCGTGGGCTCCACCCACCTGCGGCTGCGCTTTGGCGAGCCCGGCGGCCTGCAGCTGGATGGCATCGCCTTTGGCGCCTTTGACGGCCCTCTGGGGCCCGCGCTGGACCGTCCTGGCCCCGGCCGTCTGCACCTGGCCGGCCGGATCGAGATCAACCATTTCGGCGGCAGGAACCGCGTGCAACTGCGCCTCGACGACGCCGCGCGCGCCTGACCCTGTGTGCACCACGATCCGCCGGTCAGGGCGTTGAAAATTTTGTCACAAGCCCCGAAAATCCCCCTTGCGCCCACCGCGGCGCTGGCCTAAATACCGCCCCACGCCGCGACGGCAATCGCCAAAGCGGCCTCGGTGGCCCGTTCGTCTATCGGTTAGGACGTCAGGTTTTCAACCTGAAAAGAGGGGTTCGACTCCCCTACGGGCTGCCACTTATCCTTGCATCATGTTGAAATCGATCAGCTTTCACCGCGATCTTGCGGGTCGTTGATCGGTGGCGGGCGGTTTGGCGCAGGGGGTGGCACCGGGCTGTCCGTGCCGCGTTCGGCCGTGCCCCGCCGGCCACAACTGCGTGCAAGGCGCCAGCATCCGCTTGACCTTGGCGGCAATGCTGCGATGGTCGGCGCACCCCCTTTTCTGGTGAAGGAACCCCTTGGATGACCATCCTGCGCAGCGTCTCGGCGGCATCGTTGTTGTTGCTTTCCGCCTGTGTCTCGTCGGGCGAACCGACCACGACCGGGCCCGCGTTCCTCGAGGAGCTGCCCGAGGGGCTGGCCGAGGCCGCGGCGCCGGGTCAGAACCTGGCGGCGGTCATCATCGAACCGAACGATGGCTGCTACTGGTATCAGCACGCCGGCGTGGTCGAGACGACCTTTCTGCCGTTGCGCACCAACGATGGCCGACCGATCTGTTCGCGCCCGCGCGAGTAAGGAAAAAGGGCCGCTTGCGCGGCCCTTTTCTTCAGTCCGGGAGGCTCGTGCCGATCACGCGCCGCCGGTGTAGGTATAGCTGATTTCCTCGGCCGGATACAGATAGACGGTCGCGCCCGTCTGGACGTTCTCGTACAGGTCGATGATATGCGCCATCACCATCCGCACGCAGCCCGAGCTGGCGCGGTAGCCGACCGAACGCGGCTGCGGCGTGCCGTGGATGCGCAGATAGGTATCGCGCCCGCCCGAATAGAGATACAGCGCCCGCGAACCCAGCGGGTTCGTCGGGCCGCCGGGCATTCCATCGGCATACTGGGCATAATCGGGATCGCGTTCGATCATCGTCGCGGTGGGGGTCCACTGCGGCCACTTGGCCTTGCGCCCGACGGTGAAGACCCCGGGCTGATACAGGTCGTTGCGACCGAGCGCGACTCCGTAGCGCATGGCCGTGCCGTCGTCGTGGATGTGATAGAGATAGCGCGCCACCGCATCGACATGGATATCCCCCGCCCTGAGGCCCGGGTTGGCCTGAACGCGGCGCGGCAGAAAGCGCGGTTGCAGCCCCCAGGGATTGGAAATCTCGGGGATGTAGCCGGGCGGCGTCACCTCGGCATCCCAGCTGTCCCAGTCTGCCGGTGATGCCAGCGCGCGGGCCGGGGCGAGAAACGGGGCCGCAAGCACGGCGGAACTGGTCAAGAGGAACTGGCGTCTGCTGGTCACAATCGGAATCCTTGGGGCGCGAACGGGCAATCAGCCCTCAATATGCGCAGAGCGCGCCCCAAGGCAAACCCGAAAGCCCGCATCGGGGGGTCAAACCTTTGTCAGCGGCGGCGCGGCGCTCAATGCGCGCCGGGCTGGTCCATGGCCCGGCTGAGCAGAACGACCGGGATGATCCCCAGCGCCACGATCAGCAACGCCGAGGTCGAGGCTTCGTCCAGGCGCCCGTCCGAGGCCAGCCGGTAGGTGCGAATCGCCAGCGTGTCCAGGTTGAACGGCCGCACGATCAGGGTGGCGGGCAGTTCCTTCATCACATCCGCGAAGATGAAGATCGCCGCCGACAACAGCCCGCCGCGCAGCAACGGGAAATGCACCGACAGCAGGGTCCGTCCCGGTCCCGATCCCAGCCCGCGCGCGGCATCGTCCAGCGACGGCGGTATGCGCTGCAACGAGGCCTCGATGGTGTTCAGGCTGATCGACAGGAACCGCACCGCATAGGCATAGAGAAGGCCCACATAGCTGCCGGTCAGCAACAGGCCCGTCGACACCCCGAAGCTGGCCCGCGCCCAGGTGTCCAGCGTCTGGTCCGCCCAGCTGAGGGGCAGCAGGATGCCGACCGCGATCACCGCGCCCGGCATCGCATAGCCGATCCCGGCGACACCCAGGGCGCCGCGCACCAGGGGCGAGCCGTCGAGCCGTCGCGCATAGCCCAGGAACAGGCCGACCGACAGCAGAAGCAGCGCGGCCATGCCCGCCAGCATCAGCGAGTTGGCGGCAAAGGCCAGGAACCGGGGGCCCCACATCGGATCGCCGACCAGAAGGGCGCGGCGCACCAGATCGCCCATCGGCACGACAAACCCCGCAAGGATCGGAAACGCGCAAAGGGCCATCACGATCCAGGCGCGCCAGCCCGTCAGCGCATGGCGCGCGGCGGCCGTCGCCGACCGGCCGGCCGGATCGCCGGTATAGCGCCGCGATCCGCGCAGGATGCGTTCGAGCACCAGCGCCACCGCGATGAAGCCGATCAGCAACGCCGCCAGCTGGGCCGCCGCGACCGGCTCGCCTCGCGCGAACCAGGTGCGGAAGATCCCCGTGGTCAGGGTCTGCACGCCCAGATGCTGCACCGTGCCGAAATCCGCCAGTGTCTCCATCGCGACAAAGGCCGCGCCCGCGACCATGGCGGGACGTGCCATCGGCAGCGCGACACGGAAGAAGGCGCCGCGCGGCGATTGGCCGAGGGCGCGCGCCGCCTCGATCAGGTGCAGGGACTGCGTCGCGAAGGCCGCGCGCGTCAGCAGGTAGATATAGGGATAGAGCACCAGCGCCAGCAGCACGGCGGCCCCGGGCAGGGATGCGATCTGCGGGAACCAGTAATCGTGCCTGCCCCAGCCGAACAGCGCGCGCAGGGCGCTCTGGACCGGGCCGGCATAGGCCAGCCGGTCATAATAGACATAGGCGATGACATAGCCGGGCATGGTCATGGGCAACATCAGCGCCCATTGCAGGACGCCCCTGCCCCGAAACTCGAAACCGGCGATCAACCAGCCCGCCCCGACCCCCATCGCCGACGCCAGTGCCACCGTCAGCGCGACCAGCAACAGCGAATTGCGCAGATAGAGCGGCAGAACGGTCGACGCCAGATGCGCCCAGGCCCCGCCGGACGGGATGAGGACCTGCGCCACGACCGCGACGATCGGCAGCGCGATCAGGCCCGCCACGAGAACCGCGCCCAGGCTCCATCCGTTGACGGCCCGGCCGCGTCCTGCGGCGCGGGGCGACGGGCTGGGCCGCGACGGGCGCGCGTCCTCGGGGGGTGAAGCGGTGTTGGCCATGCGCATCCTCGACTGCTGTTTCGCCCTAGCCGATCCGCGACACGCTGTCCAGATATCCGATTCTTATTGTCAGAAAAGAGCCGGAGGTCTATGCAAGGGGCCGACGCCAACCCAGACGCCGTGATGCGGCCCGCCAGGCAGGCCCCAATCCAACGGAGACAGACCACGATGCTGCGACGCGCGACCCTTTTCGGACTGGCCCTGATCGGCGCCACGCCCCTGCTGGCCCAGGCGGCCCTGGCGCAGGAGGTGAACCTCTATTCCGCCCGGCATTACGACACCGACCTCAGGATCTATGAGAACTTCACCCGCGAGACCGGCATTCGCGTCAACCTGATCGAGGGTGACGGCGAGCAGTTGCTGCAACGCATCCTGACCGAAGGCGACAACAGCCCCGCCGATCTCTATGTCACGGTGGATGGCGGACGCCTGCAGCGCGCGGTCGAGGCGGGCGTGTTCCAGCCGGTCGAGGATGCCTATCTCGACAGCCGCGTGCCCGCGAACTTCCGCGATCCGAACAACCTGTGGTTCGGGCTTTCCGCGCGGGCGCGGGTGATCTTCACCCGCAAGGGCGAGCGGCCCGACTGGCTGAACGATTACGAGGATCTGGCCGATCCGCGGCTTGAGGGCGAGATCTGCATCCGCTCGTCCTCGTCGGTCTACAACATCTCGCTGCTGGCCGAACTGATCGAGGACCTGGGCGCCGACGCGGCCGAACAATGGGCTGCGGGCGTGGCGCGCAACCTGGCGCGGCCGCCGCAAGGGGGCGACCGCGACCAGCTCAGGGCGCTGGCGGCCGGGGAGTGTTCGGTCGCGGTGTCCAACACCTATTACTGGGGTGCGCTGGCGCAATCGGACAATGCCGACGACCGTGCGGTCGCCGACGCGGTGGCGTTCTTCTATCCCAATCAGGGCACCGAGGCCGCGCCCGGACGCGGGGCGCATGTGAACATCTCGGGCGCGGGTGTCGCGGCGCATGCGCCCAACCGCGACAACGCGATCCGGTTCCTGGAATACCTGGTGTCGGACGAAGCCCAGGCGATCTTCGCGGATTCGAACAACGAGTTCCCGATCGTTCCCGGCGTGCAGATCCACGGACCGGTTGCGCCTTATACGCAGTTCCGCAACTCGGGTGTCAACGTGTCGATCTATGGGATCAATGCCGCCGAGGCGACCGAGATATTCGACCGCGTCGGCTTTCCGTGACCCGGCGCGGCGGGGAGCGCATGGCCCAGGGTGGCGTCCGGACGGGGACGGAGGGTTTCGCCCTCGGCCGACGGCATTCCATGCCGTAGCCCTCGGGCGACCCGGTGGGGGGCGCTGCCCCCCACACCCCCCGGGATATTTGTCGCACAAAGAGGGTTGGATGGACGTGCGCGCGGGCGCACCGGATCCGGTAGAACGATCAGCCCAGGGTGATGCCGAAGATCACCATCATCAGCCCGATGACCGAGACGAAGAGCGCCGCCATGTTCCAGGCCACGCCTTTTTGCAGGGCCTTGCGCATCGCCGTGTCTTCCAGTCCCGAGCGACGCAGCCGCAGGACCCAGACGACGCAGGCGAACAGTCCGAGGACGCCCAGGATTGTGACGGTCGCGCCGCCCCAGATCAGAAACTCTGCGCCTTGCATGATGTGGCCCTCTCTGCGGTTTGCCGCCGTCTAGCCCGCGCCGGGGCGCAGGGCAAGTGACCTGCCGCTTGCCCCAGGCGCGGGGCTTGGCTAGGAACGGGGTCCAACCAAGGAGGCAAGGATGAGCAGCCCGGATAGCGCCTATGACGTCACCGCCGATGAACTGCGCCAGTTCGTCGAGCGTTACGAACACCTGGAAGCCGAGAAGAAGGACATCACCGACCAGCAGAAGGAAGTGATGGCCGAGGCCAAGGGCCGCGGATACGACACCAAGGCGCTGCGCAAGATCATCGCCCTGCGCAAGAAGAAACCCGACGAGATTGCCGAGGAAGAGGCGGTTCTGGACCTGTACAAGGCCGCGCTGGGCATGAGCTGAGCTCAGGGTTCGAGCAGCCGCACACCCGGAATCGAGGCGATCAGATCGAGGTCCTCCTCATAGACGGCGGTGAGGGCCTCGAGCGTGTCCTCGGTCCAGCCGGGCAGGAGATCCTCGGTCTCGACGACCTCGGGCTTGACGAAACGCGCGAGAAGCGCGGCGAGCATCTTGCGCCGCGCGATGTCGTCGGACGGCGGGTTGTTATCGAACCAGCGCCGCATGGCGGCGTGACCGGTGGGGGTCACCAGGTCCCAATACCAGGCCAGCCATCCATCCATGACGCTGTCCGGCGCATGGCCGGACACGGCGCGCAGGACCTCGGGCCACAGGAGCGGCGTGTCCTCGTCGCACCAGACGGTCAGCGGCAGGTCGGGGTGGGCCTCGGTGATCCGGGCGAGGGTCTGCGACCAGCGCAGGGCCAGCGGATCGGTATCCTTGAGCACCTGCTCGACCCCGCCCGACGTCTTGTCGGCGCACAGCGCGGGCAGGAAGGTCGCCGGGTTGCGGATCGCCAGGAACAGTTCGACCCGGGCCTCGGGGAACAGGTGGCGCAACATGCCGATCCGGTCCTCGGCCGCGTGATAGAGGCGATTCGCGCTGACCACCCATTTCGGCAGCGACAGGAACGCCTCGGAGGAAAAGACCACCCGGCGCACCTCGTCTTCCTCGATCATGCTGTCGAGGATCTCGTCCTGCGTGTCGGCATTGGTCTCCTGGTCGCGCAGCGCAAACGCGAGCTTGCGCAACTGCTGGCGATACTGACCGGGGCCGGGAATGGCGATGCCCTGCGCCAACAGGGCCGGGCGGTTGCGCATAAGGCACCGCACCAGATGGTCGCGGTCGGTCACATGAGCGCCAAGATGAAACGCGATTTCCATGACTTACGGCATAGCGCGCGACGCCCCCGCGACGCAAGCCCCCGCCGCGCGGGGCCCGGCCGCGCAACCGGCTTGAGCGGCGGCGCGATTGCCGCTATCAGAGCCGGGCGCCGGTGTAGCTCAGTTGGTAGAGCAGCTGATTTGTAATCAGAAGGTCGGGGGTTCGAGTCCCTCCACCGGCACCATGACCGCCCCCTTGCGCCGCCAACGGACCGCATGGCAGGGTCGCGTCCGGAAATGGCAGGCGACCCGGTTCATGGCAGATCACGCAGAGACACTCCCGGTGCTGGTCGTCGATCTCGACGGCACGCTGATCCGCTCGGACATGCTGTTCGAAAGCTTCTGGTCGGGCTTTGCCCGGGACTGGCGCACGCCGCTCTGGGCCATCGCGGGGCTGGCGCGCGGCCGCGCGGCGCTGAAGGCGCGGTTGGCCACCATCAGCCCGCCCGATCCAGCCACCCTGCCCTATGAACCGGCCGTGCTGGAGCATGTTCGCGCGTGGCGCGCGCGCGGCGGCACGACCGCGCTGGTAACGGCGGCGGACCAGAGCCTGGCCAATGCGATCGCCAATCACCTGGACCTGTTCGACGCGGTGCACGGATCGGACGGGGCGACGAACCTCAAGGGTGCGGCCAAGGCGGCATGGCTGAAACAGACCTATGGCGCGGGTGGCTACATCTATGCGGGTGACAGCATCGCCGATCTGCCGGTCTGGCGCGATGCGGCGGGGGCGGTCACGGTGGGGCTGCACCCGGGCCTGCGCGCGCGTGTCGATGCGCTGTGTGCGGATACCGTGCATCTGGCACCGCCGGAGCCCCTGTTCCCCGCCGCGCTGCGCGCCATGCGGCCGCAGCAATGGGTGAAGAACCTGCTGGTTTTCCTGCCGTTGCTGGCCGCGCATCAGTTCCATGGACAGGCGGTGCTGCAAGGGGTCCTGGCCTTTCTGGCCTTCAGCCTGGTCGCGTCGAGCGTCTATCTGTTGAACGACCTGCTGGATATCGGGTCGGATCGGGCGCATCCGCGCAAGCGGCGCCGACCGCTGGCCTCGGGGGCGTTGCCGCTGTCGCACGGGATGGCGATGGTGCCGATCCTGCTGGCGATGGGGCTGGTGCTGGGGCTGGTGCTGCAACCGCTCTTTTTACCGGTGCTGCTGGGGTATTACCTGCTGACCATCGCCTATTCCCTGTGGCTGAAGCGCAAGCCGATCCTCGACATCTGCGTGCTGGCCACCCTCTACACCCTCAGGCTGGCGGCGGGCGGGGCGGCGATGGGGATCATGCCCTCGGTCTGGCTGCTGAGTTTCTCGGCCTTCCTGTTCTTTGCGCTGGCTGCCGTCAAACGCCAGGCGGAGTTGGTGGACATGGCGCATCGCAACGTGGACGAGGCCGCCGGACGGGGGTATCGGGTCGGCGACCTGCCGATGGTCACGCAGATGGCGACGGCCTCGGGCTTTGTCGCGGTGCTGGTGTTCATGCTCTATCTCAACGAGCCCGTGACGCGTGACCTTTACGCCAACCCGATGATCCTGTGGGCGGTGTGCCTGCTGCTGCTCTACTGGATCGCGCGCATGATCCTGCTGGCGCAACGGGGCCAGATGGATGACGATCCGGTCGCCTTCGCCGTGCGCGACCGGGTCAGCCAGATCGTGCTGGTGCTGTTCGCCGCCATCTTCGCGCTGGCCACGCTGCTATGAGCGCGCCACGGGGCTGGGCGCTGGTTGGCCGGTATGGCGCGTTCGCGGTGGTGGCAACGCTGGTGAATCTGGGGCTGCAACGGCTGGTTCTGGCGGCGCTGGGCACGACGGTGGTGCAGTATCTGATCGCTCTGGTTCTTGGCACCGGCGCCGGGCTGGTGGTGAAATACCTGCTCGACAAACGCTGGATCTTTGCCGATTTCGAAACCGGCGCCCGGGCACATGGCCGCAAGTTCACCCTCTACACCGTGATGGGTCTGGTCACGACCGCGATCTTCTGGGCCAGCGAAACGGCGTTCTGGTGGGTGTTCCGGACCGACGCGGCGCGCGAATTGGGCGCAGTCCTCGGTCTTGCCGTGGGCTATGTGGTGAAATACCAACTGGACAAGCGATTTGTCTTTACCAGCGAGAGAGCCGATGCAGCTTGAGGGGTGGGGCCGTTACCCCCGGACCGAGGGAACCCTGAGCGCGCCGCGCGATACCGCGGCGTTGGCCGCCCTGGTCACCGAGGGGCCCGCGACAGGGTCGGCCAAGGGGCCGGGACCGCTGATCGCGCGCGGCATGGGGCGGGCCTATGGCGATGCGGCGATCGGGCGGCACGCGGTCTCGACCCGGCATTTCAACCGCATGATCGCCTTTGACGACCAGACCGGCCAGCTGACGGCCGAATCCGGTGTCACTTTGGGCGAGATCATCGACGCCTTTCTGCCCCGCGGCTGGTTTCTGTCGGTCACCCCGGGCACGCAATTCGTGTCGCTGGGGGGGGCCATCGCGGCCGATGTTCACGGCAAGAACCACCATTCCGAGGGGTCCTTTGGCACCTTTGTCGACTGGATCGAGGTGATGGGCCCCGACGGGCGCGTGACCCGCACGCTGCCCGGCGAGGACCTGTTCGAATGGACGCTTGGGGGCATGGGCCTGACCGGGGTGATCGTGCGGTGCGCGATCCGCCTCAAGCGCGTGGAATCCGGGTGGATCCGCCAGCAGACCATCGCCGCCCCCAACCTGGACGCGGCGCTGGCGGCGTTCGAGCGGACCTATGCCGCCACCTACTCGATGGCCTGGATCGATTGCGCGGCCTCGGGCGCCACGATGGGTCGGTCGATCGTGATGAATGGCGAGCACGCCAGCCGCGCCGAACTGCCCGCCGCCCATCGCGGCACGCCCTTTGTCACGCCGCGCCACAAGGGGCCGCGCGTGCCGGTCGATCTGCCGGGGTTCGTGCTGAACCCCTGGTCCATCCGCGCGTTCAACGCGCTCTACTACCAGAAGGGCGCGCATACCCCGCCCTCCAGCCTGGTCGGATGGGAGCCGTTCTTCTATCCGCTCGATGCGATCCGCGACTGGAACCGGATTTACGGCCGCAAGGGGTTCATGCAGTTCCAGTGCGTCGTGCCCCTCGAAAGCCATGCCGAGGGGCTGCGCGCCATCCTCGAAGCCATCAGCCGCACCGGCGCCGGGTCGTTCCTGGCCGTTCTGAAACGCTTTGGCGCCCAGAACAGCCGCCTGTCCTTCCCGATGGAGGGGTATACGCTGGCGCTCGATTTTCCGATGACCCAGCGCAGTCTCGCCCTGATGCCGGAACTCGACCGGATCACGGCCGATCATGGCGGGCGCTTCTATCTGGCCAAGGACAGCCGGATGAGCGCCGACACCCTGCGCCGCACCGATCCGCGCTGGCAGGATTTCAGCGCCTGGCGCAGCACACAGGGCATGACGGGCCGCTTCACCTCGGCGCAAAGCGAAAGGCTGGGTCTATGACGGCGACGGTTCTGATCCTGGGGGCGCGCTCGGACATCGCCCGCGCCTGCGCCCACCGCTATGCGCAGGAAGGCTACGATGTCCAGCTTGCCGCGCGCGATGCCGCCACGCTGGACGCCGATGCGCAGGACCTGCGCCTGCGCCACCGGGTCGCGGTCAGCACCCACGAGTTCGACGTGCTCGACACTGCGGGATTTGCCGCGTTCCTCGATTCGCTGCCGGTGCTGCCCGATACCGCGATCTGCGCGGTCGGCGTCATGGGCGACCAGGTCGCCAGCCAGACCGACCCGGCGGCCGCCGCGCGGGTGATGCGCACCAATTTCGAAGGCCCGGCGCTGATCCTGGAACAGCTGGCCGCCCGGTTCGAGACCCGCGGCCATGGCGCGGTGATCGGCATCTCCTCGGTCGCGGGGGATCGTGGGCGCGCGTCGAACTATGTCTACGGCGCGGCAAAGGCGGGATTCACGGCCTATCTTTCGGGCCTCAGGAACCGGCTGTCGCGCTCGCAAGTGCAGGTTATCACGGTGAAACCCGGCTTTGTCGCAACCCGGATGACCGAAGGCATGGACCTGAACCCGCGCCTCACCGCCACGCCCCAGGCCGTCGCCCATGCCATCTGGCGCGCGCAGCGGAAACAGCGCGACATCGTCTATGTCAAGCCGGTCTGGCGCCTGGTGATGACAGTGATCCGCACCCTGCCCGAGGTCGTGTTCAAGCGCACCCGTCTGTAGCGGTCGGCGGCGCGCCGCCGATCGGCAGGCGCGGCGCATCGGCCTTCATTGTCGGTTAGGGAATTCCTGCGTATGGAAGATCCATGACCCTGCATCCGTCGTTTCCTCCGCTGTATGAAACCGCGCCCTCCCGGGCTGCGTTGCCCAGGCGCCTGGCGCTGGTGGCGACCGGGCTGGGCGCGCTGGCCCTGGTGGCCGCAGGTGCGGTCGCGCTCTGGCCCGCCGCGGCCCCTGCGCCCGGGGTCCCGGTCGGCCCCGCGCCCGAAGTCTGGCTATCCAACCTCGTGGCGACGGAAGGCACCGGATTTGCCGCGCCGGATGTGCCGATGGACCCGGTGCTGCCACGCAACCGCGCGCCCTTGCCACCCCGGCCCGTCCGCGATCCCGGCGCGGCAGTTGCCGTAGCCCAGGCCCCGGCGGATGCGCCGCGCACCACGGACCGCGTGGGTCCGGACGGCGTGACACCGGACCGCGTGGCCTTGGCCCGTCCGTCCCTGCCCGAAACGCCGTCGACCGCCGAGGCGCAGCCCCGGATCGTCGCGCGGCTGGAGACACCGGTGGTAACCCCGCCCCGACGCGCGGCCTTGGCCGCCGACACCCCTGCCGCGAGCCCGCGCGCGCCGACCCGGTCGCCGTTTCCGCGTTTGCGCCCGCAAGCCGACACCAGCGCCGCAGCCAGACTCGCCGCGATCGAGGCCGACCCCGAACTGCCGCAAGGTCTCATCCGCTCCCGCACGCCCCGCGCCCGGCCCGAGGCCGTGACGCGCCTTGCCAGTCTGGACGTCACGACGCCGACCCCTTCCGCGACGACCCCTGCGGCGACGGCCCCGGCCGGAACCGGCGCACCCGTGATCGAAATTGCACCGCTGGCCTCGGCCGCGGTGGGCCGCGATCAATGCGATTCGGGCCTGACCCGTTCGATTCCCCGACGGCGCGGCAACGCAGGAGACGGCAGCGCAGTGATCGGCCGGCTGTCCGGTCAGGGCGGCAGCACGCGCGACGATGCCATCCTGGCCGAGGTTCTGGCCGGCAACGTCCCGGATTTCCTGCGCAACCTGGTTCCCGTGACGTTTACGGGCACGGGCCCGAACGGACAGGCGACCCGCATCACCATTTGCGTGACGCCCGATTATCTGGCCGTGGGCTCGAACCGCGATTTCGTCCGTGTGCCGCTGGGCCTGCCCGCGGCGATGCGCGTGGCGGAACGTTTTGACATGGTGCTGCCGACAACCCGGATGGTCGACGCGATCTATCAGCAGGCCAGCGTGCATCTGTCGCCCGCGCCCATGGAACCGGGCGCGCAGATGTCCTCGACCGCGTATTTCTTGCGCCACAATGCCACCGTGCAGGGGCAGTTGCGCCAGGCCGGGGGCCGGCTGGGCCAGCTGGTCGCCGGACAGAAAAAGGACCTGGTCCTGACCAACCGGCTGAACAGCAATCCCGGCCGCGTCGCGATCTATGGCTGGCACCGGCGCAGCGGCGCGGCGATTCAGCCCTTGAGCACCGTGCATGGCGCGCAATACGCCGACTATAGCCACGGCATCCGGCTGGTCAGCCGCCGGGCCTTTGTCAACGGGCGCGCGGTGGACCTGCGGGACCTGCTGGGCGACAGCCGTCTGGCCGGTCTGGTCAGCGCCGAGGGCACGATTACCAATCGCCGCCTTCTGGCCTCGCTGGACTGACACCACGCGCTGCTCGGCACCAGGTCCAGCCCGGAACCACACGCAGACCGGCACCACACGCCCGGGCGCACCGCCGTCCGGCTGGGCCGGGCTGCGACGCAGGCCGGAACGAATTGCCATTGGCAAGGCTGCCGCGCGGGAATATGATCAAATTCCCGAACCTCCGGCCCCCCGATGCACCCCGATCCCGCGCCTGCCCCGTCAAATGCTCCCCGCCTGAACCCCGACCGACTGGCCGCCTTTGCCGCGCGCGAAGCGGATCGGTTCGCCCGGGCGCGACCGCGCACGCGGGCCTTGCTGGATCAGGGCGCCGCGCCCTGGCTGGCGGGCGTGCCGATGCACTGGATGCGCGACTGGCCCTCGCCCTTTCCGCTGGTGGTCAAGCGGGCCGAGGGCGCGCGCCTGACGGACGCCGACGGGTTCGAGATCGATGATTTCTGCCTGGGCGATACCGGCGCGATGTTCGGCCATTCGCCCGCCCCCGTCGCTCGCGCGATCCGCAAGCAGGCGCGCCGCGGGCTGACCACCATGCTGCCGATGCGAACCGCGCTGGATGTGGGGGCGCTGTTGCAGGACCGGTTCGGCCCCTTCCTGTGGCAGATCGCCACCACCGCCACCGATGCGAACCGCATGGCGCTGCGCATCGCGCGCGCCGTGACCGGCCGGTCCAAGGTCCTGGTGTTCAATGGCTGCTACCACGGCACCGTCCAGGACACGATGGTCGCGCTGGACCAGGGGCAGACGATCCCACGCCCGGGCCTTGTCGGGCAGGTATTCGATCTGACCCAAGGCGCGGTCAGTGTGGAATTCAACGACCTTCAGGCCGTGGAAACCGCGCTCGCCACCGGCGAGGTCGCCGCGATCCTGACCGAACCGGTGATGACCAATTCGTGCATGGTGCTGCCCCAGGCCGGATTCCACGACGGGCTGCGCACCTTGAGCCGGCAGTATGGCGCGCTGCTGATCCTGGATGAGACGCACACCATTTCGACCGCGCCGGGTGGGTATCAGCGGCGCCATTCGCTGACACCCGACCTGTTCGTGCTGGGAAAATGCGTCGCCGGCGGCGTGCCGGCGGCGGTGCTGGGCCTGACGCCCGAGGTCGCGGATCGCTTTGCGCGCTACGACGGGACACGCCCGCCGGGGCATTCGGGCATGGGCACCACGCTGTCCGGCAACCCGCTGCAACTGGCCGCGCTCAAGGCTACGCTCGCGCATGTCATGACGCCCGAGGCCTACGACCGCATGGAGCGCGGCGCGGACCGCCTGGCGCGGGGATTGGGCGCGGTGGTCCTGCGGCACGCGCTGGACTGGCACATCGCCCGGGTCGGCGCGCGGGTCGAATTCATCTGCGCGCCCGGCCCCCTGCGCAACGGGACGCAGGCCGCCGCCGCCCACGCCCCCGCGACCGAAGCGGCGCTGCATCTGGGGTTGTTGAACCGGGGCTGCCTGATTGCACCGTTTCACAACATGATGCTGGTTTCCCCCGTGACCCGACGCCGGCAGATCGACCGGCTGGTGGCGGCTTTCGATGAAATCCTGACCGAGTTGACACGATGACTGTCCCCTGCCCTTCGGGCGCCACCAAGGCCGAGGCCGAAGCCTTTCTCGCTGCCCACCCCGAGGTCCAGGCGATCGACATCCTGCTGCATGATTCCAACGGGATCGGCCGTGGCAAGATCATCCGCCGGCATGAGCTGCTGTCGGTGTTCGAACACGGACGGCATCTGCCGATCTCGATCCTGGGGCTGGATATCGTGGGCGAGGACGTGCACGAGACCGGGCTGATCTGGGACGCGGGCGACGGCGATCTGCGGGCCTGGCCGGTGCCCGGCACGTTGAAGGCGCTGCATGGCACCGATCCCGCGCGCGCCGAGATGTTCCTGGGGCAATATCACCTGGACGGAACGCCGATGCTGTCCGATCCGCGGCACGCCCTGGCCCGTCAGGTCGATGCGCTGGCGGCTTCCGGGCTGCACCCCTCGGCCGCGTTCGAGCTGGAGTTCTTCCTGCTTGACCCCGAACGCGACGCGCTGGGGCGCGTGCAGCCGGCCCGGGACGTTCTGGACGGCCGCTTTTCCGCCAAGACCGAGGTGTATTCCGTCGATCAGCTGATCGGAATGCAGCCCCTGTTCGACGACATCTATGCCGGTGCGGCCAAGGCGGGCATCACGGCCGAGACGCTGATTTCCGAATACGCGCCGGGCCAGTATGAACTGACCCTGCACTATCGCGACGACATCCTGACCGCCGCCGACGATCTGGTGCGGCTGAAGCGCATCGTCCGCGCGCAGGCCCGGCGTCATGGCGTGGTGGCCTGTTTCATGGCAAAGCCCATCGCCGATTACGCCGGGTCGGGGATGCATCTGCACGTTTCCCTGCGCGACGACCACGGCCGCAACGTCTTTGCCGAAGAGCCGGGCGCGGGCTGGACCGAGACGATTCGCCATGCGCTGGGGGGACTGATCCGGACCATGGGGGATTCAATGCTGGTCTTTGCGCCGCACGCGAATTCCTGGCGGCGGTTCGCGGCGCAGTCCTATGCACCGGTCGCGCCGACATGGGGGGTGAACAACCGGTCGGTCGCCCTGCGCATTCCGGCGGGTGCACCGGGGGCGCGGCGGATCGAACACCGCCCCTCGGGGGTCGATGCGAACCCCTATCTGGTGGCGGCCACGGTTCTGGCCGGGATACGTCAGGGCCTGGAACACAGGATCGACCCGGGGCCCGAAACCACCGGCAACGGGTATGAGGTCGATGCCGGCGGCATACCACGCGACTGGCGCGCGGCGATCGAGGCGGCGCAAGGGTCGGCCTTTCTGAAAGAGGCCCTGGGCACCGAGATGCACCGCACCTTCACCGCGGTGAAAGCCGCCGAATACGCCCGCGTCGCCCGCACCATACCGGACGTGGATTTCGATCTCTATCTGCACCGGGTCTAGCGATGCGGCGCCGGCGCTGACAGGCGCCCTGCCCATCGGCGCCGGCGCGACGGCGCGGGTTGACCGCTGGTCGCCTGCGTGGTCCCCTTGGATCATGCGCCCGCTCATTCTCGCCCTCGCGCTTCTGGCCCTCGCGCCTCTGGCCACGCCCGCGTCGTCACAGGCCTGCGTGCCCCGCGCACTGCCGGTGCTGAACCCCTGCGCCGGGTCCCAGCGGGTGTCGATCGCGATCGTCGGCGATGTGCTGGTGCATCAGGCGTTGGCCTGGCGCGGCTATGCGCGGGGGTTTTCGACCCTGTGGGGCGCCGCCGAACCGGTGCTGAGAGGCGCGGACCTGGCCATCGCCAATCTTGAGGGGCCCGTGGCCGCCGGTTTCACGCGCGACGGGCGCCAGGTGCCGGACCCGGGCCCGGTGTTCGACGATCGGGTCTATACCGATTATCCGCGGTTCAACTATCACCCGGTTCTGATCCGCGCCCTGCGCGAGGCCGGCGTGGATGTGGTGACGACCGCGAACAATCACGCGCTCGATCGCGGCGCCCTGGGCGCCGATGCGACGCTGAGGGCCCTGGACGCCGGCGGCCTGGCCCATGTCGGCACAGTTCCGGGCGGTCAGGACCGGTGGCAGGCCTTGCGTCTGCGCACGCCGGTGGGGTCGCTGTCGCTGATCGCCTGCACCTTTGGCACGAATGGCCTGTCCGACCCCCGCCGTCAGGTGCCGCGGTGCTATGACGACCGCTCCGCCCTGATCGCGCTGGTCCGCGCCGAGGCCGCGCGCGGCGCGGGCGTGCTGGTGCTGCCCCATTGGGGACAGGAATACACCCTGCAGCCCGACCGCCAGCAACGCGGGCTGGCCCGCGATCTGGTCGCGGCGGGGGCGATGGCGGTGGTCGGCACGCATCCGCATGTGCCGCAACCCTGGGCGGTCGAACGCGGGCCGGCGGGCGCCGTGCCGGTGGTCTATTCGACCGGCAATTTCATTGCCGCGCAGCCGCCCCTGGAACGGGCGACGGCGCAACTGGCCTGGCTGTCGATCTGTGCCGGAGACCGGGCACCGGTCGTCGCCGGTGCGGGCTATGTGCCGTTGCAGATGGAATTCGCGGGCGCCGACCCGTCGCTGACCCTGCCGGTCCCCGGCGGTGACGCGCGGCAAGAGGCCGGGCGCGCGCTGTTGGCACGGCTGAGCCCCGACAGGGAGCTGACGCTGCGCTGCCGCTAGAGCGGTCTCAATGCGCGGGCTTCGCCCCGGTGACCGCACGCAGGATCGGATCGACGATCCAGGTCGCGACCGGGATCAGCACCAAACCCCAGCCAAGGCCCAGCACCCCGTCAAAAAACGCCGTCACCGCCCAATGGACCAGGCCCGCGGCCTGTGGCAGCGCCTCGGCCGCCGCGCCGGCACGTTCGGCGATCCAGTCCGAGGGGAAGTGCCAGCCCAGGACGTGCAGCCCGTGCACCAGGATCGACCCGCCGACCCAGATCATCGCCGCCGTGCCGATCAGCGTGAGCGCGGTCATGAAACCGGGCATCACCGCGACGATCCCGCGCCCCAGCGCGCGGGTGGCCGAAAGCCGACCGACCCGCGCCAGCCAGAGGCCCAGGTCGTCGGCCTTCACGATCAGCGCGACCCCGCCATAGACCACCACCGTGATCCCGACCGCCGCCAGCGCCAGGGCGCCGGCCTCGATCCACAGGGGCTGACCCTGGGGCAGCTGCGCCAGGATGATGGTCATGATCTCGGCCGAAAGGATGAAATCGGTCTTGATGGCGCCCGCGACCTTTTGCTGTTCCAGATGCACCGGATCGCCCGAGGCCGTCACATGCCCGTCGGCGTGGGGCGTTTGCGGGCGAAACAGGTGCCAGACCTTTTCCGCCCCTTCGAAACACAGATACGATCCCCCGAGCATGAGCAACGGAGTGATGAGCCAGGGCGCGAAATTCGACAAGATCAACGCCAGGGGCAACAGGATCAGCAGCTTGTTGCGGATCGATCCCAGCGCGATCTTGCCGACGATGGGCAATTCGCGCGCGGGGGCAAAGCCGTGAACGTATTTCGGCGTCACCGCGGCGTCGTCGATCACCGCGCCCGCGGCCTTGGCGCCGGCCTTGGCGGCCTGGGCGGCGACATCGTCGATCTGTGCCGCGGCAACCTTGGCGATGCCCGCAACGTCATCCAGCAATGCGATCAGTCCGCTCATGGGGCCTCCTGTGATCCGGACGCCAAGGGTATCGGCGCGCACCGCGGGCCGCAAGCGGAAGGGGCATGCCGGAAACGCCGCGACTCCCCCCGCCCCCTTGCGCGCGCGGCCCCCTTGCGCGCGCGGGCGGAATGATCCACAAACCGGGGGTTGACGCGCATTCGGCGCGGTTCTCTTCACGAAGGCTGATCTCATGCTCGATACGCACGCGAAACCCACCGAGGAACTCGATGTCCGCGAGGTCTTCGGCATCGACACCGACATGAAGGTGAAGGGCTTTGCCGAGCGCACCGACCGCGTGCCGGAACTGGATTCGACCTACAAGTTTGACCCCGATACCACGATGGCGATCCTGGCGGGCTTTGCCTATAACCGCCGGGTCATGATCCAGGGCTATCACGGCACCGGCAAATCGACGCATATCGAACAGGTCGCGGCGCGGCTGAACTGGCCGACCGTGCGGGTGAACCTGGACAGCCACATCAGCCGGATCGACCTGATCGGCAAGGATGCGATCAAGCTGCGCGACGGCAAGCAGGTCACCGAATTCCACGAGGGCATCCTGCCCTGGGCGCTGCGCAACCCCTGCGCCATCGTGTTCGACGAATATGATGCGGGCCGCGCGGACGTCATGTTCGTGATCCAGCGGGTGCTGGAGCATGACGGCAAGCTGACGCTGCTGGATCAGAACGAGATCATCACGCCGCATCCCGCGTTCCGCCTGTTCGCCACCGCGAACACGGTCGGTCTGGGGGACACGACGGGCCTCTATCACGGGACGCAGCAGATCAACCAGGCACAGATGGACCGCTGGTCGCTGGTGGCGACGCTGAACTACCTGTCGCATGACGCCGAAACGAACATCGTGCTGGCCAAGAACCCCCATTACAACACGCAGAAGGGCCGGCAGGAAATCAGCCAGATGGTCACCGTGGCCGATCTGACGCGCACGGCCTTCATGAAGGGGCAGCTTTCTACCGTGATGTCGCCGCGGACGGTCATCAACTGGGCCGAGAACGCCCGCATCTTCCGCAATGTGGGCTATGCCTTCCGCCTGACCTTCCTGAACAAATGCGACGAGCTGGAGCGGCAGACCGTGGCCGAATTCTACCAGCGTTGCTTTGGCGAGGAACTGCCCGAATCGGCGGCTAGCGTCGCCCTGGGCTGAGACCGGTCAACCCGGTCGCACCCTGTTCGGCGCCCCTGTGGGGGCGCCGTTGTCGTTTCCGGATCGCAGCCCGGGCCCTGGCGGCCAGCGCCGTCACGGCAGCCGCTGTCAGGCGGCGCGGGCGGCCATCGTCGCGCGGGTCCACCAGTCCAGTTCGTCCAGCATTGCCTTGGCGGAGCCACCCACGGTCGGTTCGATCGTGCTCAGGGGTTTGTTCTGCTGGCCCAGCGGGTGCACGGCAAAGAAATCCGCCCCCGCGATATGCACGCCCGACCGGGTCGAGACCATCTGCAATTCGATCCCGATGCTGCGCAGGTGTTCGATCGCGCGCGACGCACCCAGCGCCCCATAGCCCACCACGCCGAACGCCTTGCGGTTCCAGTCCACATAGGCCTGATCCAGCGCGTTCTTCAGCGCCCCGGTGATCGACCGGTTGTATTCCGCCACGACAAAGATGTAGCCGTCGAATGACGCGATCTTTTCCTGCCAGGCCACCGCGCGCGGATCGGCGGACGGCATCCAGGCGTTCGACGCCATCTCGTTGAACAGCGGCAGGTCATAGTCCTTGAGGTCCACCAGCTCGACCTCCCAGTCGCCGCGCGCGCGGGCCTTGTCGAGGATCCAGTCCGCCGGTTTCGTGCCAAAGCGCGAATCGCGGGTCGAGCCGAGGATGACGGCGATACGGGGTTTGCGGGTCATGAGGTCAGTCTCCTGATCGGGTGTTTCGATGACCGGAACCTGTGCCCGGCGGGGTGAATTGTCATGTCCCCGCCCCCGCACATCGCCTGTGCACGGATGCGGGACTTGCCCGTCGGCGCGCGTCGTGCTTCGGTGGCACATGCACGCGAAACCCCGCCTTGTCACCCTGGCCCTGGCGTTGACCCTGGCCCTGCCGCTGCCCCTGACCGGGCGCGCCGAGACGCAGCCGCCGGGCGCGCCGATCGCGGCGCTGTCGGGCGACTGGAACGGCGACGCGGCCAGCGATGCGGTGCTGCTGGTGCGCGCGGCCGATGGCATGGCGGATCTGGTGCTCTATCAGGGCAACCCCGAAGAGGGTCTGCAGCCCCTGATCACCCTGCCCGGCGCGATTTCTGCCGGGCCGCTGGCGGGATCGGCGCCCGCGCTTGAATCCCGGGGCGAGCGGGGCTTTGCGATCGTGACGCAGCAGACCGGCTTTGGCCGCACCCCCTGGACCCAGGCCGTGACCGTCGCGTTTCGCAACGGCACCTACATGGTCGCGGGGTTCGACTATGATTTCTACGACCGTCTGGACCTGTCGCATTATGGCGGCTGTTCGGTCAATCTGTTGACGCGGCAATTCACGCTGACCCTGGGCCCCGGCAACGAGGCAGCCGAGATCCATCGCGCCGGGCCGACCGAGGACGGCGCCTTTCCGCTGGCACGCATGACCGACGGTTACTGGCCGGCAGCCTGCGACGACCTGATGCGCTGACGCCGGACCGCGCATTTCGCCCCTTTTCCATGCCCCGGTGCAGGTGCATAACATCCCCATGCAGAAACCGTCCGACAACCCCGCCGATCCCTTCAAGAAAGCCCTGACCGAGGCGACTCGGGTGCTGGCCGACGATACCGAGGTCTCGGTCAGCTTCACCGTCGATCCCCCGGGGATGACCCGCGATTCGATGCGCCTGCCGCAGGTGACCCGGCGCATGACGCGCGACGAGGTGTTGCTGGCGCGGGGCACCGCTGACGGCTTTGCGATGAAGCGCCGGTATCACGATGACGGGGTGCACGCCCGCTATCTGCCGCAGGGCCAGATGGCGCGCGATCTCTACGAAGCGATGGAGACCGCCCGCTGCGAGGCCGTGGGCGCGCGCCACATGCCGGGCACCGCGTCGAACATCGACGCCCGCATCGCGCATGAGGCCGACCGCAAGGGCTATGCCCAGATCCGCAGCCAGGCCGAGGCGCCGCTCAGCGTGGCCGCCGGGTATCTGATCCGCGAGATGGCCTCGGGGCGGCCGCTGCCCAAGGGCGCGAACCAGGTTGCCGACATGTGGCGCGGTTTCTTCGAGGAACAGGCGGGCGGCACGCTGGAAGGGCTGGATGACGCGCTGGCCAATCAGACCCGGTTTGCCAAGCTCGCGCGGCAGGTCATCACCGATCTGGGCTATGGCGACCAGCTGGGCGACGACCCCGACGACATGGGCGACGATCCCGAAGGCGCCGAGGAGGAGTCGGAAGAAGCGCCCGACAGCCCCGATTCCGAGGGCGAGGACGATCAGCAGCAGGACGAATCCGAACAGTCGGACGACGGCCCGCAAGAGGAATCGGCGGAAACCGAAACCGTCATGGACGACCAGGCCGAGGACGAGATGTCGGACGAGACCGACATGCCCCAGGCCGAAGCCCCGCCCGAGCCCCCCGCGCCCGCACCGCATTCCGACGCGGACCCGAACTATGCCGTCTTCACGACAGAATTCGACGAGGAAATCTCGGCCGAGGATCTGGCCGAGGCCGCGGAACTGGAACGCCTGCGCGCCTATCTGGACCAGCAGCTCGAACCGCTGAAGGGCGCGGTGTCGCGGCTGGCGAACAAGTTGCAGCGCCGCCTGCAGGCCCAGCAGAACCGCAGCTGGGAATTCGACAAGGAGGAAGGCATCCTCGATGCCGGTCGCCTCGCGCGGGTTGTGGCCAACCCGACCACGCCCCTGTCGTTCAAATGGGAAAAGGACACCGATTTCCGCGACACGGTGGTGACCCTGCTTCTCGACAACTCGGGGTCGATGCGGGGCCGGCCGATCAGCATCGCCGCGATCTGCGCGGATGTGCTGGCCCGCACCCTGGAACGCTGCCAGGTCAAGGTCGAAATCCTGGGCTTTACCACCCGCGCCTGGAAGGGTGGCCAAAGCCGCGAGAAATGGCTGGCCGAAGGTCGCAAGCAATCGCCGGGCCGTCTGAATGACCTGCGGCACATCGTCTACAAGGGCGCGGATGCCCCCTGGCGCCGGGTCAAGGACAACCTGGGCCTGATGATGAAAGAGGGCCTGCTCAAGGAAAACATCGACGGCGAGGCGCTGGAATGGGCGCACCGGCGGATGCTGGCGCGGCGCGAGCAGCGCAAGATCCTGATGGTGATTTCCGACGGCGCGCCGGTCGATGACAGCACGCTGTCCGTCAATGCCGCGAATTTCCTGGAAAAGCACCTGCGCGACGTGATCTCCATGATCGAGAAGCGCAAGGCCGTGGAACTGCTGGCGATCGGAATCGGCCATGATGTGACGCGCTATTACGAACGCGCGGTGACGATCACCGATGTCGAACAACTGGCCGGCGCGATGACCGAACAATTGGCCGCGCTTTTCGATGCCGACCCGCGCGCCCGCGCACGGGTGATGGGCATGGCCAATGTCATGGGGCGCTGACGCCGTCCTTGCGCGCCGCCTGCCCGTCGACCGCATGGTGGAGACCCGATGATCCGACACCTCGCCCTCGCCCTTCTGGCCCTTGCCTGCATGCCCACCGCCGACGCGGCGGCCCAGGACCTGCGCTGCGCCGATCTGTTGGCCGCGCATCATGCCCTGCCGGCCGCGACGGCCGGAGAACCGGCCGCAGGCTGCATCGCGCGGCACATCGGCGCGTTCACGGCGAACGAGACCGCCTTTGACAGCGCGCAGCCCGTTCACGACCCGCACGCGCTTGTCGGGACCTGGCTCGGCGATGACATCAGCCTGTCGATCAGCGGCGCCATGACCCCCGGGCAGGAAGTGCTGCGCATCACCGAGGGGGCAGAGCCCGGCACCTTCGTCGTTCGGCAATACTGGTTCAAGACCCTGCTGCCGCCCGAGGGCAGCCTGCCGTGGAGCGCCGACGGCAGCTTCACCAATCTGGTCGCCGAAGCGACCCTCGCCCTCGACGCCGAGGGCCGCTATTCGGTTCCGCGGTCCGGTCCGCCGATCCGGTATTTCCCCGCCCGGCTGCAATACCGGCGCGTGAACGAACTGTTCGTTCTCGGGCAGATCAATCATTTCGAAGCGGGCGGCACCCTGCGCCGCGCGGACGACACGCTGGTGATGCTGGCCGGGCGGCTGCCGAATCCGTCCGCGCCCACACTGCCCCGGCTCGTGACCTTCACGCGCGTCGCGGACACAGCCCCCGAGACCGCGCTGGCCCTGATCACCATCATGGATCAAAGCCAGAGCCGCTATTTCGACTGCCTGACCCACCAACTCACCGTGGGCGGGCCCGTCCTCGAGGCCATGGCACCCGAGGGCGCGGCGCAGCTCGGCAGTCTGACCCGCGCGATCATCATGGCCAATGTCGCGCTTTCCGAAACCCGCGAGGCCCTGGCCACCGCCTCGGGCCAGGCGCGTGCCGACCTGACAACGCAGATGCGCGCGCAGATGGCCGACTACGTCACCCTGGTCCGCGATCCCCGGCTTGATCGCCTGCGCCAGGCGTTCGAGGCGCAGGCACTCGGCTGCCCGGACCCCCGCAACTTCCAAGGCTGAACGATGTTCCAGAGCTTCACCGCCGCCACCCGCCCCGAAGACGGCCCGCCCCGGCTGGCGCGTCTGCGTGACGAACTGGCTCGCCAGGGATTGACCGGGTTCCTCGTTCCGCGCTCGGACGCGCATCAGGGCGAATACGTCAGCCCGCACGATGAACGCCTGCAATGGCTGACCGGGTTCACGGGATCGGCCGGGTTCTGCATCGTCCTGCCCGACAGCGCGGGCGTGTTCATCGACGGGCGCTATCGGCTGCAGGTGCGCGACCAGATCGACCTGACGGCCTTTGCGCCGATCGACTGGCCGGATACCTCGGCCGCGGACTGGCTGCGGCAGCAGGCCCCGGCCGAGGCGGTCATCGGATACGATCCCTGGCTTCATACCCCGGACGAGATCGCCAAGATCGAAGCCGGGCTCAAAGGTTCGGGGCTGAGCCTGCGCGCGCTCACCGCCAACCCGGTGGATGCCGTCTGGACCGATCAACCCCCGCCCGCATGTGGACAGGTGCGCGAGCATCCGCTGGCGCTGGCGGGCTGCACGGCCGCCGAGAAACGAGCCGCCCTGGCCGAGGGTCTGCGGCGCGTGGGCACGGCCGCCACGGTCATCACCCTGGCCGACAGCCTGGCCTGGCTGATGAACTGGCGCGGGTCCGACATCATCCGAAACCCCGTCGTGCAGGGGTTTGCGATCCTGCACGACGATGCGCGGCTCGATCTGTTCATCGATGCCGCGAAGGTCGCGCATCTGCCCGGTGACGAAGGCGTCACGCGCCACCCGGTCGACAGTTTCCCCGAGGCCCTGCGGGCGCTGAACGGCGTGACCCGGTATGATCCGCTGACCGCCCCCGTCGCCGTGCAGTCGGCCCTGGCCCAGGGCACGCCCGGGGCGGACCCCTGCCTGATGGCCAAGGCGACCAAGACCGCGGCCGAGCTGGACGGCATGCGCGCCGCGCACCGCCGCGACGGGGTGGCCATGGTCGAATTCCTGGCCTGGTTCGACGCGCACGCGCTTGAGGGTCTGACCGAAATCGACATGGCCAGACATCTCGAGGCCTGCCGCGCGGCCTCGGGGCAGCTTCTGGACCTGAGTTTCGATTCCATCTCGTCGACCGGGCCGAACGCGGCGATCAACCATTACCGCGTGACCGAGGCGACGAACCGGCGGCTTGAACCGGGCGACCTGTTCCTGATCGATTCGGGCGGGCAATACCCCGACGGGACCACCGACATCACCCGCACCCTGCCCGTCGGCGCCGTGGCTGACGAACGTCGCGCGGCCTATACCCGCGTGCTGCAAGGCATGATCGCGATGAGCCGCGCCCGCTTTCCACGGGGCGTGTCGGGCGGGCATCTGGACGCTTTGGCGCGCTATCCGCTGTGGCTGGCGGGTCTGGACTATGACCACGGCACCGGTCATGGCGTGGGGGCGGCGCTCAGCGTGCATGAGGGGCCGGCGCGGCTGTCGCGGGTGTCGATGCTGCCGCTCGAACCCGGGATGATCCTGTCCAACGAACCCGGATACTACCGCGCCGGCGGCTGGGGCATCCGGATCGAGAACCTGCTGATCGTGCGCGAGGCCGCCCCTCTGGGCGACAATCGGCGGATGCTGGACTTCGAGACCATCACCCTCTGCCCGATCGACACCCGGCTGATCGACCGCGCGATGCTGTCGGGGGACGAGGTCCTGTGGCTGAATGCCTATCACGCCCGGGTGCTGGCCGAACTGGGGCCGCTGGTCTCGCCCGAGGCGCGCACCTGGCTTTCGCAAGCCTGCGCGCCGATCTGACCGGAAACGCGCGTCCCGGCGCGCGCCGGGCGCTCAATGGCAGCCCAGCACCCAGATGTCATAACGGGGGTGATCCAGCGCGTTCAACGCCGGGCTCGACGCGACCATCCAGCCGTGAAACAGCCGCTCGCCATCGTTCGCATCGGTGATGTCGAGAAACGCATAGGCGTCGGAACTGGGGTTGTCGGCCGGATAGCGGCAACCGGTCAGCGCGACCGTCAGATGGTGATAGGTCACCGTCCCGCCGACGGCCAGGGTCATGTCCTCGACCTCGCCCGAAATCTTGTCGAGGCCACGCAGGACCGCTTCGGTGCCCGAGGCCATCTCGGGCCCGGTCGGGCGCTGATCGTGCAGGGCCTCGCCCAGGACCTGCCAATTGACCTGTTGCGCCGCCACGGGCCCGGCCAGCGCAAGACCCAGCGCCGCCGCCACCGCAGCCGGTTTCAGGCGCCCGCCGCTCATGGCGCGTCCCCCGGGGTGCTGGCATCGGACCCGGTGAAGGCCCGCAGCAGCAGCGTGATCAGGCTGACCGCGCTCTGGGTATCCTGAAAGGTATCGCCGGGTTGCAGGTTCTCCAGATCGCCGCCGGGAAGAACCTCGATGAAGGTGCCGCCCAAGAGCCCCTCGGAGGCCACCTGGATGGTCGAGTCGCTGGGCAGGTCCAGACCCGGGTTCACCGCGATCGCCAACTGCGCGCGAAAGCTCTGCGGGTCCAGCGTCAGCGTGGTGACGGTGCCGATCTTGACCCCGGCAAGGCGCACCTCGGTTCCCGGGCGCACACCCTCGGCGGACCGGAAGGTCGCATAAAGCGGATAGCCCGCGCCCTGGGCCAGACTGGTGCCGGTGGTGCGCAGGGCAAACACCGCGAACACGACCGCGACGGTCAGCACCGCCGCGCCCAAGAGGATCTCCCAGGGGCGATAGGCCATCGGCCGTTATTCCGGCTGCCAGGCTTCGTAGTCGCGGCGTTCCACCGGCGCGGCGCGGCGCAGCGACCCCGGCGGCACATAGGCCTGGGCCGTGCCCGTCATGTTGGGGTGATGCGGCAACTCCCAGGGTTTGCGCGCCAGCGGGCGTTCCGTCGGCGGTTCATCCCAGGTGTGGTGCAGCCAGCCATGCCACTCGGTGTCGATGCGGCTGGCCTCGACCTCGCCATTGTAGATGACCCAGCGGCGTTTCCCGTCGCGCGAGCGATAGAAGACGTTGCCCTGCGCATCCTCGCCGACCTTGACGCCCTTGCGCCAGGTATAGAGCTGCGTGCCCAGCGTCTGGCCGTTCCACCAGGTCAGGATGCGAAGAAGCAGGTTCATTGGCCGAGTCCCCTTGGTCTTTGCCCCGACATATGACCCAGATCGCCGGGGAAATAAAGCCCCGCCGCAGCGCGGCGGCGGGGCATTGCCGTCAGCGGATCACGCGGACATGCGCCATCCGGTCGGGCGTGCCCAGGACCGCGCCGTTGGGCCCCTCGCCGCGCTTGATCGCGTCGAGCACGTCGAACCCGTCGGTGATCTGACCGACGACGGTGTAGTGCCCATTCAGATGCGGCGCCGGCGCGAACATCAGGAAGAACTGGCTGTTGGCCGAATTCGGGTTCTGCGCCCGGGCCATGCCCATCACGCCCCGCTCGAACGGCTCGGCGCTGAATTCGGCCGGCAGATCGGGCAGATCGGACCCGCCCATGCCGGCGCGCGCGGTGTCGCCATCGGCGCGCCCGAACTGCACGTCGCCGGTTTGCGCCATGAACCCGTCGATCACGCGGTGAAAGACCACGTTGTCATAGGCACCGGATTCGGCCAGGGCGATGATGCGTTCGACATGCTGCGGCGCCAGATCGGGGCGCAGCGCAATGTGGATCGTGCCGTTGGCTTCACCCGCGACCTCGATCTCCAGCACCGGCGCCCCCAGGGGCGCATCCGAGGCCGAGGCGCCAAGCGGCGCCAATGTCAGCGCCGCCGCAGCGGCCAGAAGATCACGCCTGCGCATCGGAGGCCACCGTCACCTTGATCATGCGGTCGGGCGACGCCGGCGGCTCACCGCGCACGATCTGATCGACATGTTCCATCCCCGAAATGACGCGGCCATAGACCGTATACTGCCGGTTCAGGAAGTGGTTGTCGTTGAAATTGATGAAGAACTGCGAATTCGCCGAATGCGGGTTCTGCGAGCGCGCCGCGCCCAGCGTGCCCCGGTCATGCGGAATGCCCGAGAATTCGGCCTTCAGATCCGGCAGATCCGAGCCGCCCGTGCCGGCGCGGCGGATGTTGAAGCTGTCCTTGGTGGCGTTGCCGTTTTCCACATCGCCGGTCTGCGCCATGAACCCGTCGATCACGCGATGAAAGACGACGCCGTCATAGGCGCCCGCGCGCGCGAGGTCTTTCATGCGCTGGGAATGACCGGGCGCGACATCGGGCAGCAGTTCGATGACGACCGTGCCGGTCTTCAGCTCGATGAGAATGGTGTTTTCGGGGTCCTTGATCTCGGCCATGCCGCTCTCCTGTGTCGATTGGCGCGCACACTAGCGCGGGATTTCGACAAGGAAAACGGCAAAGCGGTGACTTTCGCGTGCGAATGCCGCGCGCCGCGGCTCACCCCTGCAGATAGGCGGCAAGCGCGGCCGCCTGTTCGGGCGTCAGATGCAGCCCCAGCCGCGTGCGCCGCCACAGGATGTCCTCGGCCGTGACCGCGAATTCGTGCGCGGTCAGCCAATCCACCTCGCGCGCGAAAAGCCCGGCGCCGAACGCCTGCCCCAGATCCGCGGCCGAGGTGGCGCCGGCCAGGATCGTGGCGGCTTCGGTCCCGTAACCGCGCACCAGACGCCAGGCCTGCGCCAGGCTGAGAAACGGGTGGCGCGCGCGCAGATCGGCCACCAGCGTCGGCACCTGATCCACCGGAAAATCACCGCCGGGCAACGGCACCCCCGCAGTCCAGTCCTGTCCGACCGGCAGATGGGCGCCCAGCCGGGCCAGCGCCGATTCCGCCAGCCGCCGATAGGTGGTGATCTTGCCGCCAAAGACATTGAGCACCGGCGCCCCCGCGCCTGTGTCCAGCGTCAGCACATAGTCGCGCGTGGCCGCGGTGGCGCTGCGGGCACCGTCGTCATAAAGCGGACGGACACCGGAATAGCTCCAGACCACATCCTGCGCGGTGATCGGCCGTTTGAAATACTCCGACGCAAAGGCGCACAGGTAGTCGCGTTCGCTGTCGGTGCAGCGCGGCGGCGTATCGGGGTCGGCATGTTCGGCATCCGTCGTGCCGATCAGGGTGAAGTCTTGCTCATAGGGAATGGCAAAGATGATGCGCCCGTCGCGGCCCTGAAAGAAATACGCCTTGTCGTGGGCGTAAAGCCTGGGCACCACGATATGCGACCCACGCACCAGGCGCACATGGTCGCGCAGGTCGCGGTGCAGAAGATCATGCAGGACGGCGCTGACCCAGGGGCCGGCGGCGTTGACCAGGGCCTTGGCGCGCACGATGCGGCCGTTGGCCAGGCTGACGTGCCAGGTGCCGTTCTCGGCTGTGGCACCGGTGACGGCGGTGCGGGTCAGGATCTCGGCCCCGCGTTCGGCCGCGTCGCGCGCGTTCAGCGCGACCAGGCGCGAATCCTGCACCCAGCAGTCCGAATATTCATAGGCGTGCTGGAACTCGTCCCTCAGCGGCCCGCCTTCGGGTGCGTGGCGCAGGTCCAGCCGGGTCGTGCCGGGCAGGATCCGCCGCCCGCCGAGATGGTCATAGAGAAACAGGCCCAGGCGGATCAGCCAGGCCGGGCGGCGCCCCCGCATCCAGGGCATGACCCACCCCAGCAACCGCGAGGTCGGGGTCTCGGCGTCGAACCGCATGCCTTTGTGATAGGGCAGCACAAAGCGCATCGGCCAGGCGATATGCGGCATGGCGACCAGCAGGCGCTCGCGTTCGATCAGCGCCTCGCGCACCAGACGGAATTCGAAATATTCGAGATAGCGCAGCCCGCCGTGGAACAGCTTGGTCGAAGCCGACGAGGTCGCCCCTGCCAGATCGCCCTTTTCCGCCAGCAGGACCCTGAGACCCCGCCCCGCCGCATCCCGGGCGATGCCGCATCCGTTGATTCCCCCGCCGATGACGACAAGGTCGAAAAGGTCACTGGAGGGCTGGGACATGGGAGCGATCACGCGCGAAAATGTTCGATTGATTGCGATTATACGCGCTTTTTCGGGATCATCACAAGGGTATCCGCCCCCTATGCAGCGAATTGGCGCGAAAACCCTCGCTTTGGCTTGCGGTGCCCGGGGTGAGCGAACACAATCGGACAAAAAGGACCACGCCATGGCCCAAGGGTTCCGCCTGCCCGAGATCCTCGACCTTGCCCGCGCCGAGGGGCGGGTCACGGTGGATGACCTCGCGCATCGTTTCGGCGTCACGGCGCAGACCATCCGGCGCGATCTGGCCGAACTGGACGAGGCCGGCAAGCTGGAGCGCGTGCACGGCGGCGCGATCCTGCGCTCGGGCACGGTCAACATCGGCTATCAGGAGCGCGCGGCCCTGAACGCCGAGGAGAAGCGCGCCATCGCCCGGGCCTGCGCGGCCGAGATCCCCGAAGGGGCCTCGGTCTTTCTGGCGATCGGCACCACGACCGAGGCCGTCGCGCGTGAATTGCGCCGGCATGCCGGGCTGATGGTGGTGACCAACAACATGAATTCGGCCAATATCCTTGCCGAAAACCCCGACTGCCAGGTGATCCTGACCGGCGGCACGCTCAGGCGGTCCGATGGAGGCCTGACCGGCCCCCTGACCGAGGCCGCGATCCGGCAGTTCAAGGTCGATATCGCGGTGATCGGCTGTTCGGCGCTGGATGGCGACGGCGACATGCTGGATTATGACATCCACGAAGTCGGCGTCAGCCGTGCGCTGATCGCGCAGGCGCGCAAGGCCTGGCTGGTGGTCGATCATTCCAAACTGGGGCGCACGGCGCCGGCGCGCATCGACTCGCTGGCGGTGCTGGACAGTCTTTTCACCGACCGCCCGCTGCCGGACCGGTTGCGCACCGCCTGCGAGGCCTGGAGCACGCGCGTCGTGACCTGCGCCGTCGCGGGGTCTGATCCCGACCGCGCCTAACGCAGGGAAGCCCGGGCCGCGACCGCGCGCATCGCTGCGCTCAGCTCGTGTTCCAGCGTGCCGGCCATGGACCGGAACACGCCGATTTCCAGCGTCTCGGGCGCGGTGCGGATCACGATCGCGGGCAGATGGGTCAGCATCGTGCGGGCCGAGGTGCCGACCGGCAGGGCACGCAGGTCCAGCGGGCAAAGCCGCGCCAGAACCGCCGCCATGTCCGGCCCGGACAGCCGCGCCCAGGCCCAGCCGTCGGTCTGATCGGTCACGCCGGCCAGCCCCGCCAGATCCGGCGCGGCCTCGCCCATCAGGAAGGCGGTCTCGCGCCCGGCCCAGACCAGTCGCCCGCCCCCCTGGGCCAGCACCTGGCCGGCCTGCGGAAAGGGCATCGGCAGGGTCGCCCCCGGAAAGGGCTGGATCGCGGTCACAGGACCTGGGTCCATCCCCTCGACCGAGGCGCGGCCAATGCTCAACGGCAGGCCCTGAAACGGTTTGTCGGCGATGAGGTCAACCACGCATCCGCCCTCCCTCTGGGTCGAAGAACACCGGGTCGCAGATCTCGACCAGGACCTTGTGGCCACGCAGCCCGTCATCCAGACGGATCACCTGCCCCATCCGGCTGCGCCCGTCCTTGACAAAGCCCAGACCCAGCCAGCACCCCAGCGTCGGCGAGGGCGCAACCGAGGTGACATACCCCTGGTTGTTCTCGCGCGTGGCCAGGTCGCGTTCATTGTAGAGATGGGCACCCGCGCTCAGCGTCTCGCCCTGGTTCACGGGCATCAGACCCACCAGTTGCTCGCGCCCCGGTTCGGTCAGCCCCGGGCGGTGCGCGGCGGCCTTGCCGATGCAGTCCTTTTTCGCCGACACCATCCTGCCGAGGCCCACATCGTCGGCCGTGACGCGACCGTGGATTTCGGCATGGGTGATGAAGCCCTTCTCGATCCGCAGGACGTTCAGCGCCTCCATCCCATAGGCGCATCCACCTTCGGCGTGAACGGCGGACAGCAGGGCCTCGAACAACGAGGCGCCGTATCGGGTGGGCACGGCAATCTCATAGCCCTCCTCGCCCGAGAACGAGATGCGGAACAGCCGCGCCCTGACGCCGCCCAGGTCGATGTGCGTGCAGCCCATGAACGGCAGATCGGCGCGGATCCCCAGCGAGGCCAGCACCGCGCGCGATTTCGGGCCGGCCAGCGCGAACTGGGCCCAGGCCTCGGTCACGGAGATCAGGCGCACGTCCCAGTCCGCGCAAAAGGCCTGGTGCACGAAATCCATGTGGCGCATCACCAGACCGGCCGCCGCGGTGGTGGTGGTGACCAGGAAGTGATCCTCGGCCAGACGGGCGCAGGTGCCGTCATCCATGACGAACCCGTCCTCGCGCAGCATCAGCCCATAGCGCACGCGGCCGGGCTTCAGCGTGGACATCGTGTTCGTATAGACGAAATCGAGGAACCGCGCCGCGTCGCGGCCCTGCACGTCGATCTTGCCCAGTGTCGAGACATCGCAGGTGCCGACCGCCTCGCGCACCTGGGCGACCTCGCGGTCGCAGGCGGTGCGCCAGTCGTTTTCACCCGCGCGGGGAAAATAGCTGGGCCGATACCAGAGCCCGGCCTCGATCATCGGGGCGCCCATGGCCCGCGATTTCGCATCCGACGTCAGCAGGCGCTGGGGGGCGAACCCCTCGGCCCGGCCACCGGCCCCCAGCGCGCCGATCGAGACCGGCACAAAGGGCGGGCGGTAGGTGGTGGTTCCGGTGGCGGGGATACCCTGGCCCGTGGCCTCGGCCAGAACCGCCAGCGCCGCCACATTCGAGGACTTGCCCTGATCGGGCGCCATGCCCTGCGTTGTATAGCGTTTCATGTGCTCGACGCTGGCATAGCCTTCCTGCGCCGCCAGCCGCACGTCCTTGGTGGTGACGTCATTGGCAAAGTCCAGCCAGGCCCGTCCCCCCGCATCCACCGCCCACAGGGGCGCAATGGCATAGGGTGCGTCCTCGGCCTCGGGCACGGGGGTCTTTTTCGGGCGCAGCGACAGGTCGCGCAGGACCTCGCCGGCGACCTCGACCCCGTCCGCCAGACAGGCGGCGGTCGAAAACCGGCCCCGCGCGGCCCCGGCGACCGAAAGACCGGGCACCATGCCGGGTTTCGGCACAAAGGCGGCCAGGCTTTCCTCCCATACCGGGCGCCCGTTCATGTGGCAGGTCAGATGCAGCGTCGGGTTCCAGCCCCCCGCCAGCGCCAGCGTCCGCGCCGGGATCATCGAGGTTCCGCCCGCGTGCGTGACGGCCACGTCGCGCAGGCCGTGGCGCCCGCGCGTGCCGGTCACGGTGGCCTGGGCATAGACGGGGAAATCCTCGGTCACGGGGATCGCGCGGGGATCGACATAGGCGGCGATCTCGATCCCCTGGGCGGTCAGATGACGGGCGGTCGCAAGACCCGAATCGTTGTTCGAGAAGATCACGACCCGCCCCGGGTTCACCCCCCATTTCGCCACATGCGACACCAGCCCCGACGCCAGCATCACCCCCGGCCGGTCATTGTCGGGGTGCGCGATCGGTCGCTCCAGCGCGCCGGCGGCCAGGATCGCGCGCCGGGCGACGATGCGCCAGAAACACTCGCGCGGCAGGTCGCCGGGCGCCGGCACATGCAGGCCGACCCGTTCCAGCGCGCCAAAGGTTCCGTCGTCATAGGCGCCGGTGACGGTGGTGCGGGTCATCAGCCGCACATTGGGCATGGCGGCCAGTTCGGCGACGGTCCGCGCCGCCCAGTCGGGACCCGAGAGGCCACCGACCGCCGGCTGGTCGGACAGAAGCCGCCCCCCCATGCGCACGTCCTCGTCGGCAAGGATCACCTCGGCCCCGGCCCGCGCCGCCGTCAGCGCCGCCATCAGCCCCGCCGGCCCCGCGCCGATCACCAGCAGGTCGCAATGCGCCCAGGCCTTTTCATAGACCGCCACGTCATGGTGCCCCGACAGGCTGCCCAGCCCCGCGGCCCGGCGGATCGCCGGTTCGTAGAGCCGTTCCCAGAACGCGCGCGGCCACATGAAGGTCTTGTAGTAGAACCCCGCGCTGAAAAACGGCGCAAGCCAGTCGTTCACCGCCAGAAGATCGTGGCGCAGGCTGCCGATGCGGTTCTGGCTGCGCGCGGTCAGGCCTTCATGGATTTCCTGCGTGGTGGCGCGCACATTGGGGGTCTGCTGGGACCCTTCCAACACCTCGACCAGGGCCGAGGGGTCCTCGGACCCGGCGGTCATCACCCCGCGCGGGCGGTGGTATTTGAACGAGCGTGCGATCATCCGCTGCCCGTTCGCCAGCAGCGCCGAGGCCAGCGTGTCGCCGTGAAAGCCCTGCACCTCGACGCCGTCAAAGGTGAACCGCACCGGACGCGCACGGTCGATCAGCAGGCCCTTGCCGGGAATGCGATGCGTCTGGGTCATGACTGGGCTCCCCTCGGGGCGGTCGCGGCGAAACGGGTCAGGGGTCTCATGCGCGCCTCCGGGCAACGGGGGCGGTGGACAGGATGGCATGGGTGACGGTGTCGCGCTCGACCTCGATCCAGCTTTGGCAGGGGTCGTGATACCACAGGTCCCGTGTCACGCCGGCGGGGTTGTCGCGCAGGTGCAGATAGGCGTCCCAGGCCTCGAGTCCCGCATCCTCGGCGGGCCGGTCCAGGAACACCGAGGCGCCGTAGTAGGTGAACTCGCGCCGGTCGCGGGAACCGCAGCACGGGCAGGGAATGCGCATCGGGTCTGTCTCCGTTCGGATGGTGGCGCAGCACGCAAGCCACCGTGCAGTCAGTCGTTTCAACCTGGGCGCGGCGCGCTCAGTGCAGGTTGTGCTGGGCGCCGGTGCCCTCTTCATCCATCAGGCCGCGCCCGGTGCGGAAGCGGTCCAGCCGGAACCGCGCCGCCACCGGATGCGGCGTTCCCGTCGCCATCAGATGCGCCAGGCACCACCCCGAGGCCGGCACCGCCTTGAACCCGCCATAGTTCCAGCCGGTGTTCACATAGAGCCCGTCGACATGCGTGGTGTCGATGATCGGCGAACCATCGGGCGACATGTCCATGATGCCGCCCCAGCTGCGCAGCAACCTGGCGCGGCCGATCATCGGCATCAGCGTCATGCCGGCCTCCATCACATGTTCGACCATCGGCAGGTTGCCGCGCGCCGCATACGAGGCGTAGAAATCCAGGTCGCCACCAAAGACCAGCCCGCCCTTGTCGGACTGGCTGATATAGAAATGCCCCATACCGAAGCTGATGACGTGATCGATCACCGGCTTCAGCCCCTCGGTCACAAAGGCCTGCAGGATGTGGCTTTCGACCGGCAGGCGCATCCCCGCCATCGCCGCCACCTGGCCGGATCGCCCGGCCACGACCATCGCAACCTTCCTGGCCCGGATCGCGCCGCGCGTGGTCTGCACGCCGGTGACGCGGCCGTTCTGGATGTCGATGCCCGTGACCTCGCAATTCTGGATCAGATCGACACCCAGCCGGTCGGCGCCGCGCGCATAGCCCCAGGCCACCGCATCATGGCGCGCGGTGCCGCCGCGCGGATGATAGAGACCGCCATAGATCGGAAACCGCGTCTGCTCGAAATCGAGATACGGCACCATCCGGCGGACGCCGTCACGATCCAGCAGCACCGCATCGTCCCCCTGCGCCAGCATCGCGTTTCCGCGCCGGGCAAAGGCATCGCGCTGCCCGTCCGAATGGAACAGGTTGATCAGGCCGCGCTGCGAATGCATGACGTTATAGTTCAGCTCGCGCTCCAGCCCCTCCCACAGCTTCAACGAATGGCTGTAGAATTCGCTGTTGCCCGGCAGGAAATAGTTGGCCCGCACGATGGTGGTGTTGCGTCCGACATTGCCACCGCCGAGATAGCCCTTTTCAAGCACCGCGATGTTGCGCAGGCCGTGGTTCCTGGCCAGGTAATAGGCCGTGGACAGCCCGTGGCCGCCGCCGCCGATGATGACGATGTCATAGTCCGGCTTGGGATCGGGGCGGCGCCAGGCCGGTGTCCAGCCCTTGTTCCCGCCCAGCCCCTGAGTGAAGACGCGAAAGCCGCTGTAGCGCATTCTCAGCCCCTTGTTGCGCCTATAGACAATCCTGTCCAGAGCGCAAAGACAAGCCTCATTTCGCCAGCCCCGTGCCGATCGCGCCGCCGTGATCGCTGTGGCAGTGGCGATGGTCGGCCAGGCTCTCGATCACGCGGCAGGTCTCGACCGAGGCGCCGTCGCATTCCTCGGTCATGCGCCGCAATTCGCCGCGCAGGGCCTCGAGCGCGGCGATGCGTGATTCGACCGCGCGCAGGTGCCGCCGGGCCAGCGAATCCGCGGCCGTGCAGGCCTGGTGCGGCTGATCCTGCAGGTCCAGCAGCTCGGTGATGTCCTCGAGCGCAAAGCCCAGGTCGCGGGCATGGCGGATGAAGGTCAGCCGCGCCACCGTGGTGGGGTCATAGAGGCGCCGGTTGCCGTCTGTCCGGGGCGGCGCGGGCAGAAGGCCCCTGTCCTCGTAGAACCGGATGGTGGGCACCTTGATGCCGCTGGCGCGCGCGGCCTCGCCGATGGTCAGGTCTTTCATGAGGGGTTGCTCCTCTAGTCGCTAGAGATGTTAGACCCCGAGTCGGTTCAAGACAAGGAGGCCGCGATGCCGCACGACCACGATCATGATTTCGATGGGGCCAGCCCCGCCTACCGCCGCGCGCTGATCGCGGTGATCGTGCTGAACGGCGGGCTGTTCCTGGTGGAAATGACCGCAGGCGCGCTGGCGGGCAGCCGCGCCCTGCAGGCCGACGCGCTGGATTTCGGCGCCGATGCGCTGACCTATGCGCTGTCGCTTCTGGTGATCGGCCGCAGCCTGCGCCTGCGGGCCCGCATCGCGCAACTGAAGGGGCTGTCACTGGCGGCGATGGGGGTCGTGATCCTGGGCCTGGCGATCCGCGACGCCCTGGCACCCGGCCTGCCCCGGGCCGAGGTGATGGGCGCCGTGGGCGTGGCGGCGCTGGCGGCCAATGTCGCCTCGGTCCTGATCCTGATGCGCTGGCGGGACGGCGACGCGAATGTGCGCTCGGTCTGGCTGTGTTCGCGCAATGACGCCATCGGCAATGTCGCGGTCATGGGCGCGGCGGCGCTGGTCGCGGCGACCGGTTCGGGCTGGCCCGACCTGATCACCGCCATCGCCATGGCCGGGCTGTTCCTGAGTTCGTCCTTGCAGATCCTGAAACGCGCCCACCGCGAAACCCGGGGCGACCACGGCCATGACGACCACAACCACGGGGCTCACAGCCACTAGGTCCGTCCGGGCGCCCCGGGGACGGTGATGCCGGGTTTTCGCCCGGCATCCCGCGCGGGTCCGCCAAGCGACTCGCCAAAGGGCGTTTCCTGTTGTATGCGCGGCAGCGCAGCAATCAGGACAGCCTTATGGACCTTCGCAATATCGCCATCATTGCCCACGTCGACCACGGCAAGACGACGCTGGTGGACGAGCTCTTGAAACAATCCGGCGTCTATCGCGAGGGTCAGGCCGTGACCGAACGCGCGATGGATTCGAACGATCTGGAACGCGAGCGCGGCATCACCATCCTTGCCAAGGCGACCTCGGTCGAATGGAAGGGCGCGCGCATCAACATCGTCGACACCCCCGGCCACGCCGATTTCGGCGGCGAGGTCGAGCGCATCCTCAGCATGGTGGACGGCGTCTGCCTGCTGGTCGATGCCGCCGAGGGCCCGATGCCGCAGACCAAGTTCGTCACCTCCAAGGCGCTGGCCCTGGGGTTGAAACCCATCGTCGTGCTGAACAAGGTGGACAAACCCGCCGCCGAGCCCGACCGCGCCCTGAACGAGGTGTTCGACCTCTTCGCGAACCTCGGCGCCTCGGACGAACAGCTCGATTTCCCGGTGCTCTATGCCTCGGGCATCAACGGCTGGGCGGACGAGGATCTGGACGGCCCGCGCAAGGACATGACCGCGCTTTTCGACATGGTGATGCGCCATGTCGAGCCGCCGAAGCAGATCGCCGCCGCCAGGGAACCCTTCCGCATGCTGGCGACGACGCTGGGCGCCGATCCGTTCATCGGCCGCATCCTGACCGGCCGGGTCGAGGCCGGCACGCTCAAGGTCGGCGAAACGCTCAAGGCCCTCAGCCGCAAGGGCGAGCGGATCGAACAGTTCCGCGTGACCAAGATCCTCGCCTTCCGGGGCCTTGGCCAGCAACCCATCGACCTGGCCGAGGCGGGCGACATCGTCACCATCGCCGGCATGACCAAGGCGACCGTGGCCGATACGCTGTGCGACCTGTCGGTCGACACCGCGATCCCCGCGCAGCCCATCGACCCGCCGACGATCTCGGTCACGTTCGGGATCAACGACAGCCCGCTGGCGGGCCGCGACGGCAACAAGGTGCAGTCGCGCGTGATCCGCGAGCGGCTGATGAAAGAGGCCGAATCGAACGTCGCCATCAAGATCGAGGACACCCCGGGCGGCGAGGCCTTCGTGGTCTCGGGTCGGGGCGAACTGCAGATGGGCGTGCTGATCGAGAACATGCGCCGCGAAGGGTTCGAACTGTCCATCTCGCGCCCGCGCGTGATCTTCCGCGAGGAAAACGGCGAGCGGCTGGAACCGGTGGAAGAGGTCATCATCGACGTCGATGACGAATACTCGGGCGCGGTGATCGAAAAGCTGACCGGCCCGCGCAAGGGCGACCTGACCGAGATGAAGCCTGCCGGCGCCGGCAAGACGCGCATCGTCGCGCATGTGCCGTCGCGGGGCCTGATCGGCTATCAGGGCGAGTTCATGACCGACACCCGCGGCACGGGCGTGCTGAACCGCATTTTCCACGACTGGGTGCCCTACAAGGGTCCGATCGCCGGGCGCCGGCAAGGCGTGCTGATCTCGATGGAGAACGGCGTGTCCGTGGCCTATGCGCTGTGGAACCTGGAAGACCGGGGCCGCATGTTCATCGGCGCGCAGGAACAGCTCTATGTCGGCATGATCATCGGCGAGCATTCGCGCGACAATGACCTGGAAGTGAACCCGATCAAGGGCAAGAAGCTGACCAACGTCCGCGCCTCGGGCACGGACGAGGCCGTGCGCCTGACTCCCCCGGTCATCATGTCGCTGGAACAGGCCATCGCCTATATCGACGACGACGAACTGGTCGAGGTCACGCCCAAGTCGATCCGCCTGCGCAAGCGGTATCTCGATCCCCACGAGCGCAAGCGCATGGCCAAGGCCGAGGCGTAACCACCCCCTTCAGCGGCGCTGATCCACGAGATGCAGCGCCGCCGCCCCCGCCCGGATCCCCAGCCCCCTGAGACCGCGCAGGGGATCCGGCCGCGCGGGCTCCAGCGGGATGCCCGCCCCCTGCCCCAGTGCGGCCAGCGCCAGTTCACGCCCCAGCACCGTGCCCGGCGCAATGCCGCGCCCGTTGAAACCGGTGATGCCATAAGCCCCCTCGCCGGCCTGGACCAGACGCGGCAAGGCATCGGGCGTGGTGCCGATCCGGCCGAACCAGCGATGCGCGAACCGCTGCCCTTTCAGTTGCGGGAACAGGCGTCCCATCTGCCGCCGCGCCCAGGCCTCGTGCACCGCGGCATCCCCGGCGCCCAGCCAGCCCACCGACCCGATGATGAACCGTCCCGCCGCATCCAGCCGGAACGAGGTCAGCACCTGTGCGGTATCCCAGGCGCCCTCGCCACCCGGCAGGATCGTGGCGCGCAATGCCTCGGGCAGCGGATCGGTGGCGCAATTGAAATAGGGCAGCACGGCCAGCGCCGGGTTCGCCGCCGGCCCCTGGCCATAGGCGTTTCCGGCCCAGATGACGCGGGGCGCGCGCACCCGTCCGCCCGGCGTCGTCAGCTCCCAGTCGCCCCCCACGCGCCGCGCCTGCGTGACCGGACTGGGCGCATGGATCACCGCCCCCGCCGCGATCGCCGCCCGCGCCAGACCACGCGCATAGGCCAGCGGCTGCACGGTGCCCGCACGCGGATCGAACAGCGCGCCCCTGTAGCGACCCGAGCCGACCCGCGCGCGCGTCTCGTCCGCATCCAGCATCCGCACCGCGACCTGACGCGCGTGCCACTGGCGCGCGCGTTCCTCCAGCGCCGCCAGTCCGCTGGCGTCGGGCGCGCAATGCAACGTGCCCACCGGGCGCGCCTCGCAGTCGATGCCATGTCTTTCGATCGTGGCCCAGACCGCGGCCGGCGCCTGCGCCAGCAGGCCGGGCAGCGGATTGTCGCGCGACAAGGCCGCCTCGACCGCCTCGGGCATGATCCAGAGCCCGGCATTCACCAGCCCGACATTGCGCCCCGAGCCCCCGGCGCCGACGCCCTCGGCCTCCAGCACAACCACACGCGCGCCGGCCCCGGCCGCGGTCAATGCCGCCGAAAGCCCGGTATAGCCGGCGCCGACAATGGCCAGATCCGCCGTGTCCTCGCCGCTCAGGGGCGACACCTCAGGCGCGTTCGGGGCGGTCGCGGCCCAAAGGCCGGGGGTATCGAGGGTCATGCGGACTCCACAGGCACAGCGCCCCGACCCTGTGCCGCTCCGGCATCGCCGTCAAGCCCCTGCAACAGGCCCGGCGCCGACAGCGCCGACCCGGGGCGATCGGGCCGCCCCATCATCTTGTCGGAAATACGCACGGGGATTTTCAAGGGGGGCGTGCCCCCCTTGAAGCGAGGGTGCGGGGCGGCAGCCCCCGCCGCCGCCGGCCGCCTATTCCGCCGCCTTCAGCTCGAACCCGCGTTCGATCATGTCGGAGGCGCGACCGGATACTCGCCCGAGAAACAGGCGTCGCAGAATTGCGGACAGGCCGCGTTGCGTCCCCCGCCTCGCCCGCCGCGCGGTAGAGCCCGTCCAGCGAGATGAACTTCAGGCTCTCGACGCCGATGAAATCGCGCATCTCGTCCTCGCTCATGCGCGCGGCCAGCAGTTTCGAGCGTTCCGGCGTATCCACGCCGTAAAAACACGGCCAGGTCGTCGGCGGCGAGGCGATGCGGAAATGAACCTCGCGCGCGCCGGCTTCCAGGATCATCTCCTTGATCTTCTGCGAGGTCGTGCCCCGCACCACGCTGTCGTCCACCAGAACGATCCGCTTGCCTGCGACCAGCGCGCGGTTCACGTTCAGCTTCAGCCGCACGCCCATGTTGCGGATCTGCTCGCTGGGTTCGATGAAGGTCCGCCCCATGTACTGGTTGCGGATGATCCCCATGGCAAAGGGAATGCCCGATTCCTGGCTGTAGCCGATGGCCGCCGGGGTGCCACTGTCCGGCACCGGGCAGACCAGGTCGGCCTCGACCGGGGCCTCGCGCGCCAGTTCGACACCGATCTGCCGTCGCGTTTCATAGACCGAACGCCCGCCGATGATCGAATCGGGGCGGCTGAAATAGACCTGTTCAAAGATGCAGAACCGCGGCGCGGTGCGTTCGAACGGCCGTGTGGACTGCACCCCCCTGGTGTCGATGACCACCATTTCGCCCGGTTCGATCTCGCGCACGAATTCGGCACCGATGATGTCCAGCGCGCAGGTTTCCGACGCCAGTGCCCATCCGTCCCCGATCCTGCCCAGCACCAGCGGCCGCACCCCCAGCTGATCGCGCACGCCGATCAGCTTGGTGCGGGTCATGGCGATGACGGAAAACGCCCCTTCGACCCTGCGCAGCGCGTCTTTCAGACGCTCGGCGATGGTCTTCTGGATCGAGCGCGCCATCAGATGGATGATGCATTCCGAATCGGACGAGGACTGAAAGATCGACCCGCGCTCGATCAGTTCGCGGCGGATGGCATTGGCATTGGTGATGTTGCCATTGTGCGCGATCGCCGCGCCGCCCATGGCGAACTCGCCGAAAAAGGGTTGAACGTCGCGGATCGCGGTCGCCCCTTTGGAGCCGGCCGTGGAATACCGCACATGGCCGATGCCGATCGAACCGGGCAGCGTTTCCATGAGCTTGGCCGAGGTGAAGTTGTCGCGCACCAGACCGAAGCGGTGTGCGGACTGGAAGCCGCGCTCGGCGTCATAGGTGATGATGCCGCCGGCTTCCTGGCCGCGGTGCTGCAGCGCGTGCAACCCCAGGGCGACGAAATTCGCCGCATCCTGGACGCCGACCGCGCCGAATATGCCGCATTCCTCTTTCAGCTTGTCATCGTCGAACGCATGGCTGAGCCAAGGCTGCATGGCGGGTCCCCATAGCTGCGATGCGCCCCCTTTAGGCGGTTGGCCGTGGCGGGGCAAGGGGCAAGCGGCGGGGTGCGGCGTTTCCTGGCGCGCGGCACCCGTGTCGCTCACGGTTTCAGTGGACGGCGCATGGCCTGCGCGAGGTCGGACTTGCCGCGCGCCTCGAACGCGTCGGCGACGGCGCCGACATCCGCGGCACCGCGATTCTGGTTCAGCTTGGACTTGGCCTCGATCCGGGTGACGACGATCCGGAAGGCGACGATCCGCGCCAGATGATCCGCCAGGAAGTCTGCCGGCGCGTCGCCCATCGTCCAGCCGGCAGCCCCGTTGAGCGCGCGCTCATGGTGCGCGGTCAGCAGGGCCACGGCGCGCCGGCGGTCCTTGTCCGCATGCGACCAGTGGATCCGCCCGTGCACATGCACCACCTGATAATTCCAGGTCGGCACCGCGCGATGGGTCTCGGCCTTCGAGGGATACCAGTTCGGACTGACATAGCCCTGGGGCCCGCGGAACAGCGCCAGGACCTCGGCTCCGTCGGGCAGGTCGCGGTGCAGATCGTTCGCCAGCGCCACATGCCCGACGAACCCGTCGCCATCCCGCAACAGCGGCAGATGGTTCGCCACCAACCCGGCCGGCCCCATGGCGACCAGCGCCGCCAGAGGATGCGCCGCCAGCAGCTGCGCGATCTCGGCGGGCCCGGATTCGGTGAAATGAGCCGGGCAATACATCGGCGCGTCAGCGATCGCCGTCGGGCGACGGGATCTGCGAATGCAGCGGCATCACCTTGCGGCCCTTTTCCAGAACGCAGATGGAATCGTAGATCTGGATCGAACGGCAGATGTCGGACACGACCGGGTGTTTGGGCATGGTGACGTGATACCAGCTGTGCATGTCATCGACAAGCTGCCGGGTATAGTTGAAGAAATTGCCGCGCCGCCAGAAACCGCCCCCAAAACGGCGCCAATAGGCAGTATGCAGATCCTCGATCATGTAGACGCCCGCGGGATCGAGCAACGGAAACAGCGTTTCCAGCGTGCGCTTGATATGCGCCATGACATGGCTGCCATCGTCGAGCACGATGTCGATACCGCCCATTTCCGCGACGACCGCGCGCAGAAAGTCCGGATCGGCCTGCGAGCCGATGCGCACCTGCCCGTCAATGCCATCGAAGGCGGCGCATTCCGGGTCGATGTCGATCCCGAAGATGATCGCCTCGGGGCCGAAATATTTGCGCCACATGGCCAGAGAGCCGCCGCGCGACACGCCAATTTCCAGAAACCGGATCGGACGGTTGCGATAGGGGGCAAAGTGGCGTTCGTAGATCGGCAGGAAATGGTGCCACTTGTGCACCACCTTGCCCGTGTTGTCGCAGAATATGTCCGCCAGATCGCCGCTGAAACCATAGCTGGTTTTCAGGTCCTGGCGGACATCGGCACGTTCAGGATAGCGCGAGGACCGGAACCGGCCGAGGCCGCGGCCGCGCCAAAGCAAATCTTGCAATGCCTGATAGGCACTGTCGATGACCATGGAATGTCTCCGCTATCGAGAGTCTCACGATACGAGGCAAGCAAACATGCACGGAACAGAACGAGGACAGGTAGGCTAAAGACAAAACGATACATTGAAAAAAAGGCGCGACCTGAGCCGCGCCTTGATAGGTATACACCAATTTGATCAGCGTTTCGAGAACTGGAAGCTCCGGCGCGCCTTGCGCTTGCCGTATTTCTTCCGTTCCACCGTCCGCGCGTCGCGGGTCAGGAAGCCCGCGGCCTTCAGCGCGGGACGCAGCGCCGGATCGTAGAGTTGCAGCGCCTTGGACACGCCATGCTTCACGGCACCGGCCTGCCCCGACAGACCGCCACCCACCACGGTGGCGTAGACGTCGAACTGACCTTCGACATTGGCGATCTGGAACGGCTGGCGCAGGATCATCTGCAGCACGGGGCGGGCGAAATATTCTTTTATTACGATGCCGCGACCGCCGACATCTACGCTCTTCCCCTTCACGCCGCCCTTCCCGTCTCGCGCCTTGCGCTTGCCGGTGGCATAGGCGCGGCCCAGGGCGTCGCGCTGGGGTTCGCGGGGCGCGGCGGTCTCGGCGGCGGGCGAGGCGGCAGCCTGGGCGGCCGCGGCACCGGCGACGGCGTCTTTCAGCGCGTCGAGGGATTTGATCTCATCAGCCATGATCAGGCGCTCCGGGTGTTCTTCGGGTTCAGCGACTTGACGTCGAGGACGGTCGGCTGCTGGGCTTCATGCGGATGCTCGGCGCCCGCATAGACGCGCAGGTTGGTCATCTGCTGACGGCCCGGGCGGTTGCGGGTGATCATGCGCTCGACAGCCTTGATCACGACGCGCTCGGGGTGGGCGCCTTCCAGCACCTGCCCGGCGGTGCGGAACTTGATCCCGCCCAGGTGGCTGGTGTGCCAGTAGTAACGCTTGTCGGCGCGCTTGTTGCCGGTCATCTGCACCTTGTCGGCGTTGATGACGATCACATTGTCGCCCATGTCCATGTGCGGCGTGAAGGTCGGCTTGTTCTTGCCACGCAGGATGTTGGCGACGATCGTCGCGAGGCGGCCCAGAACGACGCCCTCGGCGTCGATCAGGATCCACTTCTTCTCGATCTCCGCCGGTTTTGCGGTGTAGGTTTTCATGGTCCAGCCCTGAAACGTGAGAAGGGATTCGGCGCCAGGGGGACCCCGGGCACCGGATGGGCGTGTTCTAGCGCATTGCCGGGGCGCGTCAAGAGGATGTGATCCGGAAAAATGCAAACAAAACAATACCTTGCGAAATAGGTATTATTTTACCCCACTTGATCGCCCTGCCGGGCCTCGGCCCAGGGGATGCGGTGATGGTCGAAACCGTGGGTCAGCGTCGGCTTCACCACCGCGAAATAGGGCGACAGGTCGAAATCGCGCGGCACGATCAGCGTGGGGTGGCGCGGGTGCCAGATCTGGCCGGCCGCGCGCCCGGTGCCGGGCTGGCGCAGCATCTCGATCTGGGGGTGGACAGGGTAGCGCACGGACTGGAACGCCTGGGCGATCAGCGACGAGCAGATGGCCCGCGTGGGGTCCCCGGACCCCAGGCTCAGCATCCGTCGGCGCCAGCGCACCGGAATCGGCGGCGTCGGAAACAGGTATCGCGCCAGGTCGATGACATTGCGGGTGTCATAGGTAAAACCGATCCGCTCGACCATGTAGCGCGCGACATCGCGGCGTTCGTCATCCGACAGGCTGGCGGCCCGACACAGGCGGGTGTTGAACAGCGCATATTTCGACAGAGGCACGCGGTGGCACCCGTCCTGCAGCGTGACCTCGACCAGGTCGACCGTGCCGCCGCCGTCACGCAGGTCGCGCACGCAGAGCGCGGCGTGCGACCAGGTGCTTTGCGTCAGATACTTGATCGCCGTCGAGATGCGGGCGCGCCCTTCGACCAGCAGCACGTCGCCCACCCGGATCGCGGCGGTCAGCGCCCGGTGATCCTGCGCGATGACGGGTTGATCCTGCGGCTTGTCCCGTTCCAGGAACCGGCCGAGGAAATGTCCCAGGCGTTCGAACATGCCCCCTCCCTTTGCGGGCTATCTCAGCTTGGGCGGCTTCGACGGGTCAAGCCCCGGATTGGCCCCGGCCGCGCTGTCGGCCGTCACGATCTGGTCAGACACGGGCAGCGGCGGCGCCGGCGACAGGATCAGACCGACCCCGGCAATCCGGGCCATCGCGGCGTCAGGCGGAAAGATCACGTCCAGCGCCCCGGCTTCCAGCCCCGACAGCGCCAGGGCCTCGGCCACGGCGCGGGCGACGGGGGGGTGGGCGGACTCGGGCAGACCGGACAGCGCCAGCACATGCCCCTGCCCGCCCCCGCGCCAGCGAACCGCCGCCAGCACCGTCCGTTGCAGCCCCGGCAGCCCCGCGAGGCGGCGTTCGAGCGCGGGCACCAGAAGCGCCATTACCGCCGGGTCGAGTGCCGGCACGCCGATCCGGTCGGGCACGGCCTGCGCGGTTTCGGGGGCGGGTGCGGCCAGCGTGTCCGCCAGCCAGGTCAGCGCCTGCGGATCCAGCAAGGCCGCATGATCGGCATCGGGGTTCAGCAGAAGCGAAAGCCCCGCGCCCGCCAGCATCGGCACCAGAACCCGGCCCGGCAAAGCGGCATAGGCGGCCGCGCCGGCGAAACCGGCCAGCCGCATCTCGCTGTCAAAGGCCAGCACCGCCGGACCGTCGGACAGCGTGAACACCCTGGGTTCCAGCGTCTCGCCGGTGACTTCGGCCTCAAGCAGCACAAAGACCTCGGATCGGGTCAGTTCGGCATGCAGGGCCAGACGGCGGGTCGTATCCTCGGGCGCGGCGGCCATGCGGCGCAGGGACAGGTCCAGGTCGGTCTCGGGCAGGTCAATCTCGGGCAGGTCAGGCATCGGGCCCCCGGGTCGTTGCGCCCCCGCGATGTCGGCGGTTTGGCGCGCAAAGTAAACCCCGCCACGGGTTTCCGGCGGGCAGAACACATGTTTTTCACTACCCCGCCACGCCCGAATGCGCCATACTGCCGACGAGAACGGCCCAAAATCCGGGTCGCAAGAAAAGCCCTGTTAAGCCCTGCATGGCAGACTGGCCGCGAAATGGCCCCTCTGTCGCGACGGGGTCGGGTATCGAGGCGCGCGCAATGCTGGAGTTCAACAACGTCAGCAAATCCTTCTGGACCGGGAAAACCCACAAGGTGATCCTGCACGATGCGTCGTTTCGCATCGAGCTGGGGCATTCCGTCGGAATCCTGGCGCCCAACGGGTCAGGCAAGACCACGATCATCAACATGATGGCCGGGCTGGAAAAACCGGACGAAGGCACGATCACCCGTGCCTGCCGCGTCTCGTTCCCGCTGGGGTTCATGGGCGGGCTGAACCACCGGCATACGGCCACGGAAAACGCGCGTTACATCGCCCGGCTGTATCAACTCGACCCCGACGAGGTCGAAGCCTTCTGCCGCTGGATGTGCGACATCGGCGAATATTTCGACATGCCGGTCGGCACCTACAGCGCGGGCATGCGCGCGCGCTTCGCCTTTGCGCTGATGCTGGCGATCGAATTCGACCTGTATCTGGTGGACGAAGGGATGCCCGCGACCACCGACGCCAATTTCAACCGCCGCGCCGGTGCCATGCTGAAGGAACGGCTGGAACAGGCGACCGTGCTGATCGTGTCCCATCAGGCCGAGACACTGGAACGCTATTGCCAGTCGGCCGCGGTGTTGCGCGACGGTCAACTGCGTTTCTACGACTCGCTGGAAGAAGCAAAAGCCATCTATGACTACGAAACCCAAAGCTAGGCGATTCCGGCTCAGGCTGGGCGATGACCCCGCGGGCACGCTGCGCACCACCGTGGCGCCGCAGCCCGGCGGCAGCACGCGCGCGGACCCTCCGGCGGCGGCGTCGCCGTCTCCCTGCGCGCGCGGCTCCGGCGGCCCCGGCGGATCGGCCCGCCACGCCGCGCCCTGCTGCCACCCGCCTGGCGCGCCGCCTGCGGGGCCCGCCTCGGACGCGCTCTTTGACGAGGACAGCCCTCCCGCCCCGCCGCACGCCCGCTGCCCGCCTGCCCGTCCTGGCCTGCCAGGCCCCCGCCCCGCGCCCGGTCGCCGCCGCCCGGTCGCCGCAGCCCACCGGGCCCGCGACGGCCCGGGCTGCCGCACCGGCCACCGGGCAGGACGCGCCGCCCGCCAGCACACCGGCGGAAGCCGATATCGACACGATCCGCGATTCGGACCTGACCGGCCGGCAATTGCGCATGGCGATGCGGGTCGCGCAGCGCAACGGGATCAAGGCCACCTCGGGGATCGAGGCGGTGCGCCTGTTGCGCAAGCAGGGGATCAACCCGTTCGAACGATCGACCCTGCTGGACCTCGCCAAGGACGAGACGCCGCAAAGCCGGGCATTGACCACAACCGAGCCGCAGCAACCGCAGCTGCCCAAGACCTACCGCCAACCCGCCCCTCCGGCCAAGGCCGAGCCCGGCCCCGGCCTGCCCTCGACCGAGGTGCGCAGGAGCGAGGTTTCGCGCATCCAGCAGGACATCGCCCGGCGCCGGCGGCGTCGCATGACGCTGCTGGCCACGCGATTGATGGTGTTCGTCGGGCTGCCGACCCTGATCGCTGCGTTCTATTTCTATGTCCTGGCGACCCCTCTCTATGCCACCAATTCGGAATTCATCGTGCAGCAGGCCGACAGCGGCTCGGCCTCGGGGGCGGGCGCGCTTGCAGGGATGTTCGGCGGCGCGGGGCTGAGTTCCAACAACGATTCCCGCGCGGTGCAAAGCTACCTGCAATCGCGCGACGCCATGCGCCGGCTGGATGCCGAACAGGGGTTCAAGTCCTATTTCCAGGGGGACACCATCGACCCCTTGCGGCGCCTGGCCCCGGATTCGACCGACGAGGCCGCCTATCGGCTTTACGAAAGCATGGTTCAGGTCAGTTACGATCCGACCGAAGGCATCATCCGGATGGAGGTCATCGCCGCCGATCCCGCCACCAGCGAACGCTTCTCGCGCGCGTTGATTTCCTATGCCGAGGAACAGGTCGATCAACTGACCCAGCGCGTGCGCGAAAACCAGATGCGCGACGCCCAGCAACATGTGGCCAACGCCGAACAGGAGATGCGGGACGCCCAGCAACGGGTCCTCGACCTGCAGGAACGCACGCAGATGCTGTCGTCCGAGGTCGAGGTGACGTTGCTCACCCAGCAGATCACGCAACTGGAAACGCAGCTCAACAGCGAACGGCTCAGCCTCGCCGACCTCGAGGCGAACCCGCGCCCCAATCCGGCACGGCTGGAACAGGCGCAGCGCCGTGTCGCCTCGATCGAGGAGCGGATCTCCCAGTTGCGCAACAGCCTGACCCAGGGCAATGACGGCGAGGCCTCGGTCGCGCAGTTGCAGCGCGAACAGACCATGGCGCAGGCCGATGTGGCGACCCGTCAGATGCTGCTGGCCCAGGCGATGCAACAGCTCGAGGCCGCCCGCGTCGAAGCCAACCGGCAGGTGCGCTATCTGTCCGTGGGCGTGACACCCGTCGCCCCGGACGAGCCCACCTATCCGCGCGCCTTTGCCAACACCGCGCTGGCCTTCCTGATTTTCGCCGGCATCTATCTGATGATCTCGATGACCTCGGCCATCCTGCGCGAGCAGGTCACGGGCTGAGCGGTGAAATAAGTCCCGGAACCCGCCGGGGCGCACCTGGGCGCAACCCGGTTTTCCCCCTGGGCGATCCGGGGAAACAGCGTTCCACATCGGACGGCGCGCCCGGGAAAGCGGTCGCGCCGCGTCGCCCCTGCCACGGGCCGGCGCGCTTGCCTTGATCGCGGCGGGCTGACAGATCGCGCGCATGGTCCTGAACGGAGATGCGCCATGACGCTGTTTCAACGCCCCGCCGCCGCCCTTGCCGTGACGCTCACGCTGTCGACCGCCCTGCCGGCGCTGGCCCTCGCGCCCGATGGCTGGTCGCCCCTGCTGGAGCCCGCGCAACTGAATGCGCTGCTGGGTCAGCACGGCGACGACATCCGCGTCGTGCAGATCACCGGCGACTATGCCGCCGGGCACATTCCGGGTGCGGAATGGTCGCCCTATGCCGCCTGGCGGTCGGACATGCCGAACCCCGGCGCGCTGCGCGATCTCGACCATCTGCAAACCGTGGTGCGCGAACTGGGGATCGACACCGATACACCTGTGGTCGTGGTGCACGCGGGCACGAATGCCACCGACATGGGCGCGGCCGCGCGCGTCTACTGGACGCTGAAATCCCTGGGGATCGAAGACCTGGCGCTGCTGAATGGCGGGCTCGCCGCCTGGACCGGCGCGGGGCTGCCGACCGAAACCGCCGCGGCGTCGGCCTTTCCGTCCGACTATGTCGCCCAATGGAGCGACGCCTGGCGCGCCACGACGGCACAAGTGACGCAGATGGCCGCCGATGGCAGCGCGCAACTGCTGGACGCGCGCCCGGCGGATTTCTTTGACGGCATCACCTGGTCGGTCGCGGCGCCCGGCACGATCCACAGCGCCGACAATGTCGAGTATTCGCAGTTCTTCGACGGCACCCGCATGGTCGACGCCGCGCGCATCCGCCAACTGGCGACGCAGTCGGGCTATACCGCCGGAACCACCGCCGTCAGCTTCTGCAACACCGGCCATTGGGCCGCGATCGACTGGTTCGCCCTGTCCGAGGTCGCAGGCTATGACGACGTGCGCCTCTATGCCGAGAGCATGGCCGAATATACCGCGGATGGCAGCCGCCCGCTGGATCATGCGCCCAATCGCCTGGTCTACGCCTGGCGTGCGACGACCCGCTGGGTCGCGGAGCTGTTCTGATGCGCGCCCGCCGTCTGGGGCTGGTCCTGCTGGGCCTTGCGAGTGTCGGTGCGGTGGCCCTGGCCGCCGGACCGCGCGCGGGTCTGCTGGTGGCGATCGGCATCGGGTTCGGCCTGGTGCTCGAGGGGCTGCGGTTCGGTTTTGCCGGACCCTGGCGGCTGATGATCGCCGAGCGGGACGCGCGCGGGCTGATCGCGCAATTCCTGGCCATCGGCCTGACCGCCGCGGTGGCCTTCCCCCTGCTGGCCGCGAACCCGGTCGAGCTGTCCCCGGCCCACGCGCCGATCGGGCTGGGGATGCTGATCGGCGCCTTCATCTTCGGTGCGGCGATGCAGGTGGTGATGGGCTGCGGATCGGGCACGCTGGTGAACGCCGGATCGGGCAATCTGGTCGGGCTGGTCGCACTGGCGGGTTTCGTCACCGGCGCCTTCCTGGGCACGCTGAACGCGGGGTTCTGGGGCGCGCTGCCGGGATTGCCGATGGCCTCGGCCCAGTCGTTGGCGGGATCCACCGGCGGCCTGCTGCTGACCCTGGCGGGGCTGGGCGTGCTGGCGGGCGGCTTTGCGCTGCGCGCCGCGCCGGGCAAGCGCCTGCCCCCCGCGCGGCTGATCTGGGCGGCCGTGCTGCTGGCGGCGCTGGCGGTCGGCAACCTGGTCGTTTCGGGGCAGGCCTGGGGGATCGTCTATGGCCTGGGGCTGTGGGGCGCCAAGATCGCCACCGCCCTGGGCGCGGACCTGAGCGCCACCGCCTATTGGGCCGAACCCTCGAACGTGACGCGGCTGTCGCAGTCGATCCTGACCGATGTGACCTCGCTCACGGATATCGGGCTGATCCTGGGGGCGTTTCTGGTCATGCGCGGGCGCAAGGCGCCGGGCGCGCCGGTGGCGCCGCTGGCCGCGCGCGGCTGGCTGCTGGTGCTGATCGCGGGCGTCGTGCTGGGCTATTCCAGCCGGATGGCGCTGGGGTGCAATGTGGGGGCCTTCTTTTCCGGCATTTCGACGGGATCGCTGCACGGATGGGCCTGGTTCGTCGCCGCGTTCGCGGGCTCTGCCCTGGGGTTGAAACTGCGGCCATTCGTTTTGATCCCGGCCGCCCGCCCACAAGGAGCCCCCGCATGAGCCGCCCCAAGGTTGCGCTGATCGCCCTGGCCGCGCTGGCCGCGCTTCTGGTCTGGGATGCCGCCGCCAGCGGCCTGCCCCAGCCCTTTGCCTTTCCCGCGGCTCTGGCGCTGGGGTCGGGCGCGGCGCCGACCGGCGCGCATTGCACCCGGAACTGACGCGATCGGCGGCCTGCCCTGGCGGGCCGCCGTTTGAACCGCCGCCCTGCCCCGCGCGACGGATTACCGCTGGCAGCCAGACCGGCCCCCGGATAGTCTGGCGCCCGGAAACCATTTCACGACGGGAGCATTCCATGAAACTGTTCAAAGCCGCCGCCCTGGCCGGGGCACTTGCCCTTTCGGGCTGTGTCGATGTCGATCTGACCACCACCATCACCGGCGCGGATCAGGCCAGTGTCACCGGCAACATGACCATTCAGCGCCAGATGCTGGAAATGATGGGCGGCACCGACGCCTTCTGCTCGGCCGACGACGGCGGCACGCTGGTGATGACCGACACCGAAGCGCGCTGCGACCTGGCCGTTTCGGGCACCTTTGCCGAAGTGTTCGAAAAGAACCCCGAGGAACCGCATCCGGTCGCGACGGACCTGGGCGACGGCACGGTGCGCGTGACCTTCCCGCTGTCCGAGATGACGGCCGAATCCGAGCAGATGCGCGCGGATCCGCAGGTCGCCCAGATGATGCGCCCGATGCTCGAAGGCCATGTCTTCACCATCCGCGTCGCCGGAGCCGAGATCGTGTCCAGCACCGGCACGATCAACGACGCCCGCACCGAGGCAAGCTGGAGCTTCAACCTGATCGACATTCTGGACGCCGACGTCCAGATGCCCGACACGTTCGAAACGGTGGTTCGTTACTGACCGTCCCGCGCCAGGGCGTCCAGCGCCCTGGCGATCCGCACGAAGGATGCCTGCGCGCCAGCCGCCATGGTGCGCGCGCGCAGGTAGCCGTGCACCAGTCCCGGTTCCTCTGTCAGTTCGACCGGCACCCCGGCCTCGGCCAGGCGCGCCGCGTATTCGACCCCGTGCGAGGCAAGCGGATCGGCCTCGGCGGTGAAGATCGCGGTCGGCGGCAGATCGGTGAAATCCTCGGCCGCCAGGGCCTCGGCGGTGACATCGCCCCTGGGCGGCGGTCCGTCGAACCGCATCGCGTGGTAATAGTCGCAATCGGCCGCCGTCAGCATCGGCGCATGGGCATGGCGCGTGACGCTGGGCAACGTCGGGTCCGAGGTCAGCCCCGGGTAGATCAGCACCTGCCCCCGGATCCGCCCCGGGCGCGTGGCACTGACCGAGGCCGCCAGACTGCCCCCGGCGCTGTCGCCCGCCAGCACCAGCGGGCCGTCCAGCGCATCCACCACCGCGATGCAATCGTCATAATGCGCCGGGTGCCTGTATTCGGGGGCCAGCCGGTAATCCACCGCGATCATGGTCAGTCCGGCCGCCTCGGCCAGATCGGCGACGATGGAATCGTGGCTGTGCAGACCGCCGACCAGAAAGCCGCCGCCGTGGAAATAGACCCCCGTGACCCCCTGTTTCGGCGCGCTCGGCACATAGCGGCGACACCGCACGCCGGCGATGGTCAGATCCTCGGTCCTCAGGCCGGGCGGATGGGGCGTATCGAACTGCGCGCACGAGGCATCATAGAGGGCCCGCTGCCGGGCGATGGTGAAGGACGCCGCATCCGGCGGATAGTCGGCCTCGGTCCGGGTGACAAAGGCCCGGATATCGGCGGGCAGCCAGGAATAGTCGCGGGGATCACGGGTCATGACGGGCCTTTCAGGGTCGCGCGCAGCGCGGCGATCAGCTTGCGCCAGACGGCGCGGTGACGGTTTCGGTAATGGATCGCGGCAAAGATCGGCTGGGTCAGCACCGGCGCCCCGGCGACATAGCGGGCCTGCCCCTGGGCGACCAGGCGCCGCGCCGCGCCGTCCTGCTGGTATCCGGCCGCGCCGAACGCCAGGATCATGCCCCGAACCGTGGCGTTCTGCCCCGCCGACAAGGGCGGAGCGGACAGGTGCGGCAGCAGCGCCTCGTGCGTGCGGGCAAAAGCGGGCGACAGGTTGGCCATCACATAGCGTTCGGCGGCGATGTCGGCCAGCTGCGGCGCCGGACCTTCGCCGGGCGCGATCATGCGATAGGTCAGTTCACCGAGCGTTTCGAAATGCAGGTCGGGCGACGGATGCGGCGAGAACAGCAGGGCCAGGTCCAGGATCCCCCCCTGCACGTCGCGGCACATCTGCGCGGAATAGTCGGCCTCGATATAGATCGCGGCCTGCGGCAGCAGGGTGCGGATCGCTTCGACCCAATGCGCCGGGTCGTCGGCGGCCAGGTCGTTCTGCAAGCCCAGGCGCAGGGTCATGGCGCGCCCTTCGGCCCCGCGTGCGGCCGCGCGGGCCTCGGTCATGGCGTGTCTGAGGGCGCGGGCATGGGGTTCGAACCGCAACCCCTCGGTCGTCAGGTCGCACCCGGCGCGCGACCGGCGCATCAGCGTGACCCCCAGCGCACGTTCCAGCGCCGCCAGCCGGCCCGAGACCGTGGACTGCGTCACGCCCAGCCGTTCGGCGCTGCGGTGAAAGCTGCGCGTCTCGCACAGGTCCAGAAAGGTGTCGATCTGGTCGGGCTGCATCGGAACCGTCAGGCGGGATAGACCGCGGCCTCGTAGAGGGCGCGGATCCGGTCCGTCATCGGACCAGGGCTGCCGGTGCCGAGGACCCGGCCGTCGACCCGTGTGACCGGGGTGACGCCGCCCAGGGTGCCGGTGACAAAGCTCTCGTCGGCGGCATAGACCTGCGCCAGGGTAAAGTCGCACTCGCGCACCACGATCCCCCCGGCGCGCGCGGCGTCGATGACCGCGCGCTGGGTAATCCCCTTGAACGAGCAGGCCGAGGTCGAGGTCCAGACCTCGCCCCGCCGGACGATGAAGAAATTGGTCGAATTGCACGACGCGACAAAGCCGCGGGGGTCCAGCATCAGGGCCTCGTCCGCGCCGGCGTTGATCGCCTGGATCAGCGCCTGGATCAGGTTCAGACGCGAGTGCGAGTTGAGATGCAGGTCGAACACATCCGGCCCCGAGGTGCGGAAGGTCGAGGTGAACAGCGAAAGCCCGCGGGCCCGGGTTTCGGGGCGCGGGGTCTTGTATTCGGCGGTGATGACCACGGTCGGTCCTGACAGGATGAACCGCGGGTCCTGGTTCGCGGTGGCCTTGATGCCGCGCGTCACCATCAGGCGCAGATGGGCGCCGTCCTCCATGCCGTTCGCGGCGATCACGCCATCGATCGCGGCCTCGATCCCCGCGCGGCCCTGCGGAATGTCCAGCGCGATCGCGCGCGCGCCTTCGAACAGCCGATCCAGGTGCGCCTCGCGCTGCAGGATGCGACCGCGCACCAGGCGCAGCCCCTCCCACACGCCATCGCCAAAGCCGAAGCCCGCGTCAAAGACACTGACCATCGCCTGCGCCTTTGGCACCAGATCGCCGTTCACCCAGACGAGCACGTCGTCATTGCGGGGATCGCTGACATAGCCTTGTGCGGCGGTCGTGGTTGAGGTGGTGGTCATGGCGTCCCCCGGTTGCGTGCGCGATTGGGGGCGATGGGACGCCAAGTGTCAAGGCCGGGAACGCAGGCCCCCCGTCCCCGCGCCTAATCCAGAGAATAGCCCGCGCCGCGCACCGTGCGGATCAGATCGTCGCCGCCGTGCACGCCGATGGCCTTGCGCAGGCGGCCGATATGCACGTCCACGGTGCGCGTATCGACATAGATGTCCCGGCCCCAGACACGATCCAGCAGCGCCTCGCGTGTCCAGACCCGGCCCGGCTTTTCCATCAGCGCCGACAGCAGGCGGAACTCGGTCGGGCCCAGATGGAGTTCCGCGCCCGCCCGATGGACACGGTGCGTTTCGGGGTCCAGCCGCAGGTCGCCCACCTCGAGCGCCTGACCGGCGCGGGCCGGCCGCACGCGGCGCAGGTTGGCCCGCACGCGCGCCAGCAGTTCGTTCACCGAATAGGGTTTGGTGATGTAGTCGTCGGCGCCGGTTTCCAGCCCCCGCACCCGATCGCTTTCATCCGAGCGCGCGGAAACCATGATGATCGCAGCATCCTGCGCGCCACGCTGGGCCTTGAGCTGGCGGCAGACCTCGATCCCGGACACGCGCGGCAACATCCAGTCCAGCAAGATCACATCGGGCGATTCCTCGGCCACCAGCAGCAGCGCCTCCTCACCGTCCGAGGCGGTGGCCACGCGAAACCCGGCGGCTTCCAGGTTGTAGCTCAGCAGCGCGCGTTGCGCGGGTTCGTCATCGACGACCAGCACCAATGGGGTGTCATTGCGGCTCATGGCGGGTTATCCGTGCGGCACGTCGATCGACGCGGTGGACTGTCCCTTGGGACGATCGCCCGGGCGCTCGCCGGTGGCCAGGAACACGACCTGTTCGGCCGCGCCCGTCACCAGATCGCCCATCCGTTCGACATTCTTGGCGATGAAGGTGTAGTGCAGGCAGGCCGAAATGTTGCGCGGATCTTCCATCATATGCGTGATGAACTCGCGAAACAGGGCGTTGGTCATGTGATCGACCTCGACATCGCGGGCGATCACGTCCTCGGCCAGGGCGACATCGAGACGGGCGAAGGCGTCCAGCATGTCCTTCAGCATCTGCCCCACCTGACGGGCCTGCCGCCGGATCGCCGCGCTCGCCCCCTCGACCTGCGTGCCCGAGGCCAGCACCGGCACGCGCTTGGCCATGTTCTTGGCGTAATCGCCCAGCCTCTCGATATCGGCGGCCATCTTCATCACGGCGATGACCGCGCGCAGGTCACCCGCCTGCGGCTGGCGCAGCGCCAGCAGCCGCACCACCTGGGTGTCGATTTCCTCTTCCAGCGCGTCGATGGCGTGGTCACCCTCGACAACCTGCTGGGCCAGATCCTCGTCGCGCTCTTCCAGGGCGCGCGCCGCCAGCGTGATCGCCTCTTCGACACGCCCCCCCATGCCCAGCATGGATTCGCGGATGCGTTCGAGGTCTTCGTCAAAGGTGGAATCGATGTGCAGGCGGGTCATGATGACGGTCTCTCTTGCGTTTGCGGCACCCTAGCCGGGGTTTGTGACACTTCGGTGACGGATCAGGCGATCGGCAGGGCCACCGCAAAGGTGCTGCCCTCGCCCCGGGTCGAGCGGATGGTGAACTTGCCGCGGTGACGGTTGACGATATGCTTGACGATGGCCAGACCCAGCCCCGTGCCCCCCATCGCGCGCGAGCGGTGGCCGTCCACGCGGTAGAACCGTTCGGTCAGGCGCGGCAGGTGAATGGCGTCGATTCCGTCGCCGTGATCGCGCACCTGAACCTTCAGGGCCGGCCCGGACAGTCCCGGCAGGGCCTCGACCCGGTCGAGGGACACGTCGATCCTGCCACCCGAGGCCCCGTATTTCAGCGCGTTCTCGATCAGGTTGTGAAAGACCTGCACAAGTTGATCGCGGTCGCCGGGGATCTGCGGGGCCTCGGGCAGATCGCGGAAATCCACCACCAGCCCGGCCTCGTCGATCTGCGGACGCAGCGCCGCCAGCGTGGCGCGCAGCACCTCGGACAGCGACACCATGGCCCGCGGCCGCACCTTTTCCTCGGATTCCACCCGCGACAGCGACAAGAGATCGCTGACCAGCCGCGACATGCGTTGCGCCTCGCGTTCCATGATGTCGAGAAACTGCGCGGTCGCGGCCGGATCGTCGCGCGCCGGCCCTTTCAGTGTCTCGATGAATCCCGCCAGAACCGTCAACGGCGAGCGCATCTCGTGGCTGACATTGGCGACAAAATCGCGGCGCTGCTGTTCGGCTTCCTCGACATGGCTGATGTCGCGCAAGGTGACCAGAACACCCGGCAGGCCCTGTTCGGGTGCCAGCGGCACGGCGGTCAGCCTGAGCACCGTCTCGCGCGTGGGCGAGGTCTGGAACATCCGCGCCTCGAACCCGGGTTTGCCGCGCGCCCCCTCGGCCAGAGCCGCCAGCGCCCGGTCGAGCGCCGCGGCCGGTTCGGGCTGGCGCAGATAGCTCAGCGCCGAAGCCCCGTTCAGAGGCGCGGCGAACAGCTCGCGCGCGGCGGGGTTGGCCAACAGGATGCGACGATCCTGCCCGACCAGCAGGGCGGGATCGGGCATCGCATCAAGCAACGCGCCGCAATGAGTCAGGTCAGCGGTCATGGTGAACGGCATTCGTGGGGTCCGGCTGTCGCACTTGTCGCAAGAGCTTGTAACAGAACGATGACGCCGCGTCCCCTGCTGTCCGTGCCTGGTGTCTGGCCCTGGTGTCTGGTCCTTGTGTCTGGTCCTTGTGTCTGGCCCCGATCTCGGGCCCCGACGTCAGGCCCCGGGCAGATCCAGCACCAGCGCGGCGTGATCGCTGGCGTGCGGCCGGGCCGCCCCCACATCCGCCAGCCGCGCCTGCGCGCCGCCGGCCCCCAGGGCCAGCCCCGCGCGGATGGCCCGTGGCACCGCCTCGGGCCAGCGGGCGGCCAGGGCAGGCGACGCGATCATGCCGTCCGGGCATCCCCGTGTGCCCTCGGGGTCCCACCAGGTCCAGCGATCCCCCTCGGGCATCCGGTCGATCAGATCCACGCCAAACGGGGCCAGCAGCGGCGCCACCGCGCGATCGGACTGGTGGCGCGGGTCGTTCAGGTCCCCCAGAACCAACCAGAGCCCGCGCGCCGGATCGGGGAACCGACACGCGATCAGCCGGCGCACGGCCTCGGCTTCCATCCGCCGCTGCGCCCAGGCGGCGGCGACATCGGGATAGGGCGCCTTGAAATGCACGATGAACAGGCAGAGCACACCCAGATCGACCTCAAGGCAATCACGCGAAAAAAGCCGCCCGTCGCGACGTTCGCTCGTCAGACCCAGCGCCGACGCGGTCAGCCGCGCATGGCTCTCCGCCGCGAAAGGCCGCCGTGCAATCGCCGCCAGATCGCGCCCGCCGCCATCGTTTCCCGGCAGACAGGCCCGCCAGGGCCAGGGGGACACCCCGGTCGCGCGCAGCAGGTGGTCATGGAAGTAATCCAGCGTCTCGCGGTCGAACACTTCCTGCAGCGCGCAGACATCGGCATCGGCGCGCGCCAGAACCGCCGCGGTCAGGCGCCGGTCCGCATAGTCCAGCGCATCCGGCCCCTCGTCGCCATCGCGCGCCCCATCCAGCCGCTCGCGGCCGCCGCGCTGGCGCAGGCGCAGGTTCTGCACGTTGAACGTCAGAACCCGCATCGCCCCCCCTACCGGAACTTTGCCGCCAGCGCGCGCATCCCGTTCGCCAGGACCAGAACGTCGATCCCGACGGCGACGAACGTGGCGCCGGCCCCGATCCAGCCCCGGGCCTGGGCTTCGTTGGTGGACAGGATACCCGCCGCCTTGCCCGCCGCCCGGATGCGTCCGATGGCATCGGTGATCGCCGCCACCACCTCGGGCGCCTCGGATCGACCGCGAAAGCCCATGTCCGCAGACAGATCGGCGGGGCCGATGAAAACGCCGTCCACGCCCTCGACCGCCAGGATGTCGTCCAGCGCCTCCAGGCCGGCGCGATTTTCGACCTGCACCAGCAGGCAGACTTCGGCATCGGCCTTGTTGACGTAATCCGCGATCCCGCTGAATCGCGACGCCCGCGCCAGCGCGGCGCCGACCCCCCGGATCCCCTCGGGCGGGTAGCGCATCGCCCGCGACAGCAGCGCCGCCTGGTCCCCCGACTCCACCATCGGCACCAGGATCGTCTGCGCGCCGATATCCAGCGCCTGCTTGACCATCCAGACCTCGCCGATCGGCAGGCGGATGACCGGATGCGAGGCCGACCGCCCCAGCGCCGTCAACTGCTCGCGCATCGAGCGCATGTCGTTGGGCGCATGCTCGCCATCGATCAGCAACCAGTCGAACCCGGCCTCACCGGAAATCTCGGCGGCATAGCCGTCGGCCAGACCGACCCAGCAGCCGATCTGCACCTCGCCGCGTGCCAGGGCTGCCTTGAAACCGTTCTTCTGCATCTTTGTGCTCCAAATATCCTCAGGGGTTTCTCAGGGGTGGAAAACCCCTGAGGCGAGAGGTTCGGGGCGGCAGCCCCACCTCCGCCAGTTCCTTCAGCACCGCGCCGGCCAGACGCACGTCCTCCTCGCGGCAGGCGAAGGTGCCGACCTGAAAGCGCACTACGATCCGCCCCCCGGTCCGCCCCTGCGTCACATAGATCCGCCCGTCGTCATTGACCCGCGTCACATAGTCGATCATCGCCGCGTCATCCGCCCCCTTCAAGCCAAAGGTGAAAAGCGACAGCACCGGCTCGGTCACGATCTCGAACCGGGGATCGGCGCGCAGGTCCTCGGCCAGTGCCTGGCTCCAGCGCACATGGTCGCGCATCACCGCCCTGAGACCATTCAGACCATAGGCCTTCAGCACGAACCACAGCTTCAGCGCGCGGAACCGCCGGCCCAGCGGCACCGACCATTCGGAATAGTTGACGAACCCGTCCTTGCCATGGGTCTTCAGGTATTCGGGCTGGATCGCCAGGGTCCTGACCAGGGGTTCGGGATCGCGCAGGAAATGCGCCGAGAAATCGAACTGCACCCCCATCCATTTATGGGGGTTCAGCACCAGCGAATCCGCGCCCTCGATCCCGGCCCACAGGTCGCGAAACTCGGGGCAGATCATGGCCGCGCCGGCCCAGGCCGCATCCACATGGCTGTAGAGCCCCTCGTCGCGGGCGATGGCCAGAACCTGCGTCAGGTCATCGCAGGCACCGGTCCCCGTGCCGCCGACGCAGGCCACGATGCCCGCCGGCAGATACCCCGCCGCGCGGTCGGCGGCAATCTGCGCACGCAGCGCGTCCGGGTCCATGGCACGCAAGGGGCCGCGGGTGGGGATCCGCACCAGGTTCTCGGCCCCGATGCCGGCGATCCAGATCGCCCGATCGACCGAGGTATGCACCTCGTCCGAGGCATAGATCCTGATCCTGGCTTGCCCCGGCAGCCCTTGCCGGTTTCCCGCCCAATCGAGCGCGCGTTCGCGCATCACCAGAATCGCCGCCAGCGTCGCCCCCGAGGCGGAATCCTGGATCACCCCCTGGAATGTCTCGGGCAGACCCAACCCCTGCCTGAGCCAGTCCATCATCCGCGTTTCGATCTCGGTTCCGGCGGGCGAGGTCTGCCACAGCATCCCCTGCTGCGCCAGGATCGCGGCGACGAAATCCGCCAGCATCGACGGCGGCGTGGCGTTGGCCGGAAAATAGGCGAAAAACCGGGGATGCTGCCAATGGGTCAGCCCCGGCACCACCTTGTCGTCCAGATCGGCGAGAATGCCGTCGATCCCCTCGCCGTCTTCCGGAGGGGCGAGCGGAAATGTCCCGGCGACCTGGCCGGGCACCAGCGGCGCGCGCACCGGGCGGCTGGACAAGGTGCGGTGATACTCGGCGCCCCAGGCGGCGATATCGGCACCCAGGCGGGCGAACTGGTCCCAGTCGAGCCGCGGCGTTTCGGTGGTCATGCTGGGCCTTTCTCACATGTCGATCTTCGGGCAGCTAACCAGAGATTACTGAACAAGGCAATCATATCGCCACCTGAACCGGCAAACCCAGCGCCATCAGCCGCGCCAGCGGTTCCGGTGTCAACAGGGTCACCTGGCCTGCGGGCGCAGCCATCGGGGCGTAGCCGGCGAACCCCCAGCGCCACCATCCGCCGGCCGCGCGCAGCACCGCCGCCCCGTCACGCGCGATCATCGCCCCGACGGGCACCTGATCCACCGGCAGCGGCACCAGCCGTCGGCGATGGGTCAGCGACCCGGCGTCGAGGCGCGCCGCATGAAGCCGGCGGTCGATCGCCTCGGCGTCGCGGTCGCCAAGGACCTCGGCCCACAGATCGCGAAACCGGGTCCAGTCCGCGTGGCGACACTCGGCACAGGGGCGATGACCGGCGGCATAGGCGGTCGCCTCGTCCAGAAAGAACAGCTCGGTATAACGACCGGGTTGCAACAAGGCCCGGGCGCGGCCGCGAAACGCGGTCCGGCAGGTGATCCAGCGGCGCGTCGCGTGGTCCCGGCGGATGCGACCCTGCGCATCATGCAGGCAACCCCGGTTGCCCATCCAGCCCCCACGCTGCGGCACGGCATGAAGGGTGCCAAAGGGATCGACCCGGTTCTGACGCATTTGCCCCCCCCTTGAGGCGCGCTCCGTGTTGTGCGCCTTCCGTCAAGGCCGCGTGATCCGCCGCCCCCGCGCTTGCGCAGGCGCGAAAAAAGGCGCTGCATCGCGGGGCCCGACTCGGGCCTATGGTCGATCATGACAGTCGTTTCGCGCCTTGTCCCGCTGTTGTTCCTGGTGCTGCTGCTGGCAGGGCCCCAGGTCCGGTTTGACAGCGCGCAGGATCACGCCGTCCTGGCGGCTGGCCCCCTGGTCAGCGCCGTTCCGGGCGATCCGGTGGGGTCTGACGACGGCCCGGCGTCCACCTCCGCCCCCCTGGCCGCGACGCCGCCGCGCCCGGTTCATGCCCCGGGGGGCGCATCCTGGCACGAATACCCGCGCCGGACCTCACCGGTCCGCGTCCAGGGCCGCGCGCATCCGCAGACCGCCCGCGCGCCGCCGCCCGGCATCCCCGCAGCCCTGACCTGACCCCATTCCTGCGAGGACCCCATGTTTCGTTATCCCGGCCTGATCGTCTTTCTGGCGATCGTCCTGCTGTTCATGGTCTATGCCGTCACCACGCTGATCCTGCATCCCGCGTGATCAGTCCACAAGCAGACGCCGAAAGCGTCGCTCGCCGTCCGGCGTGAAACGGATGACCCGGGACTGCCCCTCGCGTTGGGCCCAGCCCAGGGATTCGATCCGTGCCAGCACCGCGCGCCCCAGCCGTCCGCCCAGATGCGAGCGACGTTCGCTCCAGTCGAGGCAGGCACGACACAGGGGCGCGCGCCCCCGTGCAAACGCCGCCGCGTCGAGGTCGAACCGCCCCAGCCACGCATGGCCGGATTCGGTCAGGTCAAGCGCGTCGCCCAAGGTCGCGAGCGCACCGACCGCGTGCATCCGGTCGTAAAGCACTGTCCCCATCTCGCCCGCAAGATGGTTGTAGCAGACCCGCGCCTTGCGCAGCGCAGCGTTGCGCGGTCCGGTGCGGGTGCGCAAATGCCCGGCGCCGGCCGCCAGCCCCATCAGCGATTCAAGCACGCGGGCAACCTCGTCGCTGGCAAGCGTGACGTATTTGTGCCGCCCCTGCCGCCGGTCCTGGACCAGGCCACCGGCGACAAGCCGCGCCAGGTGCGAACTGGCGGTCTGTGCGGTGACCCCGGCCTCGTGCGCCAGTTCCGTCGCGGTCAGCGCCCTGCCGGCCATGAGCGCGGTCAACATGTTCGCGCGGGCGGGATCGCCGATCAGGCTGGCGATGCGGGCGATGTCAGGTCCGTCTTTCATGCTTCGATCATAACCGAAGCATCGCAACCCGTCGATGCCTTAGACCGGGAGACACCAGCCACAGGAGTCCCCATGCTGACCTGCGTCATCCGCTATCATATCGATCCGACCAAACGCGCCCAATTCGAACAGTATGCCCGCACCTGGGGGCAGGCCATCCCGCGCTGCGGCGCCGATCTGATCGGGTATTTTGCCCCGCACGAGGGATCGAGCACGCTGGCCTATGGCATCTATTCCATCGAAAGCCTGGCCCAGTATGAAGCCTATCGCGCCCGGCTGGCCGCCGACCCGCTGGGGCGCGAAAACCATGCCTTTGCCCAGGCCGAGAAATTTCTGCTGCGCGAGGACCGGACCTTTCTGACCTGCGTTTCCGCGCCGCATGGGGCGCACCCATGATCGCCGTTCTGTTCGAGGTCATACCAGCCGAGGATCAGCGCGAGACCTATCTGGACATGGCCGCCCGGCTTCGTCCCGAACTGGCGCAGATCGACGGCTTCCTGTCGGTCGAACGGTTCCAGAGCCTGACCAACCCGGACAAACTGTTGTCACTGTCCTTCTTTGCGAACGAGGACGCCGTGCGCGCGTGGCGGGCCCGCCAGAACCATCAATCGGCGCAGTCCCGTGGGCGCGGGGGCGTGTTTCGCACCTATCGCCTGCGTGTGGCACAGGTGCTGCGGGACTATGGCCCGGTCGACCGGACCCAGGCCCCGCAGCCGTGATCCGTCAGCCGGTGCGCTTGATGACAAAGGTATAGGTGCCGCCACCCTCGTTCGAGGACACCAGCTCGTTTCCGGTGGTGCGGCAGAACGCCTCGAAATCCTTGACGGCGCCGGGATCGGTGGCGACGATTTCCAGCGTCTGGCCCGTTGCCATGTCCTTGAGCGCCTTTTTCGCGCGCAGGATGGGCAGCGGGCAGTTCAGACCCTTGGCATCCAGAACCTGATCGGCCATGCGTGTTCTCCTCAGATATACAGGTTGATATCGCTGCGGGTGGCGACATCCACCCAGCTTGCCGCGCCGCCCAGGGTGATGCCGTCCACCATGTCCTCCTTGCGGTATTCGAACAGGTCCATGGTCATCTGGCAGGCGATCATGTTGACGTCGGCCTCGACCGCCAGCTCGCGCAACTCCTCGATCGAGGCCACGCCTTTCTTCTTCATCATGTTCTTCATCATGGCCGAGGTCAGCGCGGTCGCGCCCGGCATGGCCGCCAGGATGTTGGGCATCGCCATGTGACCGCCCGCCATGGGCATTTCCATCGCGGTATTGCCCAGGGGGTTGATCTTGAGGTTCAGGTCCTTTTTCAGCAGGCCCAGACCGTAAAAGGTGAAGAACATCGTCACCTCGAGCCCCATCGCGGCCGCCGTGGTGGCCAGGATGAAGGGCGGATAGGCCCAGTCGAGCGTGCCCTTGGTGACGATGATCGTCATGGATTTGGCATTGGAATCGTCCAGCATTGTTCTCTCTCCCCTTGGCGGTGTCGCTGCGCCGCGCCGGCGGACCACAGAACCGCCGGTTCAGCGGGCGACAGGCGCCCTACCCTGTGCTGCCGCCGCTGCCCGTGTCCCTCACGGTCAGCGGGCAGCTGTCAGCTCATGCCGCGCAACCGGCGAAACTGTCGGCGTCCATCTTGGCCTCGTAGGGCGCGGCCACGGCGTTGCCCGAGACCAGAACGGCATCCGCCGCCGACTGGTCCACAGGCTTCACCTTGACCATCCAGCCCTCGCCGTAGGTGTCGGAATTCGCCAGCTTGGGATCGGCGGTCAGGTTGTCGTTGACCGCGAGGATCTCGGCGTCGAAACCGATCTTTGCGGGACCGACCCATTTGCCGCTTTCGACCGTGGCAACGGATTTGCCGCCGGCGATGGTCTTGCCGACCTTCTTGGCGGTGAAGGCGACCAGCGCGCCCGCCATCCCGGTCGCAATCATGGTCATGCCGACGGTATAGGTGCCGTCGCCATTGGGACGATACCAAAGGTTGTTGGCGACGTCATAGAACAGATCGTCAGGCAGGTTGCAGCCGCGCACTACGGGCATTGTCAGTCTCCTTGCAATGGGGGGGCGTCGCGGTGGCGCAGCGGACGCGAGGAACAGCAGAAGTCCCCCAGGCCCGCCTCGACCATCTTGCCGCCTACGAACAGGGCCAGATGGCGCAGAACCATCGCCTGCAGGCGCAGGGTTCGGCGCAATTCGGGCGTGTCGCCATCATACGCCAGCGCCACGTTTCGCAAATAAACAAGTTCGCGGCAGGTTTCGCGGCACGCATTGAACGAGGGTTCGCCGCGCGCGCCCTGCCGGTGCAGCGCAAGCAGGCGGAACCCCTCGTGCGTCGCCGCCGTCGGTTCCAGCCCGCGCGAGGCCAGCCAGGCTTCCAGCACGCCCTCGCCCTCGATCAACTGGGTGTCTGCCAGCGCGCGCGGGTCCACGGCGCGCGGATCTCCGGGCGGCGCCGTATCGCGCGCCTCCAGCCGGTCAAGCAGATCGGAAAACGGCAGATCGCTCATCCCAGGCCCTTTTGCCGCAACAGATCGCGCGGATCCGACAGGTTTTCCTGCACGCCGACCTTCTTCTGGGACAGACCCAGCGCCATGCCCAGAAGCTGCGTGAAGTAGAGGATCTTGACGTTCGTCTTGCGCCCCAGAACTTCCTCGGCGCGCACCTGGTGCATTTCCAGCCCGGTGTGGCAGGTCGGGCATTCGGTGGCGATCACCTCGGCGCCGCAGGCCTCGGCGGTTTCCAGGATGTTCAGAACCAGCCGGGTCGAGGTGTCGCTGTCGGACAGCGAATGCGCGCCTCCGCAACACGCGGTCTTCAGCGGAAAATCCACGTTCTCGGCCCCGGCGGCCGCCAGCAGGTCGTCCATGAAATGCGGCTTTGCGGTGGATTCGCTGCCCGGCCCCTTGTCCTTTTCGGGGAAGATGTGCCGTGGCCGGGTATACATGCAGCCATAATAATTGGCGATCTTCAGCCCCTTGAGGTTGTTCTTGACCCGCGCCGCCAGCTCGTCCTCGCCAACCGCGCGCTTGATCCAGTCGAGCGCATGGATCGTCTCGACCCCGCCGGATTCATAGGTCTGGTGGCCGGCCTTTTCCGAAAGACGCGCGTTCACCTCGACCGAGGCCGCGTCATGGGCCAGATCGTATTCGGCCTTTTTCAGGTTGTGATAGCAGCCGTTGCAGGGGGCCATCACGGTGTCGAACCCCATGTCCTCGGCGATCGACAGGTTGCGCGCCGACAGATAGGTCTGGATCTTGGGGTCGATGTTCTTGACCTCCATCGCGCCGCAGCAGTTCCAGTTCTTCAACTCGACCAGATCGAGCCCCAGCGCCTTGCCGACCGCCTTGGTGGACCGGTTATAGGCATGCCCCGTCCCTTCCAGCGCACAGCCCGGGTAGTAGGCCACCTTTTTCAGGTCATTGCCGTCCATCTTATTGCCTCCCCTGCCCGTCGAGCCCCAGGGCCGCGCGGTTCTGCGCCTCGACCTCGTGGACGTATTCGTTGAGGGCGCGACGCGCGGCGCCCCAGTTCCGCGTGCGCGGCCGGAAGACCACGCCCCAGCCCAGCCGCGTCAGATAGCCCAGCGGCATCCGCCTGACCAAACCGGTGACCAGACGCGCCAGCCAAGGCTGGTTCGCGGGCTGGCCCGTGCGGCGGAAAAAGCCCAGAAGGACGCGCGTTTCCTCGATCTTGCCGGTCTTGATGACGCTGCCCGCGAACCCCTCGTCGAAATGGGTGGACGGGCTTTTCGGCGTGTGCCCCTTCAGTTCCAGCCAATGCGCGGTGGCCTTCATCACCCCCTCGGGCACCACGTCCCGCGGGCAGGCATAGGTGCATTTGTTGCAACTGACGCATTGCCAGATGATGTCCTTGTCGCGCAGAAGTTCCTGCTCCATCCCCAGCCGGATCAGATAGATCCAGTAGCGCGGGTTGAATTCAGGGTTCACGGCATTGACGGTGCAGGCGTTGGTGCAAGAGCCGCATTGCCAGCAGCGGTGGATGTTCTCGCCACCGGGAAGCGCCGCGATCTCGTCCTGCATGGCCTCGTTGTAGTCGGTGATGGATCGCCCTTCGATGAATGTGGACCAATGGCCCGACACATCCACGCCATCGATGACCAGATGCTCGTGTTCGACCAGGTTTTCGGGCCGGATCAGCGATTTCTCATGAATGGGCATTCGACACCTCGGGGTCTGGCAAGCCGCTGAGATGATGGGGTTTTCCGTCGATCAGCCTGAGCCGTGTCCGGCCCGTTTCGGTATCGACGGCGTCAAGCCCCAGCATCCGCCGCGTGTGGTGCATCGGGTCGGTGTCCGAGGTGAAATCGGACCGCAGATACTGCCCGCCCCGGTCGTTGATATAGCCGGCATAGACATGGGCCAGCAGCAGATCCACGGCAAAGGGCAGATCGCGATAGACCCCCTCGGCCGCGAGGAAACCGTTGAGTTCCTGGTTGAGCGTCGCAATGGTCCGCTGGCCATCGTCCGCATCGATCCGGGCAAGGTCCACGTCGTCGGCGTGCCAGATCTCGCGCAGCGCGCCGGTGCCGACACGGGCATCCCAGACCCAGCGGGTCATCAGCGGGATGCGCTCGGGGTCGGTGAAATGCAGCACCTCGGCCCCCAGATCGCGCACCCAGCGATGCGCCCTGTCCTGCGGGAAGGCGGCGCAAAAGACCCTGAGCCGGTCATCCACCGCAGCCGCGCCCGGGTCACCATCGAGCAGATGCATCAGCGCCAGCTTGATCCGGTCGAACCCGTGGTCCGCCAGGGCCGCCCCGATCCGCCGCCGCACCGGGGCGATGAAGGCCGCAAGATCCAGGAACGCGGCCGGCGCCAGATCGCGCACCGCGCCGTTTCCCATAAGCTCTTGAAACAGGGCGGATTTCAACGTCAGCGCCGTGATATAGCGCGACACGCCCCCGGTCGGTTCCGCCGACGCCGACAGATCCTGAAACGCGCGGCGCAGGCGGGGGCCGGACAGGTCCAGAACCACGCCCGTGTCGGGTGTGACCGCAACCGCCTGTCTGCGCCCCAGCCAGCCCATCATTCCGCCGCCATCGAGGGCGCGCGCACCATGTTCAGCGCCGCCATCGCCGCCGCGTGGCCCTGGGCGATGGAATCGTCGATGGTCTCCGGTCCGGTCGCCGCACCCGCCACAAACACGCCAGGGCGCGAGGTCTCGGCCAGATGCGCATAGGTCGAGGGTTTGGCGATATAGCCGTATTTGTTCAGGTCGACGCCGAAGATCGCGCCCAGCGTCATGTTGTCCACATTGGGGTCCATGCCGATGGCGTGCACCACCATGTCGAAGGGGATCGAGATCGGGCGCTTGACCAGCGTGTCCTCGCCCTTGACCAGAAGGCGCCCGTCGCGGCCCGTCACCTCGGCGATGCGGGCCTTCACATACTTGACCTTGGCCTCTTCCTGGCTGCCCCAGTAATACTCGCCCTCGTACAGACCGAAGGTGCGGATATCCATGTAATAGATATAGACGTTGGTCTTGGGGCTGAGTTCGCGGATCTCCATGGCGATATTGGCGCTGACGGTGCAGCAGATCTTGGAACACCATTCGCGCCCGATCTGCCGGTCGCGCGAGCCCACGCACAGAAGGATCGCCACCCGGTCCGGCACCCGCCCGTCGGACGGACAGCGGATGCCCTGGCCCGAGCTGATCATCTGTTCCACCTGCACGGTGGTCACCACATCGGGATAGGTGCCAAAGCCCCACTCGGGCTTGTTCACGCTGTCGAAATGGGTAAATCCGGTGGCCAGGATCGCGGCCGAGGCCTCGACCCGGGACCCGTCCTTCAGCGTCGCGGTGAACGCCCCCGGCGTGCCGTCGAACCCGTGCACCGTGGCGCCCGTCATCACCGTCACCCCGGCGCGCCCCGTGACCCGGTCCACCATGCCGCCGATGGCGTCCTTGGCCCATTCGTGGCTGGGCACCAGCTTGGCATAGCCTTGCAGGATCGGGGCGCCGCCCAGGCGGTCCTCCTTTTCGACCAGAACCACCTCCTGGCCGGCGCTGGCCAGCGCATGGGCCGCCGACAGACCGGCCGGGCCGCCCCCGACGATGAGGATCGGTTTCGTCATGGATCAGGCTCCTGTCAGGGACTTGGGTTTCACATAGCCGGGGCCCGGGTGATGGCCCGCTTGGGATCGTAGAGCGTCTCGATCCGGCCTTCCCGACCTCGCCGAGGTAGGCCTCGAATTCGGCCTTGGCCTTTTCCCAGTCGATCCCCATCTTTTCCAGCAGGCCTCGAACGGGCTGGCGTGCCAGTGCAGTTGCGCCAGCTTGTAGGATGGGCCCCCATGGTCAGCGCGGCGAACTGGCAATCCGCCATCACCGGCAGCCATAGACCTGCCCACCGCCTTGCCGATCCACTGGTTCTTGTCCAGCGTGGTGATGCAGCCGTATCGTGGCCGATCATCCATCGGCCGGGCCTCTCCACCGCGACCTGATCTTGCGGTCGATGGCGAAGCTGCAGGTGAACTCGCGCTCGCCGATGATGTGGCGGAAGCCAATCCGCAGCAGTCATACCAGTGGAATAATCGATCACCTGCGTGCCCAGTGCCTGCAACAGGCCGGTGGTGACGGCGACGCGGTTGCCGTCCAGCACCGTGTCGTCATAGATCACGTCCTCAGGCACCATCTTGTAGACGTGGCAGGCCGGATGCACGGTCGAGCGGATAGTTCGAACATCCACCTCCTGCCGGTCGGCGATCCGGTGGCGCATGACGCAGCCATTCGGAATAATGCACCAGTTCCTCGGGCATCAACAGCTTGCCATCGACCAGCCGCCCCAACTTGCTCGGATCTTCTTCACCTCGGCGCGCAGATTGGCGTCATGCAGCAGGAACTGGCGGATTTCCTTGTAATTCCCGAACGATGTGCCGCAATGGATCAGGGGATAATAGGTCCCCTCGGGCAGGCCCTGCGCCTTGGCGCTGACATAGGCCTGGTGGAAGTTGCGCAGGAACACGGCGGCCAGAGAGACCACGTTGCCGATGCCCGACCCGTGATAGTTCCAGGCCGTGCAACTGGTCTGGTCGGTTTCGTCCAGGTAATCGAGACCCAGCTCGTTCATGATCCACAGCACGGAACTGGGATAGCCCGGGATGTTGCCGCACTGGCCGCAGGACTTGTGATGCCACAGGTTCGTCGTGGGGATCTTCTTGTCCCAGCCATACAGCGTCTTGGCCATCACCGGCTGATGCTGGTCGCCGACCCGGTGCACGACGATCTCGCCGTCCTTTTCCAGCTGCCACAGGATGTCGCGCACGTCCTCCTTGCGGGTCTTGCCGGTCAGGAGCGCGCGCTTGTCGATCCTGGCCGAGACCCAGTCGGTCGCGCGCTGCGCCTCGACCTGGCTGAGCTGAGTGGGGGTCCAGTCGGCGCCGAACCCGTTGTAGGTGCCGTTACCGTTTCCTGACGTCATGATTGCGCTCCTCCCTTGAGCCGACCACCGCGAGGGCGATCAATCGTCGTCATCCTCGTCGTCGTCATCGTCCTGCTCTTCGAGCCACTCTTCCCATTCCTCGCGCTTTTCCTCCATCACGTCGGACACCACGTCGAAGAGGTTTTCATCAACCTTTTCAAGCTGATCGAGAACGCCGGTCGCCTCCCATATGGTATACAGCTCGACCGAGGTGCGCAGGTTCACCTCCCAGGCCGTGTCCAGCGTGTGCATGGTCGGCATGGGGATCGCCTTGCGCAGGATCGCCAGCGGCGCGTCGACCTTGGCCACGTTCGGCCCCCAGTCCGGGAACGCCTCCTTGGTGATCATGTTGGGGGCCAGCTGGTTGCCGGTGGACACCACCTTGAGCAACACGCGGCTGAACGGGCGCAGCACTTCCTTGACCGAGTCGAAATCGTGCTGGATCGCCACCTCACGCAGGATCATCACCAACCCGCCGGGAGAATTCTCGAACGGGCAGCGGGCGGCGCAGGTGTAGCACTGGGCGCAGGCCCAGATCTTTTCCTGCATCGCGTCATAGATGCCTTCCAGGTTCTCGGTCCACAGAAGCTGGACGATCTCGCGCGGGGAATAGTCGTAGTAATGCGCCGAGGGGCAGGTCGCGGTGCAGATGCCGCAGTTCAGGCAACCGTGGATCTCGTGGTCATAGGTCGGATGGGACCGGATGTCCTCGAAGATTTCTTCCAGCTTCTCGCGGCTGATCGGCGCGGCATCCGAAACGGGATCGGCGATCGGCGGCAAGGGAATCGTGGCATGGGCGGTCATCGCGGGCTCCTCCTCCCGGGGTGGCGCGGCGGTGGGTCAGTAGGTCAGCACCTTTGCGTCATCGTCTTCCATGATGGATTCGATCACATGCGCACCGCCGACAATGCCCTCGCATTCGGGGATCAGGTCGTCCGCCGTCATGTCGAACAGATCGAGGTTCGGCGAACAGCAGTAGAATTTCGCGCCCGCGTCATGGGCATCCTTGATGAAATCGTAGACCGTCTTGGGCGAGCCGTCCTTGACCACCAGCGCCTCGGCGACGCCCTTTTTCATCAGACGCCCGGCGGTCGCGGTGCAGATCACCTCGACCTCGTAATCCATCGCGGCGGCGACGGTGGCCTGAAAAAAGGGCGCGCCCAGTTCCTCGCCGTTGCGGGGGTCCGTATTGACCATCACGATGATCAGCTTCGACGCCATCAGGGTCCTCCTCGTGCCGAGCCGTGTCTTGTGGCAGGCCCCCTCCCCGGGACTCACCTTGTCAAAATCATATATGCGCAAATTTACATGTCAAAGAAATTACCCGCCGCGGCGCAGCATCCGCCGGCGGGCTCACATCCAGCCGCAGCGATCGACCAGCCAGACCATCAGCGGCGAAAGCGCACCGGCGAGGTCTGCCTGCGCCTCGGCCAGCCGGGCCAGCGCCTCGGGGCAGTCCTCGGGCGTGTCGGCGTATTCCATGATCAGGTCTTCGGCCATGCCGCGCTTCATGCCCGGGTGCCCCAGAAAGCCGATCGCATTGGAACGCGCGGCAAAGACCACGGGCGCGCCCTGCCCGTCCGTCGCCAGCACCGGCCAGTCGGGTTTCAGCGCCGGCGCATCCCGCAGATAGGCGGCGACGGGAAAGGTCGCGGGCAGGCCCGACCCTTCGGTCGCCCGCGCGGCGTCGACGGTGAAGCGCAGGGGCGCCTCGACAACGCCGCCCCCCGCCGCGACACACAGGATCAGCGCGCCCATGCCGAAACCGACCACCGGCAGGCCCGCATCCAGATAGGCGCGCGCCAGCCGCAGTTCGGGCGCCAGCGACGGCAGGATATGACCGCTGACCAGCCCATAGGGCCCGCCTCCCAGCAGGATCAGCCCGTCGCCCGCAGCGACCGAGGGCACCCCGCCCCCCGCCGCGAAGGGCCGCGCATAGGTGAAGCGGATGTTGCGCCCCTCGAGGTGATCCTCCATCAGGCCCAGATACTCGGCCTCGGAGTGTTGCAGGACGCCCAGCCGTTTCATGCGTCAGACACCGCCGCCATGATCGCGGCGGCGAGATCCTCGGCACCGACCCCAGGCATTTCGATGCCCAGCCCGTCAATGGCAGCGTCGGCCGCCTGGGCCAGCGCCCCGGCGTTCAGCGCCGTGCCCCTGAGCGCGGCCGCCAATCCGTCCACGCCTCCGGGCGGCAGACAGGTGAAATCGCCCGAGATCACCAGATCCGCCACCGCCCCGTCGCGCGCCAGCAGATTGACACGGATCATGCCTCCCGGCGCCTTGACAGCGGCCTCGGTCAGGTGGGTATCGGCCGAGATCTTGACCCCCAGCGCCACCAGCTTGCGTTTCTGCACATCGGTCCAGTCGGGATCGGACAACGCGCGCTCGGCCTCGGCAATGGCGTCCAGTTCGGCCTCGGTCGGGGCGCTGATTTCCGGCGTCACGCCCAGAACCTCGGCGCAATGGACCAGAAACCGCGCCTTCAGATCGGTCCGGTCGGGTTCTTGCCCGGTGAGCTTGACGATGGTTGTCATGTAGTCGTCCAGCGTCTGCCTGAGCTTGTCGCGGAACTTCTCGCTGGGAACCTTGAGACAGTGCGCCATCGAGGCGGTGTCAAAATCGATCATGAAGCTGCCGACCATCACCGTCGCCTCGCCGATCGAGGCGGCACCGGTGCCACCGATCTTGCGTCCGTCAACCTGGATGTCGTTGATCGGCCGATAGACCGCGTTGATGCCCATCTCGCGATAGGTCCGCACCACGGGTTCGATGAACAGCGGATACAGATTGGCCGCGAATTGCGGGGCCTTCCGGTGGGGATAGATGAAATGCGTGAACAACTGGTTGCGGTCCAGATAGACCGCCCCGCCGCCGACATGACGGCGGTAGATCGGCAGGCCCTGCGCGGCGCAATAGTCGGTGTTCACTTCATGCGCGATGTCCTGATGCAGGCCGACACAGACATAGGGTTCCATCGGCGAGACAAGCGACAGCACCGGGTCGCTGTCCTCGGTCGTGGTTTCGGCCAGACCGTGATAGACCGCCTGACTGCGCAGGGCGGACACAAAGCCGAAATCGATCACTCGCAGACGCATGGAACCCTCCCCCGGTTGTCGCGTAAAGGATGGGTCCGCTTCGTCCGTGCTGTCAATCGAAACATTCAAGAACGCGGATGCGTGCAGGCGACGGCAAGGCTATAGACCGCCGGTCTAAACGCTGATAGACTGCCGGTCTACAGCGAGGCCCCATGACCCCCCAGATGACCCCTCAGGACCGATTCCGCGCCCTTGCGCCCGATGCCCGCGCCTTTTGGCTGGACCCGGCCGAGGCGGCCTTTGTCGCGCAGGGCTATGGCGCGACCTCCGTCAACCGCATCCTCGATGCCCTTGGCACGTCGAAGGGACGATTCTATCATTATTTCGACGGCAAGACCGGCCTGTTCAGCGAAACCCTGAACCGCGCGCTTTCCCGCGTCCGGTTGCCGGGTGACGGGGCCTTGTCCGGCGCGGCCGACGCGGCCGGTTTCTGGCGCGGCGCGCGCGCGCTGGCCGATGCGCTGGCGGCGGGTCTGAGGCGCGATTCCGCCTTGGCGGCCCTGTTGCGCGACCTCTACCGCGACCCTGAGGCCATGCAGGCCGTCACCGGCCTCACACAGGCGCTGCGCTACCGGATCGAGGCCCTGATCCTTGCCGGCCAGCGTCTGGGCGCGGTGCGTCGCGACCTGCCTGTCAGCCTGCTTGCGGGGGCGGCCTTTGACCTGTTGCTCAGCCTTGACCGCTGGTTCGCCGCGCAGACCCTGCCACCGGCCGAGGCCGAGCGCCTGGCGCGCACCGCCTTCAGCTTGCTGGAAAACCTTCTGAAACCCGAGGCCGCATGACCGACCGACCGCTCCTGCCCCGCCGCATGACCGCGCTGTTCCTGCTGCTCAGTGCCCTGAACCTGGCCGCGATGGTGCCGGGTGGCCTGGTGGAAACCCGCAGTTTCCCCGCCTATCCGCCGATCATCCTGGCCGCTTTCAACCTGTTTCTCAGCGGGCTGGGGCTGGGATCGCTGGCGCTGGCGGCGATCGTGTGGCGCCGTGGCGCCGGCACGATCTGGCCCTTGGCCGCGGGCATCGCCTATGTCGCCGTCTATACGCTGGACCTGGCGGCGCTGTTTCCGATCGGCGCCCAGCCGATGCCACGCCTGTTGATGACGCTCGAGGCGGCGGGCGTCTTCCTGGCGGTGCCGGTCATCGCCGCTGCGCCCGTCCTGACCCGTGCGGACCCCCTCGCGCCATCGGTTTTGCGCGTCTCGCCGGCGATCTGGATCGGGGGAGTGCTGGTCCTGGGAACGATCACGGCCCTGGCGACCCGGGCCGCCCTGGGTTGATCGCCGGGCCCTTCGCGCGGACGGCCACTTTGCACGCGCGGCTCAGGTCGGTTAGGCTTTCTCGAACGCAAGGAGCCCCGACATGAGCTGGAACCCCGCCCTGACCCCGGGTTCACCCGACGACATCGGGCTGGATGCCATCGAAACGGTGATCATCCCCCGGGCCCGCGATCTCGGCGGGTTCGAGGTCCGCCGCGCGCTGCCCTCGCCACGGCGGCAGATGGTCGGACCCTTCATCTTTTTCGACCAGATGGGACCGGCCGAACTGTTGACCCATCAGGGCATCGACGTGCGCCCGCATCCCCATATCGGCCTGGGGACGGTGACCTATCTTTACCGCGGGCATTTTCGCCACCGCGACAGCCTGGGCACCGATCAGGTGATCCGCCCCGGCGCCGTGAACTGGATGGTCGCCGGGCGCGGCGTGACCCATTCCGAGCGCAGCACCGAAGAGTCGCGCCAGGCCCCGCAAAGCCTGTTCGGGATCCAGACCTGGATGGCCCTGCCCGAACAGGACGAGGACCGCGCGCCGATGTTCGAGCACCATGGCCCCGAGACCCTGCCCGACATCGAGGCCGACGGCGTGCGTGCGCGGCTGATCCTCGGCACCGCCTATGGCGAAACCGCCCCGGCGACGCTGTTTTCCGAGACCTTCTATCTGGATGTGACACTGGCGCCCGAGGCCCGCTTTCCGCTGCCGGACGACCACGAGGATCGCGGGATCTATGTCACCCAGGGCGCGATCACGGTCGCGGGCGAAACCTATGACGCCGGGCGCATGATGGTGTTCCGACCGGGCGACCGGATCACCGTGCAGGCGGGGCCACAGGGCGCGCGCCTGATGGCACTGGGCGGGGCCACGCTGAACGGTCCGCGCCATGTCTGGTGGAACTTCGTGTCCTCCAGCACCGAGCGCATCGACGCCGCCAAGCAGGCCTGGCGCGCGGCCGACTGGAGCAAGGGCGCCTTCGCCCTGCCCCCGGGCGACGAGGACGAGTTCATCCCCTTGCCCGGGTCCTAGGCCCGGTCACGACGCCCCGGCCCGTCAGCCGCATTTCGAATGACCGCAGGCGCGGCAGGTCATGCACCCTTCGATCATCACCAGCTCATAGGCACCGCAGGACGGACAGGCCTGGGCCCGGCTGGCGCCCCCCGCCTTGGGGTCGGCCTTCAGCCCCAGGCCCACGCCCTCGATGAAGCCGATCGACACCAGATGTTCCTCGATCACGCCGCCAATGGCGGCCAGGATCGACGGGATATACCGCCCCCCCATCCAGGCGCCGCCGCGCGGGTCGAACACGGCCTTCAGTTCCTCGACGACAAAGGACACATCGCCACCGCGCCGGAACACGGCCGAGATCATCCGCGTCAGCGCGACGGTCCAGGCATAATGTTCCATGTTCTTCGAATTGATGAAAACCTCGAACGGGCGCCGGCGCCCGCCGACAACGATGTCGTTGACGGTGATATAGATCGCGTGCTCGCTGACCGGCCATTTCACCTTGTAGGTCTGGCCTTCCAGTGCCTCGGGGCGATCCAGCGGTTCGCTCAGATAGATCACCTCGGCACCGCTGTCGGCCTGCGGCGCGGCCTCTGACGTTTCGCTCACGGTCAGGACCGACCCCGTGACCGGGTTCGGCCGATAGGTCGTGCATCCCTTGCAGCCCAGGTCCCAGGCGGCCATGTAGACCTCCTTGAACGCCTCGAACGAGATGTCCTCAGGGCAGTTGATGGTCTTGGAGATCGACGAATCCACCCAGTCCTGCGCGGCGGCCTGCATCCGCACATGGTCCAGCGGTGCCAGGGTCTGGGCGCTGACGAAATAGTCGGGCAAGGGCGCGTCGCCGTGCCGCTCACGCCAGAGCGCGACGGCATAGTCGACCACCTCTTCCTCGGTGCGCGACCCGTCGGGTTGCAGAACCTTGCGGGTGTAGCCATAGGCAAAGACCGGCTCGATGCCGGAGCTGACGTTGCCGGCATAGAGGCTGATGGTCCCGGTCGGCGCGATCGAGGTCAGCAGCGCGTTGCGGATGCCATGGGCGCGCACCGCGTCGCGCACATCGGCGTCCATCGCCTGCATGGTGCCCGAGGCCAGGTATTTCTCGGCATCGAACAGCGGGAAGGCCCCCTTTTCCGCCGCCAGATCGACCGATGCCAGATAGGCCGCGCGGGCGATCGCGCGCATCCAGGCGCGGGTCTGTTCGACCGCCGCATCGGACCCATAGCGCAGCCCCATCATCAGCAGCGCATCCGCCAGCCCGGTTACGCCCAGCCCGATGCGGCGCTTGAGGCGCGCTTCCTCGGCCTGTTGCGGCAGCGGGAAGCGGCTGGCATCGACGACATTGTCCATCATGCGCACCGCGGTGCGCACCAGGTCGTCCAGCGCGGTCGTGTCGATGCGCGCGCCCGGCTCGAACGGTGCGGACACCAGCCGCGCCAGATTGATCGACCCCAGCAGGCAGGCGCCATAGGGCGGCAACGGCTGCTCGCCGCAGGGATTGGTCGCGGCGATCGTCTCGCAATAGTTCAGGTTGTTCGCGGCATTGATCCGGTCGATGAAGATCACCCCCGGCTCGGCATAGTCGAAGGTCGCGCGCATGATCCGGTTCCACAGATCGCGCGCCTCGACCGTGCGATAGATCCGCCCGTTGAACACCAGGTCCCACGACGCCCCGGCCTTGACCGCCTGCATGAACGGGTCGGTCACCAGAACCGACAGGTTGAACATCCGCAGGCGCGCCGAATCCTGCTTGGCGGCGATGAAATCCTCGATATCGGGATGGTCGCAGCGCATGGTGGCCATCATCGCCCCCCGGCGCGACCCCGCCGACATGATCGTGCGGCACATCGCATCCCAGACATCCATGAAGCTGAGCGGCCCCGAGGCATCCGCCGCAACCCCGGCCACGGGCGCGCCCTTGGGCCGGATGGTGCTGAAATCATAGCCGATGCCGCCGCCTTGCTGCATCGTCAGCGCGGCCTCTTTCAGCATGTCGAAGATGCCGCCCATGCTGTCGGGAATCGTGCCCATGACGAAGCAGTTGAACAGCGTCACGCTGCGCCCCGTGCCGGCGCCCGCCAGAATGCGGCCGGCCGGAAGAAAGCGGAAATCGGCCAGCGCGTCGTAGAAACGCTCCTCCCACAGCGCCGGGTCCCTTTCGACCGAGGCCAGGTCCCGCGCCACCCGGCGCCAGCTGTCCTCGACCGTGCCATCCAGCGGTTTGCCGCCTTCATCCTTGAGACGATATTTCATGTCCCAGATCTGCTCGGCGATGGGGGCGGAAAAGCGGCTCATGGGCGGTCCTGACAGGCGCTGCGGGGAAGGCGAGAAGATAGTCCGCCGGATCGCCATGGTCAACGCGGCGCCACGGACAAGTCGGCTGCGTCCTCGGCTTTATCGGCGTGGTGGTGGCGGCGATCAGTGCGGCGATGGCGGCCCGGGCGGGCGGCGCCTGTCTGGGGGTGTTCGAAAGCCTCGCGGGTTGGGGCGGCGCGCTGGCCCCTTGATCTTTCCCCCCGGGACGGACCATGTAGCGCCATGACCCTGCATATCCTCAAGCTCTGTGTCGGCTGCGAGTCGGTCGAGGATCTGGCCGACTGGCAGGCCGAACGCGCGCGGCTGCTGCCCGGGCACCTGCCCCGCCACGTCACCCGCATGTGGCCCAAGCAGGCCGAGGCCGTGCTGGACGGTGGCTCGCTCTATTGGGTGATCAAGGGCAGCGTGCAGGTGCGCCAGCGCATCCTGCGCCTCGATCCGGTCGAGGGCGAGGACGGGATCACCCGTTGCGCGCTGGTGCTGGACCCCGAGCTGGTGCGCACCGAACCCGCGCCGCGCCGGCCGTTCCAGGGGTGGCGCTATCTGAAGCCCGGGGATGCGCCGCGCGACCTGCCGGCGCAGCGCGCCGGCGACGACGAGTTGCCAACCGAACTGGCCGAGGCCTTGGCGAATCTCGGCCTCAGGTGATCAGGCCCAATCGGGCTTGCGCTTTTCGATGAAGGCGCTGATCCCCTCGTCGGTGTCGCGCAGCAGCATGTTCTCGGCCATCACGCTGCCGGTATAGGCATAGGCCTGGTCGAGCGGCATCTGCATCTGCTGATAGAACGCCCGCTTGCCGATCCGCACGGCCGCGCCCAGCTTGCCCGCGACGGTGCGCGCCAGGGTCATCGTCGCGGACTCGAGCTGATCGGGCGCGGCGATGCGGTTGATCAGCCCCAACTCGCGCGCGCGGTCGGCATGGATGAATTCACCCGTGGTCAGCATCTCGAACGCCTGCTTGCGCGGCAGGTTGCGGGTCAGCGCGACCATCGGCGTGGAACAGAACAGGCCGATGTTCACGCCGTTCACGCCAAAGCGGGCGTCCTCGGCCGCGACCGCCATGTCGCAACTGGCGACCAACTGGCAGCCGGCCGCGGTGGCGATCCCGTGCACCTGCGCGATGACCGGCTGGGGCATGGCCGGGATCATCTGCATCAGCGACCCGCAGCGTCCGAAAAGATCGGCGAAATAGGCGGCCCCCTTGTCGGCCGAGGCCCGCCCGGCCTGCATTTCCTTCAGGTCGTGGCCGGCGCAAAAGACCTTGCCCGCGCCCTTGATGACCACGACCTTGACGCCCGTGTCCTGGGCCAGCCGTGACAGGGTTTCGGTCATCGCGGCCAGCATCGCATCGGAAAGGGCATTCAGCGCCGCCGGTCGATTCATGGTCACAACCGCCACCTGTTCCGTAACGTCACACAGCACCAGATCACCGCTCATCTTGCCCTCCTCGGCCTGTTTCCCGCACCTTAGACCGCGCGACGCAGGGAGGAAAGCATGTCGGTGATGATGGACCCCGAGGCTCTGAATGCCTTCATGATGCGCGAATTCCCGCAGGTGGCGGCCGAATATCGCGTTGAGCGCATGGCCCCGATGGAGGCGGATGTGCGGCTCATGGTCGGTGACCGGCATCTCAGACCGGGCGGCACCGTGAGTGGCCCGTCGATGTTCTCGTTGGCCGATCTGGCGATGTATGCGGTGCTGCTGGGCATGATCGGGCCGGTCGCGCTGGCGGTGACCACGAATGCATCGATGGATTTCATGCGCAAACCGCACGCCGGGCGCGACCTGATCGGCCGCGCGCGCCTGCTCAAGCTGGGCAAGACGCTGGCCGTCGGGGATGTGCTGATCACGTCGGACGGGTCCGACGCGGTGCTGGCGCGCGCCGGCATGACCTATGCCATTCCGCCGAAACGCTAGTCGCGCCGGCGGACCTGGACCTGGGCGCCGTCGCGGCGGATCTCGTAGCGGCCCGCCTTTTCCACCAGATCCGAGAGTTTCGACACGCCGAAACTGCGGCTGTCGAAATCGGGATGGCTGGCCTGGATCGTCTGCCCGATGAGCCCCAGCGGGAACCATTCCCCCTCGGGGTCGAGGGCCTGCATGGCGGCGTTGATCAGCGGGATCGCATCCTTGGCCTGGTCGCGCCTCGGCGTTTCGCGCGGCTCATCCTGATGCAGCAGGTTTTCCACGAAAATGAACCGCTTGCAGGCCTTTCTGAAAGCATCCGGCGTCTTTTTCTGGCCAATGCCGTAGACATCCAGACCCTGTTCGCGGATGCGGCTGGCCAGCCGGGTGAAATCGCTGTCCGAACTGACCAGGACGAACCCGTCGAACCGCCCGGTGTGCAGCAGATCCATCGCGTCGATGACCAGCGCGATATCCGAGGAATTCTTGCCCACGGTATTCGCGGGCTGATGATGCGGCACCAGCGCCAGGGTCGGCAATTTCTCTTGCCAACCAGAGAGTTGCTGACGCGAGAAATCGCCATAGATGCGCCGCACCGACGCCTCGCCCAGGCTGGCGATCTCTTCGAAGATGGCTTCGGCCCATTTCGGCGACGAGTTGTCGGCGTCGATCAGGACGGCGAGAAGCGGTGTTCCATGTCGGGCCACGGCGGCTCCTTTGGTGACCGGCCGGGGGCGCTGCCCCCGGACCCCCGGCGTATTTCAGACAAGATGATAGGGCCGGTCACGGGTTTGGCAACCGCCTAACCGATCTTTTCCGCCAAGGCGCGGGCAATGGCGAAGGCACCGCGCAGACGGTCCTTCTCGCTGGTCCAGTCTGCCGGCAGAACAACCTTGTTGTCGCGGATCCTGGCCCCGGTCTGCGCGTGAAGAAATTCGACCAAGCCCTTGGGATTGGGGAACTTGTCCTGATAGAACTGAACCGTCGCCCCCTTGGGGCCGGCGTCGAGACGGGCGATATGGGCGCGCTTGCACAGCGCCTTGATCCGAACAACGGCCAACAAGGTGTTGACTTCGCGTGGCAATTCGCCGAACCGGTCGATCAGCTCGGCGGCGAAACCTTCGAATTCGACCTTCTTTTCCAGCGTCGCGAGGCGCCGATACAGGCCCAGGCGCACATCCAGATCGGTAACATAGCTGTCGGGGATCAGCACCGGCACGCCCAGATTGATCTGCGGCGCCCATTGGCCATCGGACAGGTCTGCCAGCTCGCCCGCGCGCAGACGCGAGATCGTCTCCTCCAGCATCTGTTGATACAGTTCGTAGCCGACCTCGTTGATATGACCGGATTGTTCTTCGCCCAGGATGTTGCCGGCACCGCGCAGGTCCATGTCCTGGGACGCGATGGTGAACCCCGCGCCAAGGCTGTCGATGGACCCGAGCAGTTTCAACCGGCGCTGCGCCTGCGGCGTCAGCGGCGTTCGGGGTTTGGTGGTCAGATAGCAATAGGCGCGCGTCTTGGACCGCCCGACCCGGCCCCGGATCTGGTACAGCTGCGCCAGACCGAACATGTCGGCGCGGTGCACGATCATCGTGTTGGCCTGCGGGATGTCCAGACCGGATTCAACGATCGTCGTGGCCAGCAGCACGTCATATTTGCCGTCATAGAAGGCGTTCATGCGTTCATCGAGATCCCCCGCCGCCATCTGCCCATGAGCGACCAGCACCGAAACCTCGGGCACCTGGTTGCGCAGGAAGTCCTCGATCTCTGGCAGGTCCTTGATCCGCGGCACGACATAGAAGCTTTGCCCGCCCCGGTAGCGTTCGCGCAACAGCGCCTCGCGGATGGTCACGGTGTCGAATTCGCTGACATAGGTGCGGATTGCCAGACGATCGATAGGCGGAGTCGATATCAGCGACAGATCGCGCACGCCGGTCAGCGACAGTTGCAGCGTGCGCGGGATCGGCGTGGCGGTCAGCGTCAGCACATGCACGTCCGAGCGCATCTCCTTCAGCCGCTCCTTGTGCTGGACGCCGAAATGCTGCTCTTCGTCGATGACCATCAGACCCAGGTTGCGGAACTTGACCTGCCTGGACAGGACCGCATGGGTGCCGACAACGATATCGACGGTTCCATTTGTCAGACCTTCGCGGGTGGCGCTGGCCTCCTTGGTGCCGACGAACCGCGACAATTGCCTGACAACCAGCGGAAACCCCCGGAAGCGTTCGGAAAAACTGTGGAAATGCTGGCGCGCCAGCAGGGTCGTCGGGCACACCACCGCAACCTGCAGGCCCGACATGGCGGCGATGAAGGCCGCGCGCATGGCGACCTCGGTCTTGCCGAATCCCACGTCACCGACCACCAGTCGATCCATCGGACGCCCGCGGTCGAAATCGTCGATCACGTCCTCGATGGCCTTGAGCTGATCCTCGGTCTCGGCATAGGGGAAACGGGCGGCAAAGGCCTCCCACATGCCCTCGGGCGGGTTCAGGACCGGCGCCTTGCGCAGCTCGCGTTCAGCGGCGATGCGGATCAGCTTGTCCGCCATTTCGCGGATCCGCTGCTTCAGGCGCGCCTTCTTGGCCTGCCAGGCACCGCCGCCCAGCTTGTCCAGCAGCCCCTCCTCATGGCCATAGCGGCTGAGGAGTTCGATATTCTCGACCGGCAGATACAGCCGGTCGCCACCCGCGTATTCCAGCGCCAGGCATTCATGGGGGGCGCCCATCGCGGTGATGGTTTCCAGACCTGTATAGCGCCCGACGCCATGGTCCACATGCACCACCAGATCGCCCGCGGTGAGGCTTTGCGCCTCGGTCAGGAAATTCTCGGCCTTGCGTTTCCGCGCCCCGCGGATCAGCCGTTCGCCCAGCACATCCTGTTCGGACAGAACCGTCAGATCGGGGGTGACGAACCCGGCGTCGAGCGGCCAGATCGCCAGCGCCACCTGGCCCTTGCCGGTCAGATCGCGGGCATCGCGGATGGGCTTTGCGTCGCTCAGCCCGTGTTCAGCCAGCAACCCCTGCAACCGTTCGCGCGCGCCCTCGGACCAAGACGCGATGACGACGCCGCGCGTCTTGCGCTCGGCGTGAACATGATCTCGCAAAGCCTTGAAAATATTGACATCGTCTTGCTGACGTTCCAGCGAGAAATTGCGGCCGGCCCGGCCTTGGGCATCCAGCACGCCCGGCCCCGGCGGTTGCGGCAGGGGCGACAGGCGCAGGCAGCGCAGAGGGGCCAGCGCAGCGTCCCAGCCCGCATCATCCAGATAGAGTGTGCCGGGCGCCGCCGGTTTGTAGACGGTATCGACCCGGGCCTTGACCGCCAGCGCCTCGCGCCGGTTGTCGTATTGATCGGCGATGGTGTCCCAGCGGGCGGCACGCACGGCGTCAAGCTGGTCATCCAGCAGCACCGAGGCACCGGGCAGGTAGTCAAAGACCGTTTCCAGCCGTTCGTGGAAAAAGCCCAGCCAATGCTCCATCCCCTGATGCTTGCGGCCGGCGCTGACGGCCTCATACAGCGGATCGTCCGAACCGGCGGCGCCGAATTCGGCGCGATAGGTGGTGCGGAACCGCGCGATGGCCGCGTCGTCCAGGATCACCTCGGACGCGGGCGCCAGTTCCAGCCGGTCCAGCTTGCCCGTGGTGCGCTGCGTCATCGGATCAAAGCGCCTGAGCCCGTCCAGCACATCCCCGAACAGATCGAGCCGCACGGGCTCGGCATCGCCCGGGGGGAAAATGTCCAGAATGCCCCCGCGCACCGCGAAATCGCCCGGTTCGGTCACCGTCGGGCTGGGCGAATACCCCATGCGCGCCAGATAGGCCCGCAAGGCGTCCTCGTTCACGCGGCGACCGACCTCGGCGGTGAAGCTGGACGCGGTCACCAGGTCGCGCGCCGGAAGCTTCTGCATCGCGGCGTTCAGCGTGGTCAGCAGCACGAAGGGCCCCGGCACCCCCTGCGCCAGCGCCGCCAGCGTGGCCATGCGGCGGGCCAGGATCTCGGGGTTCGGGGACACGCGGTCATAGGGCAGGCAATCCCAGGCCGGCAGCACCAGGACCACCAGATCGGGCGCAAAGAAGGCCAGCGACGCGCGCATCGCCTCCAGCCGCTTGTCGTCGCGGGCGACATGGATCACCGGCGCGGCGCGCTTGACGATTTCACGGCGCAGGATTTCGGCGTCGAACCCTTCGGGCGCGCCGCCCATCACCAGGCGGTCAGGGGCCATTCTGTCGTTCCTTTCAGCCCAGGGCGCGCAGGGTCAGGTTCTGCCACATGCCCCACATGGTGGTGACAAGGATCGTGAACAACCCGATTGCCTGGACCAGGATGCGCTGGCGGCCAAAGGCGCGCGCCATGGCATCGCCTTCGGGATAGAGGCCGCGGTCGATCCGCGCGGCCAGGCGCAGGGTCAGCCAGGCGGCCAGCGTCAGGGGCCCCAGCAGCAGGACCAGCGCCTGCGCGAATTCCAGCCCATAGCGAAACCCCAGAACCGCCAGCGCGCTGAGCACCGCCATCCAGAAGGCGACCAGCCAGACCCCGGCGCGCTCCATGATCTGCATCCGGCGGCGGGACTGGATGCGCGCCAGTGTCTCGAAATCCGCCATCGCTTCGCCCCCCTTGCGACGCGCGGTCTGCACCAGGTCAAACGGCACGCCCAGCAGGAAGTGGCTGGCGTTCGACCAGGCGACCGCCAACACCAGCCAGAACCAGACATTCGAGAACGACCGGAGGTCGATGGTGGAAAACAGAGAATCCGTCACAATCAGCCGCGCGTTTTGGGACTCTCCCTGATTAATCATGTTTCGCGGCGGGGCCAACCGGGAAACCGACCGGGGACTTGAGGTCACGCCGCGCGCGTGGCACCAAGGCCGCAAGTTTCTGGGAGATACGCCGATGCCCGTTCACGCCCCTGCCCCCTTTCCCGCCGCGCGCCTGCGTCGGATGCGTCGCACCCATGCCTTGCGCGATCTGGTGGCCGAACATGCGGTCACCGCCGCCGACCTGATCTGGCCGGTGTTCATCCGCGAGGGCACCGGCGTCGAGGAACCCGTGCCCTCGATGCCCGGTGTCAGCCGCCTGTCGCTGGACGTGATGCTGCGCAAGGCCGCCGAGGCGCACGAGGCCGGTGTCGGCGCGATCTGCCTGTTTCCCTACACCGCGCCCGATCTGCGCACCGAAGATTGCGCCGAGGCCTGGAACCCCGAGAACCTGACCAACCGCGCGATCCGTCTGCTCAAGGCCGAGCTGCCCGGGATGGCGGTCATGACCGACATTGCCCTCGATCCCTACAACATCAACGGCCATGACGGGTTCGTCGTGGACGGTCAGATCCTGAACGACGAAACCGTCGAGGCGCTGGTCAGGATGGCGTTGGCGCAATGCGAGGCCGGGGCCGATATCCTGGGGCCGTCCGACATGATGGACGGGCGCATCGGCGCGATCCGCACCGCGACCGAGGCTGCGGGTTTCCAGGGCGTCGCAATCCTGAGCTATGCCGCGAAATTCGCGAGCGGCTTCTACGGCCCGTTCCGCGATGCGGTCGGGGCCTCGGGTCGGCTGGTCGGCGACAAGAAGACCTATCAGGTCAACCCCGCGAACCGGCTCGAGGCGTTGCGCTGCGTGGCGCGCGATCTCGATGAAGGCGCCGACATGGTGATGGTGAAACCGGGCATGCCGTATCTCGACATCTGCCGCGCGGTAAAGGACGAATTCGGCGTGCCGACCTTTGCCTACCAGGTCAGCGGCGAATACGCGATGCTGGCGGGCGCGATCGAACGCGGCTGGCTGGGCGAGACGGTGATGCTGGAAAGCCTGCTGTCGTTCAAGCGCGCGGGTTGCGACGGCGTGTTGACCTATTTCGCCCCGGCGGCAGCGCGCGCCCTGCGCGGCTGACGCCCCGGTTGCGCGGCGATTCGCCCAAGGGCTTGCGGCGCAGGTGACAAGCGCCGCAAGGTCTCGTATAGTCTTGCAACACAGGTTTTCCGGTCACGGGGCGGCAGATCCCGGGCTGCATCATAGAGGTTGAGCATGACCCAAATTTCGCGTCCTTCGCGCCATCTTTCGCGCCGTGGCCTGCTGATGGGCGGCGCCGCGCTGGCCACCCTTGCCGCCTGCGGCAACCCCGTCGGGAATTTCAACGCCGAACGTCTGGACAGCCGGGTGGATGCCACGCGGGACTATCTGCGCCAGAACCACCCGGAACTGGACACGCTGTTCCAGGACGCGCAAGGCATTCTCTACATGCCGCTGGTGACCGAGGCCGGGTTCCTGGTCGGCGGATCGTTCGGACAGGGCGCGCTCAGGATCAACGACGCGACGGTGGATTACTACTCGGCCACGCGGGTCAGCGCCGGCCTGCAGATCGGCGCGCAGCAATATGCCCATGTGCTGTTCTTCATGACGCCACAGGCCCTGGCCGATTTCCGCGCCGGCGAAGGGTGGGCGGCGTCGGCCGACATCCGCTATGCCACCCCGAACCAGGGCGGGTCGGCGGGGATCCAGACCACGACGATGTTCTCGCCGGTGATCGCGGTCGTGTTCGGCCAGGCGGGACTGATCGCGGGCGCGTCGCTTGCGGGCGTGCGCTATCAGCGCATCATTCCCTGATCCGCCCCTGCGGGTTTCCGATGCGCGCGTGCCCGGTCCGATCGGGCGCGCGCGTTTTTTGTTTCCATGGATAAGACCCATTGCCCGCCCCGGCGGTCCTGTTAGCCTCGGGTCAGGGAATCACCTGGGAGGGCAGCATGATCACCATCAGCGGCGAAGGGCTGAGCATCGCGGATATCGTGGCGGTGTCGAAGGGCGCCCAGGTCGCCCTGTCGGACGCGCCCGACGTTCTGGGCCGAATCGCGGCCTCGCAGGGGCGCATCGAAACCGCCGTGGCCCAGGGCGAACAGGTGTATGGCGTGACCACGCTCTATGGCGGGATGGCGGACCAGCGGGTGCCGGTCGAACGGATGGTGGAATTGCAGCATATCGCGCTGTGGCACCACAAGACCGCGACCGGCCCGCGCCTGCCGGCCGAGGACGTGCGCGCCGCCATGCTGTTGCGCGTCAATTCCCTGATGAAGGGATATTCCGGTGTCCGGCTGGACCTGATCCAGCGGTATGTGACCTTCCTCAATGCGGGGATCACGCCGCACGCCTATCAGCGCGGCTCGATCGGGGCATCGGGCGACCTTGTTCCGCTCAGCTATATCGGTGCCAGCGTGATCGGCCTGGACCCCGCCTTTCTGGTCGACTGGGGCGACGAAGTGCTGGATTGCCACAGTGCGCTGGCCCGTCTGGGGCTGGAGCCGCTGATCCTGCGCCCCAAGGAGGGGCTGGCGCTGAACAACGGCACCACCGCCTCGACCGGGGTGGCCGCGAACGCGATGGGACGGGCGGCGACGGTGTTCGCGCTGGGTCTGCATACCCACGCCCTGCTGGCCGAGGCCCTGCTGGCCACCAACCAGTCCTTTCACCCGACGATCCAGGCGGTCAAGCCGCATCCCGGTCAGGTTTTCAGCGCGGCGCTGATGCGCGACCTGCTCGACGGGTCGGCGCTGATCCGGTCCGAGGCCGCGGGCGACCGCGGGCATCGTCAGGGCAAGCTGATCCAGGACCGCTATTCCCTGCGCTGCCTGCCGCAATACACCGGCCCGATCGCGGACGGACTGGCCCTCGCCGCGCGCCAGATCACCACCGAGGCCAACAGCGCGAACGACAATCCCCTGGTCGATCCCGACACCGGCGAGGTCTATCATACCGGCAATTTCCTGGCGCAATATACCGCCATCGCCTGTGATCAGATCCGGCTGCATCTGGCGATGCTGCTCAAGCATCTGGATGTGCAGATCGCCATGCTGGTCACGCCCGAGTTCAACAACGGGCTGTCGCCCTCGCTGGTGGGCAACACCGGCCACGGGCTGAACATGGGGCTGAAATCGCTGCAACTGACCTGCAACTCGGTCGCGCCGCTGGTGCAGTTCTATGGCCGGTCGATGGCCGATCTCTATCCGTCGCACGCCGAACAGTTCAACCAGAACATCAACAGCCAGGCGATGAACGCGGCCAATCTGGCGCGGGAAAGCGTCGATGCGAGCGAGCATTTCCTGGCGGCCGCGCTGGTCTTTGCGGTGCAGGCGGTGGAACTCAGGACGGCGACGGTGCGGCAGGGGCATTACGATGCCTCCGAGGTCCTGTCGCACCGCAACCGCGCGCTCTATCGCGCAGCGCGCAGCGTGGCGCTGGGGGCGCCCGATGCGGCCCGGCCGATGCTGTGGGACGACACCGAGGGTTTCATCCAGGACAAGGTCGAGGGCATCCTGACGGACCTGCGCCAGGGTCAGGTGATCCGCACCGCGCTGGCGCCTGCCCTGGCGCAGGTGCACGCCTTCATGGCGGACTGAGCGCGCGCGCTCACTCGGCCTCGGCCGCGCCGATCAGGCCGCGCAATCCGGCCAGCGCGCCGGCCGCGATGGCGGCCAGCGTGACCGGGCCGGACCAGGCCAGCGTCGCAAAGGCGCTGACCCCCTGCCCGACCGAACATCCCAGCGCGATCACGCCGCCGATGCCCATCAGGGCCGCGCCGCCCACCTGCCGGCCCAGTTCGCGCGGGTCCTCGCAGGCTTCCCAGCGGAACATGCCACGCCAGAGCGACCCGACCAGCGCGCCGGCCATCACCCCCAGCACCGATCCGACCGAGAAATTGATCCCGCCCGCGGTCGAGGTCATCAGGAAGATGATGGTGCGCCCCACGGGTGCGGTAAAGGACAACCCTTCGACGCCGATCTCGCCGAAACTCTCGCGCCAGATCCAGCTGGTGCCCCAATAGGCAAAGACCACCGCCAGACCGGCGACGACGCCCCAGGCGATTTCGACCGGGGCGCGGCGCAGCGGTCCATAGGCCAGCGCCCAGACCAGAAAACCGGCGGCGATGACCAGCGCGCTGATCAGTTGCGGCACCCCGGCGATCGATTCGATCGTCGCGGCGATGCCCTGGGGCCCCTGTGCCGCCTGCTGATCGAACAGCGCGACCCGCAGCGGCGCCAGCGGGCCCGACAGGGTGATGAAGCCGAAAACCCCCATGACCACGACCACCACGAGCGACCGCAGATCGCCGCCGCCAAAGCGCACCAGCGCGCCAAAGCCGCAATTTCCCGCCAGCGCCATGCCGTAACCGAACAGCAACCCGCCAACGATCGAGGACCACGGGTTCCAGGCGATCTGGTGATAGAAGCTCTCCTCGATCTCGACCTGGCCGATCGCGGATCCCAGGAACACGCCGGCGATGGACACCGCAAGAACGATTCCCCACAGCCTGAGCCGCCGCTGGTCGCCCCCGTAGACGGCCGTTTCCAGGGCGCCGAGGGTGCAGAAATTGCCCAGCCTGGCGGAAAGTCCCAGAACCACGCCCGCAACCAGCCCGACCAGAGCGGCCATCACGCCATAGGAAATGCTGTCCATGCGAGGATCCCTTGCTGCAATGCGCCAGTTGCGGCGGGCTGTGGCGGCAGATTCCCGTTTCAGCCGCAAGAATGCAAGCCCCGGACGCAGGGCTGGCGCGCTTTGTGCCCGCCTCTCCCGCGCCGGTTCCAGCCGTTGCGGCGCGGCCCCGCCGCCAACATGCAAGAACCTGCATGGAGCCTTGCCATCGCGCTGTCTCGCGCTATGCTTGCGAAAGGCTGCCGGCGTGTTCTCCCACCGCCGGGCGGACAATCGGTTTCACGTCTCGCGTCCCTGTCCGGGCGCGGTCCAAGCAGGGGGATTCCATGCAGATTTCACGACGCACACTCTTGATGGGCGGGGCCGCGCTGCTGGGGGCGCAGGCCATGCCGCGCCGCGCCCTGGCGCAGGCCAGCGCGACCTTGGGGTCCATGCGGATCGAGATGCTGTCCGACGGCAACCTGGTGCTGCCGCGCGACTTCATCCTGGGCCCGATGCCCGAGCCCGAGGCCGAAGCGATCCTGACCGCGCATCACGTTCCCGCCGGGCCGCTGACGCCGCCGTGCAACCTGACGCTGCTCAGGCACGAGGACCGCGTGGTGCTGTTCGACATCGGCTCGGGCCCCGATTTCCAGCCGACCGCCGGTCTGCTGCCGGAAACGCTGGATGCCGTCGGCCTCGCCCCCGAGGACATCACCCATCTTGTCGTCACGCACGGCCACCCCGATCATATCTGGGGCATGCTCGATGATTTCGGCGACCCGTTCCTGCCTAACGCCGAGATCCTCATGGGCCGGGCCGAGTTCGACTACTGGATGGATGCGAACACCGTCTCGACCATCGGCCAGGCGCGCACGGCCTTCGCGGTCGGCGCGCAGCGACGGCTCGAGGCGATCGCGGACCTCGTCACCTTCTTCGAGGATGGTGCCGAGATCCTGCCCGGCATCGCCGCCCGCCTGACGCCGGGCCACACGCCCGGGCACATGGCGTTCGAATTGCGGGACGGATCGGAAAGCCTGATGGTCACCGGGGATTCGCTGGGCAACGATCACGTCGCCTTTGCCCGTCCGGACTGGCACAGCGGGTCGGATCAGGATCAGCCGCTGGCGGCGCAGACCCGGGTGTCGCTGCTGGACCAGCTGGCGGGCGGGCAGATGCGCATCGCGGGCTTTCACCTGCCGGGCGGGTTGGGACGTGTCGAACGCGACGGCAGCGGCTATCGTTTCGTTGCCGAAGGATGAACGCATTCGGGGGACCCGAAGGTCCCCCGAACCACCGCATCGCGGGCAGTCGGATCAGGTTGGGATGGGACGATCCGCCCGCACAAGGCGACGCGGACTCCGCTCAGCGCGACATCATGTTGCGCACGAAACCGACGATCGCCAGCACCACGCCGCCGCCGACACCGCCCGAGGCAATCTGCCCGACGATGGCACCGATATCCATGCCACCCGACGCCGCCGCGTCCGCCATGCCGCCGGCACCCAGCATCGACAGGATCTGGCCGCCCAGGCCACCGCCGACGATGCCCGCGATCGAGTTGATCAGCGTTCCCTGATTGAGGTTGCGCAGCAGGCCGCCCGCGACGTTCCCGCCCACGGCCCCGGCAATCAGGCTGATGATGAATTCCATGTGTTTTCCCCCTTAGGTCTGCATCGGTGTGTTGACGTGCACCCCGTCTCCGGGATGGGGAAACCCTAGAGCAGCGGGGCCGGACTGTCAGGGGAAAAGGCCCGGCTTTTTCCCCGCGCCCGGGGTCATGCCGGCTGTAGCCGGGCGCCGCGCTGGTCGATGACCAGGTCGGTCAGCATCGCTCCGATCCACATGCAGAACAGGGCCAGCCATGCGGTCGCGGCAAAGATCGACCCGCCGGTGACCCCCGCGCCGATGGCGCATCCCCCCGCCAGCATCCCGCCAAACCCCATGAGAACCGCGCCGAACATCGACCGCCGCATGGTCTTTTCGCCGTCGAACCCCTGAAAGCGGAACTCTCCCGCGAACCAGGACGCCAGGAAAGCGCCCAGGAACACACCCGGCACCAGCCCCACATCGAAATTCAGCGCGGGCGACGGTTCCAGGAAGAACATCAGCGTGTTGGCCGAGGGCCCCGTGAACGTGGCCGAGGTGACATTCACCGGCTCCCAGGCGTATTCCGCCAGCGTCCAGGTCAGCACCCAGCCCACGGCCACCGCGAATCCGACACCCGACGCAAAGACCAGAACGCGCGCACCGATCTTGGCCCGCAGCGCAACGGTGATCGCCACCACCGCCAGCGCGGCCCCCAGAAACAGACCAGTCACATCGGGCAGGTGCAGCATGGTCAGCAGGTTCAGGTTGCGCCCGTTCGGCGTGACCCACAGCGCCGCCAGCCAGTTGCGCAGGGGCGCCAGCCATCCGTGCAGGCTCATCTGCGCGACCACGGCAAAGATCAGCCCCGAGACCACGGACCGCAGGTTGCCGGTCGCGGCAAGGACCAGCAAGCGCCCCGAACACCCCCGCGCCAGAACCATCCCGACGCCAAAGATCAGCCCGCCGATGATCGCCCCCGACCATGACCCCGCGACCGACATCATCCGCGAATCGACCGCGTTGAAGAGACCGAACCACTGCGCCGCCTGCACCCAGAACAGCGCGGTCGAGAAGGTCAGCAGCCAGACCGCGACCTTGCCGCCCAGGATGCCCCGCGCGAATTCCACCGTCGCGGCCCGCAGGCAGAAGGACGACCGCTGCGCCGCGATGCCAAAGATCGCCCCGGTGATCAGACCGAACAGCGCGCCGGCCCGGGCCTCGCCCGCCCATTCGATGAAGGCAATGAACTGATCCATCCCGGTCCCTCCGGCTGCGTTTCAAGGGGGAATATGCCGGAATGCGAATATGGTCCTTGATCTGGATCAGACCAAACCGCGAGGATCAGTCCTGCCCATCCAGATGGGTCAGACCCGATGTGTTCGCGAAGACCCCCTGCCCGTTACCCGCGCAAGGGTTCCGCAAGGCAGCTTTGGTCCGCCACAGCCGGCCGTGGCGGTCGGGATGGTCGTCGCGAAAACCGATCGACTCCCCGCGACCGTCGAGAACAAGCGCGCGCAGCCTCAAGTCTTCACCTTTGCCGGCTTTCAGATGGGCGTGGTCCGCGTCGACATCGTCATCCGCTCGGTCCTTCAGGACCCTGCTATAGTCGGCTCCCCGCAGCCAGGCGATAATCTCGGCCGGGAAGGCGGCCCTGTTCGAGGGGACGGAAACCGGAAACTCGGTGGAAAAGGGCACCATCGCCGGGTGCGCTCTCGACAAGTGAGGGACGCACACCTGGATGGCGACCGCGCAGCGGCGTCTACACCCCTGTCACGCGCCCCGGAACAGCCGCTGGATCACGGCGATCATCTCGCGCACCTTGGGGTCGGCCAGCGAATAGATGATCTGGTTGCCATCCCGCCGCGTCGTCACCAGTTTCTCGTGCCTCAGCCGCGCAAGCTGTTGGCTGACCGCCGCCTGGCGGGACATGATGAGCTGTTCCAGTTCGGTCACCGTGTGGTCACGTTCGCACAGGTGATAGAGCATCAGCAGCCGCCCTTCGTGCCCCAGGGCCTTCAGGAAATCCGAGGCCTCGCGCGCTTCGGCGGCCAGGGTCTCGGGGTCGACGGCGTAGGGCGCGCAGCTTCGGTCCGCAGCCTGCGAGCCGCGCCTTCCCTCAGCGTTCTGGCCATCTGGTGCCATCGCCCCGTTCACCCTGCCCTGCGGTCCGACGCACCGGACCCGTTCTCGCGCGCGAACCTAGCATGGTGCGCAGCGGGAATCGAGGACCAGCGCCCCGGGGAACGCCGTTTTCAGGTCATGCCGGCACGCGCGGCACCGGGCGGTGTGGCGTCACCCCGCCAGGGCTGCCCGTGCGTGGTCGAACATCTCGTTCACATAGGGCCAGAAGAAATCCTCGCCCGGGAAACCGGTCAGACGCTCCAGCTCGTGCCCGTCGGGGCCGATCAGCACGAAGGTGGGCGTCACGAACGGGCGTGACGCCAGGGTCACACCCTCGGGCAAGGGGCCACGCAGATCGACATGCACCAAAGGCGCCACCTGCCCCTCGGCCGAGGCCTCGTAGGCCGGGGCGACATCGCGGTTGAACGCGGCGCAGACATAGCAGCCGACCTGTTCGATCATCAGCAGGCGGAATTCCTGCGCCTGCGCCGTGGCGGCATACGCCATCAGCGCCACTGCAGCCAGCCCCCGGACCAGAACCTTGTGGATCATTGCACCCCTGCCCCCGCCGTCCTCGCGGGACTCCGGCCAAGAATCCGGATTGACGGCGGAAATTATACATATGAACATTGTAATGTTTTTGAGAAGTCCGGGCAAGGGCCCCGAGGAGAGGCCGCCGGAGCACGTCGCCAGGAGGGGCGCATCCATGTTTGATATCACGTTCGGCGGGGCGGCCCTGGCCGGGATCCTGTCGTTCCTGTCGCCCTGCATCCTGCCCATGGTGCCGTTCTACCTGTGCTACATGGCCGGGTTGTCGATGACGGAACTCAGGTCGGATCAAGGGCTTGCGCCGGGCGCGCAACGGCGTCTGGTGTTGTCGGCGATCGCCTTTGCCCTGGGCGTCACCACCATCTTCATGCTGCTGGGCCTGGGCGCGACCGCGCTGGGGCAGGCGTTCATCCAGTGGAAGGAAACCCTGCGCTGGGTGGCCGCGGCGGTGCTTCTGGTGTTCGGCCTGCATTTTCTGGGCGTCGTGAAGATCGCGCTGCTGTATCGCCAGGCGCGAATCGAGGACGCGGGCTCGCCCAAATCGATCGTCGGCAGCTATGTGATGGGGCTGGCGTTCGGCTTTGGCTGGACGCCCTGCGTGGGTCCGGCGCTGGCGGCGATCCTGATGATCGCCTCGGGGATGGGGGACCTGGTGCGCGGAACCGCGTTGCTGGCGGTCTACGGGCTGGCCATGACCCTGCCCTTCGTGATCGCGGCACTGTTCGCCCGGCCGTTTCTGGCCTGGGTGGGCAGGCATCGCGACAAACTGCAGTATGTGGAAAAGGTGATGGGGGTCATGCTCATTGTCTTTGCGGTTCTGATCGCCACCAATACACTGAACTACATCGCCCAGTGGCTGATCGAGGTCATGCCCTGGATGGCCACCATCGGTTGAGGAAAGGACAGAGAGAATGCTTTCGAATCGCCGCAGATTTCTGGCAGGTGCCGCGTTGACGCTGGCCGCGCCCGCCTTGATCCGCCCGGCCCGCGCCGATCAGCCCGTTCCGCCCCTGGGCGAGGACGGCCTGCACAAGCCCGACTGGATCGTCGAGACCTTCAAGGACATGCACGACGACCTGGCCGAGGCCAATGCCGAGGGCAAGCGCCTGCTGGTTCTGGTGGAACAGCGCGGCTGCATCTATTGCACGCGGATGCATGAGCACGTCTATACCGACGACCGCATCGCCCAGATGCTGCGCGACGATTTCATGGTCGTTCAGATGAATCTGTTCGGCAATGTGCCCGTCACCGATTTCGACGGGGTCGAGATGGACGAGCGCGACATGATGAACCGCTGGAGCGTGGTCTTCACCCCGACGATGCTGTTCATGCCCGAGACGATTCCCGAATCGGGCACCGCCGCGCAGAACGCCGTCATGGTCATGCCCGGCGCCTTCGAACGCGGCACGACGCGCCTGATGCTGCAATGGGTGCTGGAACGCGGCTACGAGGGCGACGAGCACTTCCAGCACTATGTGGCGCGCAACCTGAATCCCGGGAACTGACCCGGGCCTGTATCGTCAACCGGTTGATAAATATCGTCTCTTTCGCCCCCTGTCCCTGGCTTGCAGGGGGCGGAAAGCCTGTGTATACGACAATATGCAAATAATTGAATTTCCTGTTGCCGACCCGGTATGCCATGGGCTACGATGCCCCGGATCGCGTTTGGGAGAGCGCAAGAAACAACTCTGAATGTCAGGGAGGACATCCATGAAGCTGAAAGCCCTGAGCGGTCTCGTCGCCGCCGGACTCGCCCTCGCCGGCGCCGCCACCGCCCAAGTCGCCCCTGGTGATGTGGTCTGGGTGGACGACGTGCAGATTCCCGCTTCGCTGACCGGCGCGCCCGGCGTCGCCGAGAACGGGGGTCGCGGTGGTCTCGAACCGCGCGCAGGGCAACTGCGTCGCCTGCCACCAGTTCTCGTCGCTGCCGAACGTCCAGTTCCAGGGGCGATGTCGGCCCCTCGCTGGATGGTGTCGGCAGCCGCTGGACCGAGGCCGAGCTGCGCGGCATCCGGTCGATGCCAAGCACATGTTCCCCGATACCCGGATGCCGTCGTTCTATCGCACGACGGGCTTCATCCGCCCCGGCGACGGTTACACCGGCCGCGCCGCCAACCCTGAAACCTTCGGTCCGCTGCTGACGCGCAGCAGATCGAGGACACGCTCGCCTATCTGATGACGCTGACCGACTGATCCGGTCCGGCGCCCCGAACCCGTTTTGACAAGGAGAGTCCTCAATGCTGACAAGACGCGACACCCTCGCGATCGGCCTGGGCGCTTCGGCTGTGGCCATGCTGCCGGATGGCCGCGCTCGCCGATGCCGTCGAAGACGCCGTTGTTGCCTACACCGGCGGCGCCGCGATGGAAGACGGCGGCGTGACCATCACTGCCCCGGAAATCGCCGAGAACGGCAACACCGTTCCGATCTCGGTCGAAGCGCCGGGCGCCACCGAGATCGTGCTGATCGCGACCGGCAACCCCACCGCCGAACGTGGGCCGCTTCACCTTTGGCCCCGGTTCGGGCGCCCCGATGATCGCCACCCGCATCCGCCTGGGCCGCACCGGGGACGTGATGGCAATCGCCAAGATGGCTGACGGCACCTTCAAGACCACCCGGGTCGAGGTGAAAGTCACCATCGGCGGCTGCGGCGGCTGAGCCAGATTTACCATCAGAGAACCGCATCATGACCGATGTCAGACCCGCATCCGCCTGCCCCGCCGCGCCTCGGCCGGGGATTCGATCACCGTCAAGACGCTGATCAACCACGACATGGAATCCGGCCAGCGCCGCAACTCGGCCGGCGAGACGATTCCGCGCCAGATCATCAACCGCTTCACCTGCGAATTCAACGGGGTGATGGTGATCGACGCCGCGCTGGAACCCGCCATCTCGGCGAACCCCTACATGGAATTCGAGGCCCTCGTGCCCGAATCCGGCGAGTTCGTCTTCACCTGGTATGACGACAACGGCGAGGTCTATACCGCGACCGAAGCGTTCGAAGTCAGCTGAGAAGCGGCGCAACAGAAGTCTGGGAGGAGACACTATGCAGCACCTGAAGACTGCGAAAACGCTTGCGCTGGCCTCGGCCTGCGTTGCCGCGCTGTGGACGGGGGCGGCCGTCGCCGACCCCGACCTGTCGGCGGAACTGGTGATCGACGGCGAATTGCACCTGGTCACCCGCGCCCCGAGCGACGACACCGTCACGCCCAACTTGCCGGAACGGTATTCGGGCTGGCTGTTCCGCACGCCGGACACGCGGGCCCTGCAGATGGACGACTTCGAAAACCCCGCCATGCTGGCGGTGGAGCAAGGGGCCGAACTGTGGACCACCGTTGACGGCACCGCCGGCCAGTCCTGTCAGGACTGCCACGGCGATGCCGAGGAAAGCATGGCAGGCGTCCGCGCCCACATGCCCCACCTGAACGCCAACGGCGTGCTGTGGTCGATGGAAGACTATGTCAACAATTGCCGCACCGAACGCATGGGCGCCGACGCCTGGCGCTGGAGCGGCGATCAGATGACCGCGATGACCTCGTATATCTCGATGCAGTCGCGCGGGATGCCGGTGGATGTGCAGATCGACGGTGCCGCCGCCCCCTATTGGGAGCAGGGCCGCGAGATGTATTACACCCGCTATGGTGAACTGGAACTGTCCTGCGCCAGCTGCCACGAGCAGAGCTGGGGCCGGATGATCCGCGCCGACCACCTCAGCCAGGGGCAGATCAACGGCTTCCCCACCTATCGCCTGAAGAACGCGGGCATGGTGTCGATCCACAACCGCTTCCGCGGCTGTATCCGCGACACCCGCGCCGAGACCTTTGCTGAGGGATCGGACGAGTTCCGCGCGCTCGAACTGTATGTCGCCTCGCGCGGCAACGGTCTCAGCGTCGAGGGCGTGTCGGTGCGTCCCTGATGAACCGGACAGGGGCGTGTGGCTTGCCCGCGCCCCTGCCCCCTCTCTCCCACCGTTCCGGACCGCCGCGACTCGCGGTTTCTTCCCGTCCGGCTATATTCATTTCTTTGAAGATTGGCATGTTTTCCTCCCGAAACCTGCCATCTTCGACCGGCCCCCTCCCTGGCCGATAGGAGACACCCCATGATTTCCCGGCGCGAGTTCCTGCAAGCATCGGTCGCCGCCTCGGCGCTCTATGGCGTCTCGGGCTTTGGCAACTGGTCCAAGCTGGCGGCGCAACAGGCCCTGACCCAGGATGACCTGCTGCGCTTCGACACGTTCGGCAATGTCTCGTTGATCCATGTGACCGACATCCATGCCCAACTGAAACCCATCTGGTTCCGCGAGCCCGAGTTCAACTTTGGCGTAGGCGAGGTGCGCGGCCAGCCGCCGCACGTCGTGGGCAACGATTTCATCCGCATGTTCAACCTGACGCCCGGTTCGCGCGATGCCTATGCGCTGACCTACGAGGACTTTGTCGCCCTGGGCCGCAGCTATGGCCGCATGGGCGGGCTGGATCGTGTCGCCACCGTGGTCAAGGCGATCCGCGCCGACCGTCCCGAGGCGATCATCCTGGATGGCGGCGACACCTGGCACGGGTCGATGTCGTCCTACCTGTCGCGCGGTCAGGACATGGTCAACGTGATGAATGCGCTGGGGACCGAGGCGATGACCTCGCACTGGGAATGGACCTTTGGCACCGACCGGGTGATGGAACTGGTCGATCAGTTGAACTTCCCGTTCCTGGGTCAGAACATCTTCGACGTGGAGTGGGACGAACATTTCGAGGACTTCCCCTCGTATACCTGGTTCGACCGGGGCGGCGCCAAGGTCGCGGTGATCGGCCAGGCCTTCCCCTATACGCCGATCGCCAACCCGCGCTGGATGTTCCCCGAATTCAGCTTTGGCATCCGCGACGAGCGGATGCAGGAAATGGTGGACGAGGTGAAGGCCGCCGGTGCCGATCTGGTTGTGGTGCTGTCGCACAACGGCTTCGACGTGGACCGCAAGATGGCCAGCCGCGTGCAGGGGATCGACGTGATCCTGACCGGCCATACGCATGACGCCCTGCCCGAACCCGTGCTGGTCGGCGACACGCTGCTCATTGCCTCGGGCTCGCACGGGAAATTCGTGACGCGGCTCGATCTCGATGTGCGCGACGGGCAGATGATGGGCTTCCGCCACAAGCTGATCCCGATCTTCGCCGATGTGATCGAACCCGATGCCGACATGGCCGCCGTGATCGAGACCGAGCGCGCGCCCTACAAGGACCAGATGGAAGAGGTCGTCGGCCATACCGACAGCCTGCTCTATCGGCGTGGCAATTTCGCCGGCACCTGGGACAACCTGATCTGCGACGCCGTCATGGCCGAGCGCGACACCGAAATCGCCATGTCGCCGGGCGTGCGCTGGGGCGCCAGCCTGATGCCGGGCGACGCCATCACCCGCGAGGATATCCACAGCGTCACCTCGATGACCTATGGTCAGGTCTACCGCACCGAGATGACCGGCGAGACGATCCACGCCATCCTGGAAGATGTGGCGGACAACCTGTTCAACACCGACCCCTATTATCAGCAGGGCGGCGACATGGTGCGCCTGGGCGGGCTGGCCTATGCGATCGACATCGCCAAGCCGATCGGCGAACGCATCACCGGCCTGACGCTGACCCGCACGGGCGAGGCACTGGACCCGGCCCGCAGCTATACGGTCGGCGGGTGGGCCTCGGTCAACGAGGGCACCGAAGGGCCGATGATCTGGGACCTGGTCGAGGCCTACATCCGCCGCCAGGGCCGCGTCACCGCCGAACCCAACGACACCGTCACGGTGACCGGAATCTAACCGAGAAACGAAGGAGCAAGCGTCATGACCGACATGTCCGATGACGACATGCGCGAGCCGGTCGGCACCAGCCGCCGCGCCTTTCTGCGCACCGCGGGCCTTGCCGCCGGGGGGGCCGTGATCGGCGCCGCCGCCGGCGCGCAGGAAGCCGACCCGCTGATCACCGAGGTCCAGGACTGGGCCACCATGACCGGCGACGGCGTCGACGCCACGCCCTACGGCATGCCGATCCGGTTCGAAAGCGACGTGGTGCGGCGCACGGTGTCTGGCTGACGGCGGACCCGATCTCGTCGATCAACTTCACGCCGATCCACGCGCTGGACGGCACGATCACCCCTGCCGGCTGCGCGTTCGAGCGTCACCACTCGGGCGCGATCGAACTGTCGAAAGACGATTACCGGCTGATGATCACGGGTCTGGTGGATCGGCCGCTGGTCTTCACCTGGGAGGATCTGCAACGCTTCCCGCGCGAAAACCACGTCTATTTCTGCGAATGCGCCGCGAACTCGGGCATGGAATGGGGCGGTGCGCAGCTGAACGGCGCGCAATTCACCCACGGCATGATCCACAACATGGAATATTCGGGCATCCCGCTGCGCCTGCTGCTGCAGGAAGCCGGCGTCAAGCCCGAGGGCACCTGGGTCTATGTCGAAGGGGCCGATGCCTCGTCGAACGGCCGCTCGATCCCGATGGAAAAGGCACTGGACGACGTGCTGGTCGCCATGACCGCCAACGGCGAGGCGCTGCGCAAGGAACACGGCTATCCGGTGCGCCTGGTCGTGCCCGGCTGGGAAGGCAACATGTGGGTGAAGTGGCTGCGCCGCATCGGTGTGACCGACACCGCCGTGGAAAGCCGCGAGGAAACGTCGAAATATACCGACCTGATGCCCGATGGCCGCGCGCGCAAATGGACCTGGACGATGGACCCCAAGTCGGTCATCACCTCGCCCTCGCCGCAAAAGCCGATCCTGCATGGCGCGGGCCCGCTGGTCATCACCGGCCTGGCGTGGTCCGGTCGCGGCGCGGTCGACCGCGTGGATGTGTCGCTCGATGGCGGCGTCAACTGGCACGAGGCGCGCATCGGCACGCAGGGCGGCCGGTATGCGCTGTCGCGCTTCTACCTGGAAATCGACTGGGACGGCGCGCCCATGTTGCTGCAGTCGCGGGTGACGGATGACACCGGCTATGTCCAGCCGACCAAGGATCAGCTGCGCGAGATCCGCGGCCTGAACTCGGTCTATCACAACAACGGTATCCAGACCTGGGCCGTCTATGAGAACGGAGCGGTGGAAAATGTCGAAGTCGGTTCTTAAGCTCCTCGCCGCAACCGCGCTGGTCGGCGCGGCCCTGCCGGTCTCGGCCCAGACCCTGGGGCTGGGTCGCCCTGCCCTGCCCGCGGAAATCGCGGCCTGGGATGTGTCGGTGCAACCCAACGGTCACGGCCTGCCGGTCGGTTCGGGTGACGTGCTCACGGGCGAGGACCTGTGGGTCGAGAACTGCGCCATGTGCCACGGCGATTTCGGCGAGGGCGCGGGTGCCTATCCCGTCATCGCGGGGGGCGACGGCACCCTGACCAACCGCCGCCCGGTCAAGACGGTGGGCAGCTACTGGCCCTATCTGTCCACGGTGTTCGACTATGTGCACCGCTCGATGCCCTTCGGCAACGCGCAGATCCTGACCCCGGACGACACCTACGCGATCGTGGCCTACATCCTCTATTCCAACGGATTGGTCGAGGATGACTTCACCCTGTCGAACGAGAACTTCACCGACGTGGTGATGCCAAACGCCGACGGGTTCTATCAGGACGACCGCGACGAAAGCGAGGTGCCGCTGTTCACGCATGAGGTCTGCATGGCGGATTGCGGCCCCGCGGTGCATGTCACCCGCCGGGCGACCGACCTGCAATCGACCCCCGAGGGCGCGGTGACGGTCTTTGCGCCCGACCGGCCGTCGGGCGTGGCCGAGAACGCCGGCGCCCCCGAGGGCGGCGAAGGGGCCGCACCGGCCGCGACACCCGCCACGGCCACGGCCGAGGACGCGGTGCAGCAGACGGCGACCGAACCGGACAGCCCGGCGCTGGATCCCGCACTGGTTGCCGCCGGCGAGGGACTGTGGCGCCAGTGCCGCAGCTGCCACCAGGTCGGCGAAGGCGCGCGCAATGCCACCGGTCCGTTGCTGACGGGCGTCGTCGGCCGCCACGCCGGCGCGGTCGATGGCTTCCGCTATTCGGCGCCGATGCAGGAAGCCGGTGCGAACGGACTGGTCTGGACGCCCGAGGAGCTGGACGCGTTCCTTGCCGATCCGCGCGGGTACATGCGCGGCACACGGATGTCCTTCCGTGGTCTGCGCGACGAGGCCGACCGTCAGGCGATCATCGCCTATCTGCAAAGCCAGTCGCAGTAACGCGAGCGAGGCCGGGGGGCTGCCGCCCCCCGGACCCCCTGCTTCAAGGGGGGCACGCCCCCCTTGAAAATCCCCGTGCGTATTTCCGACAAGATGATGGGCCGCCGCCGGACCTAGGCCGAGCCGTGGCCACCGGATTTCATCGGCAGGACCAGCCGCGCGCGCAACCCGCCATAGCCCGGGGTATCGCTGCGGCCCAGTTCCAGCCGGCCGCCGTGCGATCGCATCGCATCCGCCACGATCGACAGCCCCAGTCCTGCCCCGGCCCCGCGGCTGGCGCCGCGCGCCGGATCGAGCCGCACGAAGGGACGGGTCGCCCGGTCATACTGCGCGGGATCGATCCCGGGCCCGTCATCCTCGACGGTGACGACGACATCGCCGGCGCCGCGGGTCACGGATACGCGGGCCCGGGTTCCATAGCGCAACGCATTGCCGATCAGATTGTCCAGCGCGCGCGCCAGCAGTTGCGGTCTGAGCGGCAGAACGATGCCGGGTGCGTCGCCCCGCTCGATGAGATGCACCTCGTGCCCGCCCCGGCAGGCTTCGGCCACGCGCTGGGTGACGAGCGTATCGAGGTCGGTGGGAACCTGCGGTTCGGCAACCTCGGTGCGCGCGAATTCAAGGAACCGGTCGATCAGCGCCTCCATCTCGGACACGTCAGCCAAGAGGGCGCCGGCCTCGGGCTCGTCGTCCATCATCGACAGCGCCAGTCGCATCCGGGTCAGGGGCGTGCGCAAGTCATGGCTGACACCGGACAACAGCAGGGTGCGCTGCTCGATATGGCGTTCGATGCGTTCGCGCATCTCGAGAAAGGCGGAGGCCGCCGCACGAACCTCGGTCGCGCCCGACAGCCGCAGGGGCACCACCTGCCCGCGGCCAAAGGCCTCGGCCGCGCGTGCGAGCCGGCGGATCGGGCGCATCTGGTTCTTCAGGTAGATGAACGAGATGACCCCCATTCCCAACCCGATCACCAGCGTGAGCACCAGCATCTGGTGCGGATTGCGGGCCGAAATCTGGCTGAGCCGGAACTTCAGCCGCAAGAACCCGTGCTGGCCGCGCAGCCACACGGTGACATCCCCGTCCCGCAGGCGCACCGAGGCCATCTCGGGCAGGCCGGCCTGCAATTCGCGGATCGCAAGGCGCCCGGACAGATCATAGAACGGCAGCGACGCCGCGTTGTCACTGGCCGGGGCACGCGCGTCTATCCGCGCCTCGAGCAAGGCAAAGGCCTGGCCCAGGCGCGCGGCCTCGGCCTGGGCGGTGGCGGTATCGGGGCGGGCGTCGGTTTCGGCCAGGATGTGATGCACGACCAGCACGAAATTGCCGGTCATCTGCCGCGTCACCCCTTCATAATGGCGCTGGATGAAGGCCAGCGAAACGACCAGAAGGATGGTCAGAACCGGAACAAACACGATCAGCGCGGCCCGCCAATAGAGGCCGCGCGGCAGAAACGGTTTGAGCAATCGGCCAAGCATGGCGATACTCTAGGCCCGAGGACGCAGCTTGACGAGACCCGCCGTGACCGACCGCGAACCCGAAACCGATTTCTCCCCCCGTCCCGGCCAGCCCCTGTCGCTGACCGAGGGCGTGCGCCTGGTCCTGGCGCCCAACCCCTCGCCCATGACCGAGCGCGGCACCAACACCTATCTGCTGGGCGACGGCGCGGTGAGCGTGATCGATCCCGGCCCCGCCGATCCCGCGCATCTGGCGGCGATCCTGGCGGCGCTCGCTCCCGGCGAGCGGGTGGCGCAGATCCTTGTCACCCATGCACACAAGGACCATTCCCCTCTGGCCGCGCCGCTGGCCGAGGCAACGGGCGCGCCGATCCTGGCCTTTGGCGGTGCCCGCGACGGGCGATCCGCGCGCATGGCCGCCCTGGGCGAGACCCTGGGCGGTGGCGAGGGGTTGGACCTGTCCTTTGCCCCCGACCGGCGCCTGGCGGATGACGACACGCTCGAGGCCGGCGGCCGGCGTCTGGTGGCGATCCACACGCCCGGGCACCTGGGGGGACATCTGTGCTTTCAGTGGGGCGATGACGCGCTGTTTTCCGGCGATCACGTCATGGGCTGGGCGCCCAGCCTGGTCTCGCCTCCCGATGGCGACCTGACCGAGTTCATGCGCAGCCTCGACCGGGTCGAGGCCCTGGGCGCCTTGCGCTATTTTCCCGGTCACGGGGCGCCAGTCGCGGACGGCCTGGCGCGCACCCGGGCACTGCGGGCCCACCGCCTGTCGCGCGAGGCCGCGATTCGCGCGGCTGTGACCCAGGGCGCCCAAACCCTGGGCGAAGTGACCGAGCAGGTCTATACCGACGTTCCCGCCGCCCTGCTGCCTGCCGCCGCGCGCAACGTGCTGGCCCATCTGATCGACCTTCACGCCCGCAACCTGTTGATATTTCAAGGCCCCGCTGGCCCCGATACGCCCTTTCGCCCGGCGTGACAAAGAGATGAAAAAAACCGCGCGCGCCCTCTGGACGCGGCAATACCCCCTTGCTATACGGCCCCCATGTTCCGGCGTAGCTCAGCGGTAGAGCAGTTGACTGTTAATCAATTGGTCGTAGGTTCGATCCCTACCGCCGGAGCCAAAATCCTCCGATAAAATCAGAGGACTACGAGCAAGCCCCCGCAAGGGGGCTTTTCTCGTTTCGGCATGAATCGCCACCGAGTCGCCACCGCGTGCACAATTCATCACGTCACGACATGAGGCACATCTCTCCCGTTTGTACGTTCGACCGATGCGGATCGCGTAAAACCGAGCCTTTGACAATGATCTCCGCTGCTGATCTACGATAGAGATTGACCGACCGAAGCTTTTGATGCAGCGCCCGAGGCACCATGATCGAAGAAGAAAACCTAGATTACGAACTTGAGCATGCCGAAGAGGAGTTGTCATATGCCGATGAAAGCGACGAGACGCCCCCAAACGACATCGTAGCGTTCAACGAACTCCGCTCTTGCGCGGACCTTTATCGGCTACATGATGCAAATCAGTTGGAAATCCAGCCGGACTATCAACGAGACGTTGTCTGGCAACCTTCAGAGCAAACCCGCTTCATAGACTCGCTTGCAAAGCAGTTGCCGATCCCCAGCATGTGCGTAAGCTTGGACTACAAAACCGAAAAACGTCAAGTTGTCGACGGCCTGCAAAGAATGACGTCAATAATTCGGTTTCTTTCAGAAGATTCGTGGAGACTCTCCAATCTCCCAGATATTGACAAGAGAATTTCCAATAAAACCGTTGACTACATCAAAAGAGAGCACCCAGAGGTCTATTCCAGAATCGAGAATACTACTATTCCGGTGACAGTTTTGCGATGCGACCTCTCAAAACGATCCCATCAAGAGTATCTATTTACGATCTTCCATCGCCTCAATAAAGGCGGACTAAAGCTCACAAACCAAGAGATCAGAAACTGCATCTATAGCGGCCCGTTTAACAACATGCTGCGCTCACTAGCGGCCTCCGCCGAATTTGTTCGGCTTATGTCGGTGGACCCCCAACGAAAATACCGTTTCTCGAATGAAGAGCTAATTCTGCGTATTCTAGCGTTCTCTAAAGACCATTCGAAATACAAAGGCCCTCTTTCAAAGTATCTCAATGCTTACATGTCCACCCACCGGCGCGACTCTGAAGAGAAAATCGATCAAATAACGGCAGGCTTCAGCACTGCCATCAGCATAGTCTACGAAAAGGCGCTAGGAGAAGAACCCATGCCTCGCCTTAGCAAGGCAACGGTCGAGGCAATTTTTGTAGGCGTCTACCGTCACGCGGCTGTGCTCGCTCAAGAACCGGCGAAGAGAGTGCGAGAACGTTACCTCGAACTTCGAAAGGATCCTTTGTTCAGCATAGATGCGCTGAAAGAGGGCTTGGCCGCCACAGAGCGTGTAAAAAGTCGTCTTGACAGAGCCGTTGAAATTTTCGGCGCCCAATGATCCATTCGGGGAGAGTGAGGAGAACTATCAGTTTTCTAGATCAACAGTACAATAAATGCCTAACAGATAGCGACCAAGAAGTTCCCGTTCTTTTCGCCAAGATGGCGGTCTTAGAGTATTGCGGATGGCTAGAAGCTACGTTTGATGAGATAGCGAGAAATTGTGTTAGGCGGAATCTAAGAACTTTCTCAACCAGGAAGATTCTGGAAGATAAGATTACCAACACTCATGGCTTCACCTACGATAAGAACGTTCGCCCTCTGCTCACTTACGGGCTCGGCGCAGTTCGCCTCCTGAAAGTCGAAAGGAAACTGAACGTTCGAGGAAACCTAGACCGCCTTAAATCTGACCTCGGCCGTATGAATACTTTGAGGCGTGAAGCGGCCCACACCTTCACGTCGGGCCGTACGTCTCGGTTTGACGCCCCGTCAAGGATCATCGCAGACCTAAATCGAACGGAGCCCGTTTTGAAGGACCTCTGGAAATACGTTTGTGAAGAATAGGATATAATTCATTAACCCGAGAACTGCTTGCTCTTGCTTCATGCGAGTTAAAGAGAGCAAAGATCGCCCAAGAAGCTCTCAAGCGTCACAATGTCCGTTCGGATGCTGGCCGGGAACTTGGCAATCAGGGGCTCGGGCACCACAAGCTGCACATTGGCCTGCGTCATCTCGCGGAACTGTGCCTCGGACACGCCCTCCTGCAATGTCAGGAGGTGCTTCTCCGGAATGCGGTCTGCCTCGTTGATTAGGCTCAGGACCCATTAATCGTCTTGCGGATGCCTTGGCCGCGTGATTCACGCTCCCCAACTGATGGGGGCATGATGAGCAGTCTTTTCTGGCTGACCGACGCGCAGATGGACCGGCTTCGAGCGTTTCCGAGCCCACGGCCTCCGGTCTTCGGCAGGCGGATGACAGGGCGTGGCGAGGATCGCGTGCGCGATGCCGCTGGTCGGCCCCCTGTCGGCCGGCGCCCATGGTGGTGTCCCTTGTCCCAGCCCCCGGTGTCCGGCCGAACGGCCTGCTCGGGGCCTCAGACGTCCACATCCTCGACGAAGCGGGCGTTCTCGCTGATATACTGGAACCGAAGCTCGGGCTTCTTGCCCATCAGCCGCTCGACCAGGTCGCCGGTTTCACCCGGGATGTCCTCGTCGATGGACACGCGGATGAGCTTGCGCGACGCGGGGTCCATCGTCGTTTCCTTCAGGTCCTTGGCATCCATTTCGCCAAGCCCCTTGAAGCGCGAGACATCGATCTTGCCCTTGCCGCCCAGGCCCTTTTCAAGCCACATCTCCTTTTCGGACTCGTCCAGCGCATAGATCCGCCGCGCGCCCTGCGTCAGGCGGAACAGCGGCGGGCAGGCCAGATAGAGATGCCCGTGGTCGATCATCGGCCGCATCTGGGTGAAGAAGAAGGTCATCAGCAGAGAGGCGATATGCGCGCCGTCCACGTCGGCGTCGGTCATGATGATGATCTTGTCATAGCGCAGATCGTCGACGCGAAACTTGGACCCCAGCCCCACGCCCATCGCCTGGCAGAGATCGTTGATCTCGGCGTTCTGACCCATCTTGCCCGAGGCCGCGCCCAGCACGTTGAGGATCTTGCCGCGCAAGGGCAGCAGCGCCTGGGTCTTGCGGTCGCGGGCCATCTTGGCAGATCCGCCGGCCGAGTCGCCCTCGACGATGAACAGCTCCGTTCCCTCGCGCGAGGCGGCCGAACAATCGACCAGCTTGCCGGGCAGCCGCAGCTTCTTGGTGGCGGTCTTGCGCTGGGTCTCTTTCTCCTGCCGGCGGCGCAGGCGTTCCTCGGCCCTGAGCACCAGGAAATCCAGGATCGCGCCCGCGGCCTTGGGGTCGGCCGCAAGCCAGTTGTCGAAATGGTCGCGCACGGCGCCTTCGACCAGGCGGGCGGCCTCGGTGGTGGCCAGCCGGTCCTTGGTCTGGCCCACGAACTCGGGCTCGCGGATGAAGCACGAGACCAGCGCGCAGCCGCCCGTGGTCATGTCCTCGCGGGTGATCTCCTTGGCCTTGCGGTTGTTGGCCAGCTCGCCATAAGCGCGGATGCCCTTGAGAATCGCGGCCCAGAAGCCGGCCTCATGGGTGCCGCCCTCGGGTGTGGGGACGGTGTTGCAATAGCTTTGCACGAAACCGTCGCGCATGGGCGTCCAGTTGATGGCCCATTCGACCGAGCCGGGGACACCGAACTTTTCCTGGAACCCGACCTTGCCGGCAAAGGGTTTGTCCGCATAGGTCGTGTCCTTGTCGAGCTGCTCGTTCAGATAGTCGGCCAGCCCCCCGGGAAAATGGAAACTGGCCTCCATCGGGGTGTCGCCGTCCTCGATCGCGGATTTCCAGCGGATCTCGACGCCAGAGAACAGATAGGCCTTGGACCGCACCATCTTGAACAGCCGCGAGGGCCGGAACCGATGGCTGCCAAAAATCTGCTCGTCGGCGTGAAAGGTGGTGGTGGTGCCACGCCGGTTCGGGGCGGCGCCGATTTCCACGACCGGCCCCAGCGGCTTCCCGCGCGAGAACCTCTGTTCCACCAGTTTGCGGTCGCGCGCGACCTGAACGACCATGCTGTCGGACAGCGCGTTGACCACCGACGCCCCGACCCCGTGCAACCCGCCCGAGGTTTCATAGGCCTTGCCCGAGAACTTGCCACCCGCGTGCAGGGTGCACAAGATCACCTCGAGCGCGGATTTGCCCGGGAACTTGGGGTGCGGATCGAACGGCATCCCGCGCCCGTTGTCGCGGACGGTGACGGCATAATCGTCGTGAAGCTCGATCTCGATCCGGTTGGCGTGACCGGCGACGGCCTCGTCCATCGAATTGTCGAGGATCTCGGCCACCAGATGATGCAAGGCGCGTTCGTCAGTGCCGCCGATATACATGCCCGGACGCTTGCGCACGGGCTCCAGCCCCTCGAGCACCTCGATGGACGAGGCATCATAGGTATCGGCTTGGCCGGAGAGGAGATCGTCGGACATCGGGCTGCTCGTGTTGGGCTTGTCTGATTATGCCAGCACTAGACCATCCAGCGCCGCGAGACGCAAGGTTTTGCGGTTTGCCGGGGATAACGCGGCGGTGCGGCGTGGCGCGCAATCCTCACCGCCCCGTCGCGCCCGCGTGCCCGCTATTCGGCGTTGCGCGCAGCCCACATGCGCTGAAAGCCGGGCCGCGCCTGACACCGGTCGAACCAGGCCCTGAGCGCGGGATAGCCGTCAAAGGCACCCGGCGCGGCGGCGACATAGCGCAGCGTTTCTTCCATCAGGATGTCGGCAATGGTGAACCGTCCGCCCACCAGCCAGTCGCCGGTTTGCAGATGCGCCTCGATCCGGCGCAAGGGGCGCACCAGCTTTTCCTTCGCGGCGGCGATCCGCGCCTGGCCTTCGGCGCTGTCCGCCGTTCCGCCCATGACGGTATAGAGCACCTCGATCGCCTGCGGCTCGATGGTCGTCGCGGCGAGGAACGCCCATTGCAGCGCCTCGGCCTCTTCCCCCGGTCCGTCGGGTGCGACGGCCCCCCCGGCCTTGCGCGCCATGTAGAAACAGATTGCATGGGATTCGCCCAGGCAAAGATCGCCGTCCCGCATCGCCGGCAGTTGACCCATCGGGTTCACCGCCAGAAAGGCGTCCGAGGCGGTGTTGAGGGGCGCGTCCGGCGCCTTTGGATCGGGCAGCGCGCTGGCAAAAACCACCATCTCGCGGCGATAGGGAAGTCCAAGTTCCTCGGCCGCCCAGACAACGCGTGTGGCGCGCGAGCGAAGAGTTCCGTAGAGGGTCAGCATGAAAGCCTCGGGGCTGGGTTGAGCGGATACACTAGCGCAGCCATCGCGCCGCGCAACGGGCCAATGACGGCCCGCGACCGTTGCGGACCGACGGCCGGTGTGCACAAGGCGGATAAGGAGGATGGTGGGCGATAACGGATTTGAACCGCTGACATCTTCGATGTGAACGAAGCGCTCTACCGCTGAGCTAATCGCCCCCCGTGGGCGGTTCTCTAGCCGCAGTTGCGCGCAGGCTCAAGGGCGTTTTTCACCCCACGCGCTGTTTTTCATCCCGCCACGGGCAGGATGCGGCCGAACCGGCGCCCACCACCCCCTGAATCGAGAAAACCCGCCGTGTCGGGCGGGTTTTCCGGGTGCGATGCGCGAGATCTGCGCGCGAGGTCAGCGCGCGGGGGTCAGTGCGCGGTGGCGGTGGGCGCGGCACTGGCCTGGGCCAGCCGTGCGGCCTGCGCGGCCTCTTCGGCGGCCTCGTCCCAGTCGATCGGCTCGGGCGTGCGCACCAGGGCGTGACGCAACACCTCGCTGACGTGACTGACGGGAACGATTTCCAGCCCCTCTTTCACATTGTCGGGGATCTCGGGCAGATCCTTGGCATTCTCGACCGGGATCAGCACCTTGGTGATGCCGCCCCGCAAGGCCGCCAGCAGTTTCTCCTTCAACCCGCCGATGGCGGTGGCATTGCCCCGCAGCGTCACCTCGCCGGTCATGGCGATGTCCTTGCGAACCGGGATGCCGGTCAGCACCGAGACAATGGCCGTCACCATCGCAAGGCCGGCCGAGGGGCCGTCCTTGGGCGTGGCGCCATCGGGAACGTGGACGTGAATGTCCATCGTCTCGAACTTGGGCGGCTTGACGCCGATCTGCGGGCTGATCGAGCGCACATAGCTCGACGCCGCATCGATCGATTCCTTCATCACGTCGCCCAGCTTGCCGGTGGTCTTCATCCGGCCCTTGCCCGGCAGTTTCAGCGCCTCGATCTGCAACAGATCGCCGCCGACCGATGTCCAGGCCAGCCCCGTCACCACGCCGACCTGATCCTCTTTCTCGGCCAGGCCATAGCGATGGCGCGGAACGCCCAGATAGTCGGACAGGTTGTCGGCCGTGACATCCACATGCTTCGCCTGCTTGCGGACGATCTGCGTCACCGCCTTGCGGGCGATCTTGGACAGTTCGCGTTCAAAGTTCCGCACCCCGGCCTCGCGCGTGTAGAAACGCAGAACCGCCGTCAGTGCGTCATCCGACACGCTGAGTTCGGACTTCTTCAGACCGTGGTTCTTCAGCGCCTTGGGCATCAGGTGCCGGCGGGCGATCTCGGTCTTTTCGTCCTCGGTGTAGCCGGCCAGCGGGATGATCTCCATCCGGTCCAGCAGCGGCCCAGGCATGTTGTAGCTGTTGGCCGTGGTGATGAACATCACGTTCGACAGGTCGTATTCCACCTCGAGGTAGTGGTCCACGAACGTCGCGTTCTGTTCGGGATCCAGCACCTCCAGCATCGCCGACGCCGGATCACCCCGGAAATCCTGCCCCATCTTGTCGATTTCATCGAGCAGGATCAGCGGGTTCGTCGTCTTTGCCTTTTTCAGCGCCCGGATGATCTTGCCCGGCATCGAGCCGATATAGGTGCGCCGATGGCCACGGATCTCGCTTTCATCGCGCACGCCGCCCAGGCTGATGCGGATGAACTCGCGGCCCGTGGCCTTGGCCACCGACCGGCCCCAGCTGGTCTTGCCCACACCCGGAGGGCCGACGAGCACAGGATCGGCCCCTTCAGCTTGGCCGAGCGCGACTGCACCGCCAGATATTCGACGATGCGTTCCTTGACCTTGTCCGGGCTGTAATGGTCCTGATCCAGATTTCCTGCGCGCGGTTCAGATCCTTCTTCACCCGCGACTTGACGCCCGTGGCAACGCCAGCAGCCAGTCCAGATAGTTGCGCACCACCGTGGCCTCGGCCGACATGGGCGACATGGACTTCAGCTTCTTCAGCTCGGCCTCGGCCTTTTCGCGCGCTTCCTTCGAGAATTTGGTGGACTTGATGCGGTCCTCGAGTTCGGTCAGTTCGTTCTGACCGTCCTCGCCGTCGCCCAATTCCTTCTGAATGGCCTTCATCTGCTCATTCAGATAGTATTCTCGCTGGGTGCGTTCCATCTGCGACTTGACGCGCGACTTGATCTTGCGTTCGACCTGCAGAACGCTGATCTCGCCCTCCATCAGGCCATAGACCTTCTCCAGACGCTCGGCCACATCCAGCGTCTCCAGAAGTTCCTGCTTGCGCGCGACATCGACGCCCAGATGCCCGGCGGCCAGATCCGCCAGACGCGCGGGCTCGGCCGCGTCGGCAATCGCGCTGAGGGCTTCCTCGGGCACGTTGCGCTTGATCTTGGCATAGCGTTCGAAATCGTCACCGACCGCACGGGTCAACGCCTCGACCGCCGCGGGGTCGCCGGCGGTCTCGTCCAGCACGATTGCCTCGGCCTCGAAATGCTGGTCATTCTCGACAAAGGCGGTGATCTGCACGCGCGACTTGCCCTCGACCAGAACCTTGACGGTGCCGTCGGGCAGTTTCAGCAGTTGCAGCACATTGGCCAGCACACCGACCCGATACATGCCGTCGGTGCCGGGATCTTCAGCCGCGTGATCGATCTGGGTGACCAGGAGGATCTGCTTGTCCTCGCGCATCACCGCCTCGAGCGCGCGCACGGATTTGTCACGCCCGACAAAGAGCGGCACGATCATGTGCGGAAAGACGACCATGTCGCGCAGGGGCAGCACGGCGTAGGCGGTGGATTGGTTCGTCATACCTAACCTCAACTCATGTTCGACGCCCTTGGGCCTGTCAGCCCGGGGACGTCCCGTTCAGCGACATATCTGGTGCTGTCCGGGCAAAAATTCAACATCTGGTCTATCAGGTCTGCCTGTGCACTGTGGCACAAGTTTGCACCGATTGGGACCGTTTTGCGGACTGGTTAACGCACCGCCCGCCCGTCAGCGCAAGCGACGCCAGCGGTGCATCAGGTCCGAACCGACGGATTCGACCCCGTCCAGCGCCCAGTCGCGCGGACCGATCCGGGTGACCCCCAGCCCCGCCAGCCCCGGCGTGCCATCGGCACCGAACAGGCGGCCTGCGCTGAACACGACCAGTTCATCGACCAGCCCGGCCGCGATCAGACTGGCGCCAAGCCCGCCACCGCCTTCGCAGAACACCCGCGTCAGGCCGCGCGCGCCGAGCGCGCGCACTGCCGCCCCGACATCGAGACGCCCCATCGGATCCGTGGCGCAGGGCACCAGCTCGGCCCCGCGCGCGCTCCAGGCCTCGCGCGCCGCGGCGGGGGCATGGGGGCCGTGCAGCATCCAGACCGGCGACTGCCGCGCGCCGCGGCCGAGCCGGCTGTCGGCCGACACCCCCAGCCGGCTGTCCGTGACGATGCGCACAGGCTGCCGGTCGATGCCCAGATCGCGAACGGTCAGATCGGGATCATCGGCGCGCGCCGTGCCCGACCCGACCAGCACCGCATCGTGACGCGCCCGCATCAGGTGCACGCGGCGGCGCGCCTCGGGGCCGGTGATCCAACGGCTCTCGCCCGAGGCCGTGGCAATGCGCGCATCCAGTGTCAGCGCCAGTTTCAGCGTGACCATGGGCCGCCCCTCGCGCACGCGAAGCAGAAATCCCAGATTGGCACGATGGGCGGCCTCGGCCTCGACCCCTTCGGTCACCGGGATGCCGGCCGCGCGCAGCATCGCATGCCCCCGCCCCGACACGCGCGAATCGGGATCGGTCAGCGCCGTGACCACCCGCACCACGCCCGCCGCGATCAGCGCCTCGGCGCAGGGCGGTGTCTTGCCGTGATGGGCGCAGGGTTCCAGCGTGACATAGGCCGTGGCGCCCCGGGCCGCCGCGCCCGCCTGCGCAAGCGCGCGCACCTCGGCATGGGGCCGCCCGCCCGGCTGGGTCCACCCCCGTCCGACCACGACACCGTCGCGAACCAGTACGCAGCCCACGGCCGGGTTGGGCCAGACGGTGCCCAGCCCGCGCGCCGCCAACCCCAGCGCCATGCGCATGTATCGGCCGTCATCGTCCGCCATGACCGCGCCCCATCATCTTGTCCGAAATACGCCGGGGGGTGAGCCCGCAGGGCGAGGGGGGCAGCGCCCCCTTCCCCGGTCAATCCTCATTCAGCACCGGCGGCCGCAGTTCGCTGACGAACTTGTCGAAGTCGTCCGCCGCCTGGAAATTCTTGTAGACGCTGGCGAACCGCACATAGGCCACGGTGTCGATCCGCGCGAGGGTCTCCATGACGATCTCGCCGATCACCCGGCTCGGAATGTCGGTCTCGCCCATGGATTCCAGCCGCCGCACGATGCCCGAGATCATCTGCTCGATGCGCTCGGGTTCGACCGGGCGCTTCTGCATGGCGATCCGGATCGAGCGTTCCAGCTTGTCGCGATCGAAGGGTTCGCGCTTGCCCGAGGATTTCACCACCACCAGATCGCGCAGCTGGACACGCTCATACGTGGTGAAGCGGCCACCGCAGGCCGGGCAGAACCGGCGTCGGCGGATCGACACATGGTCTTCGGCTGGCCTGGAATCCTTGACCTGGGTATCGACGTTTCCGCAGAACGGGCAGCGCATGTCCTCTCCCTCGGGGTGGGCTGTTCCTTATCCACAGGGACTATAGGGATGCCGCGAAACCTTGGGTAGAGGAAATTTCCCGGCCCCAGATCAAGGGGCCGGTCTGTTGCTGTCGGGACTCAACCCGTCAATCGGTCACGATCACCCGCATGTTTTCCATCCCCTCCTCCTGGACCATGGAAAACAGCAGCGCGGCATTGTCGGGATGCAGGCGCACGCATCCGTGGCTGGCGGGCCGGCCAAGCGCCCAGGTCGCCTCGGTCGCGTGAATGGCATAGCCTTCGTAATAGAAGATCGCGAAGGGCATCGGCGCGTTGTTGTATTGCCGCGACCGGTGCCAGCGGGACAGCCAGGTCGGCTCCCACTCGCCGCGCGGCGTGATATAGCCGTTGCCGGCGGTGGACACCGGCCATTCATAGCGCAACTGGCCGTCAAGATAGACATGCATGGTCTGCGTGCCGACACTGACACGGGCCACGATGGCATGAGCATGGGCGGCGACAGGCGCCAGCAGCAGACCGGCCGCGATCACGGCCCGAAACAGGACTTTCATTCCAACCCCCCGGTGGAAAGCAACAAGAACAAGGCGTGGCAGCGCCCTGTCCCCAGTTCCTGAATCCCGGGGGGCAGAGTCAAGATTTTCGGCGGTTTCTTGCCGATTCCGGATCAGGATGTTGCGATTCTGCCGCCATCCAGCCGCAGAATCCGGTCCATGCGGCCGGCCAGCTCCAGGTTATGCGTGGCGATCAGCGCCGAAAGGCCGGTATCGCGCACCAGATCCATCAGCACCCCGAACACCTGGTCCGAGGTCGCCGGATCCAGATTTCCCGTCGGCTCGTCGGCCAGCAGCACATGGGGCGCATTGGCCATCGCACGGCAAAAGGCCACGCGCTGCTGTTCGCCACCCGACAATTGCGCGGGGCGGTGGGTCGCGCGGTCCGACAGACCGACCCGTGCCAGCAGATCCTCGGCCCGGGTCAGCGCAGTTGCGCGGGGCGTCCCGTTGGCCAGTTGCGGCAGGACGATGTTCTCGGCGGCGGTGAATTCCGGCAGCAGGTGGTGGAACTGATAGACGAACCCGACCGCGCCGCGCCGCGCGGCGGTGCGGGCACCGTCCCCCAGGCGGGTCATGTCGATGCCGTCGATCTCGACCCGGCCCCGGTCGGGGGTGTCCAGCAGGCCGGCGACATGCAGCAGCGTGGATTTGCCCGCCCCCGACGGCGCGACCAGGGCGACCACCTCGCCGCGCGCCAGCGTGACCGAGACCCCGCGCAGCACCTCGACCGGGCCGGGATAGGTCTTGACGATACCGTCCAGAACCAGCGCGGGGCTATTCATAGCGCAACGCCTCCACCGGGTTCATCCGCGCCGCGCGCCGCGCCGGAAAGATCGTGACGACAAAGGACAGACCCAGCGACAGCGAGACCGCCTTGACCACATCCACCAGCCGCAGTTCCGCCGGAAGCGCATAGATCCCGCGGATCGACGGATCCCAGACCCCACCCCCGGCGACGTAGTTCACGAACGCAAAGATCGGATCGATATAGAGCGCGAACAGGCATCCCGCGACCAGGCCGATCGCCGTGCCCGCCACCCCGACCAGACTGCCGCACAGGAAGAACACGCGCAGGATCGACCCCTCGGACAGGCCCATGGTGCGCAGGATACCGATGTCGCGGCCCTTGTTCTTCACCAGCATGATCAACCCCGAGATGATGTTCATCGCCGCGATCAGCACCAGGATCGACAGGATGATGAACATCACGTTGTCCTCGATGTCGAGCGCGCGCAGAAAGCTGCCCGCGCTGTCGCGCCAGGTCCAGATCATGGCCCGTTCGCCACCCGCGCGCAGCAGCGGATAGACCATCGAGTCGACGTCCTCGGGCCGGTTCAGCATGACCTCGATCTCGTCCGCCACCCCGTCGCGATTGAAGAAATTCTGTGCCTCGGCAAAGGGCAGGTAGACCCGCGTGCGGTCGATGTCGTAGCGCCCGGCCGAAAAGATGTAGACCACCTCGTAGCTGTTGACGCGCGGCGAGGTTCCAAAGGCGGTGCGCGCGCCTTCGGGCGAGATCACGCGAATCCGGTCACCGACCTGCGCGTTCAGCTCGCGCGCCACCCCTTCGCCGATGGCGATGCCCTGGTCAAAGCGGCCGATGTCGCCGCGGGCCCGGTCGGAATGGGCGATGCGGGGTATCGCCATCAGGTCCTCGGCGCGGATGCCGAAAACCTCGACCCCGGCGCTGCGGCCCTGGTTGGTTGCCATCACCTGTCCCTTGATCAGGGGCGCGGCGCGGCTGACGCCGGGCACATCCGCCAGGCGCCGGGTCAGATCGGCGTAATCCTCGATCGCGCGGCTCATCTGGCCTGAGGGCGTCGACGTGCTGGTGTAATAGATGGTCGCGTGGGCGTTCGCCCCCAGGACCGTGTCCACGAATTCCGCCCGAAAGCCCGACCGCACCGCCAGCGTCGCGATCAGCGCGAAAACGGCCAGCGCAACGCCGATCAACGAGATCCAGGTCATGGTGCTGACCCCGCCCTCGGCCCGACGCGCGCGCAGGTAGCGCCAGGCGATCATCCATTCGAACGCGGCGAAAGGCGGGGTCCGTGAGGTCATGAAAGGATCGCGTTCCGGGCCTGTTGACGGTCGCGCGCAAGGTCGGGCGAAAGCGGCACGCGGTCAAGGGGCAAGTTATCACAGCCGCGTTGCATGACTTTCCTTGGACAGCGCGCGGCGAATTGCCTAGATCCTGTCGGATCCGCTGCGCCGACCCCGGGGGCCCCGATGTCCGTTCCAAAGACCGTCACCGCACCGTCCCCTCGCCACGGCAAGGGGCCCTGTCGCGCCGATCCGGCCGCCCCGGGGCCACGCCATGGATCCTGACCGGATGCGCGCCGTCACCGCGCGCCGCTACGGCGGGCCCCGGGTTCTGGCCCTCGAGACCCTGCCGCGCCCGCGCCCCGGCCCCCGGGAGGTGCTGATCCGCGTCGAGGCCTTTGGCGTGACGCGCGGCGATGCGCGTCTGCGGGCGCTGGACGCACCGCGCGGCATGGGCCTGCCGTTGCGGCTGGCGCTGGGGGTGACGCGCCCGCGCCGCGTGGTCCCGGGGCGCGAGTTCGCGGGCACCGTCGCCGAGGTCGGCCCGGGCGTGACCCGATGGACCGCGGGCACGCCGGTGATGGGCATCACGCCGGGGCTGACGCTGGGCGCGGCCGCCGACTATTGCGTCGTCGCCGAGGGGGGCCTGCTGGTCCGCCGGCCCGACACCCTGCCCGTGCCCGAGGCCGCCGGCTATTTCTTCGGCCTGCTGACTGCGGCGGATTTCCTGATGGATCAGGCCCGTCTCGGCGCCCATGAGCGGGTGCTGGTCAACGGGGCAACCGGCGCGGTCGGTGCCGCGGCGACCTGGCTGGCCGCGCGGCTGGGCGCGACGGTCACGGCGCTTGCCTCGCCCGGGAACCATGATTTTGCGCGCGCGCTTGGCGCGACAGAAACCGCCGATTACCGCGCGCCGCCACCGCCGGGGCCCTACGATGTGGTGCTGGATGTCGCGGGAACGCTGCCCTGGCGACAGGCGCGCCCGCTGTTGACGGACACCGGCCGCCTGGGTCTGGTCAGCGCCGCGCTGGGTCCGCAGATCGCCGCCAGCCTGCACCCGAACCGACAGGGGCGCCGCCTGTGCGCGGGGCTGGTCAAGGAAACGCCCCAGGCCCTGGCCCGCGCGCTGGCGTTTCACGCGCAGGGGTATCGGCCCGTCATCACCGCCCTGCCCCTCGATGCCATCGTCGAGGCGCATCGCCTGGCATCGAGCGGCCACAAGCGTGGCAATGTGGTGGTGCTGACGGTCTGAGGGTGCCGCCCCTTACAGAATGCCCGGCAGCACCAGTTGATGCGCGCGGGCGCAATCGCGCGCGATCTCGTAGCCGGCGTCGGCGTGGCGCATCACCCCCGTGGCCGGGTCGTTCCACAGCACGCGCGCCAGCCGCTTGTCCGCGGCCTCGGTGCCGTCGCAGACGATGACCATGCCCGCGTGCTGGCTGAACCCCATGCCGACGCCCCCGCCGTGATGCAGGCTGACCCAGGTCGCGCCCGAGGCCGTGTTCAGGAGGGCGTTCAACAAGGGCCAGTCCGACACCGCGTCCGAGCCGTCCTGCATGGCCTCGGTCTCGCGGTTGGGCGAGGCGACGGATCCGCTGTCCAGGTGATCCCGCCCGATCACGACAGGCGCCTTCAGTTCGCCATTGCGCACCATCTCGTTGAAGGCGAGCCCCGCGCGGTGCCGGTCGCCCAGGCCGATCCAGCAGATCCGGGCCGGCAACCCCTGAAACGCGATGCGGTCGGCGGCCATGTCCAGCCAGCGATGCAGGTGGGCGTTTTCCGGGAACAGTTCCTTCATCCGGGCGTCGGTCTTGGCGATGTCCTCAGGGTCGCCCGACAGCGCGCACCAGCGAAACGGCCCGATCCCCTTGCAGAACAGCGGCCGGATATAGGCGGGCACGAAACCCGGGAAGGCAAAGGCGTTCTCCAGCCCCTCGTCCAGCGCGACCTGGCGGATGTTGTTGCCGTAATCCAGCGTCGGCACGCCCGCGTTCCAGAAGTCGACCATGGCGGCGACATGGGCCTTCATGCTGGCCCGGGCCGCGCGCTCGACGGCCTTGGGTTCGGTTTCCTGTTTCGCGCGCCATTCGGCGACGCTCCAGCCCAGCGGCAGATAGCCATGGACCGGGTCATGGGCGCTGGTCTGATCGGTCACGATGTCCGGTCGCACCGTGCCCGCTTTCATCCGGCGCACCAGTTCAGGAAAGACTTCGGCCGCGTTGCCGATGAGGGCCACGGATTTCGCCTCGCCGCGCGCGGTCCAGTCCGCAATCAGCGCCAGGGCCTCGTCAAGACTGTGCGCCTTGGCATCGCAATAGCGCGTGCGGATGCGGAAATCGGCGCGGGTCTCATCGCATTCCACCGCCAGGCAGCAGGCCCCGGCCATGACCGCGGCCAGGGGTTGCGCACCGCCCATGCCGCCCAATCCGGCGGTGAGGATCCACTTGCCCCGCAGGTCGCCGCCATAGTGCTGGCGCCCGGCCTCGGCAAAGGTTTCATAGGTGCCCTGCACGATGCCCTGGGTGCCGATATAGATCCAGGACCCGGCGGTCATCTGGCCATACATCATCAACCCCGCCTTATCGAGGGCGTTGAAATGATCCCAGGTCGCCCAATGCGGCACCAGATTCGAATTCGCGATCAGCACGCGCGGCGCATCGGGATGGGTGCGAAAGACCCCGACCGGCTTGCCCGACTGCACCAGCAAGGTCTGGTCATCGTCGAGGGTCCTCAGGCTGGCGACGATCAGGTCGAAGTCCTTCCAGGTGCGCGCCGCCCGACCGATGCCGCCATAGACCACCAGCTCATGCGGATTCTCGGCCACGTCGGGATGCAGGTTGTTCATCAGCATCCGCATCGCGGCCTCGGTCTGCCAGGATTTCGCGGTGATCTCGGGCCCGGTCGGGGGAAAGATGTCGCGGCTGTTGTGGCGGGGGTTCGTCATGACAGGACCTCGTTTCGTCACGCGCCAAGCGCGGGGGCCAGGGCGATCAGCCCGTTCAGGATGGAGTCGAGATGGCGACGCAACGGGTCGGCCCGGGTCGCGTCATAGGCAAAAGGCGGGGACTCGCTGGCCAGATGGGTGATCTGCGCAAGTTCCATCTGCACGGCGTGGACGCCCTGCCCCGGCTGGCCATAGTGCCGCGTGGTCCAACCCCCCTTGAACCGGCCATTCAGAACCGAGGTAAAGCCCCGCGCCTCGGCGCAGCGTTGCGCGACCAGCGCCTCGATCTCGGGTGCGCACGAGGACCCGCCGGCGGTGCCGATGTTGAAATCCGGCAAGCGCCCGTCGAACAGGAACGGGATCCGCGAGCGGATCGAATGGCAGTCATAAAGGATCGCCACCCCGTGTCGCGCGCGCACCCGGTCGATCTGCGCGGTCAGCGCCGCGTGATAGGGCGCGTGAAAGTCGCGCCGCCGCTGGGCGCGCTCGGGCTCGGTCGGGGGGTGGGTCCAGATCGGATGGCCATCGAAATCGGTTTCCGGCACCAGTCCCGTGGTGTTCTGTCCCGGATAGAGGCTGGCACCGTCCGGCGGGCGGTTCGCGTCGATCACATAGCGATGAAAGGTCGCGCGCACCACGGTCGCCCCGGGCGCCAGCCCGGCATACAGCCGGTCGATATGCCAGTCGGTATCCGCCAGCACCTGGCCACGCGCATTCAGGCGCGCCATGATCGCGGGGGGCACAAAGGTGCCGGTGTGCGGCATGGCCAGGATGAGCGGGCCATCCCCCTCGTGAACCGCGACCGGCGTCACAGCGCGAACTCCAGACCGGCGGCCTGCGACAACGCATCGCTGCGGATCAGGCGCGCGGCGGTGTCGATCTCGGGCGCCAGATAGCGGTCGTCGCCCAGGGGCGGCACCTGGGCCCTGAGCGCAGCGATCGCCGCGGCAAGCCTGGGTGCCGTCGCAAGCGGCGCCCGGTAATGGATGCCCTGCGCGGCGCACAGGGCCTCGACCCCGAGGATGCTGGCCAGGTTGGCCGTCATGCGATGCAGACGCCGCGCGCCATGAGCCGCCATGCTGACGTGATCTTCCTGATTGGCCGATGTCGGCGTGGAATCCGTCGAACAGGGCGTGGCCAGATGCTTGTTCTCGCTCATCAGGGCCGCCGTCGTCACCTCGGCAATCATGTAGCCCGAGTTCAGGCCCGGATCCGGCGTCAGGAACGGCGGCAGGTCATGGCTGAGCGTCGGATCGACCATCAGGGCGACCCGGCGCTGGGCGATGGCGCCGATCTCGGCCAGGGCCAAAGCGATGATATCCGCTGCGAAAGCAACGGGTTCCGCGTGAAAGTTACCGCCCGAGAATATCCCCTCGGGGGTCACCAGCGGGTTGTCGGTGACGGCGTTCGCCTCGGTCTCGAGGGTGGTGGCGGCGAACCGCAGCAGGTCCACGGCCGCGCCCAGAACCTGGGGCTGACAGCGGATGCAATAGGGATCCTGCACGCGGGTGTCGCCCTCGCGATGGCTTTCGCGGATGACCGACCCCGCCATGAGCGCCCGCATCGTCGCCGCCACCTCGATCTGGCCGCGATGCCCCCGCAGGCTGTGAATCGCCGGCTGCAAGGGCGCGGTCGACCCCATGATCGCATCGGTCGACAGGCATCCCGTGACCAGCGCCGACCGCGCCAGACGCCAGGCGTCGAACAGCGCCGCCAACGCCAGCGCGGTCGAAAACTGCGTGCCGTTGATCAGCGCCAAACCCTCCTTCGGGCCCAGTTCGATCGGCTCCATCCCTGCCTTTTCAAGAGCTTCCGCACCGTTCATGCGTTGCCCGCCGACCCAGGCCTCGCCGGCACCGATCATGACAGCGGTCATATGCGCCAGCGGCGCCAGATCGCCCGATGCCCCGACCGAGCCCTGGGTCGGCACGATGGGGATCACGCCCCGCTCCAGCATGGCCTCGATCTGCGCGATCACGCGCCAGCGCACACCCGACGCGCCGCGCCCAAGACTGAGCAGCTTCAGCGCCATCATCAGGCGGGTGGTCGGCGCGTCCAGCGCCTCGCCGACACCACAGCAATGGCTGAGGATCAGGTTGCGCTGCAACCGCGCGGTATCGTGCGCGGCGATCTTGACCGAGGCCAGCTTGCCAAAGCCGGTATTGACGCCATACACCGCCTGCACGCCTTCGGCCGCGCGCGCGACGATGGCTTGCGCCGCCGCCACCGGGGCGCGACAGGTCTCTGAAAGACGCGCCGCAACATCCTGGCGATACAGGATTTCCAACTGGTCCAGCGGTGTCTCGCCAGGGGTGAGGATCAGCATTCACGTCCCTCGAAAAAGCGGGTGAACATTGGGTTGAAGCCGATCCGATACGCCAGTTCAGCGGGATCGTGCACATTCCACACGGTCAGGTCGGCGCGCAGTCCGGCAGCGAGACGGCCGGTATCGCGCAGTCCCAGGGCGCGCGCGGCGTGTTCGGTCACGCCGCGCAGGGCCTCATCCGGCGTCAGGCGGAACAGGGTGCAGGCCATGTTCATCGTCAGCAACAGCGAGGTCAGCGGCGAACTGCCAGGGTTCGCATCCGTCGCCAGCGCCATCGGCACGCCATGCGCGCGGAACGCGGCGACCGGCGGCGCCTGGGTTTCGTGCAGGGTATAGAAGGCGCCGGGCAAGAGAACGGCAACGGTGCCCGCCTGGGCCATGAGGCGCGCGTCCGCCTCGGTCGCGTATTCGACATGATCGGCACTCAGGGCGCCATACCGCACGGCCAGCGCGACGCCGCCCAGGTGCGACAACTGTTCAGCGTGCAGCTTGACCGGCAGGTCGAGGGCGCGGGCCGCATCGAACACGCCGGCGATCTGGTCCGGTGAAAAGGCGATCCCTTCGCAGAACCCGTCCACCGCATCGACCAGCCCCTCGGCATGGGCGGCGCGCAGAGCCGGGATGCAAATGTCAGTCAAATATTTGTCTGGCATTCCCTGATAGTCGACCGGAACCGCATGAGCCCCGAGGAAACTGGTGACGATGCGCACCGGCATGGCCCGCCCCAACCGCCTGGCTACGCGCAACATTTTCAGTTCGGTTTCAATATCCAGGCCATAGCCGGACTTGATCTCGACCGTGCTGACCCCCTCGGCCAGCAAGGCTTTCAAACGCGGCAACGCCTGTGCATAAAGCGCATCCTCGCTGGCCGCGCGGGTCGCCGCCACGGTCGAGACGATGCCGCCGCCCGATCGCGCGATCTCTTCATAGCTGGCCCCCTCGAGCCTGAGCGCGAACTCGCGCGCGCGGTGGCCGCCGTGCACCAGATGGGTGTGGCAGTCGATGAACGCGGGCGTCACCAGTCGCCCGTCGAGATTCCGCCGGGGTCCGTCACAGGGAATGTCCGCGGCCGCCCCGACCCACAGGATACGCCCGCCGCGGATCGCAACCGCGCCGGCATCGCGCGGCCCGTCGGGCGCGAGGCGCGCATTGGTGAGAATGAGGTCAGCCGATTCCATCTTGCGATCCTGATTGCTGGCGATAATATGTATATACTTATTGCGACAGTCAACGGAGTTCTTCATGACCCGCATCCTGGCCGAACAGGCGCTGCTGGCGACAGGCTGGGCGCGGGATGTGGCCATCACGCTGGCCGGTGACCGCATCTTGCGGATCGAAACGGACAGCGCGCCCCTGCCTGACGACAAACGGGTCGGTGCCTTGCTGCCCGCCCCCGCGAACCTGCATTCCCACGCCTTTCAACGCGCCATGGCGGGGATGACCGAACGCCGGGGGCCGTCCGACAGCGATTCCTTCTGGACCTGGCGCCAGCTCATGTTCCGCTTTCTGGATCAGTTGACCCCCGACGACGTGGCCGCCATCACCGCCTTCGTGCAGATGGAGATGCTGGAAGCGGGCTATGGCGCCTCGGTCGAGTTTCACTACCTGCATCACGGGCCCGGCGGCACGCCTTATGACAATCCCGCCGAGATGGCCGCGCGCGTGGTCGAGGCCGCCGAACGCAGCGGTATCGGGCTGACGCTGCTGCCGGTTCTGTATCAGCAAGGCGGATGCGACGGGCGCGCGCTGGGACCCGGGCAGGTGCGTTTCGGCAATACCCTGGACAGGTTCGCGCGCCTGGTCGAGGGCTGCGACACCGCCCTCGGCAGCCTGCCCGGGGATGCGCGGCTTGGTATCGCGCCGCATTCCTTGCGGGCGGTCACGCCCCAGGCCCTCGCGGCCTGTGCCAGCTTGCGGCCGGCCGCCCCGCTGCACATGCACCTGGCCGAACAGATCGCCGAGGTCGAGGAAGTCTCGGACGCGCTGGGTGCGCGGCCGGTGGAGTGGTTGCTGGCAAATGCCGATGTCGACGCCCGCTGGTGCCTGATCCACTGCACCCAGATGCACCCCACCGAGACCCGGGCACTGGCGGCGACCGGCGCCGTCGCGGGCCTGTGTCCGATCACGGAAAGCTCACTGGGCGACGGGATCTTTGACGGCGTGACCTGGACGCGGGCGGGCGGCCGGTTCGGTATCGGTTCGGACAGCAATATCCGCATCGCCCTGACCGAGGAGTTGCGCACGCTGGACTATTCCCAGCGGCTGCGCGATCGGGTCCGTGCGGCGCTGGCGACGCCCCGGCAGTCGACCGGGCGGGTCCTGCTGCAGGGCGCGGCGGCGGGCGGGGCGCAGGCAGCCGGGCGCGACAGCGGCGTGCTGGCCGAGGGCAGGCTGGCCGATCTTCTGGCTCTGGACACGCAGCGGGTTGACCTGGAGGGGCGGCTGGGCGATTCCCTGCTGGACGCGTGGATCTTTGCCGGCGACGACCGGGCGGTCGCCGATGTCTGGTCGGCGGGCCGCCATCTGGTGCGCGCGGGCCGGCACATCGCCCGCGACCGGATCGAGGCGGACTATCGCGCGGTGATGCGGCGCTTGCAGGGGGTATGATGGCGATCACAGGGTGGCAGGCCGCGCGGGACGAGGCCCTGAGACGCATCCGCGCCCGCGACTGGCCCCCCGGCGGCCGCATCCCGGATGAGGCGGACCTCGCCGCCGAATGGGGCGTGGCACGGGCGACGGTGAACCGCGCCCTGCGCGACCTGGCCGAGGCCGGGTATCTGGAACGGCGTCGAAAGGGCGGAACCCGGGTGCCGCTGACCCCGGTGCGCAAGGCCACCTTCGCCATTCCGATCATCCGCCAGGATATCGAGGCCCGCGGCCAGACCCCGGGCTACAGGCTGCTTTCCGACCGATCGGACACCGTCCCCGCCGCGCTGCGCGACCGCCTGGGCGACGGCCCGATGCGCCATGTCACGGCGCTGCATCTGGCGGATGGCACGCCCTATTGTCTCGAGGATCGCTGGCTGTCCCCGCGCGTGGCCGAGGGAATCCGGTTCGACACCCTCAGCGCGAATGAATGGCTGGTCGGCAATGTCACCTTTTCCGAGGGCACGCTGGCCTTTCACGCGATCGCCGCCGACGCGCCGCTTGCGCAGACACTGGGGTGCGACCCGGGCGCCGCGCTGCTTGCCGTGGATCGCGAAACCCGCGACCAGGGGCCGATCACCTGGGTGCGCCTGATCTACGCGCCGGGTTACCGGATGGAAACCGGGCTATAGCGGCGGCGCGCCCTTCAACACCAGCGGCAGGCCGGCGGCAACAAGGACCACGTGATCGGCACGGGCCGCCACCTGCTGATTGAGCCGGCCGGCCGCATCCCGAAACCGGCGCGCCAGCGCATTCTCGGGCACGATCCCCAGGCCCAGTTCGTTGGCCACCAGAACGGTGTCTCCCGGCCGGTCGAGAGCGGCGATCAGATCGCGGGCATGGGTTTCGATATCGTGCTCGCCCAGCATCAGATTGGTCAGCCAAAGCGTCAGGCAGTCCACCAGGACAGGCGCCCCGGGGGGCGCGGCGGCGAGGGTTCGCGCCAGCGCAAGCGGGGCCTCGATGGTGTGCCAGCCCTGCCCCGCGCGCGTCTCGCGGTGCTGGGCGATGCGCGCGCGCATCTCGTCGTCCCAGGCCTCGGCCGTGGCCAGATAGACCGGGGACGGCCCGGCCTGCCGGGTGAGGCGTTCCGCCAGCGCGCTCTTGCCCGAACGCGCGCCTCCCAGAACCAGCGTCACGCTCATGGCCAGTCCACCGTCACCCAGCGACCGAACGCGGTCTCGGATTGCCAGGCGTCGGCTTCGCCGGTGGCGACCCGCGCCGCCTTGATGATCCCCGCATGGGTGACAACCAGGGTCGGGCGCGGCCCGGCCGCGGCCTGGTCCAGCGCCTTGCGGGTGCGCGCCGCCAATTGCCGGACACTTTCCCCGCCGTGCGGGCGCGCATCGAGGAAATCCTCGGACCAGGCGTCGATCTCGGATCGCGAGATCACGGACCAGGCGCGATTTTCCCAGGTGCCGAAATCCATCTCGATCAGGTCGGGCAGGACCTGAACCGGCAGGGTTCGCGTGCGCGCGATCGCCTGCGCCAGGCGCAGGCACCGCGACAGGGGCGATGACACGATGCGGGCCACGGCCGGCAGGCGCGCGGCGATGGTGGCGGCCTCGTGGTCGAAATCCGGGCCCAGCGACAGGTCGGTCCGGCCATAGCACAGACCGGCGGCGCCCTCAGGGCGGGTATGGCGCAGCAGGATCAACCCCATGCCAGCCATCCCAGAAGAAACCCCAGCTCACCCAGAACCTGCGCCGCGCCCAGGATGTCGCCGGTGATCCCACCGAGGCGCCGGATCGCCCAGTGGCGCAGGATCAGCATCGCCGCTCCCATGCCGACAACAGCCGGAACACTGGCCCAGCCGCCCATCCAGACCGTCAACGCCAGCGCCACAAGGGCCGCAACCGCCAGCGGCCAGACGCCTGCGCCCAGAGGCCCCGTCATGCCGCTGCCCGTGCCCTGCGCGCGCAGATAGGGGCCGCGCCGCAACATCAGCGTCATGGCCGCGCGGCTCAGCCCCTGCCCGGCGATCAGCGCCACCGGCGCCAGCGGCCCCAGGGCAGTCAGGGCCGCCACGCGGCCGGCCAGAACCAGCCCCAGCGCGAGCGTTCCGAAACTGCCGATGCGGCTGTCGCGCATGATCTCCAGCGCGCGCTCGGCCGGGCGGCCCGATCCAAGCCCGTCAAAGGCATCCGCAAGCCCGTCCTCATGCAAGGCGCCGGTGATCAGCGCCAGCGCCGCGACCGAGGCCAGCGCCGCCAGCACCGGCGGCCAGACCGCGGCGGCAAGCCACCAGACCCCGGCCGCCAGGGCACCGATGGCCAGCCCGGCCGCGGCGAACCAGCCGGGCGCGCGCGCGAAATCCGCGGCGTCCAACCGTCCTACCGGCAACCGGGTCAGGAACGCGAGGGCGGCGCGGGCGGCACGCATGGGGTCAGTCGCGGTTCGAGACGCCTGCCGTCTCGAAGCTGGCCATATCGGTCATCATGGCCGCCGCCGCCTTGAGCAGAGGCCAGGCCAGCAGCGCGCCGGTCCCCTCGCCCAGACGCATGTCCAGGTCCAGCAGCGGCGCCGCACCCAGATGCGTCAACAGTGCGCGATGGCCGGATTCGTGCGACTTGTGCGCAAAGACCATGGCGGCGCGGCTGTCGCGATCCAGTGCCGAGGCGAGCGTTGCCGCGGCCGTGGCGATGAAACCGTCGACGATGACGATCCGGCGGGTGCGCGCGGTCTCCAGCATCGCGCCGGCCATCATCACGATTTCGAACCCGCCGTATTCGGCCATCGCCTGCTCGGCGCTGAGGGGCCCCGTCCGCGCGGTGGCGCGCGTCAGCACGTCGAGCTTGTGGCGCACGCCGGCGTCATCCAGACCGGTGCCCCGCCCGACCAGGTCCGCCAGCGGCAGGCCGGTCAGCTTGTGGGCCAGCGCGGCCGCGGTGGCGGTGTTCGCGATCCCCATCTCGCCAAAGGCCAGCGCCTCGCCAGACGCGGTTCGCGCGATTTCGGCCCCGTGCGCCAGCGCCGCCCGGGCCTGCGCGGCACTCATGGCCGGCGCGTCCAGGAAATTCGCGGTTCCGGCCGCGATGCGGCGGTCGATCAGGCCCGGGTGGGCAATCGGTGCACCGGCAACGCCGGCGTCGACCACCTGCAAGCCGACGCCATTGACGGCGGCAAACACATTGGCCGCCGCGCCACCGGCCAGGAAGTTCAGCACCATCTGCCCGGTCACGACCTGGGGAAAGGCGGATACGCCGGCATGGGCGATGCCGTGATCGGCGGCAAAGATGGTCAGCGTGCAGGCCGACATCACCGGCGCGGTCGTGCCCTGCACCAGCGCGATCTGTTCGGCCAGCGCCTCGATCCGGCCGAGGGCGCCCAGGGGTTTGGTCTTGGTGTCGATCGTATGGCGGATGCGGGCGGAAAGACTGTCGGTCACGGAACTGTCCAGGCTGGGATCGGGATCGCGCCCTTCCTACCAGCCCCCCGCCCGGTTGCAAGCACCGCGGACGACGCACCGCCGCCACGATGCGACCCCGTCGGGCGATGTGGCGCGTGCAGCCATCCCCGCGGGGTCACGAGACGAGCTGCGTCTCGATCGCTTCGCAGAGTTCCTGCAGCGAGAACGGTTTGCCCAGAAAGCGCGACTGTGGAATGCGGACCAGCGCGGCGTTGAGCGCGTCTTCCGTGTAGCCCGACACAAAGACCACGGGCGTCCCCGGACGGGTCTGCAGGGCCTCGGTGACCCAGCCGGGGCCGTCGATCCCCGGCATGATGACGTCGGTCACGAACAGGTCGACCCGGACCGCGGGATTTTCCAGGAATTCCAGTGCCTGCTCGCCGTCCTGCGCTTCGAACACCTGATAGCCCTGCAAGCGCAACGCCCGCGCGGCAAAGGCGCGCACCGGGGCCTCATCCTCGACCAGCAGGATCGAACCGCCGCGCGCCGGCGGGTCCAGCGATGGCACGGGCGGCGGGCGTGGGCTGTCGGACCCGGGGACGCCGGCAATACCGGCACCGCCCTCGTGCACCGTGCGCGAAACGGCCGCTTCGTTGCTGATGTCGATCGCGAAATACAAGGTGAAGGTCGTGCCCGCGCCCTCGACGCTGTCGCAAAAGATATACCCCCCCATCTGCTTGACGATCCCATAGGCGGTCGACAGCCCCAGACCGGTGCCCTCGCCCAGGCGCTTGGTGGTGAAGAAAGGCTCAAAGATCTTGTCGATGATGTCGGCGGGAATGCCGATGCCCTGATCGACCACGCGGATCACCGCGTAATCGCCGGGGGGAACCCGCGCGCGACCATGTTCCAGTTCGGTGTCCAGATGGCACGGCTCGGTCGTCAGGGCGATCGTTCCGCCCATCGGCATCGCATCGCGGGCATTGACCACGAGGTTCATGATCACCTGCTCCAACTGCCGCCGGTCCGCGCGGATCGCGCCCAGATTGGCGGCGTTGGTCAGCGCCAGGGTGATCCGTTCGCCCACCAGCCGGGTCAGCAGGTGGGTCAGATCCTCGAGCATGGATTCCAGCGTCATCACCTCGGGCTTGAGGGTCTGCTTGCGCGAGAAGGCCAGAAGTTGACGCACCAGCGCCGCGGCACGGTTGGCGTTCTGGTGGATTTGCAGCAAGTCGTTGTAGTCGGGATCGAAACGGTCGCGGTTCAGCAGCAAAAGGTCGCAATGACCGGAAATCGCGGTCAGCAGATTGTTGAAATCATGCGCGATTCCCCCTGCCAACTGACCGATGGCCTGCATCTTCTGGCTTTGGACAAACCGCGCTTCGAGAGACTTCAGTTCCGTCGCGTCCGAGATCACCGCAACCAGCGACCCCGGGGCGCTGGTTGCCAGGGGCGCGCGGCGCAGAATGATCTGCACATAGGTCTCGGGCCCGGTCAGCGCGGCACGCAAGACCTCGGGCCGCCCCAGCGCACGGCCGGCGCGCGCATCGTCGAGCCAATCCGAAACCGGCCGCCCCAGTCCTTCGACGACCTCCCAGAAAAACCGCGATTCCTCGGGCATCAGGGCCAGCAGGGTGCGGGCCAGCCGGTTCGCGCCGTGAATGCGCCCTTCCGGATCGAGTTGCACCAGCGCGACGGGAATGTCGTTCGATTCGGGGTCGAGCCCCTTGTCCCCCCCGTGGCGGGGCGCGCCGAGGGGGGGCAGCAGCAGGATATCCTCGAATCCGTCGCGCGCGGGCACATGCAACGGCTGCACCTGGCTGCCATCGGGCAGGACCAGCAGATCGCCCGATCTGGCATGGCCCACGGCGTCGTCCCACAGGGTATCGAGATCGGCCGGCCCGGTCAGCGCCCGCGCGTCAGAGTTGCCGTGAACCTGGCCGTCGCCGCGGGTCAGGGTCGGCACGCCCAACACATCGAGATCGCGCGCACCACCCCGTGCAAGGGGCGAGAAATGCCAGATCAGCAGGTCGCGCGCGGCGTCCGACCCATGAAGAGACAGCCGCAAACCACTGTCTTTTCTCCAGAATTCGCGCTTTGCATGGCCACGGCGCAGGGCTTCGGCCAGGAGTGCGGCGACAACGTCGGGCGCATCGACGCACCAGGGATCGAGGCGCGCGGCCAGATCGATTCCCCCAGCGGCCGCCTGGTTGGCTGCCCGCACACTCCCTTGCGAATCGGTCAGCAAGACCGGGTCGGGATCGCCGGCAAGCGCGCCGGCCAGGGCGGTGCTGACACGACCCTGGTGACGCTGGACGCGCCAGCCCGCGACGGTCGCCGCAAGACCCAGCACCAGCGCCGTCACGCCGGCCGCGGACGCCAGCAGCGCGGGCGTCTGCGCGCCGAACTGCCCGGCCGCGACGGCCACCGCCAGAACCGCCGCGCCGATCAGGGCCAGCGCACTGCCGCGAGGCGCCAGACGCACGAGCGGCGCCATCAGCGTGGCGGGCGGCGCGACATCGGGGGAAACGAGGCTGGCGGTCATGGAATCCGGTTGGGGCCTGACTGTGGTCACGGGCATCTCTCGACTGTCGCCCCAACGGGTTAAGGGGCCGTTAAAGCCCACGTTACCACCATAGGTTGAATTCGCAAGATGCGATGCGCGTCAGGGCCTTGCAAGCAGCGCCAGGAAGAATCCGTCCGCCCCGTCGAGCGGAGACCACCGGCACTGGGCGGTGACCCGCCAGCCGGGATGTCGCCCCTGGAAGGCGGCGACGCGCTCTTCGTTTTCCTCGCGCAGCAAGGAGCAGGTCGCATAGCCCAGGACGCCGCCGGGGGCGGTCAGTGCCGCGCAGGCATCGAGGATGCTGTCCTGCAGAGCGACAAGCGCCTGCAGGCGGTCCGGCGTGAGGGCCCATTTGGCCTCGGGGGCGCGGCGCCAGCTGCCCGAGCCGGAACAGGGCGCATCGGCGAGGATGGCCGACCACAGGCCCGTGGGCGCCGTGTCGAGCACGCGCACCCGGGCCCCGGCGCGCGCGGCCCGCGCCGGCAGATCCGCCATGCGGCGGGGTTCGGAATCATGGGCGGTGACGGCACGCCCGGCGGCTGCGATGGCCAGCGCCTTGCCCCCGCCGCCGGCGCAATAGTCCAGCACCGGCCCCTCGGGTGCGGCGGACAGAAAGCGGTCGGCCACGGCCTGGCTGGCCGCATCCTGCATCTCGATCTGCCCCTCGGCAAATGCGGTCGTGGCGCGCAGGCGGCGTGCATTCGCGGTGATTTCCAGCGCAAGGGGCGCCAGCGGGTGCGGCGTGGCGATGATGCCCTGTGCCTCCAGCTCGGTGCGGACCTGCTGGACCGTGGCACGGGCCCGGTTCACGCGCACGAAAATCGGTGCCCGGTCGCGCATCAGCGCCAGGACGGGGGCCGCCTGCCCGGTCAGCGCCGCCTCGAACCGGGGCAGGAGCCAGTCGGGACAATCGAGCGCCGCCGCCCGCGGCAGATCCGGCAGAGGCGCGGCGAGGCGCGCGGCCTCGTCCGCGGACGGCGGGTCGGGGGTGTGATGCGTGCCGGTCCAGCCCTCGGTCCCGGTGCCATCGGCGCGCGCGAGTCCCAGAAGCAGGGCGCGGCCGGTTTCGGCGCCGCCCAGGGCCGCGGCAGAGCGCCGTTGCCGCACGGCGCGAAAGACGATGTCGCGCACGGACTCGCGATCGCCGGAGCCGGCGAAGCGGCTGGCCCGGGCCCATTGGGTGAGCGCGGCTTCCACCGCCTGGCCGGACAGCCAGCGGTCGAGGATGTCGATGGCGGCGGCCTGTCGGGCGGCTGGGGTCATGGGGCCTCGCGGGGGGTTTGACCCGGTGTGGCCGACCGGGGCAAGGATGGCAAGGGGGAAGCGGGGGCTGCCGCCCCCGCACCCCCGCCCAAAGGGGGGCACGCCCCCCTTTGGAAACCCCGTGCGTATTTCGGACAAGATGATGGGGCATTGCCGTGGACCGGGGGTTGCGGCAGGGTGGCGGAAACTCTGGATGGACATTTGCCATGGTGATGAATCCCGCCTTTGCCGCGACCTTTTCCCCGCCGGTGATGGAGGCGCGCCGCTGGTTGAACGAAACCCGCCTGCCCGAGGGATTGGCGCTGTTGAACCTGTCGCAAGCCGCGCCGGTCGATCCCCCGCCGGCGCCGATGCGTGCGGCGATGGCGCGGGCGATCGAACAGGACCCGGCGATACACCTTTATTCGCCGGTGCTGGGCAATCCGCCGCTGCGCGCGCGGCTGGCGGCGCGGATCGCGGCGCTTTACGGCGGGCGGGTCGCACCCGAGCAGGTGGCGCTGACCTCGGGGTGCAACCAGGCCTTTTGCGCGGCGGTGGCCGTTCTGGCCGCACCGGGCGATCAGGTGATCCTGCCGGTGCCCTGGTATTTCAACCACGCGATGTGGCTGAGCATGTCGGGCATCGAGGCCGTTGCGCTGCCCACCGCGGCCAATCTGCTGCCCGACCCCGGGCAGGCGGCCGCGTTGATCACCCCGCGCACCCGCGCGATCGCCCTGGTGACACCGAACAACCCCGGCGGTGTCGAATACCCGCCGGCCCTGCTGGACGCCTTTGCCGCGCTGGCGGCGCGCCACGGGATCGCGCTGATCGTGGACGAGACCTATCGCGATTTCCACACGGTCGACGGGGCGCCGCATCGGCTGTTCACCAATCCCGACTGGGATGAGACGCTGATCCATCTCTACAGTTTTTCCAAGGCCTACCGGCTGACCGGGCATCGGGTGGGCGCGATCGCGGCCTCGGCCGCGCGGCTGGCCGAGATCGAGAAATTCCTGGACACGGTGACGATCTGCGTGTCCGGGCCCGGGCAGATGGCCGCGCTTTGGGGGTTGGAGCATCTGGAGGACTGGCTTGCCGGGGAGCGGCAGGAAATCCTGCGCCGGCGCGAGGCAATGATCGCGGGGTTCGCGGATCTGCCGGGATGGAGCTTGCTGGGATGCGGCGCCTATTTCGCCTATGTCCGCCACCCGTTCGACGCCCCCTCGCCCGAGGTGGCCAGACGTCTGCTGGCCGAAGCCGGCGTGCTGATGCTGCCCGGGACGATGTTCCGGCCCGATGGCGATGCCGAGGGCCAGCGCGAGATGCGCATTGCCTTTGCCAACGCCGACACGGCGCAGATCGGTGATCTGATGGCCCGGCTTGGACGGCTCGGTCAGGCGGTGACGTCGTAGTCGTAGATCCAGGCGTAGCGGTTCAAGGCAGCCCCCGGCGCCACCGCCGATGCCAGCCGCAAAACCCCATGCGCCAGGGGCGCGACCGGTCCGCGCAGGTGATAGTTGCGCGCGTTGGCGTTGGCCTTGGCGACGACGGCGCGCACGCGTGGGGCGCGCTCGGCCGCATAGCGGGCGAGGGCCGCGGCCGGATCCGCCGCCCGGGCCGCCAGGTTGCGCGCCAGGCTGAACGCATCTTCGAGCGCCATGTTGGCGCCTTGCGCCATGAAGGGCAGCGTCGGATGCGCCGCGTCCCCCAACAGTGCGGCCCGGCCCTGCCCGTCGGTCCAGCGGTCGGCGACGGGGTGGCGGAACAGCCCCCAGAGATAGACCTCGCGCACCTGGGCCAACCAGTGCGGCACCGGCCCCCCAAAGGCCGAAAAGACCTGCTGGAGGACCTCGGGATCGTCGGGATGGTTCCACCCTTCGGCGGCCCAGGTCGCGCGTTCCTGCACCGCGACAATGTTGCGCAGCGCGCCGCCCCTGAGCGGATAGCTGACCAGATGGCGCCCGGGGCCCATGAAGACCTGCGCCACCGGCGCCCCGCCATCGCCCGGGATCAGCGCGCGCCAGGCCACCTGCCCGGTAAAGAACGGGTCGGCCGCCCCGTTGAGCACGGGGCGCAGCGCCGAATGCAGCCCGTCGGCACCGATCACCAGCGGCGCGTGGTGGGTCGACCCGACGGCGGTGGTGATCTCGGCCCCCTCGGGGTGCAGGTCGATCCGCCGGACGGTCTGCAACAGCTGCACATGGGCGTCGGCACGACGGGCAGCGCGTTCCAGCGTGCCGATCAGATCGGCGCGGTGACACAGGTAGAACCCCGGATCCGGCGGCAGATCGAGCCGCGTCACCAACCGACCGGCCTGATCGCGCAGCTCGACAGCCTCGCTGCGGTCTCCGGCCTCGGCAGGGTCGATCCCCAGCGCGCGCAGGACGCGCACCCCGTTGGGGCTGAGCTGCAGACCAGCGCCGACCTCGGAAATCGCGGGCGCCTGTTCCAGGATATCGATGCTGGCACCCGCCTGCCGCAACGCCGTGGCGGCGGTCAGCCCCGCCACGCCTGCGCCCAGCACCAGCGCCCGGCGACCGGCCAGGGCGTCGCGTGCGATCATGCCGATGACCTCAGTCGTCGCGGTGAACGCGCTCGCTGCGCTCGTGGCGCTCCTGCGCTTCCAGCGTCATGGTCGCAATCGGGCGCGCATCGAGCCGCTTCAACGAGATCGGCTCGCCGGTCATTTCGCAATAGCCGAACTCGCCGTTCTCGATCCGGCGCAAGGCCGAGTCGATCTTGGCCACCAGCTTGCGCTGGCGGTCGCGGGTCCTGAGCTCCAGCGCGCGGTCGGTTTCCTCGGACGCGCGATCGGCCATGTCGGGCAGGTTGCGGGTCGAATTCGCCAGATCCGCCAGGGTTTCCTTGCTGTCCTCGAGCAGCTCTTCCTTCCAGGCCAGCAGTTTGCGGCGGAAGTATTCGAGCTGCCGGTCATTCATGAACGGCTCGTCTTCGGCGGGCTTGTAATCATCGGGCAGAAAGGTTTCGGGTTTCATCGACGTGTCCCCTGCTTGCTTGGGGGTTCCGGCTGCCGATTCGACGGTAGCATTCTTGATCGTCATCCTGGCCCCCTTTGCAGGGCGCATTACCCCATAGCTGGGGGAATGTCACGGGGCAAACGGCAGGTTTCGTGGCCGCTGCCCGTTCACATTTTCACCCCGGCGCCGTGCCTTGCGGGCCGCACGGCGGGCGGATAGGCTCTGCCCCGACAGAATTCCGGGAAGATCCACATGCGCTTTGCCTCGACCGACACCTACATCGCCACCGACGACCTGACGATGGCGGTCAACGCAGCCGTCACGCTGGAGCGCCCGCTGCTGGTCAAGGGCGAGCCCGGCACCGGCAAGACCGAACTCGCCCGCCAGGTCGCCGATGCCCTGGGGCTGGACATCATCGAATGGAACGTGAAATCCACCACCCGCGCGCAGCAGGGGCTTTACGAATACGATGCCGTCAGCCGGTTGCGCGACAGCCAGCTTGGCGACGACCGGGTGCATGACGTTCGGAACTACATCAAGAAGGGCAAGCTGTGGCAGGCCTTCGAATCCGACAGGAAGGTCGTGCTGCTGATCGACGAGGTGGACAAGGCCGACATCGAATTCCCCAACGACCTGTTGCAGGAACTCGACCGGATGGAGTTCTTCGTCTACGAGACCGGCGAGACGATCCGCGCGCGCCAGCGTCCCGTCGTCATCATCACCTCGAACAACGAAAAGGAACTGCCCGACGCCTTCCTGCGGCGCTGCTTCTTCCATTTCATCCGCTTCCCTGACGCCGAGACCCTCGCGCGCATCGTCAAGGTCCACCACCCCGGCATCAAGGAAGGGCTTCTGTCCACCGCGCTCACCCAGTTCTTCGAGCTGCGCGAAACCCCGGGACTGAAGAAGAAACCCTCGACCAGCGAGATGCTGGACTGGCTGAAACTCCTGCTGGCCGAGGATCTGACGCCCGAGGATCTGAAACGGGACGGCGTCAATGCCCTGCCCAAACTGCACGGCGCGCTGCTGAAGAACGAACAGGACGTGCATCTGTTCGAGAGGCTGGCCTTCATGGCGCGGCGTCAACAGGGCAATCGGTGACGCACTCCGCCCACCCACCCGGGCTGCATATCCTGCTGGACCTGCACGGCGCCCGGGATCTGGATGACGCGGCCCGGCTCGAATCCATCCTGCGCGCCGCGGCCCGGGCGGCGGGGGCGCGGGTGCTGGGCGCACGCTTCCATCGCTTTGGCGACACGGGCGGCGTGACCGGCGTGGTGCTGCTGGCGGACTCGCATATCACCGTCCACACATGGCCCGAACTGGGCTTTGCGGCGGTCGATGTGTTCCTGTGCGGCGCCGCGCAGCCGGACCTCGCCTGCGATCATGTCGAACGCGCCCTGTCCCCGACCCGCGCCACGCGCACCCGGATCGCCCGCGGCTCCTGAGCCCCTCACCTTGTCCGAAATACGCACGGGGTTTCCAAAGGGGGGCGTGCCCCCCTTTGGGCAGGGGGTGCGGGGGGCGGCAGCCCCCCGCCGCTACCGGAACCAGGCATCCCACCCGGCGTTGTAATAGCCCAGAAGGGCATGGGATTGCAGGCGGTTGATCTCGGCCTCGACCTCGCTTTCGTCGGGGCCGAACACCTGCGCGGCGTCCCAGGTGGCCTGGGTCAGATAGCGCAGACCGCCCGGCAGCGCCCCAAGCGCGCGGTCCGCCCGCGGGCGCGGCGTGACCAGCGCAAAACCCCAGTCGCCAAAGCTGGGGACATAGACGTGATAGGGTGTCACCGACAGTGTCGCGCCCAGGGCCGCCGGGCTGCGGGTCGCGGCCAGCGTGTGCACCACCGACCAATAGCCCTGACGCGCAAAGAGAGGCGAGCCGGCCTGCACCACCATCACCCCGGTTGCCGACAGCCGTTCGACAAGCTGGGCGTAGAATTCCTGCGTGTAGAGCATGGACAGCGCAATCGACTTGGGATCGGGCAGATCGACGACGATGACATCGTAACTGTGGGTCTCCTCCTGCACGAACTGCCAGGCGTCGCGGTTGACGATGGTCAGGCGCGGATCGTTCAGGGCATCGGCGTTCAGCAGGGTCAGGTCGGGATGGCTCCGAAAGAGATCCGTCACGGCCGCATCCAGATCGACCAGCGTCACCGCCTGCACGGCGGGATTGCGGAACACCTCGCGCGCGGCCATGCCGTCACCGCCGCCCAGGATCAACACCCGGTCCACCCGGGGCGCCAGTGCCATCGCCGGCTGCACCAGCGTTTCGTGATAGCGATACTCGTCCAGACTGTCGAACTGGATCGAGGCATCCAGATACAGGCGCGTGCGGTTGCGGAACCGGGTCAGGGTGATGTGCTGATAGCGGCTGTCCTGCGAGATCAGCACGTCGTCCTCGTAGAGACTGGCCTCGACCACCGACACCATGCGCTCGGCCTGCACCAGACCGGCGCAGGACGCCAGCAGCGCCACCGCCCAGACGATCCCCACGCCCCGGCTCAACCGGGCCCGGAACAGCCACAGCGAAAACCCCGCCACCATCAGGTTCAGGATGCCAAAGCACAGCGAAGCCGACATCAGCCCCAGATGCGGCACGATCAGCAGCGGAAACGCGACCGAGGCCACCAGCGCGCCGACGTAATCGACGCTGAGCACGTTCTCGAAGCGGAACTCGGGCGCTCCGATATCCTTCAGCACGCGGGCGATCAGCGGGATTTCCATGCCACACAGAACGCCCGTCAGCACCAGCAGCCCATAGAGCGGCAGTTCGACCGCGCCCGACCAGGCAAAGGCGAAATAGAGGGCCGGCGCCATGAAGCCTCCGACAACCCCCAGCGCGATCTGCGCCCAGACAAACCCCCGCACCGCATCCGTGACCAGCCGCGAGAGCCAGGCCCCGAACCCCATCGAGGCCAGGAACACCCCGATCACCAGCGAGAACTGGCGCACGCTGTCGCCCAGCAGATAGCTGGACAGGGTGGCCGCGATCAGCTCGTAGACCATCCCCGCCACGGCCACGAGAAACGTCGCGACGAGAAGCCAGATCTCGGCCCCCCGGGACGGCGCGCCGGCAGAGGGGGCCGTGTCCGGCGCCGTGCCCGGCGGCGGTGCGTCGGTCATGAACGGATGACACCCGCGATGATGATCGCCAGGGACAGGAACAGCGCACCGATCAGGATCGCCAGCGCGACGTTCTGGTCCTCCTCGATTTCCCGCACGATAGAAAAGGGCGAAATCTTGGTGATGATCCACCAGCAGGCGGCCATCATCAGCACGCCCAGCGTCGTGTAGATGATCGTGGACAGGAATTCCGCGAGGTTGAAGGCCGTGAGAATGGTCATGCTGCGCCTTTCATTTGACTTTGGAACTTGCCAGGGCATTGCCCGCCGATCCCACGCGGATCGAGCGGTCCAGATCGGCGCTGGCGCCACCGATCCCCATGAAACCCAGATAGCCGACACCCGCGGTGGCACCGAGGGCAGCGACCAGAAAGACGATGCGGATGGGGGTCAATCGTCGTCCTCCCAGTCGGAACCGGCCCAGCGGCGGGCCTCGGCGGATTGACGCCACAGGAACAGGCCGATGGCGATGACGATGAAGATCACCATCAGCACCAGCGGCGGGCGGGCGCTCGAGGCCCCCTCGCGCACCGACACGCTGAGACTGCCAAGCACCGCCCCGTCCGAGGCCTCGCCCAGCCCGCCCTCGGGGATGTCCAGCTCCAGCGTATAGGTGCCGACCTCGGTCGGATGGAACAGCACGGTCGTGTCGCGATTGTCCTCGACCCAGTGCCCCTCGGAATCGCGGCCCGAATAATAGCCCAGTTCGCGGCCTGCCTCGAACAGGGGCACGTCCTCGGGGTCGGTCAGGGTGGCACCGATCCAGGCCCAGGTGTTGTTGGCCAGGTCGCCGTGAAAGCGCAACTGCGCCAGGCCCGCGGTTTCGGTCAGATCAAAGGTGATCTCGGTCGGCAGGGTTCGCAGGTCCACCGGTGTGGGCGGCAGGACATCGCGCCCGCCCATCGCCAGGAACACCACCGAAAGCACCGCGCAGACCGCCGCGAACACCGCGCTGGCGGCGATCAGGAACCCGGTATCGGCGGGCACCCTGGCAGGTTGCAGCGGGTGCGGGCCCGCGATGCCGGGACGGTCGGCCACAGCCACGCCGAACGAGTCCCAGACCGCCGCCTGCGGCAGATACCAGGACCGCTCGATCTCGCGCTCCTGGCCGTTGTCGACATAGGCCAGGCTGGTGCGCGGGCCCAGCAGCGACACGGTGGTGCTGGTGTCCTCTTGCCGGGGGCGCCAGGTGAATTCACCCTCGGCAAAGGCGATCCGCGCGGTCGAGGTTTCGTAATAGCGGAAGTGTTCGCCGTCGCTGTCCGCCCCCGGGCGCGTGTTCGCCCGTTCCACCTGCGCCGAGGACATCCACCCGGGGCTGACCGCCTTGCGCCATCGTCGGGTCACGATCAGATGCCCGTCCTCGAGGGTCAACCACGCATAGCCATGCGTCGGCGAGAACAGCAGGTGATCCGTCCAGGTCCAGCTTTTCCCCGCCCAGGTTTCGCACAGGCCCAGGATTCCGATGATCTGCCAGCCCTGCCCCATCAGCTGCCCGGTGTCGCCGATCCTCAACGGCGTCGCCGGGCGCGTCATCTCGCTGAACCGGGTCAGCACGCGGTAATTGTCCAGCGCATCCAGCGCGCTGCCGCAATAGCTGCAGACATGGGTCGTGACCCGCCCGCCGCCCAGGACATCCAGCCCGGCGCCGCAATTGGTGCATTGTATGGCGTGAACCTGGCCCGGGTCCCTCATGGCGTCACCACCTCGAAGGGATCGACCCAGTCACCCACGAACCAGTCCCAGCCGTCCGGCCCTTCCTCGCCCGACAGCAGGCGCCCCGAAGGCGCGGTGGCGTTGACAAAGCGGTAGCGTTCGCCCAGGCGCAGGACCTCGGGAAAGACGCCGCGCAAGGCGATGCAGGTGGCGTCCTCGATCTCGGACACGGCAAAGCTTTCGCCCCGGGCCGAGAGCGCCTGCCCCATGACAAGCGGTCCCTTGGGGCGTGGGGCGTTCCCCGGCGCAAGCGCGACCTGCACCACCACATCGCCCTCGTCCACGGAAATCCACGCGCCCTCGCCCTGGGCGTCATGGGCCCAGAACTCGTCCCATTCACCGCGGCCATAGCTGAACCGCGCCTGCCCGCGCGGGGTATAGAGCCGGCCCGCGATACGCACCGGCCGGTCTAGTGCCAGCAACTGTGGCCCGTCGTGCATCACGCCGGACTGCCCGGCCGCACGGAACTGGTCATCCTCGAGATACGAGGTGGTGCCGCAATGGGCACAGGAAATCATCTTCAATACACCGAAACGCGGTCCCAGCGAGGCGCCACAGGTCGGACAGTTCAAATCGTTCATCGCACAATACCCGGCCTTTCAGGGGTCGGCCGGGACATGCTGCCACGCCGCCCGCCCCGAAACAAGCGTCAGAGCGCGAGGTCGATCCAGACCGGCGTATGATCCGAGGGTTTGTCCCAGCCGCGTGGCCCGGTTTCGACCCAGGCATCGGTCAGCCGGTCGGCCGCCTGCGGGCTGAGAAGCCAGTGGTCGATGCGGATCCCGTCGTTCCTGAGCCAGGCATTCGCCTGATAGTCCCAGAACGAATAGATCCCCGGCCCGGGATGCCTGAGCCGAATGGCATCGTAGAGGCCCAAAGCCTCGATCCGGCGGAAGGCCGCGCGGCTTTCCGGGCGGAACAGGGCGTCGTCGCGCCAGGCCTCGGGACGGGCGGCGTCGGCGGGCTGCGGGATGACGTTATAGTCGCCGCCCAGGATCAGGGGGCGTTCCTCGGCCATCAGGGCCCGCACGCGGGCCTCCAACCGGGCCATCCAGGCCAGCTTGTAGTCGAACTTGGGCCCCGGCGTCGGGTTGCCGTTCGGCAGATAGAGCCCGCACACCCTGAGGCCGGTATCCCCGATGTCGGCCTCGATCCAGCGGGCCTGTTCATCGCTGTCGTCGCCCGGCAACCGCCGCGTCACGTTCCGCAAGGGCAGTTTCGACAGGATCGCGACCCCGTTGAACCCCTTTTGCCCATGGGTTTCCAACTGATAGCCACGCGATTCGATCAGATCGCGCGGAAAGCTCTCGTCCTGCGACTTGATCTCTTGCAGCACGGCAACATCGGGCGCAGCTTCGTCCAGCCAGCGGGCAAGGACCTCGGCGCGGGCCTTGACACCGTTGATGTTGAAGCTCGCGATCTTCATGGCCGGCTCATCCTCTGCATGGCGCCCATGCTATCGCGCGCGGGACCGGAAAGGCAATCGGCGGACACGCTCAGCCGTTGCCGCGCACGAAGAGACCCGCGCCCTCGGCGGCGGCACGCAGGGCCTTGGCCTTGTTCACGGATTCCTGCCACTCGGCCTCGGGGTCACTGTCATAGACCACGCCGCCGCCGGCCTGGATATACATGACCCCGTCCTTGACCACCGCCGTGCGCAGCGCGATGCAGAAGTCCATCTCGCCATTCGCGGCGAAATAGCCCACGCCGCCGCCGTAGACGCCCCGCTTTTCCGGTTCCAGTTCGTCGATGATCTCCATCGCGCGGATCTTGGGCGCGCCGGATACCGTGCCCGCAGGCAGCCCCGCCAGCAGCGCGGACAGCGCATCCTGGCCCTCGGCGATCTCGCCCACCACGTTCGAGACGATGTGCATCACATGGCTGTAGCGTTCGATGATGAACTGCTCGGTCGGATGGACGGTTCCGATCCGCGCCACGCGGCCCACGTCGTTTCGGCCCAGGTCCAGCAGCATCAGATGTTCGGCCAGTTCCTTCTTGTCGGCAAGCAGGTCCTGTTCCAGGGCCTTGTCGGCCTCGGGCGTGGCGCCGCGCGGACGGGTGCCGGCGATCGGCCGGATTGTCACCTCGCCGTCGCGCAACCGCACCAGGATCTCGGGCGAGGCACCGACGATATGGAAGGCGCCCAGATCGAAATAGACCATGAAGGGCGACGGATTCATCCGGCGCAATGACCGATACAGGGCGAAGGGCGGCAGCGGAAAATCCTGGGCCCAGCGTTGCGAAGGCACGACCTGAAAGATGTCGCCAGCGCGGATATAGTCCTTGGCCTTGTCCACCGCGGCCATATAGCCGTCCTTGGTGAAATTCGAGCGCGCCTCGCCCACCTCGGCGGCCGTGCCGAGGGTGCGACCCAGGCCCACGGCCTCGCGTTCCAGATCGCGCAGGGCGTCCATCACCCTCTCGCCCGCCTGCGCATAGGCCGCCCGCGCCGACAGCCCGCTGGCGGCCCAGGCGGGGGACACGATCGTGACCTCGCCCTTGACGCCGTCCAGAACCGCCACGACCGACGGGCGCATCAGCACCGCGTCGGGCAGGTTCAGCGGGTCGGGATTGGTCTGGGGCAGATCCTCGACCAGGCGGATCATGTCATAGCCCAGATAGCCGAACAGCCCGGCCGAGATTGGCGGCAGATCGGCCGGCATGGTGATGCGGCTTTCGGCCAGAAGCGCACGCAGTTCTTCCAGCGGATGCCCCGGCAGATCGACAAAGGCCGCGTCGTCAAAGCGCGCCTCGCGGTTCACGCGGCTGGCGCCCCCCCGGCATTGCCAGATCAGGTCGGGCTTGGTGCCGACGATGGAATAGCGCCCGCGCACCTCGCCGCCGGTCACCGATTCCAGCATGAAGCTGTCCTTGCGGTTGCCGACGATCTTCAGCATCAGCGACACCGGCGTATCCAGGTCGGCCGCAAGGCGGGCGTGGACAAGCTGGTTCTCGCCACGGGCCCAGCCGGCCTCGAACGTGGCGAAATCGGGGGTCAGCACGGCGGATTGGGACACGTCCGGGGGCCTTTGCTACGCGCGTTCAGCGGAAAGAGGTATGCACCGCGTCGATGGCGGGCTGGTTCAGGGTGATCCCGGCCTCGGCCGTCAGGGCGTTGGCAAAGTAGGTGTAGACGTCCTGCGCCAGAGCCCCGCCAATCTGTTCGTCGATCGCCCCGATCAGCCGCTGGGTCTGCGCGTCCTCGGTATCGGCGGGCCGGGTCTCGCCCACCAGGCCCAGGAGGAGCTGCTGGTCGGTCACCTGCACCACCGGGGTGCCGGCGTCCGAGCCCATCAGCGACTCCAGCATGGTCTGCGGGATCTGGGTCAGGCGGTCCAGGCGCGTCACATCGGCATAGGTTTCGGGGGTGACACCGTGGGCCTCGGCAAAGGCGTCGGCGCCCTGGCTGGCCAGTTCGACGCTCAGCCCCTGCCCCAGGGTCATCAGCGCGGCATTCACCGCCTCGGCGCGGGCGCCGGCGGTCACGGCATCGCGCACCTCGTCCAGCGGGTGGGGCGTGGGCGGCGTCACGCTGTCCAGACGCAGCGCGAAAAGCCCGCCGTCGGACAGCGCCGTCAGCTCGGGGAAGTCGTCGGTGCTGACAGCCGCCGCGGCGCGGGCGAATTCGGTATAGGCGGCGATCCCCTCGCTCGAATCGGTCGTCCAGTCGATCGTGCCCAGCTGCATGGAGGTTTCGCTGGCAACCTGTTCCAGCGTCGCGCCGCCCGCCAGCAGATCGTCAAAGCTTTCCTGCTGGTCCGAGATCGCCCGGCGCGCCCGATCGGCGGCCAGTTCGGCACGCAATTCGGGGCGCGCCTCGTCATACGGGGTTTCCTGCGCGTTCAGGATCGCATTCATGCGAAACAGTGCCGGCCCCAGATCCGAGGCGACCGGCCCGGCCACCTGGCCGGGATCGGTCAGGGCAAAGACCGCAGCGCCGGCGGCCCCGAGCTGCGCTTCGCTGACATCGCCCAGGTCGATGTCGTCCAGCGTCAGCCCGCGTTCGGCCACGATATCCTCGAAGGTCGCGGTGCCGGCGTCGATGCGGTCCCTGGCGTCCTGCGCGGCGGCCTGGTCCTGAAACACCAGGCGTTCGACCAGGCGACGCTCGGGCTGCACATAGTCGCTGATGCGTTGCTGATAGAGATCGCGGATCGCCTGTTCATCGACCTCGACGGTGTCGAGCAGCATCTCGGGCGTGATCCAGGCATAGGTGATATGCCGGGTCTCGGGCGCGGTGAACTGGTCGATGTGGGCGTCGTAATAGGCCTGCACCGTCGCATCGTCGGGCGCGGCCACGGGCGCCGGCAGCTGATCCTCGCCCAGAGAGAAGATCGCGAAATTGTGCCGCGTGGCGTAGAAGTCCACCAAGGCCGTGCGCAGGTTGGCCGGGGTTTCGACGCCGCCGGTGGTCGCCGCCTGCAGGATGCCGCGCGCCGCCTCGCGGCGCACCTCGTCCTCGAACTCGCTCACGGTCATGCCGGCGTTCTGAAGCTGGAAGCGATAGGTGTCCATGTCGAACGCGCCACCCGGCCCCTGAAAGGCCCGGATGTCACGGATCGACCGCGCGACCTGATCGTCACCGACCGAGACACCCACCCGCGCGGCCTCGTTTTCCAGGGCGGCCTGGGTGATCAACTGGCTGCGCACCCGCGAATCCAGCCCCGCCGCCTGCGCCATCGCCATGGTCACGGGCTGGCCGACCTGCTGCTCGAACGCGCGCATCTCGGATTGCAGGGCGCGGCTGTAGACCTGGGCCGTGATCGGACGGTCGCCGACGGTGGCGATCGCGGTGGCGCGCTGGCTCAGGAAATTGTCGATCCCGAATCCGCCGAGACCGGCGATCACCATCGCCAAAAGGACCCAGGCAAGGATCAGTTGCGCGCTGTTCTTCTTGGCCATCGTCGGACTCCGGCTGGCTGGACGGTCTCAGGGCTGGCCTTGTGTAGGGCCAAGCGCCGGGAGGGGCAAGCGGGGAACGCTGACAGCCTTGCGAGCGGGCAAAGCGCAGGCGGAGGGGCTCAGCCCTCGCCCCGGTCGCCCAGCAGGCGGTCGATGGGGGCGTAGTCGTCGGTGAAGATCACCGGGTCGCGCCCGTCCACGATGGCCTGGACCGAGTCGGCGGCGATGCGGATCGCATCGCCCGAGGCGTTGGTGATCCGCGTCCGGGCCGAAGGGGTCTCGCCCGCGACCAGAATGAAGACGCGCCGCGTTTCGGCCGGGTCATGGTTCGGATCGGTCCAGACCTCGACCGAGGGCCAGACCGTGCGCGCCGTCGCCACCACCGAGGCCAGCACCTGCAGCCGGTCCATGTGGTCGATGACATTCATCAGATACACGCCGCCCGGGGTCAGCCGGTCGCGCACGAGCGCGAAGAACTCGCGCGTGATCAGGTGTTGCGGCACCGCGATATCGCCAAAGGCATCGCCCAGGATCACGTCATACCGCGCCGGGTCGCTGGCCAGCGCCTGCCGGGCGTCGGCGTTCAGGATCCGATCCGTGCCCGGCTCATACCAGAACCAGTCGCGCGCGGCCTCGGTCACGGCGGGGTCCAGTTCGGCGACCGTCACCGCGACCGGAACATGGCCGGCGTGCCAGGCGCGCGGCACCGAATAGGTGCCGCCGCCGATCAGAAAGGCCCGCCAGTCCGCGCGGTCCTGCATCCGCATCCGCGGCAGGGCGTCCAGCATCATCGCGTGCGATGTCAGCAGCAGCGCGGGGTCGGGGCTGGCAATGCCGTGCACCAGGTGGTCCAGAACCATCAGGCGCGCCAGCTCGGGCCCGCTGTCGTCCTCGATCACGCGGATGCAGAAATAGTCGCTCTCGACCGTGCAGGGGTCGGGGCGGGTCAACGCCCCCAGCGACAGCACCAGCGGACCGAGTGCGACCAGCGCGCCCTGCCCCAGGCCCCGCAAGCCGCCGGCCGACACCAGCGAGGCCACGCCCAGACCGGCATAGACCGCGGCCACGGTGACCAGCGTTCCGACCGATCCCAGCCACGAGATGAACACGAACCCCGCCGCCAGCGTGCCCAGGATCGCCCCCCAGGCCCCGGCGGCAAACATCGCCCCCAGGGCGCGCCCCTTGCCGCTGGATGCGCCCGCAACGGCGATCATGGACAGGATCGGCGCCGGAATGCCCGCGAAAAAGGACGGCAGGAAAAAGACCAGCGCGCTGAGCACCACGATCGCACCGACCGGATTGGGCAGCGCGGCGATGACCGCCGGCGCGGCTGCGCGCAGGGCAAAGACCGCGCCCGCCGTGGTCGCCGCCGCGGCCAGCAGCGCCCAGCCATTCGCGCGCAGGGCGGCCTCGGGCGGGCGCTCGGCCAGGCGACCGCCCAGCCAGTGCCCGGCGGAAAACCCGGCCAGCACCACCGCGATCACCGAGGTCCAGGTATACAGCGACATGCCGACATAGGGGGCCAGCATCCTGCCCGCCACGATCTCGACCACCAGGCTTGCCGCCGCGATCGCCGCCTGAACCGCGACAAGGACCCAAAGTCGGTGCATTCGCCCCTCATTTCCCGGATTGTTTCGTTGGTCGCGACAACCTTAGCCATGCGGCGGCAAAAAACGCAATCGGCACCATCAGTCGGCACCGATTGACCCCCCGTGAGAAACGATCCTTGCACGGCACAGACACGACAACCATTTGTTTTTGCGTTACTTTGATGGCGCAATTGTGGCAAAACCCTGGCAGGCACACGGGCCTTGGACGCCAGCGCGGGGTCACCCCCGGGCACGGCGCAAGACTGCGAAGGGAGACAGCCAGATGTTCAGTTACGGTGGGTTTCAGGCTTTCGGCAACGCATGCAGGACCGTCATCGGCGGCATGACGGGTGGACGGTTTTCAGACGATCGCGGCGATGGCGGACACGACCGCCACGACCAGAAAGGCGACGACCACAAGGGCGACGACCGGCACCACGAGACGCTGGGCGGCAAACAGGACTCACACGGGGGGCACGATGGACATGGTTCCGATCATCACGACGGCGGCCATTCCGCTCATCATGACGGTCATGACGATCATCATGGCGGTCAGGATGACCAGGATCACAGCGGCGGCGATCACGGTTGCGGCGACGGATCGTGCAACGGCGCGGCCAGCGGCGTAGACATCACCATCCCCGAGAACGCCCATGTGGCGATCATGGTGATCGAGAACGACCCGGGCAACGACACCTATGACGACTACCTGCGCGTCTATTCCGACGATGTGCAGGACCCTGCCAATCTGAACGACTACATCGCCGCGGCCGAGGAAGAGTATGCCGCGCGGGGCAACAGCCTCGATTCCTGCAAGGAAGTGATGAAGGTCGTGGTCGAGGACGACCAGCACCAGGTCATCAAGGTGCTCTACAAGGACGCGGACGGAACCTTCACCGACCATGACCCCAGCCAGGACGATCCCGCGGGCACCTCAGGGTCCGGCAGCGATCAGACCGGCGATCAGGACGACGATGGCGATACCGACCACGGCGGGTCGGACCAGGACGACGGGGACCACGGCACCGACCATTCGGGCCACGGCCACGGCTCGGGCCATGACGACGCGACCTGCGGGGGTCTGTTCAAGTTCGGCGGCCACGGCCATGACGATCACGCCTCGCGCGACGATCATCAGGACGACGACCACGGCGATCATGGCGACCATGGTCACGGTCAGGGGCATCACTTCGCCTTCTTCTGATCGCGGGCGCATGGCGCGACCTCAGGGCCGGGGCAGATTGCCCCGGCTTTTCACATGCCGCAGCACCAGATGGGTCTGCACCTGCGCTATGCCATCGAGCCGGAACAGCGTGCGCTCCATGAACGCGTTGAAGGCGTCGAGGTCGCGGCACTGAACCCGCAGGTGATAATCCATCGCCCCGGTTGTCGCATAGCAGTCCAGAACCTCGTCATGGCGCATCACCTCGGCGGTGAACCGGTCCACGATCTCGCGCGAATGCCGGGTCAGGGTCAGATGCAGGATCGCATGGAACCCCAGACCGGCGCGCGACGCGTCCAGCTCGGCACGATAGGCGCGGATGACACCGGCCTCTTCCAGCGCCCGCACCCGACGCCAGCACGACGACGCCGACAGGCCGACCCGGTCTGCCAGCTCCTGATTGGACAGGCGGGCGTCCTGTTGCAACAGATCGAGCAGTTTCCAGTCCTGTTCTTCCAGCATTGACCGACCTTGCGGAATTTCCGTTCGCGACAAGGCGTCATTCTGGTTCACCCTTTCACGAGAGGCAAGGCAAAGCCCTGTCTTTGGCACCGCTTTTCAGCGCGGATGCCCTAGGCTGACCCAAACAGGAGCCTTGCCATGACCGCCCATTCCCCTGCCCTGGACGATTACGCGCTGGATGACCGCTACAGCCGGCGCACGGGCCGGGTCTTTCTCACCGGCACGCAGGCCCTGGTGCGCGTGGTGCTGGACCAGGCCCGGCGTGACCGCGAGGCCGGCCTGAATACCGCGGCGCTGGTCAGCGGCTATCGCGGTTCGCCCCTTGGCGGCGTCGATCTGGAGATGTGGCGCCAGAAGGCCCGCCTGGCCGAGGCCCGGGTCGAATTCCTGCCTGCCGTGAACGAGGATCTCGCCGCGACCGCGATCCTGGGATCGCAACAGGTCGAAACCGACCCCGGGGCGCAGGTCCAGGGGGTCTTTGGCCTGTGGTATGGCAAGGGTCCGGGCGTGGACCGGGCGGGCGACGCGCTGAAACACGGCAACGCCTATGGCTCCAGCCCGCATGGCGGCGTGCTGGTGGTGGCGGGCGACGACCACGGGTGCGTCAGTTCCTCGATGCCGCATCAGTCGGACGTGGCATTCATGGCGTGGTTCATGCCGGTGCTGAACCCGGCCTCGGTGGCCGAATTCCTGCCGTTTGGCGAGTGGGGCTATGCGGCCTCGCGCGCGACCGGCCTGTGGGTGGGGTTCAAGGCGGTGTCCGACGTCGTGGAAAGCGCCATGTCGGTGGACCTGCCCGCCGACCGCGTGTTCCGCGCCCCCGAGCACGCGGATCACCCCGGCGGGCTGCACTATCGCTGGCCCGACCTGCCCGGTTTCCAGATCGAGGACCGGATGGAAGCCAAGAAACGCGCCATCCTCGCCTTTGCCGAGGCGAACCCCATCGACCGGGCCGAATATGCGCTGCCGGGCGCGCGGTTCGGCTTTGTCACCACCGGCAAGGCGCATCTCGACCTGATCGAGGCGCTCAGGCTGCTGGGGCTCGATCGCGCCACCTGCGAGGCCCTGGGGATCGACCTCTACAAGGTCGGCATGGTCTGGCCCCTGGCCCGCCGCGATGCCCTGGGCTTCGTCGCGGGCAAGGACGAGGTCATGGTCATCGAGGAAAAGCGCGGCATCATCGAGAGCCAGTTGAAGGAATACTTCTATGACTGGGACGGCCGGAAGCCGCATCACATGGTGGGCAAGACCGACGAGACCGGCCAGCCGCTGGTTCCCTGGACCGGCGAACTGTCACCGCGCCTGCTGCTGCCGCTGATCGCCCGGCGCCTGCACCGGCTGTTCCCCGACCAGGACTTTCCCGCGCGCGCCCGGGCCCTGCTGGGTCAGGCGCCGCAGGTCCTGCAGATCCCCGGCGCCACGCGCACGCCCTACTTCTGCTCGGGCTGCCCGCACAACACCTCGACCCGGGTGCCCGAGGGGTCCCGCGCGCTGGCGGGCATCGGCTGTCATTTCATGGCAAGCTGGATGAACCGCGAGACCAGCTCGCTGATCCAGATGGGCGGCGAAGGGGTGAACCATGCGGCATCGAGCCGGTTCACCGGGAAACCACATGTGTTCCAGAACCTTGGCGAGGGAACATGGTATCACTCGGGCTCGATGGCGATCCGCCAGGCCATCGCCGCGGGGGCCAATATCACCTACAAGATCCTGTATAACGACGCCGTGGCGATGACCGGCGGGCAGCCCGTGGACGGGCCGGTCAGCGTGCCCGCGATCGCAGCCACCTGCCGCGCCGAGGGCGTGGAACGCATCGCGCTGGTATCGGATGCGATCGGCAAGTTCCGGCGCGCGGATTTCCCCCCCGGCACGACCTTTCACGACCGCGGCGAGATGGACGCGGTGCAGCGCGCGTTGCGGGCGGTGCCGGGCGTCACCGTGCTGATCTACGAACAGACCTGCGCCACGGAAAAACGCCGCCGCCGCAAGCGCGGCACGCTGCCGCCGGCGGCGCGTGTCCCGGTCATCAACCCCGCGGTGTGCGAGGGCTGCGGCGATTGCTCGGTCGCCTCGAACTGCCTGTCCGTCGAGCCGGTGACGACCGACCTGGGCCCCAAGCGGCGGATCAACCTGTCCACCTGCAACAGCGATCTGTCGTGTCTGGACGGGTTCTGCCCGTCCTTCGTGACGGTCGAGGGAGCCGCGCGCATCAAGCCCGCGCCCGAGGCCCGGCCGGATCTGGACGCGGCACTGGCCACCCTGCCCTTGCCCGACCTGCCCCGGGCGCCTGTCTGGGACCTGCTGGTCACCGGAGTCGGCGGAACCGGGGTGGTCACCGTCGGCCAGATCGCTGCCATGGCTGCCCATCTTGAGGGGCGCGGCGTCTCGGTGCTGGATTTCACCGGCTTCGCGCAGAAATTCGGCCCGGTCCTCAGCTATCTGCGGATCGCCGCGCAACCGGCGGACCTGACCCAGGTGCGCATCGACGCGGCCTCGGCCGATGCGCTGATCGGTTGCGATATCGTCGTGTCCACCGCGCCCAAGGCCTCGACCTGCCTGTCGCCCGCGACGCGCGCCGTGGTCAACCTGGCCGAAATGCCGACGGGGGACATCGTGCTGAACCGCGATGCCTCGTTGCAGGTGCCCCGGCGCTTGCGGGCGCTGGCCGGTGCCGTCGGCAGTCTGGGCGCGCTGGACGCTGGCCGCGTGGCCGAAGAGGTGTTGGGCGACACCGTCTTTGCGAACATGCTGATGCTGGGATTCGCCTGGCAGAGCGGGCTGGTCCCCGTGGGTCTGACCGCGCTGGAGCGGGCGATCACCCTGAATGCGGTGGCGGTGGCGGCGAATCTGCGGGCCTTTGCGCTGGGCCGCCTGGCCGCGGTGAACCCGGCCGCGTTTGCCGAACCGCCCGCCCCCGTCGAAACCGCCACCGCCCTGATCGACCGCCGCGCCGCGATGCTGCAAGACTATCAGAATGCGGCCTATGCGCAGCGGTTCCGCGCCGCGCTTGCACCCGTCCAGAGCGACGAGGACCTGGCCCGCGCCGCCGCGGACAGCCTGTTCAAACTGATGGCCTCCAAGGATGAATACGAGGTGGCGCGCCTGCACCGCGATCCAGCCTTTGCCGCCCGGATCGCGCGCGATTTCGGCCCCGGCGCGCGCCTGACCTATCACCTGGCGCCCCCGCTGCTGCCCGGTCGCGACGGGCGCGGGCGGCCCCGCAAGCGCCGGTTCCCGGGATGGGCGATGCGTCCCGCCTTTGCCCTGCTGGCCCGGATGAAAGGGCTGCGCGGCACGGTGCTGGACCCGTTCGGCCACACGGCCGAGCGGCGCATGGAACGCGCCCTGGTGCCCTGGTTCGAAACCCTCATTTCCGAGGCCGCGGAATGCGCTGCAAACGGGCAGCGCGACACCGCGCTGGCGGTGCTGCGCGCACCGATGGGCATACGCGGCTATGGGCCGGTGAAGGCGGCGGCGGTCGCCCGCGTCAAGGACGCGGTGGCGGCGCATCTGTCCGGTCAGGTCCAGGCGTAGCCGAACACCATGCCGAAATCGGCCGCCTTGAGCGGCCGGTTGCCATGCAGCGCCCCGCGCAGCCAGAGCCGCCCGTGAACCTGCGTGCCGTCGAACCGTGCGGCGCCGCCGAACTGCGCCGACTGGGCCCAGAAGCCGCCCAGGAACTCGCTGCCGGTGAAATCGGGATCGTCGCCCTGGACCCGGGCAAAAGCGGCGTTGCCAAAGCAGACGAGATCGCGGAAATCGCCGCCCGCAGGCAGCAGCGCGTCGTCGAAGCGGGCGATGCCGCGGAATTCCGCCCCACGGAAATCCGGCGCGGATCCGAAGCCTGCGCCGTCGAAGCGCGCATCGTTCACGAACAGCGCGCCCGAAAAATCGGCCTGGGTGAACTGGCAGCCGGAAAACCAGCTGAGCCCGTCAAAGCGCGCGCCGCGCGCAGTCACGGGGGCCCGAAACCGGGTGCCGGTGAAATCGGCACCGGCCAGGGCCAGGCCGCTCAGATCCAGCGGCTCGTCGATGGTCAGCCCGCGCAGGTCCTGGGCCTGACCATGCCGCCAGGGTCGGTCGAGGGCGGCCCGTATCGCGGCGGCGCGCATCAGGCCAGCGCCGGTTCGGCCAGCGCGACCACGGCCTCGGCCCAGGGATAGGCCAGGTCGTCCGCCATGTCGTCACCCGAGGCGTCATGCGTCACCCGTTCGCCCAGCAGGGTCGCACCGGCGGCAACCATCATCTCCTCCAGCCGCTTGCCGCCGAAATTGAAGGTCTCGGGGTATTCGCTGTCGCCCAGGCCGAAAACCGCGAACTGGATGCCCGTCAGGTCGGGCGCCCCGGCCGCCATGGCCGCGCCGAAGGGCTGGGCCGAGGCCGGCAGCTCGCCATCCCCATAGGTCGAGGTAACGATCAGATACAGCGTTCGCGGGTCGAATTCGGACGGCGCGAAATCCGCCAGGTTGGTCACGGTGACGACATGATCCGACAGGTGGTCGGCGATGTCCTCGGCCAGCATCTCGGCATTGCCGGTTTCGGTTCCATAAAGCACGGCGATCTGCATCAGCGTTCTCCGGTCTGGCGCGCGAGGGTCAGCATCCGCGCATGGTCTGTGATCTTGGCGCGCACCCGGCCCTCGGGCGCGGCGGCACGTTCGGCGGCGTCGATGCGCTGCCAGCCTGCGTAATCGGTGGCCCCGGGCATCACCAGCCCGGGCTTTCCCGGCCCTTCGGGCAGATCGGCGGCGATGCGCGCCGCGATCGCCTGCGCGTCGGTGCGGTTTTCGGGAATGGTGCCGCGCGGCCCGCGCCGCACCCAGCCGGCGGCATAGAGCCCCGGCGCCAGCAGCCCGTCGTCGGACGCGGACCAGCCGGGTTCGCCATCGAAACCGATCGCGGTCAACACCGTGTCGGCAGCGATCACGGTGCCGTCGGCAAAGGCGACCCCTTCGACCCGCTCGGTGCCAAGGATCCGGTCGGGCACCAGGCCGAAGCGGAAGCACAGGCGCTTTGTGCTGCCCGCAGGCGCATGGCCGTGCAGGCTGTCGAGCGCCTCGATCACCTTGCCCTCGCCGGTCAGGTCGGACACGGTGATCGCGCACCCCTCGAGCCGCGCCAGCTCCTTCAGCATGACGGGATCGAATTTCGCCACCTCGGCGGGCGAGCGTCCGACAATGGTGATGTCCTGAACCCCCGCGCCCGGTTCGATCAGGATATCCGACCCATGCAGTTCCGACGCGCCCTTGGCCAGCAGGCGCACCAGATCGATCGCGACATTGCCGTTGCCGATGACCACGACGCGCCGGCCCATGCGCGGGGCCTCGGCCCCCGGGAAACCGTTCCACGCCCGCGTCACCGCGCCGGACCCGTGCACACCGACGAGATCCTCGCCCGGGATGCCCAGCCTGCGGTCGCGCGACAGGCCGGTCGCCAGCACCACCGCGTCATAGGCCGCACGCACCGCATCGAGCGTGACATCGCGGCCCAGCGTGACATGGCCCTGAAAGCCGATGCCCTGGCGTTCGAACAGTCGCTCGAACTGGCGGATGACGCCCTTTGTGCCCTGATGATCCGCCGCGACGCCATAGCGAACCAACCCGTAAGGCACGGGCAGCGCGTCGAAAATGGTGATGTCGGCGTCCGGGCGGGCCTTGGCCAGCGCCTGGGCGACATAGCAGCCCGAAGGGCCGGCTCCGAAGATCGCGACGCTGGGCATCAGAGCCTCGCCCAGGGATGCGGGCGCCCGGTCAGATCGACATAGAGCGACTTTTGCGCCATGTAGGCGCGGATCCCCTCGCGCCCCTTTTCGCGGCCAAGTCCCGCATCCTTCTCGCCCCCGAAGGGCGTCGAGATCGAGAACTGCTTGTAGGTGTTGATCCAGACCGTGCCGGTGGTGATCGCCCTTGCCACCCGATAGGCCCGCGGGAAATCGCGCGTCCAGATCCCGCAGGCCAGGCCATAGGCGTTATCCTCGGCCTGGGCGATCACATCGTCTTCGTCGTCAAAGGGCAGAACCGCCAGCACGGGGCCAAAGACCTCGTCGCGGCACAGCGCGGCGGTGTTCGGCAGCCCCGACAGGATCGTCGGCAAGTAGTAGCTGCCCTTTTGCAGCGCAGCCTCGTCGGGCGCGGCGCCACCGCACAGGACCTGGGCCCCGTCGGCAACCGCGCGGGCGACATGGCCCGCGACCGCCTCGCGGTGATCCTGGTGGATCAGCGGCGCGACCTGCGTCTGCGCGTCAAAGGGATGCCCCACGACCAGGCGCCGGGTCGCCGCAACCAGACGGGCCACGAAGTCCTCATGCACCGCGCGCTGCACGAACAGCCGTGACCCCGCGATGCAGCTTTGCCCGGTCGAGCTGAAGATCCCGTACAGGATCCCCGCGACCGCCAGATCCAGGTCGGCATCGGCAAAGACGATGGTCGGTGACTTGCCCCCCAGTTCCAGCGATACCGGCATCAGTTTTGCCGCGGCCTGCGCGGCAATGACGCGCCCCGTCGCGGTGCCGCCGGTGAAGCTGATCTTGCGCACCAGCGGGTGTTCGACCAGGCGATTGCCAACCTCGCGCCCTGACCCGGGCAGCACCGAGAACAGCCCCCTGGGCAGGCCCGCGCCCTCGATGATGCGAGCCAGTTCCAGCGCGGTCAGCGGCGACCAGCTGGCGGGTTTCAGGACCACCGCATTGCCCGCCGCCAGCGCCGGCGCGACCTTTTGCGCGTCCGACGCGATGGGCGAATTCCAGGGCGTGATCGCGCCGACAACGCCCAGCGGCTCATGCACGGACATCGTCAGATAATCCCCGCGTGGCACGGTCAGCGTGTCATCGAGCGTTTCAAGCGCGGCCGCCATGTAGCGGAAGGTTCCGGCCGCCGAACCGGCCAGCGCCGCCGTTTCGCGCAGGGTCTTGCCGGTGTCGCGGCTCTGGATCTGGCTGATGCGGGCGATATTGGCCTCGATCCCGTCGGCGATGCGGGTCAGCAGGCGCGCGCGTTCGTGCGGCTTCATGCCCCGCCAGGCGGGATCGGATTGCGCCCGGGCCGCGGCCTCGATGGCCGTGTCGGTCTGGGCGGCGCTGGCGCCCTTCAGCACCTGGTTGACGCTGCCGTCCGCCGGGAAAATCGAGGTGATCTCGGCGCCCTCGCCCGCAACCCATTGCCCGGCCAGATAGAGGCGCCCGTCGGGAAGCTCGGTCATATCGCCACCTTTCGGGTTCGGTTCAACACCTCGCGCGCGACGGAATAGACCGTCGTGACCGAGGTCTTGGGATTGTCCGGCGAGGGGTTCCCCTCGATCCGGATGGTGTAGCTCGCGGCCCCCGCCTGGACGGTATATTCGTGGATGTTCCGGGTGACGGCGGGGTCGGCGATCAGACGCACCTGCGTGCCCTCGAACCCCAACCCGGCCAGCGCGAGCGTCGCGGCGACATTGGCATTCTTGGGATACTGCGTGGCCGCGTCCCGGGCATTGCCGGAAAAGAACACGGTCTCCTCGGTCAGCGCGGCCAGGTCCACGAGGTCCTCGGCCGGGGTGCCCGACCAGGCCATCGGCGGTTTGCGGCCGGAATAGGTGACGCTGTCGATCCCCGAGGGGCGCAGCGCCGACAGGATGTCGACGCCGCCGATCGCCCCGGCCGGCAACACGATGCGCGCGCCGCCCGCCGCCGCGGCCTGTTCGACCGCGGCCAGCAGCGTCGCATCCGCCAGCGCCCCGATCGAGACGATGACGGTTTCGATCCCGGCGCGCAGACAGGCGGTCGCATGGGCCTGCACGGCGGCATGGCCCGCGCATTCGACCACCAGATCGGGCCGCGCGTCGATCAGCGCCGGGGAATCGGCGTAAACCATTGCCTTGCCTGTGTAATCCTGCGCCAATGCGGCGCGGGTGGCGGCGGCGAACTCGGGCAGCGAGAGGACGCTGACCTGGGTGATCGCGGCGTTTTCGCGCGCCAGAACCCCCATCAGTGTGCGGGCGATGTTCCCGTATCCGATCAGTCCCAGATGCATCACGCGACCTTTCCGGCGGCGCCCGCGGGCGGACCTGCGAAACTTTCGGCAAAGGGACCGATGGCGATCATGTCCACCTCGATCAGAACCGGGCCGGGTTCGGCCAGCGCGGCGTCCAGCACGCCCGCGAAGTCGGCCACCTTTGCCACCTTGCGATGCGCCAACCCGATCGAGGCGCAATGCGCGGCGAAATCGGGCGTGTGCAGCGCCGAATAGTGATAGCGGCTGTCGTATTGCGCATCCTGGATGTTGCGGATCACGCCATAGGCCTTGTCGTTCATCAGCACATAGACCAGGGGGGCCTGTTCCTCGACCGCGGTGATCAGCTCGGCGATGCCCAGTTGCGTGCCGCCGTCGCCCAGCAGAACGATGGCTTTGCGGTCGGCGGCCACGGCCGCGCCGATGCCCATCGCCACCCCCTGCCCGATGCCGCCCCCCAGCGCATGAACGCCCAGGCGCGGTTCGGCCACCCGCACATAGCGGTTGCCAAAGGTCGAATTCGAGATCGTGACATCGCGCACCCAGGGGTGGCGCCCCTCGGCCACGCGCGCGCACAGCGTTTCCGCCAGCGCCTCATAGGGACCGAGGCGCGCCCGCAAGGTGCCTTCGGACTGGGCGCGGGCCGCGGCCACGTCAAAGGCCAGGTTCGGGTCCACATCGAGCTTGGCCGGCAGGCGGTCCAGCAGGCGGCGCAAGGTTTCGGCCGCATCGCCATGCGCGAACAGATCGACCGGATAGTTGCGCCCGCCCTGCGTGGGTTCGGCATCGATCTGTGCCAACGGTCGCGGCAGGCGCATGGCGTTGTTCAGCGTCTCGTTGCCACGCAGACGCGAGCCCACGACCAGCATGAAATCCGACCGGGCATAGAGCGCCTGCGCCTCGGGCGTCATGTTGAACGCCCCCAGATTGGCCGGGTGGTCCTCAGGAACGACACCGCGCCCCTGGGTCGAGGTGACGGCGGCAAAGCCGCGATTCACCAGATCCATCGCCTCGGCGCAGGCGCCCCGCGCCCCGCCGCCCAACCAGACCATCGGGCGGCGCGCCTTGAGGATCATCTCGGCCAGCGCATCCAGCGCGGCGTCGGATACGCGCGGACGCTGGGGCTCGGGCGAAAACACCGGCGCTGCGCCTTCCATCCGCGCGCGCTGCACATCCACCGGAATTTCCAGTGCCACCGGGCCTGTCGGGGCCGAGATGGCCGCCGACACCGCCGCGGTCAGCGCGCCGATCGCACCGCCCGCGCTCCACATCCGCACATAGGTCTTCGAGATGCCCTTGAGCATCTCGTGTTGCCGCGGCACGTCGTGGATCGGCGCGCGGTCGCGGTCGGCAAAGGCCAGATCGACCGTCGCGGTGATGTGCAACAGCGGCGTGCCGGCTGTCAGGGCCTCGACCTGGGCGCCGGCCGCGTTCCCCGCCGCCGTGCCGGTCGAGGTGATGACAACCCCCAGCTTGCCGGACACGCGGGCATAGGCATCGGCCATGTTCATCGCCCCGGCTTCGCCGCGCGCGGGAACAAAGCGGATGCGTCCCTGACGGGCGACCGCATCCAGGATCGGCATGTTGTGGATCGAGATCACGCCGAACATGACCTCGGTGCCGATCTCGGCCAGATAGCGGGCGATGAATTCGCCGACGGTCTCGACCGTCACGCTGGTGTCCATTTTCATCGAGTCCCCCTCAGATATGACGCGACAGACCGCCCGAAACCTCGAGCTGGGCGCCGGTGATGTAGCTGGCCGCGCGCGAGCCGAGAAAGGCGATGGCGGCGGCGGCCTCGGCCGGGTCGCCCAGGCGGCCCAGCGGAATGCCCTTGGTGCGGGCCAGATCCGCATACCAGTCCTCGCGGCTGACGGACTGATCTTCGCGGGCGGCAAAGCGGCGCGTCCATTGGCCAGAGCCGACCAGACCCAGCAGGATCGAGTTCACGCGCACATCAGGTGCGAACTCGATACTGAGGGATTTCAACAGGTTCTGAACCCCAGCGCGGGCCGATGCCGTGCAGACCATGTGCTTTTCGGGCTGGTAGGCCAGCAACGAATTGACCGCGACGATCGCGCCCTTGGCGGCGCGCAGCATTGGCAGGAAGGCACGGGTCGGGTTGATCTGGCTGAACAGCTTCAGATCATATTCGGCGCGCCAATCGTCATCCGAGGTGTCGGCAAAGGTGCTGACCCGGCCCTGTCCGGCGTTGTTGACCAGGAGGTCGCATCCGCCAAAGCGTGCCTCGACTGCGGCCGCAAACGCGTTGACGCTGGCGGCGTCCAGCACGTTCACCGGCTGCGCCAGCACGCGCGCCTCGCCAAAATCGCGCGCCAGCACGGCGGCGACATCGCGCAGCCGTCCCTCGCCCCGCGCGCAGAAGGCGACCGACGCGCCCTGTTCGAGAAGCAGCCGCACGGTTGCCAGCCCGATGCCCGAACTGCCGCCCGTCACCACCGCGACCTGACCGTCAAAAGGCGGTTTCATGCCTGATCTCCCCGGGCGAGCTCGGGATAGCCCGGATCGGGGCGCCCCTGCATCACCGCGCGCTGCGCGGCGGTCGGCGCGCCGGCGGTCATCCACTGGTCCATCTTCTCGGGCACGTCGCGCGGCCAGACCTGCGCCTCGTGCGTGGCCTCGTCGATCTGCTGCAACTCGCTGGTGAACTCGATGCAGAAACCCGAGGGCGAGACGAAATAGGCGAAGGGATTGTTCCCCGGTCCATGCCGTCCCGGTCCCCAGGTCGGCACGATACCCTTTTCGCGCATCCGCCCGATCGACCGCATGAATTCGTTGATCGTCGGCAGTTCGAAGGCCACATGATTCACGCTGGGATAATGGCCCCGCACCAGCGCGATCGAATGGTGATCCGAGGCGCAGCGCAGGAACACCATCTGGTCGGCGCTGTAATCGGACACGCGAAACCCCAAGGTGCGAATATACCACGCTTCGACCCCGTCCATGTCCGGGGTGTTCAGCACGACATGGCTGACCTTGCGCGGGCGCGCCCATTGGGGCGCCTCGGGCAGGGTGCGGGCCTCGGCGCGGAACCGCAGGCGGCGATGATCGGGGTCCAGGATCTCGAACCCCCAGCCGCCGACCCAGTCGTCGAAAGCACCGGGTTCCCCCAGCACGGTCGCGCCCTGGGCGCTGGCATGGGCGTGCAGCCGGTTGACCTGGTCGCGGTCGTCCATGGCAAAGTCGACATAGGCGATCCCGTAGACCGGTCCTTCGGTCAGGCCATACAGGAAGGCGTTCGCGCCGGTGCCGCGCAGCCAGACGGTGCCCGGCTCCTCGGCGGCCAGATCGAGACCCCAGGTCTCGGTATAGAAGCCTTTGGTGGCGGTGATGCCCGGGGCGCGCATGACGATACCGCGCAGGGCCCCGACAAGATGGTTGCTCATAGGATCGCTCCTTTGGGGGCGCAGGCGGCCTGCGCGATCAGGATATCGGCCAAGGCACCGGGCGCCTGCAGCGGCAAGGCATGGCCGCAATCGGGCACCAGCGTCAGCGAGACAGGGTTCGCCAGCAGGCGATGCGCGCGCCGGGATTGGTCCGGCGGGGTCACCAGGTCCTCGGCGCCGACGAGAACCGCCGTGGCTGTGGACAGCTTGCTGCAATCCTGCGCCAGATCACCCGAGGCAAGCATCCGCACGGCCTGTGCATAACCCTGGAGGGTCACGCTGGCCATCGCCTGCTGAGCGGCCGCAACCAGGGCGGGATTCGCCTCGGGCCGAAAGATCAGGCGCGGCGCGCGTGCTTTGGAAAATTCTTGTGCACCAAGTTCTTGCAGATCGTCGATGCGCATCTGATGACGCTGCTCAAGGGTTTCGCCCGGCGTCAGGCCGCCGCCCTGGGCGCAGGACACTAATGTCAGGCTTTTGACGGCCTGTGGATAATTTCGTGCATAAGATGCCCCGATCAACGTGCCGAGCGAGTGCCCGACCAGGTGAAAGTCTGACAATTCCAGGGCTTTTGTCAGGCGTTCCAGGGCATCGGCATAGTCGCGCGCGACGGGCCAGTCCCGGTCCAGCGGCGCCGACACGCCATAGCCGGGCGCATCCCAGGCGATCAGCCGCCAATCCGGCAGGCGGCTGGCCAGGCCATCCCATCCCCAGGCGCGCGACCCGATGCCGTGCAGACAGACCAGCACCGGCCCCGGGCCCGGGCGTTCACGCCAGGCGATGCCGTCCAGGACATGATCGACCCAATCAGGCATTGAACACGAACCCGTTGTTGACCGGCAGCACCTGCCCCGTGAGCGTCAGCGCGGCCTCGGAGGCCAGAAAGGCGATGGTGCCGGTGATCTCGTCGGCCGACTGCGGGCCCGGGATGGCCCGGCCTTCGGCATAGAGGCGGTGGCGCGCCTCGGGAACGTAGTCGGTGCTTTCGGTGGTCAGGATACCCGGCGCGACACAGGTCACGCCGACGCGGTCCTTGCCCAATTCGCGCGCCAACGACCGGGTCATCGCCATCACCGCGCCCTTGGACGCGGTGTAGGACAACAGGTTCGGCGCCCCCCACAGCGCGGTGTCCGAGGCCACGTTGACGACCCGGCCCGTCCCCGCCGCCCTGAGCATCGGCGCCACGGCGCGGGTCATCAGCCAGGTGCCGCGCACGTTGACGCGCATCACCCGGTCCCACAGCTCCAGCTCGATGTCCTCGAACCCCATGCCGCCGACATCCGTCGCAACCGCGCCGTTGTTGATCAAGGCGTGCAGACCGCCCTCGTGCGCCGCGATCGAGGCCGCCAGCGCCGAGATCGACCCGGCGTCGCCCAGATCGACAGGGACAGCGCGGGCGCCGACGGTTTCCGCCGTCGCCTGAACGCCCGGCAGGTCGATGTCGGCCAGCACCAGCCGCGCGCCTTCGGCGGCGCAGGTGCGCGCGATCTCGCGCCCCAGACCGCGCGCCGCGCCGGTGATCAGCAGGGTGCGGCCGGCCAGCATCATTCCGCCGCCACCTGGGCCAACTCGGCCTCGATCTGTTCCTTGGCCGCGCGCGTCAGGACCTGCCGGATGCGGCTGACACCCAGATCGTGCTGATACAGCATCTCGCGCTTGCGGGCGTCATCCGGCATCCCTTCCAGCATGACCCGGTCCTGTTCCAGGACGTTCCAGTGATGCTCCTCGAGAACCGCGCGATAGAGGAACCGCCAGCTTTCCGCCGCAAGCCCCGACACCTTGCGAAGGCGCCAGAAAAAGACCTTGCAGGTGGTCGCATCGACCGGGGTGGTGAACCCGACGATCCGCATGTTGCCCCCGGGCCCGGCGGCCGGCGGATAGGGAATGTCCAGGAAGCAATACATGTTGCCGGGATGCACGACGAATTCCGACCAGTCGAAATTGTCCCCCACCTGCCCCACGCGCGAGACGTGGAAACCGTGGTCCGTCTTGTCCAGCTTCATCAGGTCCTGTTTCGAGCCATAGGCCAGGGTGAAGCTTTCGGAATGCAGATAGCAGCCGTGCATCGGGTCGGCGAGATTGTCCAGCGCGTAGCGGTAGTTCGCCTCCCATACCGAGGTGCAGAGAAACCCGGTCCATTCCCCGCCGGTCAGTTCGGGCGGCATGACCAGGTCTGGCGGCTCGGGTTGCGTGAGCGAGGGGACGTAGACGAACACGGCATCGAACCGTTCGGTGACATGAAACGATTTCAGCGCCTTGCGCCCTTCCAGCGCGCATTCCGGCATCGCGGGAACGCGTTGAACGACCCCTTCGCCATCGACGATGACGCCATGATAGCGGCACCCGATGTTGCCCTCGTGGATTTCGCCATAGCTCAGCGGGGCGCCCCGATGGGGGCAGAAATCCTCGATGCACTTGATCGTCCCGTCGGCGCCACGCCACAGGACCAGCTTCTGGCCCAGCAGAACGGCACCATAAGGTTTCGTCGACTTGATCTCGACCGATTTGGCGACGGGATACCATTGGCCCAGCAGGCCGGTGTTCACACGCTCTTCGATCAGGGCTTTCTTGTCGGGTGTGGCGGTCATGGGGACCCCTTGCAGCTGGAGTGCGGGAATGAGGCGGGCGGCATGCCCGTCCCGTGGGCGCGTCAGGCCAGGGACAGGCGATGCACCCGTCCCGGCCAGTGTCTCAACCGGCGGCCTTCGACCCTTTGGGCCGCGGGATCTTGGCGACCGGGTGCTCAGGCGGATAGGTCGGCGTCACCGGTTTGGGATTGCCGATCAGCACACACATCAGGGCCTCTTCGATGCCCTCGTTCCTGAGGCCCCGATAGACCCCGGGCGGAACGGACACCAGGTCGCGTTCGGTCAGGACGGTTTCGACCATCTCGCCCTTGTGCTCGATGAAGAAGCGGATCTTGTGACCCTTCAGGATGAAGAAGATTTCCTCGGCGTCGCGATGAATGTGCAGCGGGCCTTCGCACCCGGCCGGCAGCACCATCGTGGAAAAGGTGAAATGCTCGGCCGGCACGACGTTTTCGTCGGCGTCGACCCCGGTTGCCCCGGTGCCCACATACCGCATCTGCGCACGGCGATAGACCGGGTCGTAATCGGCCTGGAACTTCAGCGCGTCCCAGTCCAGCGTGCGCGTGGCATAGGTGGCGGTGCGGCTCTTGATCCAGCTTTCCAGGGTCTTGCCTTCGGGGATGACCACGTCATCGGGTTCGATCGAGGGGAATTTCATCGGCGCGGTGCTCATGGATAACTCCTGCGGGTTCGGGGTGCGCGGCGGGCTGTCAGGGCTGGCCGCATCGGAAAACAACGGAAAATCAGTGGTCCTTTTTCGGGATGTAGTGCAGCAGCCGCTCTTCGGCCCAGACCAGGACCGAATAGAGGACGATGCCGATGATCGTCAGCAGCACGATCGCATTGAACACCATCGCCGCATTGGCCTGCCCGCCGCCGTAGCTGATGAGAAAGCCGAGGCCGGTGTTCCCGCCGACCAGCTCGCCCACCGTCACCCCGATCACGGCCAGGGTCGAGGCGATGCGCAGTCCCGCCATCAGGTTCGGCAGGGTCGACGGGAATTCGACCTTCTTGAAGATTTCCCAACGGTTCAGCGAATAGGCGCGCGCCAGGTTGACCATGTCGCGGTCGACGGTCTTCATCGCCGCCAGCACGTTCACCAGCACGGGGAAAAAGACAATCAGCACCGTGACCAGAAGCTTCGGCGTGGAATTGTAGCCGAACCACATGATGAACAGCGGGGCAAAGGCAACCTTGGGCGCGATCTGCAGCGCCAGGATATAGGGCGAAAGCACGCGCTCCCAGAACGCGGACAGGCCCAGAAGATAGCCGATGGCCGCCCCCAGCGCCGACCCGATGGCAAACCCCAGCACCGTGAAGATCGCGGTCGAGGCGACATTCGCGATCAGGTTCTCGCGGCGATACATGCGGCCCAGTTCGGTCAGCATGTCGGACACGGTGGGCACGATGTATTTCGGCACGCCCAGGGCCGGCGGCAGGAACTGCCAGATCAGCAAGAGCAGCGCCAGGATCGCCACGGCGACGAGTTTCTGCGTGGAGGCTTGCGACATCGGGGATCCTCGGGGGTTCGGAAGCTGGGCGCCTGTCGGCAGGCAAGGCTTCCCCGCCGCCATCGGAAACCGACGGCGTGACAGCGGCGGGGACGTGGTCGCAGGCTTACTGCGCGATGAACTGGTTGGTGTAGGCGTCCTCGACCGGGACGGCCGCGGTGACCAGGTCATTGGCGACATAGAAGTCGTCTGCGGCTTGCAGCTGGGCCGGATCGAAGGCGCCCAGCGGGCGGTCGCCATCGGGCGCATAGACGCTGTCCACATACATGCGCATGATCCGTTCGATCTGATCGACGTTCTCGGCGTGACGCGGCACCAGCGCGACATAGTCCAGCGCGGCCTGGTGCGGATCGGCCATGATGTCACGCACCGCGTGCAGCGTCGCACCGACAAAGCCCTGAACGGCCTCGGGGTGGCTGGCGATATAGGCGTCCGAGGCGATAATCGCCTGCGCCTGCGACGGGAAATAGTCGCGCGCCGGCATCACCGTCAGGTCGACGCCCGCATCCTGGATCGCGACGATCCATTCCGGCACGCCCGACATTGCGTCGATGCCGCCGCCGATCATGTTCTGGATGATCCCGCCCGGGCCAAGCCCCTGGATATCGGCGTCCGAACGCCCGATCCCCTCGGTCGCCAGCACCGCCAGCAGGTTGTAGAAGGTGGTGTCCTGGAAGCCGATCACACCGATCGACCGGCCACGCAGATCGGCGATCCCGTTGATGTTGCGATCGTTGCGCCAGGCCACATGGGTGATCCCCTGCCCGCCCAGCAGCGCGACGCCGCGGATGGCCAGGCCGTTCGCGCGCACGATCAGCGCCGTGTCCCCCATGCCGCCGCCGAGATCGGCGTTGCCGACCGCGACCTGCGTGGCAACATCGGCGCCGCCCTGACCGGTGCGGAAGGTCACATCCAGCCCCGCGTCAGCGTAATAGCCCTTGCCCAACGCCAGATGGAACGGCGCAAAGGCCGGCAGGAAATCGGGCGCCGGGAACAGATAGGTCACGGCGGTCTGCGCCGAAGCGGCCATGGCCGAAACCGCCAGACCGGCAGCGACGGCGAGGCCGAGGAAAGTCTTTTTCATGGTTCATTCTCCCGTTGGTTGGTCGTTGCGTCAGGCCGCGCGCTGGTCGAGGCGCAGCAGCGTGAAGATTTCGCTGGCGTGCTGATGGATTTCGGGCATCTGGCGACGCTTCAGCGGATGGGCGCGATCGGGCAGGTCGATGGGGATCTCGCGCATCACCGTGCCGGGCCGTTCCGACAGAACCAGAACGCGGTCGGACATGATGACCGCCTCGCTCAGGTCGTGGGTGATCAGCAGCGTGGTGATCCCGGCTTCCTGGATGGTTTCGGCAAAACTGTTCTGGATCAGAAGCTTGGTCTGCGCATCCAGCGCCGAGAACGGCTCGTCCAGCAGAATGATCGCCGGGTCGATGGCCAGCGTCCGCGCCAACGCGGCGCGCTGGCGCATCCCGCCGGACAGCTGATAGGGATAGTGATCCTCGAACCCCTTCAGGTGGCAGCGGTCCAGTTCGAACAGCGCCCGCTCGCGGCGCTCGGCCTTGGGCACGCCGCGCGATTCCAGACCGAATTCGACATTCTTGATGATCGTCCGCCAGGGCAGCAGCAGATCCTTTTGCAGCATGAAACCGACATGCGGGTTGGGCTTGGTCACGACCTCGCCCGACACGCGCACCGCGCCGCTGGTCGGCTGGTAAAGCCCCGCGGTCATGCTGAGGATCGTGGACTTGCCGCAGCCCGATGGCCCGACGACCGAGACAAACTCGCCCTGCCCCACGGTGAAGTTGATGTCACGCACGGCGGTCAGGTCCTTGCCGTCGGGCAAGGTGAAGGTCTTGGTGACGCCGGTGAATTCAAGCGCCATAACCGTTGTCCAGATAGGCTGCGTCCAGATCGGCGTTCAGCGCGGACAATTCGGCCGCCAGCAGCGCCTCGTCCCAGTCGGTTCGGCCGGACACGGGCGCGGGCAGCGCGCGCGCCGCCAGCCCCTCGGCCACCTTGGCAAAGTCGCGCTCGTTCTGGCCCATGATCTCCATCATCGCGGCGGCCAGGGCGGCCTCGGCCTGCGTCAAGGGGCGGCCAAGCGACTGATGGGCCAGCGCCGGGCGGCTGGTATCGCGGGCGCGTTGCGAGAGGCGGTCCTTGAAGCTGTCCATCGGGGATCCTCGGTTCTGCAGGGGGCGGCGGCGGGGCGCCTGATGTGTTCATATTTTAACAACACGTTCATTATTGGCACAGCCAGCGCGCCGGTCAAGAAAAAAGTCAGGCGCGCGGCCGATCTGTCGTAAACCGCTCAAATTCCATGCATCCCCGGCGGATTGCGGCGGCGGGGCGATGCTTCTATGCTGGCACTGTTCAATATTGAAGGTTCTGACCGTGTCCGATCCCGACCTGACCGAGTCTGATTCCGGCACCGCCTATTCGGTGCCGCCGGTGCATCGCGCCTTTACGCTGCTGCGCCACATCGCCGGCGGCGGGCGCTGCCGCAATGCCTCGGCCACGGCGCGAGAACTGGGGATCAACCGCACCACGCTGATCCGCCTGCTGCACACGCTCGAGGCCGAGCGCATGATCGAATCGGTCGATGACGGGCTGAGCTGGCAACTGGGCCCGGGGATGATCGTGCTGGCCGCCGAGGCGCTGAAATCGCGCGACGTGGTGCGCGTGGCGCAGCCGGTCATGGCGCGCCTGGCGGCGGACCTGGGGCTGTCCTCGCATCTGGGGGTGCTGGACGGGCGCGACATCATCTATCTGCTGCGCGAAACGCCGAACACGCATCTTGTGTCGAACGTGCGCGAGGGCTCGCGCCTGCCCGCCCATGCAACCACCGTGGGCCGCGTGCTGCTGGGCCATCTGCCGCCCGACGATCTGGACCGGCTCTATGCCGATGCCGTCCTGGACAAGGCGACCGACAAGACCGCGACCACGCTCGGTGCCTTGCGCGCGCAGATCCAGGCCGATCGCACCCGCGGCGCCGCCTGGAGCGCCGGCAACTTCGAGCGCGGCATCGGATCCTGCGCGGCACCGATCCGCGATCATCGCGGGCGGGTCGTGGCGGCCGTCAATGTCACCGGACCCGAAGGCCGGTTCGTGCCCGACACGCCCCAGGCCGCTGCGATCGAATCGCGTGTCTGCGCGGCGGCGGCGGAAATTTCGCGCGGCCTGGGCCATTCCGGATGAGCGGGCGCAACCCTTTCGCGCCGGACAGAGACCGAGGTGCCCCATGACCCCTGCCCTGCAAAGCCACGCGACCCAGGCCCTGTGCCGCATGGCGCCGGTGATTCCGGTGCTGGTGATCGACGATCCCGCCCATGCCGAGCCCCTGGCACGCGCGCTGGTGGCCGGCGGGTTGCCGGTTCTGGAGGTGACGCTGCGCACGCCCTGCGCGCTGGACGCCATTTCCGCCATGGCGCGGGTGCCGGGCGCACGGGTCGGCGCGGGCACGGTGCTGAGCGCGCATGACGCCGAACGCGCGCGGGCTGCCGGCGCGACCTTTGCCGTGTCGCCGGGCGCCACGCCGGCGCTGATCGGCGCCTGCACCGCGCTGGACCTGCCGCTGCTGCCCGGCGCGGCGACCGCGACCGAGGTGATGACCCTGCTGGAACAGGGCTACCGCATGATGAAGCTGTTTCCCGCCGGGCCCGCCGGGGGCGCCGCGCTTCTGAAGGCGCTGAATGGCCCGTTGCCCATGGCGCGGTTCTGTCCGACCGGCGGCATCGACGCGGGCAACGCGGGCGCCTATCTGGCGCTGCCCAACGTGGTCTGTGTCGGCGGAAGCTGGGTCGCACCCGCCGCGGCGCTCAGGTCCCGTGACTGGGCCGGGATCGAGGGGCTGGCGCGCGAGGCCCGCGCGTTGCGTTAGCGGCCCGGGCCGGGACCGCCGCCCCGCGCAACCGGTGCAGGCCCCGGGCGCGGATGGCGCGCGCGGTCAGTCGAACCGGCCGCCACGTCCGGCCCCGCCGGAAAACCGGGTGGCGCCGGCGACCCCCTCGGCCAGAACCATGCCGGCGCTGTGCCATTCCCGGCGCAGCGCGGCCGAAAGCTCTGCCGGCGCCATCCGGCCAGACAGGAAATCGGCCCTGAGGCAGCCCTGCGGAAAGCCCGTGAGCGTGCGCGCAAGGTCCAGGGCCGCGCCCAGCGCGCCACCCGGCGCCGTCACCCGGTCGGCAAGGCCGATTTGCTGCGCCTCGGTTGCGCCGACCGGCCGACCGGTGAGGATCAGGTCGTTCGCGCGCCCCTGCCCCACCAGACGCGGCAGGCGCACGGTGCCGCCATCGATCAGCGGCACCCCCCAACGTCGGCAGAAGACACCGAATTGCGCGTCCTCGGCCACGACCCGCAGATCGCACCAGAGCGCCAGCTCCATTCCTCCTGCGACCGCGTAGCCTTCGATGGCGGCGATCACCGGCTTGGACAGCATCAGGCGCGTCGGCCCCATCGGCCCCGGGATCGGCTGCGCGATCGGGTCCCAGTCGGGCGCAATGTCCAGACCGGCGATCCAGGCGGCGCCTTCGGCCCCGGCAACCGATTTCAGATCGAATCCCGCACAGAACGTGCCCGCCGCGCCGGTCAGAATCGCGACATCCACGCCTTCGTCCGCCTCGACGTCACGCATCGCGGCAAAGAGCGCGCGCGCCAGCGCCGGGTTGACGGCATTGCGGGCCTCGGGCCGGGACAGGGTGACGATCCGCACGCGGTCCCGGGTCTCGATGGAAAGCATGTCAGACCTCCTCGACCTCGAGAACGCCCTCGACCGCGCGCAGGGCGGATTTCAGCACCGGCGTGACCGGAATCCTGAGGCCAGGGTCTATCTCGATCTCGCCGCCGTCCTCGGGGTTGGGCACGCACAGGATGAGCGGCCCATAGGCCTTGCGCGGGGCGCCGCCCGCCTGATCCAGGATCGCGCGCAGATCGTCGAGCGCGGCGGCGGTGTCCACGCGCACCTTCAGCCCCGCCGCGCCCGCGTCGGCCACCACATCGTCGATGGGCGCCGCGCCGCGTGCCAGCAGCTTGAGGCTGTCGCCCTCCATCGTCGCCTCGACCGTCAGGACCACGTTCATCCCCGGCTCGAGAAACTGGCGCGACGCTTCCAGCGTTTCCGAAAACACCGTGACCTCGTAAAGCCCGGTCGGATCCGATAGCTGCACGAAGGCGAACCGATTGCCGCGCGCCGACTTGCGTTCCTGCCGCGACGAGACGGATCCTGCGATCCGCTCGACCTTGCCGCCGGCGCGGGCCAGTTGGGTCAGCTCTGCCAGCGTCACGATCTTCTTGCGTTTCAGGGCGGCGGCATAATCGTCCAGCGGGTGACCGGACAGATAGAACCCGATCGCCGCGTGCTCATGCGTGAGACGCTCCATCGGCAGCCAGTCGCCCTTGGCCCCCAGGCGCGGGGGCGGCAGGTCGTCGCCGCCCGAGAACAGCGAGGACTGGCCCGACCCTGCGGCCTCGTGCACGGCGGCGGAATAGGCGCCCAACCCGTCAAGCGCATCGAACACCCGCTTGCGCGAGCGTTCGAGGGCGTCAAAGGCCCCGGCCCGCGCCAGCATTTCCAGAGGCCGCTTGCCGATCTTCTTCAGATCCACCCGCGCCGCGAAATCGGTGAGATCGGCAAAGGGGCGCTCGCCACGCGCCTGCACGATCAGTTTCATCGCCTCGACGCCGACGTTCTTCAGCGCGCCCAGCGCATAGACGAGTTCACCATTCACCACGCTGAACGTGGCCAGCGACCGGTTCACGCAGGGCGCGACCACGGTGATGCCCATGCGGTCCACCTCGCGCTTGTAGACGGCCAGCTTGTCGGTCAGGTGAATATCGCAGTTCATGACCGCGGCCATGAATTCCACCGGGTGGTTCGCCTTGAGCCAGCCGGTCTGGTAGCTGACCACGGCATAGGCGGCGGCGTGCGACTTGTTGAAGCCGTAGTTCGCGAATTTTTCGAGCAGGTCGAACACCTCGCCCGCCTTCTTGGCGTCGATCCCGTGCGTTGCCTTGCACCCCTCGATGAACTTGGGGCGCTCCTTGGCCATCTCCTCGGCGATCTTCTTGCCCATGGCGCGCCTGAGCAGGTCGGCGCCCCCCAGGGAATAGCCGCCCATCACCTGCGCGATCTGCATCACCTGTTCCTGATAGACGATGATGCCCTGGGTCTCGGCCAGGATGTGGTCGATGGTGGGATGGATCGATTCCAGCGGACGCTGCCCGTGCTTCACCTCGCAATAGGTGGGAATGTTTTCCATCGGGCCGGGACGGTATAGCGCCACCAGCGCCACGATGTCCTCGATGCAGGTGGGTTTCATGCGCCTGAGCGCATCCATCATGCCCGAGCTTTCCACCTGAAAGACCGCGACCGTCTTGGCCTCGGCATAAAGCTTGTAGGTCCGGGGGTCGTCCAGAGGGATCGCGTTGATCTGGTTCTCGGCGCCCCTGGGCGGATCATAGAGCGTGTCACCCCCCGGCCCCACATGCAGATCCCGTCCCGAGGTGTGGATCAGGTCGATGGCGTTCTGGATGACCGTCAGCGTCTTGAGGCCCAGAAAGTCGAACTTGACCAGTCCGGCCTGCTCAACCCACTTCATGTTGAACTGTGTCGCCGGCATGTCCGAACGCGGATCGCGATACAGCGGCACCAGCGCATCCAGCGGCCGGTCCCCGATCACCACCCCGGCGGCGTGGGTCGAGGCGTTCCTGAGCAACCCCTCGATCTTTTCGGCGTAATCCAGCAAGCGCGCGACGACTTCCTCCTTGGCGGCTTCGCGCAGGCGCGGTTCCTCGGCCAGCGCCTTGGTCACCGAAACGGGTTTCACCCCCTCGACCGGGATCATCTTGCTGAGCTTGTCCACCTGGCCATAGGACATCTGCAGGACCCGCCCCACGTCGCGCACCGCCGCCTTGGACAGAAGCGCGCCGAAGGTGATGATCTGCCCGACCTTTTCCCGGCCGTATTTCTCCTGAACGTAGTGAATCGTCTCCTCGCGCCGATCCATGCAGAAGTCGATGTCGAAGTCGGGCATCGACACCCGCTCGGGGTTCAGGAAGCGTTCGAACAGCAGGCTGTAACGCAACGGGTCGAGGTCGGTGATCGTCAGCGCATAGGCCACCAGCGACCCCGCGCCCGATCCCCGCCCGGGCCCCACGGGGATGCCGTTGTCCTTGGACCATTTGATGAAATCGGCCACGATCAGGAAATAGCCGGGAAAGCCCATCTGCTCGATGATGCCCAGCTCGAATTCCAGCCGCTTCTCGTAGTCCTCGACACTGACGGCATGCGGGATGACAGCCAGCCGGTCCTTCAGCCCCGCCCAGGCCTGACGGCGCAGTTCGTCGACCTCGTCATCGGCGAATTTCGGCAGGATCGGCGCGCGCTTGTAGGCGGCAAAAGCGCAGCGGCGCGCGATCTCGACCGTGTTTTCCAGCGCCTCGGGCAGATCGGCGAACAGGGCCGCCATTTCTTCGGGCGATTTCAGGTAATGCTGGGGCGTCAGCCGCCGGCGGGGCGTCTGCTGATCCACATAGGCGCCCTCCTTGATGCACAACAGCGCATCGTGGGCCTCGAACATGCCGGCATCGGGGAAATGCACGTCGTTCGTGGCAACCAGCGGCAGGTCCATCGCATACGCCATCTCGATGAACGGGCGCTCGGTCGCCTGCTCGGCCTCGGTCAGGGCGCCGCCCTCGCCCGGGTGGCGTTGCAGTTCCACATAGAGCCGCCCGGGATAGACCCCCGCAAGGCGGGTCATCAGGGCTTGGGCCTGGGCGCCGCGCCCCTCGCGGATTTCGCGGCCGATCAGGCCATCGGGCCCGCCGGACAGGCAGATCAACCCGTCGGAATGCTGTGACAATTCGTCGGGCGTGACATGCGGCAAGGCGCCATCCGTGCGCAGATACAGGCACGAATTCAGCTTCATCAGGTTCTCATAGCCGCGTTCGGACTGCGCCAGCAGCACCAGTGGCGCGGCCGGACGCGGCCGTTCCCCGGGCTGTCCCGGGGGCAGCTGCACGTCGATCTGACAGCCGACAATCGGCTGCACACCCGCGCCCTGCGCCGAAACCGAGAATTCCAGCGCCGCGAACAGCGCATTGGTATCGGTGACGGCGATCGCCGGCACGCCGCGCTTTTCGCACAGCTTGATCAGGGATTTCAGCGGCACCGCGCCTTCCAGCAGGGAATACTCGGTGTGGACGCGCAGATGGATGAATCGGGGATCGCTCATGACAGCAGCTTATCCAGAGGGCAATCGGGCGCAAGCCTGCCCTGATTTTCAACAGATCAGCGAAAATGCTTCTCGCCTTCGCCGCTAGTCTATGCTTGCCTGAACGCGACCCGCACTGTTCACTCAGTGCAAGGACCAGGGCGTCCCGAGGCTTTACGCCGCATCGGGTCGAGGGACCAGCCCGGATGAACAGACAGCGGCGGAACAACGCATGAGCGCGATCAGCTTTCTTCTGAACGGCACGCCGGTCACCCTGACCGACCCGCCCCCCACGCGCACGCTTCTGGACTGGCTGCGCGAGGACCGCGGCCACAAGGGGACCAAGGAGGGATGCAACGAGGGCGACTGCGGGGCCTGCACCGTGATGGTGTCGGACCAGCGCGGGCGCCGGGCCCTGAACGCCTGCATCCTGTTCCTGCCGCAACTGGACGGCAAGGCCGTGCACACGGTCGAAGGTCTGCGGGACCCGGACGGCGGCCTGCATCCGGTGCAGCAGGCGATGGTCGATCATCATGGCAGCCAGTGCGGATTCTGCACGCCGGGGTTCGTGATGTCGATGGCCACCGGCCAGATCAACGGCGTGACCGACCACGACACCCATCTTGCGGGCAACCTGTGCCGGTGCACGGGCTATGCCCCGATCACCCGCGCCGCCGAGGCCGCGGCCAGGGTCCCCGCGCCGCAATGGTTGCTGGATCAGACCGCGCCCGACTTCATCGCGACGGCGCTGGCACAGGGCGCGGACGGCGGCGCCAATCCGCGCACGGCCGACGACCTGGCCGCGTGGTATCTGGCCAATCCTGACGGCCGTCTGATCGCCGGGGCCACCGATGTGGGCCTTTGGGTCACCAAGCAGTTGCGCGACCTGGGCCCCGTCGCCTTCATCGCCGGGGTCGAGGACCTGCGCGGTGTCGATGTCACCGACGATGCCATCCGCATCGGCGCCACCACCACCTTCGCCGATCTGCTGCCCGCGATCGCGCCCCATCATCCGGGGTTCGCCGTCATGCTGCGCCGCTTCGCCTCGGCGCAGGTTCGGGCCGCGGCGACGGTGGGGGGCAACATCGCCAACGGCTCGCCCATCGGCGACAGTCCGCCCGCGCTGATCGCGCTCGACGCGACGCTGCATCTGCGCAAGGGGGACAGCCGCCGCGCCATCCCGCTGGCCGACTTCTTCCTGGACTATGGCAAGCAGGACCGCGCGCCGGGCGAATTCGTCGAAGCCGTCACCATTCCCCGCCAGCCCGACCGGCTGAAGTGCTACAAGCTGTCCAAACGCTTCGATCAGGACATTTCGGCTGTGCTGGGGTGTTTCAACATCACCGTCGCGGATGGCGCCGTCACCCGTGCCCGCATCGCCTTTGGCGGCATGGCGGGCATCCCCAAACGGGCCCTGCATGTCGAGGCCGCGCTCACCGGGCAACCCTGGACACAGGCCACGGTCGACGCGGCCCTGTCCGCCTTTGCGCAGGATTTCACCCCCCTCAGCGACATGCGCGCGTCGGCCGACTATCGCCTGCAGGCCGCGCGCAACCTGCTGATCCGCTATTTCCTCGAGGATCAGGGCATTGCCACCAGCGTTCTGGAGGTCGAGGCATGAGCATCCACAAACCCCTTCCGCATGACGCCGCACCGCTGCATGTGACCGGCGAGGCGCGCTACGTCGATGACATCCCCACGCCCGCCGGCACGCTCCACCTGGCCTTTGGCCTGTCCACGGTCGCGCATGGCGACATCACGGCGCTGGACCTGACCGCGGTGCGCGCGGCCCCGGGTGTCGTCGCCGTGCTGACGGGCGCGGACATCGGCCATGCCGATTGCTCGCCCTCGAACAACGACGAGCCCCTGCTGGCACTGGGATCGGTGCATTATGTCGGCCAGCCCGTGTTCCTGGTGGTGGCGGACAGCCATCTGGCCGCCCGCAAGGCCGCGCGGCTGGGCAAGATCGCCTACGACGAAAAGCCGGCGATCCTGACCTACGAGGATGCGATCGCCGCCAACGCCCGGTTCGAGGAAGGGCCCCGCATCTGGTCACGCGGCGATGCCGAGGGCGCCATCGCCCGCGCCCCCCGGGTGATCGAGGGTCGGCTCGAGATGGGCGGACAGGAGCATTTCTACCTCGAAGGCCAGGCCGCGCTGGTCAGCCCGCAAGAGGGTGGCGACATGCATGTCGTCTCGTCCACCCAGCACCCGACCGAGATCCAGCACAAGGTCGCCCATGCCCTGCACATCCCGATGCACGCGGTCCGGGTCGAAACCCGGCGCATGGGCGGCGGGTTCGGCGGCAAGGAGAGCCAGGGCAACCACCTGGCCATCGCCTGCGCCCTGGCCGCGCGGCTGACGGGCAAGCCCTGCAAGATGCGCTATGACCGGGACGACGACATGGTCGTCACCGGCAAGCGCCACGATTTCCGCATCGATTATCGGGTCGGCGTGGACGAAAGCGGGCGCGTCCTGGGGATCGACTTTGTCCATTACACGCGCGCCGGCTGGTCGATGGACCTGACCCTGCCCGTCGCCGACCGCGCCATGCTGCATGCCGACAACGCCTATTGGCTGCCCGATGTGCGCATCGAAAGCCACCGGCTGCGCACCAACATGTGCTCGGCCACGGCCTATCGCGGGTTCGGCGGCCCGCAGGGCATGCTGGGCGTCGAACGGGTGATGGATCACATCGCCCATGCGCTGGGTCTCGATCCGCTGGCGGTGCGCAAGGCCAATTTCTACCGCGCGGCCACGCCCGCGAAATCGGGCCCGGGCACCGGCAAACGCTATGGCGGCGCGCACAGTCCGCAGGCCCCGGCGCATGAGGGGCCGCAATCCACACCCTATGGCCAGCCGGTCGAGGATTTCATCCTGCACGAGCTGGTCGCCGAGCTGGAGAAAACCGCCGACTACGCGGCGCGCAAGGCCGCCGTCGCGGACTGGAACGCGCGCAATCCCGTGCTGAAGAAAGGCATCGCGCTGACCCCGGTGAAATTCGGGATCAGCTTTACCCTGACCCACCTGAACCAGGCGGGGGCGCTGGTGCATGTCTACCAGGACGGGTCGATCCACCTGAACCACGGCGGCACGGAAATGGGCCAGGGCCTGTTCCTGAAACTGGCGCAGGTGGCCGCGCACAGCTTTGGCGTGCCGCTGTCCGCGGTCAAGATCACCGCGACCGACACCGCCAAGGTGCCCAACACCTCGGCCACCGCCGCCAGCAGCGGGTCGGACCTGAACGGCATGGCCGTCAAGGCCGCCTGCGACACGATCCGCGGCCGCATCGCCGCCCATCTGGCCGAACGCTACCAGTGCGCGACCGACCTGGTCCGCTTCGGCGACGGCGTGGTCATGGTCGATGACCGCGAGCTCAGCTTTGCCGAGGCCGCCAGCTCTGCCTATGAGGCCCGGGTCAGCCTGTCCTCGACCGGGTTCTACGCCACGCCCAAGGTCGCCTGGGACCGCATCCGCGGCTGGGGCCGCCCGTTCTTCTACTTTGCCTATGGCGCGGCGTGCAGCGAGGTGGTGATCGACACCCTGACCGGCGAAAACCGCATCCTGCGCGTCGACATCCTGCACGACGCCGGCGCCAGCCTGAATCCGGCGCTGGACAAGGGCCAGATCGAGGGCGGATTCGTGCAGGGCGCAGGCTGGCTCACGACCGAGGAACTGGTCTGGGACGACAAGGGCCGGCTCAGGACGCACGCGCCCTCGACCTACAAGATTCCGGCCTGTGGCGACCGGCCGCGCGTGTTCAACGTGGACCTGTGGAACCACGAGAACCGCGAAGAGACCATCCATCGGTCGAAAGCCGTGGGCGAACCGCCCTTCATGCACGGGATCTCGGTGCTGATGGCGCTGTCGCATGCGGTCGCTGCCAGCGGTGACGGCGCGGTCTATGCCGATCTTCACGCCCCCGCCACGGCCGAGCGCATCCTGGCCGCCGTCGCGCGGCAGCGGGGCACGGCATGAGCCTGGATCGCGCCACCCTCGCCCGGGCGCTGGCCGATCACGGCGCGGTCGCCCGGGTGGTGATCTGCGCGCATCAGGGTTCGTCCCCGCGCGAGGCCGGGGCGGCGATGCTGGTCTGGCCTGACGGTCAGGCGGGCACGATCGGTGGCGGGGCGCTGGAATTCGAGGCCACCGAAGCCGCCCGCGCCATGCTGGCCGAAAACGCGGCGCCGCGCATCGAACGCATCGCCCTGGGCCCGGCGCTGAACCAGTGCTGCGGCGGGGCGGTCTCGTTGGGGTTCGAGGTGTTCACCACGCTGGATCAGGTGCCCGAAACGGGGCTTTACGTCCGGCCCCTGGCGCGGGACGCCTCGGCCGAGATGCCGATGCCCCTGCGCCGCGCGATCAAGGCGGCCCGCGGCGAGGGCGTCGCGGCGCTGCGCTTTCTGCAAGGCTGGCTGGCCGAGCCCGTGTGCCCCCCGACCCGCCCCCTGTGGATCTGGGGCGCGGGTCATGTCGGGCGGGCGCTGGTGCAGGTCCTGGCCCCCCTGCCCGGGCTGTCGCTGACCTGGATCGACACCGCGCGCGACCGCTTCCCCGACACCATCCCCCCGGGCGTCGACGCGCGCTGGCAGGATAGCCCCGCCGCGCTGGTTTCCCAGGCCCCCAGGGACGCCGAACACCTGGTCCTGACCTTCAGCCATGCGCTGGACCTGGAGCTGTGCCACCGCCTGCTGGGCCACGGGTTCGCGGCCTGCGGCCTCATCGGATCGGCGACGAAATGGGCGCGGTTCCGCAGCCGACTGCAGGCCCTGGGCCATGATCCGTCGCGCATCGCCTGCCCGATCGGCGATCCCGCTCTGGGCAAGCACCCGCAGGCCATTGCCATTTCCGTCGCCGCCGCGATCCTGTCGCGGTCCACCCCAGCCCTCGCCCGGGAGATCGCGTCTTGAGCACACCCCTATTGTCCATTCAGGGCCTGACAAAGGTCTATCCCGGCGTGATCGCCAATTCGGATGTCAGTTTCGACATCGGCGAGGGCGAGGTCCACGCCCTGCTGGGCGAGAACGGTGCCGGGAAATCCACCCTGGTCAAGGCGATCTATGGCCTCATCCGGCCGAACGAGGGGCGGATGCTGTGGCGTGGCGAACCCTATGCGCCCAACGCCCCCGCGCAGGCCCGGGCCACGGGCGTTGCCATGGTGTTCCAGCATTTCAGCCTGTTCGACGCCATGGACGTGGCCGAGAACGTGGCCCTGGGCATGGACAATCCGCCCCCGATCCGCGAACTGGCGGCGCGCATCACCGAGGTTTCGCACAATTACGGGCTGCCGCTGGATCCGACGCGCATGGTGGGCGATCTGTCGGCGGGTGAACGCCAGCGGGTCGAGATCATCCGCTGCCTGCTTCAGAACCCGCAGCTTCTGATCATGGACGAGCCGACCTCGGTGCTGACGCCGCAAGAGGTCGAGATCCTGTTCAAGACCTTGCGCCAGCTCAGGGCCGAGGGGCGGTCGATCCTCTATATCTCGCACAAGCTGGAGGAAATCCGGTCGCTGTGCGAGAACGCCACCGTTCTGCGCCTGGGCAAGGTCGTGGGCCGCGCCGATCCCCGGCAGGAAAGCGCCCGTTCGCTGGCCGAGATGATGGTCGGTCAGACCCTGCACACGCCCTCGCGCGATCCGGCCAGCCCCGGGAAACTGCTGCTCGAGGTGCGCGACCTGTCGGTCGCCTCGCCGACGGCCTTTGGCACCGCGCTGAAGGGGGTCGCCCTCAAGGTGCACGCCGGCGAGGTTCTGGGCATCGGCGGTGTCGCGGGCAATGGGCAGGATGAATTGCTGGGCGCGCTCTCGGGCGAGTTGCGGGCCCCGGCGGACATGGTGCTGATGGCGGGCGATCCGGTCGGCCAGATGGGACCGACCGCACGCCGGGCGATGGGCCTGCTGTGCGCCCCCGAGGAACGCCTGGGCCATGCCGCGGCCCCGGACATGAGCCTGACGGAAAACGCGCTGCTGACCGGCGCGTGGCGCGAAAAGCTGGTGAACCAGGGGTTCGTCAACTGGGGCAAGGCCCGGGGCTTTGCCGAAACGGTCATCCAGCGGTTCGACGTGCGCACGCCCGGTCCGCATGTGGCGGCACGGGCGCTGTCCGGCGGCAACCTGCAGAAATTCGTCATCGGCCGCGAGATCCTGCAACGCCCCTCGGTTCTGGTGGTCAACCAGCCGACCTGGGGGGTGGATGCCAGCGCCGCGGCGGCGATCCGGCAGGCGATCCTGGATCTGGCGCAGGCGGGCGCCGCGGTCGTGGTCATCAGCCAGGATCTGGATGAACTGCTGGAAGTCGCGGACAATTTCGCGGCACTCAACGGCGGCCGCCTCAGCGCGCCGCGCCCCGTCAAGGGGCTGACCATGGATCAGATCGGCCTGATGCTGGGCGGAGCTGCGGAAGGAGAGACCAATGCTGCGGCTTGAAAAACGGCCCTCGCCGTCAAAGGCCTGGAACTATGCCACCCCCGTGCTTGCGGTGCTGCTGACGATGGTCGCGGGCGGGGTGCTGTTCGTGATCCTGGGCAAGAACCCGTTCGAGGCGATCAAGCTGATCTTCTGGGATCCGCTGTTCAGTGAACAGTTCGCCGCCTATTCGCGCCCGCAACTGCTGGTCAAGGCCGGGCCCCTGATCCTGATCGCCGTGGGCCTGTCGGTGGGCTTTCGCGCCGGCATCTGGAACATCGGCGCCGAGGGGCAATACATCATCGGCGCGCTGTGTGCGGCCGCCGTTGCGCTGGCCTTTTACCCGGCCGACAGCGTGCTGGTCTTCCCGCTGATGATCCTGGCGGGCGCAGCGGGCGGTTGGGCCTGGGCGATGATCCCGGCGATCCTGAAAACCAGGTTCAACACCAACGAGATCCTCGTGTCCTTGCTGCTGGTCTATGTGGCCGAGAAACTACTGGCCGCCGCCGCGACAGGGTTCATGCGCAACCCCGATGGCGCCGGGTTCCCGGGTTCGCGCAACATCCATCAATATGGCGCGGCCTCGAACATGGAGCTGTTCGCGAATTCCGGGCTGCACTGGGGCGGTGTCGCGGCCTTCATCGCGGTGCTGTTCACCTATCTGCTGCTGCAACGACACATCCTGGGCTTTCACGTCCGCCTGGCAGGTCAGGCGCCGCGCGCCGCGCGCTTTGCCGGCGTCGCGCCGGCGCGGCTGGTGCTGATGTGCATGGGCCTGTCCGGCGCCTTTGCCGGCATGGCAGGGATGTTCGAACTGGCCGGGCCAGCGCGGCTGATCTCGATCGACTTCAACGCAGGCTATGGCTTCACCGCGATCATCGTGGCCTTTCTGGGTCGCCTGCACCCGGTGGGCATCGTTCTGGCGGGGTTGTTGCTGGCGCTGACCTATATCGGCGGGGAACTGGCGCAATTCATGCTGAATTTGCCCGCAGCGGCGATCCAGGTGTTCCAGGGGATGCTGCTGTTCTTCCTGCTGGCCCTGGACGTGCTGTCCAACTATCGCATCCGGCTGGCCGCCCCCAGCCGCAGCTCGGAGGCTGCTTGACATGGATTTCGGAGCAATCAACCCGGTCGTTCTGGTCGCCTCGCTGATGGTGGCCGCCACACCGATCCTGCTGGCGGCCATCGGTGAACTGGTGGTCGAAAAGGCCGGCGTCCTCAACCTGGGGGTCGAGGGCATGATGATCACCGGCGCGGTATCGGGCTTTGCCGTCGCCGTGACGACTGGCAGTCCCGCGCTGGGCATGCTGGCGGCCATCGTCGCCGGCGCGGCACTGTCGCTGATCTTTGCCGTGCTCACCCAGGTGCTGATGGCCAACCAGGTGGCCTCGGGTCTGGCGCTGACCTTGTTCGGGCTGGGGTTTTCGGCCCTGCTGGGGCAAAGCTTCGTCGGCATCGTCCCGCCGCGCACGGAAAAGCTGAACTTCGGCTTTCTCAGCGATCTGCCGGTTGTTGGAAGGATCCTGTTCAGCCACGACATCCTTGTCTATGCGTCGATCCTGCTGACCGCGGCGGTCTGGTACTGGCTGACCTATACACGCAGCGGCCGGGTGCTGCGCGCGGTCGGCGAGAACCACGATTCGGCCCATGCCCTGGGCTACAAGGTCAAGCGCGTGCGCATCCTGGCGATCGCGTTCGGCGGGGCCTGCGCGGGGCTGGGCGGGGCCTATCTGTCGCTGGTGCGCGTGCCCCAGTGGACCGAGGGGATGACGGCCGGCGCAGGCTGGATCGCGCTGGCGCTGGTGGTGTTCGCCTCGTGGCGGCCCTGGCGCGCGCTGCTGGGCGCCTATCTTTTCGGCGGAATCACCGTGCTTCAGCTGAATTTGCAGGCTGCGGGCTTTCAAATCCCCGTGGAATATCTGTCAATGTCGCCGTATCTGATCACTATCCTCGTGCTTGTCGTTATGTCGTCGAGTCGAGCGCGGACCACGCTGTCGGCCCCGGGTCGTTGGGTCGGTCCTTCCATGCCGCCGGGTGACCCCGGTATCACGAAACGGCCTTGCCCGGAAAACAGGGAGTATGTTCATGAAACGCAGAGAACTTCTGGCCACCTCGGCCGCCGCGCTGGGTCTCGCCGCGCTGACCGGCTCGGCCGCGCGGGGCCCAGTCGCCGCTGAAGGTCGGGTTCATCTATATCGGCCCGCCCGGCGACTTTGGCTGGACCTATGGCCACGACCACGCGCGCCCTGGCCGCGCAGGAGCATTTCGGTGCGGCGGTCGAAACCAGCTATGTCGACAACGTGCCGGAAGGCCCCTGACGCCGAGCGCATCATGACGCAAATGGCGCTGTCGGGCGCGCAGCTGATCTTCGCGACCTCGTTCGGGTATGGCCCGTCGATGAACGCGGTGGCCGCGCGGTTCCCGAACATCGCCTTCGAACACGCGACCGGCTATCTGCAGGAATCGCCGAACGTCGGGCTCTACAACGCGCGCTTCTACGAGGGGCGTGCGGTGATCGGCACCATCGCCGGGCGCATGACCCAGTCGAACAAGATCGGCTGGCATCGCCTCGTTCCCTGATCCCGGAAGTGATCATGGGCATCAACGCGGCCTATATTCACGCCAAGAAGGTGAACCCCGATGTCGATTTCCGCGTGGTCTGGGCCTACACCTGGTTCGACCCGGCACAGGAAGCCGCCGCGGCCGAGGCGCTGATCGAACAGGGCTGCGATATCCTGATGCAGCACACCGATTCGACCGCGCCGCTGACCGTCTGCCAGCAGCGCGGCGCGCTGGGCTTTGGCCAGGCGTCGGACATGCAGCACTTCGCCCCCGATGTCTGCCTCACCTCGATCGTGGACAACTGGGCGCCCTATTATATCGAGCGGATTCAGGCGAAACTCGATGGCACCTGGACGGCCGACAATGTCTGGCTGGGCATCCCCGAGGATGCGGTGGCCTTTGGCCCGTTCAACGACCGCATCCCCGCCGAGGTGCAGGCCGAAGCCAACGCGCTGATCGAATCGATCCGCGACCGCAGCTATCATCCGTTCACCGGCCCGCTGAACAAGCAGGACGGCACGCCGTGGCTGGCCGCGGGCGAGGTGTCGGATGACGGCACGCTTCTGGGCATGAACTTCTATGTCGAGGGCATCCAGGGTGAAATCCCCAGCTGACCGCCGGCTGTGACGCAGGGAAAAAGGGGGCTTCGGCCTCCTTTTTTCATGGCGCGCGGTAGGTTGCGGGCGGGGGTTTCGCCCTCGGCCGACGGCATTCCATGCCGTAGCCCTCGGGCGACCCGGTGGGGGGCGCTGCCCCCCACACCCCCCGGGATATTTCCGGCACAAAGAGGGGATGCACGGGCGCAGCTTGGCCCCCTGCCCCTTGACCTTTTCGCCCGGGGGCGCAGGTTCAGGACACGCAACGCAAAGGAAACGCGATGGCCACCGATACCCCCTATGTGCCGCCGAAGGTCTGGACCTGGGACCAGCAGAGCGGCGGGCGCTTTGCCAGCATCAACCGTCCGATCGCCGGACCGACCCATGACAAGGATCTGCCGGTCGGTGCGCATCCCTTTCAGCTGTATTCCCTGGCGACACCCAATGGCGTCAAGGTCACGGTGATGTTCGAGGAATTGCTGGCCGCGGGCCATGCCGACGCCGAATACGACGCCTGGCTGATCAACATCAACGAGGGGGACCAGTTCGGATCGGGATTTGTAGGGGTGAACCCCAATTCCAAGATCCCGGCCCTGCTGGACCGCTCGGGCCCCGAACCGGTTCGGGTGTTCGAGAGCGCCTCGATCCTGATGCATCTGGCGGAACGGTTCGGGGCGTTCCTGCCGAGTTCGGGCGCGGCACGGACCGAGGTGCTGAACTGGCTGTTCTGGCAGATGGGATCCGCGCCCTATCTGGGTGGCGGTTTCGGCCATTTCTACGCCTACGCGCCCGAGAAATGGGAATACCCGATCAACCGCTTCGCGATGGAGGTGAAGCGCCAGCTCGACGTGCTGGACCGCCGCCTGGCCGAAAGCCGCTTTGTCGCCGGTGCGGACTATACCATCGCCGACATGGCGATCTATCCTTGGTATGGCCGCCTGGTCGAAGGGGGGGCCTATAACGCCGGCGAGTTCCTGTCGGTGCAGGACTACACGCATGTGGTGCGTTGGGCGGCCGAACTGGCGGCGCGGCCGGCGGTGCAACGCGGCAAGCGGGTGAACAACAGCTGGTCCGAGGACGGCATCCGCGAACGCCATTCGGCGGCGGACCTGGACTGAGGGCCACCAGACCCAGGGGCGGTTCGCGCGCCGCGCAAACAAAAGGGCCGGGATCGTTCCCGGCCCTTTCGTCTGTCCGCCTTGGGCGCGGATAGATCAGAGCCTCTGGAGGGCCCTGAACAGGGTTGGCTGGTGTTCTCCGGCCTGAACCTGCGGTTCCGTCAGAGGATCGGGACGCGGCTTTCCGCGTTCGGGCAGGCGCCGGAACAGATCGCGAAACGAGCGCATGGCCACACCCGTGTTAAAGCTACGCAGCGCGTGACGAAGCTCGCTTCTTCCGAGCGCATGGCCACACCCTTTCCCTGGATCAGCTGCAGCCCGAGGTCGAGCCGCAGGTGTTGCACTTCATGCAGGTGCCGTTGCGCACCAGCGTGTAGTTGCCGCATTCGCCACAGGGATCGCCCTCATACCCCTGCATCTTGGCCTTGGTGCGCGCGTCCATGCTGACGGCGGCCACGGCCTCGATCGAGGTTTCGGTGCGTGTCGCCACGGCCAGCCCGCCCAGGGGCGCAATCGCTTGCGGTGCCATGGGTTCGACGGCGCGGGCGGTCGCGCTGCCCCCTTGCAGGACGACCAGTTCCTGCGGCAGGCGCTTGCGCAGATACCCGGTCGAGGAAATCTGCCGCAGCACCTCCAGCCCGCGCGAGGCCGCGTCGTCCGAGACGGGCGAGACGTTCTTCTGCCCCTCCTTGTCGCCGCCGCCGAGCTCGTCAAAGGCCGCGCCCGTGGGTTTCACATGGGCCAGATCCGTGCGGTCCAGATAGCTGATCGCCAGTTCGCGGAAGATATAGTCCAGGATCGAGGTGGCGTTCTTGATCGCCTCGTTCCCCTGCACCATCCCGGCCGGTTCGAACCGGGTAAAGGTGAAGGCGTCGACGAATTCCTCCAGCGGGACGCCGTATTGCAGGCCCACCGACACGGCGATGGCGAAGTTGTTCATCATCGCCCGGAAGCCCGCGCCTTCCTTGTGCATGTCGATGAAGATCTCGCCCAGGCGCCCGTCGCCGTATTCGCCGGTGCGCAGATAGACCTTGTGGCCGCCGACGATGGCCTTCTGGGTATAGCCCTTGCGGCGCTCGGGCAGCTTTTCGCGGCCGCGGGCGATTTCCTTGACGATGACCTTTTCGACGATCTTTTCGGCGATGACTGCGGCTTTTTCCTGCGCGAACCCGACTGCAGGATTTCCTCGGCCTCCTCGTCGTCCTCGATCAGGGCGGCGGCAAGGGGCTGCGACAGTTTCGAGCCGTCGCGGTAAAGCGCGTTGGCCTTGATGCCCAGCGACCACGACAGTTCATAGGCGGCCAGCGTTTCCTCGATCGAGGCCGAGTTCGGCATGTTGATCGTCTTGGAAATGGCGCCAGAGATGAAGCTCTGCGCCGCGGCCATCATGCGGATATGGCTGTCCACGCTGAGATAGCGGGTGCCTTTCTTGCCGCAGGGGTTGGCGCAGTCGAAAACGCTGTAATGCTCGGCCTTCAGATGCGGCGCGCCTTCCAGCGTCATGGTGCCGACGACATGGTCGTTCGCCGCCTCGACCTGCGCGCGCGAGAACCCGAGATGGCGCAGCAGATCAAAGGACGGGTCGTTCAGCCTGGCCGCCGGGATGCCCAGCGTGCCGGTGCAGAATTCGGCCCCCAGGGTCCACTGGTTGAACACGAAACGGATGTCAAAGGCGGTCGCCAGCGCGGTTTCGATCTTCTTGATCTCGGCCGGGCCGAAACCGTGGCCGATCAGCGCCGTGTGGTTGATGTGCGGCGCCTGGCCCAGGCTGCCATGACCGACGGCATAGGCGACGATCTCGGCGATCTGGGCGGGCTTGTAGCCCAGTTTCGCCAGCGCGGCGGGCACCGACTGGTTGATGATCTTGAAATAGCCGCCACCGGCCAGTTTCTTGAACTTGACCAGGGCAAAGTCGGGCTCGATCCCGGTGGTGTCGCAATCCATCACCAGACCGATGGTGCCGGTCGGCGCGATCACGGTGGATTGCGCATTGCGGTAGCCGTGGGCCTCGCCCAGTGCCAGCGCCTCGTCCCAGGCGCTGCGGGCCAGCGCCACCAGGCCCGCGTCGGGGCAGTTGGCCGCGTCCAGCGCGACCGGGGCGACGTTCACGCCCTCGAAATCGGTGGCGCCATGGGCGGCGCGACGGTGGTTGCGGATCACCCGCAGCATGTGCTCGCGGTTGCGCTCATAGCCCGGGAATGCGCCCAGTTCGGCCGCCATTTCCGCCGAGGTGGCATAGCTGACGCCGGTCATCACGGCGGTCAGCGCCCCGGCCATCGCCCGGCCCGCGTCGCTGTCATAGCCCAGGCCCATGTTCATCAGCAGGCCGCCGATATTGGCGTAGCCCAGGCCAAGCGTGCGGTAATCGTAGCTGCGCTGCGCGATCTCCTTGGACGGGAACTGCGCCATCATCACGCTGATTTCCAGCGTGACGGTCCACAGCCGGGTGGCATGGACATAGCTGTCGGCGTCGAACTTGCCATCCGCATAGAAGGTCAGCAGGTTCATCGACGCCAGGTTGCAGGCCGTGTCATCCAGGAACATGTATTCCGAACACGGGTTCGACCCGCGGATCTCGCCATCCGCCGGGCAGGTGTGCCAGGCGTTGACGGTATCGTGGAACTGGATGCCCGGGTCGGCGCAGGCCCAGGCGGCGTGGCCCACCTGCTGCCACAGATCACGGGCCGAGACGGTCTTGGCGACCTTGCCATCGGTGCGACGCAGCAATTCCCATTCGGCATCGTCCTTGACCGCCTTGAGGAAGGCATCGGTCACGCGCACCGAGTTGTTCGAGTTCTGCCCCGAGACCGAGGTGTAGGCCTCGCTGTCCCAGTCGGTGTCATAGGTCGGGAACTCGATGCTGGAATAGCCCTGCTTGGCGTATTGCAGGATGCGGTTGGTATAGGTGTCGGGGATCATCGCCTTCTTGGCGGCGCGGATCGCGGCCTTCAGGCCCGGGTTCTTGACCGGATCGACCGCGTCCTCGCTGGACCCGTCCCAGGCGCGGATCGCGGCGAAGATGTCGTTCAGGCGGGCTTCATGCGCCTTGGAGCCGGCAACGAGCGAGGCGACCTTCTGCTCCTCGATCACCTTCCAGTTGATGAAGCTTTCGATGTCCGGGTGATCCATGTCGCAGATCACCATCTTGGCCGCGCGGCGCGTGGTGCCACCCGACTTGATCGCCCCGGCGGCCCGGTCGCCGATCTTCAGGAACCCCATCAGCCCTGAGGATTTGCCACCGCCCGACAGGCTCTCGCCCTCGGCGCGCAGGCTGGAAAAGTTGGTGCCGGTGCCCGAGCCGTATTTGAACAGGCGCGCCTCGCGCACCCACAGGTCCATGATCCCGCCTTCATTCACCAGGTCGTCGGAAACCGACTGGATGAAGCAGGCGTGCGGCTGCGGGTGTTCATAGCTCGACTTGGACTTGACCAGCTTGTGGGTGAAGGGATCGACATAGAAATGCCCCTGCGACGGGCCGTCGATGCCATAGGCCCAGTGCAGGCCGGTGTTGAACCATTGCGGGCTGTTCGGTGCCGCCATCTGGCGGGCCAGCATGACGCGCATCTCGTCGAAATAGGCGCGCGCATCGGATTCGGTGGTGAAATAGCCACCCTTCCAGCCCCAATAGGCCCAGGCACCCGCCAGACGGTCGAACACCTGCTTGGCCGAGGTCTCGCCGGTGAACCGTTCGGCTTCGGGCAATTCGGCCAGCGCCTTGTCATCGGGGACCGAACGCCACAGGAACTCGGGCACGCCCTTTTCGGCAACGCGCTTCAGGCGTGCGGGAACACCGGCCTTGCGGAAATATTTCTGCGCGATCACGTCCGAGGCGACCTGCGACCAGCTTTCGGGAACCTCGACCTGATCGTTGCGGAAGACGATCTTGCCGTCAGGGTTCCGGATTTCGGAAACCGTGGTCGTGAAGGTCAGTGCCGCATAGGCGTCCTGGCCCTCGGCCGTGAATTTGCGCTCGATTTTCATGTGCCCCGTCCCGTGGTGGTCTCTATGTCTCTGACAGGGGCCCTTCGGCGATATGACGCCCGCGGGGGGATCGGACACAAGAAGGCCGATCGTGGCGCGAATGGCGCCACGTCGCGCAACACCCCGAAAAGGCGTTGTCGAACCGGAACTCTCTGTGTTTCTCTGCCCCTGCGAGCCTTACTATATCTAGTGGCCCTTTTGTCAGCCTCCACAATCTGACGTATGTCGGGCCGCCGCGCAACGGGCTTTTTCACGGGTTCGTAACGTTTTTCTGCTTGACCAGAGGCTGCTCGCTCTGGGCGGGAACGACTCAAACGTTAACGCGCAGCGTTTCCCCAACAATCCGGCACACTTGGCAAAACTTGCTCACGAAAGGCACGAAAAACCCCGGCGTCCGAAGGCGCCGGGGTTCGCGTTTCAGGTGATGCAGCTTTGCCTCAGTTCATCGCCGCGTCGGTCACGACATGGCTGAAGGCCCCCTCGGGCGCATGGGTGATGACCGGATCCGACCCACCCCCCAGCAGGGTGTCCACCGTCCGCTGATAGGCGGCCTCGTCCAGCGCGCCCGTGGATCCCTGCGTCAGCAGCGCCACCTCGCTCATCATGCGAATCTGGTGTTCCTCGGTCTGGGCGCCGGTTTCATCGTGGTCCAGCACGATCATCGCCGCCTCTTCCTGGTGCTCCTCGGCCCAATGCCAGCCGCGCATCGAGGCCCGGACGAATCGCGCCATGCGATCGACAAAGGCCGGGTCCTGCAGATTCGATTCGAGGACATAGAGACCATCCTCGAGCGTGGCCACGCCCTGATCCTCATACTTGAAGGTCACGAGCTGCTCGGGCGTGATGCCCGCCTCGATCACCTGCCAGTATTCGTTGTAGGTCATGGTGCTGATGCAATCGGCCTGATGCTGCAACAGCGGGTCCACGTTGAACCCCTGGCGCAGCACGGTCACGCCGTTGGGGCCGCCGTCCGTCGGAATGCCCAGATGCGCCATCCACGACAGGAACGGGTATTCATTGCCAAAGAACCAGACCCCCAGCGTGCGGCCGGGGAAATCGGCAGGCGAGGTGATCCCCGATTCGGCCAGACAGGTCAGCATCATCCCCGAACGCACGAAGGGCTGCGCGATGTTGACCACCGGGGCGCCCTGCTCGCGCGCGGCCAGCGCCGAGGGCATCCAGTCCACCATGACATCGGCGCCGCCGCCCATGAGCACCTGCACCGGGGCGATATCGGGGCCGCCCGGGCGGATGGTCACGTCCAGCCCCTCGTCGGCGTAATAGCCGTTCTCGAGCGCGACGTAATAGCCCGCGAACTGCGCCTGCGTGACCCATTTCAACTGCAGCGTCACGGCGTCATTGGCGCTGGCCATTCCGGCCAGCATCGCCAGGGCCGAGGTCAGGCCCGCTAGTTTGAGTTTCGACATCGTTCACCTCCTTGTTGCCCGGCTGTTTTCGCCGGAATTACCTGCTGCGCTGTGACGGGTGCCAGAATGTCACCCGCCGTTCCAGCAGAGCCCAGAAGCCATAGAACGCCGATCCCAGCAGCGCCGCCACGGCGATTTCGGCCCAGACCATATCGAGCTGCAAGCGCCCGACCTCGGTCGAGATGCGGAACCCCATGCCATAGGTCGGCGAACCGAAGAATTCGGCCACGATCGACCCGATCAGCGCCAGGGTTGCACAGATTTTCAGCCCGTTGAACACAAAGGGCATCGCCGCCGGCAGCCTGAGCGTCATCAGCGTCTGCCACCATCCGGCGGAATAGGTGCGCATGAGGTCGCGCTGCATCGCATCGGTCGCCGCCAGGCCCTGCACCGTGTTCACCAGCATCGGGAAGAACACCATCGCCACGACGACCGCCGCCTTCGAGGGCCAGTCGAAGCCGAACCACATGACAAAGATCGGCGCCGTGCCGATGATCGGCAGCGCGGCCAGGAAATTGCCCACCGGCAGCAGCCCCCGGCGCAGGAACGGGTAGCGGTCCACCACCAGCGCGAACAGGACCGCCGCGCCGCAGCCGATGGTGAAGCCCGCCAGCGCCCCCCGGCCAAAGGTCTGCACCAGGTCGATCCACAGCGTATCGGTCGATTCCGACAGGCGCGCGCCGATCTCGCTGGGCGCGGGCAGGATCACGCGGGGCACGTTCAGCGCGTCCACCACCACCTCCCAGATCCACAGCACCGTCAGGCCAAAGACGATGGGCGCGATCAGCGCCACCAGACGCCCCCACAGCCCGGGTCGGCGCGGCAGTTCGGCCACATGCGACACCAGCAGCCATGCGCCCAGCCAGACCGCGACGACGGCGGCCCAGAACGCCCCGCCTTCGGCCCCGGACTGTTCGAGGGCCAGCCCCCCCGCCGCGACCAGCAGCGCGTTCCACAGCGCCAGCAGCCCCAGAGCCCGCAGGCCCCTGCGACGGCAGGCATCCAGCGCCACCTCCAGCACCAGCGCCACCGTCAGCGCGGCCAGCACCAGGACCGACGGTTCGGCGCCGGCCGCACGGGGCAGCCAGCACGCCACCAGCAGCGCAAGCGCATAGAGAACCCGCAGCCCGCTCATGGTGCCATCCCCATGCGCCTGAGCACCCGTTTCTCGATCAGGGCGACGATCCACACCAGCCCCGCCGCCAGGATCGCCGCCGCGAACAGCGCGGCCCAGATCTGCACCGTCTGTCCATAGTAGCTGCCACTGAGCAGGCGCACGCCCAGGCCGCCCTGCTGCACCGGCAGTTCGCCGACAATGGTGCCGACCAGCGCCGCCGCGACCCCGACCTTGAGCGACGCAAACAGATACGGCATCGACGACGGCAGCCTGAGCGTGCGGAAAACCTGCCCGCCCGACGCCGACCAGGTCTTCATCAGGTCGAGCTGCATCGCGTCCGGCGCGCGCAGGCCCTTCACCATGCCCACGACAACCGGGAAAAAGCTGAGATAGGCCGCGATGATCGCCTTGGGGATCAGGCCAGAGATCCCCACCGAATTCAGCACGACGATGATCATCGGCGCCAGGGCGATGATCGGAATGGTCTGGCTGGCGATGGCCCAGGGCATGACCGACGCATCCATCGCCTTGTTATAGACGATGCCGATCGCCAGAAGGATCCCTGCCCCGGTGCCGATGACAAACCCCAGCATGGTCGCGCCCAGCGTGACCAGCCCGTGATAGACAAGGCTGCGATTGGACAGGCTTCCCGACCGCCAGATGCCGCGCCGCCCGGTGAATTCCTCGACCACGGTCGAATTCCACAATTCGACGACCACCTGATGCGGCGCGGGCAACACCGGGCGATCCTGGCCCATCGTGTTGACGACGAGGGTGCCCAGACCCAGCTCGGTGCCCGCGCGGGCGGCCTGGTCGCGTTCCCATTTCGCGTTCATCGGGATGACCAGCAGATACCACAGGCCGATCAGCACGACGACGACGGTCAGAACAGGCAGGCTGCGTCTCATTCCCCAGCCTCCCCCGCCGCGACCACCGGAACCGCCAGCCGCATCGACACCGTGTTGCCGTTGCCCTGGTCCGTCATCTGCCCGCGGATCGCGATGATCTCGCCCGCGAATCCCTGGGGCACGCGAAAGTCGAACAGATAGGCGGGACGGATCCCGTCATCCGGCCCGGCCATCGCGTCGTCCATGCAAGGGCCGTCCTGGACCACCTGCCCCTCGCCCTCGCGGGTCAGAAAGGCGACATGACAGGTCAGCGCCGCCTGCCCCTCGGACCGGCTGACGCCCGAGGCAAACAGCGCGAAGGTCACGACCTGCCCGGCGGTGGCGACCGCCATCTCGGGAAGCGCGTCGGGCGACTCGCGTTCGGTGTTCCATGCGGCCAGAAACTCGGCGCCCGACAGCGGCATCAAGGCGGCGACGCCGACCAGATCGCCGTCATGCGCGATCTCGCGGGTGGTGAACCCCTGCGCCAGCACCGGGCCGGCCAGCAGCAGCACCGCGGGAAACAGCAGTCTACGCATCGCCGTCATACCCCGCCCTCAGCCCCTCGCGCACCCGATGCGCGATGGCGATGAATTCCGGCGTGTCGCGGATGTCCAGCGGGCGCTCGCGCGGCAGGGTCGAATCGATGACATCGGTGATCCGCCCCGGGCGCGGGCTCATCACCACGATCTTGGTGGACAGATAGACCGCCTCGGGGATCGAATGGGTGACAAAGCCGATGGTCTTTTCGGTCCGCGCCCACAGCTTCAGCAACTCCTCGTTCAGCCGGTCGCGCACGATCTCGTCGAGCGCCCCGAATGGTTCGTCCATCAGCAGGATATCGGCGTCAAAGGCCAGCGCGCGGGCGATCGACGCCCGCTGCTGCATCCCGCCGGACAGTTGCCAGGGGAACTTCTTCTCAAAGCCCTTGAGCTCCACCAGATCCAGGACCCGCGCCGCGCGTTCGGCTTGATCGGCCCTGGAATAGCCCATGATTTCAAGGGGCAGCTTCACGTTCCCCTCGATCGTGCGCCAGGGATAGAGCCCCGCCGCCTGGAACACATAGCCATAGGCGCGGGCCTTGCGCGCGGCCTCGGGCGTCATGCCGTTCACCGTCAGACTGCCCGAAGTCGGCTGCTCCAGATCGGCAATGGCCCGCAGAAGCGTCGTCTTGCCACAGCCCGAGGGGCCGATGAAGCTGACGAACTCGCCCTTTGCGACGCTCAGGTTCACATCCTTGAGGGCGTGAACCGGCCCGTCGTTCGTGTGGAACGTCAGGTTGAGGCCCCTCGCCTCGATCACCGGCTGCGCGGTCATCTGCTGCATCACACCCCCGTCGCCGGAATGCCGCCGCGCTGCACCGGACGCGGCGCGGTCAGCGCCTTCCACGACGACAGCGCGCGGTTCACCGTCGCATTCGGCTCGCGCTTCACGAACTTGCCGTGGCCTTCCTCGGTGCGGATCTCGCCGTCATGCACGGCCACCTTGCCCCGCGTCAGGGTAAAGCGCGGCAGGCCCTTCACCTCCTGCCCTTCGAACACGTTGTAATCGATGGCGGATTGCTGCAATGCGGCCGAGATCGTCTTGCCCTTCTCGGGGTCCCAGACAACCAGATCCGCATCCGCGCCGACCAGAACCGCACCCTTCCTGGGATACATGTTCATGATCTTGGCGATGTTGGTGCTGGTCACGGCGACGAATTCGTTCATCGTCAACCGCCCCGTCGCCACGCCATGCGTCCAGAGCATCGGCATCCGGTCCTCCAGCCCCCCTGTCCCGTTCGGGATCTTCGAGAAATCACCGACGCCATAGCGTTTCTGATCGGTGGTAAAGGCGCAATGGTCAGTCGCGACGCAGGACAGCGTCCCCGCCTGCAACCCGGCCCACAGGCTGTCCTGATGCTTCTTGTTGCGGAACGGCGGCGACATCACGCGGCGCGCGGCGTGGTCCCAGTCCGGGTTGAAATACTCGCTCTCATCCAGCGTCAGGTGCTGGATCAGCGGCTCACCCCAGACGCGCTTGCCGGCCTGCTTGGCGCGCCGGATCGCCTCGTGGCTCTCCTCGCACGAGGTATGCACCACATAGAGCGGCACGCCGGCCATGTCGGCGATCATGATCGCGCGGTTGGTCGCCTCGCCCTCGACCTGCGGCGGACGGGAATAGGCATGCGCCTCGGGGCCGGTGTTGCCCTCGGCCAGCAGCTTCGCGGTCAGTTCGGCCACCACATCGCCATTTTCGGCATGGACCAGCGCGGTCGCACCCAATTCCGCCAGCCGCTTGAACGAGGCATACATCTCGTCGTCGTTGACCATCAGGGCGCCCTTGTAGGCCATGAAATGCTTGAACGTGTTGATGCCGCGCTCGCGCACGACCGTCTGCATCTCGTCAAAGACCTGTTCACCCCACCAGGTGACCGCCATGTGGAAACTGTAGTCGCAGTTGGCGCGGGTGGATTTGTTGTCCCACATCTGCAGCGCGTCGAGCAGCCCCTGCCCGGGACTGGGCAGCGCGAAATCCACCACCATCGTCGTGCCGCCCGCCAGTGCCGCGCGCGTCCCGCTTTCGAAATCGTCGGTCGAATAGGTGCCCATGAAGGGCATTTCCAGATGCGTATGCGGGTCGATGCCGCCGGGCATGACATAGCATCCGGTGGCGTCCAGTTCGGTCGTGCCCGTCAGGCCCTGGCCGATCTCGGTGATGATGCCGTTGTCGATGCGCACATCCGCCTTGTAGGTCAGATCGGCGGTGACGATGGTGCCGTTGCGAATGACCGTGCTCATGTCCTCTCCCCTCTTATACCGATGCGAAACAGTCCAGCGCGCGTCCGTGCACGCCAATGTCCAGGGGTCCGAAATCGCTGTCCACGCACAGCGAGAAACACTCGGACCCGGGCAGATAGAGCACGCTGTAACAGCCATCCGATCGGACCACCGTCCAGCAGGTCTGCTCGATCCCGCCCGAAAAAGTCACCGTGACGGCCCGGTTGCGCCGCACCCGCCGCTCCTGAAAGGCGGCAAGGGTCATCCGCCCCGCCCGGGTCGAGGCATCGAACGCCGCGATCTCGGCCGCGACCAGGGCCTCGATCCGCGCTTGCGTCCCCTCACTGTCCCAGACCCGTCCCATCTTTGTGCCTCAAATATCCTCCAGGAGGGTCCGGGAGGATGGAAAATCCTCCCGGCAGGGGCGTGGGGGCTGGCCCCCACCGGCGCGAGGCCCCCTCGACGGGGGCCGAGCGCCGCCGCCCTCACCCCACGACTTCGGCGGTCTCCAGAACCGCGTGCAACAGCACATCCGTCCCCGCCGCGGCCCAGTCCTTGCTGATCTCCTCGGCCTCGTTATGGCTGAGACCGTCCACGCAGGGGCACATGATCATCGCCGTCGGTGCGATGTCATTGATCCAGCAGGCGTCGTGCCCCGCGCCCGACACGATGTCGCGGTGCGAATAGCCCAGCCGCTCGGCCGCGTCGCGCACCCGGCCCACGCAGACCTCGTCGAATGCCGGCGGGTCGAACTGGCCGACGATCTGCGCCTCGAACGCCACGTCGATCCCCGCGCAGAGCTTCGGCGCGCGCTCCATCAGTTCGTCCACCATCGCATTCAGCGTGTCCAGACGATGCGTGCGCATGTCCACCGTGAACACCACCCGGCCCGGGATGATGTTGCGCGAGTTGGGATAGACGTCGATATGCCCGATCGCCCCCACCGCGTTCGGCTGGTGCTTCATGGCGATCTCGTGCACCAGTTCGGTCACCAGCGCCAGCCCGCGCCCGGCGTTCCTGCGCATCGGCATGGGGGTCGAACCCGTGTGGCTTTCCTTGCCGGTGATCGTGCATTCGATCCACCGCAGCCCCTGGCCATGGGTGACCACGCCGATATCCTTGCCCTCGGCCTCCAGGATCGGGCCCTGTTCGATGTGCAGCTCGAACAGCGCGTGCATCTTGCGCGCGCCGACCGGCTCGTCCCCCTTCCAGCCGATCCGCTCCAGCTCGTCACCGAACCGCTTGCCCTTGGCATCCACCCGGTCCAGCGCCCAGTCCAGCGTGTGCCGCCCGGCAAACACGCCCGAGGCCAGCATCGCGGGTGCAAAGCGCGTGCCCTCCTCATTGGTCCAGTTCACCACCACGATGGGGTGTTTCGTCCTGACCCCCAGGTCGTTCATCGTGCGCACCGCCTCCAGCGCGCCCAGAACCCCCAGCACCCCGTCGTATTTGCCCCCCGTCGGCTGCGTATCCAGGTGACTGCCCATGTAGACCGGCAGCGCATCGGGATCCTCGCCGGGCCGGGTCGCGAACATGTTGCCGATCTCGTCGACCCCCATGGTCATCCCCGCCGCTTCGCACCAGCGGCGGAACAGATGGCGGCCCTCGCCGTCCTCGTCGGTCAGGGTCTGGCGGTTGTTGCCGCCGGCGATGCCGGGGCCGATCCTGGCCATCTCCATCAGGCTGTCCCACAGGCGGTCGGGGTTGATGCGCAGGTTCGCGGCGGGCGCGGTCATGGTCTCTCCTGTTGGCTGCGGGCGGTCTGGCGCCGCCCTTGGCAAGGGGTCGGTGCCGGATCGCCCCGGCACCGCGCGGGATCAGTCGAGGGTGTCGAGCACCTCCTTGATGGTGCCGACAAGCTGATCGATATGCGATTTCTCGATGATCAGCGGCGGCGACATGGCGATGATGTCGCCGGTGGTGCGGATCAGGATGCCCTTTTCATAGGCCTTGAGGAAGGCGTTGAAGGCGCGTTTCGTCGGCTCGCCCGGCATCGGCTCCAGCTCGATCGCGCCGATCAGGCCCAGGTTGCGGATGTCGATCACATGCCGCGTGCCCTTGAGCGAATGCAGCGCCTCTTCCCAATAGGGCGCGATGGCCGCGCAGCGGTCGAACAGCCCCTCTTCCTTGTAGAGCGCCTGCGTCGCCAGCCCCGCCGCGCAGGCGATCGGGCTGCCCGAATAGGTGTAGCCGTGGAACAGCTCGATCATGTGTTCGGGCCCGGTCATGAAGGCGTCATGCACCGCGCCCGTGGCGAACACGGCGCCCATCGGCACGGTCCCCGAGGTCAGCCCCTTGGCCGTGGTCATCAGGTCCGGCATCACGCCGAAATAATCCGCCGCGAACGGCGTGCCCAGACGGCCGAACCCGGTGATCACCTCGTCAAAGATCAGCAGGATGCCGTGCTTCCTGGTGATCGCCCGCAGGCGTTCCAGATAGCCCTTGGGCGGCAGGATCACACCCGCCGAGCCCGCGACAGGCTCGACGATCACGGCGGCGATGGTGTCGGCCCCGTGCAAGGCGACGATCCGCTCCAGCTCGTCGGCCAGGTCGGCGCCGAGCTCGGGCAGGCCCCTGGCCCAGCGGTTCGCATCGCCCAGATAGGTGTGGCTCATGTGATCGACGCCGTTCAGCAGCGTGCCGAACACCCGGCGGTTGTTCACCAGCCCCCCGACCGAGATGCCGCCGAAGCCGACGCCGTGATAGCCTTTTTCCCGGCCGATCAGACGGGTGCGGCTGCCCTCGCCGCGGGCGCGGTGATAGGCCAGCGCGATCTTCAGCGCGGTATCGACGGATTCGCTGCCCGAGTTGGTGAAGAACACATGGTCGAACCCTTCGGGCGCCATGCCGACCAGCGTGTTCGCCAGTTCAAAGGCCGCCGGGTGGCCCATCTGGAAGGCCGGCGCATAGTCCAGTTCCGCGGCGGATTTCTGGATCGCCTCGACGATGGTGGGGCGGCAATGACCCGCATTGCAGCACCACAGGCCCGCCGTCCCGTCCAGGATCTGGCGGTTGTCGTGGCTGGTGTAGTGCATGTCCTGCGCGGCCACCAAAAGGCGCGGCGCCTGCTTGAACTGGCGGTTCGCCGTGAACGGCATCCAGAACGCCGACAGGTCGTTGGGGGTCGAAGGGTGATCGAGGCTCATCGGTCTCTCCAGCGGCCCGGCGGGCCGGGTTGTCACGGCGCGCGCCCGGGCCTATTCTCTGGCCGAAAACCGGCCGGATGGCACCGGGCACGTCTCGGACGCTAGCAGACCTGACCAATCAGTCAAGGTTATTTCCGGACCGACAGAACACGGGGGGGCGGGCGCGCATGGCTCAGACCGAGGGCGCTGAAAAAGCGGGCACACGCGCCGAGATGCGCGAGGAAACCGAGCGCCAGATCCTCGATGCGGCCGAGGTCGTCTTTGCCGAGGCCGGCTTTGGCGGGGCGACCATGCAGGCCATCGCCGATGCCTGCGGCCTGCCCAAGGCGAACCTGCATTACTACTTTTCGTCCAAGGAAAAGCTGTATCGCCAGGTGGTCGAGCGCATCTTCACGATCTGGCTGGAAGCGGCCGACAGCTTTGAAACCGAGGCCGCGCCCGAGGTCGCGCTGCGCCGCTACATTTCCCGCAAGATGCAGTTGTCGCGCGAACACCGCTATGGATCCAAGGTCTGGGCCAGTGAGGTGATGCACGGAGCGCCCATCGTGCAGGACTATCTGGAAACCACGCTGCGCACCTGGACCGAAACCCGTATCGCCGTCATCCGCCGCTGGATCGACGCGGGGGCGATCCGGCCGGTCGATCCGCGCTGGCTGCTCTACATGATCTGGGCCACGACCCAGCACTATGCCGACTTCGCCCATCAGATCGAGGTTCTGAACCATGGTGCGCTGAGCGATGCGCAATGGACCGAGGCCACCGATACCGTGTGCGGCATCATCCTGCGCGGCATCGGCCTGAACGGCGGGCGCACCGGACCATGACGACACGCATCCAGCGCCGCAACCGGCGCAAGATCCTCGATGCGGCGCTCGATGTGTTTTCGGCTCAGGGCTTTCGCGGGGCGACGCTGGACCAGATCGCCGCGGTCGCGGGCCTGTCAAAGCCGAACCTGCTGTATTATTTCGACAGCAAGGAAACCATGCATCGCGCGCTGCTGGACAACCTGCTGGATGTCTGGCTGGCGCCCCTGCACGCGCTGGACCCGCAGGGTGACCCCACGGCCGAGATCATGGGCTACATGCGGCGCAAACTGGAGATGTCGCGCGACTATCCCCGCGAAAGCCGGCTGTTCGCGAACGAGGTCCTGCAAGGGGCGCCCCGCCTGTCCGACGCGATCGCCGGTGATCTCAAGGCGCTGGTCGACGACAAGGCCGCCGTGATCCGCGGATGGAGCGCGGCCGGCCGCCTGGCCCCGGTCGATCCCTATCATCTGATCTTCTCGATCTGGGCGCTGACGCAGCATTACGCCGATTTCGATGCGCAGATCCGCCTGATCCGCGGCGAGACCGACCCGCTGGACGGGGCGGATGCGTTCCTGGAAACACTGTTCACCCGCCTGCTGACACCCTGACGCCGGCTGCGTCATCGGGTTCCCTTGCCCTTCGGGGCCGGTTGCGCAAGACTGCTGTCAAAAGCGGAAAGGCGCGTCATGAGTTTCCTGTGCTCCCTGCCCCTCGCGGCCTCGTTGTTCAGTCTCTGCGCCCCGCCCGCCCCCTTTGCCACCGGCTATGTCGAGGGCGAGTTCACCCTGGTCGCCCCGGTCGCCGTCGCCCAGGTCGCCGAAATCTCGGTATCGCGCGGCGACCGGGTGCCTGCGGGCGTGCTGCTGGCCACGATGGAAACGCGCGACGCCGAAATCGCGCTGGCCGAAGCCGACGCCAATCTGGCGCGCGCGCAAAGCGCCCTCACCGATCTGCTGCAAGGCGCCCGGCCCGAGGAAATCAACGTCATCGTCGCCAATCTTTCCGCCGCACAGGCGCGTCTGGCCGAAGCCACCCGGCAACGCGACCGTCTGATCGGGCTGGCGGACCGGGGGGTGGCATCCGACGCCCAGCGCGACGACGCCGAAACCGCCGTCCAGGTGGCCGACGCCTCGGTCGCGCAGATCGAGGCGCAGCTGTCCGTGGCCCGCCTGCCCGCCCGCCCGAACGCGATCGCGCAGGCGCAGGCCGCCGTCCATGCCGCCGAGGCCGCGCGCGACCGGGCGGACTGGGCCCTGGGCCAGCGGGCACTCAGCCTGTCGATTCCGGTCACCGTCGTCGACGTGATCCGCCAGCCGGGTGAGATCGCCGGCCCCTCCGCCCCGGTGCTGTCGGTGCTGGGCGACGGGGCCGTCAAGCTCAGGCTCTATGTGCCCGAACCGTCGTTCGCGCGCATCCATGTCGGCGACATGCTGGACGTGCATTGCGATGGCTGCGCCCCCGGCATCACCGCCCGCATCACCTATGTTTCCGACGAGCCCGAGTTCACGCCGCCGGTGATCTATTCCCTCGAGAACCGGCAAACCCTGGTCTATCTGGTCGAGGCCGCGCCTGTCGGCGGCGACCTGAAACCCGGCCAGATCGTCGATGTCGCCCTGCCGGGCGGCACCGAATGAGCGAGCCCGCGATCAGTGTCACCGGCCTGACCAAGCGGTTCGGCGACCGCACCGTGGTGGATACCGTGACGATGGAGGTCGCCAAGGGCGAGATCATGGGCTTTCTGGGTCCGAACGGATCGGGCAAGACCACGACCATCCGCATGATGTGCGGCCTGCTGGAGCCCGACGAAGGCGAGGGCCAGGTGCTGGGGCTGGACATTCGCCGTGCGCGGGGGGCGATCAAGCGGCGGGTCGGTTACATGACGCAGAAGTTCTCGTTCTACGAGGATCTGACGATCGAGGAGAACCTGCGCTTCGTGGCCGGGCTCTACGGCATGAAACCCGCGCGCAAGGTGGTTCTGGACACGCTCGAGGATCTGGGCCTCAGCAGCCGCAAGGGCCAGTTGGCGGGCAAGCTCTCGGGCGGCTGGAAGCAGCGGCTGGCGCTGGCGGCCTGCGTCATGCACAAACCCGATCTGCTGATGCTGGACGAGCCCACCGCCGGCGTCGATCCCAAGGCCCGGCGCGAATTCTGGGACGAGATCCACCGCCTGGCGCATGACGGGCTGACGGTTCTGGTGTCCACGCACTACATGGACGAGGCCGAACGCTGCCACCGGATCGCCTATATCAGCTATGGGCATCTGATCGCCAGGGGCACGGTGGCCGAGGTGGTGCGCGACGCGGGGCTCACCACGATGGTGCTGACCGGTGCGGGCGTGGGCGAGGCCGCGAAACGGTTGCGCGGCGCGGCCGGCGTGGATCAGGTCGCCCCGTTTGGCGCGACGCTGCATGTCGTGGGCCGCGACGGCGCGGCGCTCAAGGCCACGGTGGACCGCGTGGCGGCCGAAACGGGGTGCGGCGCGGCACCATCGGAAACCAGCCTCGAGGATGTGTTCATCCAGTTGATGGGCGCATCGCAGGACAACATGGCATGATCGGGCGCTTCTTTTCCCTCGGGCGGCTCAGGGCGCTTCTGGTCAAGGAAACGATCCAGATGCGGCGCGACCGGCTGACATTCGCGATGATGCTCGCGGTGCCGCTGGTGCAGCTGGTGCTGTTCGGTTACGCGATCAACACCGACCCCAAGGAACTGCCGGCCGCGCTGGTGGCGCCGGTGCAGGACCGGTTCACCCGGGCGATGGTCTCGGCGCTGGAACTCACGGGCTATTACCGCTTTACCGCCCCCAATGCCACCGCCCCCGAGGCCGAGGCGATGATCGCGCGCGGCGATGTCAGTTTCGTCGTCACCGTGCCATCGGACTTCGGCCGCCGGATCGAACGCGGCGATCCGGCGCAGATCCTGATCGAAGCCGACGCCACGGATCCCTCGGTCGCCTCGGGCGCGATCTCGACCCTGTCGACCGTCGCGCAGGAGGCCCTGCAACGCGAGGCCGGCACCGGGCCACGCCCGGCGACCCCGCTGTCGATCACCGTGCACCGGCGCTACAATCCCGAGGGCATCACCCAATACAACATCGTGCCCGCCCTGCTGGGGGTCATCTTGCAACTGACGATGGTCATGATGACCTCGATGGCGCTGACCCGCGAGACCGAGCGCGGCACGATGGAAAACCTGCTGTCCATGCCCGCGACACCGCTCGAGATCATGCTGGGCAAGGTCCTGCCCTATCTGGCGGTCGGGGCTGTGCAGGTTGTCGTCGTGCTGGTCGCCGCGCGGGCGATGTTCGGCATCCCCTTTGTCGGCTCGCTGGCGCTGATCCTGGGGGGGGTCCTGCTGTTCGTGCTGGCGCTGGTGATCCTGGGTTACCTCATCTCGACCGTGTCGCGCACGCAGATGCAGGCGATGCAGATCACCTTCTTCTTCTTCCTGCCCTCGCTGATGCTGTCAGGCTTCATGTTCCCCTATCGCGGGATGCCGGCCTGGGCGCAGTCGCTGGGCGAGATCTTCCCCCTGACCCATTTCCTGCGGCTGATCCGTTCGGTCATGCTGAAGGGCGCGGACGCGGCCGAGGTCGCCGATTCGCTGGCGATCCTGACGCTGTTCGTCCTGGTCTTTTCACTGGTGGCGTTGCTCAGGTTCCGCCGCACGCTGGACTGATCGCGCGCGTCAATCGTCGTCGCCGCCCTCGCCGGGCGGCACCGTGGCGGCCAGGTGATCGACCAGGCGAAACAGCACGTCGAAAAAGACCGCGCGGTCCTCGGGGGCGACGTCCGCGAACCAGTCGGCATGGCGGGCGGTCATCGCCGCGCGCACCGCGCCCGCCAGTTGCGCGCCCTCGGGCGTCAGCGTCAGGCGGTTCGCGCGCCGGTCCGAGGTGCTGCGCCGGCGGCTCAGGAAGCCACGCTTCTCAAGGCGCTGCACCACGCGCGTGACGGCGGATTTCTTCAGCACCAGCGACGCCGCCAGATCGTTCTGCGTCACACCCGGGTTGGTATCCACCACCGCCAGCACGCCGACATCGCCGGCGTCCAGGCCGAACTCGGCCCGCAGGTCGTCGGACGGCGCGCGCAACAGGTAGCGCAGGCTGCGCGTCAGAAACGGCAGATCCCCCGCCAGCCAGCCCGCGCGCACCACCGCGCCGGACCGAAAGCGAAAGGCGCGGTCGACGTCATCGCCGCGCAGCATGGAGTTGTCGTCGCCCATATCCGCACCCTGCCCATCGGACCGGCCCAGCGCAAGGGTCGAACATCCGGTTTGACGCCTGACGATGGCAGTTGATAGCGTGAACCAATCAAAGCGAGTCCGCCATGCCAGCCCAGATCCTGCTGTTTGGTCACGGTGTGCCGATGTCCGACCCGGTTCTTGCGGGTCTGTCGGTGCGCGACGTGACCCGTCTGTTCCGCGCCCCGGTGCCCGAAAGCCGCGTGGCGCCGTTGCTGGAGCCGTTCCTGGACCCCTATGTGCGCGGCTTCCTGCTGGGGTTCGAGGCCGGCGCCTTTCAGGACGCCGCGCTGATCGTGGTCTGGCGTCAGGGCGCGGGTGCCCTGCACGCCTTTCGTTACGCGCAGGAACTGCAACGCCAGGGCCTGCTGCCCGCGACGCCGCGGCTGCACCTGTGGAACCGCACCGCCGGCGACAGCCCGGCGGCGCGTGCCTTCGATGCCACCGAGGACGCGGCGCTGGCCGCGCGGGTGGACCACCTGCCCCGCGGACCTGTCGTCGATCGCGAAGGGCCGCTTGCGGTGCTGGATGCGCGCCAGGCGGCCGGGCTGATCTCGGGCGCGATGGCCTTTGCGCGGCGGCTCAAGGCCCGCGCGACCGGTCTGCCCGTCTCGACCGAGCCGGGGCCGCAGACCGGGGGGCCGCGCCTCGCGCTGGCGGGCGCGCCGCTGGGCAGCGACCGCGTGCACCGCTGGATGGACGCGCAGGGGCAACTGGTGCTGGACCTGCAAGGCCCCGACGTGCCCAGCCGGTTCCCGCTGGAACGGATGCTGGAACGGCGCGGTGTCGAGGCGCTGGTCTGGCAGGTCGATCCGAACGACGACTTTCACGGCTGGAACGCCCCGGCGATGCGGGCGCGTTGTGACCGGCTGGGGATCCGCTTTGTCGATCTCGGTCATATACCCGCCTTTCCCGGGTTTCGCGACCTGCCCGAGAGCCTGGCCACGGGTCTGCCCGAGCGGCTGGCCGAGGGTCTGTCATGACCCTGCCCTGCACCGCCGAGGCCGCCGCGTTTCAACGCGACTGGGCCAAGGGCCTGCGGGCCCGACTGGCCGCGGGCGAGGCCTATGCCTTTGCCAACGCCGACACCCCGCTCGAGGTGTTTCATGCCCTGGGCATGCCGGTGGTGGTCAACCAGTGGTGGTCGTCCGTCATCGCCGCCAAGCAGTTGAGCGCGCTGCATCTGGACGCTTCGGAACGGGCCGGTTTTCACCGGCGGCTGGCCAAGTATTCCGCCCTGCCCCTGTTCGCCGCCATGGATGGCCGCCCCGAGGTTCAACCCTGGGGCGGGCTGCCGAACCCCGGCCTGCTGTGCGCCCGCGCCAGCGCCGACGATCACCCGCGGATCTTTGCCGAATGGGCGCGACTGACGGGCGCCCCGCTTTGCGTTCTCGATGCGCCCGGGCACGGGGCCCCGCAGCCCGACTGGTGGTCGCCCTTGCGCCAGGATTGGGAGGCCGAGGTCGGCGCCGCACGGCTGGATCTGATGGTGGCCCAGATCGCCGATCTGACCGCGCTGGCCGAGGACGTTGCCGGCCGCAAGACCGAAGACGGCGCCCTTGCCCGGCTGATGGCGCGCATCGACCGGCAGGAACGCCTGTTCGAGGAAACCGCGCAGATGATCGCCGATGCGCCGCGCCTGCCGATCCGCATCTCCGAGATGATCCCGAACGTGATGATCCCGCAATGGCATCGGGGCAGCGATTGGGCGCTGGCCCATGCCGAACGCTTTCGCGACGCCGTGGCCGAACGGATCAGGGACGGTGCGGCGGTCTGCGAGGACGAGCAGGTGCGGATGATGTGGATCGGTGCCGGCCTTTGGTTCGACACCGGATTCTATACGCAATTCGAAGAGCTTGGCGCGGTTTTCGCCTGGTCCATGTATCTGCCCTTTGCCGCCGATGGCTATCTGCGCGCCGACCATGGCGACCCGATGCGGGCCCTGGCGGCGCGCGTCATCGACATCAACGAGCATCTGCACCAGCCGCCCTGGGCCGGGGCCTGGCACGTCAAGGAAGCGCATCGCAACCGCATCGACCTGGCGGTGATCATCGTCCCCGCGACCGACCGGCCCTCGGGCTATGGCACGAATTTCATTGCCCGGGCCCTGCGCGCGGCCGGGGTCGACTGCGTGCTGATCGACGCCGACATGGTCGACGCGCGCGCCTGGGACAGCGAACGCGCCCGGCGCCTGGTCTCTCAGGGCATCGCGCGCGTCCGGCAAAAAGGTCGTTGACAGACTCATGAAATAGTTCATCCTGTGAACCAATGGGGAGGACAGGATGACGACGCCACAAGCCCTGGCCGGTCTGAAGGTCGCGGATTTCAGCCATGTGGTGGCCGGGCCTCTGGCGACGCATTTCCTGGCCCTGAACGGCGCCGAGGTCACCAAGATCGAACCGCCGACGGGCGATCCCCTGCGCAACTATACCCTTGACCCCGCCCAGCGCGGCATGGCGCCCCCCTTTGTCGGCATCAACGCGGGGAAATCCTCGGTGGTGCTGGACCTGAAAACCCCCCGGGGCCGCGACCAGGCCGAGGCGATCATCGCCGCCTCGGATGTGGTGGTCGAGAATTTTCGCCCCGGGGTGATGGCCCGGCTGGGTCTGGGGGCCAAGGCGATGCGGGCGAAATACCCGCACCTGATCTGGTGCGCCGTTTCGGGGTTTGGCCAGACCGGCCCCATGGCCGATGTCGCGGCGATGGACCAGATCGTGCAGAGCCTGGCGGGCGTGATGCTGTTGTCGGGGCAACCCGACGATCCGGCGATGCGCGTCGGATTTCCGCTGGTCGATACCTTTGCCGGCCTGCTGGCCGCCTTTGCCATCCAGACCGCGCTGGTGCAACGCGAGCGGGGTCTGGTGCGCGGGCAGGAGATCGACGTCGCCATGCTGGACGCGGCGCTGGTGATGATGCTGTCGGTGGTGAACCCGCTGCTGATCGCCGGCGAGGAACCGGTGCGCACCGGCAACCGCGGTTTCAGCCGCGCGCCGACCTCGGACACCTTCGCCTGCCTCGATGGCGCCATCACCATCGGCGCGGTCGAGGACGCGCATGTCGCCAGGGCGCTGGGCGTTCTGGGCCTGTCCGACCTGTTGTCGCAACCCCGGTTTGCCGACCGGGCGCAGCGTGCTGCCCATGCCGATGCGCTGGCCGGACGGATCGCCGCGGTTCTGGCCACCCGCCCCGCCGCCGCCTGGGAAGCGGCGTTTCGCGCGGTCGGTGTGCCGGCGGCCCGTGTCCAGACCACGGCCGAGGCGCTGGCCATGCCACAGCTGACCGGGCGCGACCTGGTCCTGACGTTGCCCGACGGGCGGCGCATCCTGAATGCGGGGTTCCGTTTCGCGACGGGCGGCCCCGGAACGACCCGCCCCGCCCCGGCCCTGGGTGCGGGTGCGGCGCAGACGACGACATCGTGATCCAAGGGAGGAGGATACAGGATGACCAAGGCACTGACCCTGAGCGCGGCCCTCGCAGCCGCGCTGACCATCGCTGGCACCGCCGGCGCGCTGGACCTGCGCCTGTCGGTGGAAACCCCGCCGGGACATGTCCGCAACCAGGCCGCCGAACACTGGGCGCAGGCGATCCATGACCTGTCGAACGGTGACATCACGGTCGAGGTGTTCCCGTCCGGGCAGCTCTACAATTCCGCCGATGCGATCCGGGCGCTGGCATCCGGCGCGCTGGACATGTCCATCCAGGCCTCGCCCACATTGAGCCGTCTGGAACCGAACCTCAGCGTCATCACCCTGCCGATGTTCTTCGGCGCCACGGCCGATCAGGTGCGTGCGGTCCTCGACGGTCCGCAGGGCCAGGAATTGTGGGCGATGCTGGCCCGGCGCGGCATCACCGTGCCCACCGGCGGCCAGTTCGAGTTCGCCGCGAACAACACCGCCTACACGACCGAACCGGCCAGCAGCTATGACGATCTGGTCGGCCGCACGGTCGCCACCCCGCCCAGCCCCGTGGTCGTGCAGATCATGAGCGCGATGGGAATCAACGGGGTCGCCACGCCGCGCACCGAGATCGTGCTGCAACTGACGCAGGGCCAGATCGAGGGGCTGGGATCGGTCACCGACCTGACCATCTCGGGCGGGCGACTGTGGGAGGCGGGGATCCGCTATGCCTTCAACGACAACGCGGGCTGGGGGGTGTATATCCCGCTGGTATCGTCGCGCGCGCTGGACGCCATGACCGACGCGCAGCGCCAGATCGTCAACGATGCCTGGGCACAAACCGTGGGCTGGGCCCGCGACGAGGCCGCGCGCGAGCGCGAGCAGGCCCGCGCCACCAACGAATCCCACGGCATCACCTATGCCGACCCGTCGGACGAAACCGTCGCGGCGATGCGCGAGCGGATGATGGGCCTGCAGGGTGACATCGTGGCGGCCTCGGGGATGGATGCGGATTTCGTGGGTCGCGTGCAGGCCATGCTGACCCAGTGAGTCACCGGGGCCCCGGGTCGGCCGGGGCCCTTCGCGGACGGAGACCGGCATGATCGACCGTATCCTGACGATCTGGTCGCGGATCGAAACCGCGCTGATCGGACTGTTGGTGCTGTGCGCGCTGGCAACCTTCATGGGGGGCGCGGCGGTGCGGGTGCTGGCCCCGCAGCATGCCGTGGACTGGGCCGAGGAAGTGGCGCTCTATTTCATCATCTGGGCGACGGCGCTGGCCGGGTCGACGCTGGCCGCCGAAGGCCGCCACATCAACACCGAAATCGCCGTCGCGGGCCTGCGCCCCGGGGCCCGCCACGCGGTGAGGCTGGTGACCGGCACCCTGACCCTGGCCTTCTGTTCCGCCATCGCCTGGTATGGATGGGAGGCCTTTCAGTTCTCGCTGATGCTCGACGACCGCTCGGGCTCCAGCTTGCGGGTGCCGCAAGCCTGGGCGCTGTTCCTGGCGCTGCCGGTCGGCATGGGCCTGCTGGTGCTGCGGATCGTGCTGCTGGCCCTGACCGGGCGCGGCATCACCGGCAGCGAGTCGCAGGGGGGCAACTGATGGAGGCGCTTCTCGGCCTGGGCGGGATGCTGGTGCTGATGGCGCTGGGCGCACCGATCTTTGTCGCGCTCGGCACCGCCGCGCTGGTCATGCTGGCGTTCGAGGGGCGGCCGCTGATGGATGCCGCGATGACTTCGATCTCGGGTATCAATTCGACGACCTTCCTGGCCGTGCCGTTCTTCGTCATGGCCGCGACCTTCATGCAGCGGGGCGGCATCGCCCGCATCATCATCGACGCGGCCGAGGCCTGGGTCGGCCACATGCGCGGCGGGCTGGCCCTGGTCTGCGTGCTGGCGACGACGCTGTTCGCGGCGATCTCGGGGTCATCGGTCGTGACCGCGATGGCGATGGGCACCTTTCTGATCCCGGCGATGGTGGCACGCGGGTATGACCGGCCCTTCGCACTGGGCACGGTCGGGGCCTCGGGGACGCTGGGGATCCTGATCCCGCCCTCGCTGAGCATGATCCTGTATGGCCTGATCGCCGAACAATCGGTGCCGCGCCTGTTCCTGGCCGGGGTGATCCCGGGCCTGATCCAGGCGGTCATCCTGGCGGGCGTGGTCATGGTGCTGTCGCGCAAGCGCGGCTATGCCTCGGGGATGCGGGTCAGCCGGGCCGAATTCCTGCGCCGAAACCTGCGCGCGGTGCCCGCGCTGTTCATTCCGGTCTCGGTCTTCGTGGGGATCTATACCGGCATCACCACCGTCACGGAATCCGCCGGTGTCGCGGCCATTGCGGCCGTGCTGATCGCGGTTCTGATCTACCGTGAAATCACCTGGCGCGATGTCTTTCCGATGGCCGCCGAGGCGATGAAATCCGCCAGCGCCGTGACCTTCATCGTCATGTTCGCGATGCTCTTCGCGCATTGGATCACCGGCAGCGGCATTCCCACCGCGCTGGTGCGCTGGGCGGTCGGGATCGGGCTGGAGCCGTGGCAGTTCCTGATCGCGCTGAACCTCATCATGCTGGTGATGGGCATGTTCCTGGACGCGGTCGCGGTTCTTCTGATCGTCACGCCCATCGTCCTGCCGCTGCTGGGGTCGCTGGGGATCGACCCGATCCATTTCGGCATCGTGCTGATCGTCAACATGGAAATCGCCTTTCTGACACCGCCGATCGGGCTGAACCTGTTCGTGCTGTCGTCGATCGCCAAGGCCCCGCTCGGCGAGGCGATCCGCGGCATCGTGCCGTTCATCGCCGCGATGGTCGGCTTCCTGCTTCTTGTCACCTATGTCCCGGAGGTCTCGCTATGGCTGCCGACGACGGTCTTCGACCGATGATCCCGCACGATTGGGACCCGACCGGTCCCACCACCCAGGCGGATCCGCAATCCGAACTCGCGCGGCTGCGCCGGACCTGCCCGGTTGCCGGTTCGCAGAACTGGGGCGGGTTCTACACGCTCACGCGCTATGACGACGTGGTCGAGGCGTCCAAGGATCCCGCGCGCTTCACCGCCACGGTGCAGACCGTGATCCCGGCCTCGCCGCGCAAGGGACTGCCGCGCCTGCCCCTGCAAAAGGACCCGCCGGAATCGACCCGCTATCGCAAGGGGTTGAACCAGTTCTTCAAGGAAAACCGCATCCGCGCCATCGAGGCCCCGATGCGCGACCTCGCGGCATCGCTCGCGGAGGCGCTCGTGGCCCGGCCAACGCCCGAGTTCGGCACCGACTTTGCCGCGCCCTTCACGGTGGGGTCCCTGTGCATCCTGGCCGGCATGGACCTGTCCGAGGCCGACGAACTGGGCAAGCTGGGTCACGACTATGTCGCCGCCGTGCAAGGCGGGGACATGGCCACCGCCGGCGCGATCAGCCGCGAAATCGACGGCTTCGCCCTGCGCCTGGTGGCCGACCGGCAGGCCGCGCCCCGCGATCCCGAGACGGATATCGTCTCGGGCCTCATGGCCCATGAACCCGAGGGCGGCCCCTACAGCGGCGAGGAACTGGCCGGCATGGTGCGGCTGATGCTGATCGGCGGCCATGTGGTGCCGCGGAATTTCCTGTGCTCCATGGCCTGGCACCTGGCGGGCGACGCCGATCTGCAGGCCCGCCTGCGCGCCGACCGGGTGGATCGCCGCCTGCTGATCGACGAACTGCTGCGGTGCTATTCCCCGAACCAGGCGCTGGTGCGCGTCGCCACCCGGGACACCGAGATCGGTGGCACCCGGATCCCCGGGGGCTGCCCGGTCGCGCTGAATTTTCTCAGCGCCAACCGCGACGCCGCCGTTTTCCCCGATCCCATGCGGTTCGACGAGGCCCGCAACCCCAACCGCCACATCGCCTTTGGCGTCGGGCCGCATATGTGCCTGGGCCTCTCGGTCGCCAAGTTGCAGGCAAGGATCACCCTGGACGTTCTGGCCTCGCTTCCCCCGTTCTCGACGGGCCCGGGCGTGCGCTGGGCGCGCTGGACCGAATACGGCGTGACACAACTGGAGCTGAGATTCGCATGAGACCCGCCGATTTCATCGTCCCCGACACCGAGGATTTCGACACGCCCCACGCCTTGTTTGCCGAGTTGCGCGGTCATTGCCCCGTGGCCTGGGCGAATGAGATGGGCGGCTTCTGGGCGGTGACGAAACACGCCGACATCTGCCGCGTGCTGACGGACTGGCAGACCTTCACCACCACCGTGCAGAACGTCGTGCCGCCGGTCGCCACCACCCAGCGCCGGCCACCGCTGCATCTCGACCCGCCGGGCAACATCCCCTACCGCAACGCGATCCTCAGGTTCCTCAGCCCCAGACGGATCGAGGCCTGGCGCCCGGTGATCGCGGCCATGGTGGCCGACCATTTCGACCCGTTCGTGGCTGCGGGCGGCGGCGACATCTGCGCGGATTTCTCGTTCACGCTGCCGATTGCGCTGCTGGCGGCGTTCTTCCGCCTGGCGCCGGCCGAGGCCGAGGAAATCCGCCGTGTCGGCGCCGAATTCAACATGGCCCTGCAGCGGCAGGACTTCGAGACGCTGCGCGAACGCTCGGACGCGCTCTATCAGATCGCCGCGCGTCTGATCGAGGACCGCAAGACCACCCCCCAGGATCCCGATCTGGACCCGGTCTCGAACCTGCTGGCCGTGCGGGTCGACGGCGCGGCCCTGCCGGACGACAAGATCCTGGGTGCGCTCAGGCAATTCCTGCTGGTCGGGATCATCGCGCCGACGACCTTCATCGGTTCGATGGCCATCCACCTGGCGCGCCATCCCGAGCACCACGCGGACCTCACCGCGAACCCCGACCTTGTGCCGGTCGCGCTTGAAGAGCTGCTGCGCCTCTATACCCCCTATCGCGGCTTTGCCCGCACCGCCCGTCACGAGGTCGAACTGGGCGGCAAGACGATCCGCGCGGGCGACGCGCTGGCCGTGGTCTTCACCTCGGGCAATCGCGACGGCGATGTCTTTCCCGACCCCGACATCTACCGGCTGGATCGTGAGGACCCCGATCTGGTGACCTTCGGGCGCGGGCCGCACATGTGCCCCGGTGCGCCGCTGGCGCGGGTCCTGCTGGCCGAAGTCCTGCGTCAGATCGCCACCAAGACCCGCCGGCTGGCGCTGACCGGGCCCCTGGAAATGACGCGCTGGCCCGAATACGGCCCTCTGACGGTGCCGCTGCGTGTCACCCGCTAGGCGCGGCGTCTCGGCGCGCTTGCCTGCCGCCGGTTTCTTTGCCAGAACGCCGGCGACAACCGGGGGAACGGGGGGGAAACGGCATGGAACGGGTAATGATCGCGGGCGGCGGGATCGGCGGCCTTGCGATGGCATTGACGCTGCACCAGATCGGCGTCAACTGCGTGGTCTTCGAATCCGTGCGCAGCCTGAAACCCCTGGGCGTGGGGATCAACCTGCAACCCAACGCGGTGCGCGAACTCCAGGACCTGGGCCTTGATGCCACGGCGCTGGACAGTGTCGGCGTTCCCGCGCGGGAATGGGCGCTGGTCGGGCTGAACGGCAACGACATCTACGCCGAACCCCGGGGGCTCGAGGCGGGCTACGCCTGGCCCCAATACGCCGTGCATCGCGGTGATTTCCACATGCTGCTCTATCGCACCGTGATCGCACGCCTTGGGCCTGACGCCGTGCAGACCGGCCGCCGCGTCACCGGCTACCGCAACACCGCCGACGGCCAGGTCATCGCCCGGTTCGAGGACGGCACCGAGGAAGCCGGCGCGATGCTGATCGGGGCGGACGGCATCCATTCCGCGGTGCGCGCCACCATGCACCCCGCCCAGCCGCCGATCCACTGGGGTGGCGCGGTCATGTGGCGCGGGGTGACACGGGCGAAACCCATCCGCACGGGCTCCAGCTTTGTCGGACTGGGCACGCACAGGCACCGCATGGTGATCTATCCGATCTCGCATCCGGATGCCGATGGCATGGCGCTGATCAACTGGATCGCCGAAGTCACCTATGACGACCCCGCCGCGCATGAAACCACCGGCTGGTTCAGGCAGGTCGGCATCGACGATTTCCGCCATCACTTCGACGGCTGGCGCTATGACTGGCTGGACGTTCCCGCGCTGCTGGACGGGGCCGAGATCGCCTATGAAAACCCGATGATCGACCGCGACCCGATCGGGACCTGGCGCGACGGCAATGTCGTGCTGATGGGCGATGCCGCCCATGCCATGTATCCCACCGGATCGAACGGCGCGTCGCAGGCGATCATCGACGCCCGCGTTCTGGGTGCGAAGCTGGTCGAACACGGGCTGACCACCGCCGCGCTGGCCGCCTATGACGAGACGCTTTGCGGCCCGGTTTCGGCGCTGATCCTGCGCAACCGCGGGGCCGGGCCCTTCGGCTTGCTCAATCTGGTGGATGACCGTTGCGGCGGGGCGTTCGACGATATCGACGCGGTGATCCCGCCCGAGGAACGGGCCGCCTTCATGGCCGGCTACAAGGCCGCCGCCGGATTCGCCATCGAAACGCTGAATGCCGCCCCGCGAACCATCGCCGAGGGGGCGCGGGTGGCCCAGCGACCGCCGATCGCCTGACCGGCCCGCCCCTCAGCGCGGAAAGCGTTCCGCGAACACCTTGGCGGCATGTTCCATCCCCTCGCTCACCGAGGCATGGAAATTCGCGAACCGCGACAGGCGGGTGCGGGTCTCGGCGGCGCTGTCGGGCAGCGACCGGGCAATGCCGCCCACCGTCTGCGACATGTGACGCATCCGTTCGGAAATCCCTGCCAGCAGGGCCTCGTAGGGTTGGGCCGCGACGCGGAAATAGTCCTGCCTGTCGCCGCCGACGTTGAACTTTTCCACCAGACCGCGCTGGATCAGCGTGCGGGCGTTGATACTGACGCTGCCCCGGCTGACACCGAGATCCGTGGCCAGATCGCTGAACGACCGGGCGGTGCCGTCGAACATCAGCAACCCCAAAATCCGCCCCGAAATGGGGGACAAGCCCTGCCCTTCGAGGGCCTGCCCCATGAAGGCGACGAATTCGGCCCGTTTTTCCGCGATTGTCTGGTCCATTTCACCCATCCGTGACACGATCCGCTATAGAACCGGATTAGCGTTCATTCAAGACTGAACGCTTCTTGACGCCCTGCCCGATCCCGCCTATTTGCGTTCAGTTCAGAGTAAACATGGACAGCCGGAGTCCCCGATGCGCTTGTTGACCGCCCTTCCCCTCCGGCTGGCCGCCGTCACCCTGATCGCGCTGGGGCCCGTCGCTCCGGCACAGGCCCAGGACGAGGCACCGGCCGTCACCATCGCCGCCGCGCAGGACCGCCCGCTGCGCCGCGTGGTGCCCGTGTCGGGCACGTTGGTCGCCCGCAACGAGGTTCTGGTCTATCCCCACGCCGCCGGGTTCGCCATCACCGAACTGAACGCCGATATCGGCGACCGGGTTCAGCAGGGCGCGGTGCTGGCGCGGATCGACGACCGCACGCTTGCGCTGCGGGTGACCCAGGCCGAGGCCGCGCTGGCCAGCGCGCAGGCGGCGATGCGCCAGGCCGAAAGCCAGGTCTCGGCGACCGAGGCCCAGCTGCGGCAGGCCAACCAGGTGCTGGACCGGGTGCAGCGTTTGCGCGACAGCGGCGCGGCCACGCAATCCTCGCTGGACGAAGCCCAGGCCGCGCAGCAGGGCGCCGACGCCGGCGCCCAGTCGGCGCAGGACGGTGTGCAGGCCGCGCGCGCGGGCCTGGCGCAGGCCCAGGCCGCGCTGGACGTGGCCCGGCTGGATCTGGCCAATGCGGCGATCACCGCGCCGGTGTCCGGCATCGTTTCGGCCCGCAACGGCCAGATCGGCGCGATCGCGGCCTCGGGCGGGGAACCCATTTTCCGCATCATCGAAGGCGGCGAGGTCGAGGTTTCCGCCGAAGTGATCGAAACCGAACTGGTGCTGCTGCACGAGAATGACCCGGCCACGCTGGCCATTGCCGGCCTGCCCGATCACGCGGGCCATCTGCGCCGCATCGCGCCGGTCGTGAACCGCACCAACCGCCTGGGCGAGGTCCGCATCGCCACCGACGACAACGAGGGGTTGCGCCCCGGTCTGTATGTCGGGGGGCATATCGTGACCGAGAACCGCACCGGACTGGCGGTTCCGGCCGGTGCCGTGCTGCGCGATGGCAACGGCGCGCATGTGCTGCTGCTGGGACCCGGCAATGCGCTGATCCGCCGCCCGGTGGAAACCGGCCTGACCTGGGACGGCTGGCAGGAAATCACCCGGGGCCTGAACCCCGGCGACGAGGTCGTGGCACGCGCCGGCGCCTTCTTTGGCGAAGGCGACGTGGTGCGGCCGATGCGCCCGGCCGATGCCGAGGGCGCGGCCGGTGACACTGCACCGGCTGCGGCACCGGCTGCGACACAGGCGGCGGGGGCCACGGAATGAACCTGTCGACCTGGTCGATCCGCAACCCGGTTCCGCCGATTGCGCTGTTCGTCGTGCTCTGCGTGGCCGGACTGGTCAGCTTCGCGCGCCTGCCCGTGACCGAGATGCCCAACGTCGACCTGCCCGTGGTGCTGGTCGACGTCTCGGCCCCGGGCACGGCCCCGTCCGAGATCGCCTCGCAGGTGATCCAGCCGATCGAGACCGAAGTCAGCGATATCGCCGGCCTGCGCCACATCGAGGCCACCGCACGCGATGGCGCGGCGCATCTGACGATCCAGTTCGAATTCGGCACCAACACTGACCGCGCGCTGAACGACGTCAAGGATGCCGTAACCTCGGCGCGCAGCCAGATGCCCGACACGGCCTCGGACCCGGTGGTGCAGCGGCTGGACTTTACCGGGCGGCCGATCCTGACCTATGCGGTGGCCGACCAGACCCGCAGCATCGAGGACCTGTCCACCTTTGTCGATGATGTGGTCGCCCGCGCCCTGCAGGGGGCGGACGGGGTGGGCAGCGTCTCGCGGCTGGGAGGCGCCGACCGCGAGATCCGCGTGGATCTGGACCCTGACCGCTTGCTGGCCCTCAACCTGACGGCCACCTCGGTCAGTCAGCAACTGGCGCAGACCAACCTGGACCAGGGCGGGGGACAGGGCGATCTGTTCGGGTCGCAATATGCGATCCGGGCGCTGGGTTCGGCGCAGACGCTGGCGCAACTGGCGGAAACACCGATCCGCCTGCCCACGGGCGACACGGTGCGGCTGAACCAGCTGGGCACCGTGACCGACGGCGCCAGCGAAGCCACCAGTTTTGCCCTCTACAACGGCCGGCCGGTGGTGGCCTTTGGCGTGTTCCGCGCGACCGGCGCCAGCGACCTCGTCGCCGCGGCCTCGGCCGAGGCGAAGCTGGACGAATTGCGCGCGCTGTATCCCGATACCGAATTCTCGCTGATCGACGACGCCACGATTCACACCGAGTCGACCTTTGAATCCGCGATGGAGACCCTCTACGAGGGGGCGCTTCTGGCGATCATCGTGGTGTTCCTGTTCCTGCGCGACTGGCGCGCCACCATCGTCGCGCTGGTGGCCCTGCCCCTGTCCGCGATCCCGACGTTCATCGTCATGGACCTGCTGGGCTTTTCGCTGAACACGATCAGCCTGCTGGGCATCACGCTGGTTGTGGGGATCCTTGTCGATGATGCCATCGTCGAGATCGAGAACATCGTGCGGCACATCCACATGGGCCGGCGCGCCTATGAGGCCGCGATGGAGGCCGCGACCGAGATCGGCACGACCGTGATCGCGATCTCGATGACCATCGTCGCGGTGTTCGCGCCGGTCAGCTTCATGGGCGGGGTCGCGGGCGAGTTCTTCAAGCAGTTCGGCCTGACGGTGGCGGTTGCAGTGCTGTTCTCGCTGGCGGTCGCCCGCCTGATCACGCCGCTGTTCGCCGCCTATTTCATGAAAAGCAAGCCCGACGGGCACGCCGTCAAGGACGGGCTGATCATGCGGACCTATCTGCGCGCCCTCGGCTGGACGCTGCGCAACCGCACGATCACGCTGATCTTCGGCCTGCTGATCTTTGGCGCGTCGATCTATTCGGCCACGCTTCTGCCGCAGGAATTCATTCCCGAATCCGACACCGGGCGCTCGGCCGTGGCGGTGGAACTGCCGCCGGGCACCACCATCGCCGAGGCCCGCGCCGCCGGGCTGGAGATCACGCACCGCATCCTTCAGGTGCCGGAAGTGCAGCGCGCCTTTGTCGACGGGTCCTCGGCCACCAGTTTCACCGTGCAGGTGAACTATGGCGACAAATCCGAACGCAGCCGCGATTTCCGTGCGATCAACGCCGATCTCGAACGCCATCTCGCCGACCTGCCCGACATGCGGCTCTATGTGCTGGCGCAGGACGCGCAGCGCGACATCACCATCAACGTGCTGGCCGATACCGAGGCCGGCGCGGCGCAGGCGGCGGGGGCGCTGCTGGAACAGATGCGCGGGCTGCCATTGATCCGGCATGTGTCCAGCGAGGCGGCGCTGTTGCGTCCCGAGATCCAGATCACCCCCGATCCCGAACGGGCGGCGGAACTCGGTGTGACCTCGGCGACGCTGGCCGCGGCCATCCGGGTGGCGACCATCGGCGATCTGGACACCAATCTGGCGCAGTTCGACGCGGGCGACGAACGCATTCCGATCCGGGTGCGCCTGAACGAGGCCGCGCGCACCGATGTCTCGCGGCTGATCGGGTTCCGCATCCCGTCGGCGAACGGCACCATGGTGCCGCTGGGGGCCATCGCCGATGTGCGCCTGTCCTCGGGCGTGTCGGTGATCGAACGCTATGACCGCCGGTATCGGGTGTCGATCCAGGCCGATCTGGCGCAGGGCGCCTATCTGGGCCCGGCAACCGCCGCGATCGAGGCCCTGCCCGCCGCCACCCACATGCCCGACGGGACCGAGATCCAGCCCTCGGGCGATGTCGAGACGATGAAGGACATCTTCTCGAGCTTCGCGCTGGCGATGGGATCGGGGCTGATGCTGGTCTATGTGGTGCTGGTCCTGCTGTTCAACAGCTTCATCACGCCGCTGACGATCATGCTGTCCCTGCCGCTGGCCATCGGCGGCGCGATCTTCGCGCTCTATCTCTACGGATCGGGGATCGGGCTGTCGGTGGTGATCGGCTTCCTGATGCTGATGGGGATCGTCACCAAGAACGCGATCATGCTGGTGGAATTCGCGCTCGAGGGGGTCAAGGGCGGCATGGACCGTGCGACGGCGATGATCGACGCGGGCCACAAGCGGGCGCGCCCGATCGTCATGACCACCATCGCCATGGCCGCCGGGATGGTGCCATCGGCGCTGGGAACCAGCACGGGCGGCGAGTTCCGCGCGCCCATGGCGATCGCGGTGATCGGCGGGCTGTTGTTGTCCACCGCGCTGTCGCTGCTGTTCGTGCCGTCGGTGTTCAGCGTGCTCGAGGGGTTGAAGGACCGCCTGCGCAAGCTGCTGCACTGGGTTCTGGGTGGCGACAGCCTGTCCTCGCACCGCCGCCATTGAGCGGCGGCGCGGGACCTATCCCAGCAACCCGTCCATGGGCGTGCTGTCGCGACTGTCGGGAAAGACCTCGGCCTCGACGAAGGCGGGGTTGAGGCCCAGGTGCTGGATCAGGATCGCCTTGAAGATCCCCTCATAGGCATTGGCGGCCAGCAGGTCGCGCCCCTCGAACAGGGCGGCGTCGGTCAGGCCGGGCCAACGCCCGGCGATCCGCCCGCCCCGCACCGCGCCGCCCGCCAGAATGGCCAGGCCGCCGGTGCCGTGATCGGTGCCGCCGGACCCGTTCTGCGCCGCCGTGCGGCCGAATTCGGACCCGACCATGACCACGCTGTTGCGCCAGGCCGATCCCAGGCTTGAGGCCAGCGTGGTCAGCCCCTCGGCCAGGACGGACAGCATCCGCTCCAGCCGCCAGACCTGCCCGGTGTGGGTGTCCCAGCCCTGCAATTCCATGACCGCGATCCGCGGCCCGTCGGGGCGCGACAGCAGGTCGCCGGCGGCGCGCGCGGCCAGGGTGAACCCGCGTTGCCCGGCCCGGTCCGCCGCCGCGCCCATATCGGGTTCCGGCACGCCCCGCGCATCGCCCAGGGCCGCCGCGAACAGCGGGTCCGATTGATAGACCCGTGCCAGACGCGCCAGAAAGTCGTCGTCCAGATCGGGCAGTTGCTCGTCCACCCAGGCCTGAACATGGGCGGGCCCCTGCAGGATCAGGGGCACCGACGGCCCCAGCGCCAGGCCCAGGCGCCGATCCCCCGCATTCAGCCCCAGGATTGCCCGGTTCAGCCAGCCATCCCGCGCGCCGAACGGATGACCCGAACCGTTTTCCAGCATGTTCTGGCCATCGAAATGCGACCGCTCGCGATAGCCCGTGGCGGCGGCGGGAACAAAGGCGAGGGAACCGGCCTCCCACATCGGCCTGAGGGGAGCAAAGGACGGATGCATCCCGAAATATCCGTCAAGCGACAGCACCTGGTCGGCTTGCAGCGCCAGTCCGGGCCTCAGGCGGCGGTAATCCGCATCGGCATAGGGCGGCAACGCATGCAGACCGTCCAGCCCGCCGCGCAGGAACACAAAGACAAAGCGGTTGTCCGTCGGCGCCGAGGCAAAGGCCAGGCGCGAGGCCGCGAGGGTTCCCAGAAGCCCGGCAGCGCCGGTCTGCAGAAAGGCACGGCGGTTCATCTGCATGCGATCACCTCCTCTGGAATTCCGGGCTGGTCCAGATCATCGTCAATCCCGCATCCTGCGACGGCGCGCGGAAGACCCAGGTGCGGGTGGCATCGCGGGCCACCGCGCCGATACTGGCCTCGAAGGCGCGCCGCAGGTCCTGCCCTCCGGCCCGGCGCGCGGCGAATTGATGCGCCCATTCCAGACGGATCATCACCGATTCCGGCCCGATCCAGTCCTCGGCCCGGTCACCCCAGCCCTGCGGCGACGGCGCGAGATAGGGGAACTGCCCCAGCAGCCTGAGCGGGCGAAACACATCGGGCACGCGCGGGTCGGCATTCCCCGCCGCGCGGTTTACCGCCAGCACAAAGTCCTGATGCGACTTGACCTTGGCCAGGGGATCGGCCCAGGCGGCATCCAGCGCGGCCACCGCGCGGGTCACGGCCGCCAGGTCGCCGTCGTGGTCCAGATAGACCCGGGCGATGCGCCGCACCGCGTCGTCGGGCGGATCGTCGGCCACGAAATGGCGCACCAGTTTCGTCGCGAGGTGGTGCGCCGTGGCAGGGTGTCGTGCCAGATCGTCCAGGATGTGCAGCACCTCGGCCTCGCCATCCTCGGGGTAGAGGCGCCCCAGGATCGTCTTGGGCCCGGGTTCATGCTGGCGGCGGACGAACACGAACCCGCCGTGGATCTCCTCGTCCCCGCCGCGCCTGAGACCGCCATGGCTCCAGCCTGTCAGGGCCAGCGCGAACTGGATCACGTCCTCTTGCGCATAGCCGCCGTCCACGCCCAGGGTGTGCAGTTCCAGCACCTCGCGGGCCAGGTTCTCGTTCAGCGTGGTTTCCAGGCCCTGCCGGCGGATCCGCCCCGCGCCCGACACCGAATTCGGCCCCATCGACGACGGATTGTCGAGATAGATCAACATGCAGGGATGGCGCACCACGGCCTTCAGCATGTCCGCGAACCGGCCAAAGACATGCGGCCGGATCGCCTCGCGCTCATAGGCCGGGATCATGTTCGCGATCGGCCCCCGACTGCGCGACACGGTGAAATGGTTGGACCAGAAGCGGACCATCCGTTCAACCAGAGGCGTCGGCGTCGCGACCACCAGCGCGGTCGCGGCCAGCACCTCGTCGCGGAACAGGGCGAACTGGCTGCGGTTCACCTGCTGGATCGAGCCATCGCGCGCGCGCCGTGCGACGGCATAGTCCCGGATCATCGCGGCGCTGGACGAAAACCCCGCCAGCTCGGCCGGCACGGCCACGGGCGGGCGGACCTGGGCCTGCACGAAACCGCGCGGATCGTCGCCGATCAGGGCCTCGTCCCCCGGCCCTGCCCCCATGCCAAAGCGGTTGAGCGCGGTGAAGCTGTCGATGTCGCGCATGGGGCCCTCCGCCTGACAGGGGCAGTCTACGCCAGTCCGGACCCGTCGCACAGTCCGGCATCGAACACATTTGCGCGGGTCGCGGCCCGGGCGTAAGGTGGCGCAAACCCCGACGCGGCAAGATGATGACCCAGACAATCCATATCCTGAACGGCCCGAACCTGAACCTGCTGGGAAAGCGCCAGCCTGAAATCTACGGCCGCGACACGTTGGACGATGTCGCGCGCGACTGCGCGGCGGTGGGCGCGGAATTCGGGCTGGAAACCCGTCTGCTGCAATCGAACTGGGAGGGGCAGATCGTGGACTGGATCCACGAGGCGCGCGAAACCGCCGCCGGGATCATCATCAACCCGGCCGCGCTGACCCATACCTCGGTCGCCGTGCTGGACGCGCTGAACACGTTCGACGGGCCGGTGATCGAGGTGCACATCAGCCAGGTGCACAAGCGCGAGGCGTTTCGCCATCACTCGTTCGTGAGCCACCGCGCCGATGCGGTGATGGCGGGGTTCGGCATTCACGGCTATGCCTTGGCCATGCGGCACATGGGGCGGCTCCTGCGTTAATCCGAGCAAAAAAATCGGAATTGACATCGCCGCCCGATCGACGCATGGTGCGGCCAGCCCAGCCCCCTCGCGATGTCCCTGCGTCGAGCCAGCCCGGCATCCCCGCACCGCGCCGCCTGCCGGTCTGCGCCCCTTGCCAGAGGATCCCCCGGATGCCCCGCCTGTCCCTTTCTACCCTTGCGCTTGCAGCCGTTCTGGCGGTGCCCGCCACGGCCCGCGCCGTCACCCCGGCCGAGGTCGCCGCCACCTATGGCGCGATCGGCGGCGCGGTCTTTGCCGACACCGCCACCGCCGGCGCTGCGCTGCAACAGGCCGTCGAGGCCTTCCTCGCCGCCCCGTCGGCCGAGGGGTTGGCGGCGGCACGCGCGGCCTGGAAAGCCGCCCGCGTGCCCTATCTGCAAACCGAGGTCTTTCGCTTCGGCAATCCGATCGTCGACGACTGGGAACCCCATGTGAACGCCTGGCCGCTGGACGAGGGGCTGATCGACTATGTGGACCGCAGCTACCTGGGCGGTGACGACAATCCCGCGGCCGCGCTCGACGTGATCGCAAACCCGCAGTTTTCCCTGTCCGGCCACCCCATCGATGCCAGCCGGATCGACGCCCATCTGCTGCGCGATGTCCTGCACGATGCCGAAGGGGTCGAGGCCAATGTCGCGACCGGCTATCACGCCATCGAGTTCCTGCTGTGGGGTCAGGACCTGAATGGCACCGATGCCGGCGCGGGCGACCGGCCCTGGACGGATTACGCGCCGGGCGAGGCCTGCACGCACGGCAATTGCGATCGTCGCGGTGCCTATCTTGAGGCGGCCACCGGGCTTCTGGTGTCGGACCTGCAGGCGATGGCCGCCAACTGGGCCCCCGGCGGGGCTGCGCGCGCGCGGGTGACAGACGATCCGGCCGTCGGCCTTTCGGCGCTGGTGACGGGCATGGGAAGCCTGTCGTATGGGGAACTGGCCGGCGAACGCATCCGCCTGGGCCTGATGCTGAACGACCCCGAGGAAGAGCAGGACTGCTTTTCCGACAACACGCACAACAGCCATTATTATGACGGCCTCGGCATTCAGAACGTCTATCTGGGCCACTACACGCGCATCGACGGCAGCGTGGTCACAGGGCCCGGCCTGTCCGCGCTGGTGGCCCAGACCGATCCGGCCCTGGACCAGTCGATGCAGGACGGGCTGGCGGCCTCGGTGGCGGCGCTGCATCACATGGTCGAGGTGGCCGAGGGCGGCATGCCCTATGACATGATGATCGCCCCCGGCAATGCCGAGGGCGAGGCGGTCATCATGGCGGCGGTCAACGCCCTGGTCGATCAGACCCGGGTGCTGGAACGGGTGATCGCCGCGCTGGATATCGGCGGCACACGCATCGAGGGATCGGACAGCCTGGGGTCGACGGGTGGCGACTTCCACTGAACCCCGCGGCAGGGCGCGGGGGCGCCTTGCCGGCACGCGGCCCCTGACCGCCCTGCTTGCCGCGGCGATCGGCACGGCGCTGCCTGCGCTGGCTCAGGACCTGCGGGACCTGCATCTCGACACCGTTCCCAGGACCGGGTCCGAGGCCGCACGCATCGCCCTGGTCCTGGGCCCGCCCGAGGACCCCGCCCAGCCGCAGCGATTCGAGTTGCGCTCAGGGGGCGCGGCGACGGTGCGGGCGCGCCCGGGTGACGACGCCTTTTCGCAACCCTCGGCCAATCTGGCATCCGAGGATCAGATGCGCTTCCGGTTGGGCAACGCGCTGTTCAACCGGCTGTGGGTATCGGCGCCGTCCTCGACCATCGCCTCGGACGGGCTGGGACCGCTGTTCAACGCGCGCGGCTGTCAAGGCTGTCACCTCAGGGATGGGCGCGGGCGCCCGCCCGGGGACAGCGACGACGGCGCCCTGTCGATGGCCCTGCACCTGTCTGTTCCCGCGCCCGAGGGGGTGGCCGATCCCCACGGGATCGCGGACTGGCTGGCGACCCTGCCCGATCCTGTCTATGGCACGCAGTTGCAGGATCAGGCCATCCAGGGCCAGACGCCCGAGGGCCGCGTCGCCGTCACCTGGACCGACCGTCTGGTGGGCCTGGAGGGGGGCGAAATCGTCACCCTGCGCCAGCCTCGATGGCGCGCCGAGGGGCTGCAATACGGCCCGCTGGCCCCGGGGATCCTGCTGAGCCCCCGGGTCGCGCCACAGATGATCGGCCTCGGGCTGCTGGAAGCGATCGCGACCGCGGACATCCTGGCCCTGGCCGACCCCGACGACGCCGACGGCGACGGGATCTCGGGCCGGGCGGCCATTGTCTGGTCGCCCGAATTCGACGCCCCCATGCTGGGCCGCTTCGGCCACAAGGGCGGCAGTGCCACCGTGCGCCAGCAGACCGCCAGGGCGTTCCTCGGCGATCTGGGACTGTCGACCACGCTGTTCCCCGACGGCCAGGGCGACTGCACCGAGGCCGAGGTCGATTGCCGCGCCGCACCCGATGGCGGCGACCCCGCGCAAGGCGGAGTCGAGGTCAGCGACGAGGCCCTGGACCTGGTGACCTTCTACGCGCGCAACCTCGGCGTGCCGGCGCGGCGCGACGTGGACGACCCCGAGGTGCTGCGCGGCCGCACGATCTTTCGCCAGCTCGGCTGCGCCGCCTGCCACCACCCGGCCTTTGTCACCGCGCGGCTGACCGACCGGCCCGAACAGAGCTTTCAACTGATCTGGCCCTACACGGACCTGCTGTTGCACGACATGGGCGACGGACTTGCCGACAACCGCCCCGAAGGTCGCGCCAGCGGCCGCGAATGGCGCACACCGCCCCTGTGGGGGATCGGGTTGACGCGGCAGGTCAGCGGGCACACGTTCTTCCTGCATGACGGGCGCGCGCGGTCCCTGATCGAGGCAATCCTCTGGCATGGCGGCGAGGCCGAGGCCGCCCGCGATGCCGTCATTCACCTCGCGCCCGACGACCGCGCCGCCCTGATCCGGTTTCTGGAGAGCCTCTGATGCGTCTGACCCTCGCCCTTTGCCTTCTGGCCAGCCCGGCCCTCGCGGATGCGGGCGCCGTCATCGACCGCCAGATCACCCCAGGCACCGCTGCCTTCACCGCCGCGGCGCAGGACCTGGCGCGTGCGGCGGAAACGGACTGCCGGCCTGCCGGTGTCACCCCGGCCTGGAATGCCGCCAGCGACGCCTGGCTGGGGATCGCCCATCTCAGGCTGGGCCCGCAGGACCAGGCCGCGCTGGACATCGCCTACTGGCCTGACGATCGCGGCACCGGCCGTCGCACCCTGGCGCGGATGATCGCGTCAGGCGATCCGATGGGACAGTCCGCCGCGCAGGTCGCCGCGATCTCGGCCGCGGCGCGCGGTCTGTCGGGGCTGGAAATCCTGCTGTTCGACCCCGATTTCAACGGCTATGACGCGGGCAGCTACACCTGCACGCTGGTGACGGCCCTGGCGCAGGACCTGTCCGCCCAGGCCCGCGCGCTGGAAACCGCCTGGGCCGCCTATGCGCCGCTGCTGCGCAATCCCGGTGCACCGGGCAACAGCACCTATCTGTCCCCGCGCGAGGCGTCGGGCGCGATCTTTACGCAGGTGATGGCCGGGATCGAATTCGACGTCGACCAGCGCCTGGGCCGCCCCATGGGCACGCCGGACCACCCCCGCCCCGCCCGGGCCGAAAGCTGGCGTGCCGGACGCAGCCTGCGCAACGTTCTTCTGTCGCTCGATGCGCTGCGCCTGACAGCCGAGGCCCTGGCCGATGGCCCCATCGACGGGGTCGAGGCGGCCTTTGACACCGCCGCCTATTTCGCCGGGGCCATCACCGACCCGGGGTTTCAGGACGCGGCCGACCCGATGGGGCGTCTCAGGCTGGAATCGCTGCAAGGGCGCATCGACGCCATCGGCGCCGCGCTGGAACAGGAAATCGGCACGCCGCTGGGTGTCGCGCCCGGCTTCAATTCGCTGGACGGGGATTGAGCCATGACACAGCGCAGAACCTTTCTGGCCGGACTTCTGGCGAGCGCCCTGCCTGCACCGTCCTGGGCCGATGTCGGCGCGCCCCGCTGGCTGGCCTGCGCGCGCGACCGGGACGGCGCTTTCGCGCTCTACGGGATTGCCGCCGATGGCGCCGACACGTTTCGCCTGCCCCTGCCCGCGCGCGGCCATGCCGGGGCTGCCCATCCCCACCGCGCCGAGGCGGTGATCTTTGCCCGCCGCCCCGGCAGCTATGCGCTGGTGCTGGACTGTGCCTCGGGGGCGGCGCTGCGGCAGCTCTCGCCGCCCGACGGGATGCAGTTCAACGGCCACGGCGCCTTTACCGAAGACGGGCGCACGCTTTACACCGTGGAACAGCGCGCGGCCGACAGCGTCGGGTTCCTGGGCCTGTGGGATGCCGACTATCGCCGTCTTGGCCAGATCGAAACCGGCGGCATCGGCCCGCACGAGATGCTGCGCCTGCCCGGCGACGGACTGGTCGTGGCCAATGGCGGGATCGCAACCGCCCCTGACGACCGCACCAAGTTGAACGTGCCCGAGATGGCCCCCAACCTCAGCTATATCGACGGCGACTCGATCACCGAAACCGTGGCCCTGCCGCCCGACCTGCATTTCAACTCGATCCGGCATCTGGCGCATGGCGCGGGTGTCACCGCTTTTGCGATGCAATGGGAAGGCGACGACCGCCCGCAGGTGCCGTTGCTGGGACTGCACCGGCGGGGCGAGGCGCCGCTTCTGGTCGGCGCGCCCGCCGCGGAACAGGCCCGCATGCAGGGATATGCCGCGTCCTGCGCCTATTCCGGCGGCGAGTTCGCCGTGACCTCGCCACGCGGCAACCGGCTGCATCGCTTCGCCCCGGATGGCCGCTTTCTGGGCGCGACGGAACGCTCGGATGTCTGCGGACTGGCGCCCTGCGACGGCGGGTTCCTGACCACCGATGGTCGCGGCGGGATCCTCAGCGTGCAGGACGGGGTTGCGCGGGCCCTGGGTCTGCGCGACCGGGCCTGGGACAACCATGTCGTGACGCTGTGAGACGCTTTTCCGCGAATCTCGGGTTCCTCTGGGCCGACCGCCCCCTGCCCCAGGCGATCCGCGCGGCCCATGCGGCCGGGTTCGATGCGGTCGAATGCCACTGGCCCTATGCCGTGCCGGCCGCGGACACCCGCGCGGCGCTGGACGAAACCGGTCTGACGATGCTCAGCCTCAATACCCGGCCCGGCGATCCGGCCCGGGGCGAATTCGGCCTGTGCGCCCTCAAAGGGCGCGAAGCCGAGGCACGCGCCGCCGTGGACGAGGCCCTGGCCTATGCGGTGGCGACTGGCACCCGGGCCGTGCATGTGATGGCCGGCCGCAAGGGCGATCACGACACGTTTCTCGCGGCGCTCGCACGCGCCTGCGACAGCGCCCTGCCGTTGGGGCTGACCATCCTGATCGAACCGCTGAACCGGTTTGACGCGCCGGATTACCTGCTGGAAACCACGGATCAGGCCGCGGCGATCCTCGACACGCTGGATCGTCCGAACCTGCGCCTGATGTTCGACTGCTACCATGTCGCCCGGACCGAGGGCGATGTTCTGGCGGCCTTTCGACGGCACCGCGCCCGGATCGGCCATGTGCAGTTCGCCGCCGTGCCCGATCGCGGCCCGCCCGATCATGGCAGCGTGGCCTATGCGTCGCTGCTGCCGTCGCTCGATTGGACCGGGCCGTTCGGTGCCGAATACCGCCCGAATGGCCCGACCGAACAGACCCTGGGTTGGCTGACCGATTGTCGATAAATCGGCAGGGGGTTTCCAAAGGGGGGAATTCCCCCCCCTGGATCCGATGCCGGCCGCCTGACGCGCGCCGCCGTGGCGGCTGCTCAGGCCTGTTCGCCCAGCCACTCGGCGGTGGCCTTGATCCCGCCCAGCGGGAACAGGTGCACGCGCGCGATCAGGCTGTCCGGATGCGCTGACTTGTATTGCGCGACCTCGGTCAGCAATTCGGTCGGGGCAAAGGGCACCAGCAGTTTCGACAGATCGAGCGCGCGCTTCTGCAATACCGCCATCGACGGCCCGACGCCGCAGGCGACCGCGTATTTGATCAGGGTCTGCAACTTGGTCGGACCGGCAGCGCCCAGGTGGATCGGCAATGTGACGCCCAGCCCCGCCAGGCGTTCGGCCCAGGCGATGACCGGCCCGGCATCAAACGCGAACTGGGTGGTGATCGCCATCTCGATCCCGGTGCGCGCGGCGAACTCCTGCTTCCACAGGATCGCGCGGTCCACCTCGGCCGTGCCCCCCTTGCGGTCGATGTCCTTGTTCCCCTCGGGGTGGCCCGCCACATGCAGCCGGGTATAGCCCAGGTCCTGGAACACGCCGGTTTCCAGCATGTCCATGGACGAGGTGAATTCGCCCGCCGGCGTGGCGTCATTGCCCGCCAGCACCAGCGCCTGCTCGGCCCCTGCCGCACGATACCGCGTCAGACGATCCACCAGCGCCGCGCGCGTGGCGATCGAGCGGGCCGGAATATGCGGCATCGGCGCAAAGCCCTCGGCGGCCAGCCGCCCGACGGTGTCGGCCATGTCCTCGACCGAGGTTCCCTCGATATGGGCGACATAGACGCGGGTTCCGGCCGGAAGCAGGCCGGTGAAGCTGTCGATCTTGGCGGCGGTGCGCGGCATCACCTCGATCGAGGCGCCGTCCAGAAAGGCGGCCAGGGTTTCGTTCTTGTCGGATGCGCCCTTGCCCGAGCGCAGGTTGAACAGGGCCATGTCGTTCTCCTTCAGACCGTCAGGCGGGGGGAAATGCGGTCGGCGGCGAAACTGTCGGCCAGCCGGGTCAGGGTGATGGCGGCAACCACGCCGCCGGTGACGAACGGGTCGCCGTCGATGTAGCGGCGCGCCTCCTCGACCGAGGGCGCCTCGATCAGGCCCCAGTGGCCGATGGCGACGCTCGCGTCATCCCACAGCGCCGAGCCATGGATCACCGACACCCGCCCCTCGGCACCGGACCGGTTCCAGTCGCGATGCGCCGGCCTGAGCCGGTCGCGGGTGGCCTCCATTCCGGGGTGATGATCACAGCGCATCAGGAAAAACATCGGCACTCACTCCTTCAAACACACCCGTTCCGGCCGGGCGCGCGGCCCGGTGGCAAACGGCAAGACAGGGTTCGGTCAGTCCCGCAAGAACGGAACCAGCAGATCGGCCACGGCCTCGGGGCGCTCGACCGGGGCGAAATGGCCGGCGTCCTCGATGATCTCGAGCCGGGCGGCGGGCAGCAGCGCCAGCATGTCCTCATGCTGGGAAACCGGCGACCACTGGTCCTGCCGTCCGACCATCAGCAGCACCGGACAGGCAACCTGCCCCAGCGTCGCGGCGGCATCGGGCCGGTTGACCAGCGCCTTGATCTGGCGCGCGTGCAGGTCAGGCGTCATGCGCAGCACCATCGCCCTGAGACCCGCCATCAGCGCCGCATCCGTCTGGTTCCCTTCCCAGACCATCGGGGGCAGCCAGCGGTCGGCCAGCGCCTCCATCCCGTTGTCATGGGCAAAGCGCACGATCTCGTCGCGTTTCTGCGTCTCGCCCGGGCGCAACGGATGAATGCCGGTATCGAGAAGCGCCAGTTTCTCGATCCTCTCGGGGGCGAGCCGCGCCATTTCCATGGCGACCCGCGCACCCATCGAGTGCCCGGCCACGCGCAGCGCGCCCGGGTATTGCCGCAGAAGATCCCGCGCCATCTGCGTCAGGTCGTCCTGGGTCGACAGGTCGGCCACCTGCGCCGGCACGCGCGCCAGCACCCCCTCCCAGCAGAAGCGGTCGCACAGAAGGCCCGGGATCAGAAGCGTCGTGGTCATCGGTCAGTTGATCATCGTATCAGGCAGATAGAGCGAAATCTGCGGGAACAGCACCAGGATCACCAGCGTCACGATCATCGCCAGCCAGAACGGCACCACCCCGCGGAAGATCGTGTTCAGATCCACATTCGGCGCCACCGACTTCACGATGAACACGTTCACCCCCACCGGCGGCGAGATCAGGCCCATTTCCAGCGTCAGCACGACCAGCACGCCGAACCAGATCGGATCAAAGCCCAACTGCTCGATGATCGGGAAAAAGATCGGCATGGTCAGCACCAGCATGGCGAAGCCTTCAAGGAAGCAACCCAGCACCAGATAGCAGGCCAGGATCAGACCCAGGATCGCGAGCGGCGGCATGTTCAGGCCGATCAGGAACTCGCCCAGGGCCTGGGGAATATGGCTGAGCGCGAGGAACGGGTTGATCATGTGGGCGGCGATCAGGATCAGCATCACCGTGGCCGTTGTCGTGACCGAGGATTTCGCCGCCGCCCAGAAGGCCCGCAGCGTCAGCGTCCGCGCGATCAGACCGATCGCGATGATCAGCCCTGCCCCCACGGCCGAGGCCTCGACCGGGGAAAAGACGCCGGTATAGATGCCGCCGATCGTGATCAGGATCACCGCCAGGATCGGCACGGCACCGACCATGGCCCGGGCCTTTTCGTTCAGCGTCGTGCGCGGTCCGGCCGGCCCCATGGCGGGGTTGACCCAACAGATCGCGGTCACCGTCAGAACGAACATCAGCAGCAGCAACAGACCCGGCAGCACGCCCGCCAGGAACAGGCGGCCGATACTCTGCTGCGTCAGGATCGCGTAGATGACGAACCCGGTCGACGGGGGGATGAGAATGCCCAGCGTCCCGCCGGCGGCCACCGCCCCGGTGCTCAGCCGCGGGTCGTAATTGAAGCGGTCCATCTCCTTGAGCGAGACCTTGCCCATCGTCAGGGCCGAGGCCACCGACGACCCCGAAAGCGCCGCGAAGCCCCCGCAGCCGATCACCGTGGCCGAGGCCAGCCCGCCGCGCACCGAGCCGATGATCGCATAGGCCGCGTCATAGAGCCGCCGGCTCATGCCGGTTTCGGTGGCGACGTTGCCCATCAGGATGAACAGCGGAACCACGACCAGTTCGGCGCTCGAGGACAGGGTGAAGCTTTCCGTGGCCAGATAGCTCATCGCCGCGTTCCATCCGTTCAGGATGGCGATGCCGGTAAATCCGACCGCGAACATGGCAAAGGCGACTGGAATGCGCAGGGCCAGCAGGACGAACAGCGCGCCCATACCCCACATGCCGATGGCAAAACTGCTCATGTCGCCTGATCCCCGGTCGCGTGTTCCTTGGGCACCCGTCCGCCGGTCATCAGCAGCAGCGCCCGCACCGCCATGCCGAAGGCCGCGATCGCGCTGGTCACGACGATATAGTATTTGAACCAGGCAAAAGGCAGATAGATGATGTTGGTCGCCTGGTGCAGCATCACCGACATCCGGGCGCTGAACCACATGTTATAGGCGATGCCGGCAAAGATCGCCGCCCCGACAAGCGCCGCGGCCAGATCGCCCAGCCGGATCAGCCAGTCGGGAAAGGCACGCTCGAACACGTCGACGGCGATGTGGCCGCCCTGACGGTCGCACAGCGCCATGCCACCGAACACCAGCACCAGCATGGACATCTGCGTGATGTCCTGCGCGCCGGTCAGCGGCGCGCCGAAATAGCGCCCGGTCACGTCGATCAGGATGACCACCACCTCGGCGATCAGGCCGATGGTCCCCAGAACCGCGGCCAGGGCTGTCGCCCTGGCCGCAATCATGTCGAGGAGGCGAAGCACCTCAGTTCCCGCCTTGCATCACGGCCAGAACGTGGGCGCCGTCGTCAACCGAGGCGACGACCTGGTCACGCACCGGCAGGGTCAGCGCGCCAAAGGCGGCGGCCTCGTCGGCGCTCAGGGTGTAGACGGTGTTGTCGCCGGTGCTCGAGATCTGGTCGATGACCTGCTGCGCGCGGGCGTTCCAGCCGGCCTCGGCCGAGGCCGACAGCGGACGGCCGGCGATCGAATCGATGGCGGCGCGCTCACCCTCGGGCAGGCTGTTGTAGCGGTCGGCGTTCATGACCAGATAGAACGAGATGCGGCCCAGCGGCGCGCCCAGCGTGTAGCTGTTCGCCACCTCGTCCAGGCGGAAGTCGCCGATCGCCGAGGCGCCGGTGATGACACCGTCGATCAGGCCGGTTTGCAGCGAATTGTAGATCTCGCCCGCCGGCATCTGCACCGGGGTCGCGCCCAGGGCCTCGACCGCGGCGGCGGCGGCCGAACCCGACACGCGGATCTTCAGCCCGGCCAGATCGGCGGGCGTGCGGATGTCGTGATCGCGCATGATGAACACGTTCGGCTCCGACAGCCACAGCGCCAGCGGGCGGGTGCCGGGGAATTCGTCGTTCAGCAGGCCCGCGTCATAGGCGTTCCAGAGCATGTCATACCCGTTCATCCCTTCGGGCAGCGCGCCCGGGAGTTCGGCGATCATCGTGCGCGGGAACTGCGACGAGGTGTAGCCTTCCAGACCCCAGACGATATCGGCCACGCCGGTCAGGGCGCGGGCGTACTGCTCCAGCGGGCCGGCACCCAGCTCGCCGCCGGGATAGACCTGGATTTCCAGGCCCGACGCCTGCGTCGCGGCGATCAGCGGCTCGATGGTCGAGGCCGTCAGCGTGTGTTGCGGGGGCACCCAGTGCGCCAGACGGATCGTTTCCGCACCGGCGGGCGCGGCCAGGATCGAGGCGGCAACAGCCGCCGCACCGGTGGCGCGAAGGGTCGAAAAGTCGAACATGGTATTCCTCCCAGGTATCGGGGCCTTGCGCCCCGGATCGAAAGACTTGCGTCCGGGCTCACTATGACCGACTTCGCACGACCGCCAAATCGTTTTCACGGTCGCACGCATAAGAATACGCTATTATTGTCCCGGATCGGCAGCGGTGTGCGGATGGCGGGGGCTCTCCCCCGCCATCGCAAGCGTGTGATCAGCTGCGCGTGCGCCAGCTGTCGGCATAGTTCTCGCGTGCTTCCGACGAATACGGCGTCGGCGCCACACGCACGCGGATATCCGCCTGCTTGTGCTCCTCGGTCGAGGTCTTGCCCGTCGGCGTCGGCTCACCCCATTTCAGGGTCAGCACGTCGCCCACCTGCACGTCGGTGTTCACCACGCCCAGGCTCAGCATGCAGCGTTCGTTGAAGCTGTAGCCGTTGAACATCGACATGCCGACCATGGCGCCGGCCTCGTTGACGATCATGTCCGCCGAGGACGAGGCATAGTTGGGCTGCGGGAAGTCGATCCACTTGTAGGGCGTGCCCTGTTCGAACGACGAGGCGATGACCTTCAGAACGTCGTCGCGGTTCCACTCGAACGTGACCTTCTTGCGCTTCGCGCCTTCGGCCTTGATCTTCTCCAGCGCAGCCTTGCCGACGAAGTCGGACTTCTTCCAGCCGATGTAGAAGTCATAGCCCAGTTCGAACGGGTTGACGTAGTAGTCCTCGATGTTGTCGGACACGAACGACCCGCCGATGGCGCCCGCCGCTTCATACATGTCCACACCCAGCCATTCGCGATAGGCCTTGGTCATGCCGTCACCGGTGTAGATCCCGGTGGTCGCCGAATCATTAAAAAAAAAATCCAGCGTGTTGGTGGAATAGGCGCGGCTGCCGCACTGGACCAGGTTGACACCCGCGTCGCGCGCGGCCTGCAGGATGGTCGAGTGGATATAGTCCTTGTCCTTGTAGGGACCCCAGACTTCCAGACCCGGCGCGCCCGACATGCCGTGACGCAGCGCCTGCACCTTTTTCGAACCGATGTTGATCCATTCGACATGGAAGAACTTGATGTCCGGAATCGGACCGCCGTTCATCTTTTCAAAGATCGCGGGCGCGTCCGGGCCCTGGATCTGGAAGCGGTAGTGCTCGCGCAGAACCCGCTCGCCCTCGGGGCGGCTCGGCGAGCGCGGGTCATAGCGCAGGCGCACGTTCCAGTTGCCATAGGCGGCGGCGAACATCAGCCAGTTGGACGTCGGCGCGCGGCCGACGAGGATATACTTGTCCTCGCGCTCGCGGAAAATGATGTGGTCGCCGATGACATGGCCGGCCGGCGTGACCGGGACATAGTGCTTGGCGCGGTTCAGGTCGAAATTCCCGAACGAGTTGATGCCGTGATGCGCCAGGAACTCGGTCGCCTGCGGACCCTCGACGATCACTTCGTCCATGTGGTGCGATTGATCGAACAGCACGGCCGACTTGCGCCAGGCTTCCTGCTCGACGCGCCAGTTCGAGAACTCCGGCGCGACGACCGGATAGACATACATGCCGATCTTCGAATTGCGCAGCATTTCGACGGTCTTGCCGCCATTGGCCGCGATCAGGGCTTCCAGGCTTGTGACAGCCATGTCGATTCTCCTCCAGGTGATAATGTATACACCCTGCGTTCGGATTCGGCATAACGCAAGAAAAATCGCCCCTTGCGGCGGCACGTCGCAAGAATTTGTATGCATTCTCGCCTAGCGGACGATCAGCGACAGCCCCGGAACCCCGTCGGACGCCTGCGAATCCGCAACAAAGGTCTCTTCAAGATTGCCGCGGGCGATTCGCGCGTGTTCGCGCGCGATGGCCTCGGCGCGCGCGCCCTCACGGCGAACGACCGCCTGCACCATGGCCCGATGCTGCGCCTGCGCCTGCGTCAGCGACCGATGCGAGCGCGCCGTTTCCGCCTGCCCCAGCACAAACGCCGAGGGCGAGGCAAAGGGCAGCGACTTGACCCGCTCCAGTTCGCGCAAGATCACCGGACTCTGGCACAGATCCGCCAGCCGGGCGTGAAACTGCCCGTTCAGCTCGCTATAGGCGTCGAAATCCACCTGGTCGCCATCCCCCGCGAAACACCGATCCAGACGATCCAGCAAGATATTGATTTCGCTTATCTTGTCAGGGTCCGCCCCCTGCTCCGCCGCCAGCCGCGCCGCCGTCCCCTCCAGCACGCCGCGCAACTCGATGGCATCCGTCACATCGCGCAGGGTGAAACTGCGCACCTGAAAACCGCCCCCCGGAGCACGCTCGAGCAACCCTTCCTCGGCCAGCCGCGACATCGCTTCGCGTACCGGCGTGCGCGAGATCTGCAATTCCTCGGACAGGGCAACCTCGAAAAGCCGCGTGCCGCCAGGCAAACCGCCATGAATGATCTTCTGCCGCAACTCATAGGTCGCGCGCTTGGTCAGATTGACGCTTTTCGATTCCGTCATGCCCGCGATGCCCTTCGATGTATACAAACAATGTATACAACGCCCGCTACAGCGTAAACACACCGCAGCATCATCTTGTCGGAAATACGCACGGGGATTTTCAAGGGGGCCGTGGCCCCCTTGAAGCGGGGGGTTCGGGGGGCAGCCGCCCCCCGACCCTCACTTGGCCTTCAGCCGCACCGACCCGTCGAGGCGCAGGCATTCGCCGTTCAGGTAGCGGTTCGTCGCCATGAAACAGACCGTGTCCGCGAACTCCGCCGGATCGCCCAGACGCTGCGGAAAGGGAATATCGGCGGCCAGGGCCTTCTGCGCCTCGTCCGGCAGGGTATACAGCAGGGGCGTCAGGAAAATCCCCGGCGCGATCACATTGACCCGCACGCCCACCCGCGCCAGTTCGCGCGCGATCGGCAAGGTCATGCCGACGATCCCCCCCTTCGATGCCGAATAGGCCGCCTGCCCGATCTGACCGTCAAACGCCGCGACCGAGGCGGTGTTGATGACCACGCCGCGCTCGCCATCCTCCATCGGCTCCAGCGCGGCCATGCGGGCCGCGGCCAGGCGCAGAACGTTGAAGGTGCCGACAAGGTTCACGGTGATGGTGCGCTGGAACGCCTCCAGAGGCAGCGGCCCGTCGCGCCCCAACACGCGGCCGGCGGTGCCGATCCCGGCGCAATTGACGACGATGCGCGGCGCCCCGTGGGCCGCCGTCGCCGTGTCCAGCGCGGCGCCGACATCGGCCTCCGAGGTGACATCGCCCGCCGCCGACACACCGCCGATGGCCGCCGCGATCGCCGCCGCCTTGTCGGCGTCGCGGTCCAGAATGCAGACCTTCGCGCCGCGTGCGGCCAGCATCCGCGCCGTCGCCTCGCCCAGGCCCGAGCCACCGCCCGTCACCAGCGCGGAAATCCCGTCGATCTGCATGGTTTACCCCTTCCTGCTGTCGATGACCCGCTTGTCGCCGGCAAAGAGCGCGGCGACAAGGTCCTGACGATGCGCGCGCACGGCACGCTGGTTGACCGAGCCCTTGTCCGTCACCTCGCCCTTGTCCATGGACAGGGGCGCGACCATCATCATCACCCGCGGCACGCGCAGCGACGACCCCGTCGCGGTCGCATTATAGGCCGCCAGGCGTTCGGCGATCACGGGGCGCAGCGCCGGATGGCTGAACAGTTGCTCGTCGGGCAGATCGGCGCCGCCGGGCACAAGCTTCTCGATGGCCGGACGGAAGGGCACCAACAGCGCGCCCAGCGAATCCTCGCCCTCGCCGACGATGACCGCGTCGCGCGCAAGCCCGCCCAGGGCATCGGTCAGCTTGGCGCGCAGGGCGCCGACACCGACCCAGGTGCCGGTGGACAGCTTGAAGTTCTCGGCCACGCGCCCATCGAACATGAACCCCTTGGACGGGTCGTCCTGGTCAACGAACTTGAAGGCGTCGCCCAGGCAATAGAACCCTTCCTCGTCAAAGGCTTCCTCGGTCAGTTTCGCATTCCGCCAGTAGCCGGGCGTGACGTTCGGCCCCTTGATGCGGGCTTCCCACTTGCCTTCGGCCGGAACCAGCTTCAGCAGGATTTCCCGGGCCGGAACGCCGATGCAGCCCGCGGGCGCCGCGGGATCGGTGTTGAACAGCGCGAAAGGCGCGGTTTCGGTCGCCCCCAGCCCGGTGGCCAGCAGGATCCGTTCGCCCGTGGATTTCACGGCAAGCCGTTCCAGCGCATCCCAGGTGTGCCGGGCCATCGCCGCGCCGGCATAATATTTCAGCTTGAGGTTCGCAAAGAACGCGTCAGCCAGCGAGGGGTCCTCGTCCATCGCCTCGACCAGCATTTCATAGCCGAAGGGAACGTTCCAATACCAGTTCGGCTTGACCTCGCGGATGTCGCGGATGGTGTTGGCGATCATGTCGCGCGTCGGCCGGCCCGAGTCGTTGTAGAACGTCCCGCCATTATAGATGGCGGTGTTGAAGCACAGGTTGCCGCCGGCAACGTGGTTCCACGGCGACCAGTCCAGAATGACCGGCGGTTCGTCGCGCAGATAGGCGTAGCAGTCGGTCATCTGCTCCATGTTCACGCACATCATGCGCTGGGTCTGGATCACCGCCTTGGGCGATCCGGTGGTGCCCGAGGTGAACAGGAATTTGGCGATCGTATCGGGTCCCGTCCCGTCGCGCGCCGTGTCCACGGCCTCGGTCACCGGGGTCGCCAGCAGCGTGTCCCAGGTCAACGTGACGCCCGGGCCGCGGCGGCCGATCACCGGCAGCCCCGGGAACACGGCCGCAATGGCAGCGGCGAAGGGCGTGGTGTCCTCGGCAAAGACCGCGCCGGGGGTGATCTGGTCGCGCACGGATTCGAGCTTGCCGAACCCCCCGCCCGAGGTCGCATAGGCCGGCGCGATGGCCGAGGACGGGATCCCCACATACTGCGCCCCCAGCGCGATGAGGCCATGCGCCGTCGAATTGCCGCTGAGGATCACCAGGGGCCGGTCGGTATCGAGGCCGAGGTCCAGCAGCGCCTGGCCGATGGCCCGCACATGATCCAGCATCTGCGCATAGCTGACACGCTGCCACGGCCCGTCGCGGCCATCGCGTTCAGCCATCCAGGTGTGATCGGGGCGCAGCCTGGCCCAATGGTGGATGCGGTCGGACAGGCGCTTTGGATAGTCGTTCAGCGATCCGTTCTGCCAGACCAGGATCGAGCCGTCGTCGCGGCGTTCCCAATCGACATCGGGGGACCAGAGCTTCACGGGGCGCAGCGGTGATTCTTGCATGGCGATCTCCTCCTGGCTGAATGTTTACATGGAAACTTTTTCCACGGATAGCGAGGATTTTGTTTACACGGATACTTTTTGCAAGGATACTCGGTTTCAGAATCGACGCAACATTTAGCAAGACCACGGGCCACGCGATGAAATATCTGACACTCGAATTCGACGGCAACGTCGCGATCGTGGGCCTGAACCGCCCCGAGAAACGCAACGCCATTTCGGATGCCTTCATCGAGGAGCTGGATACGGTCATCACCGAGGTCAACGCAAAGGCCAAGGCCGCGGTGATCTTTGGGCATGGTCCGCATTTCTGCGCCGGGCTGGACCTGGCCGAACACGTCAAGAAAACCCCCTTCGAGGGTGTCCACGGCTCGCGTCGCTGGCACGAGGTCTTTGCCCGCATCCAGCGCGGCAAGCTGCCCTGGTTCGGCGCGCTGCACGGTGCGGTGGTCGGTGGCGGGCTGGAACTGGCATCATCGCTGCATGTCCGGGTGGCGGATGCGACGGCCTTTTTCGCCCTGCCCGAGGGGCAGCGCGGAATCTTCGTGGGTGGCGGCGCCTCGGTGCGCACGGCGCGGTTGATGGGCGTGTCGCGGATGACCGACCTGATGCTGACCGGGCGCTCGATCGACGCCGACACCGCGGAACGCTGGAACACCGTCAACTATGTCGTGCCCGCCGGCGAGGCGCTGGCAAAGGCCGTCGCCCTGGCCAAGCACGCCGCGACCAATGCCGAGATTTCGACCTACGCCATCCTTCACGCCCTGCCCCGCATCAACGACATGGCGACCGAGGACGGGCTGTTCGTGGAAAGCTTCATCGCATCCTTCACCGCCACCTCGCCCGAGGCCGAGGAACGCCTGAACGCCTTCCTGTCGAAGCGCGCGGGCAAGGTGACCAATCCGAACGGTTGAGTGGATGAACGCCCCCTTTACCACCCTGGATGATGACACCCTGGACCTGGGCGATCTGCCCCGGTCGCTGGGCTTCATGCTGCGTCTGGCGCAGATCAGTTCCTTTGCCCATTTCTTCCGCGAGTTTGCCGATTGCGACGTGAAACCCGGCGAGTTCACGGTGATCTGGGTGATCGGGTTGAATCCGGGTGTGAAACAGGGCGCGCTTGCCCGCACCCTGCACATCAAGCCGGCGCATATGACCAAGCTGGTGCAGCGCATGGTGCGCGACGGGCTGGTCCGCCGCGAGATCCCCTCCGAGGACCGCCGTTCGGTCCGGTTGTCGCTGACCCCCGCCGGCGAGGCGCATCTGAAACGCTACCGCGGCAATTTCCTGGCCGTCCACAGCGCCGAGAGGATCGGCCTGACGGAAAGCGAGTCCAGGCAATTGCTGGCGTTGCTGAACAAACTGACCCTGCAAGAGGCCCCCGAATGCCCGTGAACCTCGACGAGATCATCGCCATCGACATCCACACCCACGCCGAGGAACCCTGCGACACCTGCCGCGATGACGGCTACAACGAGTTCCAGGCGGGCATGGCGACCTATTTCAAGAACCCCGCCGGGGCCGAGGGGATGCTGCCCTCGGTGCAGGAGACCGCGCAATACTACCGCGAGCGCAAGATCGCCGCGGTGATCTTCCCCGTGGATGCCGAACGCGAATCCGGGTTCCGGCGCTATCACAACGAGGAAGTCGCCCAGATCGCCGCCGAAAACGACGATATCCTGATCCCCTTCGCCTCGATCGATCCGCACAAGGGCAAGATGGGCGTGCGCGAGGCGCGCCGCCTGGTGCGCGATTTCGGCATCAAGGGCTTCAAGTTCCACCCCACCTTTCAGGGGTTCTACCCCAACGACCGCATGGCCTATGCGCTCTATGAGGCGATCCAGGACGAGGGCGCGATCGCGCTGTTCCACACCGGGCAGACCGGCGTCGGGTCGGGGATGCGCGGCGGCATGGGCATGCGGCTGAAATATTCCAACCCGATGTATCTGGACGATGTGGCGGTCGATTTCCCCGACATGCCGATCATCCTGGCGCACCCGTCCTTCCCCGGCAGGAAGAGGCCCTGTCGGTGTGCCAGCACAAACCCAATGTCTACATCGACCTGAGCGGCTGGTCGCCCAAGTATTTCCCCGAGATCCCGGTGAAATACGCGAACTCGATGCTGCGCAAGAAAATGCTGTTCGGATCGGACTGGCCGGCGATCACGCCGGACCGCTGGCTGGCCGATTTCGAACAAGCCGGTTTTCGGGACGAGGTGCGCCCCTCATCCTGAAGGAAAATGCGAAGAGATTGCTGAAACTCTAAGCATTCGGGCGTCTTTGGGAGGAAGACCATGATGAAACTGACGAAACTTGCCGCGCTGACGCTCGCCGCGTCGGTCGTGGCGCTGTCCGCCGCCGCGCGCAGGAGCGCGTGCTGCGCATTGCCCCGCCGCGCCGCCCGCGCACCCGCGAACGGCGTTCTCTACACCAACTTCGCGCAGTATCTGCCCGAGGAATCGAATGGCCGGCTGGGCACCACGATGCTCGGCCCGGAGGTCGTGAACTGGGCCAGATGAAGGACGCCCTGCAAAGCCAGGTCGCCGAAGTGGGCAACTTCCTGCCGCTCTACTTCCCGGCGGAACTGCCGCACATGTCGCTGGCCGGCGAACTGTCGCTGACATCGGGCAACAGCCCGGGCCGGCGGCCGCCGCGATGACCCAGTGGATCGTCGAATGCCAGCCCTGCCAGCAGGAGCTGCACAACTTCGGCTTCGTCTATCTGGGTTCGGCGCGTCCGACGTCTACGAGATCCTGTCGACCCGTCCGGTGCATTCGGTCGCCGACCTGCAGGGCCTGCGTCTGCGTTCGGGCGGCAGCCCCTGGGCCCGTTTTGCCGAACATTTCGGCGCCGTGCCCGCGCAGATCTCGGTCAACGACACGTTCGAGGCGATCAGCCAGGGCGTTGTCGACGGTTCGATGGCGTCGATTGCCGACCTGATCTCGTTCCGGCTGGTTGACGTGATCCACAACGTCACCTTCCTGCCGCTGGGTCTGTATCAGGCGACGTCGAACTTCATGACCTCGGGCGTGACCTGGTCGGAACTGTCGGTCGAGGACCGCGCCGCGATGGCCCGTGCCGCGAACCGCGCCAACGCCGATTTCACCAACCGCTGGGGTCATGAGATGCCGATCGAGGCCGAGGCTGCCGCCCAGGCCGCCGGGATCGAGCTGTATCATGCCGACGAAGAGTTCGTGAACGCGGTGAACGAGTTCGTCGCGACCGAGCCGGCGACCGCCGCCGCCATCGGCGTGGAACGCTACGGCATCGCCGATGCGGCCGAGCGCGTCGCCCGCTTCCAGGAGCTCTATGCCCACTGGCAAGAGGTCGCCGAGTCGGTGAACAGCGACCCGGTGCAGATGGCCCAGCACGTCTATGACGAAGTCTGGTCGCACGTCGACTTCGCGACCTACGGTCAGTAACGACCCCGGACGCCGCCCCCGACCCCGGGGGCGGCGTTCTGACCCCAACGGGAGCTTCCGATGAACCGTCTGGAACGGATCGAGGACGGCGCACTGTCGCTGCTGGCAGTGTTGGGCGCGGTGGCAACACTGGCTCTGATGATGCACGTCGCCATCGACATCACATTGCGCAACCTCGCGAATTATCCCATTCCCGCCACTTTCGAGGTGGTGACGAACTATTACATGGTGTCGCTGGCCTTCATCCCGCTGGCCTGGGTCGAAAAATCCGGCGGCATGGTGCAGGTCGAGATCATCGAGGGCCTTCTCAGCCCGCGCATGAAACGCCTGTCCGACCGCATCGTCTCGCTGATCTCGACCCTGGTCTATGCGATGCTGGCTTGGGTCACGCTGCAGGTCGCGTTGCGCAATTCGGCCACCGGCAGCTATCTCATGGCCAACAACGTCCGGGTGCTGACCTGGCCCGCCTACTGGATCCCGCCCGTGGGCTTCGGTCTGGCCGCGCTCACCACCTTCATCCGCATGATCACGCCCACGAAGGACCCGCGCGTATGAGCGTTACCGTAGGATTTGCCGGCGTCGCCATCCTGTTCGTCCTGCTGGCGCTGCGCGTGCCGGTGGCCATCGGACTGATCGGCGTCTCGTTCGGCGGTGTCGCCTGGATGCTGGGCATCACGCCCGCAATCGGGATCATCTCGAACACGCCCTTCTCGTTCATCGCCAACTGGACCCTGTCGGCGGTGCCCATGTTCCTGCTGATGGGCTTCGTCAGCTATCACGCCGGGCTGACCGCCGGCTTGTTCGAGGCCGCCAAGGCCGTCCTGCGCCGCGTGCCGGGCGCGCTGGCGATTTCCTCGATCTTTGCCTGTTCGGGCTTTGCCGCGGTCTGCGGATCTTCGCTGGCGACCGCCGCCGCGATGGGCCGCATCGCCATTCCCGAGATGGTGCGCTCGGGCTATTCGCCCAGCTTCGCCTCGGGGTCGATCGCCGCCGGCGGCACGATCGGGGCCCTGATTCCGCCGTCGATCCTGATGATCGTCTACGGCGTCTTCGCGCAGACCTCGATCACGCAGGTCTTTGTCGGCGGCATCGCCGTCGGCGTGGTGACCGCGCTCTCCTATGCGGTCATCGTGCTGCTGACCACCTGGCTGCGGCCCGACATTGCCCCGCCGCGTCCGCTGGACGCCGACGGGTTGAACACCTTCGAGGCGATCCTCAAGATCTGGCCCGTGCTGCTGCTGATGGCCATGGTGTTCGGGGGCCTCTTTTCCGGCGTGTTCACCGCAACCGAGGCCGGCGCCGTCGGCGCGCTGGGGTCTCTCGTGATCGGTATCATCACGCGGCGGCTGAACTGGGCAATCTTCCGCACCTCGATGATCGAGACGCTGCAAACCTCGGCCTCGCTGTTCATCATCGGCATCGGCGCGTCGATGTTCACCCGCTTCCTGGGCCTGACGGGACTGTCCAGCTTCCTGACGCAGTTCGTCGCCGGGGCCGATCTGGGCTTTGTCCAGCTCATGCTGGTGGTGGTGATCATCTACCTGATCCTCGGCATGTTCATGGAACCCTTTGGCGCGATGATGGTCACGCTGCCGGTGCTGCTGCCGATCTTTCAGCAAGAGCACATCAACCTGGTCTGGTTCGGCGTCCTGCTGGTCAAGCTGCTCGAGATCGGAATGATCACGCCCCCCGTCGGCATGAACGTCTTTGTCATCCGAAACGTCGCCAGCCAATACGCGACCGTCACGCAGATCTTCAAGGGCGTGATCCCGTTCCTGGCCGCCGATATCGTCGTCGTGGCGATCTGCATCGCCTTCCCCTCGTTGATCCTCTACCTGCCGAGCCTGATGTGACCTATCGTTCCGACGTAGACGCCATGCTGGATGCCCTGTCGCGCACGCCCAACTGGGCGCGCGTGCGTGGGGCTCTGGACGATGAAACCGTGACCTCGATCCTGACCGAGGCCGCAAAGGTGGCGGAAAGCGTCGTGGCGCCCGTCAACGAACCGGGCGACCGCGAGGGCGCGCGGTTCGACAGCGGGCGCGTGCGGATGCCCGCAGCCTATCACGCGGCCTTTGATGCGGTGGCCGAAGGCGGCTGGCTGGGCCTGGAACAGGCCGAGGAGTTCGGCGGCATGGGCATGCCCCTGACGCTGTTCGCCGCCGCCAACCCGCTGTTCGAACGCGCGGCGCCGTCGTTCATGATGTCCGTCGGTGGCACCCGGTCCGCGGCGCTTTTGCTGACGGAATGGGCCGAACCCGCCCTGCGCGAGGACTGGGTGCCTGCGCTGATCGCCGGCGAACGCTGCGCGACGATCTGCATCTCGGAACCCGGCGCCGGTTCGGATGTGGGGCGCATCCGCACCCGTGCGGTGCGCGATGGTGACCTGTGGCGCGTCAGCGGACAGAAGATCTGGATCAGCTTCGGCGACCATGACCTGCGCCAGCGCATCGGCCATTGCCTGCTGGCCCGCACCGGGGATCAGCCCGGCACCCGGGGCCTGAGCCTGTTCCTGGTCGAACGCGGCGACGGCGTGACCTGCGAGAGGATCGAGGAAAAGATGGGCCTGCACGGCTCGCCCACCTGTGCCTTGCAGTTCGACAACGCCCCCGCCCGGCTGATCGGCGAGGAAGGGCGCGGGCTCGCACAGCTGTTCACCATGATCCGCCACATGCGGCTGACGGTGGCCTGCCAGGGGCTGGGCACGGCGCTGAAATGCCACGACATTGCCGCGCAGCACGCGCTGGACCGGCGCCAGGGCGGCAACCCCAAGGAACCGCCGGTGCCGATCATTCAGCACCCCGATGTCCGCCGCCAGCTGATCGAGATGAAGAGCCGCATCGACCTGTTCCGGCTGGCGATGCTCGAGGCGGCGACCTCGGCCGATCTGAGCGACGCGGATCCCGATCTGGCGCGGCTGAATGCGTGGATGCTGCCGCTGATCAAGAACTTCGGCGCCGAGCTGGGGTTCGAGACGGCTGGCAAGTCCATCCTCGTGCTGGGCGGGGCGGGGTATACCCGGGACTACCCCCTGGAGCAGGCGCTGCGCGACAGCCGCATCTTCGCCATCTACGAGGGCACGACCGGCATGCAGGGACAGGATTTCTTCCTGCGTCAGACGCTGGGCGATGGCGGCAAGGCGCTGGAAACCTTCCTGACCCGCGCCCGCACGGACTGCGCCGCACATCCCGTTGCGCTGGCGGTGATCGACGATTTCGCCGCCTTCATGGCGCGTGCCATGGCCGAACCCGACCGCGCCCGTCAGGCCTGGATGGCGGATGCGGTGCTGCGTGCGGGCTGGGTGGCGGTGCAGGCCTGGATGGCCACACGCATCGCCGAAACGCCCGAAGCCGCACATTTCCTGGCCTCGGCACGCGCGCAGCTTGCGCTTCACGTCGCGGTTGCGGACGGCCCGGCCGCCTGATCCAGCCCCTGCCCCACCTGGCGCAGGATGGCCACGAACTGATCCTGCGCGGCGGTGGGCAGCCAATCCTCGCGCAGGGTGATCCCGATGGGCCGCATCGAGCCGGGCAGCCGCACTGGCAGCGGCACGACCACCCCCAGCGCGATCTCGGCCCCGGCCTGCAGGCGGCTGATGCAGCCGATGTGATCGGTCATGCCCAGCAACTCGCGCATCAGGATGGGCGAGCTGCTTTCGATGACCGCTGGCCGGCCCTCGGGCGGAACGGGGGCCACGAACCGTTCGAAATGGGCACGCGACGGCGTGCCCTCGCGCGGCAGGACCCAGGGGTGGCGCGCCAGATCGGCAAGCTCCGGTCGGGATGGCCCGACCAGCGGGTGCCCGGGACGCGCCACCAGCACCAGATCGTCGGTAAACAGCGCCTGCTGCACCACATCCGCCACAGGGGCCGGATTCCGCAGGGCCCCGATCAGCAGGTCGATCTCGCCCCGCCTGAGCCCGGCCAGAAGATCGTCATAGGGCCCGTCCAGCACCGCCAGCGGCATCGTCGGGCGCAGGCGGCGAAACTCGGCAATGGCGCGGGGCAGCACGATCGACCGCGACAGCGGCATGGCACCGATCACGATGCGCCCGGCCTCGCGCCCGGCCATGTCGGCCAGTTCGGCGGCGGCCTGCTCCAGCTCGGAAAAACACAGGCGGGCGGCATCGGATAGCGCCTGCGCCGCGCGCGCCGGCTGCATCCGTTTGCCCATCCGGTGAAACAGCGGGCGCCCGGCCTCGGATTCCAGTTGCGTGACCGCGCGGTGCACCGTGGGCTGCGACAGGCCCAGACGCTGCGCGGCAAGGGTGAAATTCTCGGCGTCGCGCACCGCGATCAACGCCGTCAACTGCGCACGCGTGGCGGTCAGCACCAGCCGCGGCGCCAGCCCGGCCAGCGCCGTATCCAGCCGCCCCAGCGCCCGGCGCACGCGCCGACCATAGGCCTGGCCGGCCTCGGTCGGGCCCGAGGCATCGCGCCCATGATGGATCAGCGCCATGCCCGCATCGGATTCGAGCCGCGCCAGCGCCTGCGAGGCCGCGGGCTGCGAGATGTTGCACAGGCGGGCGGCGGCGGTGATCGTACCCTGATCCAGCACCGCCAGAAACACCCTGAGGTGGCGCAGGCTGGGGGTCATCGCAGGAGTGCCGCCAGCAACGCATCGGCGCGCGGACCAAATCCGTCGCCGATCTCGGCGTCAAGCGCGGCGATCTGATCCTGCCAGTCGGCGGTCGCGCTCGCCATGCGGTCCGGCAGATCGAGATCCCGCAGCGTGCGCGCAACCTCGCGCATTTCGGCGGCGCGGCGTCGGCCGTGCACCGCCATGCGTTCCAGACTGTAGCCGCTGCGCGCCTCCCAGTCGAACCCCGGATCGCTGGCTTGCAGCGAGGCCAGAACCGCGCCATCGACGCCCGCCCTGCGCGCGGCCAGCAGACATTCCGCGGTCAGGGCCTCGATCCCCTTGATCATGACCGAGCGCAGCATCTTGATGGTCGAGGCCTGCCCCACCCGATCGCCCACCACCGTGGGGTTCATGCCCAGATCCGTCAGGGCCCGCGCCGCCGCGTCGGCATGGGGACCGGCGAGCAGCACTGGCACCCGGGCGCGCAGCGGGTGGACCGGCGCCATGATCGCCACATCGACATAGCGCCCCCCCGCCCCATCGATCAGCGCCGCCGCGCGCGCCTTGGTTCCGGGCGCGCAGGAATTGCCATCGAACCACAGGGCGCCGGTCTCGAGATGGGCCGCGCACTGGCCCGCCGCGGTGTCGGCCTGATCGGCCGTCACCAGACACCAGACCAGACCCGCCGACCGCAGAACCGCGGCCCGTTCGCCCCCCTGAACGCGGTTGTCCCGCAACGCCGCGTCAAGCCCGGGCTTCACGTCGAACGCCGCCAGATCGCGCAGGCCCGTGCGCGTGACCGATCCCGCAAAGGCGCGCGCCGCTTCGCCAAAGCCGATGAAGGCCAGCCTGTCCGTCATGCGATCCCCTCCTGCGGTTTCGTGACGACTATAGCACAGCCTTATGCCCTTGCACGGCTTTCCGATTTGCCAAGAGCGGACCCGATCCGCAATCTGCGCCCAAGGTTCTGGAGGAGACATCATGTCGCAGAAGAAGACCGCGCTCATCGTCAGCGCCCATGCCGCCGATTTCGTCTGGCGCTGCGGTGGCGCCATCGCGCTGCATGCCGAGCTGGGCTACAACGTCACCGTCGTCTGCCTGTCCTATGGCGAACGCGGTGAAAGCGCCAAGCTGTGGAAAGAGGGCAAGACCCTGGATCAGGTCAAGGCCATCCGCAAGGCCGAGGCCGAGGCCGCCGCCAAGGCCCTGGGCGTGCACGACCTGGTCGAATTCGATCTGGGCGACTATCCCATGGACTTTACCCGCGACGACCGCATGAAACTGGTCGATGTGATGCGCAAGGTTCAGCCGTCCTTCATCATGTCGCATTCGAAATGGGATCCCTACAATTCGGATCACATGCAGACAACGCAGGTCGTGCTGGAATGCCGCGCCACCGCGCAGGCCTGGGGCCACAACCCGGGCGAAAAGGTGCTGGGCGCACCGCAGGTCTACCTGTTCGAACCGCACCAGACCGAACAGATGGGCTGGAAACCCGATGTCTTCCTGGACATCACCCCCGTCTGGGACAAGAAACGCGCGGCGATGGAGGCCATGAACGGCCAGGTCCATCTGTGGGACTTCTACACCCGCGTGGCACAGCAGCGCGCGAACCACTTCAAGCGCAACTCGGGCGGCATGGCCGGCGGTCGCGACTGCAAATATGCCGAAGGGTTCGAATCGATCTTCCCGCGCACGGTGGACGAGCTTTGAGCTTTGCCCCGTCCGGGGGCAAGCGCCGGGCGGGGGAACATCGGAGAGGCCGGCCTCAAGGCTGACGGGCGGCCTCTCCGCCGGATTTTCAGGGCAGGAATGCAGGAGACCATCATGGGTGTCGTCGTTCAGACCATCGAACGCGCCGACAAGGCGATCATCGAGGCGCTGGGGCGCGCGGGCGTCGCCACGGTGCATGAAGCGCAGGGACGCACGGGGCTGATGGGCGCCCGGATGCGGCCGATCCAGCAGGACCTGACCATCGCGGGCAGCGCGGTGACGATCTCGGCGCCGCCCGGGGACAACTGGATGATCCATGTCGCCATCGAGCAGTTGCAGCCGGGTGACGTGATGGTGCTGGCGCCGACCTCGCCGTGCGACATGGGGTATTTCGGCGATCTGCTGGCGACCTCGGCCATGGCGCGGGGGTGTCACGCGCTGATCATCGACGCCGGCGTGCGCGACACGCGCGACCTGCGCGGCATGGGATTCGGGGTCTGGTCCACCGCGGTTTCGGCACAGGGCACGGTGAAGGAGACGCTGGGCTCGGTCAATGTGCCGGTGGTCTGCGCCGGGGCCCTGGTCAACCCGGGCGACGTGGTGATCGCGGATGACGACGGCGTTGTCGTCGTGCCGCGGGCCCGTGCAGCCGAGGTTCAGGCGGCGGCGCAGAAGCGTCTGGACGCGGAAGAGGCCAAGCGTCAGCGGCTGGCGGCGGGCGAGCTGGGGCTCGACATCTACGGGATGCGGCCGCGGCTGGCGGACAAGGGCCTGAGATACATCTGACCGGGTCTCGGGGGGCTCCTCGCCCCCCGAACCCCCTCGCCAAAAGGGGGTTTTCCACCCCCTTTTGGAATTCCCCCGAGGATATTTGGGGCACAAAGATGAAAGGGCGCGAGATGGATCCGGTTGTGGACGGCCTTCCCTGTCTGTGGATGCGGGGCGGGACCTCGAAAGGGGCGTATTTCCTGGCGTCCGACATGCCCGCCGACGTGGCCGCGCGCGACGATCTGTTGTTGAGGATCATGGGCAGCCCGGATCCCCGGCAGGTGGATGGCATCGGCGGCGCCGATCCGTTGATGTCCAAGGTGGCGATCCTCGGCCCCGCCTCGCGGCCCGACGCCGATGTGGACTATCTGTTCCTGCAGGTCTTTGTCGATCAGGCGCTGGTGTCCGACGCGCAGGCCTGCGGCAATATCCTGGCCGGCGTCGGACCCGCGGCGATCGAGCGCGGGCTGGTCACGGCTGGCGATGGCGAGACCACGGTGCGCATCCACATGCTGAACACGGGCGAGGTCTCGACAGCGCGGGTGCAGACCCCGGGCGGGCGTGTGCGCTATGACGGGGACGCGCATATCGACGGTGTGCCCGGCACCCATGCACCGATCCCGCTGATGTTCCAGAATATCGCCGGCTCGATGTGCGGCAGCCTGCTGCCGTCGGGCGCAGTCGTGGACCTGGTGGACGGGGTGGCCTGCACGCTGATCGACAACGGAATGCCCTGCGTCGTCATGGCCGCCAGCGACTTTGGACTGACCGGGCAGGAAAGCCGCGACGACCTGGACGCCAACACCGCGTTGAAGGCCCGGCTGGAGTCCATCCGGCTGGCGGTCGGTCCGATGATGAACCTGGGCGACGTCACGGAAAAGTCGGTGCCGAAAATGACGCTGGTCTCGGCCCCGGTGAACGGGGGGGCGATCAGCACGCGCAGCTTCATCCCGCACCGCTGCCACGCGTCCATCGGCGTGTTCGCGGCCGTCAGCGTGGCCACGGCCTGCACCCTGCCCGGCTCGCCTGCCGCGGCGCTGGCCCGGGTTCCCGCGGATGGGCGCTTTCTGATCGAACATCCGACCGGCGCGGCCGAGGTCCTGATCGAAACCGACCGCGACGGACAGGTTACGGGGGCCGGCACCTTGCGCACCGCGCGCAAACTGTTCGACGGGCGCGTTTTTCCGCGGTCCTGACCCCGCCGCGCCCCGCGCGCGCCGTGCCTCGCGGGTTCCGCGGGGGGACCGGTCGTTTGCGCAGCCGGCAATTAACTGGCTGAAACAATACCGTTGACTTAATTAACCCTCGCGAACATTATCGTCTCGACAGCGAGGGAGACCCATCATGTTGCCGTCGATCGCCACGGTTTCGGTCGCGGGCACGCTGCGCGACAAGCTGCCCGCCATCGCTGGCGCCGGGTTCAAGGGCGTCGAAATATTCGAACAGGATCTGGTCGCCCATGACGGCAGCCCGCGCGAGGTCGGCCAGATGGTGCGCGATCACGGGCTGGAGGTGGTCCTGTTTCAGCCCTTCCGCGATTTCGAAGGCTTGCCCGAGCCGCACCGCAGGCGGGCGTTTGCCCGGGCCGAGCGCAAGTTCGACCTGATGGGCGAATTGGGCGCGCGCGACGTGCTGATCTGTTCCTCGGTCCACCCTGAGGCCCTGGGCGGGATCGACCGCATGGCCGATGACTTTGCCGCGTTGGGCGAGATCGCCCGCACCCGCGACATCCGCGTGGGGTTCGAGGCGCTGGCCTGGGGCCGGCATGTCTTTGACCATCGCGACGCCTGGGAGGTGGTGCGCCGCGCGGATCATCCCAATGTCGGCCTGATCCTCGACAGTTTTCACACGCTGGCGCGCAGGATCGACCCTGACACGATCCGGCGCATCCCGGGCGACCGGATCTTTTTCGTGCAACTGGCCGACGCGCCCGCGATCGACATGGACCTGCTTTACTGGTCGCGCCATTTCCGCGTGATGCCCGGTGAAGGGGACCTGGACGTCACCGGCTTCATGCGGGCGGTTGCGGCGACGGGCTACACCGGGCCGGTCAGCCTTGAGATCTTCAACGATCAGTTCCGCGCGACCGCCCCCCGACCAGTGGCCGAGGAAGGCTTCCGGTCCCTCATGGCATTGATGGACGACGTCCGCCGTGCAGAGCCGGCGGCACGCTTGACGCTGCCGGCGATGCCCCCGCGCGCGCCGGTCGAGGCGGTGGAGTTCGTCGAATTCGCCGCGCGCGGGGTCGAGGCTGACCAGCTCGAGTCGCTGTTCGCCACCCTCGGTTTCCGCGCCGAGGGCAAGCACCGCACGCGCGACGTCACGGTCTGGCGCCAGGGGGCGGCGCGCCTGGTGATGAACCGCTCGCGGGGGGATTTCGCCGGCTCGGCCTATGCCACCCATGGCGCGGCGGTCTGCGACATCGGCCTGCGCGTGGCCGATGCCGCGGCGGTGGCGGACCGGGCCGCGGCGCTGGGATCGGTCGCCTATGACCAACGGCGCAGCGCCGGCGAAGTGCCGATTCCGGCCTTTCGCGGCCCCGGCGGCGAATTGCTGCATGTCCTCGATCCCGGCCTGACCCCTGTCTGGGGGATCGAATTCACCCCCCTGCCCGGCGACGACACCGGCGTGGGCATCACCGGGTTCGATCATATCGCCCAGACGGTCGGATACGAGGCGATGGCCCGCAGCGCCCTGTTCTATCAGGCGCTGTTTCCCCTGAAGCGGGCACCACAGGTCGACGTGATCGACCCCGACGGGCTGGTGCGCAGCCTGGCGTTGAGCGACGCCGCCGGCGGTCTGCGCATCACGCTGAACGGCGCCGAGACACGGCGCACGCTGGCGGGCAACTTCCTGGCCGAGAGTTTCGGTGCCTCGGTTCAGCATCTGGCGCTGGCGACGCGCGACCTGCTGGCAACAGCCGATGCTCTGGCCCGCCGGGGCTTTCAGGCGCTGCCAATGGGCGCGAATTATTACGACGATCTGGCCGCGCGGTTCGATCTGGACCCGGCCTTTCTGGCGCGGTTGAGGGCGGCGAATGCGCTCTATGACGAAGAAAACGGCGCGCGGTTCCTGCAACTCTATGGCAGGCCGCAGGGTTCGGGCCTGTTCTTTGAAATCGTCGAGCGCGCGCCGGGCTACTCGGGCTTTGGCGCGCCGAACGCCCCCTACCGGATCGCCGCGCAAAAGCGACTTTTGCGCAATGCGGCGGTGCCGCGTGCGTGATGCGGCTTGCACCACGGGGCGGGACGGGGAATAAGAGCGCCCAACCAATCGCGCAACACCCCGACCGCCATGCCTGACGCCGCCTGGATCGACCGTTTCGAGGGCCTCGCCAAATTGCCCGAATCGATCCGCGCCACCTTGGCGGAGCGGGGTCACATGATGCATGTCGCCAGGGGCACGGTGCTGTTCGCGCCGGGGATGGAGCCGGTGAACCTGCTGTTGCTGCTGGAAGGCACGGTGCGCGTGCAGCAAAGCTCGGACAGCGGGCGCGAGATCGTGCTCTACCGTGTCGAAGCCGGCGAAAGCTGCGTCCTGACGTCGGCCTGCCTGCTGGCGCAAGAGGATTACGCCGCCGAGGGGGTGGCCGAAACCGACGTGACGGCCGTTGCGATCCCCCGCGCGACCTTTGACGATCTGGTCGGCCGCTCGCGCCAGTTCCGGGATTTCGTGTTTCAGGCCTATGCCCGTCGCATGACCGATCTGTTCCGGGTCATCGACGAGGTTGCCTTTGGACGCATCGACGCACGGCTGGCAGAGCGGTTGCTGGCGCTGGCGCGTGGCACCGGTGCGGTGCAGGCGACGCATCAGCAACTGGCAGCCGAGCTGGGCACCGCGCGCGAGGTCGTCTCGCGCCAGTTGACCGAGTTCCAGCGGCGGGGGTGGATCGGCCAGTCGCGCGGTCTGGTGACGCTGTCCGATCCGCAGGCGCTGGCCGCCGTCGCCGCCCCCGTCTGACCCCCCTGCCCGGGATTGCGCCTGCCCGGGATCGCTCCTGGACGGAATCGCCGCTGGACGGCGGGCTGCGCGCCTCGCCTGAACATATTTATTTTCTTGAATGTGACAAACTCACTGACCCCGACGGGCTTAACCTATACCTCAGCCCCAGCTTTTCGGGTCACGCCCTGGCGCGCACCCGGAGTTTTCCCTTTTGCCGATGAGGAACGCATGGATCCGAGGAAAATCTCCGACTCGTTGTCGGTCAGCCCGCAGATCGCCCCCGACGATGTCGCCAAGGCCCGCGCGCTGGGCTTTCGCGCCATCGTCTGCAATCGCCCTGACGGCGAAGGCGCGGACCAGCCCAGCTTCGAGGAAATCGAGGCCGCCGCGCAGGCGCAAGGCATGGAGGCCCGCTATATCCCCGTCACCGCCGGCATGGTCCGCGACGAGGATGCGCAGGCCATGGGCGTCGCGCTGCGCGAGTTGCCGGGACCGGTTCTGGCCTATTGCCGCACCGGCACCCGTTCGGCGACCCTCTGGTCGCTGAGCGAGGCCCGGTCGCGCCCGATCACCGATATCCTGGCCATGACCAAGGCCGCCGGCTATGACATGAACGGTGTCGCCCGGCGCATCGCCAATGGCGGCAAGACCCCGACCGATACCGGCGACGCCAAGTTCGACGTGGTGATCGTCGGTGCCGGCGCGGGCGGGATTTCGGTCGCCTCCAGCCTGAAATCGCGCAAGCCCGACCTGAACATCGCCCTGATCGACCCGGCCGACATCCACTATTATCAACCCGGCTGGACCATGGTGGGCGGCGGGGTCTTTGACGCGGCGGTCACGGCCCGCACCATGGGCGAGCTGATTCCGCGCGGCGTGCACTGGATCAAATCCGCCGTCGCCGCCTTTGAGCCCTCGAACAATGCCGTCATCCTCGATGGCTGCCGCGTGGTGAAATACGACCGGCTGATCGTCACCCCGGGGTTGAAACTGGACTGGGGCCAGATCGACGGGCTGGTGGAAACGCTGGGCCGCAACGGCGTCACCTCGAACTACCGCTACGACCTGGCGCCCTATACCTGGGAGCTGGTGCAGGGGATGACCGGCGGTCGGGCGATCTTCTCGCAGCCGCCGATGCCGATCAAATGCGCCGGCGCACCGCAAAAGGCGATGTATCTCAGCGCCGATGCCTGGGCGCGACGCGGCGTGCTGAAGGACATCGAGATCAACTTCAACAACGCGGGCGGCGTGCTGTTCGGCGTCAAGGACTATGTCCCCGCGCTGGAAAGCTATGTCGCGAAATACGGGATCAGGACCAACTTCTTTCACACGCTGATCGCGGTGGACGGCCCGGCCAGGACCGCGACCTTCCGCATCGCCCGGCCGGACACCACGCCCGAGACCGTCACGGTCGGCTTCGACATGCTGCATGTCGTCCCGCCGCAGGTCGCGCCGGACTTTATCCGCGTGTCGCCCCTGGCCGACGCGGCGGGCTGGGTCGATGTCGATCAGAACACCCTCAGGCACAAGAGTTTCGACAACATCTGGTCGCTGGGGGACGTGATGAACGCACCGAACGCCAAGACCGCCGCCGCCGCGCGGATGCAGGCGCCGGTCGTCGCGCAGAACATCGCGGACGACATCGACGGCAAGGGCCCCTCGGCCAGCTACAATGGCTATGGATCCTGCCCGCTGACGGTCGAACGCGGCAAGATCGTCCTGGCCGAGTTCGGCTATGGCGGGGTGCTGCTGCCCAGCTTCCCGAAATTCGTGATCGACGGCACCAAACCCTCGCGCGCGGCCTGGCTGCTGAAAGAGAAACTGCTGCCCCCGGTCTACTGGAAGGGCATGTTGCGCGGCAAGGAATGGATGGTGAAGCCTGAAAAGATCACCGCCAAGGCCTCGTGATTTCCCCGGAACCGACACCAAGATACTGAAAGAAAAGACCATGTCCTTCCGTTTGAGCCAATATGTCCCGGTGCTGGACTGGGGCCGCACCTATAACCGCGAGGCCCTGTCGAACGACCTCGTCGCGGCCGTCATCGTGACGATCATGCTGATCCCGCAATCGCTGGCCTATGCGCTGCTGGCCGGCCTGCCGCCCGAGGCCGGGATCTATGCGTCGATCGTGCCGATCATCTTCTACGCCATCTTCGGCACGTCGCGCGCGCTGGCCGTCGGGCCGGTTGCGGTGGTGTCGCTGATGACCGCCGCGGCGATCGGCAACATCGCCGAAACCGGAACGATGGGCTATGCCCTCGCCGCCCTGACGCTGGCCTTCCTCTCGGGCGCTTTCCTGCTGTTTCTCGGCGTGTTCCGTCTGGGGTTCCTTGCGAATTTCCTCAGCCATCCGGTGATCGCGGGGTTCATCACGGCCTCGGGGATCCTGATCGCGTCCAGCCAGTTGAAGCATATCTTCGGCGTCAGCGCGGGCGGTGACAACCTGCTCGAGGTGCTGGAAACCCTGATCGCCCATCTGGGCAACACCAATCCGATCACCCTGGCGATCGGCGTCAGCGCCACCGCCTTTCTGTTCTGGGTGCGCAAGGGTCTGAAACCCTTGCTGCGCAAGGCCGGCCTGGGGCCGAAACTGGCGGATATCCTGACCAAGGCGGGCCCGGTCGCGGCGGTTCTGGTCACCACGCTGCTGACCTGGGGGCTGGGACTGGCGGATCGCGGGGTGTCGGTCGTCGGTTCGGTGCCGCAATCGCTGCCGCCGCTGACGATGCCGTCCTTCTCGCCCGAGTTGCTGAAGCAGTTGCTGATCCCGGCGATGCTGATCTCGGTCATCGGGTTCGTCGAGTCGATCTCGGTCGCGCAGACACTGGCGGCGAAGAAGCGCCAGCGCATCAACCCCGACCAGGAGCTTATCGGCCTGGGCGCGGCAAACCTGGGCGCGGCCTTTACCGGCGGCTACCCGGTCACCGGCGGATTCGCGCGTTCGGTGGTGAACTTCGACGCAGGCGCGGAAACCCCGGCTGCGGGCGCCTATACCGCCGTCGGCCTGGCCATCGCCGCCGTGGCGCTGACGCCGCTGGTCTATTTCCTGCCCAAGGCCACGCTGGCCGCGACGATCATCGTGGCGGTGCTGTCGCTGGTCGATTTCTCGATCCTGAAAAAGACCTGGGGCTACTCGCGCGCGGACTTCTTCGCGGTCGCCGCGACCATCCTTCTGACGCTGGGATTCGGTGTCGAGACGGGTGTGTCGGCGGGTGTGATCCTGTCGATCCTGCTGCACCTGTTCAAGACATCGAAGCCGCATGTCGCCGAGGTGGGCCTGGTTCCCGGCACGCAGCATTTCCGCAACGTGCTGCGCCACAAGGTCGAGACCGACGACAGGATCCTCAGCCTGCGCGTGGACGAGAGCCTGTATTTCGTCAACGCGCGGTTCCTGGAGGACATGATCCAGGATCGCGTGACCCGCGACAGCCCGATCCGGCATGTGGTGCTGATGTGCTCGGCGGTGAACGAGGTGGACTATTCGGCGCTGGAGAGCCTCGAGTCGATCAACACCCGGCTGCGGGACCTGGGCGTCGGCCTGCACCTGAGCGAGGTCAAGGGCCCGGTGATGGACCGGCTGCGCAAGTCCCATCTGATCGACGATCTGAACGGGCGCGTGTTCCAGTCCCAGTTCGACGCCTGGCGGGTGTTGACGGGGGCGCCCAGGCCGGTGCCGGCGGCGGCCGAATAGGCCGAACAAGCCGGGTGACGCGAGGGGACGAGGTCGGGGGCGGCTGCCCCCGAACCCCCGCCTCAAGGGGTTTTCCACCCCTTGAGAAACCCCCGGAGGATATTTGGGGCACAAAGAGGATGCGGCCGGGGTCTCAGTCGAGGCCCCGGTTTTCGTCTGCCTCGGCCAGCCAGGCCGCAAGGGCGGGGTTCGATTGTGCCTGGGGCCGCGGGTTCGGGGCGGGGGGCGGCGCCGGGGTGCGACGGTAGTGCGTTTCGCGCGCCCCGAAATAGAAGGCGACCACAGCGCCCAGAAGCCACCACAGCGGTTCGGGCACGGTGGCCAGGCCCGACATGCGCAGGGTGAAGCCTGCCGGATCCACCATCGCGTAGCAGAACAGCCCCAGCGTTCCGAGGGCCAGCGCCGGGCGCGGCAGACGGTTGATGCCGTTCACGAAGGCATCGAAACGACCGGCGCGCCCGTGCTGGAACTCGGCCGCGTAGGCGGCTTGCGTGGCGGCAAAGGCGTCGTGGCCCAGTTCCATCTGCCGCGTCGCATTCGGCCGGAAGGCATCGGCGACCTGGGTGACGGCCTGGCCCGCCTGGACCAGCGAACCCGGGCGAAAGACCATGCCGAGTATCGTTCGGATCAGGCCCATGACGCGGTCCTTTCGCGATGTTCGGCCTCGGTCAGACGGTAGCGGGGCGCGATGAACGCCTCGGCCCGCAGGATCCACCCCCCCTTGCCCCCGTCCCGGCGCCGGGCATAGCGCCGCGAGGCCGGTCGCCGGTCGGCGAGGCCATAGTAGTAGTCCCGCCGCGCGATCCCATAGGCATCGGCGATGTGGTCGGGCGCGATGCGCGCGGCGGCCTGGGCGGCACGGATCGTCTGCGGCCCGATCACGCCGTCGACATCCAGATCATAGCCCATCGCGATCAGCAGCCGTTGCAGCACGCGCACGGCATTGCCGCCCGCGTTCACATACATGTCGAAAACCGAGGGTTGCAGAACCTCGGGCAAGGCCGCGAGGCCGGGGCGGCGGTAATACTGGTCGAGGAAGATCTCGATCGCCTGCTCACGCGTCAGGGCGCGCACATCGGCCTCGGTCACCTGCCCGTCCCGGGTCAGGTCCAGCCCCAGCCGTCGCATCGTGTGGATCGTCACGCCGAAGTTCGTGGCACCGCCAGGGTCGTTGGGGTCGTTCACATAGCCACCCTCGCGGGCGACGATCTCTTCGGCCAGTTCGCGCGGTGTGCGCATCGCACCCTCCCTCTCGTGAGAAACGGAGGAGAGGATGGACACCCGCGGCTAACGAGCCCTGAGGCCCGCGCGCGTTGCGTCAGGTGCCCGAGGCCGGCGCGGTCATGGCACCGTAGTTGCCGTGATATTCGCATTCGGGATGGCCCGAGGCCGCTGTCGCCTGGCCGTTGGTCGCCAGCGAATCGGCGACCTCGCGCGGCATGTAGGTCTCGTCATGCTTGGCGAGGATCTCGGTCGCCTGGAACACCCCGCCGACCAGCCGCCCGGTTGCCACCGTGCCTTCGTTCTCGCCGAACAGGTCGGGCAGGATGCCGGTATAGCGCACATCGACGGTCGAGCAGAAATCCGTCACGCGAAAGGCGATTTCCTCGCCTTGACCGCGGATCAGCGAGCCGGCCTCGACCATGCCGCCCAGTCGGAAGACCTCGTTCGGGGCGGGGGGATCGGCCTGCACCTGGCTGGGCGACCGGAAGAAATTGATGCCGTCCTGAAAGGCATAGACGATCAGCCCCGTGCCGATCGCCAGCGCCAGCGCGGCGACGACGACGATCTGCACACGGCGGGTCTTTTTCAGGCTCTTCATTCCGGCCATGGTGGTCCTCCTGCTTGCGAGGGGGAGATAGGTCTCATGCCGGCCCGCGACAACGGGCCCAATTGCCGCATCACGCGGCGCGGAACGGAATCCGGCGCCGCAGGAACTGGGTTGCCTTGTGCCCGACCGCGACGGGGTCGCCGGTGGTCAGAAAGGCGCTCTCGGTGCCGGGGCCGATCATCTCGGGGTGGCGCTTCAGGTAGTCGTCCAGGCTGGCGGCGACCAGATCGGGTTGCGAATAGACCTGCACGCCCGGCCCCAGGGCGGCGCGAAACGCATCCTCCATCAAGGGATAATGCGTGCACCCCAGAACGGCGGCCTCGGGACGCGGCATGCGGCGATGCAGGGCCTCGACATGGGAATGCACCAGGGCTTCCGCCAGGATCATGTCCCCCTGTTCGATCGCATCCACCACACCGCCGCAGGGCTGGGCCTCGACATCGACGCCGATCGCGCGAAAGGCCAGCTCGCGCTGAAAGGCACGGCTGGCGACGGTGGCCGGGGTCGCGAACAGCGCGACATGCTTGACCGCGACCTCACGCGGCGGCGAGTTGTCGCCCCACTGGCGTTCGGTCAGGGCCTCGATCAGGGGCACGAACACGCCCAGAACGCGCTTGCCTTCGGGGATCCAGTGTTCCTGCATGCGGCGCAGCGCGGCGGCCGAGGCCGTGTTGCACGCCAGGATGACCAGATCGCAGCCCTCGTCGAACAGCCGCTGCACGCCGGCGGTCGTCAGGCGATAGATGTCGTCGGCGTCGCGCGTGCCATAAGGCGTGTTCGCGTTGTCACCGAAATAGACGAAGGGCACGTCGGGCAGTCGCTTGACCAGCGCATCCAGAACCGTGAGCCCACCGAGCCCGGAATCGAACACGCCTACTGCCATCTGCTGCCTCTATTGCCGGTAATGCGCCTCGAACTCGAGGCCCAGCCGGGCCGGATCCGAGACCGTTGGCGACAAGTCATACGTCGTGCGGCGCAGGAAATCCATCACCTGTTTCGCATCTGACGCCCTTGTGCGCAGGGCCTCGGCGGGGATCGGATCGCCCACCGACAGGCGCAGGGTGCTGTCGGTGCGCGCCGCGAACTCGCGCACCAGCAAGCCCATGCGCAGGGTGGTGCTGACATGGCTGGCGATCTGGAACAGGCGCGAGTTTTCCCCCTCGAAGCAGATCGGCACCACGGTGGCACCCGAGCGGGCGATCATGCGGGCGGTGAAGCTGCGCCACAGCGGATCCATCGCGCGCTGAAAGGGGCGCGCGCCGGTGGCCACCGTGCCGCCCGGAAAGATGCCGATCGCCCCACCCTGACGCAGGTAGCGGATGGCCTCGGCGCGGGTTTCCAGGTTGGCGGCCTGGGCGGCTCGCGTGCCGGCAAAGTCGATCGGCAGGATGACGCGGCGCACGATCTCGGCCCGGTGAAAGACCTGATGCGCCATGATGCGAAATTCGCCCCTGCGCACCGCCGACAGGATGTGCCCCATCACCAACCCGTCCAGAATGCCGAACGGATGGTTCGCCACCAGGACCAGCGGCCCCTCGGCCGGAATGGCGCCCAGCGACCCCCGGATCACATCGAGCCTGAGGCCGAAGCGTTCCATCATCACCCGCCAGAAATCGCGCCCTTGCGCAAGCTCGGCCTCGTATCCCGCGGCACGGCGCATCAACGACAGCCGACCCGTGGCGTTTTCCAGCGCCCGGATCGTCAGACGCGCCGGCGCGGTGCTGGCGGAATGCGCATAGGTGAACGCGCGCGTCACATCCTGCGAACCCCGCGCAAGCGGGCTTTGACGGGGCGGAGCGTCGAGAATGGCAAAGGACATGGGGCAGCCTCACGGTTGACTGCCCCTGCCCTAGCCGGCTTGCATGACAGTCACGCGACGGCACTCATTGCGCGGCCTGGCGTTGCGGCGTGCCACCCTGTCCCAGCGCCGCAAGAATGGCCGCACGCCGATCCGCGGCCCGGGCGGCATTCGCGGCCTTGACCGGGCCATAGCCACGGATCGACAGCGGCAGCAGCGCCAGTTCCATCAGCAGATCCCGTGTCGCCGGCGACAACGTCGGCAAATGGGCCTTCATGTCGCTTTCGAACTGCCGGATCAGCGCGCGTTCCTCGCGCCGCTCGGCGCCATAGCCAAAGGGGTCGAACGGCGTGCCGCGCAGCGGTTTCAACGCCGCCAGAACGCGGAATCCGCCCACCATCCAGCCGCCGAAGGCCCGCTTTCTGGGCCGCCCGTCCGGACCGGTGCCACCCAGAAACGGCGGCGCCAGATGGAAGGTCATCGCGAAATCTCCATCGAAGGTTTCGCGCGCCAGATCGGCGGTTTGCAGATGCAGTCGGGCGACCTCATATTCATCCTTGTAGGCCAGCAGCTTGTAGTATCCCTGCGCCACGGCCTCGCGCAGGGCCGGATCCGGCACCGAATCGACCAACTTGAGGAACCGTTTTGTCAGACGTTTGTTCTGATAGGCCGTCAACCGCTCGGCCCGGACAGCGACCGGATCGGTCAGGGCCGTGACCGTCGCCGGTTGCAGCACCGCGGCGGCGTCGTCCGGGAATTCCACCGCCCAGCGTCCGATCTCGAAGGCGCGCAGGTTGCCCTCGACCGCGGCCCTGTTCAGGCGGATGGCCTCGCGGATGGCGTCGATCGGAACCGGGATCAGGCCCTTCTGCCAGGCGCCGCCCAGAACCATCATGTTGGAATAGATCGAATCGCCCAACGCGACCCGCGCCAGTTCCGAGGCATCGAAAAGCGCCAGACGATCCCTGAGACGCGCTTGAAGAGAGACCTCCATCGTATTGATCGGCAACCTGAATTCCGTGTTTCGCGTAAAATCCCCGGTCACGATCTCATGGCTGTTGACGACCGCGCCGGTTCGCCCTGTGGTCATCAGACCGATGGTTCTGGCGCCTGCCGTCACCACCAGATCACCGCCGATCACCGCGTCGGCTTCGCCCACGGCGACCCGCACGGCGCTGATATCCTCGGGTCGGTTGGCCAGGCGCAGGTGGATGTGCACCGCACCGCCTTTCTGCGCGAGGCCGGCCATCTCCATCATGCCTGCCCCAAGGCCGGCGATCTGCGCGGCCTGCGCCAGAACCGCGCCAACGGTCACGACGCCGGTGCCCCCCACGCCCGTGATCACCACGTTATGCGTGCCCTGGATGGCAGGAAGGTCTGGCATTCGAATGTCTGGCAAATCCAGGGCGCGGCTCGCCCCCTTGCGCACCGTCGCCCCGCTCAGCGTGACAAAGGACGGACAGAACCCGTTGAGGCAACTGAAGTCCTTGTTGCACGAGGACTGATCGATCGCGCGCTTTCGACCCAGCTCGGTATCCAGCGGCACGATGGAGACACAGTTCGACTGAACGCCGCAGTCGCCGCAGCCCTCGCAGACCTCGGGGTTGATGAAGACCCGCTTGTCGGGATCGGGGAACTGGCCCCGCTTGCGGCGGCGGCGCTTCTCGGCGGCACAGGTCTGCACATACAGCAGCGCCGAAACCCCCTCGGTCCGCGCCAGGCGGTCCTGCACCTGCATCAGCTCGGCGCGTTCGTGACGCTCGATTCCGGACGGGAATTGCGAGAAGTCGATCTCCTCCTTGGCGTCGTAGACCAGAACGACCGGTTTCACCCCCATCGCCACCAGCTCGCGCGCGATCTGGTCGGCGGTGAGCCCCCCCTCGTTCTGCTGTCCGCCGGTCATCGCCACCGCGTCATTGAACAGGATCTTGTAGGTGATCGTCGTCCCCGCCGCCAACGCCGCACGGATCGCCTGCAGGCCCGAATGGTTGAAGGTGCCGTCACCGAGGTTCTGGAACACATGCTTGCGCGTCGAGAACAGGCTTTCGCCGATCCAGTTCGCCCCCTCGCCGCCCATATGGGTGAACCCCTGGGTCGACCGATCCATCCATTGCACCATGTAATGACACCCGATCCCGGCATAGGCGCGGCTGCCGTCCGGCACCCTGGTGGAGGCGTTGTGCGGACAGCCCGAACAGAACCAGGGCGTGCGCTGCGCCAGATCGGGGGCGTTGTCGGCGCGCCTGGCCTCGGCCAGACGGTCCAGACCGGCACGGATCCGGTCGGTCTCGCGGCCTTCCTCGATCAGGATTTCGCCCAGTTTCTCGGCGATCATCACGGGATCGAGCGCATAGCGCGTCGGGAACAGTTCGACCTGCCGGCCGTGTTCCCAGGTATCGCCCTTGTGCCAGCCATAGACGCGCCGTCCCCGGCGGTCGTCAAAGATGGCTTCCTTGACCTGAACCTCGATCAGCTTGCGCTTTTCCTCGACCACGACGATCAGCGAAAGCCCCTCGGCCCATTCGTGGAACCCCTCCATGTCCAGCGGCCAGGGTTGCCCGACCTTGTAGGTCGTCACGCCCAGGCGCTCGGCCTCGGCCGCGTCGATGCCCAGCAGCCCCAGCGCATGCACCAGATCGAGCCAGTTCTTTCCGGCCGCGACCAGACCGATCTTTGCCCCGGGCTGCCCCCAGACCCGCCGGTCCATGCGGTTCGCGCGCGAGAACGCCTCGGCGGCAAAGCGTTTGTAGTCGATCATTCGCGCTTCCTGCGCGACCGGCGTGTCCTGCAGGCGAATGTTCAGCCCGCCCGGCGGCATGGTGAAATCGGGCCGCACCAGGGCCACGCGATGCGGGTTGCCATCGACCACGGCCGTCGCCTCGATCGTGTCCTTCATGGTCTTCAGCCCGACCCACAGCCCGGAAAACCGGCTGAGTTCATAGGCATAATGCCCGTAGTCCAGGATCTCCTGCACGCCGGCAGGGGACACGATGGGCATATAGGCGTCGATCATCGCCCAGTCCGACTGATGCAGCACGGTCGAGCTTTCACCCGTGTGATCGTCGCCCATGGCCATGATCACCCCGCCCTTGGGGCTGGTGCCGGCCATGTTGGCGTGTTTCATCACATCGCCCGAGCGGTCGATCCCGGGGCCCTTGCCATACCACAGGGCGAATACACCGTCGTAGCGCCCCTCGCCGCGCAACTCGGCCTGCTGGCTGCCCCAGATCGCGGTGGCCGCCAGATCTTCGTTCATGCCAGGCTGAAAGGTGACCTGCGCGGCACTCAGAAACGGTTCGGCGCGGGCCATCTGCAGGTCGACCGCCCCCAGGGGCGATCCGCGATAGCCGGTGACATAGCCGGCCGTGTTCAACCCTGCCGCGGCATCGCGCGCGCGCTGCTGCAACATCAGCCGCACCAGGGCCTGCGTGCCATTCAACAGGACCGGTGTCTTTTCCAGGTCGAACTTGTCGTTGAGACTCACGCTCTGCTTACTCATCGGGCACATCCTCCCGTGTTTGCCGATATGCTGAGACTTTCGCGATTATAGGTCAAAATTGCTGACCTTCAAAGCCCGCCGAGACAATTCTTGTCTTTCCCCGGTTCGCCATCTGCCCTAGAAATATCCGCGAACCCCTCACCCCTTGTGCATTCAGATGGTTCCCCGATGGACTGGGACAAGCTCAGAATATTTCACGCCGTTGCCGATGCGGGCAGCCTGACCCATGCTGGCGACTCGCTGGGGCTGAGCCAGTCTGCCGTCAGCCGCCAGATCCGGGGGCTGGAGGAATCGCTGGGAACCACCCTGTTCCACCGCCACGCGCGGGGGCTGATTCTCACCGAACAGGGCGAGCTTCTGTTTGACGCCACCCGGTCCATGACCAAGCGGCTGGAAACCGCCGCCGCGCGGATCCGTGACAGCGAGGACGAGGTCTATGGCGAGTTGCGCGTCACCACGACCACGGCCTTCGGCACGCTCTGGCTGGCCCCGCGTCTGCCGATGCTCTATGCAAAATACCCGGAACTGCGCATCGACCTGATGCTGGAAGAGCGCGTCCTCGACCTGCCCATGCGCGAAGCCGACGTGGCGATCCGCATGAAGGAACCCAGCCAGGCCGACCTGATCCGCAAGCGGTTGATGGGGGTTCGGATGCGGCTTTATGCGTCGCCGGAATACCTGCGCCAGAACGGCACCCCCACGGTGCTGCCGGACATGAGCGATCACCGCCTGGTCTGCCAGCACGCCACCGCCCACCAGGTCGCCGCCGGCGCCGCGCTGGTGCGCGAACTGATGACCTATGCGGTGCGATCGACCTTTACGGTGAACAACTATTTCGGTGTGTTGCAGGCGGTCGTGAACAATCTGGGGATCGGTGTCCTGCCCGACTACCTGACCGAGGATTTCCCGCAGCTCGTGCGGGTCCTTCCCGATGTGGAAAGCGCCGAGGTGCCGGTATTCCTGGCCTATCCCGAGGAGTTGCGCCACTCCAAGCGGGTCTCGGCTTTTCGCGATTTCGTGCTGGATGGCGTCATCGCCTATCGTCGCCAACGCTCTGCCATGACCGAGGAGTGATCCCCCGCCCCATGCCCCGATCCCCGCGCGGGTGTGAGACATGCGCGCAACGCATCGCGGCTATGATGCAGGCGCAGCGAGGAAAATGTTGAACGCATGTAGTGATTCGACTATCTCTACTCGTGAGATACATGGCTTCTGCCTGTATCTTTACCTCCCTGTTGGACTTGGGCCGAGCACTTGCTCGGCCTATTTTTTTGCCTATGACTGTCACATCCGGGCCGAAACGGCCCTGACGGGAGGGTGAGACAACCATGACACAGGACATGTCCTGCCGCTGCGGTCACATGCACTGGCGCGTCGATACAGGGTCCGGCGGCACGCATGTGATCTGCTATTGTGCGGATTGCCAGAGCTTCGCCCGTCATTTGGGCCAGGCGGAAACCATGCTGGACGGCGACGGCGGAACCGAGGTGTTCCAGATCATGCCCGGTGCGTTCCACATCACGCAGGGCGCCGATTCGCTGGCGTTGCTGCGGCTGGGACCGAACGGCCTGTTCCGCTGGTATGCGCGCTGCTGCAACACGCCGATCGCCAACACCCTGCCCAATCCGCGCCGACTGCCCTTCATCGGCGTGATCCTGCCCCCGGGGACCCAGGGGTTTGGCCCGGTGACGGCGCAGGTCAATACGGCGGCCGCGCGCACACCGATCCGATCGCACGGGTTTGCCGCGGCGGCCGCGGCGCTTGTCGGTCGCGCCTTGAAGGCCAGGCTGACCGGTCAGGCCGGCTCGGTGCTGTTCGACGCCGAGGGCGCCCCGATCGTCACCCCGCATGTGCTGACCCGCGAAGAGCGTGACGCCGCACGCCCCTGAGGCCCTTTTCCCCGGCCGCGGCATGGCCTAATAAGCGCGCAGCACCCAGCCAGAGGACGCGCGCCCATGCAAGAGCCCGCCATCACCGACGACCTGATCGCCGCGCACGGGTTGAAGCCCGATGAATACCAGCGCATCCTCGAGATCATCGGCCGCGAGCCCACGTTCACCGAACTGGGCATCTTCAGCGCGATGTGGAACGAGCATTGCTCTTACAAATCGTCGAAGAAATGGCTGCGCACGCTGCCGACCAAGGCCCGCAGGTCATCTGCGGCCTGGGCGAGAACGCAGGCGTCGTGGACATCGGCGACGGTCAGGCGCTGATCTTCAAGATGGAGAGCCACAACCACCCGTCCTATATCGAGCCCCACCAGGGCGCGGCAACGGGCGTCGGCGGCATCCTGCGCGACGTGTTCACCATGGGCGCGCGCCCGATCGCGGCGATGAACGCGCTCAGCTTCGGGCTGCCCTCGCACCCCAAGACCGCGCATATCGTCAAGGGCGTGGTCGAAGGGATCGGCAGCTATGGCAACTGCTTCGGCGTGCCGAACGTGGGTGGCGAGGTGCGGTTCCACGCCAGCTACAACGGCAACTGCCTGGTCAACGCCTTTGCGGCCGGTCTCGCGGATACCGACAAGATCTTCTATTCCGCTGCCTCGGGTGTGGGTATGCCCGTGGTGTATCTGGGCGCCAAGACCGGGCGCGACGGCGTCGGCGGCGCGACCATGGCCTCGGCGGAATTCGACGACACCATCGAGGAAAAGCGCCCCACCGTTCAGGTCGGCGACCCCTTCACCGAAAAGCGCCTGCTCGAAGCCTGCCTGGAACTGATGCAGACCGGCGCCGTCATCTCGATCCAGGACATGGGCGCGGCGGGGCTGACCTGTTCGGCGGTCGAGATGGGCGACAAGGGCGGGCTGGGCATCAAGCTGCAGCTCGATGACGTGCCCCAGCGCGAGGCCGACATGACAGCCTATGAGATGATGCTGTCGGAAAGCCAGGAACGCATGTTGATGGTCCTGCACCCGGAAAAAGAGGCCGAGGCCCGCGCGGTGTTCGAGAAATGGGACCTGGATTTCGCCATCGTCGGCGAGACGATCCCCGAGGACCGCTTCCTGATCCTGCACGGCAACGCCATCAAGGCCGACCTGCCGCTGTCCAAGCTCAGCTCGGAGGCGCCGGAATACGACCGCCCCTGGGTGCCGACGCCCGCCGCCCCGCAAATGGACCCGGTGCCGCAAGTCGATGGCATCGACGCGCTCAAGGCGCTGATCGCCAGCCCCAACTATGCGCACAAGGCCTGGGTCTGGGAACAATACGACCACATGGTCATGGCCGATACGGTGCGCGCGCCCGGTCTGGGCGCGGGCGTGGTGCGGGTGCATGGCACGGCCAAGGCCGTGGCCTTCACCAGCGACGTGACCCCGCGCTATGTGCGGGCGAACCCCGTCGAGGGCGGCAAGCAGGCGGTCGCGGAAGCGTATCGCAACCTGTCGGCCGTGGGGGCCCTGCCGCTGGCGACGACCGACAACCTGAACTTCGGCAACCCCGAAAAACCCGAGATCATGGGCCAGTTCGTCGGCGCGATCCAGGGGATCGGCGCGGCCTGCGCGGCGCTCGACATGCCGATCGTGTCGGGCAACGTGTCGCTCTACAACGAGACCGACGGCAAGGGGATCCTGCCGACGCCGACCATCGGCGCGGTCGGGCTGCTGGGGTCTCTGGACGAGCTGATCGCCGGTCAGCCCGAGGCGGGCGATTTTGCGATCCTGATCGGCGAGACGACGGGCCATCTGGGCCAGTCGGCGCTGCTGGCCGAGGTGTTCCACCGCGAAGACGGCGACGCGCCGCCCGTGGATCTGGCAGCCGAACGGCGCAACGGCGAATTCCTGCGCGCGAACCGGGCCCTGGTGAAGGCGGCGACCGACCTGTCGGATGGCGGCCTGGCCCTGGCGGCCTTTGAAATGGCCGAGGGCGCCGGACTGGGCCTGACGCTGGACGAGGGCGAGACCGGGTTCCTGTTCGGCGAGGATCAGGCGCGCTATCTGGTGGCCTGCGGCTTTGACCAGGCCGAGGCGCTGATGGTTGCCGCCGCGGCCGCAGGCGTTTCGGTGCACAGTGTCGGCCGGTTCGGTGGCGAGACCGTCACCCTGGGCGGGTCCTCGGCACCGCTGAGCGAGCTGTCGGCGATCTATCGCGGGGCGTTCGAGGCGGCCCTGGGGTGACGCGGCCGCGGGGGCTGCCGCCCCCGCACCCCCGCTTCAAGGGGGGCACGCCCCCCTTGAAAATCCCTGTGCGTATTTCGGACAAGATGATGGGGCGCCGGTTTCGGGCGCCCTTTTTTCCTGTCTGCCGGAGCCGAAAAAACGGGGGGCCGCCCGGGCCCCCCGTCTTGCCTTGAGAGAGTCTGGCGCGATCACTCGATCATCGGCAGGAGCGCGTCGATCGACTTTTTGGCGTCGCCGTAGAACATGCGCGTGTTCTCCTTGTAGAACAGCGGGTTCTCGATGCCCGAATACCCCGTGCCCTGGCCGCGTTTGGACACGAAGACCTGCTTTGCCTTCCAGCATTCCAGCACCGGCATCCCGGCGATGGGGCTGTTGGGGTCTTCCTGCGCGGCCGGGTTGACGATGTCATTCGATCCGATGACGATGGCGACATCCGTGTCGGGGAAATCCTCGTTGATTTCGTCCATTTCCAGGACGATGTCGTAGGGGACCTTGGCCTCGGCCAGCAGGACGTTCATGTGCCCGGGCAGGCGGCCGGCGACCGGGTGAATGGCGAAGCGGACGGTCTTGCCCTTGGCGCGCAGCTTGCGGGTCAGTTCGCTGACCGATTGCTGCGCCTGGGCCACCGCCATGCCATAGCCCGGGATGATGATGACGCTGTCGGCATCGTTCAGCGCCGCCGCGACACCGTCGGCATCGATGGCGATCTGTTCGCCCGAGATCTCTCCATGGCCGGACCCGCGGTGCCGCCAAAGCCGCCCAGGATCACCGAGATGAACGCGGCGGTTCATCGCCTTGCACATGATGTAGCTGAGGATCGCCCCGACGAGCCGACCAGCGCGCCCACCACGATGAGCAGGTCGTTCGACAACGAGAAACCGATCGCGGCCGCCGCCCAGCCGGAATAGCTGTTCAGCATCGAGACGACCACCGGCATGTCGGCGCCGCCGATGCCCATGATCAGGTGATAGCCGATGAAGAAGGCCATCAGCGTCATGAGGATCAACGTCCAGCTGCCGGCGCCCTGGAAGTAGAGCACCAGGAGGATCGCCGAGATCAGCGCCGCACCCGCGTTCAGCATGTGGCCGCCGGGCAGCTTCTTGGCCTTGCCGTCGACCTTGCCCGCAAGCTTGCCATAGGCGATGACCGAGCCGGTGAAGGTCACGGCACCGATGAACACGCCGAGAAACACCTCGATCTTCAGGACGGCGAGTTCGGCGGCGGTCTTGTGCGCGATCTTCAGCGCGAAACCGCCCAGCCCCTGTTCATCGAGCCAGGACGCGACACCCGCCGCGCTGAGCGTGGTGGGCGCATCGGCCATCAGCGCGGCGACACGGGCCATCTCGATATGGGCGTTGTAGCCGATGAACACCGCCGCCAGACCGACGAGAGAATGCATGGCCGCCACGAGCTGCGGCATCTCGGTCATCTGCACGCGCTGCGCGACGAACCAGCCGATCGCGCCGCCGGCGACGATCATCACCAGCGACACGCCCCAGTTTCCGGCGCCGGGGCCGACCAGCGTGGCCGCGACCGCCAGGGCCATGCCGACGATGCCGTACCAGACCGCGCGTTTCGCGCTTTCCTGACCCGAGAGTCCGCCCAGCGACTGGATGAAGAGGACCGCCGCGACGACGTAAGCGGCCGTAGTGAAGGCTCATATTCCATTGAGGCGCGCTCCTTACGACTTCTGGAACATGGCGAGCATCCGCCGCGTCACCATGAAGCCACCGAAGATGTTGATACCGGCCATGAAGACCGACAGCGCGGCGAGGATCACGACCAGCCAGCTGCCGGACCCGATCTGCATCAGCGCGCCGGAGGATGATGATCGACGAAATCGCGTTGGTCACCGCCATCAACGGGGTGTGCAGCGAATGCGACACGTTCCAGATCACCGGAAACCGACATAGCAGCAGGCCAGCACGAAGACGATGAAATGCGCCATGAAGCTGGCGGGCGCAAAAGCCCCGGCCAGCAGCAGCGCCGCCCCCGCCCACGGCCAGAAGCGTGACCTGATTGCGGGTCTGCGCCTTGAACGCGGCGACTTCCTGCGCGCGCTTTTCCTCGGGCGTCAGGTCGCCAGGCTTTTCCTTCTTCTGCGCGGCGATTGCCTGAACCTTGGGCGGCGGCGGCGGAAGGTGATGGCACCGTCATGCGCGCCACCGTGGCGCCGCGGATCACGTCATCTTCCATGTTGTGGACGATGACACCGTCCTTGCCGGGCGTCAGATCCGCCAGCATGTGACGAATGTTGTTGGAATAGAGCGTCGAGGCCTGGGTGCCCATCCGGCTGGGGAAGTCGGTATAGCCGACGATGGTCACGCCGTTGTCGGTGACGATCTTCTCGTCCTTGACGGTCAGGTCGCAGTTGCCGCCACGTTCCGCCGCCAGATCGACGACGACCGAGCCGCGCTTCATCATCCTGACCATGTCCTCGGTCCAGAGCTTGGGCGCGGGACGTCCGGGGATCAGGGCGGTGGTGATGACGATGTCCACATCGGGTGCCAGCTCGCGGAACTTCTTGAGCTGGGCCTCGCGGAATTCCGGGCTGGAGGGCGCGGCGTAGCCGCCGGTGGCGGCGCCGTCCTGCTGGGCTTCCTCGAAGTCGAGATAGACGAACTCGGCGCCCATCGATTCGATCTGTTCGGCGACCTCGGGACGCACGTCGAAGGCCAGCGTGATCGCGCCCAGCGAGGTCGAGGTGCCGATCGCGGCAAGCCCTGCCACACCGGCGCCCACGACCAGCACTTTCGCCGGCGGAACCTTGCCCGCCGCCGTCACCTGGCCGGTGAAGAAACGGCCAAAGTTGTTGCCAGCCTCGATCACCGCGCGGTAGCCGGCGATATTCGCCATCGACGACAGCGCGTCCATCTTCTGCGCGCGCGAGATCCGCGGCACCATGTCCATGGCGACGACGGTCGTGCCGCGCTCCTTGGCCAGGTCCAGCATCTCGGCATTCTGCGCGGGCCAGAAGAAGGAAATGAGCGTCTGGTCCGCACGCAGCCGGTCGAGTTCGCCACGCTCGGGCTCGCGAACCTTGACCACCACGTCGGCGGCCTGGAACAGCGCAGCCGCATCGGGCGCGATTTCGACCCCGGCCGCGACATAGGCCGCGTCCTCGAACCCCGAGGCCGCACCGGCGCCGGTTTCGATGAGGCAGCTATGACCCAGTTTCTGCAATTGAAGCGCCGACTCCGGCGTCATGGCAACCCGGTTCTCGCCCGGGAATATTTCTTTCGGTGCCCCGATCTTCACGTTGGTCCTCCGTTTCAAGGGCCGGGCGAGGCGCCGCCCGATAGTTTCGTGCCGCAGGTGCATACCCTGCGCAAGATTATTTCACAAGGCGGTGAGCGCAACCGTCCTGAGACGAAAGGTCACGCAATTGCGCGGAAAACCCGCAAGATTGAGGCAGATCAAGGTCGCGATCCGGCAATTGGTGTAGGACAACCTCGTGTTTTCCAAAGGAGTTCAGGCATGACCGACACCGCCGCCGCACGTCCGACCGAATCTGTCACGCCCGAGGCCGTGGAAACCGGGTCTGCACCGGTTGCGACTGACGTTGCGTCGGAACCGACCAGCGACGCCCCCCTGCGCACCCCTTCCCCGCGCGAGGCCGTGCGTCTTGCCGCGGAAAAGGGCGAACCCATCAACCCCGAGGTTCTGCGCACCGCCTTTGAAAGCGCGCACTACCCCTATCCGCACAAGATGGCGCGCAAACCCTATGAGGCCGAGAAAGCCCGGCTGCAGGCCGAGTTGCTGAAGGTGCAGATCTGGGCCCAGGATACCGGGCAGAAGTTCGTCATGCTCTTCGAAGGGCGCGACGCGGCCGGCAAGGGGGGCACGATCAAACGCTTCACCGAGCACCTGAACCCGCGGTTCGCGCGCGTGGTCGCGCTGAACAAGCCGACCGAGACCGAGCGGGGCCAATGGTATTTCCAACGCTACATCGAACACCTGCCGACCGCGGGTGAAATGGTGTTCTATGACCGCAGCTGGTATAACCGCGCTGGGGTCGAGCGGGTTATGGGGTTCTGTTCGCCCGAGGAATACCTGGAATTCATGCGCCAGGCGCCCGAGTTCGAGCGGATGCTGGTCCGCTCGGGGATCCGGCTTTACAAGTTCTGGTTCTCGGTCACGCCGGACGAACAGCGCCGCCGCTTCGCCGAGCGCGAGACCGACCCGCTGAAACGTTGGAAACTGTCGCCCATCGACAAGGCCAGCCTGGATCTGTGGGACGAATACACCGCGGCGAAGGAGGCGATGTTCTTCTATACCGACACCGCCGATGCGCCCTGGACGATCATCAAGTCCAAGGACAAGAAACGCGCGCGGCTGAACGCGATGAAGCACTTCCTGTCCACGCTGGACTATCCCGGCAAGGACCCCGAGGTCGTCGGCCGGCCCGACCCGCTGATTGTCGGTCACGCCCGGCATGTGATGCGCCACGCGGATTTCTGACCCGCCGGCAGGAGCGGGGGTTTCGCCCTCGGCCGGCGGCATTCCATGCCGCAGCCCTCGGGCGACCGGGCGCGGCGCTGACGCGCCGCGCATGAGGGGGCTTTGCGCCCCCTCTTCGCTGCGCGAATTCACCCCCGCAGGATATTTAAGGCACAAAGATGGTGGCGCGGGCTTGCCCGGGCTGCCGGTTGGGGGCAGATGGGGCGCATGCGCCCTCTGCCCCGTCTGACCGCCGATTGTTCCGCTTGCGCCGCGCTTTGCTGTATGGCGCTGCCCTTTGACCGGGGCGACGATTTCGCGCGGGACAAGCCGGCCCTGCATCCCTGTCCCCATTTGCACGGCGGTTTTGGCTGCGGCATTCACGCCGGCCTGACGGACGCGGGCTATGGCGGCTGCGCGCGCTATGACTGCAAGGGCGCCGGACAACGGGTGATGCGCGAGCTTTTTCCGGACGCGGACTGGTGGCGCGATCCCGGCTTGCGCGCCCCGCTGGCCGATGCCTTTGCGACGATGCGGCGCATCCATGAGGCGCTGGTGCTTCTGAACGCGGCGCGGGCCTTGCCGCTGCCCGCGCCGTTGGCCGAGGACAGGGAGGCGCTGATCGCACTGTTCCACCCGCCGGCGGACTGGACACCCGCGACCCTGGCCGCCTTCGATCTGCCGGGCGCCAATCGTGGGCTGACGGCCTTCCTGCGCGCGTTGCGTGCCCATGTGCCGGGCCGGACCCGGGGCTAGCGCCCCTTGCACGCTGCGCCTGCGGGTTTTACATCTGTGGTCAGACCAAGGGAGACCCCGCGCATGGCCATGTCGGCAACCGAACTCGAAACCCTGCTGCGCGAATCCTTTCCCGCAGCGACCATCACCATCACCGACCTGGCGGGCGATGGAAACCACTATGCGGCGGAAGTGATCGACCCCAGTTTCAAAGGCAAGAACCGCGTGCAGCAACAGCGCGAGGTCTACGCCGCCCTCAAGGGCAAGATGGATGGCGCGCATGGCGAACTGCACGCCCTGGCCCTGACCACCAAAGCCCCGGACTGACCCCCTTTTCCGCCGCTTCCGCCGGCTTATCTGATCAGCAACACTCTTTGCGCGGCCAGACGCCGTGCGTGCGAAAGGACGAACCATGAGCGCTCAGGACACGATCCGCCAGACGGTCGAGGGCAACGACGTCGTGCTGTTCATGAAGGGCACCAAGACCATGCCGCAATGCGGGTTTTCCAGCCGTGTGGCCGGGGTGCTGAACTTCATGGGCGTGGACTATGCCGACGTGAACGTGCTGGCCGATCCCGATATCCGCCAGGGGATCAAGGATTTCTCGGACTGGCCCACGATCCCGCAGCTTTATGTGAAGGGCGAGTTCGTCGGCGGCTGCGACATCGTGACCGAGATGACGCTGTCGGGCGAACTGGATGCGCTGTTCGATGCCAAGGGCGTGACCTATGACAAGGACGCCGCCGACAAGATCCGCGAAGCCAACGCCTGATCGGCCACGCCAGAACTTCGGACCCAAGGGGCCAGACACAGGGGCCGGTGCGCGATGCATCGGCCCCTTCGTCATGGCGGGCGCTCTCAGCGCCCCTCGATCTGATCGGCCAGAGCCTCGGCCCGGGCGGCCAGTTCCGACATGGCCTCGACCGCCGAGGCGGGGATGGCGGGAACCTCGACGCGTTCGCGCGGGGTGGCGCGCAGCCGCGCGATCTCGGCCTGGGCGGCGGCGAGCTGGTCTTCGGCGGCACGGGCACGATCCTCGGCGCCGGCCGTCTTGTCGGCCAGCATGAGCCCCGCCATCAACAGCATCCGCGATTCCGGCAGACGACCGATCTGGCCGATCAGCGCGGTGGCTTCGGCATCGAGCATCGCGGCCGCGGCGCGCAGGAATTCCTCTTCGCCCGGCTGGCAGGCGACCTCGAAACTCTTGCCGCCGATGGTGATCGTTTCCTCGGGCATGATGGGTCTTCCTCTCTCAGCGCGGCTCGGCCGCAAGAAGCGGCTTCAGTTCGGCCAGGATTTCTTCCATTTCGGCCATTTCGGCGCGGCGCTCGGCTTGCAGGGCCTCAAGCTCGGCCGAGATCGACTTGTTGATCAAGGTCGCATCGGGGAACGATTCGACCTGGGCGTCCCTCAGCCCGGCATTCGCCTCGATCAGTTTGGCATTGGCCTTTTTCAGGCGCAGCATTTCCAGGCTCTGCAGATCGAGCTGTTCGGTGAGCCGTGCAAGCCGACGCTCCAGTTGCGCGATCGTCGTTTCCTGGCGCTGCTTGACCTGCTGCACCCGCTCGTTCAGCTGGGCATTCGCGGCGCGTTCCTTTTCCAGCGCCTCGCGCAGGCTGGACACCACCGCAACCTGTTCGGGATCGGGGCCGGCGTCAGGACGTGCGCCCAGGCCGAACACCCCGCCCTTGGCCGGTTTCGCGGCCGATGCGCCCTTTTCGATCTGCCGGGCAATCCGCTCCAACGCATCCGAGAGCCGTTTTTCCACCGGGGCAAGATCGCTCATCCATCTCTCCACAACCATGCCCACACAGCCTTACGAATCACTGTCTCTTACCGTGTGGGTCGTTTTTCGTGCAGAATAGGGCGAAACCCCGGGCATTCCAACCAATCAGCCATGCCGTGACCGCCTGCAAGCTTGATCTCGCACCCCAGCCTGATAAGACGCCCGCAACCGACATCTCTTGAAGGAATGCTGCCTTGGAAATCGACTCGCTTCGCACCAAGCACCCCGACCACTGGCGCCTTGCCACCGCGATCCGCGTGCTGGCCATGGACGCCGTTGCCGCAGCAAAGTCCGGGCATTCGGGGATGCCCATGGGCATGGCCGACGTCGCGACCGTGCTGTTCCGCAATCACCTCAAGTTCGACGCCAAGGCCCCGCATTGGGCCGACCGCGACCGGTTCATCCTGTCGGCGGGCCACGGGTCGATGCTGATCTATGCCCTGCTGCATCTGACGGGCTACGAGGATGTGACGCTCGACCAGATCCGCAACTTCCGCCAATGGGGCGCGATCACCGCCGGCCATCCGGAATACGGCCATGTGACCGGTGTCGAAACGACCACCGGGCCGTTGGGCCAGGGGATCGCCAACGCCGTCGGCTTCGCCATGGCCGAGGCCCATCTGCGCGCGCGCTGGGGCGCGAAGATCCAGGACCACCACACCTATGTGATCGCCGGCGACGGCTGCCTGATGGAGGGCGTCAGCCAGGAAGCGATCGGCATCGCGGGCCGGCACAAGCTGTCGAAGCTGATCGTCCTGTGGGATGACAACGGCATCACCATCGACGGATCGGTCGCGCTCAGTGACATCACCGACCAGCGCGCCCGCTTCCGGGCCGCGGGCTGGCGTGTGCTGGAATGCGATGGCCACGACCCCGAGGACATCGACCGCGCCCTCACGCAGGCTAGGGCCTCGGCCCGGCCGGTGCTGATCGCGTGCAAGACGCATATCGCTCTGGGATCGTCCGCACAGGACACCTCGAAAGGGCACGGCGCGCTGACCGACGCCAAGTTGATCGCGGACACCCGCGCCGCCTATGGCTGGCAACACGGTCCGTTCGAAATTCCCGCCGACATCAAGTCCGACTGGGAAGCCATCGGCACCCGCAACACCGCCGAACGCGAGGCCTGGGAAGCGCGCTTTGCCGCCCTGCCCGAGGGGCGCCAGGCCGAATTCGTGCGCATTTTCACCCGCGAGTTGCCCAAGCGTCTGCCCGCGGCGATCCGCGCGGTCAAAAAGGCCGCCATCGAGACGCCCAAGGCGATGGCCACGCGCGCGGCCTCGGAACTCGTGCTGAAAGCGGTGAACCCGATCGTCACCGATACCTTTGGCGGATCGGCGGACCTGACCGGGTCGAACAACACCCGCACCGATGATCTCGGGGTGTTCGACGTGGACAACCGCAAGGGCCGCTACATGTATTGGGGCATCCGTGAACACGGCATGGCCGCGGCGATGAATGGCATGGTGCTTCACGGCGGCATCCGGCCCTATTCGGGCACGTTCATGGCCTTCACCGATTACGCGCGCCCGTCGATGCGGCTCAGCGCGCTGATGGGGCTGCCGGTGGTCTACGTCATGACCCATGACTCGATCGGCCTGGGCGAGGACGGCCCCACCCACCAGCCGGTCGAGCATCTGGCCATTTCGCGCGCCACGCCGAACACGCTGGTGTTCCGCCCTGCCGATCTGGTGGAAACCGCCGAAGCCTGGGAATGCGCGCTGTATCAGGTCGAGACCCCCTCGGTCCTGTCGCTCAGCCGTCAGACCCTGCCGCCGGTGCGTGACAGCCATCGCCCCCGGAACCTGACCGCGCAAGGCGCCTATATCCTGGCCGAGGCCGAGGACAAGCGCCAGGTGATCCTGATCGCCACCGGTTCCGAAGTCGAAATCGCGCTGAAGGCCCGCGACCTGCTGCAAGCCGAAGGGATCGGCACGCGCGTGGTGTCCATGCCCTGCATGGAGCTGTTCGCCGCCCAGCCCGAGGCCTACCGTCGGCGCGTTCTGCCGGCGGGTGGCGTCCGCATCGGCATCGAGGCCGGCGTGCGCGCTGGGGGCTGGGATCGCTGGCTGTTGGGCGAGCGCGGGCGCAAGGCTGATTTCGTCGGCATGACCGGATTCGGGGCCTCGGCCCCCTATGAGCGTCTGTATGAGGAATTCGGCATCACCGCCGAGGTCGCCGCAGCCAAGGCCAAGGCCCTGCTCTGACCGCATCCCCCTTAACCGGCAAAACGCCGCCCTTCAGGGGGCGGCGTTCTTGTTTGGGCGGCGGGGTTTGAGCGGCGGTCGGCGCAGCGGGCATGGCGCCCTGCCCCACGCCCGCGCAAGCGGTCTACAGCAGCGCGCGTTCGTCCAGCGCCTTGGCGATTTCGGCGCGGACAAGTTTGCGCACCTGCAAGGTGATGCGCTCACCCAACTGGCCCTGCAATTCCTCGCGCACGATCTGCGCGACCAGGGCGCGCAGTGTCGCCTCGTCGATCACGGTCTCAAGGATCGGGTCGCCATCCTCGACCGTGGCGGTGTCGGTGTCGGTGACGTCGGGTTCGCGCGGATCGACGGATGCGGCCGCCGTCTGATCCTGTTCAGGCCCGGGCAGGCCAACTTCGGTGGCCACGACAGGCGAGGGTCCGGACTCGTCCGCGGGCACGGCGGGCGCTGTGGCGGGGGACGCGGCCTCGCCGGGGGTGTCCGGGGTGCTGGATGCGTCCGGCGCGGCGTTGCGGTTGCGATGGCTGAAATTCAGCCGCCCATACAGTTCCGTCACATTCGACGCGCGCGGCGCCTCCTCGACCACCTCGCCTTCCCAGGCTTCGCCACTGGCCGAGACAGCGGCCTCCAGCTCGGCGATCGTGGCTTCGAGCTTGCCAAAGTCGGGCTCGGGCAGGCCCATGTCGGCGCCGGGCCTGACACGGCCGTCATCGTCCGCCGAATCGGCAGCCCCTGCCTGCGCCGTCGAATCTTGCGCCGCCGCGTCCTGTTCCGTGGCGCCCTGTTCCGTGGCGCCCCGGGCTGGGTCGACGCCCGCGTCCGCCGGTGCCGCGTCGGTCACGACCCGTTGCGCTTCGGTCAGGATCAGGCGCCCGGCCTCGGCGCCGCGCGTGCCTTCCTGTGCAACCAGCCGCCGGATCGAGGTGAGAACATCCTCGATCTCGCGGTTCGTCATGGCGTCCGACATTCCTTCACCCCTGCTCGTTATGGCGCACAGGATAGCGCCGCTCGGACGTTGAAACAACAACCGATCAGAATGAACGATCCGTCAACGGCGGCGCAACGACCCTCAGCGATCCTCGCGCGGGCCATAGCGGCCCAGGATGCGGTCCAGCCGGCGCCCCTGTTCCGACGGGGTCTCGCGCGGGGGTTCGCGGCGCAGGTTGGCAGAGTAGGCCTCGACATCATAGGTCGGAATGCCCAGCCCGAGGGACTGCACCGTCAACTGGCCGGTCGATTGCAGCAACGCATAGGCCGCGGTCTGCAACCCGGCCGCCGCATAGATCCGCGCGCTGCGGGCGTTGAGCAGTTCTTGCTCGGCGTCCAGCACATCGAGCGTGGTGCGCGAGCCCAGCTCGGCCTCGGCCCGCACGGCGTCATAGGCGGATTGCGTGGCCCGGATCTGTTGATCGCTGGCCTGGATCGAGGCCCGCGCGATCTGCACCTGCGCCCAGTTCGCGGCCACAAGCTGCTGCACCGTGGCGACGGTCTGGTTGAGCGCGGCGCGCTGCGCCTCGGCCCGCGCGACCGCCTGGCGTTCGGACGAATTCAGGCGTCCCGCGTCGAACAGATTGACCTGATAATTCAGCGATCCCGTCAGCGAGGAGGCGCTGCGTTCCGGCGATCCCGCATACCGGCCAAAGCCGGTCTGCGCCTGGATCGAGCCGGTCAGCGAGCCCAGGCGCTGGGTCTGAACGATCTCGGAGGTCAGATCGGCCACCGCAACCAGGTGCTGCGCCTGGGTGATCGACGGATGGTTGCGCCGTGCGGTTTCCTGCGCCGCCTCCAGCGAGGCCGGCAGGTGCGGCAGACGCGGCGGCGCCGAGATATTCTCAGGGTAGGCGCCGACGGTCAGGCGATACTGTTCGCGCGCGATCGCGACATCCCCTTGCGCCGAGGCCAGCGACGAACGGGCGGCGGCCAGGCGGGCCTCGGCCTGGGCGACATCGGTGCGGGTGGAATCGCCCAGTTCGAACCGCTCGCGCGCCGCGCGCAACTGCTCGCCGATCAGGGACACGTTGTTCTGCTGAAGCTGCAGCGCCTGAAGCTTGCTGTAGAGGCCGAGATAGGACTGCACGGCCCCCATCAGCACGTTCTGTTCGATCACCGTCAGCGCCGCACGGGTCGCCAGCACGGTCTCATGCGTGGCATCGACCGCCATGCGGCCCCGCCCGAAGTCAAGCAGCGGGATCGTCGCCTGCAACCCCAGGGTGAGTTGATAGTCCGGCGATCCGGTCGTGCTGGACAATGCGGTGGCGGCGAAATTCACCACGGGATAGAGCGCCGCAATCGCCTGCTGCACGTCCTCGTCGGCGGCACGCAGCAGCGCGCGGTTCTGATCCAGCAGATTCGAGTTGCGATAGGCCGCAGCCAGTGCATCCGCCAGAGTGTGCGCACCCGCCGGACCGGCAAGCGCCGAAACCACACCCACCGCGGCGACCGCCGCGCGAATCCGTGTCAGAACGCCCATCGCGCCCTCCATACCAGTTACGGCACTCGCCCCCCCGGGCCAGGCCCCGCGTGCCGCCCTGTGAGGCGGCGCGCAGATTTACAGCGCGAAGACGCGCTCGGCGGTGAAGCCGTCCAGCACGGGCGCGGCGGCGTTGAACACGTCGCGCCAGCGAATCGTTCCGTCATGCTTGACGCCCAGCCGCACCGTGCCCAGGGCCCCGTCCAGGAACAGCGCCGCGACGCGGCCGCCATCCTTCAGTTGCGCCGTCAGGGCCTGCGGGAAGGTTTCGATCCCCCCCTCGACCACCATCGCGTCATAGGGGCCGTGCGCCGGCGCACCTGCGGCCGGCGCGCCCCGTTCGACCACGACATTGCTGGCACCGACGGCTTCCAGCGCGGCCTCGGCGTCGTCGGCCAGGGCCGAATCGCCTTCCAGCGCGATCACCGCCTCGGCCATGCGGGCGATCACGGCGCTGGAGTAGCCCGTCGCAGCCGCCACATCGAGCACCAGTTCGCTGGGCTTGATGTCCAGCGCGTCGAGCATCTTGGCCAGGGTGCGCGGGTCCAGCAGAACGCGCCCGCCACCCAGCGCGACGTTTTCGCCGACATAGGCAACCTCGGCCAGAGAGCCGGGAAGGAATCGTTCGCGGGGAAGGGTCAGCATGGCCTCGATGATCGGCAGCTTGGTCACGTCCGAGGGGCGCACCTGGTTGTCGACCATCATCGTCCGGCGTGCGGCGAAATCGGGCATCGAATGGCTCCGTCTGGGTCTGTCGGCCCCTCTTGCCACAGGGGCCGGGACCTTGGCAATGCGCTGTGCCCCGGCGACTCTGTCGCGGTCGGGCGTTGTGGCTTCCTCGCACGCGGCGACGCCGGTTTCAAGCGGAATGTTCAGTTGGGACTGAACACTCAGCCAGGCAGGTCAGGATTCGGGCGGGACGGTCACGCCGCGTTGCACGGCCGGGCGCGCCATGAACCGGTCGAACCAGGCCGGCACATTCTTCAACGTGCCCCACCCCACCAGATCGCCCGCCTTGTAATGGGTCAGAAGCGTGCGCACCCAGGGACCCGTCGCGATGTCGGCGATCGAGAAGTCGCCGACGATCCAGTCCCGTCCGTCAAGCTGGCCGTCGAGCACCCGCAACAGACGTTCGGTTTCTGCGCGGTAGCGTTCGACCGGGCGCTTGTCCTCGATCTCCTTGCCGGCGAAGGCATGGAAATAGCCGAACTGTCCGAACATCGGCCCGACGCCCCCCATCTGCCACATCAGCCATTGCAGCGTCTGCACCCGGGTCACCGGATCCGATGACAGGAATTTCCCCGTCTTTTCGGCCAGATAGACCAGGATCGCGCCACTTTCGAACAGCGCCAGCGGTTTGCCGCCCGGACCGTTGGGATCCAGGATCGCCGGGATCTTGTTGTTCGGGTTGAGCGACAGGAACTCCGGGGTGAACTGATCGTTCTCGGCAAAGCTCAGGCGGTGCCCTTCATAGGGCAGGCCGGTCTCCTCCAGCATGACGCCGACCTTGACGCCATTCGGCGTGGGCAGCGAATACAGTTGCAGGACCTCGGGGTTTCGGGCCGGCCAACGGTGCGTCACGGGATAGGCGGAAAGGTCGGGCATTGTGGGCTCCGGGGAATGGGCGCGCGAGTTTCACCTTGATTTGGGGGCGCGCGCGGGCATTGTTCGCGATACGGAAAGGTAAACCAGCTTCGACCGAGGGGTTCAAGGCGCGTTCCGTCGCGCCCCCGAACGGGAGAGGAACGGGATAAAGGGACAGACTGTGTTCAGTGAATTCAAGACTTTCATCGCCCGGGGCAATGTCATGGACATGGCCGTCGGGATCATCATCGGCGCGGCCTTCACGGCGATTGTCACGTCGCTGGTGGGCGACCTGATCAATCCGATCATCGGCCTGTTCACCGGTGGCATGAACTTTACCAACAACTACCTGGTGCTGGCCGGCGACGTGCCCGCCGATGCCACGCTGGCCGCCGCGCGCGAGGCCGGGGCCTCGGTCTTTGCCTATGGCGCCTTCATCATGGCGGTGATCAACTTCCTGATCGTGGCCTGGGTGGTGTTCCTGATGGTCAAGGCCGTGAACGCCGTCAAGGATGCCGCCAAGCGCGAGGAAGAAGCCGCACCCGAAGCGCCCGCCGCCCCGCCTGGCCCGACCCAGGAAGAGCTGCTGGCCGAGATCCGCGATCTGCTGAAAGCGCGCTGATCCACGGCCCTTCACGACACAGGCAGGCCCCCGACAGGGGCCTGTTCGCGTTTGTGCGCCTTGCGTGCGCGCGCCCCGAAACGGGCGTCATTCGGCGGCGCGAAACACCTCGTCGCCCGCCTGCCACAGCGCCCAGAGATCGGCGATCGTGTCCGCGCCCTGCTGACGCAGGCTCAGGGCGTCCACGCCGATCAGGGCGCTGATCCGCCAGGCATCGCGCGCGGCGCGCCGCGCCTGCAGACCGGCGCCCAGCATTTCCTCGATGGATCCGGCCGCCAGCGCAAAGGGCAAGGCCAGCGACAGGGCCGGCAGCGCGGGCGACGACGCGGCAAGGCCGCGCGCCAGGTCGGCGGCGACCGCGCGGGCTGTTTCCTCCTGCACCAGAAGCCGTGTCACCACGACTTCGGTCAGTTCGTCAATCGCTTGCGCATCCCACACCCGAACTCACCCTGTCACAACGCACCGGACACCCCCAGACCGGCAGCGGTCCCTTTTACACCGATTCTCCCGGTGTCGAAACCGCCGTGGCGCTGCGGTCAGCGGCTTTCCGCATCGTCGGACTCGTCCAGCGACTCGCGCACCCCGCGGGCCGGAGTCTCGACCGTGTAGCCGGCCCAGCCCAGGCCATCGCTGGGCTGCGGCAGGGTGGACTGATCCTCGCGCAGGTGCAGATGCACCTTGGCGATGAACAACGCGGTGATGGGTGAGCTGAGGAACAGGAACAGCGCGATCAGCAGTTCATGCAGCGACACGCGCCCTTCGGTGGCGAAGACAAAGATCATCGAGGCGATCAGCACCCCGCCGACCCCCAGGGTCGTCGCCTTTGTGGGGGCATGCAGCCGCGTCATCGGGTCGGGCAGACGGATGAGGCCATAGGACCCCACCAGCCCGAACACCCCGGCAATGACCAGAAACACGCTGACGGCGATTTCGGCCCAGAACGGCAGATCGGTCATGGCTGTGTCCCCCTCACTCGATGATGTCGCCGCGCAGCAGAAAGCGGCAATAGCTGACGGTCGAGATGAACCCCACCAGGGCAAAGAGCATCGACACCTCGAAGAAGATCGATGAACCCAGCGCGATTCCCAGCAGGATCAGCAGGGCGATGGCGTTGATGGTCATCGTGTCCAGCGCCAGGATGCGGTCGCTGGCCTGCGGACCTTTCACCACGCGCCACAGGTTCAGCAGCAGACCGAGGGCAAAACAGCCGATGGCGAAGCTCAGGGCATAGAGGATCATTCGAAGATCTCCTTCAGGCGGCGTTCGTAGCGGGCCTTGATGTCGTCGCGCACCGCGTCAGGATCGGGCGCGTGCAGGCAATGAACGAGGATCGCGTGCCCGTCCTCGGCCAGATCGCAGGACACGGTGCCGGGCGTCAGGGTGATGGTTCCCGCAAGAACGGTGATCGCCTCGGCGGTCCGGATCTCGAGCGGGACACAGACCCAGGCCGGGCGCAGGTCGCGCCGCGGCTTGAACAGAACGATCAGCGCGACGTCGATGTTGGCCTTGACGATGTCATAGAGCACCACGAACACGTATTGCACCACGACCAGCGGCCGCCTGAGGCGCGGCATGTCGGGCCAATAGGGCCGGGTGATGGCCGGGATCGCCAGGCCCAGGATGACCGCGAAGACGATCGAGTTGATCGCCACCGAGTTCACCAGCAGAAGCCAGGTCGCAACCAGGGTCAGAGACAGCAGCGGATGGGGAAAGAGGCGCTTGAGCATCTCAGTGTCCCTCCTCGGTGACGCTGTGGGCCGGGGCTGCGTGGTCGGCGCCGTGGACCGCATCCGCCAGCGCCTGTTCCCGCGCCGCGCGCGCGGCCCGTTCCTGCGGCGTGCCCAGGACCGCGTGGATATAGGTTTCGGGCGTGTAAAGCTGCGCAGCCGTCGCCCGCGCATAGCGCGAGGCGGGTCCGGCAAAGACCGTCAGCGCGACGATCAGGGCGATCAGCCCCCCCAGCGCGGCCTGCCCCCATCCCGACTGGGCGCCGTCCTCGGGCGTGAAATCCTCGGGCGGCGGCGCACTGTTGTCATGGGGTTTCCAGAACAGCGCCGACCCGGCCCGCGCATACCCGACCAGCGCGATCAGCGAGGTTCCCAGCACCAGCGCCCACCCCCACGCCCACCAGGGCTGAACCCGGATCGCGTCCAGGATCATCAGCTTGCCCAGGAACCCCGACAAGGGCGGCATGCCCACCGCGGCAATGGCGGCGATGAAGAAGAAGGCCGCGACCAGCCCTCCGCCGACCATCGGCGCCTGCAGGGCCAGCGCGGAATTCCCGCGGCGTGCCCGCACCTGATCGACGACCAGGAACATGGCCGCCCCGGACAAGGTGGAGTGCACCAGATAGAACAGCGCGGCCGCTGTGGCGGTCTCGGTAAAGGTGCCGATGGCCAGGAACAGCGTCCCCATCGACCCGATGGCCGCAAAGGCCGCAATCCGCGCCAGGGTCCGCCCGCCCAGAACGCCGATCATGCCCAGGGCCAGCGTGATCAGAGCGGCGGGCACCAGCACGTCGCTGACCAGTCCGTCCATCGCAGGCAGCGTGTCGGGGAAGACCAGCGTGTAGACGCGGATCACCGTGTAGGCACCGACCTTGGTCATCACCGCGAACAGCGCGGCCACCGGCGCCGGGGCCAGCGCATAGGTGTTGGGCAGCCAGAAATGCACCGGCAGCAACGCCCCTTTCAGCACGAAGACCAGCAGCAGCAGCGCCGCCGTCACCCGCACCAGCGCCGCATCGCCCGCGGGCAGCATCTGCGCCCGTTCGGCCAGGTCCGCCATGTTGAGCGAGCCGAAGACCGCGTAGAGCGTGCCCAGCGCGAACAGGAACAGCGTGGATCCCGCCAGGTTGAAGATGACGTATTGCACGCCGCCGCGCAGACGCATCCGTCCGCCGCCATGCGTCATAAGGCCATAGGACGCGATCAGCAGGATCTCGAAAAAGACGAACAGGTTGAAGATGTCGCCCGTCAGCATCGCGCCGAACAGCCCCATCAGCTGGAACTGATAGAGCGCATGGAAATTGCGCCCCCGCTGGTCCCAGCCCGTCGCTACCGCATAGGCCAGCACCACCAGGCCCAGGATCGCCGTCAGCGCGACCATCATCGCGCTGAGCCGGTCCAGCACCAGAACGATGCCGAACGGCGCAGGCCACGAGCCCAGCTCATAGCTTTCCACGGTGCCGTTGGCGGCGGCGACCAGCAGCGCGAGCGTCAGCCCGACCAGCGCCGCGCTCGAGGTCAGCCCCGCGACCCTCTGCAACAGGCGGTCGTGGCGCATCGTCAGGCCGATCATCGGACCGACAATCGCCGGCACGACAATGGGGGCAATGATCCAGTGTTCCATACCCATGCCCCCTTAGTGCGCGCGGTCCGGGTCTTCGCCCGGTTTCTCGATGTCGATGGCGTCGGTGCCGGCGTTCAGGTAGCTGCCCAGCGCCATGATGACCACCAGCGCCGTCATGCCGAAGCTGATGACGATCGCCGTCAGCACCAGCGCCTGCGGCAGCGGATCGGTCATGACCTCGGCCGCGCCCAGGATCGGCGGAGCCCCGGCCAGAAGCCGCCCCGAGGCAAAGATGAACACGTTGACCGCGTAGCTGAGCATCGACAGGCCCAGAACGACCGGAAAGGTCCTGAGCCTGAGCAGCAGATAGACGCCTGCCGCGGTCATGGCCCCGATGGCGATGGCAACCAGGACTTCCATGTCAGTGCTCCTCCCCGGTCTCGCGCCGGGTCTCTGCGTCCACCAGCGGGCTGCGCTCGGCCGTCGGGTCGATGTCGGCGGCCGTCAGGTTGATCCCCTCGCCCGCCCGCAGCCCGATCCGGCTGAGGCTGGCCAGCGCCAGCATCACCGCACCGATCACCGTCAGGAACACCCCCAGGTCAAACGCCGCCGCGCTGGCCAGGTGGATGTCATCGAGCGGCCAGACATGCACATGCGCATTCGTCGAGGTCAGGAAGTTCCACCCCAGCACCAGGCTTGTCGTGCCGGTCAGCACCGCGATCAGCACCCCCAGCGAAATCATCCCGTGATAGGCGAAGCGCTGGCGCTCCTGGCTCCAGGCAAAGCCCGAGGCCATGTATTGCATGAGCAGCGCGATGGCGACCACGAGGCCCGCGATGAACCCGCCGCCCGGCTGGTTGTGCCCGCGCAGGAAGATGTAGACCCCCACGGTCAGCGCGATCGGCAGCGCGACACGGGTTGCGACCACCATCATCAGAGGGTGACGGTCGTGCGCCTGGGGCATGTCCGGCCGCCAGTTCAGCAACCGGCGCGAGGCCGGACCCCGCAGGATCACCTCGATCAGGGCGAAGATGATCAGCGCGGCGATGCCCAGCACACTGATTTCGCCCATGGTGTCAAAGCCGCGGAAATCCACCAGGATCACGTTGACCACGTTGTTCCCGCCGCCGCCGGTATAGGAATTGGCGATGTGGTAATCCGCGATGGTCGGCAGGCTCATGTCGCGGGTCAGAATGACATAGGCCAACCCGCCGATCCCGCCGCCGGCGATCAGCGCCACCGCGCCGTCGCGCCAGCGCCGCATTGTGCCCGACTCGGCGGGCGTTTCCTTGGGCAGGTAGTTCAGCGCCAGCAGCAGCAGGATGATGGTCACGACCTCGACCGTGAGCTGCGTCAGGGCCAGGTCGGGCGCCGAGAACTGCACGAAGGTCATCGAGACCACCAGCCCGCAGATCGAGATCACGATCAGCGCGACAAAGCGCATCCGATGGACCAGCACGATACCCGCCGTCGCGACCATCACCAGCGTGAAGAACACCAGCTCGACCGGGCCGACCGGCAGCAACGGCCGGGTGCCGGGCGCGAAATCCCCGCCCAGGAAAGCCCAGGCGCCATAGGCCACCACCACCACCGAGAAAATGCCCAGATAGCGCGAGATCGCGCCATCGTGCAGCGTGTCGGTCAGCGCGGTCGCCCCGCGCGCCAGCGGATCGACGATGGCGTCGAAGATGGCCTTGGCCTCGGGTCGCGGCGCGTTGTCCCAGATCGGCGCCAGGCTGCGCTGGAACGCCAGCAGCACAAAGCCCGCGGCCACCGCGATGGCGGACATCAGCAGCGCAGGCGTCACCCCATGCCACAGCGCCAGATGCACATGCGGATGGGCCCCGGTCACGGCGCCCGAGATCACCTCGACCAGATGGCCGACCGTCTGTTGCGGGAACAGGCCGATCACCACCACCAGCACCGCCAGCAGGGCGGGCGGCGCCCACAGGCCGAAGGGCGGGTCGTGGGGATGATGGGGGTAGTCCTCGCGCTCGGGGCCCAGGAAGGTGTGGAACACGAATCGCAGCGAATAGGCGACCGAGAAGATCGCCCCCAGCGTCGCCGCGACCGCAACCCAGGTGCCGCTGTCATGGGCGGCCTCCAGCATCATCTCCTTCGACAGGAAGCCGTTGAACAGCGGGATGCCCGCCATCGACAGCGCCGCCACCGTGCCGATGGCAAAGGTGATCGGCATCAGTTTGCGCAAGCCCCCCAGCAGGCGGATGTTGCGCGTGCCGGCCTCGTGGTCGACGATCCCCGCGGTCATGAAGAGCGCAGCCTTGAAGGTCGCATGGTTGATGATGTGGAACACCGCGCCGATCGCGGCATAGTCCGTGCCCAACCCCAGAAGGAAGGTGATCAGCCCCAGGTGGCTGACGGTCGAAAACGCCAGCAGCGCCTTCAGGTCGTCCTTGAACAGCGCGATCACCGCGCCCAGGACCATCGTGATCAGCCCTGCCCCGGCAACCAGCATCGTCCATTCCGGTGTGCCCGACAGCACCGGCCAGAGCCGCGCCATCAGGAAGAGCCCGGCCTTCACCATCGTGGCCGAATGCAGATAGGCCGACACGGGCGTCGGGGCGGCCATCGCGTGCGGCAGCCAGAAGTGGAACGGAAACTGCGCCGATTTGGTAAACGCGCCCAGCAGAATCAGCAGCAGCGCCGGAAGATAGAGATCGGACTGCCGGATCGCCTCGCCCTGGGTCAGGATCACGTGGATGTCGTAGCTGCCCGCGATCTGCCCCAGGATCAGCATGCCGCCGATCATCGCCAGCCCGCCCAGCCCGGTCACCGTCAGCGCCATGCGGGCGCCCTGCCGCCCCTCGGGCAGATGGCGCCAGAACCCGATCAGCAGGAAGGACGACAGCGAGGTCAGCTCCCAGAAGATCAGCAAAAGCAGGATGTTGTCGGACAGGACGATGCCCACCATCGCGCCCTGGAAAAGCAGCAGATAGGTGTAGAAATTGCCCATCGGGTCGGATTTCGACAGGTAGAACCGCGCATAGGCGATGATCAGCAGGCCGATGCCCAGGATCAGCAGCGCGAACAGGAATCCCAGCCCGTCCAGCATGAAATTGACGTTCAGGCCCAGCGCGGGCAACCAGTTGTAGCCCTCGGTCAGGACCTCGCCGCGCAGGACGGCGGGGGCGTTCATGAGCAGGCCGATCAGTGCCAGCCCGGTCACCGAAAAAGTGATCGTCGCGCAGCTGTTGCGGCCCGCACGGATCATCAGCCCGGGCAGAAGCGCGCCCAGGAAAGGTAGTGCCGCGATCAAGGCAAGGGACATGCCGGTTCCGTTGTCTGAGGGCGGCCCGTCATTGGGCGCCGGTGATCGGAGACGGGCCTCCCCGACCCGTGGGGCCCTACCTTCGAAACCGGGCGGGCGGAGTCAAGAGAAAGTGACCGAAACGGGGTTAACGCCCGCGTTATCTGCACGGGCGGTGCCCGCGACCCGCCCATGGAAAAGGGCGGCCCCGAGGGACCGCCCTTTCCAGGATCTGCCTGCCGATCAGGCCAGCGCGAGGTTGGTCGCCGACTGGCGGCCATCGCGGCTGGTTTCCAGATCGAAGGTCACCTTCTGACCGTCGTCCAGACCGCGCAGACCGGCGCGCTCCAGCGCGGTGATGTGCACGAACACGTCCTTCGAGCTGCCTTCGGGCTGGATGAAGCCATAACCCTTGGTGGCATTGAACCATTTCACGGTGCCGTTGGCCATCGTGAGAACTCCTGTCTTGATGCTGCCCACAGAATGCGACAGCCCGGCGCAGTCAAATCGGGATCGAATGCGCGGGTGTCCGGGAAGACAAGGCAGAGTCGATAGAGATAACGTCGCGACCCCCTTTTGCCCGAATCCGGCCTTTTCCACAAGGGGGTCGCGTTTTCGTGCGCTCTCAGGGGCAGACACCGCCGATGCTGAGATAGCGGCCGGAAACCCAGCCATTGGGTGCGGGCTGCCCCCACAGCGGCTGCATGCAGCGCCCGCTCATGCATTGGACGCGATACCATCCGCCGCTGCGATCCCAGACCGAGATCTCGTCGCCCAGATACAGTTCGCCGATCTGCGCGTTCTGGCTGCCCGGCCCGGTGCGGACGGCCAGAAACCCGTTGCCGGCGGCATGGTTATACTGGCTCAGCGGCCGCACGCCGGTGACATGGCCGGTGCAGTCGCCGGCGATCGCGGGTGCGGCGAACAGGGCAAGCGCCACGGTGGTGGCAAGGATCTTGAAGGGTCTCATCAGTGCCTCCTTTCGTTTTCCCAAGACTAGCACGATCCGGGGATCCGGACCTTGACCACGGACAAATCCGCGGGCGTCAACACTTCATCAACCAACAGCGCGCTAGGGTCAGGCCTCACCGACCGGGAGTGCGCGATGCCGACCCTACGCCTTCTGTTCCTGCTGCTCGCGCTGATCGCCGGCCCCGCCCGGGCGCAGGGGCCGGACCTGTGCGAATCCGCGGCCACGCGCGCCGCGCAGGAAACCGGGGTGCCCGTCGACGTGCTGCTGGCGATCGCGTTGACGGAAACGGGCCGGATGCAGGACGGGCAGCTGCGCCCCTGGCCCTGGACCGCGAACGCCGAAGGGCGCGGCCATTGGTTCGCCACCCGCGCCGAGGCCGACACATTTGCCCGGCAGTTGCTGGCGCGCGGGCAGCGCCTGTTCGATCTGGGCTGCTTCCAGATCAACTGGCGCTGGCACGGGGCCGAATTCGACCGACCGGGGGACCTTCTGGATCCCCTGACCGCCGCGCGCTATGCCGCGCGCCATCTGGCGGCGCTGCATCGTGAACTGGGCTCGTGGGAGGCTGCGGCCGGGGCCTATCACTCGCGCACGCCGGCGCACGCCGCGCGCTACCGCGCCCGGTTCGCCGCCTTGCGCGCAGGGCTGCACCAGCACCGGACCGAGCCGCCCTTGCCCGGTCCCCGCACGGACGCGGCCGCGGCCGGCGCCCGGGCGACTGCCTTCCCGTTTCTCATCGCCCGCACCGAACCCGGGTCCCCGCCGGGCACCGCCATCGCATCGCTGGTGCCCGCCACCCTGCCCCCGTCCCGTCCGCTGTTCGAGATCCGCCCATGACCCTGTCCGCCGCGCGCCTGTTCCAGCCCACGGTGCTGCTTGCACTGGCACTGATGGCGGTCATCGTGATGATGATCCTGCCAATGCCCTCGTGGATGCTGGACATCGGTCTGGCCGCCTCGTTCGCGTTGGCGATCCTGATGTTCACCATCACGCTGTTCATCGAACGGCCGCTCGATTTCTCGATCTTCCCGACCGTCCTGCTCGCCTCGCTGATGCTGCGTCTGTCGCTGAACGTCTCCTCGACCCGGCTGATCATCGGTCAGGGCCACACCGGGCCGCAGGCTGCGGGCTCGGTCATCCAGGGATTCGCCAGCTTCATCATGGGCGGCAGCGTCTTTCTGGGGGTGGTGGTGTTCTGCGTCCTCCTGATCGTCAACTTCATCGTCATCACCAAGGGCGCGGGCCGCATGGCCGAGGTCGGCGCCCGTTTCGCCCTGGACGGAATGCCGGGCAAGCAACTCGCCATCGACGCCGACATGTCCGCCGGCGCCATCTCGCACGCCGAGGCCAAGGCTCGGCGCGAGCGCGAGCAGCAGGAGACGACCTTTTTCGGCTCGCTCGACGGGGCCTCGAAATTCGTCAAGGGCGACGCCGTGGCGGGCCTGCTGATCACGTCGATGAACATCGTCGTGGGGCTGCTGATGGGAACCCTCGTGCATGGGATGCCCATTGGCGAAGCCTTTGAAACCTATGCCATCCTGACGGTGGGCGACGGGCTGGTCAGCCAGATCCCCGCAGTGATCATCTCGATCGCGGCGGCGCTTCTGCTGGCGCGCGGGGGTGCCAATGGCGCGACCGATACGGCGCTGATGGCACAGCTGGGACGCTATCCGGCCGCGCTGGTGACCGTGGCGCTGCTGATGGCCCTGTTCGCGCTGGTGCCGGGCCTGCCGTTTCTGCCGTTCCTGGCAGGTGCGGCAATCCTGGGCGCCGCGGGATGGCTCGCCCATCGCCACGCCACGCGCCCCGTCGCCCCGATCGAGGACGCCGCCCCGGAGAAGGTCACGACGCTGGGTGACGTGCTGGATCTTGACGAGATCCACGTCACCTTTGCGCCGGATCTGGTGCCGATGGTGCTGGATCCGGCAACCGGGCTCGATGCGCGCATCGTCAACATGCGCAACCATATCGCCCGCAACTTCGGCCTTATCCTGCCCGAGATCCGCCTGACCGACGATCCGGCCCTGCAACCGGGCGAATATGCCATCCTGGTGCAGGGCGTGGAGCAGGCGCGCGACCGGCTGCATCCGGATCGACGCCTCGCCCTGTTGCCCGATGCCGGTCGGGCGCCTGCGGGTCTTTCGGGGCTCGACGTTCATGAGCCGGTGTTTTCCGCCCCCGCTCGCTGGATCGCCCCCGCGGACGAGGAAACCGCAGCCCTGGGCGGGCTGACCGTCGTCGGACCGGCCGAAGTTCTGGCAACCCATCTGCTCGAAGTGCTGAAAGCCAATTTCGCGCGGCTTCTCACGCTCAGGGGGCTCAGGCGGATGCTGGACGAAATGACGCAACTGTCCGATCCACGCCGCGCCGAGGCAAACCGTCGCCTGATCGACGAACTGATCCCTGACAAGGTGCCCGTGGACCTGCTGCTGTCGGTGCTGCGCCTGCTGCTGGACGAACGGGTGTCGATCCGCAATCTGCCGATGATCCTGGAAGCCATCGCCGAACTGCGGGTGCAGCAGATGACACCCGAGACGGTCTGCGATCACGTCCGACAGCGCCTGGGATTCCAGCTTGTGGCCGGGCTGAAGCGGGCCGACGGCACGCTGCCGCTGGTGCAACTGGCCCCGGAATGGGAAGACGCCTTTGCGCGCTACCAGATCGAGGGCGAGCGCGGCAGCACCGACATCGCCCTGCCCCCCGCCGATTTCGGCAGGTTGGCCAACGCCCTGGCCCAGACCTTTGCCGATCTGGCGGACAAGGGCACGCAGGCGGCGCTGGTCTCGCCCGCGAGACGGCGGCGGTTCCTGCGCACCGTCATGGCCGCCCGGGATGTGTCCGCCCCCGTCCTCGCGTTCGAGGAAATCGGCATGGAGGCCCGTCCGGCGCTGGTCGGTCAGGTGGCGGCATGACGCCGGACCTGATCGACGCGCTCGGCGCGCTGGTGGTTCAGCTTCAGGCCTGGCTGGCCGGAGGGGGCCTCGTCCTGGCGCGCGTGGGTCCCGTCTTTGCGCTGGCCCCGGTGCTGGGCGAACGGGCGATTCCCGTGCGCATCCGCCTGGTCGCGGCCCTGGCGATGACCGCTGTCATCGCCCCCGCCGTGGTCGCGGCGATCCCGGTCCCCGAGGCCGCGCCGATTCCCGTGGCCCGGTTCCTGCTGCAGGAAACGCTGTCGGGGCTGGTTCTGGGTCTTGCGCTCAGGCTGATGGTGATGGCGTTGCAGTTGGCGGGCACCATGGCCGCGCAGGCAACCTCTCTCTCGCAGGCCTTTGGTGGCGCCGGGGTCGATCCCCAGCCCGCGATCGCGCATCTGCTGGTCGTCGGCGGTCTTGCGCTGGCGGCCATGGCGGGCCTGCCCGAACGTCTGGCGGCGCTGCTGGTGCTGTCCTATGACCTCTTTCCGCCGGGGCGTTGGCTTTCGCCCGCGTCTCTGGCCGACTGGGGAACCGCGCGCGTGGCACAGGCCTTTGCCCTGGGCTTCTCGCTTGCCGCGCCCTTCGTGATCGGCGCCGGCCTCTACAACCTCGCGCTGGGGGCCATCAACCGGGCCATGCCCCAGTTGATGGTGTTCTTCGTCGGCGCGCCCGCGCTGACCCTGGGCGGGCTGGCGCTGCTGATGCTGACGGCGCCGCTGATGTTCAGCCTCTGGGTGCCGGCCCTCATGGCGGTTCTGGCCAATCCGGTTGCCGGACCATGAGCGGCAACGAGGATGACGCCGACCGCCCGCACGAGGCCTCGCAGCGCAAGCTGGACGAAGCCCGTCGCAAGGGCGACCTGCCGCGCACCGCAGACGTCACCGCCGCCGCCGCCATGGCGGGGTTCCTGACCCTCACGCTGATGCCGGGCGGCTGGGTCCCGCCGCGCCTGGGCACGCTGGGCATGACATTGCTCGACCGCGCCCCCGACCTGGGCCCGGCCATGCTGGGCGGGGGCACGGCGCTGGCGGGCAGCATCCTGGCGGCCACAGCGCGCGCCATGGCGCCGGTCCTGCTGATCCCGGGCCTTCTGGCCCTGGCGGCTCTGATCGCGCTGCGCGGTCTGGTGCTCGCGCCGGAAAAACTGGCACCGAAACTGTCGCGCATCTCGCCCCTGGCCAACGCACGCAACAAGTTCGGCCTGTCGGGCCTGGTCGAGTTCACGAAAAGCGTGGTGAAGCTGGTGGTTTATGCCAGTCTCCTGTGGGTGTTCCTGTCACTGCGCCTGCCGCGCCTGATCGCCACCATGGGCCAGAGCCCGGGACAGGCCAGCGTCGAAATGCTGCGGCTGCTGGGCGAGTTTCTGGCGCTGGTCGTGCTGATCATGGGGGTGATCGGTGGCCTCGATTATCTGTGGCAGGTCGCCGATCACAAGCGCCGCCAACGCATGAGCCATCAGGAAGCCCGCGAGGACCACAAGGAATCCGAAGGCGATCCCCACATGAAACAGCAGCGGCGTCAGCGCGCGACCGCGATCGCCACCAATCAGATGCTGGCCGATGTTCCGAACGCCGCCGTGGTCATCGTCAACCCGACGCATTACGCGGTGGCGCTGCGCTGGTCGCCCGAAAGCCGGGGCGCACCGGTCTGTGTGGCCAAGGGCACCGACGAAATCGCCGCCCGCATCCGACAAGCCGCGACCGACGCCGGTGTGCCGATCCATTCCGACCCCCCGACCGCCCGCGCGCTGCATGCAACCGTCGCCCTGGGCGCCGAAATCACGCCTGAACATTACGCCCCGGTCGCCGCCGCGATCCGTTTTGCCGAAACGATGCGAACGAAGGCCCGCGCGCGCGGCCGGCCGCGCGTCGGCGGCGCGCGACCGACGGAACGCCGACCGGACAGGGGCGCTGAGCGATGACACGCAGGACCGATCCGGCCGCGCTGGCCCGACTGGCCAGTCTGGCGGCACTGAAGCGCGACGCGGAACTGGCTCGTCTGGCGGGTGTCGCGCAATCGCGTGGCCGGCTCTTGTCTGCGATCGCGGCGCTGAGACAGACCGAGGCCCCGCTGTCCTCGGACGAGGAGGGAGCGGCGCTGGTCCAGGCCCGTCTCGCGCATCGCCGCTGGGCCGAGGCCCAGCATCGGCGGTTGAACCAGCAACTCGCCCTGGTCACAGCCGACTGGCTGCGCCAGCGCCCGGCGGCAGCGCAGGCTTTCGGGCGGGCCGCCGTGCTGTCGGATCTGACGGACCGCGCCCGCGCCCGATCCCGTGCCCCGAAAGAATCGCCATGACCGTGCGTTGCGCACCAGCATCGGCGCATCCGACCGCCCCGGCCTGCACACGGCACGGCCGCTTGTGCGGACCAAACCGCACGGTCTGTCCGGTCAGGCGGCACCCGCCCCGCATCGACCCACGCGGCCCGCCACTGGCAGGAACGGGAGGCGGCGCGACCAGACTGCCGTGCGCCGGTCCGATGCGTCCCCGAACCAGCACGCCGCCGCCAGGGCCACCCGAGGGCCGGCCACAGGAGGCGGGCAACACCAGGCCGGGCGATACGGGTGTGATGGGGGGGGGCGACCGGCGCACCCCGCCCCCGCAGTCCCCGCCGCGTCAGGCCGGCATGCGCTGTTCGACGATCTCGGCCCACCACGAGCAGCCGGCGGGAATGGCGTTGTCATCGAAATCATAGGCCGGGTGATGCACCATCGCCGTGTCGCCATTGCCGACCAGGATATAGGCCCCCGGACGTTCCTCGAGCATATAGGCGAAGTCCTCGCCGCCCATGACCAGCGGTGCCGGCGCGCAACCGCCCGATACCTTTTCCGCGACCCGCGCGGCAAAGGCGGTCTGCTCGGGGCTGTTCACCATGACCGGATAGCCCTTGAGATAATCGACGGTCGCGCGGGCGCCGAACGCGGCGCAGATCCCGTCGCTGATCGCCTTGATCCGCGCCTCGGCAAGGGCGCGGGTATCGGCGTCCATGGTGCGCACGGTGCCACGCAGTTCGACATGCTGCGGAATCACGTTGAACGCCTCGCTTTCCGTGCGGAACGAGGTCACCGAAACCACCAGGTTCTTGACCGGGTCGTGGTTACGGCTGGCGATGGTCTGCAACGCGGTGACCAGTTGCGCCGCAACCACCGTGGTGTCCACCGTATCGTGCGGCTTGGCAGCGTGACCGCCCTTGCCCTCGACCTTGATGGTGAAGGTGTCGGTCGCGGCAAAGAAGGCCCCCTCGCGGATCGCGAACTGCCCGACCGGCAGACCGGGCATGTTGTGCATCCCGTAGACTTCCTGAATGCCCCACCGCTCCATCAGGCCATCGTCGCACATCGCCTTGCCGCCCGCGCCCCCTTCTTCGGCGGGCTGGAAGATGACGACCACGGTGCCGTCGAAATTGCGGGTCTCGGCCAGATACTGGGCGGCGCCCAGCAGCATCGCGGTATGGCCGTCGTGGCCACAGGCGTGCATCTTGCCCGGTGTCTTCGAGGCATGCGGCGCACCGGACGCTTCGATGATCGGCAGCGCGTCCATGTCGGCCCTGAGCCCGATCACCTTGCCCGAGGTGTTCGATTTCCCCCGGATCACGCCCACGACGCCGGTCCGGCCGATCCCTTCGGTCACCTCGTCCAGGCCGAACGCGCGCAATTTTTCGGCGACGATGCCCGCGGTCCGGTGCGTATCATAGAGAAGCTCGGGATTTTCGTGGAAGTCACGGCGCCAGGCAGTGATGTCGGGCAGCAGTTCGGCAAAGCGGTTCTTGACAGGCATTCGTTCCTCCTGGGTCAGTTCGACAGGGGCATGCGCTGTTCCGCAAGGGTCGCGAACCAGCTCGATCCGGCGGGGATCGCCTCGTCGTTGAAATTGTATTCGGGGTGGTGCAGGTCGGCCGAGGGACCGTTGCCGAGGATGATGAACGCCCCCGGGCGCACCGCCAGCATTTCCGAGAAATCCTCGCCGCCCATCGATGGCGGCAGGTCCAGCGGCGCCTGGCCGGTCACGGACTCGGCCGCGGCCCGGGCATAGCCCGTCGGATCGGTGGCGTTGATGGTCGGCAGGACGCCGTCGAAATAGGCGAAATCCACCTCGGCCCCATAGGCGGCGGCGGTCGATTCCGCGATCGCCTTCATGCGGTCGCGGACCAGTTCCTTGGTCGGCACATGGAAGGTGCGCACCGTGCCCGTCAGCTTGACCGAGGCCGGGATGACATTATGCGCCATGGTTTCGGTCTGAAAACCGGTCATCGACACCACAGCCGGTTGCAGCGGATCGACGTTGCGCGCGACGACCTGCTGCATCGCCATGACGATCGCGGCGCCGGCCAGTGTCGAATCGACGCTGACATGCGGCTGCGCGCCGTGCCCGCCCTTGCCGCGCACGGTGATCTCGAAAAAGTCGGCGGCGGCCAGCATCGGGCCGTCCTTGATCGCGAACTGGCCCACCGGAATGCCGGGGAAATTGTGCAGGCCATAGATCTCCTGGATGCCCCAGCGATCCATCAGGCCATCCTCGATCATGGCGCGCGCACCGCCGCCGCCCTCCTCGGCGGGCTGAAACGCCAGGACGACGGTGCCATCGAAGTTCCGTGTCTCGGCCAGGTATTTCGCGGCGCCCAGCAGCACCGCCGTATGCCCGTCGTGACCGCAGGCGTGCATCTTGCCCTCGACCTGCGAGGCATAGTCCGCGCCGGTCGCCTCGAGGATCGGCAGCGCGTCCATGTCGGCCCGGAAGCCGAGCACGCGGCCCGAATCGGTCCGGCGGCCACGGATCACGGCAACGATGCCCGCGCGGCCCACGCCCTCGGTGATCTCGTCCACGCCAAAGTCGCGCAGCAGACCCGCAACCTTGGCGGTGGTGCGCGGCAGATCGAACCTGAGTTCGGGATGGGCGTGCAGGTCCTGGCGCCAGGCGGCGATTTCGGGCTGCATGTCGGCGATGCGATTCTTGACGGCCATAGGGGTTACTCCAGCGGCATACGACGTTCAGCGAGGGTGACGAACCAGCTGCATCCCGCCGGGATGGCATCGTCGTCAAAGCGATAGGCGGGATGGTGACACATCGGCGTGTCGCCATTGCCCAGCAGCATGTAGGCGCCGGGCCGCGCCTCGAGCATATAGGCGAAATCCTCGGCCGGCATGGCAGGCTTGACGTTGCGATCGCAGGCGCCGGCGACCTCTTCGGCGCAATCGGCGGCAAACGCGGTCTGTTCGGGGTGGTTCATCGTGACGGGATAGCCCCAGTCATACTGGATCTCGGCGGTTGCACCATAGGCTTCGGCGGTCGCCGGAACCAGCGCCATGATCCGCTCATGCGCCAGTTGCCTGAGCGCGGGATCGAGCGTGCGCACCGTGCCTTTCAGCGTGACGGTATGGGCAATGACGTTCGACGCCACCGAATCGGTATGGAATGCGCCCACCGTCACCACGACATTGCCCAGCGGATCGACATTGCGCGAGACGATGGATTGCAGCGCGACGACGATATGGCTGGCCACCAGCGTCGTGTCCACGGTCATGTGCGGAACGGCCGCGTGGCCGCCCCGGCCGGTCACGGTGATGATGAATTCATCGGCCGAGGCCAGCAACGCCCCCTCGCGGATGGCGAAACTGCCGGTCGGCAGGCCGGGCATGTTGTGCAGGCCGTAAACCTCGTCCACGCCCCAGCGGTCCATCATGCCGTCGTCGACCATCGCCTTGCCGCCCGCGCCGCCCTCTTCGGCCGGCTGAAAGGCCAGAACCACCGTGCCGTCGAAATTCCGCGTCTCGGCCAGATACTTGGCCGCGCCCAGCAGAATTGCCGTGTGGCCGTCATGGCCGCAGGCGTGCATCTTGCCCTCGGTCTTCGAGGCATAGTCGAGCCCGGTGATCTCGTGGATGGGCAGCGCGTCCATGTCGGCGCGGAACAGCGTGACCCGGCCCGATCCGGTCTTGCGCCCCTTGATGACGCCCACCACACCCGAGCGGCCGATTCCGGGAACCACCTCGTCACAGCCGAACGCGGTCAGACGCTCGGCCACAAGTTTCGAGGTGCGCGGCAGATCATACAGCAGTTCCGGATGCTCGTGCAGGTCACGACGCCAGGCTGTGATCTCGGGGTGCATCTCGGCCAGGCGGTTGCGGACGGGCATGTGGGTCTCCCTGTCTATATGCTTCACCTGTGAAGTTGGTCCGAACCCGCGCCAAGGGCAACCCCTTTCACAAAGTTCCCGGCGTCAGCGTCGGGTTTGCGGCCCATGGCGGGGCCCGAGGCGTGCGCCGGCGCAGGGCAGCGGGCGTTCAGGCGAAGAACCGCGCAAGAAAGGCCATGAACCAGGCGTCGATCGCGGCGTCGTGCGCGCCCAGGCGCCGGTCCTGTTCGTCCCGGTCCTGAGCCCCGGGCGCGGACCAGGGCGCGGCATCGTGCGCCTGCCAGCGTCGCATCCGCCGTGGCGTCACCTCGGGGTGGAACTGGAACGCCCAGGCAGAGCCGAGGCGAAAGGCCTGGTTGGGATAGAGCGCGCTCGACGCCAGCCGGGTTGCGCCGTCGGGCAGATCGAACCCGTGACCGTGCCATTGCGGCATGACCACCGGCCCCCCGAACAGCGCCTGGCCTTCCGGGGCGGGGGTGAGGTCGTAATACCCGAACTCGACCGCGCCATCGGGATGGGGGCGCACATCGGCCCCATGCGCCCAGGCGATGCATTGCGCCCCCAGGCACAGCCCCAGCAGGGGCACATCCCGCCTCACCGCATCGGCGGCAAGGGCGTGCTCGTCGGCCAGATAGGGAAAGCGGTCGGTCTGATAGATCTCTTGCGCGCCGCCATAGATCACCGCCGCCGCCAGCCCTTCGGCCGAGCGCGGCACCGAATCGCCCGCATGAGGGCGGATCACGGTATAGTCGCGCCCTGCCCGATCCAGAAACAGCCGGACGCGATCCGGTTCGGGGCCGTCGTCGAAATTCTCGATCAGCAGGATGCGGCTCATTGACAGAGATCTGCGATCAGCTTGTCCATGAACGCATCGCCAGCCACCAGTTGCGACAGGTCCAGGAACTCATCGGGCTGATGCGCCTGGGCAATGTCGCCGGGCCCGCAGATCACCGCCGAATAGCCGCGCACCTGGAACTGTCCCCCTTCGGTCCCGTAACTGACCACATGCAGCCCGTTGTCGCCGGTCAGACGGCGCGCCAGGGCTTCGGCGGGGCCGTTCTCTTCCGGGGTGAGAGGCGGCACGCCAAAGGCGGGCGTCATGGTGACCCCGGCCTCGGGGCGGATCTTCTTCATGCGCGCGTCCAGCTCCGCCCCGGCGGCCAGCATCTTTTCCGCCCAGCCCGTTTCCCCGGGCACGGCGCGCACCCCCAACATGAAATCGCAGGTCTTGGCGGTGATGTTGTTCGCGGTGCCGCCGGTGATCGTGCCCACATGCAGGGTCGAATACGGCGGATCAAAGGGCGCGGCCAGCGCACTGGGTTCGGCCGCCGCCATCTGGTCATTCATGTCGTTCGCCCACTGGATCAGACGCGCGGCCTCGTGGATCGCGCTGACACCATAGGGTTGCAGCGAGGAATGAACCTCGAACCCCTCGACATGCACCCAGAAGCCCGAGCCCCCCTTGTGGCCGGTGACGACCTTCATCATCGACGGCTCGCCCACGATCACCGATTCCGCGCGCGGCAGCGCCGACCCCTTGAGCGCCTCGACCAGGTCCACGACGGCCATGCAGCCGACCTCCTCGTCAAAGCTGAGTGCCAGCTGCAACGGCCGCTTCAGCGGCGCGTCCTTTGCCTTGACCATCGCGGCGATGGCCATGGCGTCGAAGCCCTTCATGTCGCAGGTGCCCCGGCCAAACAGTTTGCCGTCGCGTTCGACCATCTCGAAGGGATCGCTGCTCCAGTTCTGACCATCGACCGGGACGACATCGGTATGCCCGGACAACGCCACCCCGCCCGGCGCATCGGGGCCGATCCCGGCGAACAGATGGGCCTTGGTGCCGCAAGGCGACATCACCCGCTCGCTGGCGATGCCATGCGCGGCCAGATAGTCCTGCACCCAATCGACCAGCGGCAGGTTGGTGTCGCGGCTGACGGTCGGAAACGAGATCAGCTTGGCGAGGATCTCGCGCGTCGTCAGCGTCTGGGTGGGGGACATGGTCTTCTCCGGTTGGTTTCCGACAAGGGGGCAGACTCGACAACGGGCAAGGCGTTGCGATCGTCCGCACTGAGGCCGCATCCTCACCGTGACACCCCCGAACCGTCAAGGCCCGCCGGCATCCGGCGCACAAGACCTGTGACGCCACGTCACGAGGCGCCAGCCCGTAGCCCGTGCGCCGTTCCGGCAAAGCCCCCCTGCCGAGGCGCGGTCTGGTCGCAAATTCTTCGTTTGGATAACAGGACGGTTTTCATCTTGCGAGGTTGAAAGAATGTTGCCAAGCTTCAAAAAAACAGACCCGATTCAAAAATGCTGACGGGTCAATAACAAAACGGGGAGTTGCGCATGCCCGACGGGGCTACGCCGGTTCTTGATGTCAAGGACCTCAAGACGGTATTCAACACGCGTTCTGGCGAAGTGCATGCCGTCAATTCCGTCAGCTTCGATCTGAAGCCCGGGGAGTTGCTGGGTGTGGTGGGCGAGTCAGGCTCGGGCAAATCGGTGACCATGATGTCGCTGCTCGGCTTGTTGCCCTCGCCCCCTGCCGAGGTGCGCGAAGGCAGCGTGATGCTGGGCGACCGGGACTTGCTGAAGATCGGCGAGGACGGTCTGCGCAAGGTGCGCGGCCGCGAGGTGGGCTTTGTCTTTCAGGACCCGATGACCTCGCTCAACCCGGTGTTCACCGTGGGCTTCCAGATCGCCGAACCCCTGCGCAAGCATCTGGGCATGTCCAAGGCTCAGGCACGCGACCGGTCGGTGGAATTGCTGGAACTGGTGGGCATCCCCGATGCGCGCCGCCGGCTGGGCGATTATCCGCACCAGTTCTCGGGCGGGATGCGGCAGCGGGTGATGATCGCCATCGCGCTGGCCTGCGACCCCAAGGTGCTGATCGCGGACGAACCGACGACCGCGCTGGATGTGACCATTCAGGCGCAGATCCTGGAACTGGTGAAGGAGCTGCGCCACAAGCTGGGCATGGCCATCATCTGGATCACCCACGACCTGGGGGTGATTGCCGGCATCGCCGACCGCGTGATGGTGATGTATGGCGGCCAGGTGGCGGAACAGGGCCCCGTGCGCGAGGTGTTCTCGAACCCCGCGCATCCCTATACCCGGGCGTTGCTGCAGACGATGCCCAAGCTGCACGGCGCGCGCGAAGCGAAGTTGCGGGTGATCGAAGGCCAGCCGCCGATCCTGGGCCGTCACCCGACATCGTGCCCGTTCATGGCGCGCTGCGCCCATGCCTTTGACCGTTGCGCCCGGGAAAACCCCGTGCGCCGCGATATCGGCACCGGCCATGACGTGGCCTGCCACTGGGATCACCGGGGGGGCACGGCATGAGCGCGGAAAAACGCAAGCTGGTCCAGGTCAGCAACCTGAAGATGCACTTTCCGATCTATGGCGGGCTGATGCGCCGGCAGGTGGGTGCGGTCAAGGCCGTGGACGGCGTGTCCTTTGACATCTACGAGGGCGAGACCCTGGGCGTGGTCGGGGAATCCGGCTGCGGCAAGTCCACCGTCGGACGCGCGGTTCTCAGGCTCTACGAGGTGACGGACGGGTCGGTGGTAATCGACGGCGAGGATGTCGCGACCCTCAGCCCCGAGAAACTGCGCAAGAAGCGCCCGTCGATGCAGATGGTGTTCCAGGATCCGCAGGCCAGCCTCAATTCCCGCATGACCGTGGCCGGGATCATCGGCGAACCGCTGGACGAACACACCCGATGGCCGCGCGCGAAAAAGCTCGATCGCATCTATGAGCTGATGGACGCCGTCGGCCTGAATCGCGATTTCGCCAACCGTTACCCCCATGCCTTTTCGGGCGGACAGCGGCAAAGGATCGGGATCGCCCGGGCGCTGGCGCTGAACCCCAAGTTCATCGTCTGCGACGAACCCATTGCCGCGCTGGACGTGTCGATCCAGGCGCAGGTCGTGAACCTGCTCGAGGAATTGCAGGAAGAATTCGGGCTGACCTATCTGTTCATCAGCCATGACCTGTCGATGGTGCGCCACATCGCCGATCGGGTCGCGGTGATGTATCTGGGCAAGATTGTCGAGGTGGCGCCGGTTCAGGTGATCTACGACGACCCCCGCCACCCCTATACCGAGGCGCTGCTGTCCGCCGTGCCCGAGCCGGACCCATCGCTGGAAAGCCGCAAGGAGCGGGTCGTGCTGAAGGGCGACGTGCCCTCGCCCGCCAATCCGCCCAAAGGCTGCAACTTCTGCACCCGTTGCCCCAAGGCGTTCGAGCTGTGCCACCAGACCGAGCCCGAGACCGTCGAGGTCTCGCCCGGGCATTTCGTGGCCTGCCACCTGATCGACAAGAATCCGACCGCCGGAGGAACCGGCGGCGCCCGTGTCGAGCACGACCAAGGAAAAATCCAACAAGGAGAGGATGCATGACTCGCAGAATGGCCCTGTTCGGGGCGGCTGCCGCATTCGCCATGACGCCGCTGGCGGCAATGGCAGAGCGCGGTGAAAGCGGCCACCTGAACCTGATTTACTGGCAAGCGCCGTCCATCATGAACCCGTATCTGTCGGGCGGCACGAAAGAGCAGGAAGCCTCGAGCATCGTGCTGGAACCGCTGGCGCGCTACAACGAGAACGGCGAACTGGTGCCGTGGCTGGCCGAAAGCATTCCGACCGTGGAAAACGGCGGCGTGGCCGAGGACCTGCGCTCGATCACCTGGCGCCTGCGCGAGGGCCTCTTGTGGTCCGACGGCACGCCCGTGACATCGGCCGACGTGGCCTTTACCGCCCAATACTGCATGGCGCCTGACGGCGGCTGCGCACAGCTGCGCAACTTCAACGACGTCGAGTCGGTGGAAGTGGTCGACGACCGCACCGTCACCGTTCATTTCTCGGTGCCGAAGCCGGTTCCCTATGGTCCGTTCGTTTCGGCGACCTCGCCGATCATCCAGCGTGCGCAGTTCGAGAACTGCCTCGGCGCCAACGCGCCCACCTGCACGGACGCCAACTTCATGCCGATCGGCACCGGCGCCTTCCGCGTGGTGGAATTCCGTCCGAACGACGTGATCCAGATGGAAGCGAACCCCAACTATCGCGACCCGGCGCTGCCGCATTTCGCGACCCTGACGCTGAAGGGCGGCGGCGACGCGGCCTCGGCCGGTCGTGCGGTCATGGAAACGGGCGAAATGGACTATGCCTGGAACCTGCAGCTTGCGCCCGACGTGATCGCGACCATGGCCCAGGGTGGCCACGGCGTTCCGATCTCGGCGTTCGGCACGCTGGTCGAGCGGATCGAGATGAACCTGACCGACCCGTCGCCGGATCTGCCGCCCGAGACGCGCTCGACCCGCGAAGCGCCGCATCCGATCCTGTCGGACATGCGCGTGCGCCAGGCCCTGTCGATGGCGATCGACCGCCCGCTGCTGGTCGAGGTCGGCTATGGCCAGGCCGGCCGCGTCGCCTGCAACATCGTGCCGAACCCGCCGGTGTTCCGTTCGGATGCGAACGAAGGTTGCGCGGTGCAGGACATGGACGGTGCGCGCGCGCTTCTTGACGAGGCTGGCTGGACGCCCGGTCCCGACGGCATCCGCGTGAAGGATGGCCGCCGGCTGGTGATCGACTATCAGACCTCGACCAACGCCGTGCGTCAGGACTTCCAGGCGCTGATCCAGCAGTGGTGGCGTGAAATCGGCGTCGAAGCGAACCTGCGCAACGTGAACGCCTCGGTGTTCTTTGGTGGCGACCCCGGTTCGCCCGACACGTTCCAGAAGTTCTATGCCGACGTCGAGATGTATGCCAACAACTTCACCGGCACCGACCCCGAGAACTATCTCGGCGCCTGGCGCTGCGACCACGAGCCGCGTCCCGCGACCCAGTGGCAGGGTGAAAACATCAGCCGCTTCTGCGATCCGGAATATGACGCGCTGCACCTGCAGCTGGCGCAGACCGCCGACATCAACGAGCGGGGCCGCATCGGCCGCGAGCTGAACGACATCCTGGTTCAGAACTACATCACCGTGCCGCTGGTCGATCGCGGCCGCGTGGATGCCCATGCGAACTCGCTGGGTGGCGTGCTGCTGAACGTCTGGGATTCCGGTCTGTGGAACATCGCCGACTGGTATCGCATCCAGTAACCGGATGACCCCTGCCCGTCCCCGGCCATCCGTGCCGGGGGCGGGCGCCTCCTCTGTGTCGTGCCCCTGCCCCGCCGGGCCCCCGGGCCGAACCGCGAACGCTGAACAAAGGCGCCCCCATGTTCAACTACACACTGCGACGGGTCCTTCTGGCCATACCGACGCTTTTGTTCATCGCTCTGATCATCTTCCTGCTGCTGGAACTGTCGCCCGGCGACCCCATGGCCGACATGCCGCTGACCATCCCCCCCGAGGTGCGCGAACAGATGCGCCTGGCGCTGGGGCTGGGCGAACCGTGGTATATCCGCTTCTTCAAATGGCTCTATCTGTTCACCATCGTCGAACCCAGCCACATGCTGGCCACGATGACCGGCATCGACAGCCTGGCAATCGAGGGCCAGCGGATCATCTCGTTCCAGACGCGCTCGCCGGTGGCGGACATCATCTCGCAGCGCCTGCCGCAAACGCTGTGGTGGTCGGGCTGAGCTATATCTTCGGCATCCTGATGGCCGTGCCGATCGGGGTCTATTCGGCCTACAAGCAATATGGCTGGTTCGACCAGGCGGGAACCTTCGTGTCGATGGTGGGCTTCTCGTTGCCGACCTTCTTCACCGGGCCGCTGCTGATGCTGATCTTCTCGATCTGGCTGGGCTGGTTCCCGATCATCTACGACACCACGCTGGTGGTGGACAGCTGGCACAATTTCCTGCTGCAACTGCGGCAGATGGCGATGCCGGTCTTTGTGCTGACACTCTACAACGTGTCGCAGATCACCCGGTTCATGCGCGCCTCGATGCTGGACAATCTGCCGCTGGACTATGTGCGCACCGCCGGGCCAAGGGCATGACCGAGCGCGTCGTGGTGCTGCTGCATTGCTGCGCAACTCGATGATCCCGGTGGTCACGGTGATCGCGCTGGGGATTCCCACGATCTTTACCGGCGCCATCATCACCGAGAACATCTTTCGCGTGAACGGACTGGGCCAACTGCTGATCACGGCGATCTATGCCTCGGACGTGCCGATGGTGCTGACGCTCTCGGTCGTGTTCGCCATCCTGATCGTCGGCTTCAACCTGATCGCCGACCTGCTCTACGCCATTCTCGACCCGAGGATCCGCTATGACTGATACCGTCACCTTCAAGCCGCCGCGCAACCAGTGGTGGGATGTCTGGGATCAGTTCAAGGTCCACAAGGGCGCGATGATCGGCTCTGTCGTGTTCATCGCCATCGTTCTGTTCTGCTTCGTCGGGCCCTACCTGTGGCCCTATGACGCGACCTATATCGACATCCGTTCGCGCAACCAGGGATTCACCCTGGCGCACCCGTTCGGCACCGACCAGCTGGGGCGCGATATCTTTGCGCGGATGATGAAGGGTGGGCAGGTCTCGCTGGCGGTGGGGATCGTCGGCATGGTGCTGTCGGTGTTCATCGGCACGCTGATCGGCGTTCTGGCGGGGTATTTCCGCCGGCTCGACGGGGTTCTGATGCGCTTGACCGACCTGTTCCTGGCCCTGCCGCTGCTGCCCCTGCTGCTGGTCATGTCGATGCTGCTGCGCCAACCCCTGAGCGCGGCTTTCGGGGTCGAGACGGGGATGTTCCTGCTGATCGTCTCGGCCATCGCCATCACCTCGTGGATGCGGACGGCCAGGGTGGTGCGCGGCGACGTCCTGACGCTGAAAGAGCGCGAATACGTCCTGGCCGCGCGATCCATCGGCACCCCGCCCCGACGCCTGATCCTGCGCCACATCCTGCCGAACGTGCTGTCGCCGGTCATGGTCTCGGCCACGCTGATGATCGCCACCGCGATCATCACCGAAAGCGCGTTGAGCTTCCTGGGCATGGGCTTTCCGCCGGACTTCCCCACCTGGGGCCGGCTGGTCGCCGACGGGGTGGATTACCTGCAGCAATACCCGTCGCGGGCCCTGCTGCCGGGGATATTCATCTCGCTGACGGTGCTCAGCGTGAACTACATCGGCGACGGCCTGCGCGATGCGCTGGATCCGCGCATCCGGGGCCGCTGAGACCGCGACAAACCCCATAGTCGCCCGGGCGCGGTGCCGAGGTGCCGTGCCCGGGGCGCAGCCGCCGAACCGCCAAACCGATTGATGCGTCGGATATGCGTATTTCCGACAAGGTGATGGGCCATTCGGTCGCTTCCGGGCAGGACGTCGCGGCGGGCCTTTGGCATGACAGCCTGCGAGATCTTGGCGGGTCCATGCAGCCCGCATCCTTTCCTGCCCGCGACCCGCGAGGTCCGAAGGGCCTGCGGAGACAGTGCGATGGCGATCTTTCTGGGCGTGGACACGGGCGGCACCTTCACCGATGCCGTGCTGCTCGACGACAGCGCGGAACGGGTCGTGGCCTCGGCCAAGGCCCTGACATCCCGACCCGATCTGGCCACAGGCATCGGCGGGGCCATCGACGCGGTGCTGGCCCAGGCCCCCGACCTGCCGCCCTCGGGGATTGCCATGGTCTCGCTCTCGACCACGCTGGCAACCAACGCGCTGGTCGAGGGCCAGGGTGCGCCCGCCGCGCTGGTGCTCATCGGCTTTGCCCCCGGCGACAGCGCGCGCGCCGGCCTGGGCGATGCGCTGGCCGGCGACCCGCTGATCGAAATCGCCGGTGGCCACAACCATGCCGGCAGCGAAGCGCAGCCGCTGGACCTGAGCGCATTGGCCACGGCCCTGGATGCGTTGCCACCGGGCATCAGCGCCGTCGCGGTCACCAGCCGGTTCGCCACCCGCAACCCGACGCACGAGGTCGAGGCCCGCGCGCTGATCCGGGCCCGCACCGGGCTGCCGGTCACCTGCTCGCACGAACTGAGCGCCGGGCTGAACGGACCCAAACGCGCCTTGACGGCGCTGCTGAACGCGCGGTTGATCGCCATGATCGACCGGCTGGTGCGCGCCTGCGAAACGCATCTCGGTGCGCGCGGGATCGACGCGCCGCTCATGGTGGTGCGCGGCGACGGGGCGCTGGTGTCCGCCGCCCTCGTGCGGGAACGACCGATCGAAACGATCCTGTCCGGGCCGGCGGCCTCGATCGCTGGCGCGGCCTGGCTGACCGGCGCGACCGAGGCCCTGGTCTCTGACATCGGCGGCACGACCACGGATGTCTGCATCCTGCGCGACGGACGCCCCGCCATCGACCCCGAAGGAGCGCGTGTCGGCGGCTGGCGCACCATGGTCGAGGCCGTGGCGATGCGCACCACCGGGCTGGGCGGCGACAGCGAGGTTCATGTGCTGGCCGGGCTCGAGTCAGGGCTGCATCTGGGGCCGCGTCGGGTCATGCCGCTCTCGCTGGCCGCGCATCTGCACGCCGACCTCGTGCACCGGGTCCTCGACACCGCGCTGGGGCGGGACCCCGCGCCCGAGGACAGCTGGCGCATCGCGCTGCCCCTGTTTACCCAGGTTCCACCCGGCCTGCCCATGCGCGAGGCCACCCTGGCCGAACGGTTGACCGCCGGTCCGCTTCGCCAGTCCGACCTGATCCTCGCCCGGGTCGAGGCCCCTGCCCTGACCCGGCTGGTGCAACGCGGCCTGGTCCTGATGTCGGGACCAACGCCGACCGACGCGGCCCATGTGCTGGACCGGCAAACCGGCTTTGACCGCGAGGCGGCGCGCAAGGCGCTGACCCTGCTGGCCCGTCAGCGCGGCGGCAATGGCGAGCGCCTCGCCACCGACGCCGAGGGCATGGCGCGGCGGATCGTCGATCAGCTGACGACGCAGACCGTGGACTGCCTGCTGGAGACCGCGTTTGCCGAAGATCAGACGGATTGGAACGACCCGCCCGAGGACCTGGCCCGGCATCCGCTGACCCGCGCCGCCTTGCTCCGGCGCGATAGCGGGCTCGTGCGGTTGCAGGCCCGACTGGGCGTGCCGGTGATCGGTCTGGGGGCGTCCGCGGGCTGCTGGTATGGCGCGGTCGGGGACCGGCTGGGCTGCGCGATGCTGGTGCCAGAACATGCGGGGGTTGCCAATGCGGTCGGCGCGGTGGTCGGCCAGGTGTCCATGCATGTCGAGGGTCAGGTCACCAGCCCCGCGCCGGGTGAATTCCTGGCCCATCTTGCCGCCGGACCCCGTCGATTTGCCGCGCCCGACCCGGCGGTGCAGGCACTCGAGGCCGATCTCGCCCTCGAGGCCCGCCGCAGGGCACAGGCCGCCGGCGTCGCCGATCCGCGCCTGACCGTCGCGCGCGACGATGCCGGAGCCGAGGTCGAGGGCCAGCGCGTCCTCATCGAAATCCGCCTCCGCGTCACGGCCTCGGGCCGCCCCCGAATCGCGACCGGCTGACGCTTGCGGCGGCTCCGACGGCAAGCTAGAACGCGGCAGGCGAAGGACAAACCGGCGAGCACCGGCCTCGGGTCTGTAAAGCCGACAACGGATGAGTGGCCGAGTGGTTTAAGGCACTGGTCTTGAAAACCAGCGAACCGAAAGGTTCCGTGGGTTCGAATCCCACCTCATCCGCCACTTGCCCTCGAGAAAGCATTCTCCCGATCCGGCTGCGGCCGGATTTTCTCGTTGTTTTCGAGGGTTATGCGGGTGGGGCTGAGCACCGGGGCCAGCGCCAAGAGGGCGGGAAGCGGTCTCTGAAGGCCGATATTCTCCGGACCTGATGACTGCGCCGGTTTGGTGAATTCCTCGCAACGCATTG
>JACKKF010000013.1:460000-832356 GCA_020637555.1 Rhodobacter sp. | reverse complement strand
CAGCATGCATTGCGGGCGATCGGTCCGAGCTGGTCTTTCAATCTGAGATGTGGGCGATCTTCTCGCGGCTTGCCATACAAGGTTCGTGTGCCTTCGTGGGACCTTGCAACAGATTCCCGGCGCGCGGATGCCATCACCGACTTTGGCGATGCCCGGCTCTGGTCGGAGACCACCCGCATCGACCTGCGGTTCGCCGAGGTGCCGAACCCGCGCCCCGGTGATCGCCTCGAGATGGATGGCGACGCCTTTCTCGACCGACGATGAGTCATCAATGAAAGAAGGCCCTGCTCGAGGGGGCGTCGGTGTGGGTTGGCCGGGATTCGTGTTTTTACGAAAAAATTCATTTACGACGAAAAAAACTTGTGTAAGCATTTTCCTCGCGGGCGACCGTTCAGTGTAGCGATGATGCCGGCGACCCAACGGGTAAGCAAAACCAACAGGTTGAACAGGGAGTGACATGATGAAGCATTTCGGACTGGGTGCGACGGTACTTGCAGGGGCCTTCAGCGCGACGATGGCCTTCGCAGAAACGCAAACGATCGCGATCGCGAATTTCGGCGAACACCCGCAACTGAATGCCGTGGTGCAGGGCATCCAGGATGTCGTTGCGGAATCGGGGCGCGACATCCGGGTCACGGTCGACCATGTGAATTTCGACGCGACTCTGCTGCCGCAGATGTTCGCCCGGATCGAGGCGTCGAATCCGTCCATCGTCGTCGGCATCACGACCCCTGTCGCGCAGAACATGCTCAACCTTCTGGGCGACAGCGGGGTTCCGTTGCTGTTCGCCGCGGTCACCGACCCGGTCCGGGCCGAGCTGGTTCCGGATTGGGACCACGGCGGCGCGAACATCACCGGCTCGTCCGACTCGCTGGATATCGCTGCGACGTTGCGCTTCATCAAGGAGCTGTTCCCGAACGCCGAGACGATCGGCATTCCCTACAATCCGGCCGAAGCCAACGACCTTGCCACCCTCGCCCTGGCGCATGAGGCCGCCGATGCGACCGGACTTCAGATCAGCGAGGTCGGCGTCGACAATCCCAACGACATCATGGCCCGGGTGACGGCATTGGCGGCGCGTTCGGACGTGATCTACGGCCCGGGATCCAGCATGATCCAGCCGTCGATCGGCGCCGTCGCCAGCGCGGCCGCGCAGGCAGGCGTCCCGCTGGTCAACATGGATGACGGTCCCGTCCGCGAGGGGCTGGCGGCGGCGGGGTTCACCGTCAGCTATCACCGGATCGGCGAGATCGTCGGCGAAATGGCCCTGCGCATTCTGGACGGCGAAAGCCCCGCGGACATCCCGCCCGCGCGTCCGTCCTATGAGGATCACACGCGGATCATCTCGCGGTCGGGCATGGCGGCCGTCGGTGCCGAGATCCCCGCCAGCTTCGACGATTGCGATTGCTTCGTCGACTGATCGAGCAACCGATTTGCGCGGCGCTCAGGCGCCGCGCGTTTTCAATTCCGAGTAGGATGGGTGATGCTCAGGATAGAGAATGCACGCAGGACCTTCTTCGCGGGAACTCCTGACGAAAAGGTCGCGCTGGACGGGCTGACGTTTTCACTGGATCGCGGCGATTTCGCCATTGTGATCGGCTCGAACGGTGCCGGCAAGAGCACCATGCTCAACGCGATTTCCGGTGCCCTGATGCTGGATAGCGGCACGATCGAGATCGCCGGGGACAATGTGACCCGCATGCCGGTTCACCAGCGCGCGCGTCATGTCGCCCGGGTGTTTCAGGACCCGATGAAGGGAACGGCCGCGGGCATGACGATCGCGGAAAACATGCTTCTGGCCGAGTTGCGGCAATCGCGTGCGCGGCTGCGTCCGGGGCTGACCACCGCGCGCAAGGCCAGGTATCGCGAGCAGCTCTCGTATCTGAAACTCGGTCTCGAGGATCGGCTGGACACACAGGTTTCGCTGCTGTCGGGCGGTCAGCGACAATCCCTGTCGCTGATCATGGCGGTGATGGGCGAGCCGGATCTTCTGCTGCTGGACGAACACACGGCCGCGCTCGATCCGCGGACCGCGGCTCTTGTGCTGGGCGCCACGCTGCGCGCGGTCGAGGCGTTGAAACTCACCACGCTCATGGTGTCGCACAACATGCAGCATGCCGTGGACTATGGGAACCGGATCCTGATGCTCGACCATGGCAAGCTCAAACTCGACATCACCGGCGACGAGAAGCGCGCATCCACGGTCGCAAGCCTGACCGATCATTTTTCGGTCAAGACCGACCGTATGCTTCTTGGGGGGTGAGTCCATGGAAGAGATGTTTTCGATTTTTGTCTCGATGGTCCCCGTGACGCTGGCACAAAGCCTGATCCTGAGCTTTGCCGTTCTGGCCGTCATGATCCCGTTCCGCATTCTGGCCTTTGCCGACCTGACGGCCGAAGGGGCCTATCCGCTTGGCGGCGCGGCGTGCGCGGTGGCGATGCTTGCCGGCATACCGGCCTATCTGGCGGTGCTGATCGCCTTTGCGGTCGGAACGCTTGCGGGCCTTGCGACGGCGTTCATTCACCTCAAGTTCCGCATTCACACGCTGCTGGCCGGCATCCTGGTCACGACGATGCTCTACAGCATCAACCTGCGTCTGCTGGGTCGTCCGAATGTGCCGCTGTTTCGCGAGACCAAGCTTTTCGACTATGTCAGCTTTGGCCCGCAGACCGCGAACCTGAGCAGGATCGTGCTGGTCGGTGTGCTGGTCGTGCTGGTGCTGATCGCCCTGAGCTACTGGTTCCGCACCGAGCGCGGCATCGCCATGCGCGCCGTGGGCGACAATCCGGACATGGCCGAGGCACAGGGCAACAATGTCAACCGGGCGATCTATCTGGGTGTGGGAACCGCAAGCGGGTTCGCCGCCTTCTGCGGCAGCCTGATGGTGCAGAGCCAGTCCTTCGTGGACGTGAACATGGGGCTTGGCCTGCTGATCAACGCCTTGGCCGCCCTGATGATCGGCGAGACCATTCTGGGGCGTCGATCCATCGGGCGCCAACTGGCGGCGCCCTTCCTCGGGTCGATCATCTATTACCAGCTCATCTCGCTGTGCCTTGCCGCAGGGCTGGCACCCAGTGACCTGAAGATCGCGACAGGCGCCTTCGTGCTGCTGATGCTGGGCTTGCCGATCCTTCGCAAGCAGGGCCGCGGTGAACGCCTGGCAGCCGACAAGGTCCGCGAATGACGCGCCTGGATTATGCGATCGAATCCTGGCCGCTGAAAACGCCGTTCAGCTTTGCCGGGCACACGGTCAGGGCGCTCGAGGCTCTCCGCGTCACGCTGACGCGCGACGGTCATGCGGGCCAGGGCGAGGGGCTGACGCCGATCGTCTTTCCCGTCAGCATGGCACAGATGGAGGCGGCGGTGATCGCCGCCGCCGAGGCCCTGGATCGGGGCGAAGACATCGATCAGGTCTGCGCCGCGATCGACGTGATGCCCGCACGAAATGCCGTGGATTGCGCCTTGTGGGATCTGCGCGCCAAGGAAAGCGGACGCAGCATCTGGGCGTTGGCGGGATTGCCCGATGCGCCGGCGCGGATCGAGGTCGACCAGACCATCGGTCTGGGCTCACCGGACGAGATGGGGCGATGGGCCGGGACCTCGGGCCATCGGGTGCTCAAGATCAAGCTGGACGCCAGCCAGATCGGTGCCCGGCTCGAAGCCGTGCGTGCAGCGCGCCCGGATGCCGAGTTGATCGTCGATGCCAACCAGAGCTGGTCCGTCGCGCTGCTGACCGAGAACGCCGATCTCATGCAGCGGCTGAATGTCCGCATGGTCGAACAACCCCTGCCCCCCGGCGTGGATCGGCAGCTCGCCGGACTGTCGCTGCCGGTTCCGATCTATGCCGACGAATCCTGCCATGTCGCCGCCGACGTGGACCGGCTCAAGGCCTTGTATCAGGGCGTCAACATCAAGCTGGACAAGACCGGCGGCCTGACCGAGGCGCTGAAGCTGGCGCGCGCGGCGCGTGCCGCGGGGATGGGGGTGATGGTCGGCTGCATGTCGGGCACATCCCTGTCGATGGCCCCCGCCTATGTGATCGGCGCGCTGTCGGACTGGGCCGATCTGGATGGGCCGCTCCAGCTTCAATCCGACCGCTCACCCGCCATGACCTATGAGAACGGCCACCTGACACGGTTCGAACCCGGCCTCTGGGGCTGAAAAGGACAAGAAAGAATGACAAGTCACGATATCGCGTCGCCCTATCTCATCTACCTCGGGGACGCTGCCTGGCCGGAAATGGCCAAGACCGCCCTTGGACTGGTCTACTGGCGGCCGGAACGCTGCGTCGGGCAGCTGCGCGAGGAAGGCTGCAAGGCCGATGTCGGCCTGCCCGACATGACGCTCGAGGCGGCCGCCCGTGCGGGGGCGAAGACGCTGGTGATCGGAACGGCCCTCATCGGCGGGAAGCTGCCCGAAACCTGGATCGCCCGTCTGGTCGAGGCCTTGCACAAGGGATTCGACATCGCCTCGGGCCTGCATGAACCGCTGGCATCGGTCCCGCAACTGCGCGATGCGGCCCGGGCAAGCGGCCAGCGCCTGCACGATGTGCGCATTCCGATCGGGCCTTTCCCGGTGGCGACGGGCGCGCCGCGCAGCGGAAAGCGCCTGCTGGCGATGGGCACCGATTGCGCGGTGGGCAAGAAATATGCGGCGCTGGCCATCCACGCGGAAATGCGCAATCAGGGCATGGACGCGACCTTCCGGGCAACCGGCCAGACCGGGATTCTGATCGACGGGTCGGGCCTTTCGGTCGATGCCATCGTGTCGGATTTCCTTGCCGGTGCGGTTGAACAGATGATCCCGGCCGCGCACGCGAACCACTGGGACGTGATCGAGGGCCAGGGCGCCCTGGTGCATCCCGCCTTTGCGGGCGTCACGCTGGGTTTGCTGCACGGGTCACAGCCGCATGCCTTTGTGGTCTGTCACGAAGCCGGGCGTGAAACCCTGTTGGGATTCGATACCCACAAGGTCGGCGGCATCAGCCAGATCATCGCCTTGACCCGCTCGCTTTGTTCGTGGTTCCCGCATGAGGTGACCTGCGCGGGCCTTTGCATCAACACCTCGCGGCTGACCGAGACCGAGGCACGCGCCTATCTCGACCGGCAGGCGGCCGAGCATGGCGTTCCTGCGTGCGATCCGGTCCGCTTTGGCGTGCGCGAGATTGTCGAGGGGTTGCGCTGAACCGCGCAACCGGCCTCGGGTCACGGCCCGCACATCCTGTCGCGCCCCGCCCTGGGCGCCACAGGCCGGGTCACCGCCGCCACGGGACGGCGGACAGACCGGACGCCAGCGTCCGGTCCCAGCGTCCGGTCACGGTCACGATGCGACACCAGCCCCGAGGGCCGTGGAGCGGGGCTCAATCCCCGCCCTTCTCCATCACCTCGCCGCCCGAGGCTGCGGTCAGCTCGTTGCGGAATTCGAAGAGCTCTGGAAAGAAGTAATAGGCCGTGGTCGAGGCCAGGTAATCCTTGAAGAAGGTCCCGCCCGTGCCGCGCGCCCGAATGCCGATCTGGCGGCGGACCATCAGGATGTGGTTGTGCCGCCACGACTGGAATCTGCGGTCGATCTCGAATGCGTTCTCGGCCAGCTGGAACAGCTCGTTGCGTGTCCAGCGGTCGCGATAGACATCGAGCAGCGAGACACCGGCGCGCTCGTAGACGCCGAAGAACGCGTCGCGCAGCGTGACCGGATACTCTGCGATCAGGCCGGGCCACAGGGTCTCGGTGCGCTGGCGATAGACGTCGTCGGCGGTCTGGTGCAGGCCGATCATCACCTCCACCTGCCGGAACTGGCGCGACTGCATCCCCGAGGCCCCGGTGAGATTGCCGCGAAACTCGGCGAAATCGGCGGCCGACATGGTTTCCAGCACCGTCCAGTGCGCTTCGGCCAGCTTCAGGATCTCGGCGATGCGACGCAACAGCCAGTTGGCCTGCGCCAGTTCGTCGGCCTGCAACAGCGCGATGATCCGGTCCAGATCAAAGAGGACATGCTTGAACCACAGTTCCAGCACATGATGGACGGTGACGAACAGATGCTCCTCGGGATGCGGCGTGACCTGCCGCATCGCGGACAGCAGCGTATCGAGTTGCAGGTGGTGGACATAGTCGAACCGCTGGTCACCGCTTTCGGCCGTGGTCATGGCATCATCCTTTCGATGGATCCGGTTTCAGAGTGTGGAAGAGCACCCCTGCCGGATGCTCCAGATCGATGCCGCGCGCGACGGCGCGTGTCACGCCGGCCATGGCGCCGGGGGCTGCGCGCGAACCGCTATGCCTGCGTGACGTTGACGACGGGGTGTCTGAGGGTTCCGATGCCCTGGACGGTTGCGACGACGACGTCGCCGGGCCACATCCATTCCTGGGGGTTGCGGCCGGCGCCGACGCCCTCGGGGGTGCCGGTGGCGATGATGTCGCCGGGTTCCAGCGTGATCACGCGGCTGATGTCGGCGATCAGTTCATCGACCTTGAACAGCATCCTGGCGGTGTTCGACCGCTGCTTTTCCACGCCGTTCACGCTCAACCACAGGTCCAGCACCTGCGGGTCGGGGATCTCGTCGGCGGTGACGATGCAGGGGCCGAAGGGCGCATACCCGTCCATCCCCTTGGACACGATCCACTGCCCCGCGCGCCGGTTGTCGCGCGCCGACACGTCGATCATCACCGAATAGCCGAACACATGGCCCAGGGCGTCGGCCCGATCGACCCGGCGGGCGGTGGTGCCGATGATCGCCGCCAGCTCCACCTCCCAGTCCAGTTGCTGCGTGATCTCGGCGTCATGCGGGATCAGCTCGCCGGGCCGATCACCGCGGTCGGCGGCTTGGAGAAGATCACCGGCTGGCGGGGCAGATCGGCCGAGGTATCCAGCGCCTGCGCGCTTTCCGTGACGTGATCCAGATAGTTCAGGCCGATGCCGAAGATGTTCTTGCGCGGGCGCGGGATCGGCGCCAGCAGCGTCACGTTCGCCAGCGCCGTCGCGCAGCCCACCGGCAGGTCGGCGCCCACCTCGTCCAGGCAGGCGCGCAGCGTGCCCAGCCAGGGCGGCCCGCGTCGATCAGGCCCAGCATCGTGTCGGGCATCTCTTCGCCGCAGGCCGCGCCCAGACGGGCGACATCCACGCACAGGTCGTCGACGATCACGCCGACACGGGCACGCGATTCCACGCCCCGACGATAGGTCACAAGTTTCATGAAGCTCTCCTTGATAGGGTCCCGGGCCGGCCAGAGGTTTGCCCCCGGTGAGCGGTCGCCCAGGCGGGCCCAGCCAGAGCGCGCCTCCCGGTAGCCACCCGTGACGAGATGGATCGTGTCGCGAAGGTCCGGGTCCTTCTCGACCCAGTCGCGATAGCGGTCGTTGGTGACGATGATCCCGCCGACCTCGCGCGCGGCGGCCAGGATCGCCGGATCGGCCGGCGTGCCCCGGGGAACCCACCATCACCCGCCTCTCCGGCAGGCCCAGCCGGGGGCGGCGAATCGCGCGCGCCCGCGTAGCGGCTGAACAGCAGATGGCCCGCGTTCGCGTCGAAGACGACGCAGGCCTCGTAGCCCTGCGCGCCCAGCCGGTCCAGCACCGCGCGCACAGGCGCGAGATCGGGCGCACCCCCCATCCAGTAGAGGATGTTCGACCCGTCGAGCACCGCCCAGGGCCGCCGCCCCGCCGCCCGTTTCCGGCGCCAGAGCACCACCACGAGCCCGGCGAGCAGCACCGGAGCGAGCAGCAGCGCCAGATCGGCGGGGCCAGCCCGGGGATCATCACGGGGATCAGCACGGGGATCAGCACGGGGGCCAGATCGGGGATCATCGGTGTCGGTCCCGGTCCGGGGTCATGACGTCAGGGGCTGGTGCCCGCCGTTCTCGCCAAAGGCTTCCTCGCGGTAGAGCCCCAGCGCCCGCATCACCGGCAGGTCGTTCAGGCAGAACAGGCACGCATCCTCGCGGTCCGAGGCATTGGCGTGTTCGTGCCAGGCCCAGGAGGGCACGCAGAAGATGTCGCGCTCCTGCCAGTCGAACCGCCGGCCGTTGATGACCGAATGCCCGCGCCCCCTGGCCACATGATACAGGTAGCTGCCGGTGTGCCGATGCGCCGGGTCCGCTCGCCCGGCCGCAGCATCTGCATCGAGGCGCCCATCGTCTTCATCACCGGCCCGTTGTTGGCGGGGTTCACATACTCCATCAGCACGCCGTCAAAGGGGCTGCCGTCGGTGCACTGGCCGTATTTGCCCAGCGCCTCGTAGGTCGGCGCCCATTCGTATTTGAACATCGGGCTGTAGCCCTTGCTCCACGCCCCCGTTCGGCGTGAGCCCCAGGTTGCCCCAGGTCTTCGTCATGTCGTCCACCGCATAGGCGACCGCCTGCGTCAGATCGGGGTGAACCTCGTAGAAATTCGCCTCGAGCGCGTTGACCAGCGGGATGTCCAGCCCGTCCTGCCAGATGCAGGGCGTGCCCGAGGCTTCGACCGCGTGTTCGTGCCAGGTGCCGTTCGGCGTCAGCACGAAATCATTGGCCCCAAGCGTCATCTTGTGGCCATCGACCACCGTATAGGCCCCGCCCCTTCCATGATGAAGCGCACCGCGCTGGCCGAATGGCGATGCGCCGACGCCCGCTCGCCCGGGTGCATCACCTGAAGCCCCTGCATAGATCCAGCCCACCGCCGCCGCCACATCCGTGCGCCCGGGGTTGTTCAGATAGATCACCCGGCGCCCCGCCTTCTCGGGCGTCACCAGATCGACCGAGCGCAGGACATGGTCGCGCAGATCCCGGTAGCGCCACAGAACCGGAACCGACGCCGACGCCGGTTCCCACGGCTCGATCTTGTTCGCAACCGTCCACAACGCCCCCGCATCCAGCGCCTCGAGATCATCGTAATACGCAAGCAATTCAGGCGTGTCCTCGACATCCGCCCGACCCGCAACAGATTCTCGATGGTTCTCGCGACGACGCGTCATGGAATGTCCTCCGGTGGTTTGCATCGGTCAGATTAGAGGTGAAATCGCAAAAAACAAGTATATTCGAAAATTTAACACTCTTGCCGTTTCCTTGCGATATGCGAAGATACGGGTCATTCAGAAGGAGCCCATCCGGTGGCAAAAAGCTCTCACTCGCTGGCGGCCCAGGTCTATGCACGCCTCCGCCAGGAGATCATGGGCGGCACCTTCGCGCCGGCCGAGCCGCTCAGGCTGGCGCAACTGAAGGATCGCTACGGGGTCGGTTTCTCGCCTCTGCGCGAAGCCCTGACGCGGCTGACGGCCGAGGGCCTGGTGGCTGCCGAGCCCATGCGCGGATTTTGCGTGGCGCCCCTGTCCCTGGAAGATCTCCGCGACACGATGGACACCAGGATATTCGTCGAGACCGCCGCGCTGAAACGGTCGATCCTGCACGGCGATGACGCCTGGGAGGCGCGTATTGTCGCGACCCTGCACGCCTTCAAGCTTCAACTTGCGCGCAGGGACGAAAGCGACCCCGAAAGCCGGGAAACGCTGGAAAACCGCCACCGCGACTTTCACTTTGCGCTGGTTTCAGCGTCCGGTTCGGCGCGGATGCAGGCGATCATCGAAAATCTGTATCTGGGATCGGCCCGGTATCGGGTGCTTCGTCCGGGCGACAGGTCCGCCTATCTGGCGCGCAACCTCGAGGAAGAGCATACGGCGATTGCCGAGGCATCGCTCGCCCGGGACACCGATCAGGCCTGCGCGCTGCTGGCCGAGCACTACCGCCGCACGGCAGAGAGCCTGGAACTGGCCCATCGCCGCCAGCTCGGCGCCGCCACGGCCGCGCAATAGGCGCTCGCGTTCGATGTGACGCCTCCTCGGCGATCGCCTTGATCCGCGGAACGCAGGTCGCCCGCGTGCCGGGCCCGCGTGCCGGGCCTGTCCGGGCCTGCCCCGGACCAAGGCAAATTCCTGCCTGCCGACGCGCGCAACCCCGGGTCAGCGCCCGTGTGGTCCGACTGGATCATGGGGAAGGGTGGTGCTGCAAGAGAGGATTGAACTCTCGACCTCTCCCTTACCAAGGGAGTGCTCTACCACTGAGCTACTGCAGCGTCGCCACGGGCGGCTGATTAGACGCAAAGCGCGGGTTGTGCAAGCCCTGTCTGGACGGTTTTTTCGCTGCGGGGTATGACGGGGCCCATGAACGATGGCAAAGACACCGAACCCCGGGACGGCGGCGCGCGGCGCGTGCAGTCGGTCAAGGGGACAAAGGGCGATCAGGCGAGGGAAGCGCGCGTGAAGGCGGCGCTCAAGGCCAATATCGCCCGACGCAAGGCGCAGGCAAAGGCCCGCGCAGATGAGGACGAGGCATGAGCGACGCGCGATTCGAGGATGGGGCCGAGGCACCGCTGCGATTGATCGCGCGCGATGCGGCGGATCTGGGGGTGCTGTCGGCCCTGGTGCAGGATGCGGTGCTGACCGGCGCCGATCTGGCCTGGGCCAAGGGGCGGCGCCGGTTTTCGCTGTTGCTCAACCGCTTTCGCTGGGAGGACGCCGCACAGGCCCGGGCGACCGGCCGCCGGTACGAGCGGGTGCGCGCCGTGCTGGAGTTCGGCGACGTGCTGGCGGTGCGCCACCAGGGCCTGGCGCGCGACAAGGACACGGTCCTGTCGCTGCTGTCGGTCGACTACAGCCCGGAAACCCCTGAGGACGCGGACTCGCCCGCGGGGCCCGGCCGGATCACCCTGACCTTCGCCGGCGACGGCGCGCTGGAACTGGCGGTCGAATGCATCGAGGCCGAACTGGTCGATGTGACCCGGCCTTACGGGGCGCCCTCGGGGCAGGCGCCGACCCATCCGGACTGAGCCCGGCAGGTCATCACGACGCACGCGCGGGAACTGGACGCGGCGCGTCCGATCCCCTATGCCGCCGAGAACCGAGGAGGCCCGCCATGCCGCAAGTCCTGACCACCCGTGACGCTGATTTCGAGGCCCGTTTCACCGCCCTTCTGGGCATGAAGCGCGAGGACAGCCCCGATGTGGACGCCGCCGTCGCCGCGATCATCGCCGATGTGCGCGCGCGTGGCGATGCCGCGGTGATCGCGCTGACCGCGCGCTTCGACCGTCTGGACCTGACGCCCGAGACGCTGGCCTTCAGCCCGGCCGAAATCGAATCCCTGTGTGCGCAGGTGACGCCGTCCGACCGCGCCGCGCTGGAACTGGCCGCGGACCGCATTCGTGCCTATCACGCGCGCCAGATGCCCGAGGACGCGCGCTGGCAGGATGCGACAGGGGCCTCGCTGGGGTGGCGATGGACGCCGGTGTCGGCGGCTGGTCTCTATGTCCCGGGCGGGCAGGCGAGCTATCCGTCCTCGGTGCTGATGAACGCGATTCCGGCCAAGGTCGCCGGGGTGGAACGGCTGGCCATCGCCTGTCCGACGCCGGGCGGGGCGGTGAATCCGCTGGTGATCCTGGCGGCCAGGCTGGCGGGCGTGGATGTGATCTACCGGATCGGCGGCGCCCAGGCGATCGCCGCGCTGGCCTATGGCACCGAAACCGTCGCCCCGGTCGACAAGATCACTGGCCCGGGCAACGCCTATGTCGCGGCGGCCAAGCGGCGGGTGTTCGGGCGCGTCGGCATCGACATGATCGCCGGGCCCAGCGAAATCCTGGTGATCGGCGACGGCACCGGCGACCCCGACTGGATCGCCCTCGATCTGCTGAGCCAGGCGGAACACGACCAGGTGGCGCAGTCGATCCTCGTGACCACCTCGCAGGCCGAGGCCGAGGCCGTCATGGCGGCTGTCGATCGTCATCTCGCGGTGCTGGAGCGGCGCGAGATCGCGGGGGCAAGCTGGCGCGACTATGGCGCGGTCATCGTGGTCGATTCGCTGGAACAGGCGGCGGCGCTGTCGAACCGTGTCGCGCCGGAACATCTGGAACTCTGCGTGGCGGACCCCGAGGCGTTGCTGCCCCGGGTGCATCACGCCGGGGCGATCTTTCTCGGGCATTGGACGCCCGAGGCCATCGGCGACTATGTCGGCGGCCCGAATCATGTGTTGCCGACCGCGCGATCGGCGCGCTTCTCGTCGGGGCTTTCGGTGCTGGATTTTCTCAAGCGCACCACGCTGGCGCAGATGACGCCCGAGGCGCTGCGCGCGATCGGCCCGGCGGCCGAGACCCTCGCCATCAGCGAAAGCCTGCAGGCCCACGGGCTGAGTGTGCGCGCGCGGCTGGACCGGCTGAACGACTAACGCCGCGCTTCGCGCAACCAGGCGGCCAGAACCAACCCCAGCCCCAGCAGCAGCCACACCCAGACCGGCGCCACCGGCGTCAGCCTGAGATCGGTGGTGACATAGGCGCCGCGCGGCGTCACCCCCAGCCAGCCCCGGCCCCAGGCCTGGCGGCCAGGCTCCACCAGTCGCAGCTGCGGCAAACCGGCCGCAATGGGCGCGACCCCGCCCCGGGTGGCGGCCATCAGCGGCGCCAGCGGCGCGCTGTCGGCGACCACGCGCTCATATTCCCGGGGGTTTGCCGTGCCCAGAACGGTGACGGTATCCAGTCCCTCGGATTCCAGCCGATAGAGGCCGGGTTCGTCACCCTGCCACCGGGCGGTGAAGCGCCCCGGCGCTGTTTCGGTCAGGTCCAGCGTGACGCTCGAATCGTCGGGCCGGGTGATGGTGACACTGTGGGGGCCATCGTGCAGCGACCGGCGGGTGACGGTCATGGTCTGGCCCTGCGCCTCCGCGGTCAGGGCTTCTTCCTCGAGATCGGGCTCGCGCATCAGCCAGTGGGCGAGACGGCGCAGAAGCTCGGCCTGCGGCCCACCCCCTTCAAAGCCGCGATCCCACAACCAGGCCTGATCCGAGGCCAGCATCGCCACCCGCCCCTGCCCGGCATGATCCAGCACCAGCAGGGGCCGGTCATCCACCCCTTGCATCACCACCTCGCCCGAATGCGGCGACAGATCCACCTGCCTGAGCCAGCGGCCCCAGCCGGGAACGCCGCCGTCGGTCGCCGGGGGATACCCCTGATCGAGCCCCTCGGTCACCGGATGGCGGGCGCCGGTGGGCGACAGGTGCGGCGCAAAGGGCTGCTCCAGCACGCGCGCGGTCGGTTCCGCCGGCAGGATCTGACCCAGCGGCGAATGATAGATGCTTTCGGCGCTGGCCAGTTCCGGCCCGCCGACGACCAGCAGCGCGCCGCCCTCGGTCACATAGCGACGGATGTTGTCGAAATAGCTGTTCGGCAAGATCCCGCGCCGGCGATAGCGATCGAAGATGATCAGATCAAAATCGTCGATCTTTTCCACGAACAGCTCGCGCGTGGGAAAGGCGATCAGCGACAGCTCTCCGACCGGCACCCCGTCCTGGCGGTCCGGCGGGCGCAGGATGGTGAAGTGCACCAGATCCACCGACGGGTCGGATTTCAGCAGGTTCCGCCAGGTTCGTTCGCCGGTGTGCGGCTCGCCCGACACCAGCAGCACGCGCAGCCGATCCCGGATGCCGTTGATCTGCACGACGGCCGCGTTGTTGCGGTCCGTCAGTTCGCCCGGTTCCGCAGCCAGGACAAAGCGCAGGACGTTCAACCCGCCACGATCCAGCGTCAGGGTCAGGGTCATGTCCTCGCCCACGGGCGCGGTGGCATAACGCAGATCCTCGCCATTCAGGGCAAAGCCCACGCGCACCGGCTGGCCGCGCAGGGTCTGGGGGACATTGCCCTCGTCCTCGATCCTGAGGGTGAGGGTCAGGGTCTCGCCCAGGATGCCATAGGCGGGGGCATTGCGGACGATCAGCCGGCGGTCCCAGTCGGCAGGCTCGCCGGTCTGGACCAGATGCAGCGGCGCGGGCGGCGTCACCAGCGGCGCGTCATGCGCCAGACCGTCCGACACCACGAAAACCCCTGCCAACCGGTCACGCGGCAGATCGGCCAGCGCCGTGTCCAGCGCGGCATTCACCTGTGACCCGCCGTTGTCCGGCGCGTCCGCAAGGGTGGCGTCGCGTTCCTCGATCCCCAGGCGGGCCAGTTCGGCGCTGAGGTGCGCCGCCGCGGCGTCGGTCTGATCGGCGCGACCGGCCAGCCGGTTCGACCCGGTCGCATCGCGCAGCACCAGGGCGATATCGGGCAGGGGTTGGCGATCCTCGGTCTGAAGGGCGGGGTTCGCCAGCGCCAGAAGGATCAGCGCCAGCCCCAGCGCGCGCAAGGGCCAGCCCGCCAGACCACGCCAGACCGACAGGGCCATCACCGCCAGGGCCAGCGCCCCCAGGCCCCAGACGGCGGCCCAGGGCAGCAGCGGATCGAAAACCACCGAGGCGCCGCTCATTGTCCCAGCCTTTCCAGCAGTGCGGGCACATGCACCTGGTCGGATTTATAGTTCCCCGACAGCACATACATGATCAGGTTGACGCCAAAGCGCATCGCCATCTCGCGCTGACGTTCGCCGGTGGTGCCACGGCCGACCTGCGCCATCGGCACCCCCTGTTCGTCGACCGCCCAGGCCGAGGCCCAGTCGTTCGACCCCACCACCACCGGCGACACGCCGTCGTTCAGGTTGCGAAACGGCATCCCCTCGGCCTGCTGGGCATCGGCAGGGGCGGATTCGACCCAGACGGTGCCCCCCTGATAGCGGCCCGGAAAATCGGTGAGCAGGTAAAAGGTGCGCGTCAGCACATGGTCGGCGGGCACCGGCTCAAGCGGCGGAATGTCCAGCCCGGCGGCGATGTCCTGCAGGCGACGGCCGGCGGCCGTGGTGCCGCCGGTCAGGCGCGCCTGCTCGGCGTCGCGGGTGTCGAACAGGATCATGCCACCCGTGCGCAGATAGCGGTTCAACTTGTCATAGGCCTGCGCCGAGGGCAGCGGGCTATCCGCCGTCACCGGCCAGTAGAGGAACGGAAAGACCGACAGTTCATCGGTTTCGATATCCACCCGCATCGGGTCCCCCGGTTCGACCGAGGACCGGGCATAGAGCGCATCGGACAGCCCCCTGAGCCCCGCCAGTGCAACCGCGTCGACCTGGGGATCCCCCGTGGCGACGGCGGCGAGAACGACGTTTTCGGTGGCTTGCAGGATTCGCGGGTCCACATCGCCCGTGGGCGCCTGCGCCTGCGCGCGCGGGCTGGCGGCAAGCCCCAGGGCGAACACCAGCATCGCCGCCCGCAGCAGCCGCCCGCCCAGCGCCAGCGTCGCCAGCGCGTCCAGGATCAGCACCGCAGCGGCGGCGGCGAAAAGGTAGCCGGCCAGCGGAACCTCGGCCTGGCGGGCGCCGGTTTCGACCACCGTGCCCAGGGGCCATTGCGCCGGGGTCAGCGGCGTTTGCGCGTCGGTGGCATTGACGGCGATGCGCAGCGCGGTGCCGGCGTAAAGCCCCGGTTGCAGATCGGGGCCGGGTTGGCGCTCGCCGCTCAGCACCGGGGCCAGGTCCTCGCCCGGGACCGCGGCGCGATCGTCGGCGCGGCTGAGCAGGCCGAACCCGTCCATGACCTCTTGCGGTTGCCAATGGGTGCCGGCCAGGTCGCCGGCGTCGGGACGGGCGCCGCGCGTCGAGATCGCCAGCCTGTCCAGCATCTGAACGAACAGACCCGAAAGCGGCAGGTTCGACCATTCCGCGTTGGCGGTCACATGAAACAGCACCACTTGCCCCGCCCCGCGCGCGGCGCGGGTCACCAGCGGCGTGCCATCCGCCAGCGCGGCGATGGTGTGGGCGGCCAGATCGGGGCCTGGCTGGGCAAGAACCTGCGCGCGGATGCCCACATCGGCCGGCACCGGCAGGCCGACAAAGGGCGACTGATCGGGGAACGGTGCCAGCGATCGCGGGTCGCCCCAGCTCATCGCGCCGCCCACGGTGCGCCCGCCAGCCCGCAGGCGGACCGGCAGCAACGGATCGTCCTGTTGCCCGCCGCCGCCGCCACCCAGCGCGGCGCTGGCACCCGCACCAGCCATGCGCGGCCCGGCGAACCGCAACAGCAGCCCGCCCTCTTCGACCCAGTGCAGCAGGGCTTGCGATTCGCCCTCGGTCAGGCCCGGCATGTCGGCCAGCACGATCACATCGGGGCCCGCCAGCAGCAGATCGTCCAGGCTGGCGCTTTCGATCACATCGGCGCTGGGGCGCAGGGCCTCGCGCAGGTAATGCAGGGGCGACAGCAGCGCCAGGCGCTCGCTTCCCTCACGCACGCTGAGCAGGGCGACCTTGCGCCGCTGCAGGCTGTCATCGGTCAGGGCGACGGTGCCGGCGCCCCGCGCGCCATCGATCTGAAAGCGCGTGACGCGGTTGCGCAATTCAGGCGGCAGATCGAAGCGGGCATCGGCGTTGACCGCCCCCGCGGCAAAGCGCAGCGCGGCATGGTCCAGCACCCGTTCGGCGCCGGCCGGATCGCGGCCCAGGGCATTCAGCGTCAGTTCCTGCACGCCGCCCGGCGTGCGGCGGGCGGTCACGGTGACGGCCTGGCCGTCGAAAACCGGCGGCGCCAGTGCCAGAACGGGGGTCGCGGGTTCAAAGACCGATACCGGCCCCGATCCGGCCAGGGCGGCCAGCAAGGCGGCGCGCCCGTCCCGGGCCAGGCCATCGCTGATCCACAATGTCTCGGTTCCTGGTGGCAGGTCGGCGGTCCATGCGGGCAGGTCCGACGCCGGCGACCAGGGGCGCGGCATCAGTCCCGGCAGGCGCTCGCGCCAATGATCGGCGGCGCGAAACTCGGGCGCGACTGCGGGCGGGTCGGTCAATTCCACCACCGACACGGTGCGCCCGGCACGCTGCGCGGCCTCCAGCGCCTGTGTCACGCGCTCGATCCGGCGCGGCCAGTCGCGGGCGCTGGCCCAGCTTGCATCCATCACGACCAGGAGCGGCCCCTGCCCCGGCACCACGCGCGACGGGTTCAGAACCGGCCCTGCCAGCGCCAGGATCAACGCGGCCAGCGCCGCCACCCTGAGCAGCAACAGCCACCAGGGCGTGCGCTGGCTTTCCGGGTCCTTGTCGCGCAACCCCAGAAGCAGCGCCACCCCTGGAAACCTGCGGCGCACCGGCGCCGGAGGCACCGCGCGCAGCAGCCACCACAGGATCGGCAACGCGACCAGCGCCCACAACACCCAGGGCGCGGCGAAACCCAGCGCGGCGAGGTTCATTTCTGCCCCCCCAGCGCCTGATACAGCCACAGCAGACCCAAAGCGGGCGCGCGGTCGGTGTGCAGGGTCGTGGCGTGCCAGCCGGTCTGCCGCGCCAGCGCCGCCAGCCGGTCCTTGCGCGCCGCCAGCCGGTCCCGGTAGGCGCTGCGCAGATCGGAGGCCCGCAGCGTTTCATGGCTGAGGTGTCCGGACATGCTTTCGAACCGGGTGCGGCCGTCAAAGGGAAACCCCTCCTCCACCGGGTCCAGCACCTGCACCAGGATGCCGCGCATCGACCGTGCGGCCGCCAGCGCCAGCGCCGCTTCGACCGGGGCCATATCTCCGAGGAAATCCGAAAACAGCACGACATGCCCGCCCACCGGCGCTGCGTGCAGATCGACGGCACCGTGTTCGCCGCCGGCAACGGATTCGTCCGCCAGCGCCATCGCCAGCAGGTCGGCCTGCGCCCGCCCTGCGCGCGGCGCCAGGTCGGCCTCGGCCAGGCCGACACGTTCGCCCCCCCGCAGCAGGACCAGCGCCAGCGCCAGCGCCAGCAGGCGCGCGTGCCGGGCCTTGGTGGGGCGGTTCTTGTCGGCCGAAAAGGCCATGGCCGCGCCATCATCGACCCACAGCGTCACCGCCCGCGCCGCCTGCCATTCCCGCTCGCGCACGAAGAGATCGTCGCCCCGCGCCGACCGCCGCCAGTCGATGCGCGAGGCCGCATCGCCGGCATGGACCGGGCGGAATTGCCAGAACTCGGCGCCCGATCCTGCGCGGCGGCGGCCATGGGCGCCCGGCAGCACGCTGTTCGCCAGATGCTCGGCAGCGACGAGCAGGGGCGGCAACGCGCCCGAGAGCGCCTCGGCCGAGCGGCGCAGGGCGGGCCCGGTTGGATTCACGCAGCCGCCTCCGTCACGCCGGTGGCGCGGGCGGCGATGCGGTCGATGACACCGCCCAGATCCTCGCCACGCGCCCGGGCGGCAAAGCTCAGGGCCATGCGATGCACCAGCACCGGACGGGCGAGCGCGGCGACATCCTCGGTCGAGGGGGCCAGACGGCCCTGCAACAGTGCACGCGCGCGCACCGCCAGCATGAGCGCCTGCGCCGCCCGCGGGCCCGGGCCCCAGGCCAGCGCGTCGCCCAGCGTGGCGTCGGCATCGGGCGTGCCGGGGCGACAGGCGCGCACCAGCCCCAGAATGGCGGCAACCACGCTGTCGCCGACCGGCATCCGGCGGATCAATGTCTGCGCGGCCAGCAGATCGGCGGGGCTGAAGACGCCCTGCACCTGCGCATCCTCGGTCCCGGTGGTCGCCATCAGGATCGCGCGTTCGGTATCGCGGTCCGGATAGGGCACGTCGATCTGCACCAGGAACCGGTCAAGCTGGGCCTCCGGCAGGGGATAGGTGCCCTCCTGCTCGATCGGGTTCTGCGTGGCGAGGACGTGAAAGGGCATCCCCAGCTTGCGGTGTTGGCCGGCGATCGTGACCTCGCGTTCCTGCATCGCCTGAAGCAGGGCTGACTGGGTGCGCGGGCTGGCGCGGTTGATCTCGTCGGCCATCAGCAGCTGGCAGAACACGGGGCCTTCGATGAAACGAAAGACGCGCTTGCCGTCCTCGGCGGTCTCCAGCACTTCGGACCCCAGGATGTCGGCGGGCATCAGGTCCGGCGTGAACTGGATACGGTTCGACTGCAGGCCCATGACGGTTGCCAGCGTATCGACCAGCCGGGTCTTGCCCAGACCGGGCAGACCGACCAGCAGCGCATGCCCGCCCGACAAAAGCGCCGTCAGGGCCAGATCCACGACCGTTTCCTGACCGATGAAGCGCGGCGCGATGGCGGCGCGGGCCTGTGACAGCCGGTCGCCCAGCGCCTCGATGGCGGGGAGCAGGGTGTCGCTCATGCGGGTTCCTCCGGGCGTGACCTTGGTTCACGGCCGGTTATATGTCAGGTTGAACCCACTCGCCCAGACCTCGTTTCGGAAAATGACTGTGCCACAAGACAATGTGACCCCCGGCTCACCACCCAGCGCGGACAGCCTGGCCAAGGCCGCCGGGAAGGCCGCGAAAAAGGGCGGCTTGCCCCCGGTGCACCTGTGGAACCCGCCGTTTTGCGGCGACCTGGACATGCGCATCGCGCGTGATGGCACCTGGTTCTATCTGGGCACGCCGATCGGACGGGCGCCGCTGGTGCGGCTGTTTTCCACGATCCTGAAGCTCGAAAACGGCAAGTATTACCTGGTCACACCCGTCGAAAAGGTGGGAATCACCGTTGACGACGCGCCCTTCGTGGCGGTCGACTTTGTCGCGCGCGGGCATGGGCAAACCCAGGTTCTGGTGTTCGAAACCAACGTCGGCGATCATGCCGAGGCCGGGATCGAGCATCCGATCCGCGTGACGCGCGACCCCGGGACCGGCGAGCCCGCCCCCTATGTGATGATCCGCGCCGGGCTTGAGGCCCTGATCGACCGCAAGAGCTTTTATCGGCTGGTCGACCTGGGTGAACACGCCCGGCACGAGGGGCAATCGTGGTTCGGACTCTGGTCTGGCGGCACGTTCTTTCCGATCATTCCGTCGGACGAGATGGGCTAGGTCTTGCCAGGGAGCGATATGCGCGGACCCTTCGGGCCGGGTCCGGACAGTCTGAAAGGGACGCGCGATGCGGGTGTTTGACGGTCACAACGATGTCCTGAGCCGGCTGTGGTGCGCCGGCGACGATCCGGTGCGGCGATTCGCGCGCAACGAGGGGCATATCAACCAGGCTGCGGCAAAGGCGGGCGGCTTTGGCGGCGGTTTTTTTGCCCTCTACGCGCCCTCGGCCCGGCGGCCCTATGATTTCAGGGGGTTCCGGGGACACGCCATGCCCCTGCCCGCGCCGATGGACCACGCAACCGCGTTGGTGCCGGTCATGGCACAGGTCGGCATCCTGCGGCAGCTCGGCGCGGCGGGCATGGTGACGCAGTGCATCTCGGCCTCGGATATCCGGCAGGTGATGGACACCGGCGGGATCGCCGCGCTGCTGCATCTGGAGGGCGCCGAATGTATCGACCCCGACCTTCTGGTTCTCGATGCGCTGCACGGGTTGGGGTTGCGCTCGCTGGGGCCGGTCTGGTCCCGCCCGACACCCTGGGGCGAGGGGGTTCCCTTTGGCTACGACCGGGACGGCGACACCGGCCCTGGCCTGACCGCCGATGGCAAACGGCTGATCGCGCGCTGCGCCGACCTGGGCATGGTGGTGGATACGAGCCACCTGACCATGAAGGGGTTCGAGGACATCGCCGCGGCCGGGCTGCCGCTGGTGGCCACGCATTCCAATGCCTGGGACCTGGCCCCCGTGACCCGCAACCTGACGCAGGCCCAGTTGCGCGCGATCGGCGAAACCGGGGGCATGGTCGGGTTGAACTATGCCACCGTGTTCCTGTCCCCCGAAGGCTGGCGCAGCGGACGGGCGACGCTGGAGGATTGCCTGCGCCAGCTCGATGCGCTGATCGAGGGCGCGGGCGAGGACCACGTCGGGCTGGGTTCGGATTTCGACGGCGCGCCCCTGCCCGACGGCCTGCAATCCTGCGCCGACCTGCCGGCGCTGATCGCCGCGATGCGGGCGCATGGGTACGGCGAACCGCTGATCGGCAAGCTGACCAGCGGCAACTGGCTGCGCTTTCTTCGGGACGCTCTGGGCGGTTGACATCGCCGCACCAGAGGGGCCTTGCACAGCCCGGTTCAAGCCGCTAAAGCAGTCCCAGCCTCGGGCAACGGTGGGTTGGCGGAGAGGTTACGCACCGGATTGCAAATCCGTGAAGACCGGTTCGATTCCGGTACCCACCTCCACGCCTTCGCTGTCGGTCATGTCCATCGCGGGCGGCGTTCGCCCGGTCACGGGGCGTGCAGTCAGGGGGCGTGGCGGGTCAGGATCGACGCCAGGGGCGCGCGTTCGGTGCGCGCGGCGTTGGCGGGATGTGCCGGGTCCTCATAGCCGAACGCGATTGCGCACATCAGCTGCGCGCCCTCGTCCAGCCCCAGATGGGCCCGCACTGCCTCGGGATACAGCGAGAGCGCGCCCTGGGCGACGCTGCCCACGCCATGCGCGGTCAGGGCCAGCATCACGGTCTGCACAAAGCCCCCCAGATCGGCCGCCTCGCGCGTGCCGAACCCTTCCGGCAAAAAGACAAAGGCGGCATGCGGCGCGCCGAAGGCATCGAGATTGCGCAGAAAGGCATCGACGCGGCCCTGCTTGTCATCCCGGGCGATCCCCATCGCCCCGTAAAGCGCCTTGGCCGACGCGATCTGCCGTTCGCGATACAGTCCCGTATAGGCGGTATCCATGGGCACGTCCGGGGCGGCGGCACCGCTGGCGGCACGCGCGGTCAGCGCCCGCCCCAGATCACGCAGGCGTTCGCCCGAAACCAGATGCACCGACCAGGGTTGCACGTTGCAGTTCGACGGCGCCCAGAGCGCGCTTTCAAAGGCCGCGTCGATCACCGTGTCCGGCACCGGGCGGGGCAGAAAACCGCGCACCGAACGGCGATTGCGGACCAGGGTATCAAAGTCTTGGGGGGTCATGGCAGGCGAGGCTCGATCAGGGGCGTCAGGGGGGCGAATTGCGCAGCGCGGTCAGCGCAGGCCGCGCAACATCGTGGCAAGTTGGCGCAGGCCGGGCGTCCGGTCAAACCATCGCGGCGCGGCGATGTCGCTGCGCGAGGATCGTTGCAGCGCCAGCGCCGGCTGAACGGCCAGCGCGCGCAACGCGGGGTTGGACTGACGCACCCAGTTGAGCGCGCCATCGACATGCATCGGCCCGCCGTCGGCGCTGCCCGGCGGGCGGGCGGCCATGGCATCGAGGGCGGGCACCGCGATTTCGGCGGCCCGCCGGGTCAGGCCCAGGAAATGCAGCTGGATCAGGCCCAGATCGGCGGGCAGAGGCACCAGGCCGGCCTCTGCCGGTGGCAGCGCGTCGGGCCGGTCGCCGGGGTGACCATAGAGCATGTCCCAATCCCGGACCGCCAAGGCCGCGGCCAGGGCCGGCAGGCGCGCGATGGCCCCCGGCGCAAAGGCCATGTCGTCCTCGAGCACCAGCGCGCGGGACCACCCCTGGTCGAGCAGGCGCGCCATCACGCCGCGGTGGCTGCGAAACGCGCCATGCGCGCCGATCGACGGGAAACCCGCGGCCGTGTCCGGCCGAACGGCGGTGAACAGCTCGACCGCGGGGTGATCCAGCGACAGGCCGGCCTTGCGCAATTCGGCGTCGATGCCCCGGCGACGGTCGGCGCGGTCGGGCAGGTTGATGACGACGATCCGCCCAAAGGTTTCGATCAACGCCTGAGCGGCTGGGGTGTCGGGCATGATGGCTCCGGGTTCTCGCCCCCTTTCATGCCGCGCGGGCGGCGCGGTTTCAACCGCTCTTGCGGGAAAGGCGGTGGCGTGATTGAGAAACAGCGCAACCCAAAGCAGGAGTAGCCATGACCACCGAGATCACCCGCCTCGAACCCGGCCGCCGCATGAGCGCCGCCGTCATCCACGGCGACACCGTCTATCTGGCGGGTCAGGTCGGCGAAGGGCCCGGCGTAACCGAGCAGGCGCAGGCCGCGCTGGCCGAGGTGGACCGCCTGCTGGCCGCTGCCGGCACCACCAAGTCGCGGATCCTGACCACCACGGTCTGGCTGGCCGACATGGCCGACTTTGCCGCCATGAATGCCGTCTGGGAAGCCTGGATCGACCCGGCAAACCCGCCGGCCCGCGCCACCGGCGAGGCCAAACTGGCGACGCCGGATTTCAAGGTCGAGTTCATCGTGACGGCAGCCCGCTGATCCCGGTTCAGTCCCAGACGACCAGAACCATGTCGGACCGCCACAAGGGGCCGGGGTCGGTGAAGGTGCCGATCTCGCGCCCGCCCTGGGCGCGGTAGAACGCCCGCGCCGCCTGGTTCTGGCGCACCACGCCCAGCCCGGCCCCCGCATACCCCGACTGCGCCAGCGCCGCGCGGGCCATGGACAGCAGGCGCGCGCCCAGCCCCTGGCGCCGCGCCGATCGCGCAACGTAGAGATGCTTGATCTCGCCCCGCGCGCCGAACACCGCGGGGTCAGGCGGGCCGACATTGACCAGCCCCTGCAGCGCGCCGGCGTCCTCGGCCAGCCAGGTCTGGCGCCCGGGATCGGCCAACGCGGCCTGCCATTGCACCAGGCGCCGTGCCTCGGTCAGCTGCGCGCGGGCCTCGGCCGGGGCGAGGCTGGCGTAGGTCTGGCGCCAGACCGTCGCATGAAAGGCGGCGATCCGTCGGGCGTCGTCAGGTGTTGCAGATCGGATCATCCGTCCCCTGCCTGCATTGCCGGGGCTGGAAGCCGGGCGCCGGGCGTGCGACAGTAAGCGCGGGATAGTGCCGGAAAACAAGGCCGCAAAGGCCGACGGCGACGGAAAGGCGCCCCGCGCGCGTGTGTGGGAACAGGACAGTTGCAAGGAACCTTGTCATGACGACCGACGTTCGAAAATATTCCGCAGCCCAGCGCGGGCTGCATTGGCTCATTCTTCTGCTGCTTGCGGTCAGTTTCTTCAGCCATGAGTGGATGAACGATTCATGGCGCGCGCTGCGCACCACCGGCACGGCCACGGCCTCGACCGGCACCAGCCTGCATGTGTGGGTGGGTGTGTCGATCCTGGTGCTGATGCTGCTGCGTCTGGTGCTGCGGTTCGCCCAGGGCGCACCGGCACCGGTGGACAACCAGCATCCGATGCTCACGCTCGGGTCGACCATCGTGCACGGCCTGCTGTATCTGGTGCTGCTGCTTCTGCCGCTGTCGGGGATCACCGCCTGGTTCCTGGGCGTGACCGATGCCGGCGACGTGCACGAGGTCCTGTTCAACATCGCGTGGGTCCTGGTGGCCCTGCATGTGGCGGCGGCGCTCTATCACCAGTTCGTTCTGAAAGACAACCTGATCGCCCGGATGCGCTGATGCGCCTGGGGTTCATCGGAACCGGCACCATCGCCTCGGCGGTGGTGCAGGGGCTGGCGGATCAGGATCATGCGATCACGGTTTCGGAACGCGGCGCGGCGCAGTCCCGGGCCCTTGCGGCGCGTTTCGACACAGTCCGCGTTGCCGCGAATCAGGCCGTGATCGACTCAAGCGACACGGTTTTCGTCGCGCTGCTGCCTGATGCGGCACCGGACATCCTGCGCGCGCTGGTGTTTCGCGCCGATCAGGTGGTGATTTCCTTCATGGCCGGTATCGGGCTGGCGCAGTTGGCGCCGCTGATCGCCCCGGCCAGGGCGGCCGCGATCATGCTGCCCTTTCCCGGTATCGCGCGCGGCGGCTCTCCCATCCTGGTGCTGGGGGACCGCGCCCCGGTGGACGCGCTGTTCGGCCCCCGCAACCAGGTCTTCGCGATGCGGGATGCGGCGGAGCTGGACGCCTTTCTGTGCGCGCAGGCCGTGCTGTCGCCTGCCGCCGCGCTGGTCGGCACGGCGGCGGAGTGGCTGGCCAGGCGCGGTTACCAGGGCGAGGAATTCCTGCGGCATCTGGTCGGGTCGAGCTTGCTCGATTCCCCGACCGCGCCGCTGCTCGATGCGCTGAATACCGCCGGCGGCTACAATCAGCGGCTCAGGCACCACATGGACCAGGCGGGCCAACCGCAGACGCTGCTCGGCGGGCTGGACGCGCTGGAGGGTTAGCGCGCCATGTCCAGCAGCGCGTCCATCCGCGCGCGGCCCAGGTCGATGCGACACGACTGGATGGCAATCGACGTGCCGGACCCGCCGCCGAAACCCGCGCCCACCGCCGCGCATTGCGCATCGCGATAGGCGGTCCAGGCGGCTTGCGCGGCATCGACGGCGGGAAGCGCATCGGCGCGGCCGGTCGCCTCGTCCAGATCGCTGGCGGACGATTGCGCAAAACCCAACGCGACCGTGACCGCGTGATCGACACCGTCGAGCACCGCCGCCAGGCAGGCCGCGATCTCGATCTGGCTGCCGCCGGGGCATTCCATGGTGGGATCAGCCAAAGCCGGCGTCGCGGCGAGAGTCAGGACGAGGGCGACGGAACGAATCATGGGAACCTCGGGATGGGATGTGCCAGCATAGGCGCACGCGCCACTCGCGGGCCAGCCCCCCCTGCAAGGCCACGGGACCGGCGGACCGCTGATCGCCGGGGCGCGCGCGGGGGTGTCGGCCTCTCTTGCGTTGGGGGGGCGTTCCGGGTCAGATGGCGCGCAGACTGCAGGAGACCCCATGTCCGAACCCCGCAAACAGCCCTCGGCGCTGGTCAAACAGGCTCTGGAATTCGGCCCGCTCGCCGTGTTCCTGGCGGTCTATCTGTGGATGCGCGACGCCACGGTGACGCTGGGTGGCACCGACTACGCCGGATTCGTGGTGGCGGTGGTGGCCTTTGTGCCCTTGCAGATCGCCGCGACCGTAGCCTTGCGCCTGCTGACTGGGCGCCTGAACCGGATGCAGATCGTCACGCTGGGGCTGGTGATCGTGCTGGGCCTGGGCACGGTGCTGTTCAACGATGAACGCGTGTTCAAGATGAAGAGCACCTTCATCTTCGGCCTGTTCGGCATCCTGTTGTTCATCGGCCTGTGGCGCGGCCAGTCCTGGCTGGCCTTCGTCCTGGACCAGGCGCTGCCGCTGGACCATGAAGGGTGGATGATCCTCACCCGTCGCATGGCCTGGTTCTTTCTGGCCTTTGCCGCCATGAACGAAGTGATCTGGCGGAACTTTTCCACCGATGTCTATGTCTTCTGGGACACGTTCGGGCAGATGGGGGTGATGTTCGTCTTCCTGATGGGCAACTATCGGCTGATCGAAAAGCACTGGACCGGCGAGCAATAGGCCGGTCAGCCGCCCTAGCCGTTCGCCAGGGTCACCCCGGCCGCGCGCATCTGCGACAGGGCCTCGTCGAGCGAACCGTCCAGATCGATCGCCCGGCAGGCATCCATCCGCACCACGACCTCGAACCCCAGACGCGCCGCATCCAGCGCCGAATAGGCGACGCAGAAATCCGTCGCCAGACCGACCAGCGTCAGATGGGTGACGCCGCGCGTGCGCAGATACCCCTCCAACCCGGTGGGGGTGGTCCTGTCGTTCTCGAAGAACGCGGAATAGCTGTCGATCTCGGGTCGAAACCCTTTCCTGAGGATCAGATCGGCCGGATGGGTGCGCAGGGCCCGGTGAAAAGCCGCCCCTTCGGTCCCCTGCACGCAATGGCGCGGCCACAGGACCTGAGGGCCATAGGGCATTTCCGTCATCGAAAACGGCGCGGCACCGTCATGGTTCGCGGCAAAGGACAGGTGGTTTTCGGGGTGCCAGTCCTGGGTCAGCACCCGCACCGCGAAATCGTCCATCAGCGTGTTGACGCGCGAGACGACGGCATCGCCCTCGTCGACCGCAAGCGCGCCGCCGGGGCAGAAATCGTTCTGAATGTCGATCGCGATCAGCGCGTGTTCGGCGGGCTGCATCGGGTCCTCCTGGCGGTTCAGGGGCTGTTATGACGGGCCGGACAGCCCCAGGTCAAGGCAGGGATCGCCCCTTGCACGCCCTGCGCCGATCCAACAAGATACGCGCGAACCGTTGGGGCTGTGCCGCATGAGCATCGAATCGTGGGACGAAATCCGCACCGCCTGGCACGTCGCCCGCGCGGGAACCGTCAGCGGCGCGGCCGAGGCCCTGGGCGTCCACCATGCCACCGTCATCCGCCATATCGACGCTCTTGAGGCGCGGCTGGGCGTCAAGCTGTTCCAGCGCCATGCGCGCGGCTATACCCCGACCGAGGCCGGCGCGGCATTGGCACAGGTCGGGCGCGTCACGGACGAGCAGTTCGCGCAACTCAGCACCCGCCTGACGGGCACCGATTGTGCGATTTCGGGCGAACTGGTCATCACCACCTTGCCCGGGCTGGTGCCGCTGCTGCGCCCGGCGACGCGGCAGCTTTGCGCGGAATTCCCCGACCTGGCGCTGCGCATCCAGACCGACCGGCGCCTGTTCCGGCTGGAATACGGCGAGGCGCATGTCGCCATTCGTGCCGGCACCCGCCCGTCCGAACCCGACAATGTCGTGCAGCCCCTGTCGCGGCTGAATGTCGCGCTGTATGGCAGCCAGGCCTACCTGGACCGTCACGGCGCGCCGCAGGGCGACGAGGACCTGATCAACCACCGCTTCGTGACCGAAGAACTGGACGACAGCCGCGCGCCCTTTGCACAATGGCTGGCCGGGCGAACCCCGGCGCCGCGGGTCGTGTTCCGCTCGAACGAGGCCGCGGCCCGGCGGGCAGCGATCGTGGACGGCCTGGGCCTGGGTTTCCACTATGGCGAGGACAGCCCCACCGACCTGATCGAAGTCCTGCCGCCGCGGCCGGAATGGCAGGCCCCTGTCTGGCTGGTGACCCACGTTGACCTGCACCGCACGCCCAAGGTGCAGGCCGCCGTCCGCATCATCAAGGACACGTTCGCGGCATGAGCGATCCCTACGCCGAAACGCGCGGACGCAGGCAGGCGCTGCGCGGTCATGCCGCGATGCTGGGCTTTTCCGCCGCGGTTTCCGGCAGTTTCAGCCTGGGCGTGATGGTCGCGAACGACATCCCCCCCGTGGCCCTGACGACGGTGCGCTTTCTGCTGGCCTCGCTGGTGCTGGCGGTGCTGGTGGTCGTGACGGGGGGCGGGCGCGGCGGCAGACACGGATTCAGCCGCGCCGATCTGGTGGCACCCTGGCGCTATGGCCTGCTGGCGGTGCTTTATGGCGGCTATTTCGTCCTGATGTTCGAGGGGCTCAAGACCGCGCACCCGGTCTCGGCCGGGGCGGTGTTCACGCTGACACCGCTGCTGACCGCGCTGATCGCCTGGCCGCTGCTGGGCCAACGCCCGCTGCCCTATGTCGCGGCGGCGCTGGCGGTCGGGGCGGCTGGCGCGGTCTGGGTGATCTTTGGCGGTGACATGCGCGCGCTGATGGGATTCCAGATCGGCCAGGGCGAGGCGATCTATTTCCTGGGCTGCGTCCTGCACGCGCTCTATACGCCGATGTTGCGGCGCCTGAACCGGGGCGAAGGCGCGATGGTCACGGCCTCGCTGGTCACGCTGGCGGGCTTTGTCGTGCTCATGCTCTATGACGGGCGCACGGTGCTGGCCACCGACTGGCTGGGCCTGCCGGCGCTGGTCTGGGTGGCACTGGGGTATCTGGTGGTGTTCGCCACCGCGTTTTCGGCCTCGGCCATGCAGTTCGCGGCGCAAAGGCTGCCCGCGTCAAAGGTCATGGCCTATACCTATGCAACGCCCGTCTGGATCATCCTGTGGGAGCTGGCGCTGGGTCATGGCGTGCCCGGCCTGACGGTCCTGCCGGGGGTGGTGCTGATCGTCGCGGCGCTGCTGATCCTGTTGCGCGCGGACTGACCGCAAACGCCGCTCACGCGCAAATTCCTTGATTTTGCAGCCCGGCAGGCGCAGCATTTCCCTGTTTTCATTGATCCTGTTTCCGCGCGCACGGCGCCCGGCCATTCCCTGAACGGAGGTGACCATGTCCCCGACCCCCAGGCTTTTCGTCCTCGGCGCTTTGGCCGCGTTGCTGTTCCCGGCCCTTGGCGGCGCCGCCCATGCCTGCCCGAATCCGAATGCGAATGGCCAGATGCTGAGTGCCAGCAGCCAGCAGTTGACCACGGGCCTGAGCCGGTCGATCACGGCGGGCGGCGGGCAGGACCTGGGCGCCTGCCCCGGGGTGCCGGGAACCGGCCATGTCGCCCTGCAACCCGATGTGACCCTGAACCTGACCCACAATGCCCCCGGACGCGCCCTCGTGCTGGGTGTCAACGGACAATGCGACACGGTGCTGCTGGTGCGGGGACCGAACGGGCAATGGCTGTTCAACGACGACACCAACGGCCTGGACCCCGAGATCACGATCCCCGCCGCACAGACCGGCGAATACGATATCTGGGTCGGGACCTTTGGCGCGCAGCTTTGCGGATCGACGCTGACCGCCCGCACCGTCGGTGCAGGCGGCGGCCTGCCGCTGCTGCCGCAACCCCCGGTGCTGCCGGTGCCGCCGGTCCTGCAACCGCCGCAACTGGTGCTGTGTCCGAACCCGAATCAGAACGGCCAGGCGCTGAGCTATTCCGGCCAGCAACTGTGGGTGCCGCAATCACATGGCGTGACGGCGGGCGGCAACGCCGACCTGGCAAACTGCCCGGGCGTCCCCGGCCATGGCCATGTTGCCGCACAACCCGATTTCACCCTGACGCTGACCCACAATGTCCCGGGTTACGATCTGGAGTTCCGGGTGGACGGCCAGTGTGACACGGTGCTTCTGGTGCGCGGGCCGAACGGCCAGTGGTCCTATAACGACGACACCAACGGCGTGAATCCGGCGATTCGCCTGTCCCATGCCGCGACGGGCGCCTATGACATCTGGGTCGGCACCTTTGGCGCGCAGACCTGTGGCGCGACCTTCACCGCCGAGACCTTTGGCGGTCAGATCATCCCCCAGCCGCCGCAACCGCCACAACCCGCCGCCTGCCCCGATCCCGGGCAGAACGGCTTGATGCTGACCTATTCCAGCCAGCAACTGACCACCGCGCAAAGCCACGGCGTGACGGCCGGCGGCCCGCTGGACCTGGGGGCCTGCGGCAGTGTGCCCGGCCATGGCCGGATCGTGCAGGGGCCGGATTTCACGCTGAACCTGACGCATAACGCGCCCGGGCGCGACCTCAGGCTGGGCGTCGACGGCCAATGCGATACGGTTCTGCTGGTCCGCGGGCCGAACGGGCAGTGGTCGTATAACGACGACAGCAACGGGTTGAATCCGGCCGTGGTGATCCCGTCGGCACAGGTTGGCCTCTATGACATCTGGGTCGGCACCTTTGGCGCGCAGACCTGTCCCGCCACCCTGGTGGCCGAGACCCTGGGCAACCTGCCGCAGCCCCCGCAGCCGCAGCCGCCACAACCCGCGGCCTGCCCCGATTACCACCTGCCCGGGCAGCTTCTGAACTTCGCCGCGCAGGACCTGGGCCTGCCGCAGACCCAAGGCGTGATCGCCGGCGGCACCCTGGACCTGGCGGCCTGCGGATCGGTGCCCGGGCACGGATATATCATCCAGGCGCCCGATTTCTCGATGAACCTGACGGCCAATCCGCTGGGCGCGGGGCTGAGGTTCACGGTCAACGGCGCCTGCGACACGGTCATGCTGATCAACGATGCGTTGGGCCAGTGGCATTACAACGATGATTCGAACGGGCTGAACCCGGCAATCGACCTGCCCCAGGCCGCCGTCGGACAATATGACATCTGGGTCGGCACCTTTGGGTCGCAGACCTGCCAGGCCACCATGGCGGTGCAGGCGGTCGGCGGGCAACCACCCCCGCAGCCGCCGCAGCCGCAACCCCCGCAACCCGCGCCCTGCCCCGATCCGACGGCCGTCGGCCAGCCGATCACGCTGAGCCCGGCCGACCTGCGCACGCAACGCAGCTTTGGTGTGGTCGCGGGGGGCAATCTGGATCTGGCCGCTTGCGGTTCGGTGCCCGGGCATGGCCATGTGATCCAGGCACCCGACTTTTCGCTCACGATCGCGGGCGATCTGTCCGGCAACACGCTGGACCTGGGCATCGACGGCACCTGCGACCCGGTGATGCTGGTCCATGATCCGCGCGGGGCATGGCACTTCAACGACGATGCGGCCGACCTGAACAGCCGCGTCACCATCGACGCGCCGGTGCCGGGGGTCTATCGCGTCTGGGCGGGAACGTTCGGCATGCAGACCTGTCAGGCGACCCTGCTGGCGCACCTGCAACCGACCGTCACCGCGGATCCCGACGCCCTGCCCGACCCCGGCGGGCTGACGGGCTATCGGGACCGGGTGGGACAGACCTTCCGCTTTCAGGTCACCGGCGCCGAGACAGGCGGCCTGTGGGGCACCGGCACCTATACCGACGATTCGCGTCTGGCACGCGCGGCGGTGCACGCGGGCCTCCTGCATGTGGGACAATCCGGCGTGGTGACGGTGCAGATCCTGCCCGGTCAGGACCGCTATCAGGGAAGCGATCAGAACGGCGCGCATTCGTCGAGCTATGGGCGCTGGAACGGCAGCTATGCCTTTGTCGAGACGGCGCCAGACCCCGGGCCAGACCCCGGCAGGCCCGATGCCGCCGGGACATGGCAGATCAGTGCCAATGCCTTCCCCGGCGTGCTGACCCTGACCTGGGACGGCACCCGCTGGAGCGGCACCCTGGCCTTTGCCGCGCTGGGTTCGCCCGAGGTCCTGCAGGATGTCAGCTATGACCCCGTGACCGGAATCGTGCAGTTCACCCGGCCGATTCCCGGTGCTGTTCAGGTCTATCGCGGCACCCTGACCGATGGCCAGATCAGCGGCACGTTCAACCAGGCGGGCGGTGACTTCGCCTATCCCTGGAGCGCGATGCCTTGAGCCCTTTTTTCAAACAGGAGTTTCAATGCAGACCAAGACCTTGCGGCCCATCGCCATCGCCCTTGTGGCGGTGCTGGCATCTAGCGGCGCCAGCGTTGCGCAGTCCTGCCCGGACTGGAGCATGACAGGCGCCCAGATCGCCTATGCCGCGGCCGATATCGCCACCCCCCAGAGCCTGCCCGTGGTGGCCGGAGGCAATGTGGATCTGGCGCAATGCGGGCTGGGTGGCTGGGGCTATGTCATCACCCAGCCCGATTTCGACCTGACCGTGACCGACAACAGCAGCCACAGCGACATCGAGATCCGCGTGACGGCGGAATGCGATACGGTGCTGCTGGTCAATGACGCCAATGGCCAATGGCATTTCAACGACGACACCAACGGGCTGAACCCGGCCGTGCGCCTGAGCGATGCGCCGGCGGGGGCCTATGATATCTGGGTTGGCACCTTCAGCACGCAGACCTGCCAGGCCATGCTGGAACTGCAAAGCTACACCATGGGCGCTGCGGGTGGGCAGGGTGATGGCAAGGATCCCGGCGGACAGGCGCCGCAGCAGCCGCCGATGCAGGTGATGCCCGATCCCGGCAACCTGGTGAACTATCGTGCGCAGGTCGGGCAGACCCTGGCTTTCACCGTGACGGGCGCGGCCTCGGGGTCGGTCTGGGGAAGCGGGATCTACACCGACGATTCCCGGCTGGCCGCCGCCGCGGTGCACGCCGGCATCCTGCGCGTGGGCGAGACCGGCACGGTTCAGGTGACGATCCTTCCCGGGCAGCAAAGCTATCAGGCATCGGATGCGAACGGTGTCCGGTCCTCGAACTATGGCGTCTGGTCGGGAAGCTACAGCTTTGTCGGCGCACCCGCGCCGGCCCAGGCCCCCGCCCCGGTGGCGCCAGCGCCGGCACCCGAGCCTTCGAAATAAGGCGCGAAACGAAAAAAGGGGGCCGCACGGCCCCCTTTCCCTGCGGTCCGACCGGCAGGATCAGGCCGACGCCAGACGCGCCGCCACGTTTTCCCAGTTGACCAGCTTGTCCAGGAAGTTGGTCAGATAGGCCGGGCGCTTGTTGCGGAAGTCGATGTAGTAGGAATGCTCCCACACGTCGCAGCCCAGCAGCGCGGTCTGGCCGAAGCACAGCGGGTTCACGCCGTTTTCGGTCTTGGTGACCTTCAGGCCACCGTCGGTGTCCTTGACCAGCCAGCACCAGCCCGATCCGAACTGCCCCGCGCCCGCGGCGGCGAAATCGTCCTTGAACTTGGCGACCGAGCCAAAGCTTTCGACGATCGCGGCTTCCAGCGCGCCGGGCATCAGCTTGTTCTCGCCGGGGCCCATCATTTCCCAGAACTGCATGTGGTTCCAGTGCTGCGAGGCATTGTTGAAGATGCCGTTCTGGGCGACGGCGCCGGCCTTGTAGGTGCCCTTGACGATGTCTTCCAGCGACTTGCCGTCCCACTCGGTGCCAGCGATCAGCTTGTTGCCGTTGTCCACATAGGCCTTGTGGTGCAGGTCATGGTGGTATTCCAGCGTTTCCTTGGACATGCCGAGCGCGGCAAGCGCATCGTGGGCATAGGGCAGATCGGGCAGGGTGAACGACATGATGTCCTCTTTTCGTTAGCGGTTCCCGTTGGGGCTAATAAGGGCCTCGGCCAGCCAAAGGTCAACCCCGGGACGAGACGCTCACGATTTTGGGTGGTCGTCGTAGTCGCCGCGCAGGATGCGATGGCTGTCCCCCTCGGGGTCGTCATATTGACCCCGTCTGAGCGTCCACCAGAAGGCCAGAAGCCCCCCCAGCCCCAGCAACAGAGACACGGGGATCAGCACAGCCAGAATGTCCATCAGACTTCCTACCTCAGCCGCAGGGCGTTCAGCGCGACCGTAATCGACGAGGCCGACATTGCCAAGGCGGCGATCAGGGGCGACGCCAGCCCGACCAGCGCGATCGGCACGGCCACGATGTTATAGCCGAACGAGATCGCGAAATTCTCGCGGATCCGGCGCACGGCGCGCGCGGCAATGCGCTGTGCCACCGGGATCGGCGCCAGCGACTGCCCCAGCAGCACGATGTCCGACGCAACCCGCGCTGCATCCAGCGCCGAGGCCGGCGAGATCGAGACATCCGCCGTCGTCAGCGCCACGGTGTCGTTCAGACCATCCCCCACCATCAGCACCTTGCGCCCTTCGGCCTGCAGGGCGGCGATGGCGTCGGACTTGTCCTGCGGCAGGGCCTCGGCCCGCCAATCCGCGATGCCCAGACGATCGGCCAGGTCGCGCACCGCGCCCGGCACATCGCCCGAGATCAGCAACACCCGTTTGCCCTGCGCCTGCAGGCCCGCGACGGCCTCGTGCGCGCCCTCGCGCAGGCGATCGGCAAAGGCGATCGCGCGCGGCGGGCGATTGCCCACGGCCAGATAGGCGGCGGTCACATCGAGCGGGTCCGCCCCCACCCACGAGGCACGGCCCAGACGCACCCGCGCGCCGTGCCAACTGGCCTGCACGCCATGACCGGGCACCTCGGCCACATCCTCGAGCAGGACCGGGATCACGCCCCGCGCCCGCGCGGCCTGGGCCAGCGACTGCGCCAGCGGGTGCGAGGACGCCGCCCCCAGCGCGGCCCCGACGGCAAGGTCCTCGTCCGGGATCTGCGCCAGATCCACGGGTTCCGGTGCCCCCATGGTCAGCGTTCCGGTCTTGTCGAACACCACGGTGTCCACCGTCGCAAGCCGTTCCAGCGCCGAGCCATCCTTGATGAGCAGTCCCTGGCGGAACAGCCGACCCGATGCCGCCGTGACCACCGCCGGCACCGCAAGACCCAGCGCACAGGGGCAGGTGATGATCAGCGTCGCCGCCGCGATGTTCAGCGCGTGGCGGACGTCCCCGCCGGTCAGCCACATCCAGACGACAAAGGCGCCAAAGGCCAGGATGTGCACCGAGGGCGAATAGAGCCGCGCCGCACGTTCCGCGAGGGTGGTGTAACGGTTGCGCGCGTTTTCGGCCACGGCCACCAGGTCGGCCATGCGATGCAGCGAACTGTCCTTGCCGGCCGCGGTCACGCGCACGGTCAGCGGCCCGGTCAGGTTCACCGCTCCGGCGGTCACGACCAGGCCGGCGCCGGCAAAGACGGGCAGGGTTTCGCCCGTCAGCAGCGACCGGTCCAGTTCGGATTGTCCGGCGGTGACCACACCGTCCACAGGAATGCGCCCGCCCGGGCGGACCAGCACCAGATCCCCCACCGCCAACTCGGCGACCGGCACAGTGTCCTCGGCCTCGCCCGTCAGGCGGATCGCACGCGGCACTTCCAGCGCGGCCAGCTCCTGCGCGGCGGATCGCGCGACGGCACGGGTTCGGAAATCCAGATACCGCCCGGCCAGCAGAAAGAAGGTCAGCATCACGGCGGCATCGAAATAGGCATGGGCCCCGCCGTTGAGCGTTTCATACAACGACATGCCGGTCGCCAGCAGGATTGCCAGCGAGATCGGGAAATCCATGTCCAACCGGTGCGCCTTGACCCCTGCCCAGGCCTTGCGGAAGAACGGCTGGCCGGAAAAGGCCACGGTCGGCACGGCGATGAGCGCGGAAATCAGGTGAAACAGGTCGCGGGTCGCGTCCGTCGCGCCCGACCACACGGCAACGGACAGCAGCATGATGTTCATCATGCTGAAGCCCGCCACGCCCAGCCGCATCAGCAGGTCGCGTCCCTGCTTGTCGGTTTCCGTCATCGACAGTTGCCCGGGGTCGAGTTCGTAGGCCGGATACCCCAGGGTTTCCAGCTTTTCGATGATCGCAGCCGGGGTCACGTCGCTCTCGGCCTCGACCGAGACACGGCGCAGGGTCAGGTTCAGGCGCGCGCTTCGGACGCCCGGCATCTTTTCCAGATCGCTTTCGATCGTGGTGATGCAGACCGCGCAATGCGCATCGGGCACCGACAGCATGATCCGCGCGCCCCTGTCGTTCGCCGCCGCCTGCGCCCGGTCCAGCGCCGAGGGCGTGGCGATGCAGGCGGGGCAGGCCGAAATGGGTGCGGGACCGTGCAGCGTGTCGGTCATGGTCAGGTCATCCTTGGTGGTGGATCAGGCCCACGCGCAGGTCGTATTCGGTGCCGTCCATGGCGTGCCCCGTCAACCGCAGGTCCCAGTTGCCGTAATCGACATCGACATCGGCGACATAGGCGCCCCCCTCATAGCGGAACCGGGGCACGGTGTCCTCGCGTTCGGTGGTCGGCCGCCCCAGAATGCCGGTCAACGAGGCGATCCGTGCCGGTGCCCCCGTCGGATCGGTGATGCGCACGGTCAGATGGCCGCCAACCAGTTCGGCGTCGGTGGTCCATCCCAGCGCCTGCTGTTCGCGCAGACGCTCGTTGAAGCCCTGGCTGGCGACATAGGTGTTTTCCACCTCGAGTCCGGGGAAGGTTTCCACCGCGAACCAGGCCATCACCAGATTGACCGCGACGATGACCCCGAACGCCGAGACGGTGATGGCCAGCACCATTCGTCCCGTCAGTTCCCGACCCTGCGTGTTTTGCGCGCTCATTGACCGCTCCCGTTGAAGACCGTGTCGCCATAGATCCGGGCGGTGTCACCCGTGACCGAAACCCAGATGCGCACCGGCGAGGTCGCCTCGCGGGCGGGTTCGGTGCCGGCCGAGGCGGTCAGATAGACGCGCTGGTTCAGCTGTTCGTCCGGGCCGACGGTGACCATTTGTCCCTGCACCCCTTCCATCGTCAAGGTGATCGAGGGATCGTCGGCAACCGTCAGGAAGAACTGCCGCGGTTCGGAATACATGTTGCGCAGGCGGATGTCATAGGCGTTGCGCACCGATCCGTCGCCCAGAACCACATGCGTCGGGTTGCGGATCGGCGAAATCGACATGTCGATATCCGTGCGCAGGAACAGCGCCACCAGCAGGCCCAGACCGATCCCGGCCCAGAGGGTCGTATAGACGATCGTGCGCGGGCGGAACACATGTCTCCAGACGGATTTGGGATGCTCGCCGTTGCGTTCGCGGGTTTCGTCGGTCAGCGCCATGTAGCCGATCAGGTGGCGCGGCTTGCCGATCTTGTCCATGATGTCGTTGCAGGCGTCGATGCACAGGCCACAGGTGATGCAGGCCAGTTGCTGACCGTCGCGGATGTCGATGCCCATCGGGCAGACGTTGACGCAGGCCATGCAGTCGATGCAGTCGCCGTGCGCACCCTCGGGTTCGCCCTTGCGCTGCTTGCCGCGCGGCTCGCCTCGCCACTCGCGGTAACTGATGGTGATGGTGTCCTCGTCCATCATGGCGGCCTGGATCCGCGGCCAGGGGCAACCATAGATACAGACCTGCTCGCGGAAGAAGCCACCGAACAGGAAGGTGGTGCCGGTCAGAACCGCGATGGTCCCATAGGCCACCGGATGCGCGTTCAGCGTTACCAGGTTGTGCAGCAGCGTGGGTGCGTCAGTGAAGTAGAACACCCAGGCGCCGCCCGTTGCCATGCCGATCAACAGCCACAGCAGCCATTTGGTGCCGTATTTGCGGATCTTCTCGGCCCCCCAGGGTTGCCGATACAGCCGCAGGCGGGCGTTGCGGTCCCCTTCGACCCAGCGTTCCACCAGGATGTAGAGGTCAGTCCAGACCGTTTGCGGACAGGCATACCCGCACCACACCCGGCCCAGTGCCGAGGTGAACAGGAACAGCCCGATCCCCGCCATGATCAGCAGGCCCGCAACGAAATAGAATTCGTGTGGCCAGATCTCGACCATGAAGAAGAAGAAGCGGCGATTCGCCAGATCCACCAGCACGGCCTGATCGGGCATCGCGGGTCCACGATCCCAGCGGATCCAGGGCGTGATGTAGTAGATGCCCAGCATCAGGCCCATCAGCCACCATTTCAGGGTGCGGAAACTGCCCTTGACGCGACGCGGAAAGACCGGCTCGCGGGCGGCGTAAAGAACTTCGGGTTCGTCTTGCGGGTCAGTGGAACTCACGGATTCGCTCCCTTCGGGGTGGCCTTGAGGCTCAATCGCACGGCGCGCGAGACGCATCCTTGACTTGCATCAAAAATCCGAATCGTGGAAACCGAATAAATGCGGCAAAGGCGCGCACCGGCGGGACGACCGGGCGCGCCTTGTCCATCTTGTGACTGCACCGGCCCCGGGAAACGCGCGAACAGGAACGGAGCCGGTGCAGCCCCTGACGCCCCGTTTTCACGGGGCGCCAGATTCTCAGACGTTATTGACCGCCACCCAGCTGGTGCACATAGGCCGCGACGGCGCGGATCTGCGCTTCCGGCAGGCGGTTGGCAAAGCCCGGCATGATGCCGAAATGGGCGTTGGTCACGGTGGCGCGGATGTCCGCCTCGGTGCCACCATAGAGCCAGATCGCGTTGTTCAGAGCGGGCGCACCGACAAAGGTATCGCCGGCACCGTTGTCGCCGTGGCACGACGCGCAGTTGTCCAGGAACACCTGCTCGCCCGCCGAGGCCAGCGCCGCGTCATGCGGTTGACCCGAGAGCGCCAGCACATGCTGAACGACCTCGTTGATCTGGTCCGCGGTCAGCAGTTCGTCGCGGCCGAACGACGGCATTTCCGAGTAGCGCGCATCCGGGAATTCCTCGTTCCGGATACCGTAGGTGACGGTCTGGATGATATCATCCATGGTGCCGCCCCACATCCACTCGTCGTCCAGCAGGTTCGGGAAGCCCGACCCCATCCGGACGCCATCCGCCCCGGCGCCGTGGCATTGCGAGCACTGCGCACGGAACACCGACGCCCCCGCGTTCACCGCGAACCGCTGAAGTTCGGGATCGGCGGCGATCTGGTCGGGCGCGGTCGAAACCAGGTGGTCATACCAGACCTGGTTCTCGGCGTCCCAGGTTGCCATTTCGGCATCGACATCGGCGCGCGAGGAGTATCCCAGCACCCCGGCCGTCGCCCGGCTGACCATCGGCCAGGCCGGATAGAGGATCCAGTAGACCACCGACCACAGGATGCAGGCGTAGAAGATCCACAACCACCACCGCGGCAGCGGGTTGTCGAACTCCTCGATGCCGTCCCAGGAGTGGCCCGTGGTCGGCTTGTCGTGTTTCTTGTTCGGTGCGGCCATCACTGTGCCCCCTGGCTCAGGCTGCGGGCGGGGTCATGCCCCTGATCCCGAGCCGGTCTGTCGTCATTGCGGAAGATGCTGGTCGCCGCGTCGTCCTGCGTCCGGCGGCTGCCGGGCGCCAGGCCCAGGCAATCACGCCAACGAAGAACACCGTCATGAACAGCAGATACCAACTGTCGGCGAAGTGCCCTCAGGAGAGTGTAGAGTTCCATTCCCTGCCCTCCCCCCGTCAGCGGCTCGCATCGCGCACGAAGGTATCGAAGTCCACCAGCGTGCCGACCATCTGCATGTAGGCGATCAGCGCGTCCATCTCGGTCAGTTCAGGCTGACCGTCGAAGTTGCGGGTTTGCGCGTCATGATACCGCTCAAAGCAGTGCAGTATGATCCGCGAAGGGGTCCGCCCGGTTGACAAAGTCCTCGGGCGCGGCGGCGATCTCTCGTCGGTGTAGGGAACGCCGACCAGACGATAGGTGCTCGCGAGGTCCTGGATGTATTGCCCGGTGATCGGGCGATCCAGCAGGAACGCATAGGGCGGCATCACCGATTCCGGCACCACGTCGCGCGGGTTGCGCAGGTGGGCGACGTGCCATTCGTCCGGAATAGCGTCCACCGACGACGCAGGCAGGTGGGCCCGGTGCGCTTGATCCCCACTGGAACGGATGGTCATACATCGATCCTGGCGGCCAGCGAGTAGTGGCCATACCGTTCGACCTCGTCGCGCATCGGGCGGATCATCTGGCTGTGGCAGACGTAGCAGCCCTCGCGGACGTAGATCTCGCGGCCAGCCAGTTCCAGCGGCGAATAGGGACGCATCCCCTGCACTTCCTCGATCGTGTTCTGCAGGTAGAACAGCGGCACGATCTGCACCAGCCGCCGATGGTCACGACCAGAAGCTGAGAACCAGCAGAAGGGTGGCGTGCGTCTCGATTTTCTTGTGATGATTGAGAATACCCATTTCACCCTCCGCTTATTCAGCGGCAACCGCGGTGACGCGGGCTTTGCTTCGCCCACCTTCCGCACGGTCATCCACAGGTTGTAGCACATGATCAGACCGCCGGTCAGGAACATCGTCCCGCCCGTGGCGCGGACCCACACACATCGGGAACTTGGCGCCCACGGTGTCAGCGAACGAGTTGACCAAGAAGCCCTGCGCGTCCACCTGACGCCACATCAGACCTTCCATGATGCCGGTCACCCACATCGAGGCGGCGTAGAGCACGATCCCGATCGTTGCCAGCCAGAAGTGCCAGCTCACCAGCGACAGGCTGTAGAGACGCTCGCGCTTCCACAGTTTCGGCACCAGGTAGTAGAGGCACCGAAGGTGATCATGCCGTTCCAGCCCAGCGCGCCCGAGTGGACGTGTCCGATGGTCCAGTCGGTATAGTGCGACAGCGAGTTCACCGCGCGGATCGACATCATCGGCCCTTCGAAGGTCGCCATCCGTAGAAGCCCACGGCAACGACCATCATGCGGATCACCGGGTCGGTGCGCAGCTTTGTCCCAGTGCGCCCGACAGCGTCATCAGGCCGTTGATCATGCCACCCCAAGACGGCATCCACAGCATCACCGAGAAGGTCATGCCCAGCGTCTGCGCCCAGTCCGGCAGCGCGGTATAGTGCAGGTGGTGCGGACCGGCCCAGATATACAGGAAGATCAGCGCCCAGAAGTGGATGATCGACAGCTTGTGCGCTGTATGAAGACCGGGCGTTCGGCCTGCTTCGGAATGAAGTAATACATCATCCCCGGGAAGCCGGCGGTCAGGAAGAAGCCCACGGCGTTGTGGCCATACCACCATTGCACCATCGCGGATTGACACCCGACCAGACCGGAACCGAATCCGAGCCGAAGAACGACACGGGGATCTGGACGTTGTTCACGACGTGCAGCATCGCGATGGTCACGATGAACGACAGGTAGAACCAGTTGGCGACGTAGATATGGGGTTCCTTGCGCTTGATCAGCGTGCCCATGTAGACCAGCAGATAGGCCACCCAGACGATGGTCAGCCACAGGTCGGTCAGCCACTCGGGCTCGGCATATTCCTGACCTGGGTCGACCCCAGCAGCACAAGCCGGTCGCGGCCATCAGGATGAAGACCTGATACCCCCAGAACACGAACCACGCCAGATTGCCGCCGAACAGCTTGCGCCGCGGTGGTGCGCTGCACCACATAGAACGACGTTGCCAGCAGCGCGTTGCCGCCAAAGGCAAAGATCACCGCCGAGGTGTGCAGCGGACGCAGCCGGCCAAAGTTGCCGAAGCCTTGCAGCAGTTCCGGTGTTCAGCGACGGAAACGCCAGCTGGAACGCGATCACCACGCCGACCGGGAAGCCGACGACCCCCAGAACGCCGTCGCGACCACGCCATAGCGCACGACGCCGTCCATATATTCGTTTTGATTGTGAACCGTTTCCCCCATGTGGCGGATCTACAGGAAAAACACTACCGCGGCGCCCACGAAGATAATCATGTGCGTCAGGTAGGCGAGGTCACGCGCGTGACTGGCTGCCACCGCGGCAAGAACCGCGACGGCGGCAAGCACGATCAGCTTGACGTAATCCCACATTGTTTGCGTCCCTTTGTTCAATTCGTTGGCGTTTCCCCCTCGTCTGGATAGACTCGGGGCCTGTTCCGCCGTTGCCGTTATCTGGCCTTGGCCCGTACAAAACCTTGATTCAGGTCAAGTCATCGTGAGCGCAACGGTTGATTGAGATCAAGGCGGCGCACCGACGCACCGCCATGGTTATACCCGGAAACACGGGGCCGGGACGCACGCGCCCAAACCGCCCCGGAGAGGAGAATGCGCAATGGACTACAAGTCTATCCTGACCTTCCTTGGCAGCGAAGCGGAAATCGACGCCACCCTGCCGCAGGCGATCCGTTTCGCCACCCGGCACGAGGCCCATCTGACGGCGTGCAGCCTCGGCGTGGACATGACGCCGGCGGGCGGGTTCTACATGGGGGCCTCGCCGATCCTGCTGCAGGAAACGCTGGAACGCGCCCAGAGCGACGCCGCCGAACTCGAGGCACGGACCCGTCATCTGTTCGATGGTGAAAGTCTGCGCTGGGGGGCGGAATCGGCGGTGGTGCAATTCGGCGGGTTGCCGGCGCTGGTCGGGCTCAGGGCGCGCTTTTCCGACCTGGTGATCCAGCAGCAACCCTATGGCGAGGGCACGCTGCCGACGCAGGAAGCCGTCATCGAGGCCGCGCTGTTCGAGGGGCAGGCTGCCGTGCTGGTACTGCCACCGCAGGGGCTGGTGCCGGACTTCGGCAAGCGGGTGATGATCGCCTGGAACCAGTCGAACGAGGCGCTGTCAGCCGTGCGGCGCGCGCTGCCGCTGTTGCAGGCGGCGGACCATGTCTCGGTGGTGGTGGTGAACCCGCCGGTGCACAGCCCCGAACGGTCGGATCCTGGCGGATTGCTGACACAGATGCTGTCGCGCCACGGGGTCCGGGCCGAGGTCTCGGTTCTGGCAAAGACGATGCCGCGCGTGTCCGATGTGCTGATGCGGCACATGGACGATATCGATGCCTCGGTGATGGTGATGGGCGCCTATGGCCACTCGCGTCTGCGAGAGGCCATTCTGGGCGGCGCCACGCGCAATGTGCTGGAAAACGCCCGTCACGCGGTGTTCCTGGCGCATTGAGCGCCCGGTCGGTCAGCCGCCGGCCGCAGCCACCGCATCGTTGTAAAGACCCGTCAGGCGGGGGAGCGCCGCGCCCCCGTCGGAGACCTCCAGCCCGCGCGTCCCGGCGACCTGCTGCATCGCATAGGCCAGATCGGTGTAATACGCCGCGTTCGTCAGATTGCCGCTGTTGATGTAGTTTTCGGCGCCCGCGGCGTAGACATCATACATCTGCAGCAAGGTGGAATCCGACCAGGTCGAAAAGCTGGTCATCCAGTTGTTATACAGCGAATCCGACGCGTAGAGCAGCGCGTATTCGAACGGCGCCTCGGTGCCTGTGCCCATTTCCCCCAGCAGCGCGACGGTTGCGCCACTCAGACTGGTCGAGATCGCTTCGGCAAGGTCATCGACCCCGCCGCTTACGGCGACCGCGCTGGCAATGCCGAAGCCGGTCACCGCCGCGGTCAGCACAACCCAATCGACTGTGATCGCCCCGGACTCCGAGGCAAGGAACTGCGAGACTTTCATTCGACTCATGCACATGAGACTGCGCTCCAAAAGACACCAGATTTGCAGGATCGCCCCCTATTCGGGCGCAGGTAAGGCCCGATCATGGCAAAAAACCGTCGCGTTGGCGGTTGTGCCCCGGGGCGCCGGTCCGTCGGATCAGACCCTGTCATCGCCGCGTCATGGCCGCGCGCGATGACGGGCCCGGCACCGGGCCCGACGCATCAAAGGGCCGACCGCGGATCACATCCCCGTTACGGCGTCGTACATCGAACGGACCGAGGACGAGGTCGAACTCAAGGCAACCCCCTGCGACATCAGGATCTGTTCGACCGCATACATGTGATCGACCATCAGGCCGGCAATACTGGCGTTGCCCTGATTGATGTAGAGCTGAGCCGATCGTGCATAGCTGTCATAGGCGGTCTGCAACTGGGCAGGCGTATAGTTCCAGGCACTGATCTGCGCGATGAACCCGCTCGGGCCGTGCATCCACTCCAAGCTTTGCACGTATAGAACATCAAACTCCCACCCATCGCCCCCCAGCATACCAAGGCTGGCAACCGAGGCCGACGACAGCGAGGTTTCGATATCGCCACCCAGGCTGATCACCCCGCTGCGCACCGCGCCGACCGTGGCCACACCCAGCCCGACAATGGCGGCGGCCAGAACGGTCCAGTCCACGGTGACGGCGCCGGACTCCGAGGCAAGGAACTGCGAGACTTTCATTCGGCTCATGCACATGAGACTGCGCTCCAAAAGACACCAGATTTGCTGAATCGCGACCCATTCCGGCGCAGATAAGGCCCGATCATGGCAAAAAACCGTCGCGTCGGCGGTTGTGCCCCGGGGCGCCGGTCCGTCGGATCAGGCCCTGTCATCGCCGCGTCATGGCCCCGGGCGATGACGGTCCCGGCACCGGGCCCGGCAGGCCGCGATTCGAAAGTGGACCCCTCGGTCAAAATCCTTGCCGCAGCCCGGTGCCGGGTTCACCATGTCGGCTTCGCCGCAGAAACGACTCAACCAACCGGGAGTTCACCATGCACCGCCTTTCGCGCCGGGCCTTCCTGGCCTCGACCACCGCCGCAACCGGGATGATCCTGCTGCATCCGTTTTCGGCCCGGGCGGCCGCAGGGCAGGCCCATCTGCGCATTCTGACCACGACCGACCTGCACTGTCACGCGCAGGCCTATGACTACTACGCCGACCGCCCCTCGGACACGCTGGGTCTGGCGCGCACCGCCTCGATCGTCGCCGCGATCCGGGCCGAGGCCACCAACACCCTGACCGTGGACAACGGCGACTATTTCCAGGGCAACCCGATGGGCGACTGGATGGCCTATTCGCACGGGATGCACGAGGGCGACCTGCACCCGATCATGGCCGCGATGAACACGCTGGGCTATGACGCGGGCACGCTGGGCAATCACGAATTCAACTATGGCGTCGGCTTCCTGGACCTGGTCAACGCGCGCGCCGACTTCCCCATCGTCTGCGCGAACTTCGCCCGGGCGCTGGGCCCGACCCCGCGCGAGGACCAGTTGCATCTGCCGCCCTATGTCATCCTGGACCGGATGCTGACCGATGGCGCGGGCGCCGCGCTGCCGATCAGGGTGGGGTTCATCGGCTTCCTGCCGCCACAGATCATGCAGTGGGACCGCGCGCATCTCGAAGGCAATTTCGCAGTGCGCGGCATCGTCGAGGCCGCCCGCGCCTGGGTCCCGCAAATGAAGGAAGAGGGCGCCGACATCATCATCGCGCTGGCGCACACCGGGATCTCGGCTTCGGGCTATGACGAATACATGGAGAACGCCGCCCTCTATCTGGCCGGCGTCGACGGGATCGACGCGCTGGTCTGCGGGCACCAGCACCTGGTCTTCCCTTCGGCCAGCTTCTCGGGCGACGGGATCGACGCCGAGGCCGGCACGCTGATGGGCAAGCCCGCGGTGATGGCCGGGTTCTGGGGGTCGCATCTGGGCATTCTGGACCTGATGCTGACGCGCGACGGCGGATCGTGGCGGATCGACACCTCGCAAAGCTCGACCCGGCCGATCTCGCAGCGCAACGAGGATCGCTCGATCACCGCGCTGGTCAGTGACTGGCAACCGATCGTCGACGTGACCGACGAGGCCCACGAAGCCACCCTCGCCTATGTCCGGGCCGAGGTGGGGCAGACCGCGGTGCCGCTCTATTCCTACTTTGCGCTGGTGGCGGACGATCCGTCGGTTCAGATCGTGTCCGAGGCGCAGAAATGGTATGTCGCCGATATCCTGTCCGGCACCGAGCACGCGGGACTGCCGGTCCTGTCGGCCGCCGCGCCCTTCAAGGCCGGCGGACGCGGCGGGCCCGAGTATTACACCGATGTTCCGGTGGGCCCGGTGGCGATCAAGAACGTGGCCGACCTGTATCTCTATCCCAACACGCTGATGGCGGTGCGCATCACCGGCGCGCAGGTGCGCGAATGGCTGGAACGGTCGGCCGGGATGTTCAACCAGATCACGCCCGGTGGCGGCGATCAGGTGCTGCTGAACCCGTCCTTCCCGTCCTACAACTTCGACGTGATCGACGGTGTGACCTATCAGATCGACCTCAGCCAACCGTCGCGGTATGACAATGACGGCACCGTCGTCGCGCCCGAGGCGCACCGCATCGTCAACCTGAAGTTCGATGGCGCGCCGATCGACGATACCGCCGAATTCATCGTCGCCACCAACAATTACCGCGCGGGCGGTGGTGGTCATTTCCCGGGTGCCGACGGCTCGACCATCGTGTTTCGCGCGCCTGACACGAACCGGGACATCATCGTGCGGTATATCGTGGAACAGGGCACCATCGCGCCCGCCGCTGATGGCAACTGGGGCTTTGCGCCGATGCCGGGCACGTCGGTCCTGTTCGAAACGGGCCCCGCGGCCGCGCACTATGTCGACGAGGTGCGCGCGCGCGGGGTTCAGATGGAACCGGCCGGCGACGGCGAGAATGGCTTTGCCCTGTATCGGATCGCGCTGTAGGCGACAGCGGCAAACCCAGGCCCGGCGGACGGGGGCGCGGCAAGTCCGCGCCCCTCACGGGGATCAGCCCTGTCCGGCCCACCGTGTCCGCGCCGCGGCCCTGCCGCAGGAAACTGGTGGTGGGCCTGCACCGCATCCTCGACACCTGGCGCCCTTTCCGGGATCATCGCGCGTGCGGATCGCGGCGGCGATGGGCCCAATGTGGCGCCCGGCGCGGGATGATGGAGGCAACGCATGGCTTATGACGAGGGAATGGCCGAACTGATGCGCACGGCGCTGGCCGACCATCACGGCGTGACCGAGAAACGCATGTTCGGCGGGCTGTGCTTTCTGCTGGACGGTAATATGCTGTGCGGCGTGCACAAGGGCGGCGGCATGTTCCGCGTCGGCCCCCATGAACCGGCAGCCCGGGCGATTGACGGCACCGGCCCGATGGATTTCACCGGGCGGCCGATGGCCGGTTTCGTGAATGTCACCGACGATGCACTGGCCGATGACGCAAGCCTGGCGGCGCTGATGGCGATGGCGCTGGACTATGTGGGCGCGATGCCCGCGAAATAGCTCAACACGCGACCCCGCCGGCACCACCCGCGCCAAAGGCCGCGGCGCTGCGCATCGCATCCTCGCGGTCCGAACCGTAAAGATACAGGGTCACATGCTCGCGGCTGCGACGTTGGGCACGCTTCTGACGACGGGTCTTGCTCATGGCTGTTCTCCTCCGATCGGCGGGGGCGTCTTGCCGTCCGCGACCCGTTCAGGTTGCAAGCCGAGCATGGCCAAATCGCGGATGAAGCATGGAAAAACTGTGGCAGGACAGGGTGTTATCGCTATCGCGGTCAATGCACCCGGGGCAGGTCGGCCGCCGTGCGCAGCCCGCGACGATCCATCTCCTGACGCACCAGAACCAGCGCATCCAGCAACGAGGCCGTCATGGGATTGTCCATGGCGCGGATATCCAGCAGGGTGCGGCGGGCATAGGTTCGCAATTCGGAATCGCTGAAACCGACGATCCCGGCACGAAAGTTGTCGAACCGGGACTGATCATAGGTCACCAGGCCGTCGGGCATTGTCACGGCTGGCGCCGCAGCCGTCGCGTGCAGGGTCGCGGATAGTCGCGCCTGGTCCTGCGCCAGCCAGGCCGCGCCAAGCCCGATCGCCAGCCCTGCCACAAAGGGCAGCGCCGACCGGATCCACGACCGCAGAGGCGACTCAGCCCCCGAACCGCGCTGTTTTGCAGGCGCGGCCTGGGGTGCGTCCGGTTGCGCTGTGCGGGTCGGGCTGGCCGGGGGCGCAGATGTCGGCACGGGCACCGCGCGCACGCGCGACGGCGCGTGCACGAGTGCGTCGAAATCCTGATCCCAATCGAAAGCGCCCGTCGAACTCATCCCCAGGGTGTCCTTGAACAATTCATCACCCCTGGGTTGTAACAGGAATCGACGGCAAAAGTAAGACGCGGGCCGGGCCTTTTCCGGGCGCACGGGCGCTCGACTCCGCGCGGATCAGACCAGGAACCCGCCGTCGCTGTCGTCGCCGGCCTCTTCGACCAGGTGATCGAAATCCGGGATGATGATGTGGCGCTTGCCCTCGATCTCGATCACGCCATCCTTGCGCAACGCGCTGATCTGGCGGCTCACGGTTTCCAGTGTCAGGCCGAGGTATTCCGACATCGCCTCGCGCGTCAGGGGCAGGTCCACGACGACGCGCCCCTCGCTCTTTGCCATCTTCAACGAGGCATCGCGCCGCGCGATGATCGCGATCAGGCTGGCGATCTTCTCGCGCGCGGTCTTGCGGCCCAGAAGCAGCATCCATTCCCGCGCCGCGTCCAGTTCGTCCAGCGTCATCTCCAGCAGGCGCTGGCCGACATGGGGCGTGGTGACCATGATGTCCTCGAACGGTTTCTTGCGGAAACAGCACATCACCAGGTCGGTGGTCGCGACCACGTCGTAGGGCGCGGTTTCGCGGCCCGGCCGGCCCACGAAATCCGACGGCAGCAACAGGCCCACCATCTGGCGGCGCCCGTCTTCCATCGTCTGGGTCAGCGTGGCGATGCCGGACACCACCGACGCCACGAAATCCATCCGGTCGCCGGACCAGACCACGGTCTGACCGGCCTCGAAGCTGCGGTAGTATTTGGTCTCTTCCAGGCGCGAGAGTTCGTCCTCATCACAGCGCGCGCAGACCGCGCGGTGCCGGATGGGGCAATCCCCACATTGAACATGTGTAAATTTCAAAGGAGCAAGAGAGGATTTCGGCATCGAATTGATCTAGGTCAAGGCCCTTCGGCGGTCGCGCGACAATCTAGGGCAATGAACACCGTATCGCAACTCGCCCGACTGGGTCTCTTTGACGCGCGCGTTCCGCGTTACACAAGCTACCCCACCGCTCCGCAATTCTCGGCCGACGTTGGCGCGGCGCAGTTCCGTCAGTGGATCGCCGCGATTGCCCCGGGCAGCCGCATCTCGTTGTATCTGCACGTCCCCTTCTGCCGGCGGCTCTGCTGGTTCTGCGCCTGCCGCACGCAGGGCACCAGTTCGGACGACCCGGTGCTGGCCTATGTGGAAACGCTGAAACAGGAATTGTCGCTGCTGAAGGCCATCCTTCCCGAGGGTGTCAGCCTGTCACGCCTGCACTGGGGTGGCGGCACGCCGACACTGATGCCCGCACCGGCGATGCGCGATCTGGCCCGCGCGATCCTTGCGGTGGTGCCCCTGGGCAAGGATGCGGAATTCTCGGTCGAGATCGACCCGAACGAGATCGACGGTGCGCGACTGGATGCGCTGGCGGAATTCGGGATGAACCGTGCGTCGATCGGAGTGCAGGATTTCGACCCCGACATCCAGGCGATCATCGGCCGCGATCAGACCTATGAGGTCACGCAGGCCGCGGTCGAGGCGATTCGCGCGCGCGGTGTGACCAGCCTGAACGCCGACATTCTCTACGGCCTGCCGCAGCAAAGCCGCATCCGTCTGGCCGATTCGGTGCAAAAGCTGATGTCCCTGTCGCCCGACCGGGTGGCCCTTTATGGATATGCGCATGTGCCGTGGATGGCGCGGCGCCAGCAGATGATCCCGTCGGACACCCTGCCCCGGCCCGAGGAACGGCTTGATCTGTTCGAAACCGCCAGCGAACTGTTCACCTGGGATGGCTATCAGGCCATCGGCATCGACCATTTCGCCCGCCCCGATGACGGACTGGCGGTCGCGGCACGAAACGGCACCTTGCGGCGGAACTTCCAAGGCTACACCGACGACACGGCCGAGGTCCTGATCGGCCTGGGCGCGTCGTCGATCTCGCGGTTTCCGCAAGGCTATGCGCAGATGAACGCGGCGACCTCGGGCTGGACCAAAGCGGTGCGCGAGGGCCAGTTCGCCACCGCACGCGGCCATGCGTTTCATGGCGAGGACCGCTTGCGCGCCCGCATCATCGAGGCCCTGATGTGCGATTTCCGCGTTTCGGCCGATGAGATCAGCCGCGATTTCGGCCTGTCCCGCGCAGCGGTGTCGGCGCTCTTTGCCCCGGTGGCCGCGAAATTCGGCACATTCGTCACGGTCGACGCGCAAGGTCTGTCGATCCCGGTCGAAGGCCGCCCCCTGACCCGCATGATCGCCACCCAGTTCGACGCCTACGCCATGGCAAAAACCGGGCATTCCTCGGCGATCTGAGGGGCGTGGCTGGCGGCAATGGGCATCCCGGTCTGGCCGGGGGCCCCGGGCGCCGTCAGCGCGTCGCCGCCCAATCGCGCACGGCCTGCCCGAAGGCCGCGAACAGCGGGCGCGAGACAGGATCAGCGGCGGCGTTGTATTCGGGATGCCACTGCACCGCCAGCGTGAACCCGGGCGCGTCCTTGACATAGATCGCCTCGGGCGTGCCATCGGGGGCATAGCCGTCGATCACGATGCGCGCGCCGGGGGTCTTGATACCCTGCCCGTGCAGCGTGTTGGTCATCACCTCGGTCGCGCCCATCAGGTGGTGGAAGGGCCCACCCGGGGTGAAGGTGACGGTATGGCGCAGCGCGAATTTCTCGTCGATGGTGCCTTCGGGCGGCATCCGGTGGTTCATGCGGCCGGGCAGATCGCGGATCTCGGGATACAGCGTGCCGCCCATCGCCACGTTGACCTCCTGAAAGCCGCGACAGACACCCAGAAAGGGCTGGCCGCGCGCGACGCAGGCCCGCACCAGCGGCAGCGTGATCGCATCGCGGCAGCGGTCGAAATCGCCATGGGCGGGGGTCGGTTCCTCGCCGTATTCCGAGGGGTGCACATTCGGACGCCCGCCGGTCAGCAGAAAGCCGTCGCAGACCTCCATCAATTCCTCGACCGTGACATAGTTCGGATCGGCCGGAATCAGCAGTGGCATCGCACCGGACACCTCGGCCACGGCGACCGAGTTCATGGTGCCTCCGGCATGCACCTGGTAGGATTCGTTCAGAAGGGCGCTGTTCCCGATAACCCCGACGACCGGACGCTTGCGCGGCATGTCTCGTTCCTGCGGCTGTCTGCGATGACGCCACCCTAGTGCGCTGACCCGGCGAAGGAAAGGGGGCTCAGGCCTCGCCGATCAGACCTGCCGCGACGGCCCCTTCCAGACCCGCTTCGGCATCGTTGTCCGAGGTGTCGCCACTGACGCCGAGGGCCCCGACGATCGTGCCGGAGGCATCCCGCAGCAGCACGGCGCCCGGGACAGGCAACAGTTTGCCGTCATAGACCCCGGCAAGGGTCTGCGCGAAAACCGGCCGCCCCTCGGCCAGGCGGGCCAACGCACGGCCGCCCATGCCCATCATGACCGCGCCATGGGCCTTGGCGCGCGCCACCTCGAACCGGCCTGCCGGGGCGCCATCCTCGCGCTCGAAGGCGACGACATGACCGCCGGCGTCAACGACCGCCACCGCCAGCGGGCGCATCGCGCCCGCGCGGCCGGCGGCAAAGACGGCGGCCATGGCGGCGCGCGCCTGGTCTCGTGTCACGCTCATGCCTGCATCTCCTGTCAGAGCGACCACTTCGGGGTAAAGGGATGCTGCGCGGAAAGCCCGCCGTCAACGGCCAACACCTGCCCGTTGACGTAACTGGCCGCATCCGAGGCCAGCCATGCGACGGCCTCGGCGATTTCCTGCGGCTGGCCACCCCGGCGCGCGGGGTTGAGCTGGCCGATGCGGTCCTCGCGTCCGCGGGCACGCGCGTCGTCATAAAGCAGGGCTGTCATCGGGGTCTCGATCAGGCCAGGCGCCACGCCGTTCACGCGGATGCCGCGCCCGGTCAAGGCCATCGCGGTCGATTGCACCAGGTTGACCACGCCGGCCTTCGATGCGGAATAGGCGATCGGCCCCGCGCCGGCCCTGAGCCCCGCGACCGAGGCGGTGCAGACGATCGCCCCACCCTGCCGCATGTGCGGCAGCGCCGTGCGGATCGCGATCCAGGGCCCCAGCAGGTTCACGCGCAGAACCTCGAGGAAGGTCGCCGTATCCTCGTCCAGCCGAGGGACGAATCCGCCCGTGATGCCGGCGTTCGCGTGCAGGATGTCCAGTCCGCCGAACCCCTCGACCGCGGCGCGGACAAAGGCCTCGGCGCCGGTGTCGGTGGCAACATCGGTGACGACGGCCTCGGCCTGCCCGCCTGCCTCGCGGATCAGGCTGGCGGTATCGCGAACATCCGCGTTCACGTCGGCCACGACAACCGCCGCCCCTCTCGCCGCCAACAGGCGGGCGGTGGCGCGCCCGATACCACCTGCGGCGCCGGTGATGATGGCGGTCTTGCCGGTGAAGTCTGTCATGGCCGTTCTCCCTGTGAATGTCGGGGAAAAGGGGGGCGTCGCCCCCCTCGCCCTTCGGGCTCACCCCCTGAGCGTATTTTCGACAAGATGATGAACAGTTTGAATCAAATTGTTCGCACCTGCCCCCTCACCTTGTCCCAAATACGCAATCGGCACATCCCAAGCGGCGCGCGGTCAGCCGTTGAGCGCCGGGTTGCGGCCGCGGCTGGTGACCATCGGCTCCCAGCCGGGATGGTTCAATCCCTTGCGTTTCTTGATCTCCATCCGGGCCAACTGGTCACGGTGCACCTCGTCGGGGCCATCTGCCAGCCTGAGGGTGCGCAGGCCGGCATAGGCCACCGCGGTGCCAAAGTCGTTGCCGGTGCCGCCGCCACCGCAGGCCTGGATGGCCCAGTCTGCGATCTGGCATGCCATGTTGGGGGCGGCGATCTTGATCATGGCGATCTCGGCCCGGGCTTCCTTGTTTCCGACGGTGTCCATCTTGTGGGCAGCATGCAGGGTCAGCAGGCGGCACTGGTCGATCATGATGCGCGCCTGGGCGATCCGTTCGCGCGTGACGCCTTGATCGGCGACCGGCTTGCCAAAGGCGACCCGTTGCAGCGACCGGTCGATCATCGTTTCCAGCAGCCGTTCGGCCAGGCCGATCGTGCGCATGCAATGATGGATGCGGCCCGGGCCGAGGCGCCCCTGCGCGATCTCGAAGCCGCGCCCTTCGCCCAGCAGGATGTTCGACGCGGGAACGCGGACATTTTCGAACAACACCTCCGAGGCGCGGTCGGGCACGCCGTAATAGCCGAACACCGGCAGCGAGCGGGTCACGGTGATGCCGGGTGTGTCCATCGGCACCAGGATCATGGATTGCTGGCGGTGCCGGTCGGGGTTGGCCGGGTCGGTCTTGCCCATGAAGATGCAGATCTTCGTCTTGGGGTTCGACGCGCCGGTGGTATACCATTTGTGCGCGTTGATGACGTAGTCGTCACCGTCGCGCCTGATCTCGGCTTCGATGTTCGTTGCATCCGAGGACGCGACCGCCGGTTCGGTCATGGCGAAGCACGAGCGGATCTCGCCGTTGAGCAGGGGCTTCAGCCAGCGTTCCCGGTGTTCGTCGGTGCCATAGCGTTCGATCACCTCCATGTTGCCGGTATCGGGGGCGTTGCAGTTGAACACCTCGGGCGCCATGAGGCTGCGACCCATGATCTCGCACAGATAGCCGTATTCGACGTTGGACAGGCCCGCGCCGCGTTCGGAGTCGGGCAGGAACAGGTTCCACAGACCCGCCTCGCGGGCCTTTGGCTTCAACTGGTCAAAGATCGGATAGACCGCGAAGGGACCGAGCTCTTCCGCGTCGCGGAAGAACTGCGCCTCGTTGGGATAGATGTGCTCGTCCATGAAGGCCTTGAGCCGGGCTTCATAATCGAGAACGCGAGCGGACTTGTCGGGAACCATGGCTTCCTCCTGTGTTGGGCAAAGCGTAGCGCGTGGCGCGGCATCTGACAAGATCGTCTGACGATCTGACTTGACGAAACCCGCGCGGATTGGGCATTCTCGCCCAAAAGCAGGAGCACGCGATGGCCGAAGCAGACCTTACCCGCTGGATGGAAACGCATGTCGAGGGGTTCCGCGGACCGCTCACGCTGACACGTCTGAAGGGCGGGCAGTCGAATCCGACCTGGCGGATCGAATCGCCATCGGGGCGCTATGTCCTCAGGCAGAAGCCGGTGGGCAAGGTGTTGCCCTCGGCGCATCAGGTGGACCGCGAATTCAAGGTGATGAAGGCCCTGGGCCAGACCGATGTGCCGGTGCCCCGGATGCTGGGCCTGTGCGAGGACGACAGCGTGATGGGGTCGATGTTCTTCGTGATGGAGCATCTGGACGGCCGGACCCTGTGGGACCCCCGCCTGCCCGACATGACGCCGGACGCGCGCGGCGCGATCTTCGAAGCGATGAACGACACGATCGCTAAGATATCGATGGTCGATCCGCTGGCGATCGGGCTGGGGGATTTCGGCCGGCAGGGCGGCTATGTCGAGCGCCAGGTGACGCGCTGGTCCAAGCAATACCGGGCGTCGGAAACCGAAACGATCGAGGCGATGGATCGGCTGATCGACTGGCTGCCGCAGAACCTGCCCACGGCGCCCGAGGAAGTGCGGATCGCTCATGGCGACTTCCGCCTGGACAATCTGATGTTCCACCCGACGGAACCGCGCGTTCTGGGCGTGCTGGACTGGGAACTGGCGACGCTGGGCGATCCGTTCGCGGATTTCGCCTATAACGTGATGGTCTGGCGGATCGTGCCGGGCATCTTTCGCGGGCTGGGGGGGGTCGATCTGGCGCGCACCGGCATCCCGACCGAGGACGCCTATATCGACATGTGGTGCCGCAAGACCGGGCGCGCGCGGCCGGCGAATTTCGACTTCTACGTCATTCTCAGCCTGTTTCGCATTGCCGCGATCGTGCAGGGCATCGCCAAGCGCGCGCAGGAAGGCACGGCGAACGATCCCAAGGCGGCGGAAATGGGCCGGGTTGCCGGGCCGCTGGCGCAAATTGCCTGGGACATGGTGCAAGGGTGAGCCTGCTGCCGCCGTCAGGCCCCGAGGCGCTGGTGCGCGAGGTGCTGCAAGGGCTGTCCGAGGGGCGCTATGTCCCGGGGCAGCGGCTGGCGGAACCGGACCTCATGGCGCGCACCGGGCTGGGCCGGTCCTCGGTGCGCGAGGGGCTGGGGCGACTCGCGGCCTCGGGGATCGTCGCGCAGGCCCCGCACCGGGGGGCGCAGATCCGGCACCTGACGCGGCGCGCGACCTGCGATGTGCTGCGCGTGACCGAACCGTTGCTGGGCCTCGCGGCGCGCCAGGCGGCCGAGGCGGTGGTCGGCGGGGCCGATCCCGCGCCCCTGGTTGCCGCGGCGGCCGATTATGACGCGGCCAGCCCCGAGGACCGGCCCCGCGCGCGGGCGCGCTATTACCGAGCCCTGACGATGCTGGCCGGAAATGCGGAACTGGACCGGCTGTTGCCGCTGCTGCAGGTGCATCTGATCCGCGCGCAGTTGCGCACGAACCGCCCGCCGGGACGGCCTGCGCGCCAGGCGCTGGTCGCAGCGGTGGCGGCCGGCCGGCCCGATGACGCCGACGCGGCCGCGCGCGGGCACATCCAGGCGTTGATCGCGGCGATGCCGGACATCCCCGACACGGCCTTTGCCAGCCGTTAGCCCCAGGCGGACAGCGAATTCCGCGGCACACGGCGCGCGAAAGACCGCCTGCACCCCGCGTCGGAACCGATTACCGGGCCGACGGGAAAAGCGTGCGGCGGATCACCTCGAGGTCCAGGCAGAAGCTCTGGTTGCGCTGATAGATCATGTCGAGCCGCGCCTTGCGGGGAATGCAGGCCCGGCAATAGATGGCGTCGGTTTCCTGCGGCGAGGTCGAGCGGGCCAGAAGCCAGGACTCGTGCTTGCTGAAATAGATCGATCCGATCCCGGTCAGCCCGGGCCGGTTCCGCAGCACCTGATCGTAGATTTCGGGGAAGCGTTCGACATAGTCGCGCAGCGGCGGGCGCGGACCGACCACCGAGATGTCGCCCACCCACAGGTTCCACAATTGCGGCAACTCGTCGAAACGTCGCCGCCTGAGCCACGCCCCGAAGGGCGTGATGCGCCCGGCCTTGTCGGCGCCCGAAACGCCCCTGTCCTGCGGATCGACGCGCATGGTGCGGAATTTCCACAGCCTGAACCCCTGTGTCGGTGTTTTCATCCGTTCGCCGCCATAGAACACGGGCCGACCGTCGCGGATCAGGATGATCAGGCCAAAGACGATCACCATGGGCACCACGAACGGCGTGATCATTGCGGCGGTCCACAGATCGAATGCGCGTTTGAGCGGGGTCATCGGGGCTCCTGGCAGGCGCGCCACTGGGCGATCAGACCCGGGGCGGCGCTGTCGGTATCGGCGAAGCGGACAAGGGTTTCAAGCCGCCCGGTCGCCAGCGTCAACCGCGCGATGGCGTCGGGTGGTGCGGGCCGGCGTTCCAACGGCAGGCCGGCCGCCTGCGCGAGATCGGCCATGTCCACAGGCCGGGGCGCGCCGACGTTCAGGACGGGCGGCAGCGCCGGCGCCCGGACCAGCGCCTCCAGCACGCGGGCCAGCGATTGCGGGCCGATGTAGCTGCGCACCGGGCCCGCGCCATCGGCAAACCGGTCCAGCAACAGGGGGCGGCGCGGGTTGGTCAGCAACGCATCGGCGCCCGCGACATTGCCGATGCGCAGCATGGTGACACCCGGCGCGGCGCAGGCCTGTTCCATCGCCAGCTTTGCCTGCCCATAGGCCGACGGCGGATCGCAGGCGGCATCCTCAGGCCAAGGCGCGGCGTTGCTGCGGCCATAGACCGCCGAGGACGACGCCAGCAGCACCCGCCCGATCCCGGCCCGGTGCGCCGCCTCGAGCGCCGCAAGGCCCAGCGCGCGGTTGCGATCGAACACGGCATCGGCCCCGGGCGTGACACCCGCCAGAAGCAGCAGTGCGCGCGGTCGCCCATGGCGCGCGCACCAGTCCAGCAACGGGCCGGGGCCGTCCAGCACCGGCCAGTCCAGATCCGCACCCGGCCCGCGCTGCGCCCAGTGCGCACCCAGCCCCGCGCGCCGCAAGAGCCGCCCGACGCGGCCATTGGCACCGGCGATCAACAGGGGCGGCGGAGGGTGGCTCATGCCGCCGGTGATGCCACGCACGCGGCGCCAAGACCATCCCGAACCCGTCCGGACCAGCCCGGTCCGGCGGAAAATTGATTGACCGCTCGGTCGGCCTATGCAAGATCAGATCAGCGCAGGCTCGGCGCCCGGAGGAGACCATGAGCGAATCGCATGACACCGCCACCCCCGTGTTGGTGGCCCAGACCGCAGGCGTGCTGGAAATCACGCTCAACCGCCCTGAGCGGCTGAATTCCTTCAACGTGGACATGCACCTTGCATTGCGCGCGGCCCTCGCCCGGGCCGCCGAGGATGCGACGGTGCGCTGCGTCCTGCTGACAGGTGCAGGGCGCGGATTCTGCGCCGGGCAGGACCTGGGCGACCGCGACCCGCGCAAGATGGACGGCCCGCCCGACCTGGGTGCGACGGTGCGCAATTTCTGGGCGCCGCTGGTGCGCCAGATCCGCGCGTTGGACATGCCGGTGATCGCGGCGGTCAACGGCGTCGCGGCCGGGGCGGGCTCGTCGCTGGCACTGGCCTGCGACCTGGTGCTGGCCGCCGAAAGCGCGAAATTCATCCAGTCGTTTTCCAAGGTCGGGCTGATCCCCGACACGGGCGGCAGCTGGAACCTGACGCGGCTGCTGGGCGAACAGCGGGCCAAGGGGCTGGCGCTGACGGCGATGCCGCTGGGCGCGAAGCAGGCGGAAAGCTGGGGGCTGATCTGGCAGGCCCTGCCCGATGACGCCCTGATGACCGAGGCCCGGTCCCTGGCCGCGCGCCTCGCACAGGGGCCGACCTTTGGCTATGCGCAGACCAAGCGCGCGATCCAGGCCGCCGCCACGCAATCGCTGGATGCGCAGCTCGATCTGGAAGAGACCCTCATGAAAGCCTGTGGCGAAAGCGCCGATTATGCCGAGGGTGTCGCGGCCTTCCTGGACAAGCGCCCCGCGGAGTTCAAAGGCCGATGACCCCCGATCACCTGGCCCGGGCCAGCGCGCAGGCGATGCTGGCCGACGACAACGCGACGAAACACCTGGGCATGTCCCTGGATTTTGTCGCGCCCGGACAGGCCACGCTCAGCATGACCATCCGCCCCGAGATGACCAATGGCCACAAGACCTGCCATGGCGGTTTCATCTTCACGCTGGCCGACAGCGCCTTTGCCTTTGCCTGCAACACCTACAACCAGCGGACCGTGGCGCAGATGGCCTCGGTCAGCTTTCTGGCGCCCGCATTCGAGGGCGACCTGTTGACCGCCACCGCGCAGGAAGTCTGGCGACAGGGTCGCGGCGGCATCTATGACGTGCGCGTCACCAATCAGTCCGGCACCCCGATTGCCGAGTTCCGCGGCCATTCCCGCACCGTCAAGGGCACCCATCTGCCCGAAATCACGGAGTAACCCATGGAAGACCTGTCCCCCCGCCCCGGCGATCTGGAGCCGATCGAAACCGCCTCGCGCGATGAGATCGCGGCGCTGCAACTGGAACGGCTGAAGTGGTCGCTGAACCACGCTTACACCAACTCGGCCTTTTACCGGGCCAGGTTCGACGCGCATGGCGTCCACCCCGACGACCTGAAATCGCTCAAGGATCTGGCAAAGTTCCCCTTCACGGTGAAAACCGACCTGCGCGACAACTACCCGTTTGGCATGTTCGCGGTCCCGCGCGAACAGATCCTGCGCATTCACGCCAGTTCGGGCACCACGGGCAAACCCACGGTGGTGGGCTATACCAAGAACGATCTCGATGTGTGGGCGGATTGTGGCGCGCGGTCGATCCGCGCCTCGGGCGGGCGCGCGGGGGACATCGTGCATGTGGCCTATGGTTACGGGCTGTTCACCGGCGGTCTCGGGGCGCATTCGGCCGCCGAACGCCTGGGATGCACCGTCGTGCCGGTCTCGGGCGGGATGACGGAACGCCAGGTCACTCTGATCCAGGATTTCAAGCCGCGCATCATCATGGTGACCCCCAGCTACATGCTGTCGATCCTGGACGAATTCCGCCGTCAGGGGATCGACCCGCGTGACAGTTCGCTGGCGGTCGGTATCTTTGGCGCCGAACCCTGGACCAACGCCATGCGGCGCGAGATCGAGGACGCCTTTGACATGCACGCGGTCGATATCTACGGCCTCAGCGAGGTGATGGGCCCCGGGCGTCGCCAACGAATGCGTGGAAACCAAGGACGGGCTGCATATCTGGGAAGACCACTTCTACCCCGAGATCATCAACCCCGAGACCAGCGGCGAACCCGTCGAGGACGGCGAGATGGGCGAGCTGGTGTTCACCACACTGACCAAGGAAGGCCTGCCGATCATCCGCTACCGCACGCGCGACCTGACGCGCCTGCTGCCCGGCACCGCGCGGTCCATGCGGCGGATGGAAAAGATCACCGGGCGTTCGGATGACATGATCATCCTGCGCGGCGTCAACGTCTTCCCCACCCAGGTCGAGGAACAGATCCTGAAATGCGCCGGTCTTGCGCCGCATTTCCAGATCGAGCTGGTTCGCAATGACCGGATGGACGCGATGATCGTCCACTGCGAGGCCACCGCCGCCGCCGCCAGCCCCGAGGCGCGCGCGGCCTCGGGCAAGGAACTGGCGCATCACATCAAGTCGGTTGTCGGTGTTTCGACCAGGATCACCGTGCATGAACCCGGCGGCGCGCCAAGGTCCGAAGGCAAGGCCAAGCGCGTGGTCGACAACCGCCCCAAGGGCTGAGCCCGATCGCCGGAATCCGGAAGGGGGGCAGTCCCCCCTTCCGCCATGTCAACAGGAGCCGAAGCCATGGCCCGAACCCGCGCCGCCGATTTCGAGGACAAGCAACGCGCGATCCTGTCCAGCGCCGCGTCGGTGCTGGCCGAACAGGGCATGGACAAGGCCTCGATGGCGCAGATCGCCGGACAGGCGGGTGTGTCCAAGGCGTTGCTGTATCACTACTATCCCAGCAAGGACGCCCTGATCTTCGACATCATCCGCACCCATCTGACGGAACTCGATGACGCGGTCGAATCCGCGGACCTGCCCGGGCTCGAGCCTCGCGCCAGGCTCAGGGCACTGGTCGGCGCGGTGCTGGAGTCCTATCGCGATGCCGACAATTTCCATGTGGTGCAGATCAACGGCACGCCCACGCTGCCCCGCGCTCTCAAGGACGACATCCACGCCATCGAACGGCGGATCGTGCGCCGGTTCTCGGCCGTGCTGCGGCTGGTGCGCCCCGACCTGCCCGCCCCCCTGCTGATGCCGGTCACCATGTCGCTGTTCGGGATGCTGAACTGGGTCTACATGTGGTTCAAGGATGGCGGCCCCGTCACCCGCGAGGATTATGCCGAGATCGCCACGCGGCTGTTGCTGGACGGGATCGGCGGCGTCGGGCAATAAGCCGCCCTTTCCCTTTGGCCCGCGCTTGGCTAAACACCGGCCAAAGCCCTGGGGATACGACCGATGACGATGGACAAGACCTTCAACGCCGCCGAGGCCGAGGCGCGCATCGCCGCGCAATGGGAAGCCACCGGCGCCTTCCGCGCGGGTGCGAACGCCAGCCGCGATGAAACCTTCTGCATCATGATCCCGCCGCCCAATGTCACGGGCAGCCTGCACATGGGCCACGCCTTCAACAACACGTTGCAGGACATCCTGGTGCGCTGGCACCGGATGCGCGGGTTCGACACGCTGTGGCAGCCCGGGCAGGACCACGCGGGCATCGCCACGCAGATGGTGGTCGAACGCGAGTTGGCGCGCGACAAATCGAACCCGACCCGTCGCGAAATGGGCCGCGAGGCCTTTACCGCGAAGATCTGGGAATGGAAGGCCAAGTCGGGCGGCACGATCATCAACCAGTTGAAACGGCTGGGGGCCTCGTGCGACTGGGACCGCAACGCCTTCACCATGTCCGGCGCCCCCGGCGCGCCCGCGGGCGAAGAGGGCAACTTCCACGATGCGGTGATCAAGGTCTTTGTCGACCTGTTCAACAAGGGCTACATCTATCGGGGCCAGCGGCTGGTCAACTGGGACCCCCATTTCGAAACCGCGATCTCGGATCTGGAAGTCGAGAACATCGAAACCGCCGGCCACATGTGGCACTTCAAGTATCCGCTGGCGAACGGTGCGACCTATGAGTATGTCGAGCGCGACGAGGACGGCACCGTCACCCTGCGCGAGACGCGGGATTATATCAGCATCGCCACGACCCGGCCCGAAACCATGCTGGGCGATGGCGCGGTCGCGGTGCATCCGTCGGATGACCGCTACAAGCCCATCGTCGGGATGCTGTGCGAGATCCCCGTGGGCCCCCGGGAACACCGTCGCCTGATCCCGATCATCACCGACGAATACCCCGATCCGAATTTCGGCTCGGGCGCGGTGAAGATCACCGGCGCGCATGACTTCAACGACTATGCCGTGGCCCAGCGCAACGGCATCCCGCTTTACAACCTGATGGACACCAAGGCGCGGATGCGCGCGGATGGCCTGAGCTATGAGGAAAGCGCGACCATCGCCGGGCAGATCGCGCGCGGCGAGCGCGAGGCGGGCGATGTCAGTGCCATCAACCTGGTGCCGGACGAGCTGCGCGGGCTGGATCGGTATGAGGCCCGCAAGGCGGTGATCGACGCGGTCACCGCCGAGGGGCTGGCCGTCACCTATCTGAAGAAGTCGATCGACCCCGAGACCCGCGCCGAGCATCTGGAGCGCGTGGCGCTGGTCGAGGACAAGCCGATCATGCAGCCCTTTGGCGACCGTTCCAAGGTGGTGATCGAACCCTTCCTGACCTGGCAGTGGTTTGTCGATACCTCGAAGATCGTCGGCCCCGCGCTGGACGCGGTGCGCAACGGCGACACGGTGATCCTGCCGGAGTCGGGCGAAAAGACCTATTACCACTGGCTCGAGAACATCGAACCCTGGTGCATCTCGCGCCAGCTGTGGTGGGGCCACCAGATCCCGGTGTGGTATGACGAGTTGGGCCAGCAGTATTGCGCAGCCTCGGAAGCCGAGGCGCAGGCCATGGCCCCGGGCAAGACGCTGACCCGCGATCCCGATGTGCTGGACACCTGGTTCTCGTCGGGCCTGTGGCCCATCGGCACGCTGGGCTGGCCGGAACAGACGCCGGAACTGGCGCGCTATTTCCCCACCGATGTGCTGATCACCGGGCAGGACATCCTGTTCTTCTGGGTCGCCCGGATGATGATGATGCAACTGGCCGTGGTCGATCAGGTGCCGTTCCACACGGTCTATCTGCATGGCCTGGTGCGCGATGCCAAGGGCAAGAAGATGTCCAAGTCGCTGGGCAACGTCATCGACCCGCTGGAAATCATCGACGAATTCGGTGCCGATGCGCTCAGGTTCACCAATGCGGCGATGGCCAGCCTGGGCGGCGTGCTGAAGCTCGATACCCAGCGGATCACCGGCTATCGCAACTTCACCACCAAACTGTGGAACGCCACCCGCTTTGCCGAGATGAACGGCGTGTTCGAGGGCGCGCCCGTCGCCGAAATCCCGCAGGCCACCGCCACGGTGAACCGCTGGATCATCGGTGAAACCGCCCGCACCCTGGCCGCGGTGAACGAAGCCTTTGCCAGCTACCGCTTCAACGATGCTGCGCAGGCGCTCTATGCCTTTGTCTGGGGCAAGGTCTGCGACTGGTATGTGGAATTCGCCAAACCGCTGTTCGACGGCGACCTGGCCGGCGAAACCCGCGCCACGATGCGCTGGGTGCTGGATCAGTGCGTGATCCTGTTGCACCCGATCATGCCCTTCATTACCGAAGAGCTGTGGGCGCTGACCGGCCCGCGCGCCAAGATGTGCGTGCACGCCGACTGGCCGACCTATGGTCTGGACGTGGCCGATGCGGATGCCGACCGCGAGATGGGCTGGGTGCTGAACCTGATCGAAAGCGTGCGCTCGTCGCGCGCGCAGATGCGGGTGCCGGTGGGTCTGAAACTGCCGATGCTGGTGGTCGACCAGGATGCCGGCGCCGCGGCCGCCTATGCCCGCAACGAGGTGCTGATCGAACGCCTGGCGCGGATCGACGGGCTGCACACGGGCCAGACGGTGCCCAAGGCCGCGCTGACCGTGGCGGTCGAGGGCGCGACCTATGCGCTGCCACTGGAGGGTGTGATCGACATCGCGGCGGAAGCGCAGCGCCTGGGCAAGAGCCTGGAGAAGCTGGAAAAGGACATCGGCGGGCTGGAAGGCCGGCTGAACAACCCGCGCTTCGTCGCCAATGCGGCGGACGAGGTGGTCGAGGAGGCGCGCGGGCAACTGGCCGAGAAAGCCGACGAAGCGGCGCGACTGCGCGAGGTTCTGGCGAAGCTCAGCGCGATGGTGTGACCCGGTGGGGGGGCCGCCCCGCCGCCCCGCTTCAAGGGGTCCACGGACCCCTTGAAAATCCCCGTGCGTATTTCGGACAAGATGAGGGGGCTTACCGCTGGCGTTCGCGTTTGCGCCTGGCCTTGTGTCTGGCGGATTTCGCGGCGGCGCTCTTGCGCGGTGCGTAGCGGCCCGAGCGCCCCCGGCGGGCGCGGGCGAGCGGGGTGCCCTCGACTTCGATCAGTTCCAGGACCAGGCCGCCGGTCATGGCCTCGGCCTCGGCCAGCTTGACGGTGACGCGCTGCCCCAGCCCAAGGGTCGTGCCGGTCTTTTCGCCGGTCAGGGTCTGGGTGTCGGCATCGTGGCGGAAATATTCGTCCCCCAGCGACCGGATCGGCACCAACCCGTCGGCGCCGGTTTCATCGAGCTTCACGAACAGCCCGAAACGCGCCACGCCCGCGATGCGCCCGGTAAAGCTGGCACCGATGCGGTCGGCCATGAAAGCGGCGAGATAGCGGTCGGTGGTGTCGCGTTCGGCCGCCATCGAGCGACGCTCGGTATCCGAGATCTGTTTCGCCGTCTCGCCGAGAGTTTCGACATCCCGATCCGAGAGCCCGTCATCGCCCCAGCGATGGGCCGCGATCAGCGCGCGATGCACGATCAGGTCGGAATAGCGCCGGATCGGCGAGGTGAAATGCGCGTAATTCTTCAGTGCGAGGCCGAAGTGGCCGAAGTTCTCGGGCGCGTAATAGGCTTGCGTCATGGACCGCAGCGTGGCCATGTTGATCAGTTCGTCGAACTCGGTGTTGCTGGCATCCGCCAACAGCCTGTTCAGGTGGCGGGTTTGCAGGACCTGGCCCTTGGCCAGCGTCAGCCCGGCCCCCTGGGCCACCTCGCGCAGGGCGTCGATCTTTTCCAGCGCCGGTTCCTCGTGCACGCGGAACAGCAGCGGCGAGCGGTGGGCAATCAACTCTTCGGCGGCGGCAACATTGGCCATGACCATGAATTCCTCGATCACCTTGTGGGCGTCGAGCCGGTCCTTGAAGGCCACGGATTGCACGGCGCCATCCTCGCCCAGCACGATGCGCCGTTCCGGCAGATCGAGGTCGAGCGGCTGGCGTATCGCGCGCGCGGCAAGGGTCGCCTTCCACGCGGCATAAAGCGTGTTCAGCCCCTCGGCCAACGGCGCGGTCCGGGCGTCCGCGCGCCCCTCGAAGGCGGCCTGCGCCTGCTCATAGCTGAGCGAGGCGCGCGAACGCATCATCGCGCGCGTGAACCGATGGGCGGTCTTTTCCCCCTGTGCATTGACGCTGAGGCACACCGCCAGAACCGGCCGATCGACGCCCTCGTGCAGCGAGCAGAGGTCGCCCGACAGACGGTCGGGCAGCATCGGCACCACGCGATCGGGGAAATAGGTGGAATTGCCACGCATCCGCGCCTCGTGGTCCAGCGCCGACCCCGGGCGGACATAGGCGGCGACATCGGCGATGGCGACCCAGACGGTGAAGCCGTCACCATCGCGTTCGGCGCAGACGGCATCGTCATGGTCGCGGGCATCCGACGGGTCGATGGTCAGAAGCGGCAGGTCGCGCAGATCCTCGCGCCGGCCTGAGGGCAGGTCCAGCGCGGCCTCGGCTTCGGCCAGGGTCTCGGGCAGGAAGCGGTCGGGTATGCCGTGCTGGTGGATCGCGATCAGGGACACCGCGCGTGGCGCGCCCGGGTCGCCCAGCCGTTTGACGATGCGCGCGCGCGGCAACCCCAGGCGGGCGGGGCCGGTCTGCTCGGCCTCGACCAGTTCGCCGTCCCTGGCGCCGGCGGCATCCACGCTGGCCACGCGCCATTCCATGTCGGCGCCCTTGTCGATGGGCAGGATGCGCCCCCCCTCGGACCCGGCGCGATAGATGCCCAGCACCGCGCGCGGGCCGGCCTGCAAGCGGCGGATCGGGTGGGCGTGATAGCCATCGCGCACCTCGGTCAGCTTGGCGAGAACCCGGTCGCCGGGCCCCATGGCAGGCTGTCCCGGGCGTTCGATCACCTGAATGCGCGGCGGCGGCGCGTCGCTGCGCCAGTCGGCGGGTTCGGCCAGCAGATCGCCCTGATCGTCGGCACCGCTGATGCGCACGATCCCCACCGGCGGCAGGGCGCCGTCGATGAAGCGCCGTTTGCGCCGGGTATAGTGGCCCTCGGCTTCCAGTTCCGCCAGCAGGCGTTTCAGGTCCACCTTGTCCGAACCGCCCTTTATGCCATGGGCGCGGGCGATATCGCGCAGCGTGGGGCGGCCGTCCTGTTCGGACAGCCAGCGGATCAGATCGGGTTTCGAGGGCAAGCGGCTCATGCCCTGCCGCTACCACGCGCTGCCGGGCAGGTCACGCGGAAAGCTGGGGCGCGCAGCAGGGGGAGGTCCCGCCGCGCGCCCCGGATCCGCCCGCGTCAGACGGATTTCAGACCGGCGTCCAGCGCCGTGAGGATGGTCTGCACATCGGCAGAGGTCAGCACCAGCGACGGCGACAGGATCACGTTCGGCCCCGAGACACGGACCATCGCGCCGGCATCGTAGGCGACCTTCTGCACCTGACCGGGCACCGATTTGGGCGGCGCGGCCTTTGTCGCGCGGTCACTGACCAGTTCCAGCGCGATCATCAGGCCGTGACCCCCGCGCACATCGCCGACCACATCGTATTTCGCGTGCAGCGCCTGAACGCCCGCGAACAGCTCGGCCCCGCGCGCGGCGGCGTTCTCGTTCACCTTCAGCCGGCGCGTTTCGGCCAGGCAGGCCAGCGCGGCGGCGGCACCGACGGGATGGCCCGAATAGGTATAGCCATGGCCGATGGCGGCCTTGCCAGTCTCGTCCTTTTCAAAGACCTCGGCCACATGGTCAGCGATCATCACCGCGCCAAAGGGGAAATAACCGTTGGTGATGGCCTTTGCGGTGGACATCATGTCAGGCTGCACGCCCCAAAGCCGGCTGCCGGTCCAGGCCCCGGTGCGACCAAAGGCGGTGATCACCTCGTCCGCGATCAGCAGGATGCCGTTGCGGCGGCAGATCTCGGCCACGCCGGGCATGAAGCTTTCGTGCGGCGGGATCACGCCGCCGGCGCCCAGGATCGGTTCCATGATGAAGGCGGCAATGGTGCCCGCTCCCTGGAAGGCGATCTCGTCCTCCAGCTCGGCCAGGATCAGTTGCGCCAGTTTCGCCGGGTCGGATTCATTGAAGGGGTTGCGATAGGGGTAGGGCGCGGTGATGTGATGGCAACCGGGCAGCAACGGTTCATAGGCGGTGCGGAAATTCGCGTTGCCATTGACCGAGGCCCCGCCGAAATGGGTGCCGTGATACCCCTTTTTCAGGGACAGGAACTTGATCCGGCCGGCCTCGCCGCGGATCTTGTGATACTGCCGCGCCAGACGCAGCGCGGTTTCGACCGAATCGCCCCCGCCTGAGGTATAGAAAGCCCGCGTCAGCCCGTCCGGGGCGAAGAAATCCTTCAGTTCCTCGGCCAGTTCGATGACCTTGTCATTCGAGGTGCCGCGAAAGATCGAATAATAGGGCAGCGCGTCGAGCTGCGCGGTGATGGCGGCTTTCACCGGCTCGCAGGAATAGCCCAGGTTCACGTTCCACAGACCACCGACACCGTCCACGACCTCGTGCCCGTCGATATCGGTGATCCGCACACCCTGCGCACCGGTCACGATGGTCGGCGGGTTGGCCTGGCTGTCGGCAGGGTGCGCCATCGGATGCCACAGATGGCGGGCGTTGTTGGCTTTCAGGAAATTCTCGTCGCGCGGCATGGCGGGCTCCTCAATCTGCAGCAGGTCGTTGGGTGGGGGGAAAACGGCCGCCCAGTCCCAGCGTTGCCTCGCGGGCGGCAGGGGCCAGTGCGGCCAGGATCGCGGCCGTGTGGGTGTCGGTCATGCGCGAGATCGGGGTCGCCACGGCCAGCGCGCCTGTGGCGAACCCGTCCGGGCCAAAGATCGGCATGGCGATGCCGAACACCTCGTCCTCATAGGTCTGGTCGGCCACCGCGTAGCCCCGCCGCGCCGCCTGGTCGAGCAGCTCGGCAAGGCGATGCGGATCGGTGGGGGTGGTGGCGGTCGCGGCCGGCAGCGGCGCGGCCAGCAATTGCGCGCGCAGTTCGGGACGGGCAAAGGCGCCGTAAGCCAGCCCCGAGGCCGTGGCGTGCAGGGGCAGCATCTGCCCGGGTTCCAGCGAGACCCTGTTCGATCGCGTGCTTTCGACGATCCCGACGGTGCCCAGGTGCCGCCCCGAGATGAGCGATGCGTGCGCGGTCTCGCCGGTCTCGGCCGCCAGTCTTTCCAGGATCGGGGTCAACACCCGCGTGACCGGAAACGCCGCCTCGCGCAGGCGCGCCAACCTGAGGATACCGGCGCCCAGCCGCCATTTGCGGCTTTCGGGATCCTGATCCACAAGACCCGTCGCCGCCATGTCGCCCAGCATCCTGAGCACCGTCGCCTTGTCGATTCCCGACAGCCGGGCAAGATCGCTGAGCCCGAATTCGGGATTCTGACCATCGTAATAGTCAAGCAATCTCAAGGCTTTCTCGACAGTGCGCATGGGGTTGTCACGGGTCGCTGAAAAAACGCTCATTGCAGGTGCAAGAAAAGTCTTGACCGAATCCTGCCCGTCGCGCAAGCTGTTTTTGAAACGTCGGTGTAAATAATGAACCGATGAATGACCCAACACGGAGGATCCCATGAACAGAACCCCCCTGACGCTGGCTCTGGCGGCGGCACTGGCCATCCCGGCCGGCGCGGCGCTGGCCGAATACCCCGAAGGCCCCGTCACCTTTGTCGTGCCGTGGCCCCCGGGCGATCTGGAGGATGTGCTGACGCGCATGATCGCCGAGGATTTCCAGGCGGCCTATGGCCAGCCGGCGGCGGTGCTGAACCGTCCGGGCGGCGGCGGCGGCCCCTTCCCCGGCGCGGTGGAGGTGGCGACGGCCCCGGCCGACGGTTCGACCATTGGGTCCTTCGTGATCGGCGTGCCGGTCGTCGGACCGACCATCGGCATCCCTGAACTGAACCCGGACCCGTTCGTTCCGGTCGGGATTTTCCTGACCTATCCCTTCGTCATGGCGACCTCGGCCGATGCACCCTATCACACCATGCAGGAGCTGGCCGCCTATGCGCAGTCGAACGACGTGCTGCTGGGCCATTTCGGCGCCCAGCTGACGCCGACGCAGGTCAGCTTCGCGCTGGCGCATGAGATGGGCTTTGCCTGGGGCGCCGACGCGGCCTATGACGCGCTGGACTGCAACACGCTGGCATCGGGCGATGTCGATGTCATCAACACCACGATCCAGTTGATCATGCCGTGCCTCGATCAGGTGACGATCCTGGCCTCGATCACCGGGGACCGTCTGGCGCTGGCGCCCGACGCGCCGACGGTGGCGGAACTGGCACCCGATCTGAACATCTCGCTGTGGAATGGCCTGTTCGTGCGCGAAGGCACCCCGCAAGAGGTGATCGACCGCATCGCCGCTGTCGCGCAGCAGACCATCGCCAGCGACCGCGCGCAGCACTTTGCCGCCGAAACGGGCGCGCAGATCTACTGGATGAATGCCGCCGATTCCGCCGCGCATATCCAGGCGGACATCGCCACCGTCGGCCATATCTCGGCGATGCTGGCCGACTGACGCCCCCCACCCCGGCAACGCTGTTGCCGGGGTTCTTCATCGGGCGCGAGAGACGCGAATGACCGACCACGAACACGACCTGTCCGAATTGACGCACCCGCCCCACCACCGCGCCGAGATCGTCTTTGCGGTGGTTTCCTTTCTGATCGCGGTGGCCCTGGCGCTTTCGTGGTCGACCGAAACCCAATGGATCGACGGCCAGGCCTGGAGCCGGCAGCCCGGGCTCTGGCCCCTGATCGCGGTGATCGGGATGCTGGTGTTCGGCGCCGGGGAACTGGCGGCCTGCCTGATCCGCAACCTGCGCAACGGCGGTGGCGATGTGGTGGCCGAGGTCAAGCTGTGGGCCAGGGCCGGCGAATATGTCCTGTGGTTTCTGGTCTATGTGCTGGCGACGCCCTGGATCGGATATTTGCCGGCGACCATGATCTTCATGACGCTGCTGGCCTGGCGGCTGGGCTATCGCGGACGGGCGCTGGCCCTGGCGCCCCTGGTGGCCATCGCCATCGTCGTGGTGTTCAAGGCATTCCTTGCGGTGCGCATCCCCGGGGGTGCCGTCTACGACATCTTCCCGCAGGCGCTGCGCAACTTCCTCGTCGTCTATCTGTAAGGGATCGCCTCGTGGACATCTTTCTTGCCGCCCTCGCCATCGTCTCGCGCTGGGACGTGATCGCGGCGCTTCTGGTCGGCTCGGTCGGTGGCGTCATCATCGGGGCGATTCCCGGCGTGGGCCCGGCCGTCGCCATCGCCATCCTGCTGCCCGCGACATTCGGCATGGATCCGATCGTGGGGCTGACCCTGCTGCTGGGCATCTATGGATCGGCGCTGTTCGGCGGGTCGATCCCGTCGATCCTGATCAACACGCCCGGCACCCCGGTCAACGCGCTGACAACCTATGACGGCTACCCGATGACCCAGGCCGGCCAGGCCCCCCGCGCGCTGGGGCTGAGCTTTGGCTCCTCGTTCTTTGGCGGCATCTTTGCGGTCGTCGCGCTGATCCTGCTGTCGCCGGTTCTGGCGCGGGTCGCGCCCATGTTCGGCTCGCGCGAGATTTTCCTGGCGGCCCTTCTGGGGTGCGTGCTGGTGGTCGTCGCGCATCGCGGGCAGTCGCTGGCGGCGGGTGCCCTGCTGATGTTCGGCCTGTTCCTGAACACGATCGGGATGGAGGCGAACAACTATACCCGGCGCTTCACCTTCGACCTGACCTTTCTGGACCAGGGCGTCAATCTGATCGTCGTGGTGCTGGGCCTGTTCGCCGTGTCGCAAGCCTTTGTCCTGCTGGTGGGCAAGGACGATCAGGAAGCCGCGCCGCCGATCAGCGGCAGCGTCTGGAACGGTGTGACCGAGGTGTTCCGCAACCTGCGCGTGGCGGTGGTCGGCTCGCTTTCTGGCACGATCATGGGGATCATCCCGGGTGTGGGCGAATTCACCTCGCAGTTCCTGTCCTATACCTATGCGCGGACCTCGTCGAAAAGGCCCGAGCTGTTCGGCAAGGGCAGCCCCGAGGGGTTGATCGCCTCGGAAACTGCCAACAACTCGGTCCCGCCGGCGGCCATGGTGCCCCTGCTGGCACTGGGGATCCCGGGCGAGGCCCTGACAGCGATGATGTTGAGCGTGTTCTACGTCCACAACGTCATCCCCGGGCCGGGCCTGTTCCGCAACCACATGGATTTCATCGTTGCGCTCTATATCTGTCTGGCGCTGCTGAACATCCTGGCACTGGCGTTCCTGCTGGTGGCGACCAGACCCTTGCTCAAGGTGCTGGTGATCCCGAACCGCTATCTGGGCATGATCATCCTGACGCTCAGCTTTGTCGGCATCTACTCGCTCAGGAATTCGGCCATCGATTGCGCGCTTGCCGCCGTGTTCGGTCTGCTGGGCGTAATGCTGAAGCGACTGAACCTGCCGATCGTGCCGATCATCCTGGGCATGGTGCTGGGCGGGATCATGGAAACCAAGTTCCGCACCTCGCTGCCGCGCATCCGGTCCCTGACCGACTGGATCGACCGCCCGGTGGCTCTGGCAATCTTTTCTCTTATCTGCATCGTGTTGCTGCTGCATGTCTGGGGACTGTGGCGTGACTGGAAAGGAAAACGACATGGATCAATCCAGCATTGACGCCCTCGCCGCCGCACCGGTCGCGCCGCGCGGGCTGTTCATCGGTGGCCAATGGGTCACGGCGTCAAACGGTGCTGTTCTGCCCGTCACCTCGCCCATAGACGGGCAACCGCTGACCACCATCGCCGATGCGTCGGCGGCCGATGTGGACGCGGCTGTCGCCTCGGCTCGGCGGGCCTTTCACAGGGGGCTGTGGTCGCGCGCCGCGCCCGCCGAACGCAAGAAGGTGATGCACCGCATCGCCGATGCGATCGAGCGCGAGGCCCTGTCGCTGGCGGTGCTGGGCGTGCGCGACAACGGCACCGAGATTTCCATGGCGATCAAGGCCGAACCCGGCAGCGCCGCCGGAACCTTCCGCTATTATGCCGAGGCACTGGACAAGATCCCCGGTGAAATCGCCCCCACCGCCGAGTCCGTGCTGGGCCTGGTGCACCGCGAACCCGTGGGTGTGGTCGGCGCGATCGTGCCGTGGAACTTTCCGCTGATGATCGGGGCGTGGAAGATCGCGCCGGCGCTGGCGGCGGGCAATTCGGTGGTTCTGAAACCCTCCGAGGTGGCCTCGCTCTCGTTGCTGCGCCTGGCCGAGATCTGCACCGAATGCGGCCTGCCCGAAGGGGTGCTGAACGTCGTCACCGGCCTGGGCGCCGTCTCGGGCGAGGCCCTGGGCCTGCATCCCGATGTGGACGTGCTGGTTTTTACCGGGTCGGGCGGGGTCGGGCGGCGGCTGCTGGAATACAGCGCGCGTTCGAACCTGAAGCGCGTCTATCTGGAACTGGGCGGCAAATCCCCGAACGTGGTCTTTGCCGACGCGCCGGATCTGAAGCAGGCGGCCAAGGTCAGCGCGGCGGGCATTTTCCGCAACTCGGGCCAGGTCTGCGTCGCCGGGTCGCGGCTTCTGGTTCAGCGCGCGGTCGCCGAGGAATTCACCGAACTGCTGGCCGCCGAGGCCCGGGCGATGAAGGTCGGCAACCCCTTGCGGCTGGACACGCAGGCTGGCGCGATCTCGTCCGAGATGCAGCTTGCCCGGGTCGCCGGCATGGTCGCCCAGGCGGCTGACGAAGGCGCGTCCCTGGTGACAGGGGGCGCGCGCATCCTGCCCGAAACCGGTGGCAGCTATTTCGCGCCGACGATCTTTGCAGGTGTCGCCCCCGAGATGACCATCGCCCGCGAGGAGGTCTTTGGCCCGGTTCTGGGTGTCCTGCCCTTCGACACCGAAGAAGACGCGATCCGCATCGCCAACGGCACCGACTATGGCCTGGCCGCCGCGGTCTGGACCGGGAACCTGGGCCGCGCGCACCGCATGGTCCGCGCCATCGACGCGGGCGTGGTGCACGTCAACACCTATGGCGGGGCCGACAACACCGTGCCGCTGGGCGGGCACCGGCAGTCGGGCAACGGGCACGACAAATCGCTGCACGCGATGGACAAGTATGTGAACCTGAAAACAGCCTGGATCCAGTTGTGACCGAAAGCCTGACCGACCGCCGCGCGCGTCTGCTCGGCCCGAACATGTCCACCTTCTACGACGAGCCCGTGCACATCGTGCGCGGGCAAGGGGTGCACCTGTGGGATGCCGACGGGCGGCAGTATCTGGACTGCTACAACAATGTTCCCCATGTGGGCCATTGCCACCCCCGCGTGGTCGAGGCCATCTGCCGACAGGCCGGCACGCTGAACACCCATACCCGGTATCTGCACGAAGGGATCCTCGACTATGTCGAAGCCCTGACCGCGACCTTCGACTCCCCCTTTGACACGGCCCTTCTGTGCTGCACGGGATCCGAGGCGAACGACGTCGCCCTGCGCATGGCGCAGGCGCTGACCGGCAAGACCGGCGTCATCGCCACCGACCACACCTATCACGGCAACACCACCGCCGTGCAGCAGCTCAGCCAAACCAATCCCCCGCCGGGCGGCTACTGGGATTCGGTCCGTTTCGTGCCCGCGCCCGACAGCTATCGCCCGCTGGGTGGCGCGGGGGGCATGCCCCATGCCCATGCCTTCGCCGCCCGCGTTCAGGACCAGATCGATGCGCTCAACGCCACGGGACACGGCTTTTCCAGCCTGATCCTGTGTCCCTTCTTTGCCAACGAGGGGTTCCCCGATCTGCCGCACGGCTGGCTCGATCCGGTGCAGGCGGTGGTGCGCAAGGCCGGCGGGGTCATCATCGCGGACGAGGTGCAGCCTGGCTTCGGCCGTGTCGGCACGCATTTCTGGGGGCATCAGCGCATCGGCCTGAAACCCGACATCGTGACCCTGGGCAAGCCGATGGCCAACGGTCATCCGGTCGCCGCCGTCGTCGCGCCCTCGGACACGATGAAGGCGTTTCGCACCCGGTTTCGCTATTTCAACACCTTTGGCGGCAACCCCGTCAGCGCCGCCGCCGCCCTGGCCACCCTGCGCGTGGTCCAGGACGAGGGGTTGCAGGACAATGCCCGCGATGTCGGCGCCTATGCGCGCGCGGGCCTGCGCGATCTGGCGACCCGGCACCAGGCCATCGGCGATGTGCGGGGCTCGGGCCTGTTCTTCGGCGCCGAGATGGTGCTGGACAAGACGACCAGGACCCCCGCGACCGCCTATGTCAAGGCGCTGGCCAACGGCATGCGCCGGCGGGGCGTGCTGCTGAATTTTCTGGGCATCCACTACAATGTGCTGAAAATCCGCCCGCCGATGCCGTTTTCCCGCGCCAACGCCGACCAGTTGATCGAAACGCTGGATGCGGTGATGCGCGAGACGCCGCTGGCATGACCGGCATCGCGCATCAGGCGGCGTCGTTGTGGGGCCTCGACCCGGCGCGGATCACCCTCGCCGCGCAGCGCGAGAATGCCGTCTGGCGGGCCGAAGGCCCGGACGGTTCCCATGCGCTGCGCCTGCACCGGCCCGGCTATCGCAGCGGTGACGAACTGCGCTCGGAACTCGAATGGATGGCGATGCTGGCCGACGGCGGGCTCGACGTGCCGCGACCGGTGCCATCCCGCAATGGCCGTCTGGTCGAGGACGTCGGCGGCACCATGGTCGATCTGCTGACCTGGCTGCCGGGGCGGATGGTCGGCAGGCAGGGCGCGCTGGAGGGGATCGGCGACCGCACGGGCCACATGCGGCACCTGGGTGCGCTGCTGGCCCGGCTGCATGACCTGTCGGACGACTGGAGCCCGCCGCCCGGCTTCACCCGCCCACGCTGGGATCACCCCGGGCTGGTGGGCGACACCCCGCTCTGGGGGCCGTTCTGGGACAACCCCGATCTGTCCGCCACCGACCGCGCGGCGCTGGCCCTTGCCCGCGGCCACGCCGGCGCGGCGCTGCAAGCGCAGGCGCCCGGGCTGGACTTCGGCCTGATTCATGCCGATGCGATCACCGAAAACGTGATGGTCGATGGCGGCCGGCTGTCGCTGATCGACTTTGACGACGGGGGCTGGGGGTATCGCGATTTCGACCTGGCCACCGTGCTGCTGCGCCAGCTCTCGGCCCCCGATTACCCGGCCCTGCGCGCGGCCCTGATCGCCGGCTACGCCCCCCGCCGCGCCGTCGATGCCGGAACGCTTGACCTGATGCTCATGCTGCGCGCCCTGACCTATCTGGGCTGGATCATCCCCCGGATGGACGAGCCCGGCGGGCGCGCGCGATCCCTGCGCGCGGTCGCCACCGCGATGCCCCTTGTCCATGCCTATCTGCGAGGTCCGAATGCCTGAACCCAAAGCTGACCGCACCATCCTGGTCGTCGGGACCTATGACACCAAACAGGACGAGCTGGGCTACCTGGCACAGGTCATCCGCGCCCAGGGCGGCGCGGTGAAAACGATGGACGTCAGCGTGCTGGGCGACCCGCGCACGCCGACCGACTATTCCAAGCACCAGGTCGCCGAGGCCGGCGGATCGTCGATTGCCGCCGCCATCGCCGGCGAGGACGAGAACCTGGCCATGCAGATCATGGCGCGCGGATCGGCGGCGCTGGCCGCACGACTTCATGCCGCCGGGGTCTTTGACGGCGTGGTGGTTCTGGGCGGCTCCATGGGCACCGACCTGGCGCTGGATCTCTGCGCCGCCCTGCCGCTGGGCGTGCCGAAGTATATCGTGTCCACGGTGTCCTTCTCACCAATGATTCCCCCGGAACGGTTGGCGGCGGATGTGCAGATGATCCTCTGGGCAGGCGGGCTCTATGGCCTGAACTCGGTCTGCAAGGCCTCGCTCAGTCAGGCCGCCGGGGCGGTTCTGGGCGCGGCGCGCGCGGTCGAGAAACCCGCGCGCGACCGCCCGCTCATCGGCATGACCAGCTTTGGCAAGACGGTTCTGCGCTACATGGTGACATTGAAACCCGCCCTCGAAGCGCGCGGATTCGAGGTCGCCGTGTTCCACGCCACCGGCATGGGCGGGCGGGCCTTTGAATCGCTCGCGGCCGAAGGCGCCTTTGCCGCCGTCATGGATTTCGCCCCGCAAGAGGTGGGCAACCATCTGCACGGCTCGGCCATCAGCGCCGGTCCGGACCGCATGACCAACGCCGGCAGGGCCGGCATTCCGCAGATCGTGTCGATCGGCTGCTATGATCTGGTAGATCTGGTCGGCTGGCACGAGATGCCCGACCACCTGCGCGACCGCCCCGCCCATGCGCATAACCGGTTGCTGACCTCGGTCATCATGACCCCCGAGGAACGGCGCGAGATGGCCCGCGTGATGTGCGACAGGCTGGCGCAGGCCAGGGCACCGGTGGTGTTCCTGCTGCCCACGCAGGGCGGCAACGAATGGGACCGGCCCGGCGGCCCGCTCAGCGATCCACAGGGGCTGGCCGCCTTCGTGCAGGGGGTGCGCGATTTCTGCCCCGGCAATGTCACGCTGATCGAAATGGACGCCCATATCAACGATCCGCTGTTTTCCGACACGGCGCTTGCGGTGGTGGATGACTGGATCGCCGAGGGCACGCTGCCACGCTGAGACCGCTTTTTATCGCCCGGTCAAACTGCTAGCCTCGCGCATCTTGCGAACAGGAGGCTGTGCATGACCGTCCATATCGGTGCGAAACCCGGCGATATCGCCCCCACCGTGCTCATGCCCGGCGATCCCTACCGGGCGCGCTGGGCGGCCGAGACCTTCCTCGACGCCCCGCGCCTGGTGAACGAGGTGCGCGGCATGCTGGGCTATACCGGCACCTGGCAGGGCCATCCGGTGACGATCCACGGATCGGGCATGGGGATGCCGTCCTTCTCGATCTATGCGAACGAACTGATCCGCGACTATGACGTGCAGACCTTGATCCGCGTCGGCTCGGCCGGGGCGATGCAACCCCGGGTCCAGATCCGCGACGTGGTGCTGGCGATGAGCTGCAGCTCGCTGTCGACGCCCTCCACCGGGATCTTCCGTGACCTGAACTTTGCGCCCTGCGCCGATTTCGACCTGCTCTGCGCCGCGCGGCAGGTCGCCCGCGACAAGGGCATCACCGTGCACGTCGGCAACGTCTATTCCTCGGACGTGTTCTACGACGAACGCCCCGACCTGAACGAGATCATGACCCGCCATGGCGTCCTCGCGGTCGAAATGGAAGCCGCCGAACTCTACAATCTCTGCGCCCGCCACGGTCGGCGCGGTCTCGCGGTGCTGACGATCTCGGATCATCTGCAAACCGGTGCGGCCCTGCCCTCGGCCGATCGCGAACGCTCGTTCGGCGAGATGATCGAAATCGCGCTCGGGGCCGCGTTCGCGGGTTGACCAGAGGTCGGGGGGCTGCCGCCCCCCGAGCCCCCCGCTTCAAGGGAGGCACGCCCCCCTTGAAAATCCCCGTGCGTCGGTCTGACCTGTCGGGCGAATCGCCTGGGGCAGGCGGGCCTATTGCGTATTTGGGACAAGGTGACAGGCAGCCCGTTCATCTTTGTGCCTTAAATATCCCGGGGGTGTGGGGGCAGCGCCCCCACCGGGTCGCCCGAGGGCTACAGCATGGAATGCTGTCGCATGAGGGCGAAACCCCTCAGGACCGGTCCCGTTCGACCCGCACATGAAAGCAGTTGTTCGTGGCCGACCGGATATGCAGGAACGCGATCTCCTCGCGATCCAGCAAGCAAGCGCAGCGTTCCACGATCCTCGCGGTCGGGGTTACCGCGCCCGTGCCATAGACGATCCTTTCGTCCTCGGAATACCCCCGGACGATATAGTGCGGCGAGGCCAGGAATGGTGGCAGATCCGGCGAGGGCGCGGCGCCCGGCCGCTCCTCGGCCGACAGAAAGATCGGCCCCGTTTCGGTATAGGGATTGAGCCCTGCGAACGGCCGATGGGCGACGATCAGATAGGGTTCCCCCGCCGGCAACAGGCGCAGCGTATGGCGGCAGGGAATCGCGCCGCCATCGGCGATGCGGCGCTCGGGCCGCAGGCCATAGGCATCGGCGCCGCCCTTGCGGTAGTGGGCGGCGATGGCATCGGAAAGGGGCAGAAAGATCGGTCGCATGGCGGTCCTCGCATCGGGTTGCCCCGCCAGATTGCCCCGGGCCACCTGGCCCCGGCGACCCGAAGCTTGCGCATTCACCCGCGCCAGAAGCGCGGCAGCACCAGGACCAGAACCGCGACCATTTCCAGCCGCCCCATCAGCATCGCCAGGATCATCAGCCACTTGGACAGCTCCGGAAAGGCATCCAGTGCGCCGGTTTCCCCCACTTCGGCGCCCCAGGCCGGGCCGACATTGCAGATCGACGTCCAGGCGCCGGTAAAGGCCGACCGCATGTCCAGTCCGGTCAGGGACATCAGCACCGTCAACACACCGAAGCCCACGACAAAGGCCGTGAACATGACCACCACCGACACCACCACCTCGTCATCCAGGCGCCGCCCATCCAGATGCAGGGGGATCACCCGGTTCGGATAGACCAGTTGCCGGATCTGCGCCTTGATCGCCTCGAACAGCACCAGGTAGCGGAACACCTTGATCGAACACCCGGTCGAGGCCGTGCAGGCGCCGATGAACCCGGTGACGATCAGCACCAGGATGGGAAAATCGCCCCAGGCCTCGACATCCGCAGACCCATAGCCGGTGCCCGAGAACATGGAGACCACGTTGAAGGCGGTGTCGCGGACGATCTCCTCGACATCGCCGGTCTCGTGCAGCAACCGGTAACCGACGACCGCGCCGACGGCATAGAGCGTCCAGCGGAAATAGGCGCGGATCTGGATGTCGCGGAACAGGGGCTGCCAGGCGCCATTGATGAACTGCAGGTAGCGGATGAAGGGCAACCCCGCCAGCCACATGAAGATGACGCCAACCCAGTGCGCGCCCGCGCCATAGGCCCCGAACGACGCGTCGCGGGTGGAAAACCCGCCGGTGGACAACGTGGTCAGCGCATGGTTGATCGCGTCAAAGGCATTCATGCCGGACACGAGGAACGCCGCCGCGCACAGGATGGTCAGCCCGGCATAGATCTGCAGCAGCATCCAAGAGATGTCGGCCGCGCGCGGCAGCACCTTGCCCATGGTGTCGAAGCCTTCCGACCGGAAGTGCTGCATTCCCCCGACCTTCATCACCGGCAGGAAGATCAGGGCCACCAGCACGATCCCCAGCCCACCCAGCCATTGCAGGGTGGACCGCCACAACAGGATGCCGGGCGGCATGGTGTCCAGGCCGGAAAACACCGTGGCGCCGGTGGTGGTGATGCCGGACATCGCCTCGAACATGGCATCGACAAAGCTGAGATGGTCCAGCGCCAGCAGGAAAGGGATGCCCCCGAACAGCGGCATCACCATCCAGGACACCGTGGTCAGCAGAAAGCTTTGCCGGATCGTCAGCCCGGTGCCGCGCGCATTGGCGGTGGCCAGCACCAGCAGACCGCCCGCAACCACCGTCAGGATCGCGGAAATCAGGAACACCCGCCAATCCTGTGAATCGGTCCACAGGTCCACGCAAAGCGGGACCAGCATGATCGTGCCCAGCGCCACGAGCAGCCAGCCAATGATATTCGTGACAGGTCGGACGTCGATCATGGCCAAACCCTTGGCCGCAGTCCCCGACGGTGTCAAGCCACGCTCAGGACGCAGCGAGGCGCCAGATCGCGGGCGTCATCGCCACGGCACAATTCGGTGCCGGGGGTCATCACGGCGGCGGCCGCGGCGGCGGTTCCGGCGACCAGCGCCGCGCCCCAGTCCCCCCCTTGCGCCAGTGTCAGGGCAAAGCCCGCCGTGAAGCTGTCCCCCGCGCCGATCCGCGATTCGACCGGCACAGGGGGCGGCGCGCAGTGCAGGCGCGCCTGCGCCGTGGCCAGGACCGACCCCTCGGCGCCGCGCGCCAGCACCACGCAATCGGCCACGCCCCGCGCGACCAGCGCCTGCGCGAAATCCAGACTGTCGGCGATGGTGGACAGCGGATGCGCTGCCGCGGCCTCGGATTCGGCCTGGTCCATGCGCAGCACATGGGGATGGCCGGCGACCTGGGGCGATCGTGTCAACCGCGCCAGCGCCGGCCCCGATGTGTCGACGATCAGCCTGCCCCCCGCGCCGATACGACGCGCCAAATCCTGTGCAAAGCCAGGGTCCAGACCGGGCGGCTGGCTGCCACTGAGGACGACAACGGCACCCTGGCCCTGCCCCTGCGCCGCGGATTCGGCCACGATCCGGGCCAGCATGGTTTCAGCCATGGCCGCGGTCCAGTCCGGTCCCGGGAACTGCAGGCGGTATTGCTGACCGTCGGCGCGATCGCGCACCGCCAGGTTCTGCCGCGTTTCGCCGGGCACGCGCACCACCACCAGGTCGACACCGCTGCCCGCCAGCAGATCCGCGATGCGCTGCCCGGTGGCGCCGCCCAGCGCCGCGATGGCACGGGCACGCCCGCCCAGCTTGACCGCTGCGCGGGCCACGTTGATCCCGCCGCCGCCCGGCTCGGCCAGTGCGCCATCCAGCCGCAGTTTCGGCCCCGCCTGCATCCGCGCGACCGAGGCCCCGATATCCAGCGCAGGATTCAGGGTCACGGTCAGAATCGCGGACATGGGGCTGTCAGCCGATATGGATCAGCGAGGCGAACAGGCGCGGGTCAAGGCTGTCGGCGGCAAAGGTCGGCCCCTGGGTCAGGACGCTGACGGCGTCATGGCTGTGCAGGCTTTCCTGATGGCTGGCAACCACCCGGAAATCGCCGACGCGGGGATCGTTCTGAAGAACCTGGCAGAACAACCGCGCCGCATCCTCGACAAAGATCGGGTTGGCGGCATTGAGTTCGGCAAAGGCCTGCTCATCCTCGCGCTTGACCATGACCTGGGTTTCGGTCGGCACGGCCGCACGGCACATGTCGATCAGATCCTCGAACCACAGCACTTCGCCGGGCAGGGCCTCGACCGAGAGGCGGGCAACCGAGCGTTGCGAATGCGGTGTCGCCAGTTGACCACGACCGGCGCGCGCGTGCTCGCTCAACTCCAGCGAACACGGGCAGGTCGAGGAATAGACGAAGTCGAGGTGAATGAACTGCCGGCGCACACCGTCATGTTCGACCAGTTCGATGGCGATGTCATAATATTGCCAGCCGGTCAGACCCGAGCGCAGGCTGTCCACCTGCAACGGGAACTGGAACCGCATCTGGATGCGGGCGTCGAAACTGCCCAGGTCGGCCTTGTAATCATCCAGCGCCGCCTCGACCACCGCGGTGCTGAACCGCTTTTCGGCGTGCCGGTAGAAGCTGCGCATGATGCGCGACATGTTGATGCCCTTCTTGTCGGCCTCGAGGCTGACAGTCCCGGTCACCGAGGCATGCAGCGTCACCTCGCCCGGATCGGTGGCGCGGGTGCGGAAGCGCACGGGCAGGCGGAAATTCGAGATGCCGACATGCTGGATCGGCGCATGGGCGCCCCGGATCAGGCTGGACGGCCCGTTCTGCAGATCCGGCATCGACCGCTTGTAGGCGGCATCGGGCACGAAATCGGCCGGATAGTCGCGGCTGAGAACCGGATAGGCCGGATCGGGCACGCCCGGCAGCAGGCGGGCGAGCGCCGGGTCCAGCGCGGCGATCTCGGCGTCGCTTGCCCGCGATGCCCAGGCGCGCAGCGTATCCAGCGCGGCGGCGGCCTCGGTTCGATCGGGGTCATGGCCCGTGACAGTCCGTTGCATGTTCATCGCTTCGCCCTCCGGTTGGCGCGCAGGCCTGTAACGTAAGCCCTTATCGCGCGCATTCAACGGTTCTACGACGCCGGGCCGTCCACGGATCACTCAAGCGCGACCTCAGATCGCGTTCAGCGCCCTTGTCAGGTCGTTCAGCAGGTCCTGGGGATCTTCCAGACCGACCGACAGGCGAATCAATCCGGGCGTGATGCCCAGGCGGACCTTCTGGTCGGCCGGCAGGCGCTGGTGCGTCGTGGTTGCCGGGTGCGTCGCAATGGTGCGCGCATCCCCCAGGTTGTTCGAGATCAGCACAACCTGCAACGCGTTCATGAAGCGAAACGCCGCCTCCTTGCCGCCGGCCAGATCAAAGGTCACCACGGTGCCGGGCCCGGCCATGACCCGGCGTGCCAGGTCGTGCTGGGGATGGCTGGGCAGGCCGGGAAACAGCACCTGCGACACGGCGGGATGGGGTTCCAGCGCCTCGGCGATCTGCTGGGCGCTGGCCGCCTGAGCCTTGACGCGCAGGTCCAGCGTGGTCAGGCCGTTCAGCAGAACCCAGGCGTTGAACGGGCTCATCGCGCCGCCGGTGTGCTTCATGTAGGCCTCGATCGGGCCGCGCACCACGTCGCGCTTGCCACAGATCACGCCACCCAGGCAGCGCCCCTGGCCGTCGATATGCTTGGTGGCCGAATAGACCACGATATCGGCCCCCTGCGCCACCGCCTGCGAAAAGACGGGCGTGGCAAAGGCATTGTCGACGATCACCGTTGCGCCGGCGGCATGGGCCAGGTCGCAGACCGCCGCCAGGTCGATCACTTCGAGCGTGGGGTTCGACACGCTTTCGAGAAACACCAGCCGGGCGCCGGGCGCCAGTGCCGCGCGCCATTGTTCAAGGTCGGTGCCATCGACAAAGACGACATCGACGCCGAAACGCGCCAGCACGTCCTCAAGCACATACAGGCACGATCCGAACAGGGCGCGGCTGGCCACGATCCGATCGCCCGACCGGCACAGGGCCGTCAGCGCACCCGACACCGCGGCCATCCCCGAGGCCGTGGCAAACGCCGCCTCGGTGCCCTCGATCGCGGCGATCCGGTCCTCGAAGGCCGCGACGGTGGGGTTGCCATAGCGGGCATAGATGAATTCGTCGGGGCCCGACTTGACGAACCGGGCCTCGGCGCTTTCCGCATCGGGATAGGCGAAGCCCTGGGTCAGGTAGATCGCCTCGGCCATCTCGCCATACTGGCTGCGGCGCGCGCCCCCATGCACGGCGATCGTGCGACCCTGCCAGGCGTGTTGCGGATTGTCGGCCATGTCTCTGCCCCTTCACTGCGCGGCTTGCGACCGCGGATCCGACACCGGCAGGGGCGGCCCGTCGCGGGACGGGACACAGCCTCTTTAGCGGATTCTTTATCGTGGGCCGCAAGCCGGCACAAACCCCCACGTCGCGCCGCAATACGCCAAAGCCGGCGCGAGGTCAACGCCGCAAGCATCCCGTGGCCCCCGCACAACCTGAGCGTGCCGAGCAATGGTCCATGAATCGTCCCTGAATCGTCAACAGCCTGCCCATGAATCGCCCCGATTCGACGCGAAAACCGCTGCATCGCAATGACAGGCAGGATGCCGAACCCATGAAACCGATCCTTAACTGTGCGCGTGACGAGTTCGGGGGCGTTCCCCTCAATGCATTTGCCCTGGCGGCCTCGGTGTTTGGGGCCAGTCTCTTCGGGGCTGGACGTTTTGTTGAACAGGCGCGGGCGCAGACCGCGTTGCAGACGGAAATCTCGCTCACCTTGCCTTTGAGCGAACTGCGCATGTCCCCTGCGGCCCGGGCCGAGGTGGAAGCCGCGCTGCACGGCATGACGAATGACGACCTGCGCGTGACCTATGCGCGCATCCACGCCACCTTCCGCCAGTATATCGGCCAGGATGACCTGTCCGTGGCCCGTGCCCTGGTCGATTACGCCCTGCTCGCCGAGGCCGAGCTGAGTGTGCGCAACCTGGGCCGCCCCGCCGGCACCGAAAGCGCGGGCGAAATGCTGACGACCTATCAGCTGGTTCTCTGATCCCGGCGCCCCGGGGTCAGATCCATGCGAATGCCGCGCGCCGGGAAACCGCCGCGCGGCTTTCACATTTTCGACACCGACTCGGCGCAGCCTGATCGCACGGGGTCGGCGAACCGACCCACCACCGAACGCACCGGTCACCGGGATGAAACCCGCGCTGCCGGACAACAAGGACCCGACGCTTGACCTGACCAATCGCGAGACACCGCCATGACGCTGATCCCCATCACTGCGACGCGCACGGGCCTGAGCCTGGGCATCGAGGGCGGGGGAACGCCCGAGGCGGCGATCGCCGCGGCGCTGGCGTCGATGCCGCCCGCGGCCCCGGTGGTCATCATGGTGCACGGGCGCGGCTATCGCCCGGGTCACGCCACGGCCTGCCCCCATCGCCTGATCTTTGCCCCGCGCGGTGGCCATGGTGCCAGCCGGTTCGTGTCGTGGCCGCGTCGCCTGGGCTTCGCGCTGCCGGCACCGCGCAGACCGTTGGGCCTGTGCCTGGGGCTGGGCTGGGATTCCGCCGGCAGCGTCTGGCGCGCCACCGCCCGCGCCGACCGCACGGCGCCGATGCTGGCGCGGCTGGTCCAGGCCATACGCAGGCTCGATCCCGGGCGGCGCGTGGACCTGATCGGGCATTCCCTGGGCGCCCGCGTGATCCTGGGCGCGGTGCCTCTGCTGGCGGCGGGAATGCTGGGCCGTGTGATCCTGCTGGCGGGCGCCGATTTCACCGGGCGGGCCGCGGCGGCGCTGGCCAGCCCGGCCGGATCGACGGCCGAGTTCCTGAACATCACCACCCGCGAGAACGACCTGTTCGACTTCCTGTTCGAACGCGCGCTGGCGCCGCTGCACCCCGGGGCCGCCCTGGGGCGCGGGCTCAGGCACGCGCCGAACTGGCTGGACATGCAGATCGACCACCCGCGCACCGCGGCTGCACTGAGGGCCCTGGGTCTGCCCCTGGCGGCCCCCAGGGCGCGCGTCTGTCACTGGTCGGTCTATCTGCGGCCGGGAACCTTCCGGCTGTATCGCGCGCTGATCCATGACCGCGCGCGACTGAGCCTGCCGGTGCTGCGCTGTGCGCTGTCACACGATCCGCAACCCCGCTGGTCGCGGTTGATCGCGCTGCGCCCGACCTGAGGTCACTGCACCTCGGGCACCAGGATTTCCCGCTTGCCGACGTGGTTGGCGGGACTGACGACGCCCTCGTCCTCCATCTGTTCGACCAGACGCGCGGCCTTGTTGTACCCGATGCCCAGCTTGCGCTGGATGTAGCTGGTCGAACACTTGCGATCCCGCGCGACGATGGCCACGGCCTGATCGTAGAGCGCGTCATCGCCGCCGCCGCCGCTGCTGTCCCCTAGCCCGAGAACCGCGTCGATATCGGCCTCACGGTCGCTTTCCGGCCCGTCCAGAACGCCCGAGACATAGTCCGGCGACCCGAAACTCTTGAGGTGCTGAACCACTTCCTCGACCTCGCCGTCGGACACGAAGGGTCCGTGCACGCGGGTGATCTTGGCGCCGCCGGCCATATACAGCATGTCGCCCATGCCCAGCAGTTGTTCGGCCCCCTGTTCGCCCAGAATCGTCCGGCTGTCGATCTTCGAGGTGACCTGAAAGCTGATGCGCGTGGGGAAGTTGGCCTTGATCGTGCCGGTGATGACATCGACCGACGGGCGCTGCGTCGCCATGATCAGGTGGATCCCCGAGGCCCGCGCCATCTGCGCCAGTCGCTGGATGCAGGCTTCGATCTCCTTGCCGGCGACCATCATCAGGTCGGCCATCTCATCGACGATAACCACGATGAACGGCAGCAGTTCGGGTGCGAATTCCTCGGTCTCAAAGACGGGATCGCCGGTTTCGTCGTCAAAACCGGTCTGCACCGTGCGCTTGAACATCTCGCCCTTGGCCAGCGCCTCGCGGACGCGACCGTTGAAGCCCTCGATGTTGCGCACGCCCATCTTGGACATCTTGCGATAGCGTTCCTCCATCTCGCCGACGACCCATTTCAGCGCGACCACCGCCTTTTTCGGGTCGGTGACGACCGGCGAAAGAAGATGCGGGATCCCGTCATAGACGCTGAGTTCCAGCATCTTGGGGTCGATCATGATGAGGCGGCACTCCTCGGGCGTCAGCTTGTAGAGCAGCGACAGGATCATCGTGTTGATCGCCACCGACTTGCCCGAACCCGTGGTGCCCGCGATCAGCAGGTGGGGCATCTTGGCCAGGTTCGCGACCACCGCCTCGCCGCCGATGTCCTTGCCCAGCGCCAGCGGCAGGCGCATCGTGGTGTCGCCGAAATCGCGCGCGGACAGGATCTCGCGCAGGACGACGGTCTGGCGGTTGTCGTTGGGCAGTTCGATACCGATCACCGACCGGCCCGGCACGGTGGACACGCGCGCCGAAAGCGCCGACATCGACCGCGCGATGTCATCGGCCAGACCGATCACGCGGCTGGCCTTGAGACCCGGCGCCGGTTCCAGTTCATACATCGTCACCACCGGACCCGGCCGGACCGAGATGATCTCGCCGCGCACGCCATAGTCCTCGAGAACGCTCTCCAGCATCCGGGCGTTTTCTTCCAGCGCCTCGTTGGGAACCTCGACCCGCTTTTCCAGCTTGGGATCGCGCAGCAGCGACAGCGGCGGCAGTTCGAACGCCGGGGCGGCAGGTTCGAATTGCAGGCGCGGCTGCGCCTCGGCCTGGGCCTGACGCGAGGGGACGGGGCGCCGCGTCGGGGTCTGCACCACGCGGCGGTTCAGCACCCCCGCGCGTTGATCCGCAGCGCGCGGCGCCGGAGGCGGCGGGGCGTCATAGCGCGCGTCGTCCAGATCGTCGTCATCGAGCGCGGCATAGTCGTCGTCTTCGTCGTGATAGACCGGCTCGCTGCGCGCGCGGGTCAGAACACGGGGCTGGTGCGGTTGTCCCGCCGGCTGATCCGCGGCCGACGGGGCGGCGATGCTTGACGGCATCGGCCCGGGATAGACCGTTTGCGTGGGCTGGAACCCGAACGCATGGCTGTAGGAATAGCTGGGTTCGGGCTGCGCCGGGGCCTGTTGCGCAGGCGCGGCGCGGCGCGGCGCGGTCAGCGGCGGCTCGACCGAATGATCGGTTGGCTGCGGCTGGGGCGCGTTGGGGTATTCCTCGGGGTTGAAACGCAGGACGGGCTTGGATTTCTGCCGCCCGGTCATCAGCTCGGCGATGCGCGAGCGCACGCGGTCGGGCGGCGGCGCCGAGGCGTCGCGCGCCTGCGGCGCCAGATCGGGTTCGATCAACTCGCCATCGGGCAGCGCCCAGTCCTGGGGTTCGGGTTCGGCCTGGCGGCGGCCGAGGGCGGCAACACGGCCCAGGATGCCTTGCTTTTCCGCAGGGCGGGCCCAGGATTGCGCGGGTGTCGGCGCGTGGCCCGCGACCGGACGCCCCGGTGCGGCGCGCATTGGCGCGGGTTGCGGCGCGGGTTGTTGCGGCATGCGGGCGACGGGCTGCTGGACGGGGATATCCTCGAACGGATCGGCGTAGGGATCGGGTTCCCACCCGCCGGGTTCGGGGGCCATGGCCCGCGGCGCCGAGATCGGCGGCTCGGTGTGGTGCATCGGCGGCTCGGGCCGGTAGATGCGGGGCGCAGGGCGTGCGGCCTGCGGCTGCGGGTAGGCAGGCGCGGGTTCCGCCCAGGACGGCTCGGCCCAGGGTTGATGTTGCGCCAGCGCCTGGTCGGCGGCGGCACGGGCCTGCGCGCGCGTCTCGCGGCGGTGCTGCCACTGGTCGTGACCGCGCACGGCCAGCCCCCCTGCCCCGCGCGCCGTCATGCCCATCAGCGACAGCAGACCGTGATACGACAGGATCAGGCCGGACAGAAGGAAACCGGAAATGCGCAGCACCTCGGGCACCGAGGAGCCCAGAACATACAGATACAGCACCACGGTCGCGGCAAAGGTCAGCAGCGTCAGCAGATTGGCCACAAAGGTGGACATCCCCAGCGCAGTCAGGACAGCGGCCAGGACGGTATCCCCGAACATGCCGCCCAGGCCGAAATCCAGCACCCAGTTGTTGCCCGGCACCAACGAGGCCAGCCAGACCGACCCCATCGCCACCGCGACGGGCACGAACAGGCTGCGGCCCAGGATGTTCTGTTCGCCCTGATGGATGACCAGTCGCAGCCCCCAGATGCAAAGCGCCAGAACCAGCCCCCAGGCGCCCCGCCCGGTGATGGTATAGAGCGGTCCCGCCAGTGCGGCGCCCAACCGGCCCAGCGCATTGTGCACGGGCGCGTCGGTGGCTGCCATCCAGGACGGATCTTCGGGCGAATAGGACCCCAGGATCAGCGCCAGAACCAGGCCGGCACAGATCAGGCCCAGGCCGATCAGTTCCTTGCCGCGCTGCGAGAGGATCTCTTGCAGGCGGGTGTCGATCAGCGGTTCGCGTTGGGGGCTGGGATAGCTGGCCATCGGGTCCTCACGCATAAAGGCAGTCGCGCAACAACGTCAGTCCGCGGCGGGTTTCCTCTTCCGAGGCGACCAGCGCCACGCGGATGAACCCCGCACCGGGGTTCTCGCCGTTCACGTCTCGCGACAGGTAAGCGCCCGGCAACACACGCACGCCGGTTTCGCGCCAGAGTTTCAAGGCCGCCTGTTCGCCATCGGCGACCGGCAACCACAGGAAAAAGCCCGCTTCCGGGGGCATATAGGCGTTGAGACCGCCAAAGATCTCGTCCGCGACGCGGTATTTCCGCTGATAAAGCGCGCGGCTTTCCGCGACATGGGCCTCATCGGTCCAGGCGGCGGCAGCGACGGCTTGCAGCGGGTCCGGCAGCGGCGCGCCGGCATAGGCCCTGAGTTGGCGGATCGCCTTGATCGACGCCGGCCCCCCAGCCACGAAGCCGGACCTGAGGCCCGGCAGGTTCGAGCGTTTCGACAGCGAGTGGAACGAGAGCACGCGTTCAGGATCGGCCCCGACCTGCTGCGCCACCTCGAGGATGCCGGGCGGCGGGGTATCGCGATAGATCTCGGCGTAGCATTCGTCGGCAAAGATGCGGAAGTCGTGCTTTTCCGCCAGCGCCAGCAGGTCGGCCCAATAGGCACGGCTGGCCACCGCGCCCTGCGGGTTCGCGGGCGAACACAGATAGGCGATGGTCACGCGGTCCAGCAGGGCGGGCGGCAGGCTGGCATAGTCCGGCAGGTGCCCGGTCGCGGCGGTGGCCGGCACATAGACGGGTTCCGCGCCCACGGTCAGCGCCGCGATGGCATAGACCTGATAGAACGGGTTCGGCGTCAGGATGACCGGGGTCGCACCATTCTTGCGCTCGGCCGATAGGGCGACGGCGGCGTTGAACAGGCCTTCGCGCGTGCCGTTCAGCGCCATCAGGCGATCCGGCGCGATGGCGGTGCCATAGCGCCGCTCCAGCCAACCCGAGATCGCGCCCAGAAGCGCGGGCGTGCCATCATTGGCCGGATAACGCCCGAACCCCGCAAGCGAGGCATTCAGGACCTCGGCCACGAAGGGCGGCATCGCGTGGCGCGGCTCGCCGATGGTCATGGCGATCTGCTCGCCTCCCGCCGGGTGGGGATCGAGCAAAGCGCGCAGGCGCGGGAATGCGTATTCCGGCAGGTTCGAGAACCGCTCAGGAAATGCCATGACTGCCTCTGACTGTCGGGGTCGTAACGCCCCGTTTCGGATCACGATAGCGCGTGGATCGGCGCAGGTCCAGAAAAACGAAAGCATTCCCGCCGGTTGTCATGCGGGCCTGTGGCTTTTGCGCCGCGCCGAACCATGCCGTCCAGGCCCGGCGCCGGGGCTGGTCAGGCGGCCGCAATGCCCAGCAGGATCTCGGCCAGTTCCTGGGGACGGGTCAGTTGGGGCACATGGCCGCAGTCCATCGTGACCGTGGATTCGCAGGGCGTCGCGGCCACCATCTGGTGTTGCAGCGCAGGCACCACCACCTGATCTTGCGAACAATGGATATAGGCGCGCGGCACACGGGCAAATCCCGGCGCGATGGAAACCGGGTCCATCTGCGCCTTGTTCGACTGCGGGCTCATGGCATTCATCGCGGCGGCCGCCAGTTTGGCCGGGGCGTCAGGGAACAGCGCGGCGGCGGCGGACGGGTCCAGAACGGTGGTTCCCGGCACCGGACCCGGCCGGACCGAGGCCTGCACACCCGGCGCGTCATGCTGTCGGATCAGTCCCAGCAGGCTTTCGCCGTCGCGCGGCAGCAGCGCGGTGATGAACACCGCCTTGGTGACATGCGCGGGCTGGCGACCGGCCACCTGCGCCACCACCATCCCGCCCATCGAATGCCCGACCAGCATCGCCGGCGGCCCTGTCAGCAAGCGGGCCTCGACATAATCGGCATAGTCGCCCTGCCCGATCGCGCCCGAAGGCGCACCGTTCTTGCCGTGCCCCGGCAGATCCAGGGCCTCGACCGTGTGGCCGGCGGCTTTCAGCGCGGGGGTGATCGACACCCAGTTCAGCGCGTTGCCCCAGGCGCCGTGGATCAGGATGATGCGTGCCATGTGCCCCTCCGCTTGCCTCGCGGGGCCATCCTGCCCCGGGGCAGACCGACTGGCAACGCCCCTGTCAGTAGGGCAACCCGACGTAATTGCGCGCCATCGTCTCTTGCGCGCTGACCATCCATTCCAGCTGGTGCAGTTCGGCCTCCTGGATTTTCTGGTCGAACTCGGTCTGATCGGGAAAGCGGTGCATCAAGGTGGTCATCCACCAGCTGAATCGCATCGCCGCCCAAACCCGCGTCAGGGCGCGCGGCCCGTATTGACCCAGCGCCGCGCGGTCGCCATCCAGCACCGCCGCGCGCAGCGCCTCGTGCAGGTAGTGCACGTCCGAGGCCGCCAGGTTCAGGCCCTTGGCGCCGGTCGGCGGCACGATATGCGCCGCGTCGCCCACCAGGAACAGACGCCCCCACTGCATCGGTTCGCTGACGAACGAACGCAGCGGCGCAATCGACTTTTCGATCGCGGGGCCGGTTTCCATGGGGTCCGCGACCTCGGCGGGAAGGCGGCGGCGCAGTTCATCCCAGAACGCCTGATCCGACCACTGCTCGACCCGATCGCTGAGCGGAACCTGGATGTAATAGCGGCTCAGATGGGCATTGCGCATCGACGCCAGGGCAAAACCGCGCGGGTGGTTGGCATAGACCAGTTCCTCGGCCGCGGGGGCGGTGCGCGACAGAACCCCCAGCCAGCCGAAGGGATAGACGCGCTCGAAATCCTGGCGCACGGTGTCGGGAATGGTCGGGCGGCTGACGCCGTGGAAGCCGTCGCATCCGGCGATGTAGTCGCAATCGATGCGGTGGGTCTGCCCGTCCTTGTCATAGGTGACAAAGGGGTGGTCACCGGTGACATCGTGCAATTCCACGTTGGCGACCTGATGAACGATGCGCGCGCCAAGCGCATCCTGGGCCTGATACAGATCCTGCGTGACCTCGGTCTGGCCATAGACCATGACGCTTTGCCCGCAGCGTTCCTTGAAATTCACCCGGAACATGCCGTGCGCCGTGGACAGGTTGGTGCCGTCGTGGCTGTGGCCTTCGCGGTCCATGCGCGCACCGACCCCGGCCTTGCGCAGCAGATCGACGCAGCCCTGTTCCAGAACGCCCGCACGGATGCGCGCCAGCACATAATCGCGGCTCTGGCGTTCCAGAACGACGGTGTCGATGCCCGCCCGCATCAGCAGTTGCGACAGCAGCAAGCCCGAGGGCCCGCCGCCGATGATGGCGACCTGCGTGCGCATGATGGTGTTCTCCTCCCGGTTCGCGTGGCGTTATGATAGGTGCCGGATGTATCTTTGACAGGGACGCGGCGCACCGAAACTTGGACGATTCGAACCAAAGCCTGACGTAGCGCCACCTGCGGGCAGGCACCCTTGCCGCAAATTCGGGCGCGGATAGACTGGCGCAAACGGAGGACCCCCATGACCCAGCCCACCACCACCCTGGCCCTTGCCCTGCGCGAGGGCGGCTTTGCCAAGGCCCCGACCCCGCAGGTGCCGCACGCCATGGCCCCCTTTCTGGACCTGCGCGAGGTCGCGCTGCCGCCGCTGGCCGCGGGTCAGGTCCTGATCGAGGTGATCCTCAGCCCCGTGAACCCCTCGGACCTGTTCTTCGTGCAGGGCGGCTATGGCCAGCCCCGGGTGCAGGGTCAGGCCGCCGGGTTCGAGGGTGTGGGCCGGGTCATCGCCAGCAACGGCGCCGATGCGCTGCTGGGGCGGCGGGTGTCGTTCCTGGGCACCGGCACGGGCGCCTGGGCGAAACATGCGGTGTCGGACGCGGCGCTGTGCATACCGCTGGATGACGCGGTGCGCGATGTGGACGGCGCGGCGCTGATCGTGAACCCGCTGACGGCCGTGGCGCTGGTCGAACGCGCCCGCCAGGGGGGCAACGCGTTTGTGCTGAATGCCGCCGGGTCGCAACTGGGCCGCCTGATGCTGGGGCTTGCACGCGACGAAGGGTTGAGCCCGATCGCCGTGATCCGGCGGCCCGACGAGGCCGAGGCCCTGCGCGCCCTCGGCGCGGCCGAGGTTCTGGTGACCTCGGACAGCGGGTTCGCCACACAGGCGGCCCAGGCGATCAGGGCGCTGAAACCGCGTGTCCTGCTGGACGCCGTGGGCGACCAGGCGACGGCGGATCTGTTCTTTGCCATGCCATCGGGCGCCGCCTGGGTCAGCTATGGCAAGATGAGCGACGAAGCCCCCAGCCTGACGCAGATGGGGCAGTTCATCTTCATGGCCAAGACGATCGAGGGTTTCTGGCTGAGCCGCTGGCTGCCTGCCGCCCCCGCCGACCGGCAGGCGGCGGTGATCCGGCAGGTTCAGACGCGCTTTGCCAGCGGCCAGTGGGCAACCCGGGTCGCGGCGGAGCTCAGCCTCGATCAGGCGATCGACGGCATCCTGCCCGCCTATGCGACCAGCAGCGGCAAGGTCATGATCCGGCCCTAGGTCGCCGCGCCCTGGCCTTGCGCGCGGGCCGCGCTCAACTCCTGCCCGGGGGCCAGGGCCTCGGGGTCCAGCACCAGTTCGATCACCGCCACCGTGCCGGCGTCGCGTGCGCGGCCAAAGGCGGCCGCGAAATCCTCGGTCCGGCGCACGGTTTCGCCGTGCCCGCCATAGGCCCGCGCCAGTGCGGCATAATCGGGATTGAACAGATCGGTGCCCGAGATGCGCGCGGGATAGGTCCGCTCCTGGTGCATCCGGATCGTGCCGTAGCGGCCGTTGTTGGCGACGATGACGATCGGGCGCGCGCCGTATTGGCGGGCGGTGGACAGTTCATTCAGCGTCATCTGGAAATCGCCGTCACCGGCAAAGCACAGAACCACCTTGTCCGGGCATTCGAGCGAGGCCGCGACGGCGGCTGGAAACCCGTAGCCCATGCTGCCCGAGGTCGGTGCCAGTTGCCCCGGCCAGGCACGCGGGCGGAAATAGCGGTGCATCCACGCGGCGTAATTGCCCGCGCCATTGGTCGCGATGGCGTCATCGGGCACGCTGTCGGACAGCCAGCGCATCACGGCCTCCAGCTTGACGGCGCCGGGGGTCTCGCGCGGGGTGACGAACGCCTCGTAGTCGGCGCGGGCGCTGGCGGTCCAGGCGCTCCAGTCCGGCAGACCCTGCGGCACGCTGGCCACCAGCGCCGACACCATCGCCGGCGCCTGCGCCACCACCGCCAGATCGGGGCGCCAGACATGGCCCAGTTCGTCCGGATCGGGATGCACATGCAACACGGTCTTGCCGGGGGTGGCCGGGTCCATCAGCGTGTAGCCGTTGGTTGCCGTATCGCCCAGCCGCGCGCCGAGGATCAGCACCAGATCGGCGGCCTTCAGGCGCTGGCCCAGCCTGGGGTTCATGCCCACCCCCAGGTCGCCGGCATAGTTCGGATGGCGGTTGTCGATCCGGTCCTGACGCCGAAAGGTCACGGCGACCGGCAGGCCCGTGGCGCTGGCAAGTTCGGCCAGATCCCCGGCCGCCTGCCGCGACCAGTGCGGACCGCCGACCACCACCAGCGGGCGCTGCGCCCCTTGCAGGGCTTGCCAGATCGCCGCAACCCCGGGGGCGGCGGGCGTCGTCTCGGGCGGGCGGCGGGCGGCGATCGCGGGAACGTCGGCGCGTGCGGACAGCATGTTCTCGGGCAGGGCCAGCACCACCGGCCCGGGCCGGCCCGATTGCGCCAGGTGGAACGCGCGCGACAGGTATTCAGGCAGGCGGGCGATGTCGTCGACCTCGGCCGCCCATTTCGCCAGACCGCCGAAAACGCGGCGATAGTCGACCTCCTGAAAGGCCTCGCGGTCGCGATGGGCGGTGTCGATCTGCCCGACGAACAGGATCATCGGCGTCGAATCCTGCCGCGCCACATGCACACCGCTCGATGCGTTGGTGGCTCCGGGCCCGCGGGTGACAAAGGCGATGCCGACCTCGCCCGTCAGCTTGGCATGGGCCTCGGCCATCATCGCGGCGCCGCCCTCGTGCCGGCAGACCACGTTCTGGATGCCACTGTCGTGCAACCCGTCCAACGCCGCGAGAAAGCTCTCGCCCGGGACGGAAAAGACGCGCCGCACTCCCTCGGCTTTCAGGTGATCGACCAGGATTTGCCCGCCGTGCCGCATGTCTGGCTCCTTTGAATTGCCGGGCGAAGGTGGCGCAAGCCGGGCGCGGTTGCAAGCGGCGGGCTGACCCCTTTGTGTGTTGCGCCGGGCCGCCGGGCCGCTAGAGTCGCGCCCATGCCATGCCGCGTGTCTTTATGAGAAGCCTTTCAGCCGCCCTGATCCTGTCATTCCTGAGCCCCCCGGCGCTGGCCTGGGACGGTCCCCCGCCCCCTCGGGCGGGCGGGGCCATCGGGGCCCTGGTCAATGCCGTGCGCGCCGGCGATGCCGAGGCCTTCACCAACCTGCGCGAGGCCGCCGGACCCATCGGCGTGCGCATCGCCACCTGGCGGATCCTGCGCGAGGGGATCGCGGGCGACCTGTCCACCTATGCGTTTTTCGACAGCCACCACGGCGCCTGGCCAGGCATGGACCTGCTGCGGCGGCGGGCGGAATCGCGCATGGCGGGCGAACCGGCGCAGGCCGTTCTGGACTGGTTCGCGACCCGCCCCGTGCAGACCGAGGAGGGCGCGCTGGCGCTGCTGGCGGCCCAGGACGCCACCGGACGCGACCCCGCGGACACGCTGCGCGCCCTGTGGCTGGATCGCGATCTGACCGCCGCGATCGAGGACGATCTCTTGACCCGTCATGGCGCGGTGCTGCGGCCTCTGAACGAACGGCGCCTGGATGCGGCGCTTTGGCGCGGCGCGCGCGACACCGCGGAACGCATGATCCCGCGCGTGGGCACCGGGCCCGCGGCGCTGGCGCGCGCGCGGCTGGCGCTGCAGGCGCGCGCGGACGGGGTGGATGCGTTGATCGCCGCGGTGCCGGCGGCGCAGGCGGATGACCCGGGGCTGGCCTATGACCGCTTTCGCTGGCGGCTGAACCGCGGCATGACCGACGAGGCCGCGCAACTGATGCACGATACGCCCGCCGACCGTCTGGGCCAGCCCGACCGATGGGCCGGCCAGCGCGCACGGCTGGCACGGCGGGCGATGGCGGCCGGACAGGCGCAGTTCGCCTATGACCTGGCGGCGAACCATGGTCTCAGCGACAACGGCACCGACATGGCCGATCTGGAATGGCTGGCGGGCTATGTGGCGCTCAGGTTCCTGAACCGGCCTGCCGATGCGCTGGCCCATTTCTCGCGGCTGCGCGAGCGGTCGACCAGTCCCATCACCCTGAGCCGCGCGGGCTATTGGGAGGGCCGCGCCCATGAAGCCATGGGCGAGACCGACGCCGCCCGCGCCGCCTATGCCTTTGGCGCGCAGTTCCAGACCGCGTTCTATGGCCAGCTTGCCGCCGAAAAGCTGGGCCTGGACCTGGACCCGGCGCTGATCTCGGATCCGCAGTATCCCGATTGGCACACCCTGCCCTTCGCGCAATCCGACCTGCTCGAGGCCGCGCTGCTGCTCCACGCGGCCGGCGACTGGTATGAGGCCCGCCGCTTCACGCTGCAACTGGCCGAACACCTGCAGACCGAGGACGAGTTCGGCGCCCTTGCCCAACTCTGGCTGGACCGGGGGGAACCTCATCTCGCGCTCAAGGTCGCGAAAGAGGCGGTCACCCACGGGTTCGTGCTGCCCCATGCCTATTTTCCGGTGACCGATCTGGCCACGCAATCGCTGGCCGTGCCTGCCGATCTGGCGCTGGCGATCGCCCGGCGGGAAAGCGAGTTCGACTATCGCGTCACCAGCCATGCCGACGCGCGCGGGCTGATGCAGGTGCTGCCCGCGACCGGGGCGCATACCGCGCGCCGTCTCGGCATCGCCTTTGACGAGGCCCGCCTGACCACCGACCCGACCTATAACGCGACGTTGGGGGCGGGCTATCTGCAGGAGTTGTCAGACCTGTTCGGCGGCACGCTGTCCATGGTCTCGGCCGGGTATAACGCGGGTCCCGGCCGCCCGCGCCGTTGGGCCCAAGACAACGGCGACCCGCGCGACGCGGCCACCGATCCCGTCGACTGGGTCGAAATGATCCCCTTCACCGAGACCCGCAACTACGTCATGCGCGTGACCGAGGCCGTGGTGATCTACCGGGCGCGACTGGCCGGGCGGACCGGGCCGATCCGGCTGACCGACATTCTGCGGGGGCGCGACTGACGCCCCCCCCGTCGCGCCATGGCAGGCGTCACAATTCGATCAGCCGCACCTGCTGGCCCTTGGCCGCCAGGGCCAGTTCACCGTTGCACAGCCGCAAGGCATCGGCGCCGAACAAGGTTCCGCGCCACCCTTTCAGGCAGGGCAGATCGCGCTTGCCGGCGGCGATCGCATCCAGTTCCGAGGTCGGCGCGATCAGCCGCTGCGCCACGCCCGATTCATCGGCCTTTGCCTTCAGCAGCACGCGCAGCAGATCGGCCAGCGCCGGATTGACCTGCAGGGGCGCCTCGTCCTTTTCGGGTTTGGGCCAATCCTCGGGTTTCATGGCCTGGGCGACCTGCACCGCTTCCAGAATCCCGTCCGCGATCTCGCCGCGCCGTGCCTCGCGCAGAAGCAGCCGCGAGCGGCCCAGCGCATCGACGCTGTCCGGCTTGGTCGAGGCGAGTTCCAGCAACGCATCATCCTTGAACACGCGCGAGCGGGGCACATTGCGGGTCTGGGCGTAGTCCTCGCGGAAGCGCGCCAGTTCGCGCACGATCGCCATGAACCGGCCCGACTGACCGCGCGTGCGGATCTTGTGCCAGGCCTCGTCAGGGCGGGTGATATAGGTTTCGGGCGAGGTCAGCGTGGCGATCTCCTCGGCCACCCACCCGGCCCGGCCGCTCTTTTCGATGTCGCGCTTGAGATGTTCATAGATCTGGCGCAGATGCGTCACGTCATCCAGCGCATAGCGCAGCTGAGCCTCGGTCAGCGGGCGCTGCGACCAGTCGGTAAAGCGCGAGGCCTTGTCCAGGGGCGCCCGGCAGATCTTCTTGACCAGCGTCTCGTATCCCACCTGTTCGCCGAACCCGCAAACCATCGCGGCGATCTGCGTGTCGAACAGCGGGTTCGGGATCACGCCGCCATCGACGAAGAAGATCTCCAGATCCTGCCGCGCGGCGTGGAACACCTTGACCACCGCCGGATTGCGCATCAGCGCAAGCAGCGGATCCAGGGACAGGCCCTCGGCCAGCGGGTCGATGATATAGGCGCGGTCAGGCCCCTTGCCCGGCAGCGCCATCTGCACCAGGCAGAGCTTGGCGTAATAGGTCCGCTCGCGCAGGAATTCGGTGTCCAGGGTGACGTAGGGTTCGTTCGCCGCCTCGTCGCACAGGGCGGCCAGGGCCTCGGTCGTGGTGATGATCTTCATGGGGCCTCGCAGGTCGCGGGGTCATCCCGCTGTCGTGGGTCTGCCCTATAAGCGCCGCTTGCCGGAATGGAAAGCCCGCTCACTCGACAGGGGAAAGCGTCGCCTCGCCAAGGGCGGGGCCGCGACTGTCGGTGCCGGCGATGGTGAAACGCAGCGTGTCACCGTCGCGGCGCAACTCGAACAGGGCACCATCGCCCCCTTCGAACCGCAACGAACCGGGGCCCGATCGCCCCTGCATCACCGCGGGCAGGTCGCTGTCCCCCTCGGCGCGATTCTCCGCCCTGAGGGCGCCATCCGCGCTTTCGAACAGCATGTAGGTAAAGCTCTGCGCGGCCTGCGCGGTGGCACAGCGCCCGGAAAAGAAGCTTTGCCCCGGATCGACGGGCCTGAGCCGGATCTGACAGCGGAAGCGCTGCGCGGGCTCGTCGCCCAGGCGCAGATCGCCCTCGCCGCGCCATCGGCCCTGCAGGGTATCCAGGGTCAGCGCCCCGGCGGGCGCGGCGATCAACAGACACAGGGCAAGGCGCAGGATCATCGCAGGCTCCATCGGATCAGGCCGGGCAACAGGAAGAGATCGGCAGCCAGCGCCAGCGCCACCGCCAGCGCGATCAGCCCGCCATAGACGGCAAGCCCGGGCAGGGTGGAAAACAGCGTCACGACCAGGCCCGCCAGCAGGATCGCCGTGGTGGCCGCCATGGGGGGCGCGGCCTCGGTCAGGGCCCGATCGACGCGCGCGGCGGTATCGCCCCTGGCCAGCGCCAGCCGGTTCAGGAAGTGCAGCGTGTCGTCCACGGCGATGCCAAAGGCCACGGTCAGCGCGATCATGTTCATGATGGTCAGCTCGCGCCCCAGCAGAACCAGCCACGCCTCGACCCCCAGGATGGGGATCAGGTTGACCACCAGCGCAACCAGCGCCAGCCGCCACGACCGATGCACCGCCGCGACCAGCAGCGTGATCGCCAGAATTGTCGAATACAGACCCCAGCGCAGGTTTTCGACCAGCCTGGGGCCTTCGGTGATCAGCGCCTGCCCCGGGCCGATGATCTGCACCTGCCCCGCCAGGCCGGCGGCGTCGAAATCCGCCATCAGCGTGTTCAGCGCCTGATCTGCCGGCACGTCGCGGGCCGAGATCGGCAGTTGCAGCGGCAACGCATGGGCTGAACCGTCATCGGCGATCATCCGCGCCAGCATCGCGCGGCCCGCCGCGCTGGCGGCCCAGTCGGCGCCCTCGGGCCCCCAGATCGCACCGGCGGCGCGGGTCACCCGATCCAGGGGCGCGGCCGGGTCCACCTCGACGATGGCAAGCATCCGGTCCGAGCCCAGCCCCGCCGCATCCATCTGCGCCAGAGCCTGCGTCACCGGCGCACCGCGCGGCAGATAATCGGCATAGCGGAAACCCATGCGCGACTGGCTTTGCAACGCCAGCGCGCCCAGCAGCACGACGGCTGCGACAACCGGCACCGCGCGTGTCCAGCGCGCGACACGGCGCGCGGGCGGCACGACCCCGGCGAACAGGCGCGGCGGCCGACCGCCGGCCCGGGGCACGCCCAGCGCCCACATCAGGACCGGCATCATGGCCAGCACCGACAGCAGGCACAGCGCCATGCCGACGCCCCCGGCCCAGGCCATCGTGTTCATCGACGGCGAATCCGGCAGCGCCAGCGAGGCAAAGGCGATCACCGTGGTCAGCGATGTCAGGGCCGCCGCCGGTGCGGTTTCGGCCAGCGCGCGCGCCAGGGCGCTGCGGCGATCCGGCGCGTCATCGAGGGCATGGATCGCCGCATGATAGACGTGGATCGCATCGGAAAAGGCCAGCACGATCAGCACCACCGGCAACGATCCCATCAAAGGGTCGATGGCCGTGCCCGTCGCCCCCAGCCAGCCAAAGAACCAGACCAGCCCCGCAATCGGCGGAATGGCAATGACCGCCACCGCCCGCCCCGATCGGAACAGCACCACCGACAGCAACAGGCACAGTCCGATGGCTGCGGGGGTCAGGACCTCGATATCGCGGATCAGTTCGACCGAGATCGCACGCTGCACCGCCAACAGGCCGACATGGGTGACATGCAAGCCCTCGAACCCGTCGGCAGCCGCCTGCACGCGGTCCGCCAGCGCATCGCCGCCCTGCCCCGGTTCCGGCACCACGGCGATCACCGCCGCGGTCATGTCGGCGCTGATCAACTGGCGGGCCAGCGGGTTCAGGCGGCGCATCGTCTCGATCCGTGCGGCCGGGGTCAGATCGGCCAGTTCCGGCCCGGTCAGCCAGGACCCGGAACGCCCCGGCGCGGGCAACGAGGCCAGGCTGATGACGTTTTCGACGCCATCGACGAATTGCAGTTCGAGCACCAGGTCCTCAAGCGCGCCCAAAGCCTGCTCCGTGGCAAAGCTCGGGGCCTGAACCAGCAGCACCTCCTCGGCGCGCAGGGGCGGAAACCGGGTCTCATAGCGCCGGATAGCCTGCGCCCCCTCGGTCCCTTCGCCGATCAGGCCGGACAGGTTGACCGCGACCTGCACGCGCGTCGCCTGCCAGCCCGCCACCAGCGTGACCAGCACAAGCACCAGCGCCGGCAGCAGGGGGCGCGCCAGCAAGCGATTGAAAAGCCGCATCAACATTGCCCGGCTGTCCTTGTGTTCCCGTGCGCGCATGGGCGGGACATTAGCACGGGCGCAGGCGGCGTAAATGCCGTTTCGCCCGCTGAACGCTTGCCCGGCGCCAGGTCCGGTGCTAGCCCGGACGCACGAAGCAGCGAGGTCCCCCATGTTCCTGCGCGACCGGCCGGACGGCACCCGGGTCAAGGACCTGCCGCGCCTGCGCCGCATCATGCCCTTCATCATGCCCCGGCGCGCCGAGGCCGTGGTCTATTTCGAGCAGCGGCTCGATCTGACCGCGACCCAGGATTACCTGGCGCGCTGGAACGCCGATCCGGCGCGGCCGCGCCTGACGCTGTTTCACATCCTGCTGGCCGCCATTGCCCGCACCCTGCACGACCGGCCCCGCATGAACCGGTTCATCGCCGGGCGCCGGGTCTGGCAGCGCAACGCCGTGGAAATCGCCGTGTCGGTCATCAAGGCCAAGGATGACGACGCCAAACTGACGGTGGTGAAAAAGGACTTCCCCCCGGGGCTGGGCCTGATCGCCACACGCGCGCGGGTCGAGGACAACACCGCCACCGGGCGCAGCGCCAATCCGACCCCCTCGGAGCGCGAGGTGGACGTGGTCACGCGCCTGCCCCGCGCGGTGCTGTCCTTTCTGGTCGGGTTGCAACGCTGGGCGGATCACTGGAACCTGTTGCCCGCCAGCCTGATCCGTCAGGACCCGCTCTATTCCTCGCTGATGGTGACGAACCTGGGGTCCATCGGGATCGACGCGGCGTGGCACCATCTTTACGAACACGGCACGCTGTCGATCTTCCTGGCGGTGGGCAAGGCCGGGCCCATGCCCCTCGTCGATGCCGACGGCGTGCTGGCGGTGCGCCCCGGGGTGATCCTGCGCTATGCCTTTGACGAACGCATCGCCGACGGATTCTACGCCGCGCGCAGTCTCGACCTGCTGCAAGGCCTGGTGCAGGAACCCTGGCGGCTGGAAACAGCCGACGATGCGGGCCCGGGGGCCGCTGAATCGTGACCTTGCGCCTGCGCCTCAGCTATGGGTCCGTCCGGTTCGGTCCGGGCAAGGCGGAATTGCTGGAACGCATCCGTGACAGCGGCTCGATCTCGGCGGCGGGGCGGGACATGGGCATGAGCTACAAACGCGCCTGGATGCTGGTCGAGGAGATGAACACGGCGTTCCGCCTGCCCCTGGTCGACAGCACACGCGGCGGGGCAAAGGGGGGCGGCGCCCGCCTGACCGACGCCGGTGCGGCGGTCCTGGCACATTACCGCCGTGTCGTGGCACTGGCCGAACAGCAGGGCGCAGCCGACATCGCCGCAATCGAGGATCTGCTGGCCGATATTCCCGATGAGAAATAACGCTTGCACGACGCGCGGCCGCTTGCGATATGTTCAACCGAACATATCCTACGGAGCCCCGATGATCCGCGCCCTGATCCTGGCCCTCGCCGTGCTGCCTGCCACCGCGCAGGCGCGTGACATCACCGTATTCGCCGCCGCCAGTCTGACCGATGCCCTGACCCGGGCGGCCGCCGCCTATGAGGCCCGGACAGGCGATCACGCCGTTCTGGCCTTTGCCGGCTCGTCGGCGCTGGCGCGGCAGATCGAACAGGGCGCGCCGGCCGATCTGTTCGTCTCGGCGAACGAGGCCTGGATGGATGCGCTGGAAACCGGCGGGATGATCGACAGCGCCAGCCGCATCGACCTGCTGGGCAACACGCTGGTGCTGATCGCCGATGGCACCGCCGAACCGGTCACGCTGGACGCGACGCTGGACCTGCCCGGCTTGCTGAACGGCGGCCACCTGGCGATGGCCCTGGTGCAGGCCGTGCCCGCCGGCATCTATGGCAAGGCGGCGCTGGAGTCGCTGGGCCTCTGGGACAGGGTCGAACCGATGGTCGCACAGACCGACAACGTGCGCGCGGCGCTGGCCCTTGTCGCCACCGGCGAGGCCCCGCTGGGGATCACCTATGCCACCGATGCCCTGGCGGACCCCCGCGTCCATGTCATCGGCACCTTTCCCCCTGGGACGCATCCCGCCATCACCTATCCGGCCGCCGTCACCGCCCAGGCCGCACAACCACAGGCCGCCCGGGATTTCCTGACCTGGCTGCAAACGCCCGAAGCCCGCGCGATCTTTGTCGCGCAGGGGTTCACAACCCCCTGATGACAAGCTGGCTGGGACCTGACGAATGGCGTGCCGTGGCCCTGTCGCTCAAGGTCTCGGTCTGGGCCACGCTGATCGCGCTGCCGCTGGGCATTCTGTGCGCGCATGCCCTGGCGCGCTGGACCTTCCCCGGCAAGGCGCTGCTGAACGGCCTGGTGCACCTGCCGTTGATCCTGCCGCCGGTCGTCACCGGCTATCTGCTGTTGCTGACCTTTGGCACGCGCGCGCCCCTGGGCGGGCTGCTGCAGGACCTGGGCGTGGTCTTTGCCTTCCGCTGGACCGGCGCGGCGTTGGCGGCGGGCGTCATGGGGTTTCCGCTGATGGTGCGCGCCATCCGCCTGTCGATCGACGCGGTTGACCCCCGACTGGAACAGGCCGCCGCCACGCTGGGGGCCTCGCGCCCCTGGGTTTTCGTCACGGTGACGCTGCCGCTGATCCTGCCCGGCGTTCTGGCCGGCGCGGTGCTGGCCTTTGCCAAGGCGATGGGCGAATTCGGCGCGACGATCACCTTTGTATCGAACATCCCCGGGCAGACCCAGACCCTGCCTTCGGCCATCTATGCGTTCCTTCAGGTGCCGGGGGGCGAAGCCTCGGCGCTGAGGCTGGTCGTGGTCTCGATCGGGATTGCCATGGGGGCGCTGGTCCTGTCCGAATGGCTGGCGCGACGGGTGGCAAAGCGGGTGGGCGGCGCATGACACTGTCGGTCCGGTTGCAGCACCGTCAGGGCGATTTCACCCTGGATGCCCGGTTCGAGGCCCCGCCCGGCATCACCGTTCTGTTCGGGCGCTCGGGCTCGGGCAAGACGACCCTTGTGAATGCGCTGGCCGGGCTGATCCGTCCCGATGCCGGCCGCATCGCGGTCGATGACCGGGTGCTGTTCGACAGCGATCGCGGCCTCTGCCTGCCGCCGCACCGCCGGCGCCTGGGCTATGTGTTTCAAGAGGGCCGGCTGTTCCCGCATCTGAGCGTGCGCCAGAACCTGCTTTACGGCCGCTGGTTCGCAGCCCGGGTCGGCCCGCGCGCGGATCTGGCGCAGGTGGTCGAGATGCTGGGCATCGGCGCGCTTCTGGACAGGCGTCCCGCCGCGCTGTCGGGCGGCGAGAAACAGCGCGTGGCGATTGGCCGGGCCTTGCTGGCCGCGCCCGGGCTGATCCTGGCCGACGAACCCCTCGCCGCGCTGGATGAGGCTCGCAAAGCGGAAATCCTGCCTTATTTCGAACGCCTGCGCGATGCGACGCGGGTGCCGATCCTTTATGTCAGCCATTCCGCCGCCGAGGTCGCGCGCCTTGCCACCACGGTGGTTGTTCTGGACGGCGGACGCGTCATCCGCCAGGGCCCCGCGACCGAGGTTCTGGGCGATCCCGGCGTGACGCCCCTGGGCGCACGGGCAGCGGGCGCGGTGCTTGAGGCGCGTGTGGTGCGCCACCATGACGACGGGCTCAGCGAGCTGTCGGCCGGCGGGCTGCCGCTGTTCCTGCCCCGCGTGCCACAGACGCCCGGCACCGTGCTGCGCCTGCGGATCGCCGCGCATGACGTGATCCTGTCGCGCGAACGCCCCGTTGGTCTGTCCGCGCTTAACATCTTGCCCGCCATGGTGCACGAGGTCCGCCCGGGCGGCGGCCCCGGGGCCATCGTGTCCCTGGACAGCGCCGCCGGGCGGCTGCTGGCCCGGGTCACGCAGCGGTCGGCGCAGGCGCTGGGGCTTGCCCCCGGCGTGGCCTGCCACGCGGTCATCAAGACCGTCGCCGTCGCGCCCGAGGACATCGGTCACTGACCCCTTCCGCCCGGGCGGGAAACGCGGCACTCTGGCGTCATGATCGACAAGCTGGAAATGCTCATCGCCCTGGCCCGCGAACGCCATTTCGGCCGCGCGGCCGAGGCCTGCCATGTGACCCAACCGACCCTGAGTTCCGCGATCAAGTCGCTTGAGGAGCACCTCGGCGTGCAGCTTGTGCAACGCGGGGCGCGGTTCATCGGCCTGACACCGGAAGGCGAGCGTGTCCTTGCCCGGGCCAAGGCCATCGTGGCCGAAGCCCGGGCGCTGAAATCCGATGTGAAGGTCGCGCGCGAGGGGTTGTCGGGCACGCTCAGACTGGGGGTCATCCCGACGGCGCTGGCCGCCGTGCACGATCTGACGCGGCCCTTTCTGGACGATCATCCGGGCGTGCGGCTCAGGATCGCGTCGCTGAACAGCCACGAGATCCTGGAACGCCTGGCCGATTTCGAAATCGACGCCGGGCTCAGCTATGCCACCGCCGACAACCCCCGCGACCGGCTGCCCGGGTTCAAGACCCTGCTGCTGTATGAGGAGAATTACGCCCTGGTGACGCCAGCCGACCCCGATTTGCCGGCGACACTGACCTGGGCCGATCTTGGCGGGTTCGAACTGGGCCTGCTGACGCCCGACATGCAGAACCGGCGGATCATCGACCGCAACCTGGCCAAGGTGGGCATCGTCGCCTCGCCGCGAATCGAAAGCAGTTCCATCGTCGCCCTGGTCAGCCATGTGACCGAGAAACACACCGCCACGATCCTGCCTGCGCGCACCGCGGCCTTCTTTGCCGAAGGGCGCGGCCTGGCCTGCATTCCCCTGACCGGCGGGGTCGCGGGCATCGCGAATGTCGCTTTCATCCTGCCGCCGGTCGGTCGCCGCACCTTGTTGCTGGATGCCTTTGTGGAAAGTCTGGCCTGAACCGCGTTGATAGATACACTCTATCAAACCACGGAAAACATAATTTGATTGTCAATCGCCATGGGATTACCCCGGCGCCAACCGATCGGAGAAGCCAGATGTCAGCCACCCCGTCCCTTGGCGCTGCCCAGACGCAGACCCTGCACGAGATCCTCGAAGCGCATCGTGGAATGGAGGGCGCGCTGCTGCCGATCCTTCACGCGGTTCAGGCGGCCTTTGGCCACGTCCCCGAGGCCGCGCTGCCCATCATCGCGCAGGATCAGGCGATCAGCCGGGCTGAAGCCCATGGCGTGATGTCCTTCTATCACGATTTCCGCACCGAGCCCGCCGGGCGCACCGTGCTGAAGCTGTGCCGCGCCGAGGCCTGCCAATCGGTCGGCGCCGACGCGTTGGCCGATCACGCCCGCGAAAAGCTGGGGATCGACTGGCACGAAACCACCGCCAACGGCACCGTGACGCTGGAACCCGTGTTCTGCCTGGGGCTGTGCGCCTGCGGACCTGCGGCGATGGTGAACGGCAAGCTGGTGGGCCGCGCCGACGCGGCGAAACTGGACGCGATCCTGGAAGAGGTGCGGTGATGAAACTCTATGTTCCCCTGGATTCCGCCGCTGTCGCCCTGGGCGCCGACGACGTCGCCGCCGCGATCCGGGCCGAGGCCGACCGGCGCGGCCTGGACCTGACGCTGGTTCGCAACGGCTCGCGCGGGATGGTCTGGCTTGAGCCGCTGGTCGAACTGGAAACCGACGCGGGCCGCATGGCCTTCGGGCCGATGACCCCGGCCGACGTGCCCGCGCTGTTCGACAACCCCGAGGGCCACACCCGGGCACTGGGCCTGACCGAGGCCCTGCCGTGGATGGCCCGCCAGACCCGCCTGACCTTTGCCCGCGTCGGCGTGACCGACCCCCTGTCGCTGGCCGATTACGAAGCCCACGGCGGACTGCGCGGATTGAAGCGCGCGCTCACCATGACCCCCGCCCAGGTGGTTCAGGAGGTGACGGAGTCCGGCCTCAGGGGCCGGGGCGGCGCGGGCTTCCCCACCGGGATCAAGTGGAAGACGGTGCATGACGCCCCGGCGGCGCAGAAATACATCGTCTGCAACGCCGACGAGGGCGACAGCGCGACCTTCGCCGACCGGATGCTGATGGAGGGCGACCCGCTGACCCTGATCGAGGGCATGGCCATCGCCGGCATCGCGGTCGGTGCCACCCGGGGCTATGTCTATACCCGGTCGGAATATCCTGTCGCGATCGAGATGATGCGCCAGGCGATCGCCGTGGCGCGCGCGGCCGGTGTCCTGGGTGCGCGGGTGCTGGGATCGGATCACGCCTTTGACATGGAGGTCCGCGTCGGCGCGGGCGCCTATGTCTGCGGCGAGGAAACCAGCCTGCTGAACTCGTTGGAAGGCAAGCGTGGCGTTGTCCGGGCCAAACCGCCGCTGCCCGCGTTGCAGGGGTTCATGGGCCAGCCGACGGTGGTGAACAACGTGATCTCGCTGGCCTCGGTCCCGGTCATCCTGGACAAGGGCGCGGCCTTTTATCAGGACTTCGGGCTGGGCCGGTCGCGCGGCACGATGGCGCTGCAACTGGCCGGCAACGTCAAGCATGGCGGCCTGTTCGAAGCGGCCTTTGGCCTCAGCCTGGGCGAGATCGTGAACGACATCGGCGGCGGCACGGCCTCGGGGCGTCCGGTCAAGGCGGTGCAGGTGGGCGGCCCGCTGGGCGCCTGGTTCCCGCCGGCGCTGTTCGACACGCCCTTCACCTACGAGGATTTCGCCGCCAAGGACGGGCTGATCGGCCACGCCGGCCTGACCGTCGCGGATGACAGCCTGGACATGCTGGCGATGGCGCGGTTCGCGATGGAATTCTGTGCCATCGAAAGCTGCGGCAAGTGCACGCCCTGCCGGATCGGCGCGGTGCGGGGCGTGGAAACGCTGGACCGGGTGGCCGCGGGGGATGCCTCGGCGCTGCCGCTGCTGACCGATCTGTGCAACACCATGAAAGCCGGATCGCTGTGCGCGCTGGGCGGGTTCACCCCCTATCCCGTGATGTCGGCGGTCACGCATTTCCCCGACGATTTCGCCCGTGCCCGCGAGGCCGCGGAATGAACGCGCGCGTTCAGGGCCCGGAGTCGTACTTCCCGTCGATCGAAAAGACCTATGGCAAGCCCGTGGATCACTGGCTGGCCATTGCCCGCGACGGGCTGAAATCCCAGCCCCACATGTCTGTGGTTGCCCTGCTCAAGTCCGATCACGGACTGGGCCACGGCCACGCCAATGCCATCGTTGCCCACGCCAAGGCGCACAAGGAGTAACCCATGAAGGACTTCATCATTCCCTGGGATGACCGCGACTATGGCACCCCGGCGTCGAAATCCACCAGACAGGTCTCGCTCACCATCGACGGGTTCGAGGTGACGGTGCCCGAAGGAACCTCGATCATGCGGGCTGCCGCGCTGGCGGGGATCGATATTCCCAAGCTTTGCGCCACCGACAGCGTCGAGGCCTTTGGATCGTGCCGCCTGTGTCTGGTGCAGATCGAAGGGCGCAACGGCACCCCGGCCTCGTGCACCACACCCGTGGCCGAGGGGCTGAAGGTTCATACCCAGACCGACACCTTGCAACAACTGCGCAAGGGGGTGATGGAGCTCTACATCTCGGACCACCCGCTGGACTGCCTGACCTGCGCCGCCAACGGCGATTGCGAATTGCAGGACATGGCTGGCGCCGTGGGGCTGCGCGATGTCCGCTATGACGCGGTGGATACCCATTTCCGCCCCCGCCAGAACGGGCATGCCAACCCGCAGTTCCTGCCCAAGGATCAGTCGAACCCCTATTTCGATTATGACCCGTCGAAATGCATCGTCTGCTCGCGCTGCGTGCGCGCCTGCGAAGAGGTGCAGGGCACCTTCGCGCTGACGATCGAGGGCCGGGGCTGGGACAGCCGCGTCTCGGCGGGGATGAAGGGCGACACCTTCCTGTCGTCGGATTGCGTGAGCTGCGGCGCCTGCGTCCAGGCCTGCCCGACGGCGACCTTGGTCGAGAAATCCGTGGTCGAACTGGGCACCCCGGCGCGCAGCGTCATCACCACCTGCGCCTATTGCGGTGTCGGCTGCAATTTCAAGGCCGAGATGCGCGGCGACGAACTGGTCCGCATGGTCCCGCACAAGGGCGGGCAGGCGAACCACGGGCACAGCTGCGTCAAGGGCCGTTTCGCCTGGGGCTACGCCACGCACAAGGACCGCATCCTGAAACCGATGATCCGCGAGGCGATCACCGATCCCTGGCGCGAGGTCGACTGGGACGAGGCGCTCAGCTTCACCGCGACCCGGCTCAAGCGGCTGATCGCGGAACACGGGCGCCAATCGGTCGGGGTCATCACCTCGTCGCGCTGCACGAACGAGGAAACCTTCCTGGTGCAGAAGCTGACCCGCGCGGTGTTCGGCAACAACAACACCGACACCTGCGCCCGCGTCTGCCATTCGCCGACCGGCTATGGCCTGGGGCAGACCTTTGGCACCTCGGCCGGAACGCAGGATTTCGATTCCGTGGACGAGGCCGATGTCGTGATGATCATCGGCGCCAATCCCACGGACGCCCACCCGGTCTTTGGCAGCCGCCTGAAAAAGCGCCTGCGCGGCGGGGCAAAGCTGATCGTCGTGGACCCGCGCCGCACCGAGCTGGTGCAGGACAGCGCCCATATCCGCGCCGCGCATCACCTGGCCTTGCGGCCCGGCACGAACGTGGCCGTCGTCACCGCGCTGGCCCATGTCATCGTGACCGAGGGGCTGGCCAACGAGGCCTTCATCCGCGAACGCTGCGACTGGGACGAGTTCCAGGACTATGCGGAATTCGTCAGCGACGCCGCCCACAGCCCCGAGGCGACCGAGGCCCATACCGGCGTGCCCGCCGAAACGCTGCGTCAGGCGGCGCGGCTCTATGCCACCGGGGGCAACGCGGCGATCTATTATGGTCTCGGCGTGACCGAGCACAGCCAGGGATCGACCACGGTCATCGGCATCGCCAACCTGGCGATGCTGACCGGCAACATTGGCCGGGCCGGTGTCGGCGTGAACCCGCTGCGCGGCCAGAACAACGTGCAGGGCAGCTGCGACATGGGCAGCTTCCCGCATGAACTGCCGGGCTATCGCCACGTCAAGAATGACGACGTGCGCGCCCTGTTCCAGGGCGTCTGGGGCACCGAGATCGACCCGGAACCCGGTCTGCGCATCCCCAACATGCTGGATGCCGCCGTCGAGGGCAGCTTCAAGGCGCTGTATTGCCAGGGCGAGGACATCCTGCAATCGGACCCCGATACCCATCATGTCGCGGCCGGTCTGGCGGCGATGGAATGCGTGATCGTCCACGACCTGTTCCTGAACGAAACCGCGAACTACGCGCATGTCTTCCTGCCCGGCTCGACCTTCCTGGAGAAGGACGGAACCTTCACCAACGCCGAGCGCCGCATCAACATGGTGCGCAAGGTGATGGCGCCGAAGAACGGCTATGCCGACTGGGAAATCACCCAGATGCTGGCGAATGCCATGGGCGCGAACTGGAACTACGCCCATCCCAGCCAGATCATGGACGAGATCGCGATGCTGACCCCCAGCTTCGCCGGTGTCAGCTATGACCTGATCGAGAAAATGGGATCGGTCCAGTGGCCCTGCAACGACAAGGCGCCCGAAGGCACGCCGACGATGCATGTGAACGGGTTCGTGCGTGGCAAGGGCAAGTTCATCCGCACCGAATATGTGGCGACGGATGAGCGGACCGGCCCGCGCTTCCCGCTGCTGCTGACCACCGGGCGGATCCTGAGCCAGTATAACGTCGGCGCACAGACCCGGCGCACGCAGAACGTGGTCTGGCATGACCAGGACCTGCTCGAGATCCATCCCCACGACGCCGAGAACCGCGGCATCCGCGAGGGGGATTTCGTGCGCCTGGCCTCGCGCGCGGGGGAAACCACGCTGAAGGCGACGATCACCGACCGCGTCGCGCCGGGGGTGGTCTATACGACCTTCCACCACCCCGACACGCAGGCCAACGTCGTCACCACCGACTTTTCGGACTGGGCAACGAACTGCCCGGAATACAAGGTGACGGCCGTGCAGGTCGCGCCCTCCAACGGGCCCAGCGCCTGGCAAGAGGAATACGCCGACCAGGCCCGCCAGTCGCGCCGCATCCTTCCGGCAGCGGAATGATGCAGGGCGCGGCGCCCCGTCCCCGGCTGTCCTTCGGCGCAGAGATCGCGCCGGGGGAACGGGTGTTGCCGCAAGAGGTCGCGGTGGCGCTGACCTTCAATGGCAGCACCCAGGCGGTGATGATGGCGACGCCCGACCATCTGGCCGATTTCGCCTATGGGTTTGCCCTGACCGAGGGGTTGGCGCGCCCCGAGGAAATCGAAAGTCTGGACGTGGTGGAAACCGCGCGCGGGCTGGACGTGCAGGTCTGGGTCACGGCCACGGCCGAGGCGCGGCTTGCCGCACGGCGGCGCACCATGGCAGGGCCGGTCGGCTGCGGATTGTGCGGCATCGACAGTCTTGAACAGGCCATGCGCGACGTGCCCGCGGTGCCGCACGGGGCCTTTCGGCTGTCCCCGGCGCAGGTCATGGCCGGGGTGGCGGCGCTGCCCGGCCAGCAGGCGTTGCATGACGCGACCCGGGCGGCACATTGCGCGGCGTTCTGGGATGGCACCCGGATGCTTGCCGCGCGCGAGGACGTCGGACGCCACAACGCGCTGGACAAACTGGCCGGGGCGCTGATCTCTGGCCGGACCGTCCCGGTCGTCCAGCCCGCGGCCGGCGCCGTGATCCTGACCTCGCGCGTCTCGATCGATCTGGTGCAGAAGGTTGCCGCGCTGGGTGCGCCGGCGATCATCGCCGTGTCCTCGCCAACCGCCGATGCCGTCGATCTCGCCGAGACCGCCGGACTTACGCTCATCGCCCAGGCCCGTCCCGACCGGTTCGAGGTCTATTCCCATTCCGACCGCATCATCTCCGAGGCCCAGAATGTCCGCTGAAAAGCTGATCCGCATGGCGAACCAGATCGCCACTTTCATGGAATCGAAACCCCACGCCGAGGGTGTGGCAGGGCTTGCCAATCATATCAACGATTTCTGGGAACCCCGGATGCGCCGCCAGCTGTTCGCAATCCTCGATGCCGGCGGGGACGGGCTGAAACCCCTGGTCCTGGACGCGGCGCCCCAGATCCGCCGCCCTGCCGAGGCCGCCTGAGGCGCCCCCGGGGCTGTCGTCACGCCTGCACGGATCAGTTCGCCGCCGCGTTGCGCAGAACGGCGCTCAAGGTGACCGTGCAGCCCACCTCGCCGTTGAAATTGCGGATCAGGAACTCGCCATAGCGCGAGTTGCCACCCTGCCCCGAACGCGTATCGGTCGGTTCCCAGCTGACCACCCGCACCCGGGGGTTGCCGCTCAGCCAATACATGCGGTCCCAGACCGAGCGCGCGGTCGCCGCGCGGAACCACTGCGTCGGCGACAGGGCGCCGCGCACGCGGTAGGTATTGATGCCGCCCACCATGAAGGCGATGGTGACGTGGCTGTTGCGCTCGTTCTCGTCGGCGCCATTGCGCACACGCACGCGCACCATCTCGGGCCCGGCCGGCCAGCCGTAGCGTTCGCACCCCTGCGGGCTGTGAACGGTGCCGCCGCCCTGCCATTCGGCCTGGGCTGGTTGGGCTGTCAGGGCGAGCAGCGCCACGGCGGCGGGGGCAAGGGCGCTGCGCAGGGTCGATGCAAGGGAAAAGCGGGTCATTCGGGCCTCCTCAGAGCTTGCTCATGGTCAGCACGACCCGCATTTCGCAATTGTCGGATTCGCTGAAATTGGTCAGGCCAAAGACCATCCGCGTCTGGTCCTGCCAGGGGTTCGGCGCCTCGCCGATGATGATCTGCATGCGCGGATTCGACGGCGTCCAGACATCGTTCCACACATAGGACGGCGTGGTCGGCAGCGGCTGGAACTCGCGTCGTTGTTGCGAAGTGTCGAACCCGAACGAGATCGTGCCTGTCGGCAACAGCAGCGTGATGTGCGAGGTGTTCCAGGAATTTTCAGGCGTGGCCTGCGGGGCCCATCGCGCCAGGATCTGATGCGTCCCGGTCCAGCCGATCGCCGCGCAGCCGTCGGACCACGCATACATGTAGCCGCCGCCGAAATATTCGGTCGCCGCCTGACCGGGTGAGGCCACAACCACGCTGCCGACAAGGGCCAGCGCGGAAATCCAGCCCCGACGTGCGGGCCAACCCGTTACCTTGGTGGACATTGCCATACTCCGCATTCGATACAAATTATCGGCAATATCTGACCGTGAATAACGGCGGAAATGCGGTGATGATCCGGTCTTTTTCGGGGTTTGCCGGGGTCAGGTCCGGCTGACTGTTTCCAGATCGGCATCAATCAGTTGCAAGCGCGCGCGCATGCTGCCGGCGGTATCGAGGGATTCGTTCTGTCGGGTGAACCGGGTCAGATCCTCGCGCGCGCTTTCCAGCAGCGCGCGGGTCGCGCCATCGGCCTGCCCCTGGGCCAGGCGCGCGCGCGCGGCCTCGTGCCGGGCCGTGCCGCGCACCGCCAGGGCCGAGGCCTGGATGCTGCCGGACTGTCCGGCGATCAAGGGGTCGGCTGCGGCAATCGCGTCGTCAAAGCGGTTTGCGCGCAACAGGGCGTGGGCATATTCCAGTTGCACCCGGGCCGCGCTGGCGCTGTCCAGCGTCCCCATCAGGCGGTCATAGCGCCGAACGGCCAGATCGTAATTGCCGGTCTCGAGGGCTTGCCGCGCAACCAGATAGTCGGATTGCGCGCCGCCGCCAGCCAGCGTTCCGGCCGCTTCGCACGACGCCAGCAGCACAAGCGAAAGCGCGGCCAGGCGCGGCGCCCTGGACAGAATGGGACGTTTCACTGCTCTCACCCTCGGTTTATTGGTTCTTTTGGGCTTTTTTCTTTTCAATTTAGTTTTATCGGCAGATAATGTCCAGAAAAACACCCGAGGCCAATCGCGCATGACCCTTGCCGCACCGTATCGTGCGCCAGACCGCGCCCGTCCGTTCGCGCTGCTTTCGGCAGCCGCGGTGGCGGGTTTTGGCCTTGGCCTGATGGGGTTGGCACTGACGGCCCCGGTTTCCGATGTCGCCCCCTTGCCGCCGGTCACGGCGCAGGACATCGCCCCCAGCGGCATCCGGCCCGACACGGCCGACCGGGCGGCCTGGCCGCCACTGTTCGGATCGCCCCGGCGCGAGGCACCGGCGGTCGAACCCACGCCGGCCATCCAGACCGAGCCCGAGGATGACACAGGCCCGATGTTCGACCCTGAAACGCTGGTCCTGCGTGGCGTCGTCGTGGATGACGCGGGTTCGATCGCGCTGATCGAAACACCGGACGGACCGGTCCTGGCGCGGGTGGGCGACACACTGGCGGATGGCGCGGAAATCGTCACGATCGAGCCCGAGGGCATCGAGGTGGTGATCGACGACCAGTTGTTCCCGATCACCTTCGATGAAACGGCCCAATCCCCGCAAGGCACCGACACGTTCCAGGAGGGGCCTGTGGACGACCCCCTGCCAACCCCCGCACGCCGCCGCGAAAGGCCCTTTGCCGAGGAGGCCCCGGCCGATTCCGGCCTGCGGGGCATGTTCGGCAGCCGGGTCCCCGCCTATGTCCCAACGCCACCGCAAGTCGGTGGACCGCCGCCGCGCGGGGGCGCGCCGGGCACCACGCCGGGCACCATGGGGGCCAGTCGATGACCGCCCAGCGCCAGCCCGCACCGGCCGACCCTGTATTCAAAACGGAAACAATCGCGTCATGATCCGCCTCGCTGCCCTTGTGTTCTTCAGTCTCGGCCTTGCGCTGGCAACGCCGAGCGCGGCACCGGCGCAGATCCGGCTCGATCTGCGTGACGTGGACCTGCGCAGCTTCATCCAGCTTGTGTCCGAACAGACCGGACGCAATTTTCTGGTCGACCCCGAGGTTCAGGGACAGGTCTCGGTCTTTGCGCCGGTCTCGGTCACGCCGGCGGCCATGTATGAGATCTTTCTCAACGTGCTGGAAATGAACGGCCTGACCATTGTCGAGGGCGAGGGCATCGACCGTATCGTGCCGATGCACGCCGCCGCCGGGCTGGCGGCGCGGTCGACCAGCGCGCAACAGGGCGGGGCCTATGAAACCCGCGCCATTCCGGTGCCCGCCGCCGATCTGAACGAAATCTACGATGTCGTCGAACCGCTGATCGCACCCGATGCGATGCTGACACCGATCCCCTCGGCAGGGTTGCTGGTGCTGTCGGATCGCCACGAGAACATCGCCCGCATCGAATCCCTCGTGCAGCGCCTGACGCAGGCGTCCAGCCGTTCGGTCGAGGCGATCCGCCTGAACCACGCCAACGCGGCCGAGCTGCTGACCGTCCTGCAAAGCGCGACACCGGCGATGAACGGGGCCAATCTGGCCGCCGATGCCGGGGCGAACAGCATCGTCGTATCCGGCCCCTCGGATTATCGCGACCGGGTGCGCGCCATCGTGCGCGAGCTGGACCAGCCGCAGGTCCGTCCGACCTCGCGGGTGGTGCGGTTGAACTATGCCCAGGCCACCGAACTGGCCGAGGTGATGCGCCAGTCGCTGGGCGTGGCGGGAGAAGGCGAATCCACCGTGACGGTGGTTGCGGAACCGCAGTCCAACGCCATCCTGATCACCGCCCCGCAGGAACGGGTCGAATCGATCGCGCAGGCGGTGCGGGCGCTGGATGTCCGCCCCTCGCAGGTGCTGATCGAGGCCGTGATCTTTGAAATCAGCGCCGAGAATTTCAGCGATCTTTCGGTGCAGTTCGGCGGGCTGCTGAACCAGGCGATCGGCGGGGGCACCTCGTTCGCGCTGGACGGTCGCACCAGCCTGATCACGCTGATTTCGGCGGCGATGGCGGGCAATTCGCTGGATCCGGGCAACGGCGGCACCCTGGCGGCGTCGGACGGGAATTTCGCCGCCCTGCTGACCGCGATCGCGCGCGAACGGTCGACCCGGCTTTTGTCCACGCCCGCCGTACTGACCCTGAACAATCAGGAGGCCGAGATCGTGGTGGCGCAGAACGTGCCCTTCGTCACCGGCAGCTATTCCACCGTCGGCACCAGCCCGGTGCCGAACCAGCCCTTTCAGACCATCGAACGCCAGGATGTCGGCCTGACACTGAATGTCCGGCCGCAGATCACCGAGGACGGCACCGTGCGCCTGTCCATCGCGCAGGAGGTGTCGAATCTGACCGGCACCACCGCCGCCGCCGGCGGCGAGGTCACGGCGCGGCGCCGGCTCAGCACGAATGCCCTGGTCGGCAATGGCGAGGTCATCATCCTGGGCGGCCTGATCGAGGACACCTCGACCGCGCAGAACCAGCGCGTGCCCGGGCTCAGCAATCTGCCGGTGATCGGTCAGCTTTTCCGGGGCCGCAGCGTGCAGGAAGGGCAGCGCGTGCTTCTGGTCATGCTGCGCCCCCGCGTGGTCAGCACCGAACGCGAGGCCAGCGTCCTGACCCGCCAGATCGCGCGCGAGACCGAGACCCTGAGCCGCCGCATCGCGCCGCGCAACGCCGACAGCCTGTATCCCCAGGTCCGCCGCACCGGGTTCCCGTTCGACGGCGTGGACCTGAATCAGCCGTTCGACGAAACCTATGTCGATCAGGCCGTGCGCGAACGCCTGTTCCCGGCGCTGCCGCCGCGCCTGAACGTGGATGTGGGCCAATAGGCCATGAGCGGCGCGCGCCTGCCCTTCGCCTTTGCCCGCGACAACCAGGTCGCGCTGGATGGCGATGCGCTTCTGACCGGGCCCGAGGCCAGCGCGAACGGCTTGCGCGCCGCGCGTCTGATCGCGGCGCGCCCGCTGGACATCGACCCTCTGGATGCCGAGTCGTTTCCGGCGCGTCTGGCCCAGCTCTATGATTCCGGGGCCGAGGACGCGGGCGCCGAGGTCGCCTTCGATCTGGAGGAGGCCCGCGCGGACACCGCCCGCGATCTGCTTGAGGACCCCGAGGACGCACCCGTCATCCGGCTGGTGAACCAGTTGCTCAGGCAGGCGGTGCGCGGCGCGGCCTCGGACCTGCACCTGGAGCCGCACGAGGACGGGCTGCGCGCGCGGATGCGCGTCGATGGCACCATGCAGACCGTGTTCGACCGCCGCGACGTGCCTGCCCGCCGGGTCGTGTCGCGGCTCAAGGTGATGGCCGGGCTGGACATCGCGGAAACGCGCCTGCCACAGGACGGACGGATCGCCCTGCGCCTGGGCGGGCGGGCGATCGACGTGCGCCTGTCCACCCTGCCCGGTCATCACGGCGAACGGGTCGTGATGCGCTTGCTTGACCGCTCTGGCGGGTTGATGGCGCTGGACCGGCTGGGGCTGTCCGATGCCGATGCCGCGCGCCTGAACCGTCTGGCCGCCTTGCCCAATGGCATCATCCTGGCGACCGGGCCAACGGGATCGGGCAAGACGACCACTCTCTATTCCCTGCTCAGACTGGCGGACCGGCGCGAACGCACGATCCTGACGGTCGAGGACCCGGTCGAATACGACCTGCCCGGCATCTCGCAGACCCCGGTGAATCCCGACATAGGCCTGACCTTTGCCCGCGGGCTCAGGTCGATCCTGCGTCAGGACCCCGATGTGATCCTTGTGGGCGAGATCCGCGACGGGGAAACCGCGCAGGTCGCCAGCGAGGCGGCGCTGACCGGCCATCTGGTGTTCTCGTCGCTGCACGCCAACAGCACGTTGGCCGCGATCGTGCGCCTGCGCGAACTGGGGGTCGAAGGCTATCTCATCGCCGCCACCCTGCGCGGCGTGATCGCTCAGCGGCTGGTGCGGCGGCTCTGCCCGGACTGCGCGCGCAGGCACGCACCGACGGCGGACGAGGCGGCGGTCTTTGCCGCTCACGGCCTGCCCCGTCCGGCGGAGGTGTCGCATGCGACGGGCTGCGACCGCTGCGAGGGCACGGGCTACAGCGGTCGGCTTGGCGTGTTCGACATTCTGGAAATCGACGAAACCCTGAAAGCGGCCATCGACAGCGAGGCCTCCGAGGTTCGTCTGCGCGACGCCGCCGGCGCGCGACCGACCCTGATGGCGGCGGCGCTGATGCGGGTTGCAGCCGGGGAAACCGCGCTGGCCGAGGTGCGCCGCGTCATGGGCGACGCGCTGTGAGGACCTTCGCCTATACCGCCTACACCCCTGAGGGAAAGCGCAAGCACGGTGTCGTGGTGGCCGAGGACGAAGCCGACGCCTCGGCGCGCGTGTCGGCACTGGGACTGATGCCCTCGACCCTCGAGGCTCAGGCAGGACCGGCACGAACCCGCCGGCGCGAACGCCGCATCGACCGGGACCTGCTGTCGGTCTTTACCCGTCAGATGGCGGTGCTGCTGGGCGCCGGTCTGACGGCGGAAGCCGCCCTTCAGGCCATTCAGGGCGCAGCCGGCGCCGCGCGCATCGAACGCCTGGCCGCCGAGGCCCGCGCCGGCCTGACCGAAGGCGAGCCCCTGGCCGAGGCCCTGGGCCGCGCGGGCGGCGCGCTGCCGCCCTGGTATGCCGCCGCCATCCGCGCGGGCGAGCAGTCGGGCGATCTGACCGCCGTGTTCGACACCCTGGCCGACCATCTGGAAACCAGCGCCGGGGACCGCGCGGCGATTGCCTCGGCCCTGGTGTATCCCGCCTTTGTCACCGTGGTCGCGGTGGTCGTCTGCGCAATCCTGATGACGACGGTCGCGCCGCAGATCGTCGCGATGTTCGAAACCTCGGGGCGCCCGCTGCCACCGCTGACCCTGGCGGTCATGGGCCTTGTGGACTGGGTGCGCGACCATTGGCTGCTGCTGCTGGCGCTGCTGGCACTGATGGTCGCAGGCTGGGTCTGGATCGCGCGCGCCCCTGCGCTGAGGGACCGGCGCGACGGGATCTTTCTGCGCCTGCCCCTGATCGGGCGGTTCCTGCGCATGGCCGAGGCCGCGCAATACCTGCGGACGATGGCGGTTGTGGTGAACGCCCGGCTGCCCCTGCCCGAGGCCCTGCGCTATTCGGCGGGTGTTCTGGAAGTCGCGCGTTACCGGCGGCTGGCCGATGACGCGGGCGAAGCCCTGCGCCGGGGCGAAAGCCTGTCGCAGGCGCTGGCGCGGCTGCCATTCCTGCACCCCGTGGCGCGGCAACTGGTGCAGGCGGGCGAAGCCTCGGCGCGGCTGGGGCCGATGACGGAACGCGCGGCGGTTCTGGCCGAAAGCTGGCTCAGGACCGAACGCAAGCGCGTGTCGGTCATCATCGAACCCGCCTCGATGGTGATTGTCGGCGGCATGGTGCTGACCATCGTTCTGGCGATCCTGCTGCCGATCTTTGACATGCAATCGCTGGTCACGGGCTGACCGGCGTCCAGGCGGTGCCCGTCCAGCGCAGCGCCAACGGACCTGACCGCGCCTGCCCCTGAACATGGCCCGCGCGCAGCACACCGGTCCACCCCAGGGTCAGCGCGCCGCCCTCAAGGGCCAGAACCCCGGCGCCTGCGTCCAGTTGCGCCAGGGGCACCACGCCGCGCAGGTCCGTCAGATCCACGCCCTCGATCCGTGGCCAGCCCTGCGCCTGCGCCTGCCAGTCGGGCCCGCGCAGGGTGACAGCCCAACCGCGCAGCCCGCGCCATTGCCAGGACAGGGCCGCGCCGTTCACGGTGCCCCGCCCCTCGGGCAGGCCGGCGTCGGGGTCCAGGCTGTCGGTCCAGGCCGGCGCCAGGCCCAGCGCGCGCAGGTGACCGACGCGACCGCCCACCGCGACCGCCGCCGTCAGGCCCAGCGCCAGGCCGAGGACCACCGCCAGCGCGCGGATCATGGCAACGGCTCCAGTGACAGCGCGGCATCGACCAGCGCGGGCCCGGCCCGCGTCAGCCGCAGGGCGGCCACCGCGTAGCCCCCCTGACCGACCAGATCGAGCCACGCCATCAACGCATCGAACGGCACCGCCTGCAATTCGATCGACACGGCGCCGCCCTGGGCATTCTGCAACAGGCGGACCGAAGGGCGCAGCCCGGCATCGATCAGCCGCGTTTCGATCCCGCCCAGCCCCACGGGCGCCGGGTGGTCCACGGGCTGCGGCGCGCCGGGAACCGGCAACAGCGCGATCTCGGCCTGACGGGCCTGATACCACGCGCGCTGCGCCCGGGCCGTATCCAGCTCCGCACGGGCGGCGGCGTGCGCGTCGATCAGCGGCAGCACGACCAGCCCGACAAAGGCCACCGGCAGCGCCAGGACCACCAGCAGCGCCAGCAGTCCGCGTTCGCGCGGGCTGCGCCCGGACAGGGCGCGGGCAAGCGTGGCGATCATGGCGCGCCCTCCAGTGCGAGCGTCGCGGCGACGCCCGAATCGTCAATCCCGGTGCGTGACGCCGTGGCCTGGACACCGACCTCGGCCAGCGCGGCGATCACGGCATCCAGCGCGCGGAAATCGGGCAAGATGACATCGACATCAAGCGCGCCATTGGCCAGCGTGATCCCCCCGATCTGCGCATGGTCCGCCAGAACCGGCGCGGCCTGGCGCAGCAGATCCAGCGGCCCCAGTGGCGCGGCCTGGGCCCCGCCGGCCAGGGCGCGGCGGTCGATCTCGCGCGTGACCTGCACCTGCAGATCCAGGATCGGTCCCGAAGGCAGAAGATCGCGGCGCACGGCCGCCAGTGTCTGGGCCGTGATCGCCCTGGCTTGCGCGTGATCGTGGCGGATCGCCAGCGTCTGCGCCCCGGCCCATCCCAACGCCCCCAGAACGACCAGCGCGGCCGGCCACAGCACGCGCCTGAGCCGGGTTTCGATCCCGGCCGCGTCGGCGCGGGGATCGCGGGCGAAGTCCACCGCCAGATTGGCGGCGGTCATTCGGTCCGGCTGCATCCCCTCGGGCAGGTCCTCCAGGCGGCGGATCTGTGGCCTGTCGCCCAGGACCGCGTCCAGCGCCGCGTCCTCGCCCAGCCGCAGCACCACCCGGGGCGCGGCAGTGGCCAACGCCTGGCGCAGCATTTCGCGGGCCAGCGCGGGTTCGGCGGCAAAGCCGTCGTCTGGCCCCAGTCGCACGACGATGTCATCCCGCCCGGCCTGCACGACCCACAGCCCCGGGGCCGCCGGCAGCGCCAGATACTCGGGCACGATCCCCCGACACCGCGCCGCCGCCGGGCCCAGCGCGCCCCGCCAGCGCAGGATGTCGGCGCGGTGCGCGACCGCGGCCCGGGTCCAGCCCTCGGGTCCCAGGGGGCGCAGATCCAACCCGGCGCCCAGCCGGTCGCGCAACTGGCGGCGCGCCACATCCTCGCGCGCGGGGCCCTTCAGGGTTGCGGGCAGACTGAAGGTCAGCAGCGGCGCATCGGCCCCCGGCACCAGGGCCACAAAGGGCCCGGCCGGCGGCGAACCGTCGCCGATCCGCCAGGTCGCGGGCGGGCTTGCGGAAGGCGAGGGTTTGCGCATCAGTCGAACTCGGGCATGGACAGGATGACGGCACTGCGCCCTGTCGGACCGCCGGATCTGAGAACAACAGACCGGCGCAGAACGAGGCTGTCAAGCCGCACTTCCAGCCGGGCCAGGAACCAGTGCGAGCCGGTGGTCAGCGGCAACAGGGACATCAGCGTCGCCGGCCCCTCGCCCTGGGTGCGCTGCACCCAGTCGATCAGGGCCGGGACATCGGCGACCGGCTCACGCGCGACGTGGCGCAGGATGGCGCTGCGCGTCGCCTCGGGCAGGGCGGGAACCAGGGCGGCCAGCACTGGCGGCGACAGGGTGTTGATGTTGAAACCGTCCTGCGGTGGCCAGACCGCCAGCTGCGCAACAAGGTCTGCGCCATCTCCGGCATCGCCGGGCAACGACCAGGGCGCGGCGGGCGACAGGCCACGCTGGGCGGCGAAACGCGCGGCGATCCGCCGTGCCAGGCTGGCCGGCAGGCCCTGGCTGCGGGCCAGCCGCACGAAGGCATCGCGCCAGACCTCGTCAGGATCGGCCAGCAGCACCGAAAGATTGAAGCGACCTTGCAGATCCTCGACCTGCCAGGACAGGGTGGCATCGCCGATGCGCACGCCCGCGCGCGGTTGCGCCCAGGGTTGGCGCAGGGTCACGGGCCCCTCGCCGGGCAGCATCGCGCGAAGCTGTTCGACCCCGCCATCGAGATACAGCGCCGCCTGCGCCGCCTGTTGGTGCCAGGCCAGGCGCTCTGTAGCCCGCCCCGTCCGCTGCATCAGCGCGGCGGCGACAGCAGCCAGCGCGGCGACGATCAGCAGCGCCTGGATCAGGGCCATGCCGGGACGCCGGGTCATCGCGCCACCACCAGCCGCAGCGGGCCCAGATCGGCGGTCTGCACGACGGCCTCGAATCCGGCGGCCAGCAGCCAGGGGTCGGCGTCGGGCTGGATCGGCGTGACCGACAGCGCGCGCACATCGGTCAGGAGGGGCTGCGCCACGCCCGAGACCTCGCGATAGAGCGTGCCGTCGCGCACCTGCCACGCGATCGTCGCCAGGCGCCCCTCGGTCCCGCCCGGCACGGGCACGAGCCCGCCCACGGCAAAGCTGACGCCCGAACCGTCGATCAGCATCCCGCCCGAGGGGGTGCGATCCCCCGGCTCCAGCGGCACCGCGCTGGCCAGATCGTGCCGCAACAGCGCCAGCGCGCGGATCACGGCGCGATCGCGCACGTCATGGCGGGCCAGCACGCTGCGCTGGTGGAACACCCCGCCCAGTGCCTGCACCGCCATGACCGAGACCACGGCCAGAATCGCCATGGCCGCCAACAGTTCGATCAGGGTGAACCCCTTGCGCATCATGGCCCCCGCGCCGGAACCGCCGCGACCAGCCGCGCTCCGGGACGATCCGGGGCGGTGACCGCGATCGTGGCCTCGATCAGGCCGCCGGCCATGGCGGCCTCGTGCACCGCGATTGTCCAGGTGCGCCCGCCCTGGATGACACGGGACGGCAGGCCGCGCCCCGCCTGCATCCCGTTCAGCCGCAGTTCGGCCGCGCGGTTCAGCGCAACCTCGGTGGCCAGGGCGCGGTCCAGTTGCCCGCCGATCCCGCGTTGCGCCGCGTCAAAGCTGCGATAGGCCGCCATGGTGCCGATGGCCAGGATCGCCACCGCCACGGCCAGTTCGATCAGGGTGAAGCCACGCCTCAGTCGCATGTCAGCCCCCCCGCCCGCGGTGCGGCGCAGTCCTGCCGCCCCCGGTCGCTGACCAGGGCTGCCGCAAAGGGCGTGCTGTCGCCATCGGGCGCGAACAGGATGGGCGGCGGCTGATCGGTGCCTGACGGGCTGAACCCCGGCAATGCCGCACGCCCGTCAATCTGCCAGCGGACGGCCAGCCCGCGCGGGTGCGCCACGGGCCCCATGTCCTGCCACACCCCCGCGGCATCGCGCAGTCTGAGTTGCCAGCCGTCCCCGCGCGGGACAAGGCCCGTCAGCCCCTGCCCCAGAACGGCCCGGTCGCGCGCCCGTTCGACGGCCTCGGACAGCAGGGCGGCGGGATCGGCGCGCTGACCGAAGGCCCCGCTAGCCGTCAGGCCCACACCCAGCGACAGGATCGACAGGATCGTCACCACCACCAACAGCTCGATCAGGGTGAACCCCGACCGCGCGTGCCCGCAGGCCCGGTTATTCCCCCTGCCAGCTGGTGATGTCGGCATTGATGCCGTCGCCTCCGCTTTCGCCATCGGCGCCCAGGCTGACGATGTCGAACGCCCCGTGAACGCCGGGCGCGAGGTAAAGATAGGGCCGCCCCCAGGGGTCAAGCGGCACCTGGGCGATATAGCCGCCATCCGCCCAGTTCGCAGGCGCGGGGGTGGGCCGTGTGGCCAGCGCCGCCAATCCCTGATCGGTCGTGGGATAGGCGCCATTGTCCAGCCGATACAGGTTCAGCGATGTGGCAAGGGTCGCGATGTCCGCGCGCGCCCGCGCCGCGCGGGCCTGATCCGGCCGGTCGATGACACGCGGCACGATCACCACCGCCAGAACCGCCAGGATCACCACGACCACCATCAATTCGATCAGGGTGAGACCCGCATCGCGTCTCAGCCGCCGTGCTTGCGCGCCCTGCGCCGCCCTGCGAATACTTGCCGTCATGCTCTGCCCCGTTTTGCCCTGCGTCCAGATTACCGCCATGCCCGCCGCCGCACAACCTGGTGCGGGGTGCGGCGGATGCTGATCGTCCCGCTGCTGATGACGATTCTGGGCGCCGCGGCCGGGTCGTTCGCGGCACTGGCCGCCGAACGCACCCTGAGGGGCGAGGGTCTGGTGTTCGACCGCTCGCGGTGCCGGTCGTGCAAGACGACGCTGGGCCCTGCCGATCTGGTGCCGCTGATCAGTTTTGCGGCCTTGCGCGGGCGCTGCCGGCATTGCGGGGCGCCGATCCCGCCCGCGCTGTGGCAGGCCGAACTGGCCGGCGCGCTGTTTGGCGGCGCGGCGGCGTTGAGCGCCCCCGACCCGGGCCGCGCGCTGCTGCTGGCGGGCTGGTGCTGGGCCCTGCTGGCGCTGGCGGTGGCCGACCTCAGGCGGTTCCGCCTGCCCGATGCCCTGATGATCCCGGCGGCCCTGCTGGGGCTCGGCCTGGCGCTGGCCGGGGACGGCACTGGCTGGCCCGCGTGGGATCAGCGGCTGGCCTGGGCGCTGATCGGCGCCACCAGCGGCCTCGGCGCGTTCTGGGCGCTGCGCGTGGTCTATCGCTGGCGCACCGGGCGCGACGGCATGGGCATGGGCGACGTGCTGCTGGCGGGCGTTCTGGGCCTGGCGCTGGGGCCGGACCGCCTGCCGATGGCGGTGCTTCTGGGGGCTTTGACCGCGCTCGTGCTGGCCGGCCTGCGTGCCGGACGCAGGCGCCGCCCCCTGACCCGGCTGGGGCGTGTGCCCTTTGGCGCGTCGCTGGCCATGGCAGGCGCCGCAGTGGCGCTTTTCCCGGCATTTGTGCAATTTGGAACAATGCCTTAAGGGGGCATTGACGCTTGACAGCCGGGTGAGGGGCGCTCACCCTCGGCGGCATGAGCACCGCGCACCCCGCCCCCCTGTTTTCCGCCCATGTCGAACACTGGCTGGCCGATGGCACGCCCGGTCGCGGCGAACAGCCGGCCGGGCTGGTGCTGATCTGCGAACACGGATCGAACACCCTGGCGCTGGAGCATCCGGACCTGGGCGGCGACCTGGGAATCGACGAGGTCACGCGCCGCTCGCACGCCGCCTGGGATATCGGCGCGCTGGGGCTGGCCCGGGGGCTTGCCGAAAGACTGGCCCCTGCGACGGGCGGCGCGATCCTGGTGCATGCCCCGCTGTCCAGGCTGGTCTACGACCTGAATCGCGCGCCCGATCATCCCGGCGCCATGCCCCCCCGGTCCGAGGTGCACGACATTCCCGGCAACAGCGCCCTGACCCCCGCCGCGCGGCTGGCTCGCGTCCAGGCGGTTTGCGTGCCGTTTCACGCCAGTCTGCACGCCGAGATCGCGCGACTGGTCGCGCTGGGTCGCAGGCCGGTGCTGATCGCGGTGCATTCCTTCACCCCGGTCTACATGGGCACCCGGCGCGCGGTGGAATTCGGCGTGATCCATGACGACGACACGCGCCTGAGCCTGGCCGTCATCGCGGCCGCGACGGGGTGCGGATTGGACACCCGCCTGAACGAGCCCTACTCGGCCCAGGGGGATGTGACGCATACCATCCGCCTGCATGCCGTGCCGATGCGGTTGTCGAACACCATGCTCGAGGTGCGCAACGACCTGATCGCGACCCCGGCGCAACAGGCGGACATGGCGGACCGGCTGGCGCCGGTTCTGGCCGAGGCACTGGCAAGGACGGGATAGCGCGGGGTCGTCACCCCCGGCGGCTGTCAAGGCACGGAAAGGGCGGCGCATGTGGACGTTGGAACGGTTGCAAGAGGCATTTGACCAGGACGCCATCGACACGGTGGTCGCCGCCGCGGTGGACATGCAGGGTCGCCTGATGGGCAAGCGGTTCCACGCCGCGCATTTCCTCGCACACGGCTGGGAGGAAACGCATTGCTGCGACTACCTGCTGACCGTGGACATGGAGATGACCCCCGTGCCCGGCTATGCCGCTGCCGGGTGGGACAAGGGGTATGGCGACTATCTGATGAAACCCGATCTGGCGACGCTCAGGCCCCTGCCCTGGCTGGCGGGCACGGCGCTGGTGCTGTGCGACCTGCTGCACCCCGTGACGCATGCCGAGATTGCCCAATCGCCGCGCGCGATCCTGAAGCGGCAGGTGGCGCGTGCCCGAGCCATGGGATTCGAGGCGATGATGGCCAGCGAGCTGGAGTTCTTTGTCTTTGACACCCCGTATGACGCGCTGCGCGACGCGGGGCCGGTTCAGCTCAGGCCCGTCGCGGGCTATAACGAGGATTATCACGTCTTCCAGACCACCAAGGAAGAGCCCCTGATGCGGGCCTTGCGCAACGGGTTGCACGGCGCGGGGATCCCGGTCGAGAACACCAAGGGCGAGGCCGAGGCGGGGCAGGCCGAGGTCAACATCCGCTATGCCGACGCCCTGCGCACCGCCGACAATCACGTCATCACCAAGACCGCCACCAAGGAAATCGCCCACGCGCAGGGCAAGTCCGTCACCTTCATGGCGAAATACGCGACAGACCGCGCCGGGTCGTCCTCGCATGTGCATCAGTCCCTGTGGGGCGCGGATGGACAGCCTGCCTTTCGCGATGCGGCGGCACCGCTGGGCATGTCGGAAACGATGCGGCGCTTTCTTGCCGGGCAATTGGCCCATGCGCGCGAGATCACCCTGTTCCTGGCGCCCTATGTGAACAGCTACAAACGGTTCTGCCCGGGCCTGTTCGCACCGACAAAGGCCGTGTGGTCGGTGGACAATCGCACCGCAGGCTTCCGCGTCTGCGGCGCCGGCACGGGCGGGGTGCGGGTGGAATGCCGGATCGGCGGGGCGGACCTGAACCCCTATCTGGCGTTCGCGGCGCTTCTGGCCGCCGGTCTCGCCGGGATCGAACAGGGCCTTGCGCTGGAACCGGCGCACAGCGGCGATCTTTACGCCGCCACGGACGCGCGCGAAGTGCCCGCAACCCTGCGCGAGGCCTGCGAGATCGCCGCAACCTCGGATTGGTTGCGGGCCGCGCTGGGCGATGCGGTGGTCGACCATTACGTCCATGCCGCCCGCTGGGAAATCGCCGAAGCCGACCGGGCCGTCACCGACTGGGACCTCAGGCGCGGGTTCGAACGGGCCTGAGGGTGCGCGCGGGTGCGGTGCCCGCCGCCCCGCGCGGCGATTCGATATGGCCCTTGCGTGCCTGCGCCATGCCGGGACGGGTAGACACCGGGCGCAGCGGCAGCACGGGCGGTCGTCTTGAAACGAGGGATCAGGGCGACCGGGATGCCGATTGCCGCCTGAAAGGCAGCCCTCCGCAAACCATCGGCATCTGCGGACCGGCGCCACGGCGAAAGACACCCTGACTCTGCCCACTGGCACCGGCCGGCCAACCGGCGCGCGGCGCCGCACAGACCCCTGAATGTTGTTTCGGGGCTTGCGCCGGTTCGGGCGCTGGCTATAACCCGGCTCAATTTGCGCGCTGCCCCGCGGGGGACCGGCGCGCCCATGCACGCACGGGGTCCGACATGCCGAAGAGAACCGATATCTCATCCATCATGATCATCGGCGCGGGGCCCATCGTCATTGGCCAGGCCTGCGAGTTCGACTACTCGGGTGCCCAGGCCTGCAAGGCCCTGCGCGAGGAAGGCTACCGGGTCATTCTGGTCAACTCGAACCCGGCGACGATCATGACCGATCCGCAGCTTGCGGATGCGACCTATATCGAACCGATCACCCCTGAGGTCGTCGCCAAGATCATCGAGAAAGAGCGCCCCGACGCACTGCTGCCGACGATGGGCGGGCAGACCGGCCTGAACACCGCGCTGGCGCTGGCCGATCTGGGCGTGCTGGACACCTTCGGCGTGCAGCTGATCGGCGCGAACCGCGAAGCCATCGAGATGGCCGAGGACCGCAAGCTGTTCCGCGAGGCGATGGACCGCATCGGCCTGGAAAACCCCAAGGCAACCATCGTTGCGGCGCCCAAACTGCCGAACGGGAAATACGACATCGCCGCCGGCGTGCGCGAGGCGATGGCGGATCTCGACCACATCGGCCTGCCGGCGATCATCCGCCCTGCCTTCACGCTGGGCGGCACCGGGGGCGGCGTGGCCTATAACCGCGACGACTATGAGGCCATCGTGCGCTCGGGCCTCGATGCCTCGCCGGTGGCGCAGGTGCTGATCGACGAAAGCCTGCTGGGCTGGAAGGAATACGAGATGGAGGTCGTCCGCGACAAGGCGGACAACGCAATCATCGTCTGTTCCATCGAGAACGTGGACCCGATGGGCGTGCACACGGGCGATTCGATCACCGTCGCCCCGGCGCTGACGCTGACCGACAAGGAATACCAGATCATGCGCAACGGCTCGATCGCCGTGCTGCGCGAGATCGGCGTGGAAACCGGCGGTTCGAACGTGCAGTGGGCGATCAACCCGAAAGACGGCCGCATGGTCGTGATCGAGATGAACCCGCGCGTGTCGCGGTCCTCGGCGCTCGCGTCCAAGGCCACGGGTTTCCCCATCGCCAAGATCGCCGCGAAACTGGCGGTGGGCTATACGCTGGACGAGCTGGACAACGACATCACCAAGGTGACGCCGGCCAGCTTCGAGCCGACCATCGACTATGTCGTCACCAAGATCCCGCGCTTTGCGTTCGAGAAATTCCCGGGCTCGAAACCGGATCTCACCACCGCGATGAAATCCGTGGGCGAAGCGATGGCGATCGGCCGCACGATCCATGAATCGCTGCAAAAGGCGCTGGCCTCTCTGGAAACCGGTCTGTCGGGGTTCGATGACATCGCCATCCCCGGCGCGCCCGACCGTGCCGCCATCTCGGCCGCCCTGTCCAAGGCCACGCCCGACCGGCTGCGGGTGATCGCCCAGGCGATGCGCCACGGGTTCACCGATGACGAGATCCTGGCGATCACCGCCTTTGACCCCTGGTTCCTGGCCCGGATCCGCGAAATCGTCGACGCCGAGGCCGAAGTCCGCGCGAACGGCCTGCCCAACGACGCCGACGGCATCCGCGCGCTGAAGATCATGGGCTTCACCGACGCGCGGCTGGCCACGCTGACCGGCCAGACCGAAACCGCCGTGCGCCGTGCCCGTCTGGCCGCCAATGTCACCGCCGTGTTCAAACGCATCGACACCTGCGCCGCCGAGTTCGAGGCGCAGACGCCCTATATGTATTCGACCTATGAAATGCCCGCCATGGGCGAGATCGAATGCGAGGCGCGTCCTTCGAACCGCAAGAAGGTGGTGATCCTGGGCGGCGGGCCGAACCGGATCGGCCAGGGGATCGAGTTCGACTATTGCTGCTGTCACGCCTGCTATGCGCTGACGGACGCCGGCTATGAAACGATCATGGTCAACTGCAACCCCGAGACCGTCTCGACCGACTATGACACCTCGGACCGGCTGTATTTCGAACCGCTGACGCTGGAACATGTGCTGGAGATCCTGCGCGTCGAAAAATCGAACGGCACGCTGCATGGCGTCATCGTCCAGTTCGGCGGGCAGACGCCGCTGAAGCTGGCGAACGCCCTGAATGACGAAGGCATCCCGATCCTTGGCACCTCGCCCGACGCGATCGACCTGGCCGAGGACCGCGAGCGGTTCCAGAAGCTGCTGAACGATCTGGGGCTCAAGCAGCCGATCAACGGGATTGCATCGTCGGATGCACAAGCCATTGCGATCGCCGAGAGAATCGGCTTCCCGCTGGTGATCCGCCCGTCCTATGTGCTGGGTGGCCGCGCCATGGAAATCGTGCGCGACATGGACCAGTTGAAACGCTACATCACCACTGCGGTGGATGTCTCGGGCAAGAACCCGGTGCTGCTGGACAGCTATCTGGCCGGCGCGATCGAGGTCGATGTGGATGCGCTGTCGGACGGCAAGACCGTCCATGTCGCGGGCATCATGGAACATATCGAGGAAGCGGGCGTCCACTCGGGCGATTCCGCCTGCTGTCTGCCGCCGCACTCGCTGGACCCCGCGCTGGTCGACGAGATGAAGCGTCAGGCCCAGCAGATGGCCCTGGCCCTGGGTGTCGTGGGCCTCATGAACGTGCAGTTCGCGATCAAGGATGGCGTGATCTACGTTCTCGAGGTCAACCCGCGCGCCTCGCGCACCGTTCCCTTCGTGGCCAAGGCGACCGACAGCGCCATCGCCTCGATTGCGGCCCGCCTGATGGCGGGCGAACCGATGTCGGCCTTCCCGCTGCGCGCGCCCTATCCCGCTGGCGTGGGCCCCGACAGCCCGATGCCGCTGGCCGATCCGAACACGCTGGCCGACCCGATCACCCCCTGGTTCAGCGTCAAGGAGGCCGTTCTGCCCTTTGCCCGGTTCCCGGGCGTGGACACGCTGCTGGGCCCGGAAATGCGCTCGACCGGCGAGGTGATGGGATGGGACCGCACCTTTGCGCTGGCGTTCCTCAAGGCGCAGATGGGCGCGGGGACGCATCTGCCGGAAACGGGCCGGGTGTTCGTTTCGGTCCGCGACGCTGACAAGACGCAGGCACTGGCCGGTGCGATGCGCGACCTCGCCAGCCTGGGATTCGAGGTCGTCGCGACCAGCGGCACCGCGAAATGGCTGGACCAGGAAGGCATCGCCGCAACTCCGGTCGCCAAGGTCTATGAAGGGCGCCCCAACATCGTCGATCGTTTGAAGAATGGCGACATCGCCCTGGTCTTCAACACCACCGAAGGCGCGCAGGCGGTCGAGGACAGCCGCGACATCCGCCGCGTCGCCTTGATGGACAAGATCCCCTATTTCACCACCGCGGCCGGCGCCATCGCCGCGACCGCCGCCATGCTGGCCCGCCGCGAGGGGTATGGCGTGCGCACCCTGCAAGGCTGACACGACAAAACGGTGATCGAACCGGACAGGGCCCTGCGGGGCCCTTTTCGCTGTCCGCTGCCCCGTCGGCCCGATCGGGCACGCCCGACCGGCGCGCCGGGCTCCGGTCTGCCCGGGTCCGGATCGGACGCGCGGCAGGATGCAAGTCGTGATTCTTCGGATTCGTGTTACGCTGTTGCCCGGTCGGTATCAGTGGCCGCAGCGTAACAGAGGACCGAGTGATGCGTAATTCCTTGTTTTCAATAGCCTTGATGGCAACCTGCGCCAGCGTGGCCGCCTTGCCCGCCCGCGCCGAAGAACGGACGGTCGGCTCTGTCTCGGGATGGCAGGTCTCCTTGATCACCAACGGCGGGCGCTTCATGGGATGCGCTGCGGTGCACAACCGGCTGGATGGCGCGACGGCAATCGGCATGGACGGCGGCGGAAACTGGCTGCTGGCCTTCGACATGCGAGGGCCCAACGGAGTCCTGCCCGCGCAACTGAACATCGACGGGCGCGTCTGGTATTTTTCCATCAGCAGCGACGGCACCAAGGTCAGCTTCGGCCCCTCGTTGCAGATCATGAATGCCGTGCGGGCCGGCAACAACTTGACGGTGTCCGTCAACGGACAGTCCTTTCACACCGATCTCGTCGGCTCGTCCGCGGCGATGTCGATGGTTCAGAATTGCGTGCAGACCGCCGGCGATTGACGGCGCGGCGCCCGGCCCCCGCCGGGTTCAGCTTTCCTGTCTGAGCAGTTCTGTGATCAGAACGTCGTGAACCTCGGGGCCCACTTCGCGCCGGGCGGCCTCGATCAGGGTGCGGCGCAGGGCCAGCAGGGCCTCGCCCGAGGTGAAGATGCCGTTGAAACCGCCGATGTTCGCGTGATCGAACAGCAGTTGCAGGAACACCGCCCTGAGGCGGGGCTCGTCCCGGGCCAGGTTGAAATCATGGCCCGAGGCCAGATCCAGCGCCAGGCCGATCACCACCATCGAGGTCACGCGCCCGTTCTCGATCACCGGTACGACGAACTGATTGGGCAGGCGCACCGTCTCGGTATCGGCGGGCGCGGGCTGATAGACCGATGTGTCATGGCCCGGGTTGTCGGCCTGCGCCGGGTGGCCACTGTCCTCGCCATGGCCGGCGGTGACCGCGGGGGGGTGGGTGGCCTGGGGTTTCAGAACCCAACCGATCCCCCCCCCGGCACCGAGACCGACCAGCAACAGCAGGATGGGCAAGAGCTTTCTCATCGGCAGGCTCCTCAGAACGGAAGGATGATGTCGGCGATCTGCTGGCCATAGCTCGGCTGCTGCATCTGCGAAATCTGACCGCGCCCGCCATAGCTGATGCGGGCGCCCGCGATGCGGTCATAGGCGATCTCGTTGCGGCGCGAGATGTCCTCGGGCCGGATGTAGCCGGTCACGATCAGTTCGCGCAGTTCGTTGTTGACGCGCACCTCCTGACTGCCCTCGATCCTGAGAACGCCATTGGGCAGGCGTTCGATGATCGTCGTGGCGACGCGCAGCGTCAGTTGTTCGTTGCGGCTGACACTGCCCTGCCCCTGGAAGCTGGTGGCGGAATCGACCGAAACCGCGTTCGCCATGCTTGCCCCGGCGGGAAGCTGGGCGTCGATCGCCTGGGGAATGCCCAGGAACTGCGGCACCCCCATGGATTGCGAGCCGGTCCGTCCGCGCTGGCTGGAGTTCGAGATCTGCGCGGAATCGTTGATTTCGATCACCACCGTCAGAATGTCGCCGGGTTGACTTGCCCGACGGTCCCCGAACAGGGACCGCTGGCTGGCCGTCCACAAGGACGCCGTGTCCACCGCGCGCGCGCGTTCCGTGACCTCTGGCAGCGGCACGTTATAGAGGGCGTGATGTTCAAGCTGCGGGTCCAGAGGCGAGAATTCCGGCGCACGACCGACCGCGGCCAGGTCCGAGCAGGCGGCAAGGGGCAGGATCAGAAGAAGATGACGCATGGGTCGCCCTTTCATGGCACGCTCACCAGACCGGGGCCCGTCACCCTGCCGGACACCGTGCTGCGCGAGCCCAGGTTCATGATGCGGATCGCGTCACCCTCGGCCCCGCGACCCAGGGCGCGACCGTCCGCGCGAATGTCGAGCCCGCCTCGCCGGAAGATCAGCGTGACCAGCTGGTTGCGTTCGACCACCGCGGGCGGGCCAAGGCTGGCCAGGGGAATCGGGCGGCCAGCGTAAAGCGTGACCCGCGCCTCGAGTCCCACGACATCCTCCGCGGTGACGGCCGCGCCCGGCGGCGCCGGATCGGTCACCAGGACCACATCGACCGGGTCGATCACCGTGCCGGCGCGCAGGGTGCGCCCCGCAAGCAGCACATCCGCCTGTGCCGGCATCGCCAAAGCCACGAGCAAGAGCACGGCACGCATCACCGCACCTGTGTGGTAGCGGCCAACATCTGGTCGGCGGCGGTGATGACCTTGGCGTTCAGTTCGTAGCCGCGCTGCGCCTTGATCATCTCGGTCAGTTCACGCACCGGATCGACCGAGCTTTCCTCGAGATACCCCTGCCTGAGCGTGCCCAGACCATCCGAACCGGGCACCGATTGCAGCGCCGGCCCCGAGGCCTCGGTCTCGACGAACAGGTTCGATCCCAGGGCTTCCAGACCGCGTTCATTGGTGAACCCGGCCAGGGTCAGCTGTCCCAGGCGTTCGGGCGTGACGCGGTCCGCGAAATAGGCCCAGACCTCGCCCTCGGCATTGATCGAGATCTGTGTCGCATCGACCGGGATCGTCAGCCCTGGCGCGACCTCGTATCCGTCCGACGTGACGATCAGCCCCTCGCCATTGCGTTTCAACCCGCCGTCGCGGGTATAGGCGGCGCGTCCGTCGGGCAGCGTGACTTCCAGCCAGCCCCTTCCCTCGATCGCGACATCGAGATCCCCGCCGGTCGCGGTGACGACGCCCTGCTGCACCATCATCGCAACCGAAGCCGGGCGCGCGCCCAGCCCCAGTTGCACCCCGGTCGGCACGATGGTGCCGTCGGCGGCGCTGATCGTGCCGGCACGGGTGTGCTGCTGATAATGCAGGTCGGCAAATTCCGCCCGTCGGGCATTGTAGCCGGTCGTGGACATGTTCGCGAGGTTGTTCGCCACGGTATCGACCCGCATCTGCTGGGCGCTCATGCCGGTGGCGGCGATCTGAAGGGCACGCATGGGGTTCTCCTATCGGCCGAGGGTTGAGACCACGTTGCGGATCCGCTCATCCTCGCGGTCGAGGAACTTCTGCCCGGTCTCATAGGCGCGCTGGACCTCGATCATGCGGGCCATTTCCGTGATCGGGTTGACGTTCGAATCCTCGAGAAAGCCCTGAAGGATGACGGGGTCGGCCACGGGTCGGGTATCGCCCTGGATTTCATGCAGGACGCCCGTGGACCGGCGCAATTCGGACGGATCGTCCGGCACGACAAGGCCCAGTTGCGCCAGCGGCTGCCCGTCGGCCGAGATCGTGCCATCGCGGGACACGGCGATCTGCGCGGCTTCGGCCGGCACGAACACCGGTGCACCGCCGGCATCCAGCAGGCGCAGGCCGTCCACGGTGACCAGCTCGCCGGCGGCGTTCGGGGTGAAATGGCCGGCGCGCGTATAGGCCTGGCCATCGGGGGTTTCGATGGTGAAGAACCCCTCGCCCTCGATCGCCAGGTCCAGCGCGCCGCCCGTCATCGTGAGCCCGCCTTGCGTCAGATAGGTCTGATGGGCATTGGCGGCGGCCATGGACAAGGTATCCTCCTGCCGGTCGAGCCGCCGGACGAATTCCGAAAAGACGATCCCTTCGCGCCGGAACCCGGTGGTCGAGATGTTGGCAATGTTGTTCGCGATGACCTGAAGTTCGCGCAACAGCCCGGACTGCCGGGTCAGCTGGGTGTAGCCCGCGTTGTCCATGGATCAGCCTCCGATCATGGCCGGAATCACCTGCCGCTGGAAGAAATCGACCAGCAACGCGGTCATGGCGCTCATCGAGACCCAGAAAACCGCCAGCATCGCCAGGATCTTGGGCACGAAGGTCAGGGTCATTTCCTGTACCGAGGTCAGCGCCTGAAACAGCCCGACCACCACCCCGGCGACCAGCGCGACGCCCAGCAGCGGCGCGGACATGACCACCGCCGTCCACAGGCCCTGGCGCAGGATGTCGAAAAAGACGGCCTCGGTCATCACACCGGCATCCTGAGGATTTCGAGATAGGCCTCGACCACCTTGTCGCGCACGGCGACGGCGGTTTCGACCGCCATCTGCGCCTCGCTCAACGAGGCGACGAGGGCATGCGGGTCGGCATTGCCCGCCATCGCCTGCTGGGCCGTCGCATCGGCGCGTTCCAGCACCTGTGCGAAACTCTGGGCGGCCTGGCTCAGGCTGGAGGCGGGACCACCGGCACCCTGGGGATCGGCGGATGTGAGGGGGCGGGCCGCGCCGTAACTGCGGGCGGCCAGGGAAGCAGCGATGTCCATTCTGGTCTTTCCTTATCTGCGCAGAAGTCCGATCAGGCTTTGCGACATTTGCCGGGCCTGATCGAACATCCTGAGGTTCGCCTCATAGGAACGCTGCGCTTCGCGCGCGTCCGCGATTTCGACCATCACATCGACATTCGATCCGAGGTAATGGCCGGTCTCATCGGCAAGGATGTTGCCGGGGTCGTAGATCTGGGTCAGGTCGCTGCGGTCCAGTTGCACGCGCCCGGCGCGGACGCCCGTGGCCTCGCCCAGCGCATCGCCGGGAAGCGAGAGGGGCTCGAACGCGACGGTCTTGCGGTGGTATCCGGGCGTGTCGGCATTGGCGATATTCTCGGACACATGCCTGAGTCGCATCGCCTGCGCCTGCATCCCCGAGGCCGACAGGGCCAGAGTGCGGTCCATGGTGCTCATGGCGGGATCTCCCTATCGGCCGATGACGGCGCGCATCAGGTCGCGCGTCATGGCGTAGATACCCAGCGCCGTCTCGTGCTGCTGACGGGCCTCGACCCCGCGCATCATCTCGAATTCGAGAGAGACGGTGTTGCCGTCGGGCGACCGGGTTGCGGGGTTGGCATCGGCGCGAATCGTCGCGAGATCATCCGCGCCCCCGCGCTCGACGGCGGCCCAATAGTCGGAAAAGGGGATGGCGTCGCGCGCCCGGTAGCCGGGCGTGTCGGCATTGGCCACGTTCTGCGCGATCGCCTGCTGGCGGGTCGCGGCGTGGGTCGCATAGGCTTGCGCCATGCGCAGGATGTCCAGGCTCTGAAACATTGGGGCTTCTCCCTCGGCTGGCCTACACGAAGCTTTAAGGGTGATTCGTTTAGAAACCGTAATCGAGCGTCACCCGGACGTGCGTTGCGGCAGGAGGCCCCCTTGACTGTGTTCGAAACCCTGATGGCCGACCTGGCCGAGGTCCGCCCCGTGCGCCATTTCGGCCAGGTCACCGCGCTGCACAGTGCCACGCTGCTGACGCAGGGTCTGTCCAAGCGCGCGCGCCTGGGGGACCGCGTGATGATCGCCGGCCCCCAGGGCCGCCAGATCGGTGGCGAGATTCTGTCGCTGACGCGCGACGGGGCCGAGGTCCTGCCCGAATCGCCGGTGGACGGCCTGGCCATCGGCGACCGGGTCGAACATCTGGGGCGCAACACCATCGCGCCAGACAGCAGCTGGATCGGCCGCGTGCTCGATCCCTATGGCACACCGCTGGATGGCCGCCCGCTGGCCAGGGGTGCCCAGCCGCGCGCGCTCAGGATGCCGCCGCCCTCGCCCACCCGGCGCAAGCGTCTGGGCGGGCGCCTGTCCACCGGGCTCGATGCGTTCAACACGATGCTGCCCATCGTGCGCGGCCAGCGGATCGGCCTGTTCGCGGGGTCCGGTGTGGGCAAGACGATGCTGCTGGGGCAACTCGCCCGCGGGATCGAGGCCGATGTCGTCGTCCTGGCGCTGGTGGGCGAACGCGGCCGCGAGTTGCGCGAGTTCACCGAAAGCGTGCTGGGCGAGGACGGGCTGGCGCGTTCGGTCGTGGTCAGCGCCACATCCGACGAATCGCCGCTTGCACGGCGGCGCGCGGCCTTGACCGCCATGGCGGTGGCCGAGCATTTCCGCGATCAGGGCCAGCACGTTCTGTTGCTGTGCGATTCCGTCACCCGTTTCGCCGAGGCGCACCGCGAAATCGCGCTGGCGGCGGGCGAGGCCCCGTCACTGCGGGGATTTCCACCGTCCACGGCGCATCAGATCATGGCGCTGGCCGAACGCGCCGGCCCGGGCGAGGGCGATCACGGCGACATCACCGCGGTGTTCACGGTGCTGGTCGCGGGATCGGACATGGATGAACCGGTCGCCGACATCCTGCGCGGCGTTCTGGATGGTCATGTGATCCTGGACCGCGCCATTGCCGAGAGGGGTCGCTTCCCGGCGATCGACCTGATGCGGTCGGTCTCGCGCTCCCTGCCCGCCGCCGCGACCCCCGCCGAGAATGCCCAGATCGCCGAGGTCCGGCGGCTGATCGGCGCCTGGGAGCGCGCGGAAATGATGGTTCAGGCCGGGCTCTATGCGCAGGGATCCGATCCGTTGACCGACCGCGCGATCAAGCTGTGGCCCAGGCTTGACGCCTTTCTGGGCGGACAGGGCGCCAAGACCCCGGCGGACAGTTTCGCCCGGCTGCGCAAGGTGCTGGACGGATGACCCCAGCCCCGCGCGCCGGTCAGTGGGCGCTGACCGGCGTCAGGTCGTTCTCGCGCGCGACAAAAAAGGCCGTGCGCCGATCCTGCGTCAGGGCGATGCACTCGCCCGCTTCGTCGTGCACGCCCCAGACCTGCGTGTCGTCGGGGATCTGGTTGCGGATCTCGTCCGGCAGGGTCTGGGGGTCGATCTGCCGCACATAGGCGATCTTGCCGTCGGGCAATCCGGGATACGGGGTTTTCATCGTCGCCTCCTGTCAGCCACGGTTGATGGGGATGGTCCGCACGACCGTTTCCGGTTCGCGCCGTTCCAGCATGATTTCCAGCAGGCCGTTGTCCAGCCGTGCGCCGGTCACTTCGACACCTTCGGCCAGGGCAAAGACCCGGCGGAATTGCCTGGTGGCGATACCACGATGCAGAAAAACCCGGTCCGCGCCAGGATCGGCCTGCTGACCGCGCACCAGCAACTGGCGGTCCTCCAGCGTGATGGCGATGTCATCGGCGGCGAACCCGGCCACCGCCAGGGTCACGACATAGAGATTCGGCTCGCGCAGTTCGATGTTGAAGGGGGGATACCCTTCGGCCCCGGCGCGGGCGGTGCGTTCGACCAGCCGTTCAAGCGGTTCAAACCCCAAGAGCAGCGGGTGCGACGGAAAGGCAAATTTTGTCATGGTCCGGTCCTGCATCAGCGACACCTCTTCCGGCCCCCGCCCCTGCGGCAGACCGGCTTGCCCTTGAATATGGGGGCCCGAGCATAGCCCTGCAAGAGGTCCGAAGGCTTTGCCTGCGCAGGGAAAACCCGCTAGACTGTCGAAAAACCAGAACCGAGTCGCCGCCGATGAACGCACCGATGGAGCTGAACCACGAAGAGGTCCTGCGCGTCAAACTCGAGGTTCTGAGACGCGAGCATCGCGACCTCGACGAAGCGATCTCGGCCATGCATGAGCGCGGCACCGGCGACGAGCTGGCAATGAAGCGCCTGAAGAAACGCAAATTGGCCCTGAAAGACACGATTTCCAGGATCGAAGACGAACTGACACCCGACATCATCGCCTGATGTCGCCCCGCGTGCGGCGGCATCGGTCATTGACCGAGGAGATTGCAATGCCCCGCCTGGTTCCCACCTTCGTCAGCGCGCTGGCGCTCGCCGTCACCGCGCTGCCCGCCATGGCGCAGGACGGGATGGTCTGGTCCTATTACCGGTCTGTCGCAGCGAACCCGCTGGATACCATGCTCAACCTGACCTACGGCGTGCCGGAAACGGACAACATCCGCGCCTTCGTCACCTGTTCGATCGGTGCCAACTGGGTCTATGGGGATGTGAGCCTGGGCGCGCCGATCGACGGACTGGCCGACGATTCGGCCGTGACCGTCAGCTTTCACGCCAACGGATATGACGGCAGCATCGACGGCACCGTTCTGCGCATGGAGGAAGGGATCTGGGGCGTCAACCTCGCCGTCGGACTGGATGATCCCTTCTGGACCGCGTTGATGGCGGGCGGCACGCTGCGCTATGCCGTCAATGGCAGGGTGGCGACGGTGCTGCCGCTCGATGGCGCGACAGAGGCCGCGCATGCCTTTCTGGGCGACTGCCTGTCGATCGGCGATCTTGAACCCGAGGCGCCGGCACCCCAGATGAAGTAGATGTAAGTTTCGATCGCTCCTTTCCCCCTTTGACGCGCCCCCGATCCGGGATTCTGGCGCAAGCAGGAGAGCGACCGATGAAACGCCGTCTTGGACTGACACTCGCGCTGGTGCTGGCGACTTCCGCATTGGCGAGCGAGGCTCCACATACCCCGCAACCGCAGGGCGCCACGGACGCCCCGGCCCTGATCGCGCGGCATGTTGCGCGCGGCACCCTCTATGCCGTCATCGGGGGCGGCAGCCTGATCGGCCTGAGGGCGCTGTCCGCGCGCAGCCCCGCCGCCGGCATTCAGGCGGGCTATGGTGTTGCCGGCGCAGGTCTGACGCTGGCCCTGGCAAAGGCCCACGTCACGGTCGCCGCCGCCACGGCGGCGATGGTGGCCAGCGGCGACAGGGCGGGTGCCGAAACCATGGCGCGCGAGGCCCTGAACGGGCTGGCCCTGGCGGACCTGATCGCGGGCGGACCGGGCGCAGGGCTGATGATCAACGCGCCGGATACGACGCCCGATCAGGCCCAGATGGCGAACACCGTCCAGACCGTGACGGCCGCGCCCTCGGCCATCGCGCGAAAGGCGGTGGCCGTGGCCCGGGCCGCACCAGGGCCCGAACGCGCCGCCGCGCTGCTGGACCTGACCGCCGAGGTCGCCCGCCTGGCCGCGCTGACCGGCATACCCGACCCGCAGGTCGACCGGCCCCAGCCACGCCCGCCGGAATCGCGACGGGATCGTCTTATCGAACCGCAGCGCAGTTCGGCCCCGCAGCCGCCGCGCAGCAGCGGCCACGGCGGGCCGGGCGCAATGGGCGCGGGTCACGCCCCGTCGATCGACGGGGTGCACAGTTTCATGCGACCGGACGGAACCATCGTCATCACCGCGCCGCGCCTGCCCGGACCGGGGTGGGAAGTGGTGACACCCGGCGCCGGTCCGGGGTTCGGTGGCGGCGCCTGGGATGGCCTCGAGGACGTGCGCAGCCTCATGCATCGGCAGATGTATTAGACCGTGCCCTGCCACAGCGTCACGCGGGTGCCGCCCATGTCGATGGGCGCACCCAGGGCCGTCAGTCCCAGCCCGGTCGCCTTGACCAGCCCCGCATCGGGCGAGATCAGGCCGACGCGCCACCCCTTGAACCCGGCTGTCAGCCGCTGGCCCAGCGCCCCATAGAGAGCAAACAGAAGCTTGCGCTCGCCAATGCGCGCGCCCCACGGCGGGTTGGCCAGCAGCAGGCCCGGCGGCACCCCCTCGGGCGCCACCAGGTCGCTGACCGGCGCACGGGTGAAGCGGCACCAGGCAGACACGCCGGCCTTTTCGGCATTGGCACTGGCGCCCGCGATGGCACCCTGATCGCGGTCGGACCCGAAAAAGCGCAATGCCGGCGAACCCTGCGGCGCTGTTTTCAGGGCGGCAAACCCTGCCGGATCGAAACTCGCCAGCCGTTCAAAGGCAAAGTCGCGCCCTCGCCCCGGGTGCAGCCCGGCCGCGATCTCGGCGGCCTCGATCACCAGCGTGCCTGAACCGCACATCGGATCGACCACCGCCTGCGTGCCGTCGAAGCCCATCTGACGCAGGATCAGGGCCGCCAGCGTCTCGCGCATGGGCGCCTTGCCGGTAAAGCCTTTGAACCCGCGCTTGTGCAACGACTCGCCCGATGTATCGATCGAGATCGTGCAGAGGTCATCCTCGATCCGCAGCTTGATGCCGATCCCGCCGGGCCCCAAGGGCGCGCCGATCCCTTCGGCAATGGCGCGTTCGACCCGCTGGGCGGCGGCCTTGTCGTGATAGATCCTGGACTTGCGGCAGGTGGCCTCGACCCGCACGGGCACATCGGGGCGCAGGATCGCCGCCCAGTCCACCTTGCGCGCGCGCTTGTCCAGTTGCGCCAGATGCATCGCGCGGAATTCGGCCACCCGGGCCAACACCCGCACCGCGCCCCTCAGCACCAGATTCGCGCGCCAGACCTCGGGCCAGCCGCCCGTCACTTCGACCCCGCCGATACCGGGGGTCACATCGCGGAACCCGGCAGCGCGGGCTTCATCGGCAAGGGCCGTCTCCAGCCCGGGGGCGGTCACGAGATACATGCGGTCGGTCATGCCCTCTCGCATATCCGCAAACGCCCGGCACGGCGAGTGCCTTTGCATCCGCCCCGCAAAGTGCTAGGGCGCGGCCAACACTGACGGAGTAACGCGATGACCGTGGACGTGGGAATCATCATGGGCAGCCAGTCCGACTGGCCGACGATGCGCGACGCCGCCGCGATCCTGGATGAACTGGGGATCCGGTATGAGGCGAAGATCGTCAGCGCCCACCGCACCCCTGACAGGTTGTGGACCTACGGCAAGACCGCCGTCGAGCGCGGGCTGAAGGTCATCATCGCGGGCGCTGGCGGCGCGGCGCATCTGCCGGGCATGATGGCGTCGAAAACCCGGGTGCCGGTGATCGGCGTGCCGATCCTGACGCGGGCGCTGTCGGGCGTGGACAGTCTCTATTCCATCCTGCAAATGCCAAAGGGCTTTCCCGTCGCGACCATGGCCATTGGTGGCGGCGCGAATGCCGGGCTGATGGCGGCGCAGATGCTGGCGGTCAACGATCCGGCGCTGGCGGCCCGCGTGGATGCCTGGCGGGACGCCTTGAGCGCCTCGATCCCCGAGGAACCCCGCGATGAGTGAGATCCTGCAACCCGGCGCCTGTATCGGCATCCTCGGCGGTGGCCAATTGGGGCGGATGCTGTCGGTCGCGGCCTCGCGGTTGGGGCTGCGCTGCCACGTCTACGATCCGGGCGCGAATCCGCCCGCCGGCCATGTGGCGGAAAAGGTCACCACCGCCGCCTGGGACGACGAGGGCGCGCTGCGGGCCTTTGCGGGTTCGGTCGACGTGATCACCTATGAATTCGAGAACATCCCCACCGCCACGCTGGACCTGCTGGAAAGCCTGCGTCCCGTCCGCCCGAACCGCCGCGCGCTGGCCGTGTCGCAGGATCGGCTGACAGAGAAGGATTTCCTCACCGGGCTGGGTCTGACCACCGCGCCCTATCGTGACATCCCGGATGCCGCCGCGCTGGGGGCCGCGCTGGCCGAGATCGGCGCGCCCGCGATCCTGAAAACCCGCCGCCTGGGCTATGATGGCAAGGGGCAGGCCCGCATCATGGACCCCGCGCAAGGGCCGGACGCGCTGGCCGAAATGGGCGGCGCCGAGGCGATCCTCGAAGGGTTCGTGACCTTCAGCCACGAGGTCAGCGTGATCGCCGCGCGGGGTGTGACGGGCGAGGTCGCCTGTTTCGACCCGGGCGAAAACGTGCACGAGGCCGGGATCCTGCGCACCACCACCGTGCCTGCCCGCCTGACGCAGGCGCAGCGCATGGATGCCGTGCTGCTGGCCGGGCGGATCCTGAATGCGCTCGATTATGTCGGGGTGATGGGGGTGGAACTGTTCGTCACCGCGCAGGGGTTGGTGGTCAACGAGATCGCGCCTCGGGTGCACAACTCGGGCCACTGGACGCAAGCGGGCTGCGCCGTCGATCAGTTCGAACAGCACATTCGCGCCGTGGCGGGCTGGCCCCTGGGCAACGGGCAGCGGTATGCCGATGTGGTCATGGAAAACCTGATCGGCGACGATGTGGACCGGGTGCCCGCATTGTCGAAACAGGCGGATGTGCAGATCCACCTCTATGGCAAGGGCGCTGCGCGCCCCGGCCGCAAGATGGGCCATATCAACCGGATCACGCGCGGCTAAGCGCCCGGGCCCGTTGCGGGGGCCCGTTATGGGGGCTCGGTCGCCGGGGCCGTTGATGCGGCATTTTGATTGACAATGTTAATTACTTTCGCCACCGTCCCGGGGATGGGGGAGGGGCGCATGGCCGGCTATCGTCTGCACAATCGTCTGGGGTATCGCGTCTCGCGCCTGGCGCGGCTGATGCAGGCCCGGCACGAGGCCGCGCTGCCAAAGGGATTGACGCGCCTGGGCGCCACCGTGTTGGCGGGTCTGGGCGACGAGGGGGTCACCACCCCATCGGACCTGGCCGCCTATGTGGGCATCACCCGCCCCGCCATGTCCCGCCTTCTCAAGGGGCTGGAAGGCAAGGGCCTGATTGCCCGCGCGCCGGCCGGCAGCGACGGGCGCCAGACCGAGGTTGCCCTCACGGATGCCGGGCAGGGGGCACTTGCGCAGGTTCGCGTGGCCTCTGACGCGCTGCAGGCCCATTTCGCGGCCAAACTGTCGCCGGACGACCTGACCCATCTGACCCGCACCCTGGCCCGCCTGGCCGAGGGCGAGCCCGATCCCACCGATTTCTGACCCACCGATTGCCGAGCGAGCGCCGCCATGCCCCTGTTTTCCCATGCCGACCGTCCCGTCCATCTGGGCCCCTTCCCGATGGAGCGCCTGCGCCGGGGCGGCACGCCGGACCTAAGCGCGCTGCCCTGCTCCGCGCCCCTCGCCTTTGATCACCCCGATCCGCAGTCGCTGATCCATGCGATGGCGCGCTATCAGACCATGTTCGACACCGTCCGTCAGGGCCCCGTGGTTCACGCCGAGGCCGAGATCCCCGAGGACCCGCAAGACCGCGCGAACCACCTGAAGGCAGCGGGTTACTATTTCGACGCGGCCCTGATGGGGGTTTGCGCGCTGACGGCTGACCATCACCTGCCCACCCCCCACCGCAACCCGATGATCGACGGCCTGCGCGCGGAACTGGAACAGGGCCAGCCCAAGACTCACGCCGCCGGGATCGACGCGATCTATGCCGACATTCTCGATGCCGCGCGCAGCCCGCACGGGCCGGTCACGTCGCACCGCTATGCGCTGGTGATCGCCGTCGATTACACCCGCGACCCGGCGCAGGGCGAACGGGGCACCGACTGGCTGCACGGCACGCAGGCCCAGCGCGCGGCGCTTCTGGCGAACAACACCGCCGTGGTGCTGTCGTCCTACCTGCGGATGCTGGGCCATGACGCACGGGCGCATTCGGCCTCGACATCCGAAGTCGATCTGGCGCGCCTGGCCGTGTCGTCGGGGCTTGCCCATATCGACGCCGGGCAGGCGGTGAACCCCTATCTGGGCACGCGCTATGGCCTGGCCGCCGTGACCACCACGCTGACGCTGGCACCCGACCAACCGCTGATGGGTGACGGGCGCACGGGGCGCAGCCATGGCGTCGCCTGGTGGACCGGCGCCGCCGCCCCCCGCCGCGCCGCCACCGCCGAGGCCTTTGCCCACCGCGAATTCCGCATGGGCCCCTATCCGTTCGAGCGCCTGAAACGGGTGGATGAACCGACCACCCTGATTGACGAGGCCCGCGTGCCGCGCTTTCCCAAACGCGCCGATTTCTTTGCCCGCGCGCTTTATGGCGACATGGGCAAGGCGGTGCAGGACGGGGCCAAGGGCGGGCGCTATGTCGCGAAATCGCCCATCGGCGCCTGTGCCCGGCGCGCGCTGGGGGCCTTGCTGCTGCTCCAGTTCGGCGAGGCCCGGGGGCCCGCGATCGCGACCGACCCCGAGGTGAACGCCGATAACCTGAAAGCGGCCAGCTATTATCTGTCCACCGATGCGGTCGGGCTCAGCCGGGTGCCCGACTGGGCCTATTATTCGCACAATTCCGCCGGCGAGCCGATCACGCCCTATCACGCGAATTCGGTCAACATGCTGCTCGACCAGGGGCACGAAACCATGGAGGGGGCCTCGGGTGACGACTGGATCAGCGTCGCGCAATCGATGCGCGCCTATCTGCGGTTTTCGCTGCTGGGCGGCGTGGTGGCGGAGCAGATCCGCAGGCTGGGCTATTCAGCGCGCGTGCATTCGGTGATCGACGGCGACGTGCTGCAACCGCCGCTTCTGTTGTTGTCCGGCCTGGGCGAGGTCAGCCGCATCGGCGAGGTGATCCTGAACCCCTATCTGGGCCCGCGCCTGAAATCGGGGGCCGTGACCACCAACATGCCGATGCGCCATGACCGGCCCATCGACTTTGGCCTTCAGCGGTTTTGCGGCGCCTGCAACAAATGCGCGCGCGAATGCCCCTCGGGCGCGATCACGGCCGGGCCGAAACTGATGTATAACGGCTATGAGATCTGGAAATCCGACGCCGAGAAATGCGCCCGTTACCGGATCACCAACAGCGCGGGCGGCATGTGCGGGCGCTGCATGAAGACCTGCCCGTGGAACCTGCAGGGCCTGTTCGCCGAGGCGCCGTTCCGCTGGCTGGCGATGACCGCGCCAGGATCGGCCAGGGCGCTGGCGGCGCTGGACGACCGGCTGGGCCGCGGCGCCATCAATCCGGTCAAGACCTGGTGGTGGGACATCGAACTGGACAAGCCCGGCACGCGCTATGTCGCCGCGGGCGCGACCAATCGTCGGGGTCTGAGCCGTGATCTGGACCTCAAGTATGAGGATCAGACACTGGCCGTTTACCCCGCGGATGTGATGCCCCTGCCCTATCCCATCATGCAGCCGCTGAACCGCGAGGCTGGGATCGACCGCTATCGCCGGCTTCTGACGCCCGAGGAATACCGCAACCGTCTGGCGCGTGGTCAGACCGACGGGCTGGCGCCCGCCCCCCGCCCCGCCGGCGAGCCGCCGGTCTTTCCGGTGACGATCACCAGGCGCGAGGATCTGAGCGACGACACCGTGCGGTTCGAACTGACCCGCGCCGACGGCAAACCCCTGCCCCCGTTCGAGGCCGGCGCCCATATCGACCTGATGATCGCCCCCGAATACCAGCGCGAGTATTCGCTGGCAGGCGATCCGGCGGACGGGTCGAAATATGTCCTGGGCATCCAGCGGGAATCGCAGGGACGGGGTGGCTCGATCCTGATCCACCGGGTGTTCCGCGAGGGGCGGCGCGTCTTTGTCACGCCCCCGTCCAACCTGTTCCCGCTGGACGAGGAGGCGCCCTTCACGCTGCTGATCGGCGGCGGGATCGGCATCACGCCGATGCTGACCATGGCGCACCGCCTGCATACCCTGGGCCGCGATTTCCGCCTGCACTATCTGGCGCGCGGCATGGCGCCCTTTGCCGCCGAGATCGCCGCCGCCCCCTGGGCCGACAAGGCGCAGACGCATGTCAAGACAGACGGGCCGCGCGTGGATCTGGCCGGGCTGATCCCGCCCTATCGGCCCGGCGCGCGGCTGTATACCTGCGGCGGCGGCGCGTTCATGGACAGCGTTTTCGCCACCGCGCAGGCCCGGGGCTGGCCCGAGGACGCGCTGGCGCGCGAATATTTCGCCGTGCCGGACGCGCCCGACTATGTGAACCACCCGTTCACACTGCATCTGGCGCGCACAGGCCGTGACATCGCCGTGGCCGCCGACCAGTCCGCGACCGAGGCCCTGGCCGCGGCTGGCATCGAAGTGCCGGTCAAATGTTCGGACGGAATCTGCGGTGTCTGCGCCGTGGCGCACCAATCGCCCGACGGGATCGAACACCGCGACTATGTGCTGTCCGCGAGGGAACGCGCGGCCAAGGTGGTGCTGTGCTGTTCTCGGGCGGCAACGGACGGGGGCACGATCACGCTGGACCTGTGAGCCTGCGCACAGACCACCCTGCGCGCCCGCGCCTTTACCCACGACCGGCAGAGGTCTAGCTGTGTCCCAACAGCAGGAGCATTCTCATGACCCCGATCTCGATGGGACTGGATACATTCGGCGATGTCACCATGGGCGCCGACGGCCGACCAAAGCCGATGGATCAGGTTCTGCGCGACGTGGTCGATGAAGCGGCCTATGCCGACGCGCTGGGCATCGACTTCATCGGGCTGGGCGAACATCACCGCGACGATTTCGCCATTTCCGCGCCTGAGATCGTGCTGGCCGCGATCGCCGGGCGCACGACACGCATCAAGCTGGGCACCGCCGTCACGATCCTGTCCACCGATGATCCGGTGCGCGTGTTCCAGCGGTTCTCGACACTGCACGCGGTGTCGGGCGGGCGGGCGGAACCGATCCTGGGGCGCGGCAGTTTCACCGAAAGCTACCCGCTGTTCGGCTTTGACATGCAGGACTATGACCAGCTTTTCGAGGAGAAGCTGGACATCTTCGCCCGTCTCCTGCGCGAGAAAACGGTGACCTGGCGCGGTCAGACCCGCGCACCGCTGCACGGGGCCACGGTCTATCCGCCCCTGGGTCAGCCGATGACCACCTGGGTGGGCGTCGGCGGCAGCCCGGAATCGGTGGTGCGCGTCGCCCGGCAGGACCTGCAACTGATGCTGGCGATCATCGGTGGCGATCCGCTGCGGTTCAAACCCTATGTGGATCTCTATCATCGGGCGGTAGATCAACTGGGCACGCCGGCACGGGACATCGGTGTCCATTCGCCCGGGTTGGTCGCGGAAACCGACGACGCCGCGCGCGAGGCCCTGTGGCCCCACTATCAAGCGCAGTTCGGCCGTCTTGGCCGCGAGCGCGGCTGGCCACCCGTCACCAGGGACCGCTTCCTGGCCGAGGTCGAGCACGGCGCCCTGTTCGTCGGCTCACCCGAGACGGTCGCGCGCAAGATCGTGCGGACGGTCACGGGGCTGGGCGTTCAGCGGTTCGATCTGAAATACACCACGGGGCCGGTGCCGCACGCTGCGAACATGGCGTGTCTCAAGCTGTATGGCGAGCGGGTGATCCCGATGGTGCGGGACATGCTGGCCGGCTAGAACAGGCTGCCCTGATCCGGCCCGGTCCCGTCCGGTTTCTTGCGCGGACGCGGCGCAGATCCGACCGGCACCGCGTCCAGCCTGCCGTCGCGCATCTGCACCGTGAACTGCGCCAGCCCGCGCACCGCCGCCGCGTCGGTCATGGGGGTGCCGTCGGCATCGCGCACAACGGCGTAGCCGCGCGCCAGCGTCTGCTCATAGCCCAGCGACTCATGCATCCGGTTCAGCGCCGCAAGCCTGTCACGCCTGCGCGTCAGATCGGCCATCAGCGCGGGTTTCATCCGCTGCACGCGTGTCGCCACCCGTTCGGCGGCGCGCGACAGATCGCGCAGCATCTGCCCTCGCGGCAGGCGCAGCGCGGCCAGCCGATCCGATTTGCGCGCCAGCCCGGCCCCCAGCGCAGGCGCCAGTCGCCCGGCACTGGCCGTCAGCCGGTCAACGCGCTGTTCCAGGCGGTGGCGCAACAGGCCCGGTCGCAACCCGCCCGCCGCGCGATTGAGGTCCAGCGCCTTGCGCTGCGCCAGCGCCCTGAGAGATCCCGCGAACCGGTCCGACACCCGGTCAAAGCGTTGCGCGGGCGTGGCCAGAAGCGCCTCGGCCCGGGGCAGCGCGCGCGACAGGTCTTTCAGCCGCTGGTCCCGGGCCTGCACGGCGCCGGTTCCCGCCCGATGCAGCCGCGCGCCCAGATTGGCCACATGCGCCAGCAGATCCGCCCGCACCGGCACCGCCAGCTCGGCCGCGGCGGTGGGTGTCGGGGCGCGCAGATCGGCCGCGTGGTCGATGAGCGTGGTGTCGGTTTCGTGCCCCACGGCGGAAATCAGCGGTATGTCGGACGCCGCCGCCGCGCGCACCACCGCCTCGTCGTTGAACCCCCACAGATCCTCGATCGAGCCTCCGCCACGGGCGACGATCAGCACGTCGGGGCGCGGCACCGGGCCGCCCGGCTTCAACGCGTTGAAGCCCTGGATGGCGCGCACCACCTCGGGCGGGCAGCGTTCGCCCTGCACCGCCACGGGCCAGACGATGACCCTGCGCGGAAAGCGATCCGCCAGGCGATGCAGGATATCGCGGATCACCGCCCCCGAGGGCGAGGTGATGACCCCGATCACCTGCGGCAGATAGGGCACCTTGCGTTTTCGCGACACGTCGAACAGCCCCTCGGCCGCCAGTGCCTTGCGCCGCGCCTCGAGCATGGCCATCAGCGCGCCGGCGCCCGCGGGTTCGACGTTATCGACCTGAAGCTGATACTTGGACTGCGGCGCATAGGTCGTCAGTCGGCCGGTCGCGATGACTTCCATGCCTTCCTCGGGGCGGATCGCCATGCGCGCGACCTGTCCCTTCCATGACACCGCGGCGATCACCGCGCGGTCGTCCTTCAGATCGAAATACATGTGGCCCGTGCGCGCGACCATGACGCGCCCGACCTCGCCTCGCACGCGGACGCGGCCGAACTCGCCCTCGAGCGTGCGCTTGACCGCGCCCGACAGGTCCGACACCGTGAATTCATGCGCATTGCCGCCCGGGCCGGGCATGTCGTCGTCGATCAGGTCCATCGTGGCCTTCGGTCTTGCTTGTAACGTCTCGCCCCAGACCTTAGAACGCCGGGCAACGACGGCCAAGGGGTGCGACATGAACATTCTGGTTCTGGGGGGCGGCGGGCGCGAGCACGCTCTGGCCTGGGCGATCAAGCAGAACCCGAAATGCGACAGGCTGATCGTCGCGCCCGGAAATGCCGGGATTGCCGCCATCGCCGAATGCGCCGCCATCAACCCCGAGGACGCCGCGCAGGTCGTTCCCTTCTGCGAGGAAAACGCCATCGATTTCGTCGTGATCGGCCCCGAGGCCCCGTTGGCGGCCGGCGTCGCCGATGCGCTCAGGACGGCAGGCATCCTGTGCTTTGGCCCCTCGGCGGCGGCCGCACGACTGGAGAGTTCCAAAGCCTTCACCAAGCAGATCTGCGACGCCGCCGGCGCGCCGACCGCCGGCTGGGCACGGTTTGCCGATGTCGAGGCGGCCAAGGCCCACGTCCGCACCCACGGGGCGCCGATCGTGGTCAAGGCGGACGGCCTGGCCGCCGGCAAGGGCGTGATCGTGGCGATGACGCTCGACGAGGCGCTCGCCGGTCTTGACGAGATCTTTGGCGGGGCCTTTGGCACGGCCGGCGCCGAGGTCGTGATCGAAGAGTTCATGCAGGGCGAGGAGGCCAGCTTCTTCGTGCTGGTCGATGGCGAAACGGTGCTGCCCATCGGCACCGCCCAGGACCACAAGCGCGTGGGCGAGGGCGATACCGGCCCCAACACCGGCGGCATGGGCGCCTATTCCCCCGCGCCCGTCCTGACCGACGCCATCGCGCGGCAGGCGCTGGATGAAATCGTCCGACCGACCATGGCCGAAATGGCGCGGCGCGGCACGCCCTATCAGGGGGTGCTCTATGCCGGGTTGATGATCGAAAACGGACGCGCGCGACTGGTGGAATACAACGTCCGCTTCGGTGATCCTGAATGTCAGGTGCTGATGATGCGTCTGGGCGCGCAGGCTCTGGACCTGTTGCTCGCCTGCGCCGAGGGGCGCCTTGCCGAGGCGCGGGTGAACTGGGCCGACGATCACGCGATGACCGTGGTGATGGCCGCGAACGGCTACCCGGGCGCCTATCAGAAAGGCTCCGAGATCCGCGGCCTGGACAGCCTGCCCGAAAACAGCGCCAGCATGGTCTTCCACGCGGGAACCCGCGCCGACGCCGGGCGCATCCTGGCCAATGGCGGGCGTGTGCTGAACGTCACCGCGCGCGGCGAAACCCTGGCCCAGGCCCACCAACGCGCCTATGCGATGGTCGACGGCATCGACTGGCCCGGTGGGTTCTGCCGCCGCGACATCGGCTGGCGGGCGCTCTGACGCATGGATTGGGCGGGCGACGGCATCGTGCTGACGACACGCCCCCACGGCGAAAGCGCCGCGATCATCGAGGTCCTGACCGCGGACCTGGGCCTGCACCGCGGCGTGGTCCGGGGCGGCAGCGGACGCCGTCTGACCCCGGTCCTGCAACCGGGCAACACGCTGGCGCTGACCTGGCGCGCGCGGCTCGACGATCACCTGGGTCACTTCACGGCCGAGATGCTGCGCAGCCGCGCCGGCGCGATCCTTCCCCATGCCGACCGGCTCGCCGCGCTCAACGCCCTGACAGCCCTGGCGGCCTTCGCCCTGCCGGACCGCGACCCGCAACCCCGCCTGCATGCCCTGACCGAGGCCCTTCTCGATCTGCTCGCCGACGGCGCCGCGCCCTGGTTCGGCGCGTATCTGGCCTGGGAGCGCGCACTGCTCGAGGAAACGGGCTATGGCCTCGACCTGAGCGACTGCGCGGTGACCGGCGCGACCCGGGGCCTGGCCTATGTGTCGCCGCGCACGGGCCGTGCGGTCACCGCACAGGCTGCCGGCCACTGGGCGGACCGGCTCTTGCCCTTGCCACCGCTGTTGCTGGACCCGCGCACCGCCGACGATCGCGCCCAGATGGCGCAGGGACTGGCGACCACCGGGCATTTCCTGCGTCACACCCTTGCCCCGGCGCTGGGACACCGCCCCCTGCCCGAGGCCCGCAGCCGCCTCGAGGCCCGCTTCACGCCGCGCTGAGCCGCCGCCCCTCTTTGTGCCGGAAATATCCTCGGGGGTTTCTCAAGGGGGCAGACGGCCCCCTTGAGGCGGGGGGTTTGGGGGGCAGCCGCCCCCCAACGCCTGCCATCCCGCATTGCAGGGTGAACGCCGCCAGGCCGCGTCCACAGGGCCGGAGAAATGGGTCCGGGCCGGCCACAAACGCGAAAACCCCGCCACAGGGACGGGGTTTCAGCACATCGTCAGAGACGATTCGCTCAGGCCGCGGCCTTGGCGATTTCCTTCTTGATCGCCAGGGCGCGATCCGACAGTTCGACATCCTTGGCTTTCGCCAGGAACGCGTCCAGACCGCCACGGTGATCGACCGACCGCAGCGCCGCAGCCGAGATGCGCAGCTTGTAGGCCTTGCCGGTGGCTTCCGAAGCCAGCGTCACATCCACCAGGTTCGGCAGGAAGCGGCGCTTGGACTTGTTGTTGGCGTGGCTCACGTTGTTGCCCGACATCGGGCCTTTTCCGGTCAGTTCGCAACGGCGCGACATTGTCTCATCCTCGTCTTTGTCAGGCGGGCGCGGGTCCCGGAATGGGAAAGCGCCGTCAACAGCAAAGGGCGCCACCGCAGCAGCGCCCGGAATCTCGAAGGGCCTCTTAGGCGGAATCGCCCCCCCCGTCAAGGGATTCGCCGTCCGTTTGCAACCCGTCCAGCATCGCCCGCGCCGCCGCCCCGGCCGAGGCCTCGCCCCGCGCGACACGCTCTGCAAGGGTGGCCATCCGCGCGCGGGCGTCCGGCGTCTCGAGCCGGGCCAGCAGGGCCTGGCGCACTTCCTCCTGGAACCAGTGCCGGGCCTGCGACTCGCGGCGGGCCTGCCACTGGCCATGCGCGCGCCGCCAGTCGGTCAGGGTGCCGATCTCGGTCCAGACCGTTTCCAGCCCCTTTTCCTCGATCGCCGAGGCGGTCAGCGCCTTGGGGAACCCCGGCGCGTCCTGCGGGCGGGCCCTGAGCAGGCGCAGCGCCCCCGCATAATCGGCGCAGGTGCGGGTCGCGGTCGCCTTGAGGTCGCCGTCGGCCTTGTTCACGACGATCAGGTCGGCAGCCTCCATGATGCCGCGCTTGACGCCCTGCAATTCGTCGCCGCCCGCGGGCGCCAGCAACAGGACGAACACATCGGACAATTCCGCCACCACGGTTTCGGACTGTCCGACCCCGACGGTTTCGATCATCACCACGTCGAAACCGGCCGCCTCGCACAGGGCCACGGCCTCGCGCGTGCGGCGCGCCACGCCGCCCAGATGGGTCTGGCTGGGCGAGGGGCGGATAAAGGCATTGGGCAGGCGCGACAGGCGCTCCATGCGGGTCTTGTCGCCCAGGATCGAGCCGCCGGTTCGCGCCGAGGACGGATCCACCGCCAGCACCGCCACCTTGAGGTCGCGCGCGCACAGCAGGGTGCCAAAGGCTTCGATGAAGGTCGATTTCCCGACCCCGGGCGTGCCGCTCAAGCCGATGCGCAGCGCCTCGCGCCCGTGGCCCGCCAGCGACTCAAGCAGGGCACCAGCCTGCTGGCGGTGGTCTGCACGGGTGCTTTCCACCAGCGTGATCGCGCGGGCCAGGGCGCGGCGATCACCGGCGAGAATCCGCTGCGCCAGGTCGTTCTGGGGGTTGTGCTGGCGCATGAAACCGTCAACCTTCCGGGCATTGTGTCTGCCACGCTGTTTGCCCTGCCCGGGACCGGATTGTCCACCCCGGGCTTGGCCTGGAGGGTCCTGTGCGCCGTCTCGCCTGCCTTGTCCTGCCCTTCGCGCTGAGTTTCGCCGCGCCGGTGTCGGCGCTCGAAGCCCGGTTCGAAGTCCGCTATGGCATCCTTCACGTCGCGGATGTGACCGTCTCGGCGACCGAGGGGGCGCAGGACTATGCCGCCGAGGGTCATGTCGTCACCACCGGACTGGTCGGCCTGCTGCGCGAGGTGCATCTGGATCTGTCGGTCGAGGGCACGCGCCAGGGGGACAGCCTGCGGCCCCGGCACTACCGCGGCGACGTCGATACCGGGCGGCGACAGATCCAGTCGGAACTGGCCTATGACGCGGGCGTGCCCCGCATTCTGGCGCTGGCTCCGCCCGAACCGGCGCATCCCTGGGATATCGCCGCCGCCGACCAGGGCGGCACCCTGGACCCGATGAGCGCGCTTTACACCCTGCTGCGTCCGCGTGCCGAAACACCCTGCGGGCAGGTCCTGGATCTGTTCGACGGCCGCCGCCATTCCCGCCTGCGGGTCGAAGCCGCGCATGTCTCGGGCGATGCCGCGCAATGTTCCGGCGCCTATATCCGCGTGGGCGGCTATTCCCCGACCGAATTGCAGGATTATCAGGCGCTGGCTTTCTCGCTGGATTATCAGCGCGATGCAGATGGCGACTGGCAGTTGGCGCGAATCGTCACCCATACCCCCTATGGCCGGATGCGCGTCATCCGCCAGTTCTGATCCCGTGACCGCGTTGCCCATCGACCCCCTGCTGCCGCGCCTGATCCAGGCGGTGCGGACGCATGGCCAGGCGGTGCTGCAGGCGCCGCCGGGCGCCGGCAAGACCACGCGCGTGCCGCTGGCCCTGCTGCCGGCGGTGTCGGGCCGCATCGTCATGCTGGAACCGCGCCGCCTTGCCGCGCGGGCCGCAGCCGAGCGGATGGCGGAAACCCTGGGCGAAAGCATTGGCGAAACCGTCGGCTACCGCATTCGCGGCGAATCGCGGGTCGGCAGGAGCACCCGGATCGAGGTGGTGACCGAAGGCATCCTGACGCGGATGCTGCAATCCGACCCGGCGCTCGACGGGATCGGCGCGGTCATCTTCGACGAATTCCACGAACGCAGCCTGAACGCCGATCTCGGCCTGGCGCTGGTGCTGGAAAGCCGCGCGGCGCTGCGCGAGGATCTGGCGCTGATCGTCATGTCGGCCACGCTCGATGCCGCGCCGGTCGCCGCGCTGCTGGGCGATGCGCCCCTGCTGACGGCCGAGGGGCGGGCCTTCCCGGTGGAAACCCGCTGGCTCGATGCGCCGCTGCCGCGGGACGCGCGCCTGCCCCAGGCGGTGGCGGACCTGACCCTCAGGGCGCTGTCGGAAACCCGGGGCGGTGTCCTGGTCTTTCTGCCCGGCGAGGGCGAGATCCGCCGCACCGCTGCCCTGCTGGACCCCCGGCTTCCCCCGGACGTGGCGCTGCAACCGCTTTACGGCGCGATGGATTTCGCCGCCCAGCGCGCGGCGCTTGCGCCGCTGAGCACGTCGCGCAAGCTGGTGCTGGCGACGGCGATCGCCGAAACCTCGCTCACCATCCCCGATGTTCGGGTGGTGGTGGACGCAGGGCAGGCCCGGCGCGCGCGGTTCGATCCCAATTCAGGCATGGCGCGGCTGGTGACCGAACGGGTGTCCCTGGCCGAGGCCGAGCAGCGCCGCGGGCGTGCCGGACGGGTCGCGCCCGGGGTCTGCTACCGGCTCTGGACCAGGGGGCAGGAGGGCGCGCTGCCCGCGTTCCCGCCGGCCGAGATCGAAACCGCCGACCTGACCGCGCTGGCGCTGGAACTGGCGCTGTGGGGATCGGCTGATCTGGCGTTTCTGACCCCGCCGCCCCCCGGCCCGATGGCCGAGGCGCAGGCGTTGCTGGCCGATCTGGGGGCGCTGGACGGGTCCGGGCGGATCACCGATCACGGCAAGGCGATGGCCGCCCTGCCCCTGCATCCCCGCCTGGCGCACATGCTGTTGCGCGCCGGACAGGGCGCCGCGCCGCTGGCCGCGCTGATGGCCGACCGTGACCCGCTGACCGGCGCCCCCGCCGATCTGACGCTGCGCTTGCGGGCGCTGGCCGGCGAGCGCGGCGCCCACCCCGTCAAGCGCGAGACGCTGGACCGCATCCGCCACGAGGCGCGGCGCCTGGCCCGTCTGGCGCCGCCTGACCAGGGGCTGGACCCTGCCGAAATGGCTGCGTTGGCCTATCCCGACCGCATCGGCCTCAGGCGCAAGGGGGATGCGCCGCGCTACCTGCTGTCAGGCGGCAAGGGTGCGGTGTTCGACGCCGCCGATCCCCTGGCGCAGCAGCGGCTGATCGTGGCAACCGATCTGGATGGCGACCCGCGCGAGGCACGCATCCGCCAGGCGCTGCCGATCGGTGAAAATGCCCTGCGCGCCCTGTTCCCCGAGCGCATCCAGTGGCGCGACCTGTGCGAATGGTCTGCGCGTGACGGCCGCGTGCTGTCCCGCTCGCGCGAGATGCTGGGCGCGCTGGTGCTGGCCGAACGCCACTGGGATGCCCCGCCCGAGGCCCGCGCAAGAGCGGCGCTGGAGGGGCTGCGCGCGCTGGGGCTGACCCTGAGCCCCGCCGCGCGGCGCCTGCAATCGCGGGTGGAACTGTTGCGCGGCCAGGGGGCCGACCTGCCGGATTTCACCGATGCCGGCCTGCTGGCAAGGGCCGAGGACTGGCTGTTGCCCCATCTGACCCGGGTGAAAAGCGCCGAGGATCTGAAGTCGCTCGACCTGACCGAGGCCCTGCGAAACGCGCTGGACTGGGAGCAACAGCAGACGGTGGACCGGCTGGCGCCCGCGCATTTCGTGACGCCCCTGGATCGCAAGGTTGCGATCGACTATGCGTCGGGGCAGCCGGAAATCCAGGTGCGGCTGCAGGAGATGTTCGGCGTCACCCAGCACCCTACCGTCGGGCCCCGCCGCCTGCCGTTGAAGGTGACGCTGCTCAGCCCGGCGCAACGGCCGGTGCAGGTCACGACCGACCTGCCGGGGTTCTGGGACACATCCTATGCCGATGTGCGCAAGGACATGCGCGGCCAATACCCCCGCCACCCATGGCCGGAAAACCCGCGCGAGGCAGACCCGACCCTGCGCGCGAAACCGCGCGGCAGCTGACAAGGACCGGTCTTCAGACCGGCAGTCCCTGCATCATCCGGGGTTCGGCGGCGTTCAGCCCCGCCGCCTCGCGGATGAAATGGCGCCGCGCGGCGGGCAGGGCGTTGATCACCCCCATGCCGATCCCGCGGACCGCCTCGAGCAGGGGGTTGCCGTTGGAAAAGAGCCGGTTCACCGCATCCATGCCCATCGCCATCCGCACCGTGTCAAAGCGCCGCCAGTCCTGATAGCGCAGCAGCACATCGGGCGCGGCGATGTCCTCGCCCCGGCGCGCGGCATCGATCAGCACTTCGGCCAGCGCGGCGACATCCCTGAGCCCCAGATTCAGCCCCTGCCCGGCGATCGGGTGCACGCCATGCGCGGCATCGCCGACCAGCACCAGGCGGTCCGCGACAAAGCGTTCGGCCACGGTCAGACGCAGCGGGTAGGCAAAGCGCCGCCCCTCCAGCGCGATCTCGCCCAGAAAGCTGCCGAACCGGGGTTTCAGGACCTCCAGATACGCGGCATCATCCAGCCGCCGGATCGCCTCGGCGGTGGCGGTGCGTTCGCTCCAGACGATGGAACTGCGGTTGCCGGGCAAGGGCAGGATCGCCAGCGGTCCCGGCGGCATGAAGAACTGATGCGCGATCCCGCCGTGGGGCTTTTCGTGCCGGATCGCACAGACCAGCGCGGTCTGCCCATAGTCATGCCCCCAGCGCCTGATCCCCGCGCGCTGCGCCACGCCCGAATCGCGCCCGTCGCAACCGACCAGCACCCGGCCGCCAAGAACCCGGCCGTCGTCCAACGTGACCGCGATGCCATCGGCGGCGGCCGCGTGCGCGACCACGCTTGCGCCCGAGTGCAGGGCGATGCGCGGCTCAGCCTGCATGGCGGTCAGGAAAGCTGCATAGAGATGCCGGTCCTCCAGCATCTGCCCCATGGCGCCTTCCTCGATCTCGGCCGCGTCGAAGCCCAGCATCAGCGGCGAGGGCCCCTGCCCCGCGTGTCCCTGACTGGCGCGGATGCCCAGAATGGGCTGCGCCTTGTCCCTGAGGCCCCGCCACAGGCCCAGAGCCTCGATCACCCGGACCGAGGCCAGCGCCAGCGCATAGGCGCGCCCGTCAAAGGCCGCGTCGGCCCTCAGGCTGGCCGGGCGCGCGTCGATCACGGCGACCGACAGCCCCCCCCGCGCCAGCGCCAGCGCCAGGGCGGGGCCGTTCAGCCCGCCGCCCGCGATCAGGATATCCGCGTCGTGTTTCATGCCGGATACCAATGCACGCGCGCGCGGGATTGTCCATGCGACCGGCGCGCGCTAGCGTGAGCGCGAACACAAAAAGGGGGCAGGCATGAGCGACACCTGGCGCGGCATGAGCGCGGCGGACCTGGGCCGCGGGATCGAAGCGGGGCGCATCTGCCCGGTCACGCTGACGGCTGCCTTCCTGGACGCGATCGATACCCACCCCCACCGCGACCGCATCTATGCGCGTGTCATGCGCCAGCCCGCGCTGGACGCCGCGGCGGCGGCGCGCGGACGGGCGCAGGCCGGTCTCAGGCGCGGGCCGCTGGACGGGGTGCCGGTGTCGTGGAAGGACCTGTTCGACACCGCCGGCGTGGCCACCGAGGCGGGCAGCGCGCTGCTGAAAGGCCGGGTTCCCGCCCGCAACGCGCAGGTGGTGCGGCGGCTGTCGGATGCGGGCCTGCCGCCGCTGGGCAAGACGCATATGACCGAACTGGCCTTTTCCGGGCTGGGGTTGAACCCCGTGACCGCGACACCGCCCTGCATTCACGACCCCGACCGCGTGCCCGGCGGGTCCAGCTCGGGCGCGGCGGCGTCGGTCGCCTGGGGTCTGGCCCCCTTGGCGATCGGCTCGGACACGGGCGGATCCGTGCGCGTGCCCTCGGTCTGGAACGACATGGTGGGGCTGAAAACCACGGCCGGGCGCATCCCGTTGACCGGCGTCGTGCCGCTGGCACAGAAGTTCGACACCATCGGCCCCCTGGCCCGCACGGTCGAGGACGCGGCCCTGGCCTTTGCGCTGCTCGATGGCTCGCCCGCGCCGGACCTGGCGGGCGCCAGCCTGAAAGGCACGCGGATGCTGGTGCTGGAAACCGTCGCGCTGGACGATCTGGACCCGGTGGCGGCGCGGGGATTTGACGACGGGGTCGCGGCGCTGGCGCGCGCGGGCGCCAGAATCGACCGCGCCACGATCCCCGCCGTGGCCGAGGCGATGGACCTGGCGGGCGTGCTCTTCACGGCGGAATGCTACGGAATCTGGGGCGAGACGATCGAGGCCAACCCCGATGTGATGTTCGCGCCGGTGCGCGACCGGTTCCGCGCCGGGGCGCAGTATCTGGCGCATGACTATGTGCGCGCCTGGCGCAGGCTGGATGAACTGCGCGCGCGCTATCAGGCCGCAACCGCCGGCTACGACGCGGTGCTGATTCCGACCGCGCCCACCCTGCCCGAACGCATCGACACCTTGCTGGCCGATCCCGCCTATTTCGCGGCCTTCAACCTGAAGACCCTGCGCAACACCCGAATCGGCAACCTGCTGGGCCTGTGCGCGCTGACCCTGCCCACAGGGGTGCCGATGACCGGCGTCATGATGATGGCGCGCCCCGGCGACGAGGCGCGGCTTCTGCGGCTGGGCGCGGCGGCCGAACGGGCGCTCAAGGCCTGACCCGCGGCGCGCCCTTGCCGTGCGCGCTGCTGTCACCCACATTGGCGGGGTCATGGCCCTGTTGCGCAAAACCGCCCCGCTGAATGCCCGCGCCCGCCACCGTCTGCGGATCGAACGCGCCGTGCTGGCGCTGGTCACGGTGGCATCGCTGGGATGGAGCCTGTGGTGGGGCTGGCAGATGGCCCACGCGCCCGGCTTTGAGCTGCTGGTCGCGCGCGGCCAGTCCGAACTGACGGCGGCCTATGAACGCGGTGTCGCGCGTGCGGCCACGCCCGAGGCCCTGGCCACGCGCATCGCCGCCCGGCTGGACGAAGAGCCCCGAGACTGGGTGGTTCTGGATGCGTTGAGCGATCTTGCCGACGATCAGGGTGTCGGGCTGCCGCCCGCGCTGATCGCCCGCCGCGATGCGCTCAGGTCCGAGGATACCGGCTGGATCGCGACCGGTCTCGATTGCGCGGCCTGCGCCTGGGACCTGCGCGACTGCGCGCTGTCCGCGGCACTGACCTGCGGCGTGGCGGTCAACGTCACCCCGCTGGGGGATGTGGTGGCGCTGGTGCGCGAGGGCGGCCATTATGCCACAGGCGACCCGGTCGATCAGGTGGACGTGGGCCTCAGCTTTGTCGGGCTGGCGGCAACCGGGCTGGTGATCGTCAGCGGGGGAACCTCGCTCACGGTCAAGACCGGCGCGGCCCTCTTGCGGGTCGCCCACCGGATGCGCCGCCTCGCGCCGGCGTTGCTGGCCGTCTTTCGCCGCGCCTTTGCCTATGGCATCGACTGGGCACGCCTGCCCGCCGTGCGCGGGGCGGGCGACCTGGCGCATCTGGCGCGCCCCGGGGTGATCCGTCCGGCCGTCGCCGTGGCCGAGGACCTGGGCCGCCTGAACGCGCGGTTGGGGACCCGCCAGACCCTGCACCTGATGGGCGCCATCGACACACCGGCCGAAGCGACGCGGTTCGCCCGCGCGGCGGACACATTGGGGCCCCGCACGCTGGGCACGCTGGAGTTGATGGGCAAGAGCCGTTTCCTGCGTCTGGGCCTGCGCCTGGCAAACGAGGTCTGGGCCCTGGCCGCCGGCGTGCTGGGCCTGTTGAGCGCGGGCCTGGGCCTGCTGGGCCCGGTCCTGCGCCGCGGCGCGCGCCTGGGGCTGCGCGCGATCTTGCGGGTCGCGATCCGCTGAGGCTGGTCAAAGCCGGGGATCCGGGATTAGGCTTTGTCAACGCAAGGGAGCACGCCTATGACCATCCACAAGATCGACACCGACTTTGGCACCATCGCGGTTCAGGACAGCGGCGGGTCGGGGCGGCCTCTGGTCATGATCCACGGCAATTCCGCGTGCAAGGAGGTGTTCGACCAGCAGTTCACCGCGCCCGACCTGCAGGGCTTTCGCCTGATCGCGCCGGACCTTCCCGGGCACGGCGCCTCGGATGACGCGCCAAACCCGGAGTCCGCCTATACCTTTGCCGGGTATGCCGCCGCGCTGGAAACCGTTCTGGCGGCGCTGGACATCGAGGCACCGGTGGTCTTTGGCTGGTCGCTGGGCGGTCACGCCGCGCTGGAGATGGCCGGGCGGAACAAGGCGCGGCTGGCCGGCATCCTGATCAGCGGCACACCCCCCATCACCCCGGTGATGGAGGATCTGATGGCCGCCTTCAACATCGACCCCTCGGCCGAGAACCTGACCGCGAAGCGCACCTTCACCGAGGACGATGCCCGCGCCTATGCCCTGCATACCACCGGCGTGGGCGGGGCGGTGGACCCGCATCTCCTGGCCATGGTCGCGCGCACCGACGGGCGCGCGCGCGAGATCATGTTCACCTCGGTCGTGATGGGGGCGCCCATGGACGAACGCGCCATCGTCAAGGGCCTGACCGTGCCCTTCGCCGTCGCCAATGGCGCCGATGACCCGTTCCTGAAACCCGCCTTTTTCGACACGCTGGACGCGCCGACCCTGTGGCGGCACGGCATGATGCGGATCGCGGGCGCGGGCCATGCGCCGTTCCGCCAGATGCCCGAGGCGTTCAACGCGCTGCTGGCCGAATTCGCCGCAGGGGCCTGAGCGGGCGGCCCGGGCGGGCGGCCCGGGCGGATGCCGGGGCCGTCAGTCGGGGCCGTCAGTCGGAGCTGGACGGGGGCCAGGGATGCGCCAGCTTGCGCAGGGCCGAGCCCAGCGTGATCCCGTGATCGAAGACGCCGTCGTGCAGGAATTCCAGCACCTCGGCCATGGCGATCGGGCTGTTCATGATCAGCGTGTGCCCGGCCGAGATGGTGATGTGGTCGGCCATCCCCTCGACCCGGGTCGAGGCGACGGACACGGTGCCATCGTTCGGCCCGTGAAACATCGCCACGCCGATCGGATTGAGCGGGTTCAGCGCAACATCGCCGGCGATCACCCCCAGGTCGAAATCCACCGGCGGCAGGCGGTTGGGCACCGAATCGGGATCGGTCCCCAATTGCCCGGTGGCCGGACCATTGAACCAGGTCACCACCCGACGCAGCAGATCGTTTTCGTCCAGCGTATCGACGATCTCGGAGCCGTGGTTCGGCGGGGCCAGCATCACCACCCGGCCCAGATTCGGCGGGTGGCCCTGCGCCAGCCAGGCCCGCACCAGGATCCCCCCCAGCGAGTGGGTGACGAAATGCAGCCTGTCCGTGCCGCATTCCGCCGCCGCCTGACCGACATAGTGCACAAGATCGCCAATCGGCGCATCCTCGGACGGATAGGTGTGATTGATGACGCGATACTGGTGGAATTCCAGCACCTGTTGCAGCAGGAACATGGAATTCTCGCTGCGCGAGAGGCCGTGCAACAGGACCACGCAATCGGCCTGGGCGGGCGTGCCGGCGAGAAGCGGCAGGGCAAGCAGGATCTTTTTCATGGCGGGCAGTATACGCTCGTCCGCGCGGCGCAGAAGCGCAAGAATGCGTGCAAGGGCAAAGGAGGCGGTGCATGGGGCCCAGGATGGCGGTGCGGGCGGTGATCGTGCGGCAGGGGCGGCTCTTGATCGTCAATGCCTATCCCGGGGACGAGAGCGACCTGTGGTGCGCGCCCGGTGGCGGCGTCGTGCGCGGCAGTTCGCTGCCCGCGAACCTGGAACGCGAGGTGCACGAGGAAACCGGCATCGCGATCCGCGTGGGGGCGCCGTGCCTGGTGAACGAATTCCACGACCCGGACAGCGGGTTCCACCAGGTGGATGTCTATTTCCGCGCCCAGGTGGTGGCCATGCCCAAAGGTGCGGACTGGACCGATCCCGAAGGCATCGTGACTCGCCGTCGCTGGGTGACCGAGGCCGAATTGCGCACCCTGCGCTTCAAGCCCGACAGCCTGCCGGTGGTCGCCTTCAGCGCAACGGACCTGCGGTATGATCCGCTGGAGGTCATCGTCCGGTAGGGGTTTCGCCCTCGGCCGGCAGCATTCCATGCCGCAGCCCTCGGGCGACCGGGCGCGGCGCTGACGCGCCGCGCGCAGGCTCCCGAATGGCGGGGGAGCGCGCCTTCAATGCCCGGGGGAAGGGCGTATTTGGAACAAGGTGAGGGCAGGATCACGCCTGCGCGGCAAGCCAGTGTTCGGCATCCAGCGCGGCCATGCAGCCCATCCCCGCGGATGTCACCGCCTGGCGATAGGTGTGGTCGGTCAGGTCGCCCGCGGCAAAGACGCCCTCGATCGAGGTGCGGGTCGAGCCGGGTTCGACCCAGACGTAGTTGCCCGAGTGCAGCTTGAGTTGATCCTTGACCAGTTCGGACGCGGGCGCATGGCCGATGGCGACGAAGAACCCGTCGCAGGGCACGACCTGTTCGGCGCCCGTCTTGAGGTTGCGCAGCCTGGCCCCGGTCACGCCCAGCGGCATTTCGGTGCCCTCGACCTGGACGACCTCGCTGTCCCAGATGACCGAGATCTTGGGATGCTTGAACAGCCGGTCCTGCATGATCTTTTCCGCCCGCAAGCTGTCGCGGCGGTGGACCAGCGTCACCTTGGAGGCGAAATTCGTCAGGAACAGCGCCTCTTCGACCGCCGTGTTGCCCCCGCCGACCACCACGATTTCCTTGCCGCGATAGAAGAACCCGTCGCAGGTGGCGCAGGCCGAGACGCCGAAGCCCTTGAATTTCTCTTCACTGGGCAAGCCCAGCCAGCGGGCCTGTGCGCCAGTCGCCAGGATCACCGCATCCGCCGTATAGAGCGTTCCGCTGTCACCGGTCGCCGTGAAGGGGCGGTTCGACAGGTCCAGCGCGGTGATGGTATCGGTGATCACCTCGGCGCCCATCTCGCGGGCGTGGCCCTCCATCCGGACCATCAGGTCGGGGCCCAGGATCGAGGTCTCGCCCGGCCAGTTTTCGACGTCGGTGGTGATGGTCAACTGTCCACCCGGCTGCATGCCCTGCACCAGCACGGGTTCCAGCATGGCCCGGGCGGCATAGACGGCGGCGGTATAGCCTGCCGGGCCGGAACCGACGATCAGCAGGCGGGTGTGTTTGGTGGCGGTCATCGGGGGCTCCTGAGAACACATTCTTTTTTGCGCATGTAATGCGGGCGCCGCGCCATGCAAGAGGTTCCCGGTGGTATCGCGCCCGTTCCGATGGCGCAAGCGGCGCGCGGGACCGGAAATTGCGGGGCTGCGAAATATTATTGCGCACAGGGGCGATCACGCCTACATAAGCGCAAACTTCAGGGAGCCAATACGCCATGGCCGGCGCGAAACTCGATCCGATCGACCGCATGATTCTGGCCGAATTGCAGGCCGATGGCCGCATGACCAACGTCGAACTGGCCAAGCGCGTCGGCATCTCGGCGCCGCCGTGCCTGCGTCGTGTGCGCACGCTGGAAGAGGCAGGCTATATCCGGGGGTATCACGCCCAGGTGGATGTGCGCGAACTGGGGTTCGAGGTGCAGGTCTTCGCCATGGTGCGCCTGCATCGCCAGAACGAGGCCGACCTGCGCGCCTTTGAGGACCGCTGCCGCGCCTGGTCGCTGGTGCGCGAGTGCCACATGCTGAACGGCGAGATCGACTTCATCCTGAAATGCGTGGCGCCGGACCTGAGCACCTTCCAGAGCTTTCTGACCGAGGCTCTGCTGGCGGCGGACAACGTGGCCAGCGTCAAGACATCGCTGGTGATCCGCTGCGCCAAGGACGAACCGGGCGTTCCCTTCGACGTGCTGGAAGACCGCTATACCCGCGAGGCCTGAGCCCTAGCATCCCCGCTGCTCGAACGCGGCGCGGGTGGTGTAGGTCAGCGTCGGCAGATAGGGGCCCATCGTCGCGCGTTCGGCGCCGGGATAGGGAATGCGCTGGATTGCCTGCGCAAACCCCGCATCCGGCAGAAGATTGCGCAGGATCAACAGGCCCAGATGGGGGTTGCCCGCCCCGTCCCCGCGCGCGCCCCAGTCCAGCCAGCCGACACCGCAGTCCGCGCGCGCATTGGCGGGCCGATCGTCGGCGCGGGACACGACGATCCGATAGTGGCGCGGCTGCCCCGGCAGATCCCGCACCGGCACCTGGCCATCCAGCAGGCAATCGACGAACCGCGTGCTTGACAGTCCCTCGTTGGTGCACAACGACCAATAGCGCAGGTCGATGCCGGGTTCCGTTGCGGCGCCGGCGCCGCGCGCGGGGGTGCGGGGCAACTGGCCCTCGAGCACCACCAGCGCGCCCTGTCGCGCGTCGATCATGGTCGAGACATAGTTCATGTCGAGATTGGCGTAATAGGCCCAGACGCGGGGCAACAGTCCCAGACGCGCGGCGAACCCGGCGGCCCGCGCGAGAGTGGGCGCGGCCAGCCGCAAGACGCTGAGTCGCGGGTTCCAGAACAGGGCCCAGTCCCCGCCGACCGGTTGCGTGCCGCGACGGTCCAGCAGATCGAGATAGGCGCGCGGGGCGATCATCGGGGTTTCGATCCGACGGGATTCTGTGCCCGGGCGGGCGCTGTCCAGGGCCGCGCACATGGCGGTGCCGGTCAGGCGTTCGCCAGTCGCGCGCACCAGCGTCACACGGGGCAGATCCGCGCCGGTCTCGGTGCCTTCCGGCGCATAGAGGCGCAGGATCAGCGGCGCGGGATCGCCCTGTCCGGGTGGCCCCAGATACAGCGTGTTGGGCGGGCGGATCGCCGGGGGCGCGCCGCCCGTCACCCGCAGCGTATAGCCCTGCCCGGGCCGCCAGGGCGCCGTGACAAACGGGTTGACCTGCCCCGGGTCGGGGCTCAGGTCGGAATCGCTGAGCCGGTCATAGGGCACACCGCCGGTCAGATAGCTGTGCAGGGACAGATAGCGCGCCTGCGGAAAGTATCCGGCGATCTCCAGGTGATCGCCGGGGTCAAGGGGCGTGCGGAACACCGCCGGCCAGTAAAGCGCGCCGCTGTCGGGAAAGGCCAGATTCAGCGTCGTCCCGGTGACGGGTCCGATCCAGAAGCAATCCTGCGCGCCGGCCGTGGTCAGGTCGCGCAGGTCCAGGGTCTGCATCCGGGCCTCGACCCCGGCCAGGGCGCGCAGGCCAAGGGCCGCTCCCGCGGCCACCGCAACCCCGACAACAAGGGCCAGCAACCCCAGCATTCGACCCATGGCCTGCCCTTTTGCCATCCATCACCACCATCCGCGGGCAAAGTCTGCCCGCGGACGCCACCGATGGGAAGGGGTCTTGCCAGTGGTCCCGGCCTGTCAGACGCGCAGGGCCTCGCGCGCGGCCATGACGGGCAGGTTCAAGGCCGCGCCGACCGCACCATAGGTCAGATGACCCGCGTGCACGTTCAGACCGTTGAGCAGGTGATCGTCCTCGGCGCAGGCGACGCGCCAGCCCTTGTTCGCCAGCGCCATCATGAACGGCAGCGTCGCGTTCCCCAGCGCCTGGGTCGAGGTCCGCGCCACCGCGCCCGGCATGTTGGCCACGCAGTAGTGCATGATGCCGTCGACCTCGTAGATGGGATCGGCGTGGGTCGTGGCGCGCGAGGTTTCAAAGCACCCGCCCTGGTCAATGGCGACATCGACCAGCACCGCACCCGGTTTCATCGTCGAAAGCTGCGCACGGCTGACCAGCTTCGGCGCCGCGGCCCCGGGGATCAGCACCGCACCGATCACCATGTCGGCCTCGGCCACCAGTTCGGCGGTGGTGGCGGCACTGGAATAGGCGGTCTTGAAGGTCCCGCCGAACACATCGTCCAGATAGCGCATCCGCGGCAACGAGCGGTCCAGAACGGTCACATCCGCGCCCATGCCGGCGGCGATGCGCGCCGCATGGGTGCCGACGACCCCGCCGCCGATCACCACGACCCGGGCCGGCAGCACGCCGGGCACCCCGCCCATCAGCACACCGCGCCCGCCATTGGCCTTTTGCAGCGTCCAGGCCCCGACCTGGGGCGCCAGGCGACCCGCGACCTCGGACATCGGCGCCAGCAGCGGCAGTCCGCCCGACCGGTCGGTCACGGTTTCATAGGCGATCGCCGTCACACCCGAGTCCAGCAGATCGCGCGTCTGATCGGGATCGGGGGCAAGGTGCAGATAGGTGAACAGCACCTGCCCCTCGCGCAACTGCTTGCGTTCCACCGCCTGCGGTTCCTTGACCTTCACCACCATCTCGGCGCGGGCAAAGATCTCGGCGGCGGTATCGACGATCGCCGCACCGGCGGCGCGGTAATCGTCGTCGGTGAAACCGGCGCCCAGACCGGCACCGGATTCGATGATCACCGAATGACCTGCGGCGACGGCCTCATGCGCGGCGGCGGGGGAAATGCCCACGCGGAATTCCTGTGGCTTGATTTCCCGGGGGCAACCGATCAGCATTTCGTATCCTCCTTGCGACGCTGCGTCATGCCGGGCAGGATCGCGCAAATTTTGCCGAAATTGCTTGATTTATTCCCCCGGAATGCCATGAAAACTGCAAGAGACTTCGATCAATTCGCCAATTCTTCGATGAAAGTTGCGCTGCAATGCAGCTAGACGCGACAGACCGCCGCATCCTCCAGGTCCTTCAGCGTGAAGGGCGCATTTCGAATGCCGATCTGGCGGAACGCATCGCGCTGTCGCCCTCGGCCTGCCACCGGCGGGTGCAGCGGCTGGAAACCGAGGGGTTCATTTCCGCCTATGTCGCGCTGGTCGATGCGCGCAAGATCGGCAAGCACACGACGGTGTTCGTGGAAATCACCCTGAACGGCCAGTCCGACGAGGTTCTGGACGCCTTTGAAAAAGCCGTGGCGCGCATCCCGGATGTGCTGGAATGTCACCTGATGGCCGGCAGCGCGGATTTCCTGCTGAAACTGATGGTCGAGGACACCGAGGACTTCGCGCGCATTCACCGTCAGTATCTGGCGCGCCTGCCCGGCGTGGCGCAGATGCAGTCGTCGTTTGCGCTGCGCACCGTGGTCAAGACGACCGCGCTGGATCTGTAAGGTCCCGGCGCGCGCCCCGGTTACGGCGTCAGCGCCTGCCGATAGATGGTTTCGATCACGTCGATCTTTTGCTGCCAGTCATAGGTTGTGCGCACCAATGTCGCCCCGGCCGCGCCCATGGACCAGGTCGCGCCCCTGTCGCTGGCCAGGGCGCCGATGGCGTCAGCCAGACGCGCGGCGAAATCGGCGCGCGGGACGGGGGGCACCAGAACGCCGGTCTCGGGTGTCAGGTAGCCGGCCGGCCCGCCCCAGTCCGAGGCCACGACCGCCAGCCCCATCGCCATTGCCTCGAGCACCACGGCGCCGCCGCATTCGCGCAGGCTTGCCAGCACCAGCGCGTCAGCCACCGCCAGATGCGCGGCACAATCGGCCTGTGGCAGAAACCCGTGAAAGGTGACGACATCGGACAGGCCCAGCGCGCCTGAAAGCTGTTCCAGCGCGGGGCGTTCCGGTCCGTCCCCCAGGATCGCCAGCGTCACCGGAAGATCGGGGCGGTCCTGCCGGTGACGCGCCAGCGCCCGCAACGTGACATCCACGGCCTTGAGGGGCACGAGCCGCCCCATGAACACCAGCTTCAGCGGTCCCGTGGGCGCAGGGCGCGGGCCTGCATCCGGCCACAGGGAAAAATCCACGCCGTTCTCGACCAGGTCCACAACCGTGCGGTTGCGCACGGGCAGGGCCTGGCGCGTGCGGTCATTGGCCACCAGCAGGATCCGCGCCTGCCGCTTGCCCGGGATCACCCGGTTCAGCAGCCCCGCCAGCGGACGACCAAGCGCGACAAACAGGCGCGAGGCCCGCCCCTCGAAATCCTCGTATCCGGGCGGATAGCTCATGCCGCCGTTCATCGGCCCGATGACCACCGGCACGCCCAGCCCGAACAGCAGCGAGGGCGCGGCAGGCGATACGGGGATTGGCTGGTGCACCAGATCGACAGTGCCCGTTCGCACCAGTGACCGCGCCATGCGTCTCTGTTGCCAGCCCGTCACCAGCCCCATCAGGTTGCCGAACAGATGATCGCGGATTGCGCCCGGAAACCGGGCACCGATCCGCCACAGCCAGCGATGGGCGGCGGTATCGGGCGAATAGAGCACGCGGTCCTCAAGATCGGGAAAGGCGGCCTGCAGCGCCGGGCGGTTGCGCTCGTGCGTAATCAGGCGCACGTCGCGCCCGCGCCTGGCCAGCAGCGTGAAATACTTGAGCGGAAGGATCGCTTCGCCCCCGAACCCGGCGGATGCGTTGTCGGCAACGATCAAAAGGCGCGGCGGCGCGGGATACGGGTCACTCATGGTCTTCACTTGTCCGTGACTCTGGCGGCCGCGTCAATTCCCGGCAAGAAAAAACCCCCGCGCCTTGCGGCCCGGGGGTTCTATCCGTCGCCCAGGGGGCGAAACCGGTCAGAGCATGCCTTCGCGCTGCGCCTTCTTGCGCGCCAGTTTGCGCGCACGGCGGATCGCCTCGGCCTGTTCACGGGCTTTCTTGACAGAGGGTTTCTCGAAATGCTGCTTCAGCTTCATTTCCCGAAACACACCCTCGCGCTGGAGTTTCTTCTTCAGCGCCCGAAGAGCCTGTTCGACGTTGTTGTCGCGAACCGATACCTGCATGTGGTTTTCACCACCTTTCTAAGCTAGTGTGACGTCATTTGCAGGACGCGCCCCTTTAGCAAGGCAGGCGCGACTTGTCCACGCCTGAATCAGCGTATAGCTCTGTTCGGCAACCGTGACCGAGGCCGCCATGACCGATCCCGCCACCGACCGCATCCTGGATGCCGCGCTTTCGCATGTGCCCTTTGACGGATGGTCCGAGGCAACGCTGAATGCGGCCGCCCTGGATGCCGGTGTCGGCACCGATCTGGCGCAGGCGCTGTTTCCGCGCGCGGGCCTCGACCTGGCGCTGGCCTATCATCGCCGTGGCGATGCGCGGATGCGGATCGCCCTGTCCGAACGCGACCTCACGCCGCTGCGGTTCCGCGACCGGGTGGCGTTGGCGGTTCGGCTGCGGCTCGAGGATGCCGACCGCGAGGCCGTTCGCCGCGCCGCCGCCCTGATGGCCCTGCCCCAGAACGCCCCCGAGGCCGCGCGCGCGCTGTGGGCCACGGCCGACGCGATCTGGACCGCACTGGGCGACACCAGCCAGGACGGCAACTGGTATTCCAAGCGCGCGATCCTGTCCGGGGTCTATTCCGCGGTGGTGCTTTACTGGCTGGGCGACGACAGCGACGGCGCGGCAGACACCTGGGCCTTTCTGGACCGACGGATCGACGACGTGATGCGGTTTGAAGAGACCAAGGCCAGGATCAAGGCGTCGCCGGTGCTGAATGCCACCCTGGGCCTGCCCTTCCGCCTGATCGAAGGGTTGCGAAAACCCCAGGAGGCCGGCCCGATGCCGGGCCGGTGGTCGGACTGACACGCCCTTCGGCGACCATCCCTCCCCCAGGCCAGAACCCCGGATTCCCCCGCCAACAGAAAGGGTCCCCCATGCCGCCCCAGTCCCACATGATGCGTGTGATCGAGATCGCCAAGCCCGGCGGCCCCGAGGTGTTGACCCCCGCCAGCCGCGCCGTGCCCGTCCCTGGCGAAGGCGAGATCGTGATCCGCGTGGCCTATGCCGGTGTGAACCGGCCTGACGCCCTGCAACGCGCCGGCGCCTATGCGCCGCCGCCCGGCGCGTCGGACCTGCCCGGACTCGAGGCGTCGGGCGTCGTGGCCGCGGTCGGCCCCGGTGTCGGCCGCTGGCGCGAGGGCGACCGCGTCTGCGCGCTGCTGCCGGGCGGCGGCTATGCAGAATATGTCGCCACCCCGTCCGTCCACGCGTTGCCCGTGCCCGAGGGTCTGGACCTGCGCGCCGCCGCCTGCCTGCCGGAAACCTTTTTCACGGTCTGGACCAACGTGTTCGATCGCGGCGGGCTGACCGCCGGCGAACGGTTCCTGGTGCATGGCGGCAGTTCGGGCATCGGCACCACCGCGATCCAGCTTGCCGCCGCGCGGGGCGCACGGGTCTTCACCACCGCCGGCTCGGACGACAAATGCAACGCCTGCCTGAAACTGGGGGCCGAACGCGCGATCAATTACCGCGAGGAAGATTTCGTCGCGGTCCTGCAATCCCAGGGCGGCGCGAACGTGATCCTGGACATGGTGGGCGGCGATTATCTGCCGCGCAACGTGCGGGCGCTGGCCGATGATGGCCGTCTGGTGCAGATCGCCTTTCTGTCCGGCCCCAAGGTCGAGCTGAACTTTGCGCAGGTCATGACCCGGCGGCTGACCATCACCGGATCGACCCTGCGCCCGCAATCCGTCGCCGCCAAGGCCCGGATCGCCGAGGCCCTGGAACGCGAGGTCTGGCCGCTGTTGGCGTCAGGGCGGATCACGCCGGTGATCGACAGCGAATTCCCGATGGACCGCGCCGCCGAGGCCCACGCGCGCATGGAAACCTCGCAGCATGTGGGAAAGATCGTGCTGAAGGTCGGCGGCTGAGCCCGCTTTCCGCGCACAGCCCGATCGCGGCGGGCACGGGGGCCGGACCGCCCGTCGCGAACGCGGCGGACAACGCCTGATTGACGATCGGCACCCGTTGCGCGCGGACCGCGTAAAAAAGCGTTGACGGACGATTTATCGACCCGCAAAGTCTCCTTTTTTGGGGACAATTTGGGGGTATTGATGACGTTTTCTCGTTTCAGCAAGATTGCGGCTGTTTCCTGCATCGCACTGACAGCCGTTTCGCCGGCCATGGCCAGAACCGAATTCCGGGGTGGCGGGGTGATCGGATCCTATTCAGGATGCGAGGCCAACGGATTTCCGGCCAATTCCGGCAACACCGTGGTCGGGCGATATACGCCGGGCGGACTGCCCGGGAATTCCGCGACCGAGGACATGCTCAGCCTGTCCTACAACACCTATGCCTTTCATTTCCGCTTCCCGGCGGGCTGGAGCTATGGCACGCCAGTGACGGTGACGTGGATCGCCACGATCGGCGGTGGCGGCGGGGCCTGGGTGCCGAACAACACGGTCACCCTGACCTTCCTTGCGCCGCCCCCCTTCGCCGAGGCAGACAGCACCGATCGGTATCTCAACTTCCTGATCACCAATCTGGATGATCTGGCCGGATGCTCGGCCGTCGCCAGCGTGTTCATGCATCAGATCTGACAGGAAATTCCGCAGTTGCGGGTTCGGCGGCGAAAAACCGGACGGACCTGACAGCCCGCGGATCAGCGTCTCAGGGAGTTATTTCAATGGCAATCAAATCCATCCTTTCGCGTTTCGTCGCCTGCCTCGGCCTGGCCGTGTGTCTGGGCACCGCATCGCAGGCCGGTGCCCAGGTCTTCATCGGCGGCGGCGCGGTCTACAATTTCACCCAGGAATGCAGCCCGGGCAGCACGACGATCACATCACGGGTAAACTATGGCCGTTTCTACTATCGGCCGGGCGAGGAATTCGGAAACCCGTCCGAGATAAGCCTGGCGTTCATCGACGGGTCGATCCTGTTTCGGCGGTGGGCCCATATGGATCGGTCGAATGCGTTCTATTCCGCAATCGGCCGCCAGATTTTCTCGGCCTATCATTATCTGTATTCAACCAATCCCAGAATTCGCGTGCTGCGCCGTGACGTGATCTATCCGGTCGGCGCCACGTTCGGCCCGGATACGGCGCTGGTTTTCCTGCGGCTGCGAATCCAGAACTATTGGGGCGTTCCGGGATGTTCCGTCACCGTCGCGGGAACGTTCGGTCGCAATCCCGCGCTGGTCGCCTCGGCCAGCACCGGGGACGGCGGGTTCGCATTCGACGAAAGCGACGGCGGGATGGGCGCGCCCCCCGCCCACTGAACGCGCAGTCCGGGGGCCAGGCAACTGGCCTCTGGTCTGTTGCGGGCTTGCGGGCTAGTCTGCCGCCGAAAGGACGGCCATGACCCAGACCTACCAGGTTCTCGCCCGCAAATACCGCCCCGAAACCTTTGCCGATCTGATCGGGCAAGAGGCCATGGTGCGCACGCTGAAGAATGCCTTCGCGGCGGACCGGATCCATCACGCCTTCATCATGACCGGCATCCGCGGCACCGGCAAGACGACCACCGCGCGGATCATCGCCAAGGGGCTGAACTGCACCGGCCCCGATGGTCAGGGCGGCCCCACGACCGAACCTTGCGGCCAGTGCGATTCGTGTCGGGCCATTGCCGAGGGGCGCCATGTCGATGTGCTGGAAATGGACGCGGCCAGTCGCACCGGCGTCAACGACATCCGCGAGATCATCGATTCGGTCGCCTATCGTGCCGCATCGGCGCGCTACAAGATCTATATCATCGACGAGGTGCACATGCTCTCGAACAGCGCGTTCAACGCGCTGCTCAAGACGCTCGAGGAACCCCCGCCGCATGTGAAGTTCATCTTCGCCACCACCGAGATCCGCAAGGTTCCGGTGACGGTTCTCAGCCGTTGCCAGCGGTTCGACCTGCGCCGGATCGAGCCCGAGGTGATGATCGCGCATCTGGCACGGATCGCGGGCAAGGAAGGCGCGCAGATCAACGACGAGGCCCTGGCCCTGATAACCCGCGCGGCCGAGGGATCGGTGCGCGATGCGATGAGCCTGCTGGATCAGGCGATCAGCCATGGCGCGGGCGAAACCGGCGCCGATCAGGTGCGGGCGATGCTGGGCCTGGCCGACAGGGGCCGGGTGATGGACCTGTTCGAAGCGGTCCTGCGCGGCGATGCGGCCGGGGCGCTTCAGGAACTGGCGGCGCAATATGCGGATGGCGCCGACCCGATCGCCGTGCTGCGCGATCTGGCAGAGATCACCCATTGGGTCAGTGTCATCAAGATCACCCCCGAGGCGGTCGAGGACCCCACTGTCAGCCCCGATGAGCGCACGCGCGGGGCGGATCTGGCCGGGCGTCTGGACCTGCGCGTTCTGGCGCGCATGTGGCAGATGCTGCTCAAGGCGCTGGAAGAGGTGGCCCAGGCCCCGAACGCGATGATGGCCGCCGAAATGGCGGTGATCCGCATGACCCATGTCGCGGACCTGCCCACCCCCGACGAATTGATCCGCCGGCTGCAGGACAGCCCGCCGCCGCCCTTGCCCGGCGGCGGGGGCGCACCGGCACCGCAGGGTGGCGGCGGCCCGGGCGCCATCGGGCGCGGGGCCGTGCCGATCGGCGGCGGCGGCGCTCAGGCGGCTCTGGCGGGCGAACCTTCGGCGCTGGCGCAGTATGCGACGTTCGAAAGCGTCGTGGCGCTGCTGCGCGAGCGGCGCGATATCCAGCTGCTGACCGAGGTCGAGGGCGACCTGCGTCTGGTGCGCTATTCTCCGGGCCGGATCGAATTCGAGCCGACCGAAAGCGCGCGGGCTGACCTGGCGGCGCGGTTGGCGCAGCGATTGCAGCACTGGACCGGAACGCGCTGGGGCGTGTCCATCGCCAAAGGCGGCGGCCAGACCATCGCCGAGCGCAAGGATGCCGAGGCTGCGGAACGCAGGGCCCGGGCGATGCAGGACCCGCTCGTTCAGGCGGTGCTCGCCGCCTTTCCCGGTGCGCGGATCGCGGGCTTCAAGGCGCCGGTCGAAACCGCGCAGGAGGTCGCCGAAGCGGCCCTCCCCGAGGTCGAGGACGAATGGGACCCGTTCGAGGATTGAGCTCGCGTCCTCGCGTTCCTATTTTTCGGTATCCAGGCAACACAGGAGCAGGACATGCTGAAAGGGTTGGGAGGTCTCGGTGGCCTCGGCGACATGGGCAAGATGATGAAGGCCGCCCAGGAGATGCAGCAGAAGATGACCGATCTTCAGGCCGAGCTGGACACGATCATGGTTCAGGGCGAATCCGGTGCGGGCCTGGTCAAGGCCACCGCGAACGCCAAGGGCGTGCTGACCGGTCTCAGCATCGATCCGTCGATCTTCAATGCCGATGACAAGGAAGTGGTCGAGGATCTGATCCTGGCCGCGATCAAGGACGTGCAGAGCCGCGCGCAGGACCGCGCCAAGGACGAGATGGGCCGACTGGCCGAATCCATGGGCCTGCCGCGCGACATGAACCTGCCGGGGATGTGACGTGAGCACCGCACCGGGCGAGATCGAGGCCCTGATCGCGCTGATGGCCCGGCTGCCCGGTCTGGGCCCGCGCAGCGCCCGGCGCGCCGTGCTGCACATGCTGAAGAAGCGCGCGGTGGTCATGGATCCGCTGGTGCAGGCGTTGAGCCGCGTTGCCGCCAGCGCCCGTGAGTGCCGGGTCTGCGGCAACATCTCGGACCATGACCTGTGCCCGATCTGTGCGGATCAGGCGCGCGCCACGGGCATCCTGTGCGTGGTCGAGGATGTCTCGGATCTGTGGGCGATGGAGCGCGCGGGCGGGTTCCGGGGCCGCTATCACGTTCTGGGCGGCACCCTGTCGGCGCTGGAATCGATCGGACCCGAGGTGCTGCGCATCCCCGTCCTGGTCGAAAGGGTTCGGGACGAGGGCCTGCGCGAGGTGATCCTGGCCCTCAACGCCACGGTCGAGGGCCAGACCACCGCCCACTACATCGCGGACTCGCTGGCCCCGACCGGGGTTGCCGTCAGCGCGCTGGCGCGCGGGGTGCCGATGGGCGGCGAGCTGGACTATCTGGACGAAGGCACGATTGCCGCCGCGCTGGCCGCGCGGCAGCAGCTTTGATGCACCCTCAGGGGCGGGCGTCGGCGCGGGTCAGTTCCGCGCGATAGAGAATGCCCGCCATGACGGCCCCCAGGGCCGGGGCGACGATGAACAGCCACAGCTGCGACAGGGCCTGCCCGCCGACGAACAGCGCCGGACCGATGGACCGCGCGGGGTTGACCGACACGCCCGTCACGCTGATGCCGACCAGGTGTATCCCGGCCAGTGTCAGGCCGATCGCCAGCCCGGCAAAGCCGATCGGCGCGGCTGCGTGGGTCGCACCCAGGATGACGGTGACAAAGAGGAAGGTCGCGACGATCTCGAACACGAAGGCCGCCACCATGCCGTAGCCGTCGCCATAGCCGTCGCCCCAACCGTTCTGGCCCAGTCCATGCGTGGCCACGTCGTAATCCGCGCGGCCCGACGCGATCAACCAGACGACCAGCGCGCCGATCACGGCCCCGATCAGTTGCGACACGACATACAGCAGGAATCCGCGGATGTTGAGCTTGCCGGCGACCAGCGCGCCCAGCGACACCGCCGGATTGAGATGCGCGCCCGAGATCGCGCCCAGGCCATAGGCGGCGGCGACGATCGACAGGCCAAAGGCCAGCGCGATGCCCAGATGGCCGACATGCGGCCCCATCAGCACGGCCGACCCGACCCCGAAAAAGACCAGAATGAAGGTGCCGATACCTTCGGCGAGGGATACTTTGAACATGACTCGAACCCGGTTGCTTCCGGCGCGATGCCGGACGCGGGTATCTGGCCCTGTTCCGATATCCCTGTCAGCGGGAATGCCACGCGGCAATTCCCCGCCAGAACGACGCGATCAGGCGGGGGCGAACACCGGGCGCGGCCGGTGGGAATGGCGGGTATCGCCACGGCGGCTCCAGGGCATGGTCACGCGCGGATCGGCGCTTTCGGAAATCACCCATTGGGTCCAGCGTGAGGGCTTTGCCATTGTCTCGGTCCTTGTGTCTGGGCGCACTTCGGCGCCGCTCGGGACCAGTTCTGACCGGAAAATCGGGCGGAAAAAGGGCACCCGCACGAAATTCGTGCAGCGGCTACAGACGAATGGCGGAAATCAGGCGGCCATAGTCGGCCTCGCCGGCGTGGGTGGTGCGGCGATAGGAATAGAACAGCGCGGGATCGGCATAGGTGCAGTGCCGCGTCCATTCCGCCTGTCCGATTCCCGCGGCCCGCAGTCGGTTCAGCCCGAATCCCGGCAGGTCAAAGAGATAGCGGTCGCCCTGCCCGTTGGCGAAGAACCAGGCAAAGTCGGGGTCCTCGGCGGTGAAGGCGTCCAGGAACTCGGGGCCGACCTCATATGCCGACTGGCTGATGCACGGACCGATCACCGCACAGGTGTCAGCGCGATCGGCGCCGAGGTCCTCCATCGCGTCGAGGGTCGCCTCGAGCACGCCGGCCAGCGCCCCTTTCCAGCCCGCATGAACGGCGCCGATGACCCCTGCCTGCGGATCGGCCAGCAGCACCGGCATGCAATCGGCGGTCAGGATCGACAGCGCCAGCCCCGGCACATCGGTGACCATCGCGTCAGCCTTGCCCTGCGGGCCGGCCCGCGTCACGGTCACGACATCCGCGGAATGGACCTGATGCACCCCGACCAGCGTTTCGGTGGTGACCGCCAGCGCCTGCGCCACCCGCGCGCGGTTGATGGCCACGATCTCGCTCTGGTCCGACGATCCGGTGCCGCAGTTCAACCCCGCAAAGATGCCCGAGGACGCGCCCCCCCGGCGGGTGAAGAACCCGTGCATCAGCGGCGACAGCGTTTCCGAGGTCAGGATCTCCAGCGTCATGTCTCAGGACCTTTGGGCGAGTGGGGCGCGAACCCCGGCGGCAGCGGCGCCCCCGGTGCGACCAGGGCGAGCGCCTTGAACAGCGTTCCCATTTCCTGCGCGTGGGTCAAGCGGCGATGCGCGGCAAGATGGCGATCCAGCGCCGCGCCGCTCAATCCCTGCGCCAGCCGGTGCGCGCGCGCGTCGATCCCCAGGGCCCGCAACAGCGCGCCCTGGGTGGTCAGCGCGCTGTGGGTCAGCGCCGGCGCGGCGCGGGCAAGCGCCTCGAAATCCACATGCGCGGTCAGGTCGGCGCGGCCGGGGTTCGCAAACGGATCGGCAAACGCGTGATCCTGCAGCGCCTGGAACGTGTCGCCCAGACTGTGCCATCCGCCGTAATCGATGATGACCGCCGCACCGCCGTGGCCGGCGATCCGCTGCGCGAGGGCCCCCATCACCGGGCGCGCTGCGGGGCAGAGTTCGACCACGTCGCCGGCGACGGTGTCGGCCAGTCGGTCCGCCAGGTCGGCAAGCGGGGCGGCGGGGGTCAGCCCGGGCGTCAGCCGGTCGCCCTGCGCGCCCACCACCACCTCGCGCCAGCCATCCGGGGCGCGGTGGAACTGGCGGATCGGCAGCGCGTCGAAAAACTCGTTCGCAATGAACCAGAGCGGGGCCTGGGGCAGATCATCGACCGTGTCGTGCCAGGTTGCGGGTGCGCCTTGCAGCCGACGGCCCTGCGCGGCCCGCAGCACGGGCGAGGCCTCGATCAGATGCAGCGTCACACGGTCATGGAAACCGGGCACGGCCCGGGTCGCGCGCCAGATATCGGCCATCAGGGTGCCACGGCCGGGGCCGGCCTCGGCCAGGATCGCGCGCGGGGCCCCCTGGTCCAGCCACGATTGCGCCAGGCACAGGCCGATCAGTTCGCCGAACATCTGGCTGATCTCGGGCGCGGTGATGAAATCGCCGGCGGCACCCAGCGGGTCGCGGGTGGCATAGTAGCCATGCTGCGGATTCAGCAGGCATTCGGCCATGTAATCGGACAGCCGCATCGGCCCCGTGGCCGCGATGCGCCGTGCCAGAAGGGCCGCCAGTGCCGTCATGCGCGGCGCCGTGACAGAAGGATCAGCACCACCCCGGCCGCCAGCATCGGCAGGCTGAGGGTCTGGCCCATCGTCAGCCCGAAATCGCCCAGGCGGATCACATAGCCCGCCGGATCGACCGCCAGGAACTGATCGTCCGGCATGCGCCAGAATTCCACGACGATTCGCGCCAGCGCATAGCCGGACAGGAAGGTGCCAGTGACGCGCCAGGGGTGGCGCAGCGCGCCCAGCCGCGTGACCATCACCCACAGCACCAGACCGAGAAGCACGCCCTCCATCCCGGCCTCGTACAGCTGGGTCGGGTGACGGGCGCAGATCAGCAGCCAGTCGGGCGGGCAGACCCCGCCCGCACCGGGAAAGACCACGCCCCAGGGCAACGTCGTGGGATGGCCCCACAGCTCGGCATTGATGAAGTTGGCGATACGGCCCAGGCCCAACCCCACCGGGATGACCATGGCCATCGAATCGCCCACGGCCGAGGGTGCGATGCCCTGCCGCCACGCGAATACCAGGCCCGCCAGCGTCGCGCCCAGCAGGCCGCCGTGAAAGGACATGCCCCCCTCCCACACCTGCACGATCCGGGCGGGGTGGGCCAGGTAGTAGCCGGGTTGATAGAACAGCACAAAGCCCAGTCGCCCGCCCAGGATCACGCCGACAATGATCCAGGTCAGCAGGGCCTCGACCTGCTCGGCGGTCATGGGCGCGCGGTTCCCGGGCCACCAGTCGGGCCGGCGCATCGACGCCACGATCAACCGCCAGCCGATCAGGAAACCGGCGATATAGGCCAGCGCATACCACCGCAGCGCCAGGGTGAATCCGCCCAGGTGCAGCGAGAAGATCTCAGGATGCAGGAACGCGGGAAAGTCGATCACGAAGGGCATGGCGGGTCCAGGGTGGCGGGTATCGATCGGGTTTCCCGTGACACCGCGGGGAAGTCAACCTTGCGCATCGCCCGGGGTCGGCCCATATAGACGCGGAACCAGCCTGAGGAGTTCATCATGCAGCCCGGCAACCGGATCTTCGATGACCTGTCGAAACTGATGACCAATGCCATGGGCGTGGCCCACGGCGCCCGGACCGAGGCCGAAACCGCGGTCAAGAGCCTGATGGACCGCTGGTTTGCGGATCGCGATTTCGTCACGCGCGAAGAATTCGACGCGGTGCGCGCCATGGCCCAGAAAGCGCGCGAGGAGAACGAGGCGCTCAAGGCCCGGATCGAGGCGCTGGAAGCGCGGTCGTAACCCCCGGCGCGGGCACTTCACAGTTCCGTCATTCCGCCCTAGTCTGGCGCGATCCGTCGTCGAGGGAGGGTTTCATGCTGGCATGGCTGCGCGCCGAGGGGCGGCGACTGGCGCATACCTGCCTGTGGTCCTGGCAGGGATGGGCGGCGGCCTGGGCCAGCGAAAAATCCCTCAGGCAGTGGTCGCTGGCGAATGTCCTTTCGGCGATGGCTGCCTTTGCCCTGCCGCTCAGCCCGGCGGAACGGGCCATGATCCTGGCCCTGGGCCTGCTGGTGCTGGCGGCGGAACTGGCCAATACCGCCATCGAGGCGGTGGTGGATTTCGTCACGCCTGACCAGCACCCGCTGGCCGGCAAGGCAAAGGACTGCGGCAGCGCGATGGTCGCTGTGACGGCGATCGCCGCCGGTGTCGCCTGGGTGGTGCTGATCTGGGGCCTGATCCGCGCCGCGTGAGCCGCGGCGCCGACAGGTCAGCCGCCGACCAGCCCCCGCAACAGTCCCGCGACCGAGGCCCTGAGCCCGTCGATCAGTCCGACATAGGCGGCCAACGGCGTGCGCAGGGCGGGCACATAGGCCACGATCAGCGGCGCCAGAAGATAAAGCACCACCAGCGCCAGCGCGATCATGAACACCGTGGACAGCCCCCGGCGAAAGCCCTTCTGTTCGGGATCGGTGCCGACGTCGTCCAGCGTGTCGTCGGCCCGTTCGCTGCCCGGTTCCAGTGTCGAGCTCAGCTCCTCGATATCGGGCAGCAGATTGCGGCGACGAACGGGTTCGGCATTCTCGTCCTCGTCGGGCTCGATCAGGCCGGTATCCGGTTCCTCGGGGACCGGGTCGTCCTCGCCATAGATGCGCGAGGGTGCGGCCTTGGACCGCGTGGGACGGACCAGGCCCAGATCGCCCTGGGTTTCCAGCCCGGTCTGGGCGCGCTTGCGTTCGCCCAACTCGCGCTCGGCCTCCTCGCGCAGGACATCGAGCACGGTCTTGTCGATCCGCGGCGGCTGACGCGGCCTGTCGCCGGCCGCCAGACCGGGGGCGGAGCCACCGCCACTGGCGGGCTCGTCGTCATCGTCATCGTCGTCGTCGAGTTCGGCGGCGCGCATCTGCAACGCCACCTCCATGGGATACTGATACCAGGTATGACCGCAAGCCGAGCACTGCACATCGCGCCCGGCCTTGGGAATGACCTTCTCATCCACCTCGTACTGCGCGTTGCAGTTCGGACAGGTCAGTCGCATCGGCTCTCCTCAACAGGACGAATTTCGCCCGTCGCCTGCCTCGGCCATTGGCTACGGTGTCCTGTTGTTGTAGCAATCCCCAAACCAACTTCCAAGGGCAGAGCCCGGTTTCGGAGGGGTAAGAGGGGTTAGCGTGATCCGACTGGCAAACGTATCGCACGATTACGGCGGGCGCGGGCTGCTGAGGGGGATCGACCTGCACATCGCCCCGGGCGCGTTTCACTTTCTGACCGGCCCTTCGGGCGCGGGGAAAAGCACGCTTCTGAAACTGTGTTATGGCGAGCTTCAGCCACGGTCCGGCACGGTCGAGCTGTTCGGTCAGTCGCTGGGCGCGCTCAGCCGCGACGGGTTGGCCGACACCCGCCGCCGCATCGGCGTGATCCACCAGGACTGCCAGTTCCTGGACCACCTGACGCTGGCGGAAAACGTGGCGCTGCCCTTTACGGCGACGGGCCGCGCGGTGCCCGTCAACGATCTGCGCGAATTGCTGGGCTGGGTCGGGCTGGGCCCTCAGGCGGATGCCCTGCCGCCCACCCTTTCGGGTGGCGAACGTCAGCGCGCGGCACTGGCGCGGGCGGTGATCCTGTCGCCCGAGGTCGTGCTGGCCGACGAACCCACCGGAAACGTCGATCCCGAAATGTCGCAACGCTTGCTGTCGCTGCTGGTGGAATTGAACCGGATGGGCACGGCCGTGATGATCGCCACCCATGACATGACCCTGATTCGCAACGCCAAATCGGCGGTTTCGGCGCGTGTCCTGCGGATCGTCGATGGCGGATTGCAAGCCGCGGGGGCGGACCTGTGAGCGGCGCGCGCGCGCCCTTTGGCGATCCCGCCCGCGTGGTGCCCGATTCCGGCGTCAGCTCGATCGTGACCGGCGCCACCTCGGCCGCGATGGCCTTTCTGGCGGTCTTTGCGCTGGCGCTGTCGCTGTCCTCGGGCCAGTTGGCGCAGCGTTGGTCGGACACCCTGTCGCAAAGTGCCACCTTGCGGCTGTCCGCACCCCCGTCGCAGATCGGCGCGCAAACCGCGGCGGTGCTCGAGATCCTGCGCACCACGCCTGGCGTGACCTCGACCCGGGTGATGGACATCGAGGAACAGCGCGCGCTGCTGGAACCCTGGTTCGGGCCAGACCTGCCACTGGAATCCCTGGCGTTGCCCCGGATGATCGAGATCATCGAATCGCCGCAAGGCTTCGATGCCGCCGGGCTCAGGCTCAGGCTGGCGTCCGAGGCCCCCGGCGCGGTGCTGGACGACCACACCCGCTGGCGCCGCCCCCTGGTGCAAGCCGCCGACAGTCTGCGGCTGCTGGCCTGGGCCTCGGTCGTGCTGATCGGGGGCATGATGGCGGCCATGATCACCTTGGCGGCCAGTGCCTCGCTGGCATCGAACGCGCAGGTGATCCGCGTTCTCAGGCTGGTCGGGGCCCGCGATGCGTTCATCGCCCGCGCCTTTACCCGCCGCTTTGCGATCCGCGCCTTTGTCGGCGCCGTCGCGGGCACGGTGCTGGGTATTGCGGCCTTTGCGTTGCTGCCCGTCGCCGGCGACAGCGGGTTTCTGACCGGGCTGGGTTTTGCCGGGCTCGGCTGGCTGACACCGCTGGCCATCCCGCCACTGGCGGGGGCCATCGCATTTCTGGCGACCCGCGCCGCGGCGCTGCGCGTTCTGAAAAGGGAAGGCTGATGCGCTACGGGTTTCAATGGCTGATGTCGCTGTTGTTCACGGTCCAGATCTACCTGGTCATGGTGATCATGGCGGTCGCGTTCCTGCCGTGGTCACTGGTCAGCCGGAACGGCGCCTTTGTCGCGGTCCATACCTGGACCGGTTGGGTGCGCTGGTCGGCGCGCTGGATGATCGGCCTGAAATCCGAGGTGCGCGGCCCTGTCCCGACCGCCGAGGTAATGATCGCGGCCAAGCATCAGAGCTTTTTCGACATCATCCTGCTGTGCAACGTGCTGCCCCGGCCCAAGTTCATCATGAAGAAGCAACTGGTCTGGGCGCCGATCCTGGGCTGGTATGCCCTGCGCATCGGATGCGTGCCGGTCGATCGCGGCAAGCGCGGCGCGGCGATCAAGTCGATGGTGGACAAGGTCCAGTCGGGCGCGCAGGAACCCGGTCAACTGATCATCTTCCCGCAGGGCACCCGCGTCGCCCCCGGGGCAAAGCCGCCCTACAAGGTGGGTGTCGCGGTTCTGTATCAGGAACTGGGCACGCCCGTGGTGCCCGTTGCCTGCAACGTCGGCGTGTTCTGGCCGCGTCAGCGCGTCTATCGCAAGCCGGGTCTCGCCGTGATCGAATTTCTGCCCGAAATCCCCGCCGGCCAGCCGATGCGCAGCTTCCTCACCCATGTCGAGGACATCGTGGAAACGCGGTCGGACGCGCTGATGGCTGACGCCGGCTTTGCCCCCTGAGGCCCGACATGGCGACGCAGCGTGAAACCACCGAGTTCATTCTGGAACAGCTTCAGGGCGCGGGTGAAACGCGGGTTCAGGCGATGTTCGGGGAATACGCGCTCTATCTCGATGGCAAGGTGCTGGGCTTTATCTGCGACGACACCCTGTTCCTGAAGGACACCCCCGGCGCCCGCGCGCTGATCGACGCGCCGGAAACGGGGCCGGCCTATCCGGGGTCGAAACCCTATCTGATCGGCGCGACGCTGCTGGACGATCCGGAATCGCTGTGTGCCGTCGCCCGGGCGATCTGGGAGGACCTGCCCACCCCCAAACCCAGGAAACCGCGCACGAAAAGGTGATCGCGGGGACCGGCATGTCCCCGCTTGACCTTCCAGTTGCCGGAAGGGGCACACCCCTTCGGGCAAACCGGAGGACCCATGCGCCGCACCAGTCTCATCGCCCTGCCAATCGTCGCCGCCATCGCTGGCGTTGCCTGGTATCTGACACACCCCCAACCGCCCGCCACCGCGCCCCAACCACCGGCCGGTGCGCCCCTGGTCGCCGTGACGATCCCCGAAACCCTGCCCGCCAACGCGCAGATCGGCCAGCGTATCTTTGACTCTGCCTGTGCCACCTGCCACGGGCAGAATGCCGCCGGCCGCGACGGGTTCGGGCCGCCGCTGGTGCATCGCATCTATGAACCTGGCCACCATGGCGACGAGGCCTTTCAGCGCGCCGCCGCCCAGGGGGTGCAGTCGCATCACTGGCCGTTTGGCAACATGCCGCCCGTGCCCGGCCTGACCCGGGGCGATGTGGCGATGGTGGTGGCCTATGTCCGCGCCTTGCAGCAGGCAAACGGGATCCGCTAGGCTGGGGCCGACCGACAGGGGGCCCAGGGGATGCGCTGGATCGACACCATCGAGGAGCTTGACGCGCGCTACGGCGCCCCGCCCGAGGCGGCGCGGATCAAGGTCACCCGCCGCCTGACCCCCGCCTATGCCCGCTGGATCGCGGCCAGCCGCTTCTGCCTGCTTTCCAGCGTGGGGCCCGAGGGAACGGATGGCACGCCCCGGGGCGACGACGGCCCCGTGGTGCAGATCGCCGATCCCGGCACGCTGCTGATGCCCGACTGGCGCGGCAACAACCGGATCGACACGCTCAGGAACATCGTGCGCGACGGGCGTGTGTCGGTGGCGTTCCTGGTGGCGGGGTCCAGCACGGTCATGCGGGTGAACGGCACCGCGCGCCTGTCCGACGACCCGGCCCTGCTGGCCCGCTTCGACCGGGGCGGGAAACAGCCCCGGCTGGTGATCGTCATCGCCGTGGCCGAGGTCTATTCCCAATGCGCCCGGGCGCTGATCCGGTCGGGTATCTGGGCGCGCGACGACAGCGCGGGCCTGCCCTCGGTCGGCGATTTCCTGACCGAGATCACGCAGGGCGCCTTTGACGGGGCCGAATACGACCGCATCTGGCCGGGCCGCGCCGCCGAGACGATGTGGTGAGCGTCAGTCCCGCCCCGCGCTGCGCCCCAGCTGCCACAGCGCCCAGCCGGTCAGCAACAGGGACAGACCGCTGACCGCCGTGCGGATCTGGTTGAACACCTGCCAACGCGGCGAATAGGCCTGCCATATCTCGGCAGCCTGCCCGATGTCGTCCGGAACGGTCATGGCGCCCAGGGCCTCGTTCATCGGCACGTTGACCGTCGCGGTCAGGATCAGGCCGCCTGCCAGATACAGCACGCCAGCCACGGCCAGGGCCAATGCGGCGGCCCGGTCCCGGCCCAGTGCCGCCAGCGCGGTCAGGAACAGCACGAAAGGCGTGGCGAAAAAGGCGGGCGCGAACCAGGCGTTCCGAACAGACGCGTTCATCGCCTGCATGGCGGCCATCGCAATCCGCGGATCGGCGGCATCAAGGCCCCACATGGTGGACACGATCCATGCATAGAAAAAGCCGAAGATCGCGCCAGTCAGGATCAAGGAAACAAACGAAAGCGGAAGGGCCAAACGCGCCATGGGGTCTCGCTCTGACAAGGGTGAACCCTTGATCCACGCCTGAGCCCGGCGTTTCCGTCGGGTCAGGGGGTGATCTTGCGCTGAATCCGGTCCACTGGCGTGCCATCCGACAGCGGCACCCCGGAAATGACAGCGTAATCCACGAACCCCATCTTGGCGTAATAGGCCAGACCCGGCACGTTGTCGGCGCGAATGGTGGCGTTCAGCGTGTGCAGCGCCATGGCGCGCGCCCGCGCCCGCGTGGCCGCGAACAGCGCCGTTCCCGCACCCCTGACGGGCGGGTCGCGGCGGGTAAAGGTCGCAATGTCGCCCCATCCCGCAGGCAGGCGTGGATTGGCGTTGAGAACCTGGAACCCGACAGGGTCGCCGCCCTCGAGCACCACATGGCAGCACAGCACCCTGTCCCCGTCCAGATGCGAGGCACGCAACCCTTCGGACGTGAAGGGGGTCTCATAGGCGGTGGTTCCGCCGGCGGCGATGATGGCGTTCAGAACCCCGGTCAGGGCCGTTTCGTCGCCTGGCTGAAAGGGTCGGACGGTCAGCCCCGTCACGCAGCCAGCCCCTTGCGGCCCATGTCCAGAAACTTGCGGCGACGCGCGGCGATCAGATCGGCGCGCGACTTGCCATCCAGTTTCTCCAGCGTCGCGGTCAGCGCCTTGCCCACGGCACCGATCGCGGCCGCGCGGTCGCGCTGCGCGCCGCCCCGGGGCTCGGCGATGATCTGATCGATGACATCCAGCTTCAGCAGGTCCTGCGCGGTCAGGCGCATGGCTTCGGCGGCCTCGCGCATCTTCTCGGCATCCTTCCACAGGATCGAGGCACACCCCTCGGGCGTGATGACCGAATAGACCGAATGCTCCAGCATCAGCACCTTGTCCGCGGTCGCCAGGGCCACCGCCCCGCCCGAGCCCCCCTCACCCACGATCACCGAGATGACCGGCACGCCCACCTGCAGGCATTTCTCGGTCGAGCGCGCGATCGCTTCGGCCTGGCCGCGTTCCTCGGCGCCCTTGCCCGGATAGGCGCCGGGCGTATCGACAATGGTCACCACCGGCAGGTTGAACCGATCCGCCAACTCCATCAGCCGGATCGCCTTGCGATACCCCTCGGGCCGGGCCATGCCGAAATTGCGCTCGATCCGCGATTTCGTGTCCGAGCCCTTCTCCTGCCCGATCACAACCACGGGCCGATCGTTCAGCCGCGCAAGACCGCCCATGATCGCGTGATCGTCGGCAAAGTTGCGGTCGCCGGCCAGCGGCGTGAACTCGGTGAACAGCGCATCGATATAGTCCTGGCAATGCGGCCGGTCGGGATGCCGGGCCACCTGGCATTTGCGCCAGGGCGACAGGCCCTTGTAGAGATCGGTCAGCATCTGCTCGGCCTTGCGGTCCAGAGCTTCGGCTTCCTTGTCCACGTCCATTTCGGGGTTGTTGCGCGCCATCGCCCGCAGTTCGGTCGCCTTGCCTTCGATCTCGGCCAGCGGTTTTTCGAATTCCAGGTAATTCATCGGCAACACCCCTTGGATCACTGCCTATATGCAACTCCTGACCCTGGGTTGCAACCGGGCCCGGCGGGGCCTCATCATCTTGTCGGAAATACGCGCCGGGGGGTCCGGGGGGTGGCAAACCCCCCGGTTCCCTGCTCAGAACTGCAACGAAACGTCGCGGTGATGCGACAGGCAGCCCGCCACTTCCAGCGCCATCGCGCGCGGCAAGCGGTCCTGTTCCCGCAGGCCCAGCGTGTCGCGCGTTTCCAGTTCAAGCGCCTGAAGCGCCGTCAGCAAGCCACCCTGCGCCGCCGCCTGCCGCCAGGCGATGTCGCTGTCGAGCTGCGCCAGCAATTCCGGCGCGGCCTGCGCGGCCCTGTCCGGATCGGCACGGCGGCCCGACAGGAACCGCCTGAGGCCGCTGGACGCGCTGCGCAGGTCGTTCGACCCCGCGAGGTCGCCCAGTCCGGCTTCCATCGCGCTCAACTCCTCGGCCAGGGCCTCGGGGTCTGCCTGACCGACACGCGCGACGATGCTTGCAACCTGCGGGCGCAGGGCCGCGAAACCGTCACCGGCCGCGATCTCGGCCGCAATGTCGCGAATCGAGACGTAGCTTTGCGAACTGGCCTGCTGGAAGGCGCGCCGTGCCTCTGTTTCGGCCCGCGTCAGCGCCCGAAAGGCGGTGTGGCGGTCCTCCCAGTCGGCGGGAAGCTGGGCGTCCAGCCCGTCAAGCTGCTGCTGGTAGCCGGCATTGCGGGCCTCCAGCCGGGCCCGGTCGCTGGCCTCGTCCTCGCGGTGCATCCGGCCGATCAGCGTCTCGTTGTCGGCGATGCGTTCTTCCAGACGGGCGCGGTCCTGCCGGACCTGCCGCACGATCCGGTGCAGCGGCTCATAGGCCGGGGTCGCGGCGGCGACATCGGCCTGCGCGGCCACCAACGCCTCGAGACGCGGGAAGCTGTCCTCATACCCCGTGAGCGCGCGGTCGAGATCGCGCTGCCGACCCCGCGGCAGGGCCGAGGCATCGGCCTGCCGGACGCGGTCGATCAGGGCGGTGACGGCCTCATGCTGGTCCGGCACCGTGCGTTCGAGGATCACCTCGGTGCAGGCCTGAAGACGCGGATTGCGCGGCGGGGGCGCGGTTTCCGACAACAACGCGATGCGCGTGGGCAGATAGTTCGCCAGCGGCGGGAAATAGCCCACCACGGCCAGACCGATCAGCTGCATGGAGATGAAGGGAATGACCCCTCTGTACATGCTCAGGGTCTTGACCGTCTTGTCGGCGACGCCGCGCAGGTAGAACAGCGCAAAGCCGAAGGGCGGCGTCAGAAAGCTGGTCTGGATGTTCATGCCGATCATCACGCCCAGCCAGATCGCGGTCACGTTGGCCTCGGGGTTCATCAGAAGGATCGGCGCGGTGATCGGCACCACGACGATCGAGATCTCGATGAAATCCAGAAAGAAGCCCAGGACGAAGATCACCAGCATGACGATGGTGAACTGCGCCCAGAAACCGCCCGGCAGCGAGGTCAGGTATTCCGTCACCAGATGATCGCCACCAAAGGCGCGGAACGCCGCGATCAACATGGCCGCGCCCATCAGGATGATGAACACCATGGCGCTGGTCTTTGCGGTTTCCACCATCACGGCATACAGCGTGCCCTCGTATTTCCAGGTGCGCCAGGTGCTCCACACCAGGGACCAGACCAGGAAGCCGACCGCCACGAACGCCAGCGTCACGCCGGTGTAATCCCCGGAACTGTCCAGTTGGCGGATGTTCAGGTTGTAGGTCTGCGCAAGGAAGGCGATCCCGAACAGCGACGCCAGCCCGACGATCGCCGGCCAGTAGCGCCGCGGGCCATCGTGCAGCTTGTAGCCGGCCATGACCGCAGCCCCGGCGGCGCCCACCGCGCCAGCCTGCGTCACCGTCGCAACCCCCGTCAGGATCGACCCCAGCACCAGCACGATCAGCAGAAGCGGCGGCACGGTGGCCCAGAAGACCTCGGCCCAGAAGGCGCGGTCCATCTGCCCCTCGATCGGAACGGCGGGGGCGGATTTGGGGCGGATCAGCGCGAAACCCAGGATATAGAGGATATACATCCCCACCAGGATCAGCCCGGGGATGAGCGCTCCCATGAACATGTCCCCCGCCGAGGCCGGGATCACCGACAGTTCCGACGGCATGGCGAATTCGCCGGTCGCGGCCTGATACTCGGCCAGTCTGAGCTGCCCGGCGGTATCGACCGCGGATCCGAGCTGGTCGGCCAGGATGATCAGCACGATCGACGGCGGAATGATCTGTCCCAGCGTCCCCGAGGCCAGAATGACCCCGGTCGCCAGCGGCTGCGAATAGTTGCTGCGCATCATGGCGGGCAGGCTGATCAGCCCCATCGCCACCACCGTGGCGCCGACGATCCCGGTGGTCGCGGCCAGCAGCGCACCCACCAGCACCACCGAGATGCCCAGGCCGCCCGGCAGGCGGCCGAACAGCTTGGCCATGGTGACCAGCAGTTCCTCGGCGATCTTGGATCGCTGCAGCATGATGCCCATGAACACGAACAGCGGGATGGCGATCAGCGTATCGCGGTTCGCCTCCCAATAGACGCCGCGAAAATTGGTGACGCCGGCGGTCATCCATTCGGTCGCGCTGCCCGATCCGAAATAGGCCGCGCTGTCGCCCGCGAACGCAAATCCCGATGCGGCCGCCAGTCCGATCGTCACCAGGGCGGCGCCGGGCAGCGCAAAGGCCACCGGAAAGCCCACGCCCAGCGCGACCATCATCATCAGCACGAGGATACAGAGAAAGACCAGTTCCATGTCGCTCAATCCGCCTTGGCTGTCGCAGGGGGGGCCGATGGGGTGGCGGGGTCGGGTTCCTCGCGCCAGTCGGCGCCGGATTTCAGCACCATCGCCGCAAACTGAACCATCATCAGGACCGCATAGATCGCCAGATAGGCCGCCATCCAGTATTTCGTCGCCAGACCATAGGTCTGCTGACCCTGTTCATAGCTGATGAACGGGCCGATGATCGGGCTGGCGCGGGTTGCCGTTCCCAGCACCAGGATGACCCACATCAGGCTCATGCCCAGCACCACCGCGCCGATGCCGTTGACCAGCGCCTTGGTGCGAACCCCCATCGAGGCATAGAACACATCCACCCGGACATGCCCTTCCTCCACCAGCGTGTAGGCCGAGGAAAACAGGAACAGCGCCGCATACCACATGCGCACCAGGTCAGCGATGAAGGCCTGTTCGTAGGAAAAGACAAAGCGCCCGATCACGATGACCAGTTGCACCACCACCACCAGCAGCGAAAGCCAGACGAAACTGACCCCCCGGGTGAAGAAGGCAATGACCAGGGCAAGCGCGGCCAGCGGCATGTGCACATAGGGCCCACGCCATTGTGGCAGGCCAAGGCTGGTTGCCAGGTCCTCGCCCACCAGGCCGGTCAGAAGGTCCTCGACCCTGAGAAAGGAGATGAGTGAATCGGCCACGCCGACCAGCAGCACGATCCAGAAGGCCGCGCGCGCGATATAGCCCGCGATGGCGGTGATGCGGGCACTGTCGCCGCGCAATCCGTCCGGCGACGGGCTGCGCGCTGCCGCCAGCGCCAGAACGCCGGCCAGCACATAGACACCGGCGGCCAGATAGCCGCCTCCGCCCGACAGGACGCTGCGGGCGCCGGGCAGGTTCAGCCAGTGAACCAGGTAATTCTCGACAAGAAAGGCAAAGGTGACGAACACGATGCCCCAGGCGAAAAGCCGCAGCGCAAAGGCCGTGTTGTCCCGTGCGGGGCCGGTGGTCGCGGTCGCGGTGGTCATGGTCGGGTCCACCCCTTTTGAGGGTCCGGTTTGGGTCGTCAAGGCAAAGCCGGGCGCACGCGATCTGCGCACGCCCGGCCTGTGCCGTCACACGGTCATCGGATCAGTCGATGCCCAGAACGCGGTTGCGCTGGCGCAGATACGGCATGTCCGAGATGTTCATCCAGCCGCCGACATTCTCGCGCGCGGCCAGGAACGCCTCGTGCATGCGGTTGGCCAGATCCGAGTGCGCGCGGATCGTGTCAAAGGTCTCGTCCGCGGCGACACCAAAGGCATCGTAGATGTCATCGTTGAACTCGCGCAGCTGAACGCCGTGCTCGTTCACCAGACGGGCCAGGTAGGTGCCGTTGTTGGCGTTGTATTCCGCCAGCATCCGGTCGTTTTCCTCGCCGCAGGCGGCCTCGATCGCGGCCTGCTGCCAGGTCGGCAGGCTGGTCAGCCAGGACTTGTTGAAGCCCATCGACAGCGCCGCGCCGGGTTCGTGCACGCCCGGCCAGTAGTAATAGCGCGCCGCCTGATAGAGGTTCAGGAAATAGTCGTTCCAGGGACCGACCCATTCCGTCGCGTCGATGGCGCCCGAAACGAGGTTCTCATAGATCTGGCCACCCGGAAGCGAGACGACGGACACCCCCATGTTGGCCATCATGTCGCCGCCGATGCCGGGGATCCGCATCCGCAGACCGCGGAAATCCTCGGGCGAGTTCATTTCCTTGTTGAACCAGCCGCCCATCTGCACGCCGGTGTTGCCCGCGTGGAAGCCCTTGATGCCGAACTCGTCGCCCAGCTCGTCCCACAGCTCTCGGCCGCCCAGATACTTGAAGAAGGCGTTCTGTTCGGCTGCGACCAGACCGAACGGAACGGCCGTGATATAGGCCCAGGCCGGGTGCTTGCCCTTCCAGTAGTAGTCGGCGCCATGGTAGCCCTGCGCGTCGCCGGCCGACACGGCATCAAACGCATCGAACGCACCGACGCGCTCGCCGGCAGCGTAGTATTCGGTGGTGATGGCGCCATCGGTCAGTTCGGTGATCCGCGCCGCCACGCGCTCGGCCCCGGTGCCCAGACCGGGGAATCCGCGCGGCCAGGTCGAAACGATGACGCAGGTGGTGCGCCCTTGAGCGACAGCCGGAGCCGCCAGAGTCGAGGCCGCAGCCGCCGCACCGCCAACCGTCGAGGCGCGCAGGAAAGAACGACGATCCATGTTTTTCCTCCCAGGAATTATTTTGCTCAATGCGTCGTCGAACGCAGTGATGCCTTCGTTAAAGCACAGAGATTTGCCGCTGCAAACTCATTTCGAGACTCACCTAGGGGAAACCGGTAAGGTTTTCTTACCGGAACCCGCTGGTTTGCTTGACAGATCAACCGCCGCTGCGGCGCCCTGCCGCATTCGCGCGCAAGTTCCAGATATTTGCTGAAAAGATCAGCGCCGCACCCAGAAAGACCATCGGATCCAGCGGTTCCGCATAGAGCCACACACCCACCAGGGCGATCAGGGGCAGACGGGCAAATTCCATCGGCGCAACCAGCATCGCAGGCGCCAGCCCCAGCGCGGTCGTCAGCGAGAAATGCGCGGTCAGCCCGGTCACCGCGACAACCGCCAGCCAGGGCCACATCGCATCGCCGGGCCAATGGAACCCGGTTGCCAGCGCCAGAACCAGCGCCATCGCGCCTTGACTGAAGGTCATCCAGAACAGCACGCACAGCACCGTGTCGAACAGCATGATCTTGCGGGTGAAGATCAGGTTCATCGCGAAACCGATCGCCGCCAGGATCCCCGCCAGATGCCCGGCGTTCAGGGTCTGGGTTCCGGGCTGCGCCACGATCAGAACCCCGATGAAGCCGATCAGCGCGACGATGGCCTTGGTCCGGGTCATCTGCTCGCCCAGCAGCATGGGCGCAAGCAGCAGCACCCAGATCGGCATGGTGAATTCCAGCGCCACCAGTTGCGACAGCGGGATCATCGTCAGCCCGTAGAACCACAGGTTCTGTCCGGTGAAGTGGAACACGTTGCGCGTCAGGTGCAGACCGGGGTGTGCGGTGCGGATCAGCGCGAAATCCCGATGGCGGATCCAGATCAGCGCCGAAACGATCCCCAGCCCGATCAGCGAACGCCAGAACATCAGCTCGAAGGTGCTGAGTTCGACCTGCACCGCCCGCCCGGCCACGGCCATCAGGATGAACGAGACGATCGCCCCGCACATCCACAGCGCCGCTTTCAGCGGCTGCGGCTGCTTCGACTCCATCCGGTCCTCCTGCCTGTGACTGCCGATGCTTACGCCGCCCCCTGTCCGGGGGGCAAGAGGACGCGCGCGCCGACTGCGGCAAAACGCTCTGGTGCGACTCGGCTATTTGGTTGATAAAAAGACTCAACTAACCCGGCAACGAGGCCCACCATGAAGCGCCGTCATTTCCTGATGTCCACCGGGGCCGCGGTCGGCCTGGCGACGGCCGGCCTGGGGCGGCGTGCCCTGGCCGCCCCCCTGCGCCTGACGATCCAGTCCGCGCGCTACGACCTGACCGGCACCGCCCCAACCGAGGGGATGGTCAGCCTGTCGCCCGATGCCCCGCCGCCGGTGCTGCGCCTGCGGCAAGGCGAACGCTTCGTGGCCGAGGTCGTGAATACCTTTGACGACTATACCACGATGCACTGGCACGGGATGCGCATCCCCGTGCAGATGGACGGCGTGCCCTATCTGACGCAGGTGCCCATGGGACAGGGCGACAGCTATCTCTACGACTTCACGCCCCCCGATGCGGGCACCTACTGGTATCACCCGCATTGCAACACGATGGCACAGATGGCGTTGGGTCTTACCGGCATCCTGATCGTCGAGGAACCCGAGGACCCCGGCTTTGACGCCGACATCCCGGTCAACATGCGTGATTTCCGGCTGGGTGACGACGGCCAGTTCATCGCCTTCTACACGCCGCGGGGGGCTGCGCGCGACGGAACCTTTGGCGCCGTCCACACCGCCAACTGGCAGATTGACCCCGTCGAGGAGGCGCCCGCCGGGGGCCTCGTGCGGCTGCGGCTGGTGGCGACGGATACGACCCGGGTCTACAAGCTGCACCTGCCGGACGCCGAGGGCCGGATCATCGCCTTTGATGGCCACCCGCTGAATCAGCCCCTGCCCTGGCCCACCGCCGACGCACCGCTGATCCTGGGGCCCGGTCAGCGCGCCGATATCGCGCTGAAGATGCCGGCGGTCGAAGGCGCCGAAATCGCCGTGCTCAACGACCAGCCCGGCGGTTTGCGCCCCGTGATCCGGCTGCGCGCGTCAGGTGCGGACCGGGGGCGCGATCTGGCCGACCTGCGGCCGCTTCCGCCGAACCCTTTGCCCACGCCCGACCTGTCCGACCCCGAGGTGATCGAGTTCGTCATCGGCTGGGCCCCGGGCGGCCCACCGGCGAATGACGGTTACTGCGGCTCGCTGGGCTATACCTTCTGGTCGATCAACCGGGTGTCGTGGCAGGGCGACGCATCGGGCGCGGGGCCGCTGGCGACGATGGAACGCGGGCGCACCTATATCCTGCGACTCAGGAACGAGAGCCCCAACGACCACCCGATCCACCTGCACGGCATGTCCTTTCTGCCGCTCACATCCAATCTGCGCGACATTGCGCGCAACTGGACCGACACCGCCCTGCTGCTGCAATACGAGACGATGGACGTGGCCCTCGTCGCCGACAACCCCGGCGACTGGGCCTTTCATTGCCATGTCATCGAACACCAGAAAACCGGACTGGCGGGTTACCTGCGCGTGACCTGACGGTCCTCGATCGCCACCCAGTCGCGCGGCGCGGCGCCATCGTAGAGCGTCAGCGGGCGGATCAGGATATTGCCGCGCCGCTGTTCGAGACACTGCGCCAGCCAGCCGGGCATCCGGCCGATGGCAAAGATGGGCACATACAGATCCATGGGGATACCGTGGAGCTGATAGATCACACCCGAATAGAAATCGACGTTCACGTTCAGCCCGTGGCGCGCGTAGGGCTGCATCGCCGCGACCACGGCCTGAAGGATCTCATACCATCCGGGTTCGCCCATTTCCTCGCCCAGCTTGCGCACGCCCTCGCGCATGTGGCGGGCGCGGGGGTCCTCGGCGCGATAGACGCGGTGGCCAAAGCCGGTGACAGCCTCTTTCGCCGCGCGCTTGGCGGCGACATAGGCGGCGGCCTTGTCGGGGCTGCCGATCTCGTGGACCATTTTCATCACGTCCTCGGCCGCGCCACCATGGGCGGGCCCGGCCAGGGTGGACAGCGCACTGACCATCGCGCCATGCAGGTTGGCCTCGGTCCCGACAGTGACGCGCGCCGCAAAGCTCGAGGCGTTGGACCCGTGTTCGGCATGCAGGATGAAATCCACATCGGCCAGACGTGCCGCATCGGCGCTGGGTTTCTCGCCCTTGAGCATCCACAGCCAGTTCGCGGCATGGCTCAACGCGGGGTCCGGATCGACCGGGGCACGCCCGTTGCGGATCGCCTCGTGGGCGGCGATGATCATCGGCACCTGCGCCGTCAGGCGGATGCCGTTGCGGATGAAACCCGCTTCGCTGGCGTCCTGGCTATCCGGTTCCAGCGCGGCCAGGGCCGAAACGGCGGTGCGCAACACATCCATCGGATGCCCGTGCGCGCAGGCCCGGATGATATCGTGCACCGCTCCGGGCAGCACGCGCCCGGCCTTCAGCGCCGCATCGAACGCGGCCAGTTGCGCGGCGTCGGGCAATTCGCCATGCACCAGCAGATAGCAGACCTCCTCAAAGGTGGCGTGCGTGGCGAGGTCGTGGATCGAATAGCCGCGATAGGTCAGCATCCCGGCACGGCCGTCAATGTCGGAAATGCCGGAACGCTCGAAATAGACGCCCTTCAGGCCACGGTTGATCTTGACGGTCTCGGTCATATCGGCAGTCTCCCGGTTGATCGGTGACGGAGGGAACGATGAGGGTTCTGGAACAGGCCATCGCCACGGCGAAAACCCGAAAGGCGCGGGTGATCCTGCCCGAAACGGACGATCCCCGCATTGTCGAGGCCACCCGCCGGCTGGAAGCCGAGGGGCTGGCGCAGCCCGTCGCGCTGGCCGACGCCGGCCCGGCCGAGGCCTATGTCGATCGCCTTCTGGCCAACCGTCCCGGGCTGAAACCGGCGCTGGCCCTGCGGATGCTGGACAAGCCGCTGATCCGCGCGGCGGCCATGGTCTCGGCCGGTGAAGCCGACGCCATGGTTGCCGGCGCCGCCAGCGCCACGCGCCGCGTGATCGAGGCGGCCGCACTCGCCATCGGCATGGCCGATGGGGTGGAAACGCCGTCCAGCTTCTTTCTGATGCTGATGCCGGACGGGCGGGATCTGGTCTTTGCCGATTGCGCGGTCAACACCGATCCCGACGCCCGGCAACTGGCGGATATCGCCCGGGCCTCGGCCGCGTCGGCACGCGCGCTTCTGGGCGACGCCCGGGTCGCGATGCTCAGCTACTCGACCGGCTCGTCCGGCAGTGGCCCGTCGGTCGACCGCGTGCGCGCGGCGGCCGAGGCCTGCGGTTTTGCCGGGCCCGTTCAGGCCGATGCCGCGCTCAACGCCGCGATCGGCGCCAAGAAGGGCCATGACGCGCCCCCCGCGAACACGCTGATCTTCCCGGATCTGGACGCGGGCAACATCGCCTACAAGCTGATGCAGGAACTGGGCGGCGCACAGGCGGTCGGTCCGTTCCTTCAGGGCTTTGCCAAACCGGTCTGCGACCTGTCGCGCGGGGCGCGTGTGGACGACATCGTCGCAGCCACCGCCGTCACACTGGCGATGGTCAACGCGGCCTGACCACGCCCCGCCGCGGAGGGTGTCGGCCCTCATAGCAGCGCCCGCCCCAGGCCGATCGCCGCCATCGCGATCAGGATGCCGATGGTGACCCGCCGAAAGGTCAGCGGATCCGCGCGATGCACCTGCCGCGCGCCCCACCAGCTGCCGATCACCACCAGCGGCACCGACAGCAGCGCCGCCCACAGGCCCTGCACATCGATGCGCCCCGCCAGCGCGAACTGACCGAACGTCAGCGAATCCAGCGCGATGAAATATCCCAGCAGCGTCGCCCGGAACGCCAGCGGCGCCAACCCCAGTGCCGTCGCCAAGGCCACGACGGGCGGTCCCGCCACCCCCGCCGGCGCGGCCAGCCCCGACAGCACCCCCATGCCCAGCGTGACCGATGGGCCGGCGCGCCCGGGCAAGGTCCAGCCGCTCAGCATCACCAGCGCGGCCAGCAGAACGGCCGCGCCGATGACGATGCGGGCGGTCTGTTCGTCGACCTGTCCCAGCGCCCAGAGCCCCGGCAACAGGCCAATCGCCGCCCCGATCACCAGCCGGATCACCGTGGGCCAGTGCACATGCGGTCGCGCCGCGCGCCAATGCTGGATGCAAAGCACCAGATCGCCGAACACCGCCACCGGGACCAGAACCAGCGGGTTCATGACCAGGGCCCCGGCGGCGATCACCAGCACCGGATAGCCGAACCCGGAATACCCCCGCACGAAAGCCGCGGCAAAGATGACCGCCGCCATGAACGCGGCGGCCTCGGGTCCCAGCCCGAAGGGCAGTGTCATCCCTTTTGCGGCCGCATGTCCGCGGCGTCGATCCCGGCCACCACGACGGGTTTCTTCATCGCGTCGCGGCGGAAGGGTTCGCCCAGCTCCTGGTTGATCAGGGCCTCGATGAGCGTGGTCTTGCCGTGCTTCATCTGATCCTCGATCGCCTGCGTCAGGGCGGCCGTCAGGTCCTCCATGGTCCTGGCCTGCACCCCCTGCAAACCGCAGGCCCGGGCGATGCCGGCATAGGTGACGCCGGTGTCCAGTTCCGTGCCGACGAAATTGTCGTCATACCACAGCGTGGAATTCCGCTTTTCCGCGCCCCATTGATAGTTGCGGAACACGACCATGGTGATTGCCGGCCATTCCGCGCGACCGATGGCGGTCAGTTCGGTCACCGCGATGCCGAACGCCCCGTCCCCCGAAAAGCCCACCACCGGAACATCCGGGCAGCCGATCTTGGCGCCGACGATCGACGGCAGGCCATAGCCGCAGGGTCCGAACAAACCCGGCGCCAGGTATTTGCGCCCGCTCTCGAACGACGGATAGGCGTTGCCGATGGCACAGTTGTTGCCGATGTCGGACGAGATGATCGCCTCTTTCGGCAGCGCCGACTGGATCGCGCGCCAGGCCATGCGGGGGCTCATCCAGTCCGGTTTCGCATCGCGCGCACGCTGGTTCCAGGTGGTGCCGGGGTCGTCATCCTCGTGATCCATCGAGGCAAGCTGCTGCGCCCAGGCACTCTTGCGCTGTGCGATTTCGGCCTTGCGCTCGGCCCGGCCCGCGTCGCCCGCGTGTTCGCCCAGCTGGTCAAGAATGCCCTCGGCCACCTGCCTCGCATCACCGACGATGCCCACGCTGACGGTCTTTGTCAGGCCGATCCGGTCGGGGTTGATATCCACCTGGATGATCTTGGCGTCCTTGGGCCAATAGTCGATCCCATATCCCGGCAAGGTCGAGAACGGATTGAGCCGGGTGCCCAGGCACAGCACCACATCGGCCTTGGCGATCAGTTCCATCCCGGCCCTGGAGCCATTGTAACCCAGGGGCCCGGCGAACAGCGGGTGCGAGCCGGGGAAGGCATCGTTGTGCTGATAGCCCACGCACACCGGCGCATCCAGTCGTTCCGCCAGCGCCATCGACGCCGGAATCGCGCCACCCAGCACGACGCCTGCGCCGTTCAGGATGACCGGGAACCTGGCCTCGGTCAGCAATCGGGCGGCCTCGGCCACGGCGCCGGAACCGCCGCCCGGGCGTTCGAATTCGACCACGGCGGGCAGCGCGATGTCGATCACCTGGGTCCAGACATCGCGCGGCACGTTGATCTGCGCCGGGGCCGAACGGCGATGGGCGTTGACGATCACCCGGTTCAGGACCTCGGCGATGCGCGAGGGGTCGCGGACCTCTTCCTGATAGGCGACCATGTCCTTGAACAGGGCCATCTGTTCGACTTCCTGGAACCCGCCCTGTCCGATCGTCTTGTTCGCGGCCTGCGGCGTGACCAGAAGCAGCGGCGTATGGTTCCAGTAGGCGGTCTTGACCGCGGTGACAAAGTTGGTGATCCCCGGCCCGTTCTGCGCGATCATCATCGACATCTTGCCCGAGGCCCGGGTGTAGCCATCCGCCATCATCCCGCCCGAGCCTTCGTGCGCACAATCCCAGAAGGTGATGCCGGCCTTGGGGAACAGATCGGAAATCGGCATGAAGGCCGAACCGATGATGCCAAACGCATGTTCGATACCATGGCGCTGCAGGACTTTGACGAAGGCTTCCTCGGTAGTCATCTTCATGGGACTGGATCCTTGAGAGTCTGGGGCGGGCCGAAATGCGGGCCGCGTGGTCTGGTCTCAGATTGGGCGATCGGCCCGCGAATGTTTAGGGCCAGCGGGGCCAGAAACTTAGCGCCAGATCGCCGGGCCCGGGCCCAGGTCAGCGCACCAGTGTCGCCTGTGCGCCGGCGATGCGCTGAATCCCCTCGGGGATGCGTTCCGAGGTGATCGACGAATAGGCGATGCGGTAGAACCCGTCGCCCGCATGCGCGGTGCTGAAAAACGGTGTCCCCGGTTCGATCAGGACGCTTCGGTCCTTGAGCAGACGCGCCAGTTCCACCGCGCTCACCCCCTTTGGCGTGCGCATCCACAGGCTCGACCCTCCGTCCTCGGTGGCGCCGGCGACGGTCAGGCCGTGTTCCTCGGCCGCACCCAGCATGACCGAGCGCCGGGTGGCAAAGGCCCGTGTCAGCCGGCGCAGCATCGCATCATAGTGCCCCAGCGACAGGAAATGCGCGGCGGCGCGCTGCAACAGGCCCGGCGGGTGGCGCAGGACCGTGGCCCGCAGGGCGCGCGCTTCGCGGATGAAGGGCGCGGGCCCGACCAGGAAACCCAGCCGCAAGCCCGGGAACAGCGACTTTGAAAAGCTGCCGATGTGGATCACCCGCCCTTCACGGTCCAGCGACTTGAGGGCCGGCAAGGGCGCGCGGTCCGGGCTGATCTCGAATTCATAGTCGTCCTCGATCACCAGCATCCCGCGCTCGTTGGCGACCTTGAGCAGCGCGTGGCGGGCATCCAGGGGCATCGTCGCGCCGGTGGGGCAATGGTGCGACGGGGTGCAGAACAACACGTCCAGCCCTTCGGGCAGCGCCACCGGATCCAGCCCGCGCGGCCCCACGGGGATTCCCTGCACGCGGCAGCGGGTCTGGTTCAGGATTTCGCGCAGGCCGGGATAGCCAGGGTCCTCGATCCCGGCGCTGCGGCGCTGGTTCAGCAACAGTTGCGCCGTCAGCCACAGCGCGTTCTGCGCGCCCAGCGTCACCAGAATCTCGTCCCCGCGCGCCAGGATGCCGCGCCGGGGCAAGGTATGGCGCGCGATATATTCCAGAAGGCCCGGATCGTCCTGTTCGAACTGATCGTCGGTCATGCGGGCAAAGTCCTTTTGCCCCAGCGCCTGGATCATGCAGCCCCGCCAGTTCGCATGATCGAACAAGGCCGGATCCGCCTGCCCATAGACAAAGGGAAAGCGGAAGTCGCGCCAGTTGCGGGGCTTGCCCATGCTCAACTGCCCGCTGGCCGGGCGGTGGCCCAGCGCGCGCGACCAGTCCACCGCATCGGTGCCGCGCGCGCCGACCTCGGGGAAATCACCCGGTTGCGGGGCGTTTTCGGAAACGAAATAGCCGGACCGCCCCTGCGCGCGCAGATAGTCGTCCGCCACCAGGTCGGTATAGGCCAGCGTCACGGTGATGCGGCTGACCCCCAGATGTTCGGCCAGCCGGCGACTGGAGGGCATCCTTTCGCCCGGTCTGAGACGGCCGGCAAGGATCCCCTCGGCCACCATTTGCCGGATGCGGTTCTGCAAGGTCCCGCCCCGGTTGGGATCGAGCAGGAAGCACTCCACTGAGATCATCGACGGGTCCTTGAGCAGCCGGCCGCCGATTGCGCCCTCTGGGCTTATGATTAGGGCATATCTGGCCCTATCCGCAAGCCTGCCGACAGACGATGATCGAAGGTCGGACAACGCTGCCGGTCGGGGCGGCACATCAGGGGGAGAAACGCGCGATGGACACCGCGACGTTCAACGATATCGGCGCGGTGGTCGAAGCCGACCGCGCACATGTGTGGCACCATCTGACCCAGCACAAACCCTTTGAGACCGTGGACCCGCGCGTCATCGTCGAAGGCAAGGGCCTGCGCGTGTGGGATGCCAGCGGCAAGGAAACCCTGGACGCGGTGTCCGGCGGGGTCTGGACGGTGAATGTCGGCTATGGCCGCGAGAGCATCGCCAATGCGGTGCGCGATCAACTGGTCAAGATGAACTATTTCGCCGGCGCCGCCGGGTCGGTGCCGGGTGCGATCTTTGCCCGGATGCTGATCGAAAAGATGCCAGGGATGAGCCGGGTCTATTATTCCAACTCGGGCTCGGAAGCGAACGAGAAGGCCTACAAGATGGTGCGCCAGATCGCGCATCGTCAGCACGGCGGCAAGAAATGGAAGATCCTGTATCGCGAGCGCGACTATCACGGCACGACCATCGCCTGCCTGGCCTCAGGCGGGCAGGATGAGCGCAAGATGCAATACGGCCCCTTCCCCGACGGGTTCGTGCCGGTGCCGCATTGCCTGGAATACCGCAGCCAGTGGGGCGATGTGGCCGACTATGGCCTGCGCGCCGCGAATGCGATCGAAGAGGTGATCCTGCGCGAGGGCGCGGATACCGTGGGCGCGATCATCCTGGAGCCGGTGACGGCAGGTGGCGGCGTCATCACGCCACCCGATGGCTACTGGCCGCGCGTGCAGGAGATATGCAGGAAATACGGTGTGCTTCTGATCATCGACGAGGTGGTCTGCGGGGTCGGCCGGACGGGCGTGTGGTTCGGCTATCAGAACTATGGCATCCAGCCCGACATCGTCACCATGGCCAAGGGGGTCGCGTCGGGCTATGCGGCGATTTCCTGCACCGTGACGACCGAGGCCGTGTTCGACATGTTCAAGGACAACGCCTCGGATCCGATGGGGTATTTCCGCGACATCTCGACCTTTGGCGGCTGCACCTCGGGGCCGGCGGCAGCAATCGAGAACATGCGCATCATCGAGGACGAGAACCTGCTGGCCAACACGCTGGCGATGGGCGACCGCCTGGTCGCCAATCTGCACGCGCTGATGGAAAAGCACGCAGTCATCGGCGATGTGCGCGGGCGCGGGTTGTTCTGTGGCGCCGAGCTGGTCAAGGACCGCACCACGAAAGAGCCGCTCGACGAAAAGCTGGTCGCGGCGGTGACGGGCGCGGTGATGAAGCGCGGCGTGCAGATCGGCATGACCAACCGCTCGTTGCCCGGGTTCAACAACACGCTGTGCCTGAGCCCGGCGCTGGTGGTGACGGCCGATCAGATCGACCAGATCACCGACGCCATGGACGGCGCCCTGACCGAGGTCGTGGGCTAGGCAAGACCGGCGCGCGGGCTGACGGACTGAAGAATCGGGCGTCATTCAATTTCCGGTAGAGCTGTCTTTCTGGTATGCTCGTCTCGATTTGAGACCGTATCGTAACCAGGAGACCCAGTATGGACCCGCGCGCCATGTCCAGAGTTTCGGCAGACATCGGCCCCCAGGATCAGGGGGCGGATGTCGAAACGCTTCAACTGTTCCTGCATCGCTTTGGCTACCTGCCGGCCCCGGAACCGCGGATGGCGATCCCCTTGGGGCGCGCATCCGAATTCCCGGCGCAGGGCGAGTTCGACGACCAGACCCGGCAAGCCCTGACCCGGTATCAGGCCTTTCGCGGGCTTGCCGAAACGGGCCTGCTGGACGCGGAAACACGCACGACGATGGCGAAACCGCGTTGTGGCTTCCCCGATCTGTTCATCGGCGTCCCCGAGGCCTACGCCTTCAACGGCGGAAAGTGGAGCAAGACCGACCTGCGCTTCCATGTCCTGAACGCCTCCAAGGATCTTACGCTGGAGCAGGTCAAGACCGCGGTCCGGGCGGCGCTGGATCTTTGGCAGGCGGTGTCCATGCTGCGGTTCAGTGAAACCTCCTCGGCATCCGGGGCGGACCTGACGATCCGGTTCGGCACCGGCGACCACGGCTGCGGCCATCCCTTTACCGAAGGTGCCGACGGCAAGGACAATGTGCTGGCCCACGCCTTTCCCCCGCCCCCGGCCGGCGGGACATACGCAGGGCAAACGCATATCGACGATGCCGACACCTGGTCGGTCAGCGCCACCCCCAAGTTCGGCGCAAAGGACCTGGTCACGGTCGTCGCGCATGAGGTCGGTCATGCCCTGGGCCTGTCGCATTCGAACGTCAAGACTGCACTGATGTTTCCCGACTATGCGGGGCCGCACCGCCATCTCGACCAGGATGATATCGACGCGATCACTGCGCTTTACGGACCCAAGGCGTCGGCGTGACGCAGGGTCGGCGGAAAGCGCCGATCACACAACTGTTCTGTTGCCAGATTCCATGCCGGGTGTATCGTCACCTGCGCCGGGGTCGCGCATCCCGGCAAGCCGTCCCCGTGCGGGATTTCCCCGTCGGGCACGGTGGAGCCGCATCAGGAGGACGCGGATATGGCAGCGAAAGGCGACGGCAAGGCTGGGGCCAAAGGGGCACCGGCAAAGGGCGCTCCGGCCAAGGGGGCGCCCGCCAAAGGCGCAGCCCCGGTAAAGGGCACGCCGGCCAAAGGGGGAAGCAAGTAACCCCGGGGGGCCATTTCCCAATCTTCAGACCCGGCGCCTGTCGCCGGGTCTTTTGCTGTCAGCCCAGCGGGAAATGGCAGGCGACGCGGCTCTCGCCCAGATCGCGCAACGCCGGCGCCTCCTCGCGGCAGCGGGCCTGGGCATTCGGACACCGGGACGCGAACGCGCAGCCCTTTGGCAGGTTCATCGGCGAGGGCAGGTCGCCCTTGACCATGCCTGCGCGCCGATACCCCGCCGACTTGCGCCGCGCGAGCGAGGGCGCGGCCTCGAGCAACACCGCCGTATAGGGGTGCCGCGGTTTCGAGAACAAGGTCGGGCGGTCGGCGTATTCGACAATCTCGCCCAGATACATCACCGCGATGTCGTCGCAGATGAACTGCACCACGCCGAGGTCATGGGAAATGAACAGGTAGCTCAGCCCGAATTCATCCTGCAACCGGCGCAACAGGTTCAGGATCTGCGCCTGGATCGCCACATCCAGCGCGCTGACCGGCTCGTCGCAGACGATCAGGCGCGGGTTCGTCGCCAGCGCCCGCGCGATCGAGATCCGCTGCCGCTGCCCGCCGGAAAACTGGTGCGGGAACAGCGCCATCTGGTCAGGGCGCAGCCCCACCAGGCTGAACAGTTCGCGCACGCGCGCGTCGCGGCCCGCCGGATCGCCCACATCCATCAGATCGAGCGGTTCGCGCACGATCGCCCCCACCCGTTCGCGTGGGTTCAGCGACGAATAGGGGTCCTGGAAGATCACCTGCAGGTGCCGCCGGTGGGCGCGCATGGCCTCGGGTGTCAGCGTCAGCAGATCGTCACCATCAAAGGTGACCGACCCCCCGGTCGGCGGCGTCAGGCGGATCGCGGCCATCGCCGTCGTGGTCTTGCCCGATCCCGATTCGCCCACCAGGCCCAGCGTGCGGCCAGGCATCAGGTCGAAATCGACCCCCCGGACCGCGCGCAACAGGCGTGGCTGGCCGAACAGACCCTTGCGGCCGATCTCGAAGCTGACCTCAAGGTCGCGCGCGGAGAGCAGAGGCTGGTTCATGCCGGAACTCCCGCGTGATGGCAGGCGACGGGGTGACCGTGCCCTGCGGCCGACAGCAGGGGGCGATCGGCACGGCAGCGGTCGTCGGCCAGCGCACAGCGATCGGCAAAAGCGCACCCCTTGCCCAGCAGATGCAGGGGCGGAACGACACCCGGAATCTCGGCCAGCGGTGGCAACCGGTCGGCCGAGGCCGCCGCGCGGCCCAGCACCGGGATGCAGCCGATCAGACCCCGCGTATAGGGATGCAGCGGATCGTCCAGGATCTGGTCCGACAGCCCCTGTTCAATGACCCGTCCGGCATACATCACCGCCACGCGGTCTGTCATTTCGGCAATCGCGCCCATGTCATGCGTGATCAGCACGATGGCCACGCCGAATTTCTGCTGGATGTCGCGCATCAGGTCAAAGATCTGCGCCTGCACGGTCACATCCAGGGCGGTCGTCGGCTCGTCCGCGATCAGCAGCTTTGGCCGACACGAGATCGCCATGGCGATCATGACGCGCTGGCGCATCCCGCCCGATAGCTGGTGCGGATAGGTCCTGGCCCGGGCCGCAGGTTCGGGAATGCCCACGGTTTCCAGCAGCTCGACGACCTGCTTGTCGGCCTCGGCGCGGGAAATGTCCTGGTGCAACAGGATGGACTCGGCGATCTGGTCGCCGACGGTGAACACCGGGTTGAGCGAGGTCATCGGCTCCTGAAAGATCATGGCGATCTCGCCGCCCCTGAGCTGCCTCATCCGGCGCGCCGGCGCGCGGGTGATGTCCTCGCCGTCAAAGGTGATCGTGCCCTCGGTCAGATGGCCGGGCGGGTTCGGGATCAAGCCCATCATCGCCAGGGCGGTGATCGACTTGCCGCAGCCCGATTCGCCGACAATGCCCAGGGTCTCGCCCGGCATCACGTCCAGGCTGACACCGGACAGCGCGGTGACGCGGCCGTGGCGGGTGTCGAATTCGACCCGCAGGTCCTGAAGGCTCATCAACGGGTTCATCGCGACCTCAGCTTCGGATTGAAGGCATCGTTGAGGCCGTCGCCCACCAGCGACACGGCAAAGACCGTCAGGAAGATCGCCATGCCGGGAATGGCGACAGGCCACCAGGCTTCCAGCAGGAACGAGCGGTTCTGCCCGATCATCAGGCCCCAGCTGATGGTGTTGGGATCGCCGAGGCCCAGGAATGACAGCCCGGCCTCGAACAGGATGGCGACGCCCACGGTCAGCGCGGCCGACACGATCAGCGGCGGCAGGGCGTTGGGCAGGATCACCTTCCAGATGATGCGCTGGTTGCCGGCACCGATGGACCGCGCGGCGGTGACATATTCCAGCTCGCGGATGCGCAGGAATTCGGCCCGGGTCAGGCGCGCTGTCGCGGGCCACGACACGATGCCGATCGCGAACGAGATCGTCACCAGCGAGGGCGCGAAGAGTGTCACCAGAACCATCGCGAACAACAGCGCGGGCAACACCTGGAAGAACTCGGTGAAGCGCATCAACAGATCGTCGATCCAGCCCCCGAAATACCCGGCCAGCGCCCCGACGCTGATCCCGATGATCACGGTCAGCAGCGCCGCCGACAGACCGACCGCGATCGTCGGCGCGCCCCCCTTGAGCAGCAGCACCAGCATGTCGCGGCCCAGGAAATCCGTGCCCAGCGGGACCGCCTCGTTGGCGCCGGGGGCGCTGAGCGGCGCCCAGACAATGCGGTAGGGGTCGGCATCGACGAAATAGCGGCCATAGAGCACAAAGGCCACGATGGCGACCAGCAGCACCAGCCCGGCGACGGCCGGCTTGTTGCGCAGGAACTGCTGCCAGGCCTCGCGCAGGGGGCTGACGGCCTCGATCCTTGGGGCGGGGGTGTCGGTCATGGGTCAACGCCCTCCGGTGCGGATGCGGGGATCGGCAAAGCGATAGCTGAGGTCGGTCACCAGGTTCGCGATCACCACCACGGCCGAGGCACAGAACAGCACGCCCAGCAATGTCGGATAATCGCGCCTGAGCACCGAATCAAAGGCGAGACGCCCCATGCCGGGCCAGTTGAACACCGTCTCGACCAGCAGCGCCCCCGAGATGAGGTTGCCGAACTGCAACCCCGCCACGGTCAGGATCGGCAGCACCGCGTTGCGCAGCGCATGGCGGAAGGTGACCTTGCCCTCGCCCAGACCCTTGGCGCGGGCGGTGCGGATATAGTCGGCGCCCAGAACCTCGATCATGGCCGTGCGCGACAGGCGGGCGTATTGCGCCAGAAACAGGATACCCAGCGTCGTCGCGGGCAACACGAGGTGGTGGGCGACGTTCAAGGCATAGGCAAGGCCCGACCCGCGAAACCGCGCGCTGACCATGCCTTCGACCGGAAAGATCGGAATTGTCGCGGCGAACAGGATCACCAGCATGAGCCCCGTCCAGAACACCGGCGCGGCATAGCCCACCGTCGAAAAGACCGACACAAAGCCCGAGAACGCACCCTGCGGCTTGCGCGAGGCCAGAACCCCCATCACCACGCCGATCAGCATCGCCACCAACTGCGCCGACATGGCCAGCAGAACGGTGGGCCAGATGCGCTGCGCAATCAGTTCCGTCACCGGTCGGTTGAAGTGATAGGATGTGCCCAGATCCAGCACGGCGACCTGCTTGAGATAGAGCCAGAGCTGCCACAGAAGCGGTTGGTCCAGCCCGTAATGGGCCCGGATCTGGGCCATCATCTCTTCGGTGGTGCCCCCCATCTCGCCCGCGATCACCTCGGCCGCGTCACCCGGTGCCGCGTGGATCAGGAAGAAGTTCAGAACGACGACCCCGAGCATCAGGATGAGGCCATAGAACAACCGGCGCAGAATGTAGCTGGACAGTCCCATCCGCAGCCTTCCAGGTCAGAACAAAAAGGGGCCCTCCCCGCCAGGGGCGGAGAGAGACAGCGCGCGAGGTGCGATCAGCGATCTTCGGTCCAGTAGACCTCGTCCATGGCCTGCATCAGGCCCCAGATCGACAGGGGCAGGTCGATGCGGTCGTCGAACACATGGTGATAGGGCAGCGCGTTCAGCCAATAGACCGGCAGATCGTTGCCGACGATATCCTGGAACTGGAAATACAGATCGCGGCGGCGGTCCGTATCCAGTTCGTGACCGGCCTCGTTCAGCAGGCGGTCCACCTCGGGGTTGGCATAGCCCTGGGTGTTCGACCAGATCACCGGGCGGATGTTGGTGCTGAGATAGGTGCGGTGCACCCCGATCACCGGATCGCCCCAGTTGAACACGATGTCCATCGACATCTGGAAATCACCCGAGGCCAGCCGGCCAGCCCAGGTCGGAAAGTCGGGCGACGCGCGCAGTTCCAGGTCGATGCCGACCTCGCGCAGTTGCGAGCGCAGGTATTCCGGCACGTTGCCCAGCGCCGCGTCGCGCCCCGGGATCGTTTCCATCGTCATGCTGAACCGCTTGCCATCGGCATCGCGCGGGTGGCCGGCCTCGTCCAGCAGGGCATTCGCGCGGTCGAGGTCGATGTCATAGCTCGGCATGTCGGGGTTGTAGAACGGGCTCGATTCGATGATCGGGCTTTTCTGGCTGGCCGCGACACCGCGCATCAGCGCGTTCAGGATGAACCCCCGGTCCATGGTGTAGGCAATCGCCTGACGCACCCGCACGTCGTCCAGCGGCGCGACGCGGGTGTTGAAGGCAACCCACTGGATCGGGCCGATCCCCTCGAACCCGCGCGGGGTGACGGTCAGGCCGTCCGTGTTGTTCAGGCGATTGATGGCGGTGGCGTCGGTGACCATGCCGACGTCGGCCTCGCCCGATTCCAGCGACAGCGTGACCGAGGCCGCGTCAGGCACGATGCGGATGGTGATCCCGTCCAGATACGGCCGCCCCTCGAGGAAGAAGTCATCGTTGCGCACCAGCGTGATCTGCTGGCCGGCGACGTATTCGCCCAGCTTGAACGGGCCACAGCCGATCGGCGCGGTGTTCGCCGGATGCGACGGAATATCCTGTCCGTCGCCATAGACGTGCTTGGGAATGATCGGGCACAGCGCACCCGTCAGCGCCAGCAGAAGGGCCGGGTGGGTCTGCGACAGGCGGATGATCGCCGTGTTCTCGTCGGGGGTCTCCACGGTGTCGACCGGGCCGAACATGGTCTGGAACGGGTGGTTGGCCTTGATCGTCATGATCGAGAACGCGACATCCTCGGACGTGACCGGCTGGCCGTCGTGGAACTTGACACCCGGCACCAGGTTCAGCGTCAGGCTGAGCCCGTCATCCGCCCACTCCCAGCTTTGCGCCAGATAGGGGTGCAGGTCCCAGTTCTCGTCGACGCGCAGCGGCGAGGCAAAGATCTGCGTTCCGGGCACGGCCGTCGCCACACCCGATTGCACCGCCGGGTTCAGGTGGCGCGGATTCTCGCCGGTGACGATCACCAGTTCGCCCCCGCGTCGGGCCTGGGCCGAGACCGGGCCGAGGCCCAGGGCCATCAGAGAGGCCGAAGCCCCGAAGAACGTTCTGCGCGTAAGCCGCATTGTCATTTCTCCCTGTTACCGATCGGGGTGATCCCCAGTTTTTCTGGGGTCGAGTATGGAAGCCCCCCGTCACCGATCAAGGATTATCTCGGATTGGACCTATGCTTTCCGGAATCTGGCGCTAGAGTCCACGCCGTGCTGAGGCATTCTTTTTCGCAGTTGATCCGAATTCGCGCTGGCGTTTGCCGGCTGCCTGAAAAACCCGCAGCCGGCAGACGCCGCACCGGCGCCGCGCCAAATCCGACAAGGAAAATCCATGGCTGACACCGTCCTCTATTCCGCCCGACGCATCATCACGATGGAGCCGACGCAACCCCATGCCACGCATGTGCTGGTGCGCGAGGGCCGCATCCTGGGTGTCGGCGGCCCCGAGATCGCCGCCCCCTGGGGCACGGTTCGCCATGACGACCGGTTCCGCGATGCCGTGCTGCTGCCCGGCTTTGTCGAGGCCCACAGCCACATGATGACCGGCGCGCTGTGGGAGTATCTCTATTGCGGCAACGTGGACCGGCTGGACCCTGACGGCACGCTCTGGCCTGGCGTGACCACCGTGGACGAAATGATCGGCCGCATGCAGGCCGCCATTGCCAGGCTTCCGGCCGGTGCCCCGCTGGTCTGCTGGGGTTTTGATCCGCTGTTCTTCGAGGGCGATCGCCTGAACCGCCTGCACCTGGACCGCGCCGCCACCGACCGCCCTGTCGTGGTGATCCACCAGAGCTTTCACCTGATGACGGTCAACTCGGCCGCGCTCGACATGGCCGGCTATGGCCCCGACACCAACGCCGAGGGCGTGCCGCGCCTGCCCGACGGCAGCCTGATGGGCGAATTGCAGGAAATGGCGGCGATGTTCCCGGTGATGCGCCGTCTGAACCTGTCGCTGCAGGACCTGTCGCGCGGCGAACGGGCCATGGTGCAATTTGGCAAGGCCGCCGTGCAGACCGGCGTGACCACCGCGACCGACCTCTACGCCGAGCTGGACGACACCGAACTGGACACGCTGCTTTCGGTCACGGCGCGCGCCGACTACCCGCTGCGCATCGTGCCCGCCCTGGGCGTGATCGGCATGGAGCCGGAAACCGCCGTCGCCCGGGCCCTCGCGGTGCGGGCACGATCGACGGACATGCTGCGCATGGGCATCTGCAAGGTCATGACCGACGGCTCGATCCAGGGGTTCACCGCCCGCATGAACTGGCCCGGCTATCTGGGCGGCCAGCCCAACGGCATCTGGAACCTGGAACCGGCGCGTCTGAAAAGCCTGATCGCGGCCCTGCACGGCGCCGGGCTGAACATGCAGCTTCATACCAACGGCGACGAGGCCAGCGGCTTTGTCCTCGATGCGATCGAAGAGGCGATGTGGACCCATCCCACCGGCGATTCGCGCCACACCTTGCAACACTGCCAGATGGCCGGCGAGGATCAGTTCCACCGCGCGGCACGCCTGGGGGTCTGCGTGAACCTCTTTGCCAATCACCTGTGGTATTACGGCGATGCGCATTGCGACTTTACCGTCGGCCCGGATCGCGCGGCGCGGATGAACGCCTGCCGTTCGGCGCTGGACAACGGGGTGACGCTGGCCATTCACTCGGACAGCCCGGTCACGCCGCTGGGTCCCCTGCATGTGGCCTGGTGCGCGGTGAACCGGATCACCCCCAAGGGGCGTGTGCTGGGCGCGAACCAGCGCCTTTCGGTGCTCGAAGCCCTGCACGCGATCACCCTGGGCGCGGCGCGCACCCTGAAGCTGGACCGTGACATCGGCTCGATCACGCCCGGCAAATGCGCGGATTTCGCGGTTCTGGGCGATGACCCCCTGACCCGCGCGCCCGAAGACCTGCGTGACATTCCCGTTCTGGGCACGGTCCAGGGCGGCCGCGTGTTCGTGAAATGACAGCCATTCCCGTCACCTTGATCTCGGGCTATCTGGGCGCGGGCAAGACCACGGTCGTGAACCACATCCTGTCGGATCAGCACGGCCGGCGGATATGCGTTCTGGTCAACGATTTCGGCGAAATCGCACTGGACGCGGACCTGATCGACAACCGCACCGGCGACACGGTGGCGCTGTCCAATGGCTGCATGTGCTGCACCATCGGCAACGATTTCTACAGCGCCATCGACCGCATCCTGCGCATGTCCCCCCGGCCCGAGCATCTGGTGATCGAAACCTCGGGCGTGGCCGATCCGTTCAAGGTCGGCCAGATCGCCCTGGCCGAACCCGAGATGGACCTGCGCGGCGTGATCGTCGTGGTGGATGCGGTGAATTTCGCGAACGCGATGACCGATCCCTTTCTGGGCGACACGCTGCGCAACCAGTTGGCCACGGCCGGGCTCGTGCTGATCACCAAATCGGACATCGCCTCGCCCGGGGCGCTGAAAAGCCTGCGCGTCACGGTCGCCACCCTCGCCCCCGAGGCCCTGCGCATGGTGGCCGATCACGGGCGGGTGCCGTCCGAGTTGCTGCTCGATCCCCTGCCCCTCAGGCTGAAACGGTCCGATCCTCATGCCCATGCGCAGGATCACGATCACGACCATGGCGCCGAGTATCGCGGCTGGGTCTGGACCGGGTCGGCCCGGGCCGATTCCGCCGCGCTGGACCGGTTGCTTGGGGCCGACATTGCCGGGCTCTATCGCTTGAAGGGCCTGGTGCAGACCGAAGATGGCGGCTGGAACGCGTTTCACCGCGCCGGCCTGCATGCCGAGCGTCGCGCGGTCGATCCGCCACACGGCCAGGGACGGGCGGTTGCGGTGGGACTGGCCGGGCATTTCGATCCGGCAGAGCTGCAATCCGCCTGGGACCGCGTGCTGGATCACGGCTGAGCGACCGCGCGCAGATTACTTTTGACCCGCGATCCCTTTCTTGTCACGCTGATCGGGCCCGGATTGACCGGGCCCACACGTTTCGAGGAGAGGAATTATGGAAAAAGGCATGGGCAAGGACGCGGGCAAAGGCGCCCCCAAGTCGCCGGACAAGGCCACCGAGGCCCGGGTGATCGCAGAGAAAGAGGCCGCCGCGGGCGGCGGCAAGGGCGCGGACAATTCCAAGGTCGGCAAGAAATAGGCGCCGCAGTCAAAAAATGGCCGGCCACAGGGGCCGGCCAGTCAACGGCATCCGGTCGGAGGGAAGCGACCGGGCAGGAAAATCACCACTGATCGGGGCCCTTGTCGGCAAAGCGATCGACCAGGAAATCGATGAAGGCGCGCACCTTGGGCTGGGTAAAGCGACCCGGCGGATACACCGCATAGATGCCCAGCGTGGTTTGCGGCAGGTCGGGGATCACATCCTGAACCAGCCCCTGCTGCATCGCGTCATGATACAGGAAGCTCGGCAGATAGGCGATGCCCAGCCCCTTGACGGCGGCATTCAGCAGCGACTGGCCGTCATTCACCGTCAGCCATCCGGTTCCGCGCACCTGCCGCACCTCGCCCGAGGGGGCCGTGATCTTCCAGACGTTGGCGCTGGCCTGATTGGAGTAATGCAGCAGGCGGTGGTCGTTCAGGTCGTCGATGCGTTCGGGCCGGCCATGCGCCTGGAAATAGCGCGGCGATGCGATCAGCCGTTGCGAGGTTTCGGTGATCTTGCGCGCCCTGAGCGAGCTGTCCTCCATCTCGCCCACGCGGATCGACATGTCGAACCCTTCCGAAATCAGTTCGACATAGCGGTTCTTCAACACCATGTTCACGCTGATTTCCGGGAACTCCATCAGGAATTCATCCAGAACCGGCGACAACAGGCTGACGCCGAAATCGGTGGCCACAGACATGCGCAACACACCCGAGGGCGCCGATTGCATGGCCGTGACGATGCTGTCAGCCTCGCCCGCGTCGTTCAGGACACGGCGCGCACGGTCGTAATAGACCAGGCCGATTTCCGTGGGGCTGACGCGGCGGGTCGTGCGGTTCAACAGGCGGGCCCCCAGCCGGGCCTCGAGCGACGAGACATGCTTGGACACGGCGGATTTCGAGATACCCATCTTGCGCGCGGCATCGGTAAAGCCGCCCTGGTCCACGACCGTCGCAAAGGCTTCCATTTCAGTCAAACGATCCATAGCACTACCCGTAACATCCACTGCTGCGATGGTTTCGTTACACACCCCAAATGCGGCGCCAAAGCGGCGGGGCCGGGGTTTAACTGGGACAAACGTTTGTAATTTCAGAACAGTTTTACCGGTAGTCCGAGGATTGTTTCGCAATCAGGGCGCGATTGTGCACGAAAAAGCCCGGGCCGATCAGGCCCGGGCGCGTTGTTTCTGCTGGATCGACGGGGTCAGAGGCTGGCGGCCAGCCTCGAGCCCTGGTCGATGGCGCGTTTGGCATCGAGTTCGGCCGCCACATCCGCACCGCCGATCACATGGACCGTGGCGGGGTTGCCCGTCAGTGCATCGGCCAGCGCGCGGTTCGGGACCTGCCCGGCGCAGAGGACGACGGTGTCCACTTCCAGCAGGCGTTCGCCCTTGTCGCTGCCCAGCACGATACCCTCGGGCGTGATGCGTTCGTAGCTGACGCCACCCAGCATCTGCACCTGGCGCGCCTGAAGGCTTGCGCGGTGGATCCAGCCGGTCGTCTTGCCCAGCCGCTTGCCCGGCTTCTCGGCCTTGCGCTGCAACAGGGTCACGGCACGGGCAGGCGCGGGCGGGGCCGGTTCCAGCAGCCCGCCGGGAACCTCGGCCGGATCGCCCACCCCCCATTCCTTGCGCCATTCCGCGGCGTCGAGGGTCGGGCTGACGCCCTGGTGGGTGACATATTCGGCAATATCAAAGCCGATGCCGCCGGCACCGATCACCGCCACGCGCGGACCGACCGGGGCCTTGTCGCGCAGCACGTCGATATAGGACAGCACGTTCGCGCCGTCCTCGCCCGGGATGCCGGGATCGCGCGGGGTGACGCCGGTCGCGATGATGATATCGTCGAAGCCCGTCAGCGTTTCGGCGGTTGCCGCCGTTCCCAGCTTCACCGTGACGCCCGAGGCCCCCAGCATGGTGCCGAACCAGGCGACCAGGCCGTCGAATTCCTCTTTGCCCGGCACCTGGCGGGCCATGTTCAACTGCCCGCCGATCTGGCTGTCCTTTTCGAACAGCGTGACGTGATGGCCGCGCTGATCGGCGACCAGAGCTGCGGACAGGCCCGCAGGCCCGGCGCCGACCACGGCAACCTTGCGCGGGGTTGCGGCAGGGTCGTAGCGCAGTTCGGTTTCATGCCCGGCGCGGGGGTTGACCAGGCACGAGGTCAGCTTGCCGCTGAAGGTATGATCCAGACAGGCCTGGTTGCAGCCGATGCAGGGCGCGATCGTCGCGGCCTGACCGGCGGCGGCCTTGTTGACGAAATCCGGATCGGCCAGGAACGGCCGCGCCATCGACACCATGTCGGCATTGCCCCCGGCCAGGACCGCCTCGGCGGTATCGGGGTTGTTGATCCGGTTCGACGTGATGACCGGGATCGACACATGGCCCATCAGCTTTTTCGTCACCCAGGCAAACCCGGCGCGCGGGACCGAGGTGGCGATGGTCGGCACCCGGGCCTCGTGCCAGCCGATGCCCGAGTTCAGGATCGTCGCGCCGGCCGCCTCGATCGCGTGGGCCAGCGTCAGGATCTGGTCAAAGGTCTGACCGTTCGGGACCAGATCCAGCAGGCTGATACGATAGATGATGATGAAATCGGGGCCGACGGCCTCTCGCACGCGGCGCACCACCTCGACCGGCAGGCGCATCCGGTTCTCGTAGCTGCCGCCCCAGCGGTCGGTGCGCTGGTTGACGTGCAGGCACAGGAACTGGTTCAGGAAATACCCTTCGGAGCCCATCACCTCGACCCCGTCATACCCGGCCTCGCGGGCGCGGGTCGCGGCGGTGACGAAATCGCGGATCTGCTTTTCGATCCCTTCTTCGTCAAGTTCGCGCGGGACAAAGGGCGAGATCGGCGATTTCACCGCCGAGGCGCTGACACAATCGGGGCCATAGGCATAGCGGCCCGCGTGCAGGATCTGCATGGCGATCTTGCCGCCATGGGCGTGAACGGCATCCGTGACCTTTCGATGGTTGGCGATGTCCTGGTCGCTGAACAGGCCCGAGGCCCCCGGGAACACGCCGCCTTCCTTGTTCGGAGCCATGCCGCCGGTCACGATCAGGCCGACACCGCCGCGCGCGCGTTCGGCATAATAGGTTGCGACGCGGTCCCAGTCGCCGCGTTCTTCGAGCCCGGTGTGCATGGAGCCCATCAGCACCCGGTTCCTGAGTGTGGTGAACCCCAGGTCGAGCGGTTCGAGTAGGCGGGGATAGGGGCTGGACATCGGCTCTCCTCCGGTCTGGCGATTGCTGGACACCCTAGCCGCGAACCGCGCAGAGTCATGCGAAACCTTGCGTCATTCCGGCGCGCCGCGCGCGGCGTCACAGCCGTTTCAGCAGCCCCAGAAAGCGGCCCATGATCGGCGTCGGGCTGCGCAGGGTGGAGCGGCAGACGTGAATATCCAGGGCCTGCTCGGGCGCGACGATCGGAACCTGCACGAACGGCGGCTGCAACTGGCTGGCGGTCAGGTCGGACATGACGCCGATGCCGAACCCGGCTTCGATCATGCCCTTGACGGCGGGAAACTCGTTCAGTCGGTAAACGTGCTGAAAGGTCGTCCCCGTCTCGCGCAGCCCGGCGTTGAAACTGCGCCCGGCGCCGTCACGCGATTTCAGGATGACGACGGTGTGCCGCGCCAGATCGGCCCAGGTGATCTGCGCCGGGATCGGGTGATGCTGGTCGGCGTGGAACACGGCAACGGCGCGCATGATGCCGATCTTGTGCCCGGACACCTGCGCCAGGTCGGGCGGGAAGGGCACCATGGCAAAATCCGCCAGATCGCGTTGCAGCAGCGACAGCGCGCTGTCGCCGTCGGTATCCTCGACTTCCAGCACCACGCCGGGATTCTCGCGCTTGAATCGGATCATCGCGGATTGCAGCGTCGTCGCGAACAGGATCGACGGGCCCGCCAGCCTGAGCCGCCCGATGCGGCCCTGCGCGAAATCGTTCAGCTCCTGTTCGGTGCTGGCGGCGGTTTCGAGCAGGCGCAGCGCCAGGCGCAGCGCCTCGCGTCCGAATGGCGTCAGGCGCACGACGCGGGTGTCGCGGTCGAACAGTCGCTGACCCAGCTTGCCTTCGAGGTTCTTGATCGCGGTGCTGAGTGTGGGCTGCGTCACGCCCAGGGCCTCGGCCGCGGCGGTAAAGCTGAGCCGGTTCGCCAGTTCGGCGAAATACCGCAGTTCGGACAGGACCAGCGCCAAGCGGGGACTCCCTTGCAAGAGCCCCAGTTCCTCACAAAAGGCCACGCCGTTCAAGCACCGCGAAAGCTTGGCGCACGCTGCTCGCGGGCCGCGGCCATGCCCTCGACCGCATCATCGCTGGCCATCAGCCCGTCGATCATGCGGTTCGTCGCCAGATGGGTTTCCATCGGTCCCTTGGGCACGGTGCCCAGCGCGATCTGCTTGATGGCCTGCACCACCAGCGGCGCATTTTCGGCGATCTGCCGTGCGACCTGCAGGGCCCGGTCCAGCGCCGCGCCGTCGGCCGTGACCTCGTTCACCAGGCCGATTTCCCGTGCGCGCCCGGCGGGCAGCCTTTCGGCCGTCAGCAGCCATTGCAGGCCGGCCTTGTATTGCACGCGCCCGGGGAATCCGCCCATCAGACCCTGAAACACACCCATTTTCGCCTCGGGATACAGGAACCAGGCGCTTTCCGCGGCAAACACCATGTCCGCGAACATCGCGGTGACGGCGCCATAGCCGATCGCCGCGCCCTCGACAGCGACCAGGATCGGCTTGGCACAGGGCACGGTCATGTTGGGAATGCCGAGGATCCCGTCCCTGGGCACTTCCTTCAGGTCCAGCCCGGCGGTGAACATGCGCCCTGCCCCGTGCAGCACGCCGACCCGCAGGTCATCGTCCTGCGCCAGCTCTTGCCAGGCGGCATGAAGACCGTGGATCAGGTCGGTGTTCCAGGCGTTCAGCGCCAGGGGGCGGTTCAGGGTGACGATCAGGACATGGCCTTCGCGGCGGGTTTCGACGGCGGGCATGGCTTACTCCACGGTTCGGGCGCGCAGTTCGGCGCGGATGGTAAAGACCAGCAACAGCGCGCAGCAGATCAGGAACGTCGCGGTGATGGGGCCCGATACCATCTGCACCAGATCCCCGCGCGCCATCAGCATCGCGCGGCGGAAATTGGTTTCGACCATGGGGCCCAGGACAAAGCCCAGAAGCAGCGGCGCGGGGCTGAAGTCGGCCTTGACCAGCAGGAAGCCGATCAGACCCGCGGCGGCGACGACATACAGATCGAAGGTGCTGTTCGACACCGAATAGGTGCCGATGCACACCAGCACCACGATCACCGGATACAGCAGATTGAACGGAACCCGCAGCACCGACACCCACAGCTTCAGCAGTGGCAGGTTCAGAAGCAGCAGCAGCAGATTGCCCAGGCCAAAGCTGAACACCAGCCCCCAGAACACATCGGGATGGCTGCGCATCAGCAACGGACCCGGCTGGATGCCGTGAATGATCATCGCCCCCAGCATCAGCGACATCACCACCTCGCCCGGGATACCCAGCATCAGGGTGGGAATGAAGGCCGTCATCGACGCCGAGTTGTTCGCGGCCTCGGGCGCGGCGACGCCTTCGATCGCGCCGTGGCCAAAGCGTTCGGGTTGGCGGGCCAGCTTCTTTTCCATCGCATAGGCCATGAACGAGGCAATCCCCGGTCCCGTTCCCGGCAGCGCGCCAAAGAACGACCCCAGCGCCGTGCCGCGCGCGACCGGCCGCCAGATCAGGCCCACGGTTTCGCGCCAGAAGCTTGTGGTGCGGGTGGACAGGTTGACCGTGCCCGCCGTGTAGCTGGCGACATTGATGTTCGCCATGATCTCGGCCAGGCCAAAGGCGCCCATGGCCAGGGCGACCACGCTCAGACCGTTATACAGCTCTGGCGCACCGAAATCGAACCGCGGCATGCCTGAGTTCACGTCCAGCCCGACGAGGCCCAGAAGCACACCGGCCAGCACCATGGCCAGGTTCTTCAGCACCGATCCGCCACCGACCGAGGCCGAGGCGATCAACCCCAGCAACATCGCCGAGAAATATTCGGCCGGTCCGAACATGATGCCGAAACGCGCCAGCAGTGGCGAAAACAACACGATCACCGCGATCCCCGTCATCGACCCCACGAACGATGCCCCGATGGCGGCCGTCAGCGCCTGCCGTCCCCGACCGGCGCGGGCCATGGGGTTGCCTTCGATGCAGGTCACGGCCGACGTGGCGGTGCCGGGAATGTTCAGCAGGATCGACGTGATCGCGCCGCCGTATTGCGTGCCGTAATAGATCCCCGACAGGAAGATGAGCGCGCCCGCAGGGTCCATGTAATAGGTCAGCGGCATCAGAAGCGACAGCGCCGCCAGCGGGCCGATACCGGGCAGGACACCCACCAGCGTGCCCAGAAACACCCCGGCAAAGCAGATCAGCAGCGTGTGCACCTGAAACAGGGTGTGCAGACCTTGAAGGACACTGTCCATGTTGCTCATGTCGGCCTCTCAGCGCGGAAAGGGATGAATGGCCATGCCCAGGCCCAGCTGGAACACCAGCCCGACAAAGACCGCCGTGCCCAGGGCCAGCCCCCCCCGGACGAGCCACCCACCCGAGGTCCAGGGCAGGGTCGCGATCAGCACGGCGGCAATGACGGCCGCGCCATAGCCCAGGCGTTCGATCAGCAGCGCAAAGGCCACCACCGACAGGGTGATCGCGGCGACGTTGCCGGGCCGGATCTGCCGCGCCGCGCCCGCGGGCCTGGCCAGAAAGGCGATCAGTCCGCCCAGCAGGATCAGCCCCAGGCCAAGGGCCACCGGCAGAAACCCGGGGCCGATCTGGCGCAGCGTTCCCAATTGGTAGTGGGTCAACGCATAGGCAACGGTGGCGGCCCCCAGCGCGGCCAACCCCGCACCGCCGATCCATTCGGCCTGTCGGTTCCGGGTCATGTCTCGCTCCTTTCGGGGGCGCCGGGCGCGAAGTCGCCGCGCAGAAAGGCGTCGCGAATTTCCACCCGCTTGAGTTTGCCCGATTCGGTCCGTCGGGTGCTGGGCACCGGCACGAACTGCTTGGGTGTCTTGATCGGCCCCAGATCCGCGCGCACCCGGTCGGTGATGGCGGCCAGCGCCCGCGCCGGTGCGTCCCTGTCGTGCAGTTGCACCAGCGCAACCGCGCGTTCGCCGAAATCCGGGTCGGGCACGCCGATGACCACCGCGTCGGCCACACCCGGCGCCGCCAGGATAGCCTCCTCCAGCTCTTGCGGGTAAAGGTTCACCCCGCCCGAGTTGATGGTGAAATTGTTGCGCCCGGTCAGGTAGAGATACCCGTCCTCGTCGACATACCCGGTATCGCCGAAGGTCTGCCACCCTTGCCGACTGACGCTGGCACGGGTCTTGTCCTCGGCGTTCCAGTAGGTGAATTGCGCGGGGCTCTCGAAATAGACCGTGCCCTCGGCGCGGGGTGGCAGCGGTGTTTCGTCGGTGCCGAGGATATGCACCGCGTTTTGCGTGGGCTTGCCGACCGAGCCCTTGTGCAGCAGCCATTCCTGGCTTGTGATCTGGGTGGAGCCGATGCCCTCGGTGCCGGAATAGTATTCCACCAGAACCGGACCCCACCAGTCGATCATCGCCTGCTTGGTGGCCACCGGGCAGGGCGCGGCGCCGTGGATCGCCATGCGCATCGTGGAAACGTCGGCGTGCTGCCGCTCGACCTCGGGCAGGGCCAGCAGGCGGTGGAACATGGTGGGCACCCAAAGCGAATGGGTGCAGCGATACCGCGCGATCGCCGCCAGCGCCGCGCTGGCATCGAACCGGCGCATCAGGACCTGACAGGCGCCGGCCTCGACCGCGGCCGCCAGAAAGCGGTGTGGCGCGGAATGATAGAGTGGCGAGGTGTTCAGCATCACGCTGTCTGTCGTCACCCCCCACCCGGCGATCACCGGAGCGTTGCGCGGATCGGGGGCATTCCACGCACGGTCGGGCAAGGCCCGGCGAATCCCCTTCGGCCGGCCGGTCGACCCCGAGGAATAGTTCATCTCGGTGCCGGCGGCAAAATCGGGATGGGGCGACGCCGGAAAGGCGCTGATTGCCGCGTCCAGCCCGTCAGGCGCCAAGGCGATCAGGGTCGCGCCATCGACGCGGTCGGTCCCTTCGCCGGCGACCAGCAGCGTCGCACCGCTGTCGGCCACGAAATAGGCGATATCGCGCGCCGAGGATCGGGTCGGGATCAGCGTATAATAGCCGCCGGTCCGCTGCGCGGCCAGGATCAGCACCGCCAGGTCGCGCCCGTTCGGCAGGCACAGGGCAATGTTTCCACCGGGCCTGACGCCCTGGTCGATCAGAAAATGCGCGGCCTGATTGACCCGCCGCTCAAGCGCGGCGAAATCGGTCACGCGCCCGGTTTCCGGCTCGATCAATGCGGCCCGCTGGCCCTGGCGACGGGCAAGTTCCGAGAGATGGGGCATCGGCGTCTTCCTGATCCCTGCCCGCGCCACCCGGGCGCGTGCAGGGTTTTGAGGGCTGGGTCAGTCGGTCTCGATTCCCGCGACATCGACCATGTGGCGCCACACCGCGAGCTGCTGCACCAGGATGTCATTCAGAACCTCGGGCGGGCTGCCTGCGACCGAATTGCCGAACGCCTCAAAGCGCGAGACGAGTTCGGGATCGGCCAGCACCGTCTGAAGCGCGCCGGACATGGCGTTGACCACCTCGTCGGGAGCGCCGCCGGTGGTGAAGAACCCCGACCAGGGCAGCAGGTCGACACCGGCATAGCCCAGTTCCTGAAAGGTCGGCATGTCCGGCACCAGAGACGAGCGTTCCGGATAAAGAACCGCAAGCGGCCGCACGGCATCACCCAGACGGCTGAGGCCGTCAAAGGTCAGGAACATGCCCTGAATGCGGTTCGCCACCAGATCGGCCTGCGCATCGGCGCTGCCGTTATAGGGAATGTGGACCATGTCCAGGTCCGCCCCCTGCGCGAACTGCGCCATCGCGATGATCGAGGTGGAATCGCCGGTGCCGTAGTTCACCTCGCCCGGGTGGGCGTGGACGTAATCGACAAAGCCGGCCAGATCCGTCACCGGCAGATCCGAATTCACCGCGAACACGAACACATACGAGGCAAAGGTGCTGACGGCCCGAAAATCGGTCAGCGGGTCATAGGGCGGATTGGTGCGATGGATGGCGGGCACATAGGCCATGGGCGACGGCGTCGCCATCAACAGCGTGTAGCCGTCCGGCGTGGCATGGGCGACCTCGGACGCGCCGATCACGCCGTCGCCGCCGGGGCGGTTGATGACATTGACCGGCACGCCCAGTTGCACCGCCAGCTTGTCGGCGACCATGCGCGCGGCGAAATCGCCGCCGCCGCCGGCCGGAAACGGCACGACGATGCTGACCGGCTGCGACGGAAACGCCTGTGCCAGCGACACCCCGGGCGCCAGTGTCGCGGCCAGACCGGCGGCGCCCAGCGTGGCCAGAAGGGTTCTGCGGTGGATGGTGGTCATGATATGGGTCTCCTCCCCGGTTGACGATGCGCCGGACTTATCCGGCGGCGACGGTGCGCAGGGTGTCCCGCGCGGCGGTGTATTCGCGGCTCAGCCGATCGACGACCTGGGCGACGGTGGGAACGTCATGCAGAATGCCGATGCCCTGACCACAGCCCCAGATGTCCTTCCACGCCTTGTTGGTGCCGGTCGCGCGGTGCTGGAGCACCTTCATCTTCTCGGGATCGCCCGATTGCAGCACGGCGGCATCAATGCCCGCGGCTTCGATCGAGGGACGCAGATAATTGCCGTGCACGCCCGTGAAATAGTTGGAATAGACGATGTCCTCGGCACTGTGCGCGACGATCGCATCCTTGTAGGCCGGGGCGGCGTTCGCCTCGTCGGTGGCGATGAACAGCGTGCCGGCATAGCCGAAATCAGCCCCCAGCGCCTGCGCCGCCAAAAGCGAACGACCATTGGCGATCGCACCCGACAGGGCCACGGGGCCATCGAACCATTCGCGGATTTCCTGCATCAGCGCAAAGGGCGACTGCGTGCCCGCGTGCCCGCCCGCCCCCGCCGCGACCGCGATCAGGCCATCGGCGCCCTTGTCGATGGCCTTGCGGGCAAAGCGGTTGTTGATGACATCATGCAGCACCAGGCCGCCATAGCCATGGATCGCGGCGTTGACCTCAGGCCGGGCGCCAAGCGACGAGATGACGATCGGCACCTTGTAATCGACGCAGACCCCCATGTCGTGATCCAGCCGGGTGTTCGACCGGTGAACGATCTGGTTGACCGCGAACGGGGCCGAAGGACGGTCCGGGTTGTCCCGATCCCATTTCGCAAGATCTTCCTGCAGGTCCTCGATCCAGTCCTTCAGCACCGACTCGGGTCGGGCGTTCAGGGCCGGAAACGCGCCGATGATCCCCGCCTTGCACTGGGCTGCGACCAGTTTGGGATAGGACACGATGAACAGGGGCGAACCGATGAGCGGCAGTCGCATCCGCGACTTGATCTGAGCGAGTGTCGACATGTCGATTTCCATGCTTGGGTCCTGCCCAAGGCTATCGACCGCCCATCCATAGCGCCAATTAATGCGAGATATAAATTTATAGCGTGAAACTATAAATCCGGCTCCGCCTCGCCCGCGCCCATCCGGCGGGCGATGATTTCGGCGGCGGTCGTCAGATGCGGCAGGTTGCGACGGGCGAATTCGGATTCGCTCATGGCGCTGGCGATCCAGACGACGTTGATCGCCGCCAGAGGTTCGCCATCGACGATGACCGGCACCGCCACCGCCATCACCCGGGCCTCGCTGGGGGCGGTGATGAAATAGCCGGGCTGGCGCAGGGCATAGCCCCGGCTGCGCGTTTCGTCGATCAGGGCCTGAACGGCGGCGCGGTCGTGCGCCTGGGCATCGGGCAGGGACTGGGACTGACGCAGATCCTGCAGGATCTCGGCCTGTCGGGCGGGACTGCTCCAGGCCAGGATCGCGCGCCCCATGGCCGAGGGCAGCAGATGGATGCGCCGCGCGACCACGTCGCGGTTGACGACAAAGGGCGACAGCCGGCGCGAACTTTCCAGCACGCGAATCGCGCCCGCGTCATAGATCCCCGCGTCCGAGGGCCACGCGATCTTCTGGCACAGGCGGTCCAGTTCGGGCGCGACCGAGTCGGCCAGCAGGTCCGCTTGCGGATCGCGCCCGTGAAAGCGGCTGAGCGAGGCTTGCCACAAGCCGTCCGGCCGTCGCCGCCGGGCAAAACCCGCCTCACGCAAAGTTTCGAGAATTCTCAACAAGGTTGCCTTGGGGTAACCGGACATGGTGGCCAGTTCGGCCAGACCAAAGGCGCCGCCCTTTTCCAGAATCGCCAGAACCGCAAGGCCGCGACCCAGCGATTCGATCTGCTTGACCATGACAGACCCCCGTTTCACTGGATGAAACCTGCCACGAATCGAGTTGGGAGGACAGTCTGCCCGTGCCTATGATCCTGCAGGGAGGACCCAAACATGTCAGACACTGCGCCGCGCAGGCCCCTGCGCAACGCCGTGACCGCGATTCAGGCCGCGGGCGCCGTCATTCTTGCGCTCATCGGTATCTATGTCGCCGGTTTCGGCAGCTTCAACGAAACGCTGATGCGCGTTGGCACCTATGCCCTCGCGGCCGCGCTGGCAACAATCACCGTGGCCGGGCTGCGGTTCGATGCCGACCGGCGCTGGCGCTGGATGTGGATCGTGGACATCGCGCTGCTGGTGGGGCTGGCGATATCGGTCTATCGCTATTTCCAGATCGGCGCCGCGCTGGAGACAGGGCTCTACTTCTTCCAGCCGACCGATATCTGGATCGGCGTCATGGGGCTGGCGGTGCTGCTTGAGGCGACGCGCCGCGCCTTTGGCCTGCCGCTGGTGATCGTCTGTGCGCTGACACTGGCCTATGCGCTTTGGGGCAACAGCCTGCCCTGGATCTTTCGCCATGGCGGCTATTCGCTGCAACAGGTGACCCAGGTGGTGTGGTATTCCTTTGACGGGGTCTTTGGCCAGCCGCTGGCGGTCGTGGTCACGATGATCCTGGTCTACATCGTCTTTGGTTCGATCCTCGAGGGTATCGGCGCGGGGCCGGTGCTGCTGAAATTCGCCTTTGCCGCCACCGGTCGGTTCCGGGGCGGCCCGGCCCATGCGGCCATCGCGGCCTCGGGGGTGTTCGGCACCATGTCGGGATCCGTCAGCGGCAACGTGGTGGGCACGGGCGTGATGACCATTCCGATGATCATCAGGCGCGGATTCCCCGCCCGCTATGCCGGCGGGGTCGAGGCCGCGGCCAGCGCAGGCGGGCAGTTCATGCCGCCGATCATGGGCGCCGTGGCCTTCATCATGTCGGATGTGACCGGCATTCCCTATCTGACGATCTGCATCGCCGCCCTGCTGCCCGCGATCTTCTATTACGCCTCGCTTTTCGTGGCCGTGCATCTCGAGGCCGTGCGCCGGGGCATCCAGCCGATCCCGAAAAAGGACCTGCCGGTGCTGACGCGCCACGACTGGGTCATGTCGCTGTGCTTTGTCATCCCGCTGGCGGTGATGGTCACGATCCTGCTGTCGGGCCGGTCCGCGGCGATGGCCGGTTTCTGGGCGGTGCCGATCGCGGTGGTGCTGGGCTTCCTGCTGAACCCCGAACTGCGCGCCAAGCCGCAGATGCTGCTCGAGGCCCTGCGCCAGGGCGGACAGGCCTCGGCGCAGATCCTGGTGGCCGTGGCGTCCATCGGTATCGTCATCGGGGTGATGAACATGACCGGGCTGGGCCTGCGCTTTGCCGGCGTGATCCGGGTGCTGGCCGGGGATTCGCTGTTCCTGGCGCTGGTGATGATGATGCTGGGCTCGCTGGTGCTGGGCATGGGCATGCCCACGGTGCCCGCCTATCTCATCGTGATCCTGGTGATGGGTCCCGCGATCGAGCATATGGGCGTGCCGACGCTGATCGCCCACCTGTTCGTCGTCTATTACGGCGTGCTCAGCGCGATCACGCCACCGGTGGCCATCGCCGCCTTTGCCGCCGCGCCCATCGCCAGGGCGAACCCCATCGCCATCGGCGTCGACGCCTGCCGCGTGGCGCTGATCGGCTTCGTCATCCCCTTTGCGCTGGTCTACAACCCGTCGCTGTCGCTGGTTGTGGATTTCACCTGGACCGGGTTCCTGTGGATCTGCCTGCGCCTGTCGCTGTCGATCTGGATGTTCTCGACCGGGTTCACGGGCGTCGCCGCGACCCGTCTGGCGCTGTGGCAGCGCGCGGCGCGGCTGGCGCTGGGGTTTGCCGTGCTGGTGCCCGACCCCTGGGTCGAACTGGCGGCGACGGCGGCCGCGCTGGCGCTGACGGCACTGGATTTCACTCGCCGCGAAACCAAGGTCGCGGCGTGAAGACTGCGGGCATCTCGGCCCGCGTTACTGGGAGGAAGACCATGAAGATCAGACACCGTCTTGCGGGATTCGCGCTGGGATTGGCCGCGATGACCGCCACCAACGCCAGCGCGACCGAATATTTCCGGCTCGCCACGCTGGGCCCGGGGTCGTCACCGTATCTGGTGATGAGCACCTTCGCGCAAATCGTCAACGACGCCTTGCCCGATGTCGAAGTGCAGGTGAACGCCACCGGCGCCGCGACCCAGCACGCGCTGGAAGCGGGCGCGGGGCAGCTCGACTTCTTCATGTGGTCGGCCAGCGTGCACCAGTTCATGATGAACGGTCAGGCGATGTATGCGAACATTCCGCAGGCGCCGGAACTGTCGCACAACCTGCGCGCGGTCCTCGCGTTCCCGCTGGGTCCCTATCACATCATCACCTATGCCGACTCGGGCATCGAGAGCCTCGAGGATCTGCGCGGGCATACCGTGTTCCTGGGCCCGCCCGGCGGCGGCGCCACCGCGATCATGCAGCGCACCATCGAGGCGGCGACCGGCATGGTCCCCGGCACCGACTATGAGCAGGTGCAACTGGGATGGGACGCGGCCTCGCAGGCGTTCACCGATGGCCGGATCGACGTCTACTGCAACTCGACCCTGGCGCCCTCGCCGGTGATCGAACAGATGGCTTTGACCCGTGACATCCGGCTGCTGGGCCTGACGCCCGAGCAACTGGCACTGCCCGCCGTTCAGGCGATCCTGAACCGTCCCGGCGGCGTGATCAACGAGATCCCGGCGCATACCTATGGCGACCACCAGGTCAACACCGAGGCCGTCACCGTGCCCGGTTCGATCGTCGGCATCGGCGCGGGCGCGCATGTGCCCGAGGAAGCCGTCTATGAAATGACCAAGGCTTTCTGGAACGGGGTCGAGGCCATGGGTTCCGCCACGCCCTGGTTGCGGGCCATCCAGCGCGACCACGCTCTCGATGCGCTGAACCTGCCGCTGCACCCGGGCGCGTTGCGCTATTACGAGGAGATCGGCATGACGATCCCCGACGCGCTGCGCCCGCCGGCGAACTGAGCGAGCCTGCAACAGTCGAACGGGGGCGGCCCTTCGCCCCCGTTTTTCCTTGCGCGGTCACACCGCGGCAAGCAGCCCGCGCAAGGGTTCCCAGACCTGCAGCGCCTGCGCCAGCCGCGCCGGCGCCCCGGGGCCATAGGCCATCGCCATCGGGTGCTGATCCTGCCAGATCGCAAAGGACTTGCGCCGCAAGAGATCGGCCTGCGGATGCCCGGCCGGATAGGGCGCGGGCACCCGCTTCAGTTCCGGCGCGGACAGCCTGTGTCCCAGCGCGACAAGGCGCGTCAGCTCAGCCCCAAGGGCGGGGCCGCCGGGTCCGTCGACCGCCTGCCGCCAGCGCCCCAGCAGCGCCGCATCGAAACCCAGCGCGCCGTAACCCAGCACCAACCCGCCCGGATCGATCCCCACCAGCCAGGCAAAGGGCCCGCCCGCGCTGAAGCTCATGTGCACATGGGCGTTGTAGGGGGTCTTGTCCTTTGAGAACCGCAAATCGCGGTGCAGGCGGAACAGTTTCGGTGTGACAGGGCGGCCCGCCAGCCGCTGCAGTTCCGCTGCCAGCGCATCGCCGAACCCCTGGGCCGCGCCGGCGACATGGGCGTCATAGCGGGCGCGATTGGCCTGAAACCAGTCACGGCTGTTGTTGGACCTCAGATCGGTCAGAAAATGCAGGGTCTCGGCACTGAACATGCGGACAGACTGCCGCAACCCGGGTCAACGGCGCAACAGATAGATGTCCATGATCCAGCCGTGGCGGGCGCGCAATGCGGCGCGGGTATCGAGGATCCGCTGCGCGACCTCGACCAGGGGCCCGGCGATCAACGTCTCATGGTCCATGCCCAGATAGGCGCCCCACCAGATCTGCACGCCCTCGGGTGGCACCGTCGCAAAGGCCCCGCCCGCGTCCAGCATCACCGCGACGGCATCCGCGCCCTGGGGCCAGCCCCCCTCGCGCAGACGGCGGCCGGTGGTGATGACCACAGGCGCGCCCAGGTCGTTGAGCGGAATCGCATGCGCCGCCGTCAGGACCGAGAGCGACGTCACCCCCGGCACCACGCGCGGCGTGATCCCCAGCCGGGCGGCAATGCGCAACGTGGAATCGTAGAGCGACGGATCCCCCCAGACCAGCAGCGCGACGCGCCCGCCCCCTGGCAGAGTCGCGTCGATGGACTGCTTCCAGCACGCGGCGATGGCATCGTGCCAGTCGTTCACCCCGTCGATGTATCCGCCCGAAGCATCGCGCACCGGCAGATCGAATTCCACCACCCGGGACATGTCGCTCAGATGGGTGGCGCAGATCTGGCGGCGCAGGTCCGCCAGGTCGCCCTTGTCGTCGCCCTTGCGCGGCAACAGGATCAGATCCGCCTCGCGCATGGCGCGGATCGCCGCCAGCGTCACATGCTCGGGGTTGCCCGTGCCGATACCGATGAGATCCAGCGCGATCATGCGACCCCCATGAAAAACGCGGCAGGCCCCGGGGCCCGCCGCGCGTCTGTCATCAGCCCGAGATCAGGCCGCGTTGTGCAGCCGGTTCACGAACAGGCCCGAATCCTTGTGGCCGCGCATTGCCTTGGCCAGCGCCAGAGCCCCCAGATCGGCCAGCGGCTCGATCAGGACGACCAGCATATAGGCCGCGCCGAAGCTGAGAACGCCGCCGGTGGCCGCGACACCCTCGCCATAAAACGCCCAGAAGGCGACCCAGGCAACGATCCCGCCCTGATAGGCGGCCGACAATTTCAGAACCTCGCCATAGCCCAGGTCCACATAGGCCTTGCCGCCGGGGATGATGCGGCCCGCGACCATGTGGATCAGGAACAGCGGGAACAGCAGGGTGGTGACGTTGACCGTATACATCGGCAGATCGGTCGGCGCGAAGAACAGGCTCTGCATCAGCAGACCACCGGCCAGACCCAGCGCGGCAGGACCGGCGCCCAGGATCAGCAACAGCGTGGTGCCCAGGATCAGGTGCACTTCGCTCACGCCGACCGGCATGTGCGGCAGCACTTCAAAGCAGATGAAGGTCCCCATCGCCGCCAGCACCGAACGCATGGCAAAGGACAGGACGTTGTGCTGCTTCAGATCGTCGGCGATCAGCTTCAGCGCCACGCCACCAGCGGCGGCGGCGGTGCCATAGGACAGGACCATTTTCGCGCCATCGACGACGCCGGGTTCGATATGCATGTTCTTCGCTCCTTGCCGTCCCTCCGACGGCGTTTCTTCCGTTTCCGTTGTCGGGCCGGTCTCCTGGCTCGCGGGTCGCTGCGGACTGCCGCCTTCCCATCCGTCGGGGACAGTGGCACGATGGCAGCCAGCTCGCCGCTGACAGTCGCGGGGGCGGCCGGGGCATTGCACCCCGTTCCCGTTTCAGCCCAAGCAGGGCACCTGACCCTTCCACGATTACAGCAAGCCCGGCCACGGTCAAGGTTGATCGCGGCACGATGGCGCGCGTTCGCGACCTCACCCGTCAGCAAGCGGCCCATACAGGATCAACCCCGGCGCGCGCGCATCGGCGGTTTCCAGCACCTGCGCCAGGCCCGCGACCGTGCTGCGGGTCAGCCGCTGGTCGGGGTGAGAAACGTTTTCGGCCAGCAGCGCGGGGGTCGTGCCCGGCAGCCCCGCCGCCACCAGCAGCGCGGCCAGCGCGGCAAAGGTGCGCTTGGGCATGAACACGACCGTGGTTGCCTGCGGATCGGCCAGCGCGGCCAGGTTCAGCCCCTCGGGCAGACCGCCGGTCACGTCATGGCCGGTGACGAACTGCACGCGCCGCGCCTCGAGCCGCCGGGTCAGCGGGATGCCGGCGGCGGCGGCGGCGGCGGCGGCCGCGGTGATCCCCGGCACGATCTCATAGCCGATCCCGACCTGCCTGAGCGCGGTAATCTCTTCCTCGAGCCGGCCGAAAACCCCGGGATCGCCCGCCTTCAGACGCACGACCCGCGCACCGCCCTGTGCGTAATCGACCAGCAGCCGGCTGACATGATCCTGCTTTGGCGAAGGCCGCCCTGCCCGTTTGCCTACCGCGATCAGTTCCGCCCCCGCGGGCACCAGATCCAGGATCGGCCCGGCCGACAGGTCGTCGAACAGCACCGCCTCGGCCGCCTTGAGCCGGTTCATCGCGCGCAGCGTCAGCAGTTCCGGATCGCCCGGGCCCGAGCCGACAAAGGAAACAAACCCGCTCATCGCCGCGCCCTCTTTGTGCCGAAAATATCCTGGGGGGTGAATGCACCGCAGGTGCAGAGGGGGGCAAGGCCCCCCTTGACCCGTTTCATGCCGCGCCCTCCGCGATCAGGTGAAAGAACGTCCCCGAGACCGCCCCGCGCACCGACCCGGTTTCAGCCACCGCCGCACCCTCGGCATCGATGACGCGCGCCAGCGGTGCATCGGGTTGGTCCAGAATCGTCGAATAGTGGAACTCGTGCCCCCTGAGCACCGCACCCGGCGCGTGCCCGGGCATGGGCGCGATCAGGTCGGCGCGGCGATAGCCCAGGTGCATCTTGCGCACCTCGTACGAGGTGACCAGCCCCAGCAGCCCCGCCATTTCGTGCCGGGTGCCGTCCTTGTCGATCAGCGCCGCGCCCAGCGCCATGTAGCCCCCGCATTCGCCGTGAACGGGCCGCGTTTCGGCGTGGCGGCGCAGCCCGGCGCGGAACCGCCCCGCCGCCGCCAGGGCGCCCGCGTGCAGCTCGGGATACCCGCCGGGCAGCCAGACCAGATCGGCATCCGGCGGTGGTTCGTCCGCAAGCGGGGAAAAGGGCAGGATCTCGGCCCCGGCGCGGCGCCAGCCCTCGATCAGATGGGGATAGGCGAACGAGAACGCCGCATCCTGTGCCAGGGCGATGCGCTGCGCCGGCGGGGTCAGCCGCAACCCCGTGGCATGGGCCATCCCCCCGCCCGACGCGGCCGCTTTCAGGGCCGCAAGATCGACATGGGCGCGCAGGAACGCGGCATACCCCGCGATGGCGGCGTCAAGATCGGGGTGTTCGACCGCCTGCACCAGGCCCAGGTGGCGTTCGGGCAGTTTCAGGTCACCGCGCCGGGGCAGCGCGCCCAGCACGGCAAGCCCGGCCTCCTCCATCCCCAGCCGCACCAGCCGTTCGTGCCGAGGGCTGGCAACGCGGTTCAGAATCACCCCCGCGATCGTCAGCCCGGGCTGGTAGCGCGCAAAGCCCAGCGCCACCGCCGCCGCCGATTGCGCCTGCCCCGAGACATCGACCACCAGCACCACCGGCCACCCCAGGCGCCGGGCCGTTTCGGCGCTCGAGCCATGACCCGTGGCCCCCGCGAAGGCCACGCCATCGAACAGCCCCATGGACCCCTCGGCCACCACGAGGTCAGCTTCGGCGGCCTCGGTCACGATGCGGTCCAGCAGATCCGGCGCCATCGCCCAGCTGTCCAGATTGAACGAGGCCCGGCCACAGGCCGCCCGGTGAAACGCCGGGTCGATATAGTCGGGGCCCGACTTGAACGGTTGAACCCGCAGGCCGTCCTCGGCCAGCGCCCGCAACAGCCCCAGCATCACGGTGGTTTTCCCTGTCCCCGATGACGGCGCCGAAATCATCAGCCCGGCGGGACCTCGGGCGGTCATTCCTTGCTGTCCGCATAGACCGAATCCGCCGACTGCGGGCGGAAACGGCGGTCATAGTCCACCGCGTAGAGGCAGCTTTCCTCGAACCCTTCGCCCCCCAGGGCACGGCCGACCAGGATCAGCGCCGTGCGTTCCATGGTGCCGTCGACCAGCCCTTCGATCGTGGCCAGGGTGCCGCGCAGGATCCGCTGTTCGGGCCATGTCGCACGCCAGACCACGGCAACCGGGCAATCGCCGCCATAGGCCGGTTGCAGATCGGCCACGGTCTGCCGAAGGTTGTGAATCGACAGATGGATACACAGCGTTGCGCCGGTGGCGGCGAAATTCGCCAGTGTCTCGCCTTCGGGCATGGCGCTGGCGCGGCCCGGCGTGCGGGTCAGCACGACCGATTGCGCCAGCCCCGGCAGCGTCAGTTCGGTGCCCAGCGCGGCGGCGGCGGCGGCGAACGACGGCACACCCGGCGTCACCGAATAGGGAATCCCCATCGCGCGCAGGCGTCTGAGTTGCTCGCCCATCGCGGACCAGACCGACAGATCGCCCGAATGCAGCCGCACCACGTCCAGCCCCTGCGCATGGGCAGCGGCGATCTCGTCCATGATCTGATCCAGGGACAGGGGGGCCGTGTTGACGATCCGCGCATCCCGCGGGCAATGGCCCAGCACCGCCTCGGGCACCAGCGACCCGGCATAAAGGCAGACCTGGCACGCGGCGATGATGTCGCGGCCGCGCAGGGTCAGAAGATCCGGCGCACCCGGTCCGGCGCCGACAAAGTGAACGGTCATGTCAGGGGTCCTTTCGCGATGGCGCAGGTGGCCAGCCGGTCGGCCGAGGTCACGCGCGGAGTGAGCAGGATCGCACCCGGTCCTGCGGCTTTCAGGGCGCAGGCCTCGGCGACGCTGCCGGTGCCGCGCGCGGCCAGGCTTCGCGGCGATTGTGTTTCGGTTTCGGGCAGGGGTCCGTCAACGGGGATCACCGGCAGGCCCAGCACATCCGCCAGGGGTGCCAGCGCGGCCGCCTTGTCCGCCAGCGTCGCCAGCGCGGCGGGGCTGGCGCCCGTGGCCGCCAGGGCCGCCGCCAGCGACTCGGGCGTTGCGCGACTGGAAAAGCCAAAGCCCGCGACGATCACAGGGTGACACTCCACTGCACCACGGGATAGGCGGATTTCCAGCCGCGCTTGCGTCCCAGTGGCAGGGCCTCGGCCAGTTCGATGCGCAGCAGGCTTCCGCCCTTGTCCGCGTGCCATCGGGCGATCAGCGCCTCGGATTCCAGCGTCACCGCATGGGCGACCAGCCGGGTGCCGCCGGGCAACAGCGCGAACAGCCGATCAAGCAGCGCCTGCGACAGCCCTCCACCGACAAAGACCGCATCCGGCTGCGGCTGATCGGCCAGCCCGTCAGGCGCGGTGGCGTCGATCACGCGCAACCGGTCCACCCCCATCCGCAAGGCGTTCTCGCGGGCCCGCGCCGCGCGCTCGGGGTTGCCCTCGAACCCGATCGCCCTGAGAGAGGGATGCGCCAGCAGCCACTCGATCGAGATCGACCCCGAGCCCGCGCCGATGTCCCACAGCAATTCGCCCGGCCGGGGTGCCAACGCCGACAGGGCCAGCGCCCGCACCGGCCGCTTGGTGATCTGGCCGTCGTTGTCGAACCACGCATCCGCCCGCCCCGAGGCCAGGCTCAATACCGCGCCGTCGCCTGCCGGTTCCACGCCGACGGCGACCGGATGGGTCACGTCGGACAGGTCGTAATCCGCCGCTGCGACCTGGCGCACCCGCTCACGCGGCCCTCCCAGCGACTCGAGCACGCTCAGCTGCGCGCTGCCAAAGCCCGCGGCGGTCAGATAGGCGGCGAGGTTGCCGACCGCCTCGCCGTCGCGCAGCGTGGCCAGAACCCGGCGGCCCGGGGCCAGGTGCGGCCGGATGCGCGCAAGCGGCGCGGCATGGAGGCCCAGCACCACGGTCTCCTCCATCGGCCAGCCCAGGCGGGCGGCCGCCAGCGCAAAGCAGGACACGCCCGGAATCGCGCGCCATTCCCCCGGCGCAAGGTGCCGCGTGACGACACTCCCCGCACCGAACCAGAACGGATCGCCCGAGGCCAGCATCACAACGCGCCGCCCGCGCAACGCGATCAGCGGCGCGATCCCGTCCGCGAAGGGCACCGGCCAGACCCGGGTTTCGGCACGCAATCCCGTCAGCAACGCCAGGTGCCGCGCCGCGCCGGTCACGATCTCGGCCTGCGCCAGTGCGTCACGGCTTGCATCCGTCAGCCCGGTCAGGCCATCTTCGCCCAGACCGATGATTGTCAGCCAGGGTTCCTCAGCCATGCCCCATATCCTTGTCCTGGGCGGCACGCTCGAAGCCAGCGCCCTTGCCCGCGCGCTTGCCGACGCGGGCCTCGGTGCGACCCTGTCCTACATGGGCCGCGTCGACAAGCCAAAGGCCCAGCCGATCCCGGTGCGGATTGGCGGCTTCGGCGGGGTGCCGGGGCTCGTTGCCTATCTGCGCGAACAGGGCGTCACCCATATCGTCGATGCAACCCACCCGTTCGCCGCACAGATGAGCACGAACGCCATCCTTGCCGCCCGCGAAACCGGTGTGCCGCTGCTCGCCCTGACGCGCCCCGCCTGGCAGCCGGGCCCGGGCGACCGCTGGCAGCGCGTGCCCGACATGCCGGCGGCGGTTGCGGCGCTCGCCGGGCCGCCCCGCCGCGTCTTGCTGGCGATCGGCCGGATGCACCTGGCCGAATTCGCCGCACAACCGCAGCATCACTACCTGCTTCGTCTGGTCGATGACCCGACCGAGGCCCCGCCCCTGCCCCACCACACCGTGGTCGTGGATCGCGGCCCCTTCAGCACCGAGGCCGACCGCACCCTGATGCAAGAGCACGCCATCGACCTCATCGTCAGCAAGAACGCGGGCGGCACCGGCGCGGTGTCGAAACTCGAGGCCGCGCGCGCCCTGGGTCTGCCCGTCCTGATGATCGACCGCCCGTCGCTGCCCGCCCGCGCCGAAACCCATGACATCGCCCGGGTCCTCGACTGGCTCAGCCCCTGATCCCCTCTTTGTGCCGGAAATATCCCGGGGGGGTGCGGGGGGGCAGCGCCCCCCCGCCGGGTCGCCCGAGGCGCCCGCGACAGCGGGGAACGAGGGCGAAACCCCTCTCATGCCGATCTCGGCGTATACAGGATCGGCCCGCGCGGGGTCTCGATCACCCGGGTCGCCGAATTGCCGACGATCACCATCGTGCGCATGTCGGCCATCTCGGGGGTCGCCTCGGTCAACGGCACGATCCGCAGCACCTGATCGGGCCGCGTGACATTGCGGGCGAACAGCACCGGCCGGGCGTCGGCGCAGGCGTCGCGCAGCACCGTCAGCGTGCGGGCGAACCCCTCGGGCCGCGAGGCCGATCGCGGATTGTAGAACGCCATGGCGAAATCCGCCTGCGCCGCCAGCCGCAGGCGCTTTTCGATCAGCGCCCAGGGCTTCAGATTGTCGGACAGGTTGATCGCACAGAAATCATGGCCCAGCGGCGCGCCCGCCGCCGCCGCCGCCGCCAGCATCGCGGTGATGCCGGGCAGCACCCGGATCTCCAGCGCGCGCCAGGCCTCGGGGCCGGCTTCCAGCGCCTCGAACACGGCCGAGGCCATGGCGAATACCCCCGGATCGCCCGAGGACACCACGACCACGCGCCGCCCCTCGGCCGCCATCTCCAGCGCGTGGCGCGAACGGTCCAGTTCGACGCGGTTGTCGGACGGGTGCAGCGTCAGACCGGGACGGTCGGCCACCCGGGCGACATAGGGGATATAGCCCACCACATCGGTCGCCTCGGCCAGGGCGGCGCGGACTTCGGGGGTGACCATGGCCTCGTTTCCAGGGCCGAGGCCCACGATGACGACGGACCCGGTCATGGCCGGCGCCCCTGGCCGTGGATCAGCGCGATCGAGAAATAGGGCGCCTTGTCCACCTCGTGAAGCGGCCGCACGCGCTCCTCGGGCATGGCCGCGTATTCGACCAGCACCGCCTCGCGCCCGGCGGCGGCGATCGCGCGTTTCAGCTTGGCCAGGTTCTGGCCGATCTTCATGACCACCAGCGCATCGGTCTGCGCGATCCGCCGTGTCAGCTCTGCTTCCGGCAGGGTTGCGGGCGCCACCGTCAGCACGTCGTCGCCCCAGGTGATCGGTGCGCCACTGGCGGCCCAGGCGGCCGCCATGCCCGTGATCCCGGGCACGACACGCACCGGCACATGGGGCAGAAGCCGCGTGTAGAGATGCATGAACGACCCATAGAAGAACGGGTCGCCCTCGGCCAGGACCACGACATCCTCGCCCCCCTCGGCCAGCGCGCGCAGATGCGCCGCGCAATCCTCGTAGAACGCCGCCAGGGTCGCGGCATAGCGTGGATCGTCCAGCGGGATTTCGGTGGTGACGGGGTAATCCATCGGGAATTCCACCGCGTCGGGACGCAGCATCCCCTCGATGATCCGACGCGCCTGCCCGGGTCGTCCCGCCTTGCGGAAATAGGCGACATGCCGCGCGCCGCGCAGCAGGCGGTCGGCGCGGACGCTCATCAGGTCCTGCGCCCCGGGGCCCAGGCCCACGCCATGGACGGTTCCCGCCGTCATTCCTTGCGGCTCGCGATGGCGTTGATGGCGGCGACAGTGATCGCGCTGCCGCCGAGGCGCCCTTCGACGATGCAGCAGGGCACCGGCTGCGCCTGCCACAGCGCATCCTTCGATTCCATCGCGCCGACAAACCCCACCGGGCAGCCGATGATCGCGGCGGGGCGCGGGCAGGTCGGGTCTTCCAGCATGTTCAGCAGGTGAAACAGCGCGGTCGGCGCGTTGCCGATGGCCACGACCGCGCCCCCAAGCTGCGGGCGCCACAGTTCCAGCGCGGCGGCGGACCGGGTGTTGGACATGGATTTCGCCAGGTCGGGCACCTGCGGGTCATGCAGGGTGCAGACAACCGCATTGTCGGCCGGCAGGCGGAACCGCGTCACCCCCTCGCTGACCATGCGCGCGTCGCACAGGATCGGCGCGCCGGCCTCCAGCGCGGTGCGCGCGGCGCTGACAAAGCCGGGTGACATCTTCACATGCGCTTCCAGTCCGACCATCCCGGCGGCGTGGATCATGCGGACGACGACCTGTTCCTCATCGGCATCGAAGCGCGCGAGGTCGGCCTCGGCGCGGATGGTGGCAAAGGACTGCCGGTAGATCGCGGCGCCGTCGGTTTCATAGGTATAGGGCATTCAGGCGGCTCCGAATTGATCCAGCACTTGGGCCGGGGTCAGCCCCTCGGCGGCGGGCGTTCCCCCGGCGAGGGTGTTGTGGGACAGGTCGAACAGCCCCGCGCGGCCGGTCAGCACCGTCGCGGCGGGGGTCACGCGGGCGCAGCCCTTGGCGCAGCCGGACACATGCAGCGTTCCGGGAACATGGGGCGCCAGGGTTTCCGCCAGCGCACGGGTTTCGACGCTGGCCTGCGGGCAAAAGGGGGCGCCGGGGCAGGCATCGGCGCGCAACAGAGGGCTGTCGGCGTCCCAGACGAGGCCGGTCCGCGGCCCGGGCACGGCGTCCAGCAGCAGCACCGCCCGCCAGGGCGTGATGCGCAGCGCCGTCGCGCCCGAGGTCTCGATGGCGCGCGCCAGATCGGCGGCGCGGATCTGGCCAAAGCCCGCGCCCTGCACGGCCCCCATCGGATGCGCCCCGGGGCGCAAGGGCGCGCGCGGTGCGGCGGGGGCTTCGGTCCCGGTGGCCCACTCCGGCAAGGGGGCGGTGTGGCGGGCCATGCGCCGCGCCTCGGGTCCGCCCGATTGCATGAACCACCAGGTCAGGCGGATCAGCATGTCGATCTCGCGCATGTCGGGCAATGGTACGCCCATGTCGCGGCCATCCGCGCGCAGGATCAACCCGCCCGAGGTGCCGCGCTCGATGCGGAAATCGGACGGCACGTCCTGCAACACCGGCGCCGCGCCCGCGTCGATGGCAAAGCCCATCTTGGGCGGCAACGCGGGCAGTTCGTCCAGCCGCGCGGTCAGCTCCATCGCCAGCCACTCGGTTTCGTCGCCCGGCACCCAGTCGGGCGCGGTGACGATGTTGCGGCGCGTCTCGGTGGCGACATCGGCGTCCAGAAGTCCCAGCGCCTCAAGGTCCGCCATCAGCGCGGGCCAGGCGCTTTCGGCGACGCCCCGCACCTGCACATTCGCGCGGTTGGTCAGGTCGATCAGCCCCGCGCCGTGCCGGTCGGCGGCCGCGCACAGGCCCAGCGCCTGGGCCCGGCTCAGCTGGGCCAGACGCGGGCGGACGCGGACGACATACCCATCGCCCGACATCATCGGGCGATGCGCGCCCGGGCACCAGCCCCTCACCTCAAAGCTCATGGTTCAACCCCGCCAGGATGGAATTCCGCCGTGTCGCCCACAGCCCCGCCGCGTGCAAGGCCGCAAAACGCGCCTGCATCGCCGCCAGGGCCTGCGGATTTTCGCGTTCGAGAAAGGCGCGCACATCGGCCCGGCCCAGCGTGGCGTCATGATAGAGGTCGAACAGCTGCGCCGGAACAGCGCCGGCCAGATGCGCGAAGGCGCCCAGATGATCGAGCGTCGCGGCGATTTCCGCCCCGCCGCGAAAGCCGTGGTTCATCATGCCATCGACCCAGCGCGGGTTGGCGGCGCGCGCGCGCACCACACGGGCCAGTTCCTCGGTCAGGGTGCGGGCCTGGGGCCGGGCGGGATCGCGCGCGTCCAGATGATAGAGCGCGGCCCTGCCCCCCGTCACGCCCTGCGCGGCGGCAAAGCCCGCCTCATGCGCGGCATAGTCGGCGGCCAGAAGCAGGTCGGTTTCCGGCAGGTCCTGAAGGTGGACAAAGGCATCGGCATGGCGCACGCGGGCCTTCAGCCCCTCGGCATCGTCGGCGTCGGCATCGAGCGCATGGGACGAGGCGGCAAGCCATGCCTCGCCAGCCGCCGCGCGCGCGGCCTCGGTATAGGTGTCCGCCGCGTCGCCCATGCCCAGCCCATAGGTGCCCGGCGCAGGGCCATAGACACGGGCCAGATCGGCGCGGCCCGCATAGGGGTTCCAGTCGGGCGCCTCGTCGCGTTCGGCCAGCGCGCGCACGGCCTGCGCAAAGAGGGCGGCCAGATCCGGGAAGACATCGCGGAACAGTCCCGAAACCCTGAGCGTCACATCCAGGCGCGGGCGGTCCAGGTCGGCAATGGGCAGGATATCGATCCCGGCGACGCGGCCGGACCCCTCGTCCCAGCGCGGTTTCGCGCCCAGCAAATGCAGCGCCATGGCGAATTCCTCGCCGGCGGTGCGCATGGTGGCGCTGCCCCACAGGTCGATGACCAGCCCGCGCGGATAATCGCCATGATCCTGCAAATGGCGGCGCACCAGTTCCTCGGCCAGCGTGACGCCCTGCGCATGGGCAGCGCGGGTCGGCACCGCGCGCGGGTCGGTGGTGAACAGGTTGCGCCCGGTCGGCAACACGTCCTTGCGCCCGCGCCACGGGCTGCCCGACGGCCCGGGCGCCACCCAGCGCCCGGCCAGCGCGGCGTTGAGGCCCGCGCGTTCCGCCGCGCCGTGTTCGCCCGTGCCAAAGACATGCAGCCCCTCGCCGAACTGGCTTTCCTTCACATCGCAGACAAAGCGGTCGATGCGGGTGATCGCCTCGGCCAACGAGGTCGCGCGGGTGAGGCCCAGTTCGTCCTCGAGCCCCAGCGCCTGCGCCTCGGCACGGATGCCGGTCTGCAGGCGGTCACGGCGCGCGGGGTCGAGGCCGTCGGCATTCGAGAACTCATCCAGCAGCGATTCCAGCCGCTGCATCCCGGCCCCGGTTTGCGCCTGCGTCATCGGTGGCGGCACATGGCCCAGCGTCACCGCACCGATCCGGCGCTTGGCCTGCGCGGCCTCGCCCGGGTCGTTGACGATGAAGGGGTAGATCACCGGCAGGCCCCGGGTCAGGGCCTCGGGCCAGCAGATGTCGGACAGGGCCACGGATTTTCCCGGCAGCCATTCCAGCGTGCCGTGGGCGCCGATATGGACCAGCGCATCCGCCTGCGCCTTGAGCCACAGGTAAAACGCGACATAGGCATGGCGGGGGACCCTGGCGGTGTCGTGGTAGTCGTCATCGCGGCTCGGGACCTGACCGCGTTCGGGCTGCAGCGCGATCAGGGCGTTGCCCGCCCGCAAGGCCGCAAAGCGAAAGACACCATCCTGCGCGTCGGGATCGTCCTCGGGGTCGCCCCAGGCCAGGTGGATCGCCTCTTGCAGCGGTTGCGGCAGGCTGGCCAGCGCCATGCGGTAGTCGAACAGCGACCAGTCGATGCGCGCCGTTTCGAGCGCGCGAGGATCGGCCTGGTCGATGGCGTAACCCTGTTCGGCAAGGTCCGCCAGAATCGCCCGCGCGCTTGCCAGCGCATCGAGGCCGACCGCATGGGCCATCTGCCAACCCTTGCCGGGATAGGTGCTGAGCACCAGGGCCGGGCGGCGGGCGGCGGCAGGGGTCTGCGCCAGACGATGCCAGGCGGTGACGCGGGCGACAAGGGCGGCGATGCGCTCGGCCTCGGCGCGGTGGCGGATGCGGGTGAACTGAAGGTCGGGGTCGGGCTCTTGCTCGGCGCCCTTGAAGCTGACGACCGCACCGAACAGGCGGCCGTCCACCTCGGGCAGAACGACATGCATCGCCAGGTCGGCGGGTGACAGGCCCCGCTCGGCCCCTTGCCAGGCCGAACGCGGATTGGTGGCCAGCGCCACCTGGAACACCGGCACGCCGGCGGCATCCAGCGGCGTGCCGCCCTGATCCTGCGCACTGAACGCGGTGGCGTTGACCACGGCGACCGGACCCAGCGCGCGGACCCAGCGCGCCAGCCAGCCACGGGCCTCGGGCGCCTTCAGCGATGGTGCGAACAGGCCGATGACATCATAGCCGGCGCGATCAAAGGCGTGGGCGATCTGCTCCAGCGGTTCGGTATCGGCGGCGGTCAGATAGGCGCGGTAGAAGGTCAGGACGATGCGCGGCCGATGGCCGAGGGCCAGCGCGGCGGGGCAAGAGACCCCCTCGGCCGTCCAGGCGCCGACAGGCGGCAGCGCGCGCACGCCACGCACGGGCGGCGCATAGAGACCGCAGGCCAGGGCGAATTGCTGAAGCGCCGCCTGGGCAGCCACCGCGCCCCCCTGATCGCACAGGGTCTGAAGACGTCGCAGCGTGGACACCGGCAAGGTGCTGATCGCATCGAGACGCGGATCGGGCCGGCCATCGGCGGGAAGCACGGCAATGGCCAGCCCGGTGCGGCTGGCAAGCGCCTGCACCTGTTGCAGGCCATAGTCCCAATAGGGCACGCCGCCGATCAGGCGGATCAGCACGCCCCTGGCCCCGGACAGCGTGTTTTCGACATAGGTGTCGACCGAAAGCGGATGCTTCAACGTGGCCAGGTTGGCCAGACGCAGCGTCGGATGGTCGGCACTGCCCATCCGGCGCGCGCGGTGGAACCCTTCCGCAAAGGCCCCAAGGTCGGAATCCGAAAACGACAGCACCACCAGATCCGCGGGCGTCTGCCCCAGATCCTGTGGTGTGGCCGTTTCCTCCAGCCCGTGGCTTTCGCGAAAGAGGATGTGCATTCAGAGCCCCAGCGCGCCCCGGATGGCGGATTCGTCGATCCGGTCGTGTTCGGCGATGACCACCAGCTGCGTCGCCCGCGGCTCGTCCGGCTGCCAGGCCCGGTCGAACTGATGGCGCACCCGCGCACCCACCGCCTGCACCAGCGCGCGCATCGGCTTGCCGCGAACCGCGACATAGCCCTTCACCCGCAGGATATCGAGCTCGCGCGCCATGTCCTCGATGCGGGCCACCAGCGTTTCCAGGGACTCGACCTCGCCCAGTTCGACGACGATCGTGTCGAAGTCGTCATGCTCGTGGTCGTCATGTCCGTCATGATGCGACGGGCGCGCGTGCAGGTCGTCCTCGGCCGCGGCGCCCAGGCCCAGGATGACGCGCGCATCCACGGCGCCCCCGGTCACCTCGACCACGGGCAGCGGGCGCGGCGCCTCGGCGGCGATCACGGCGCGCGCGCGGGCCAGCCCCTCGGGGCCCGCCAGATCGGCCTTGGTCAGCAGAACGACATCGGCGCAACTGATCTGGTCCTCGAACACCTCGCTCAGGGGGGTTTCGTGGTCGATGCTTTCATCCGCCGCGCGCTGCGCGTCCACCGCCGCGACATCGGGCGCGAAGCGGCCCGCCGCCACGGCCTCGGCATCGGCCAGCGCGATGACCCCGTCCACGGTGATGCGCGAGCGGATCGCGGGCCAGTCAAAGGCCTTGAGCAACGGCTTCGGCAGGGCCAGGCCCGAGGTTTCGATCAGGATGTGATCCGGGCGCGGCTGCATCGCCAGCAGGGCCTCGACCGTTGGCACGAAATCGTCGGCCACGGTGCAGCAGATGCAGCCGTTCGCCAGTTCGACGATGTTTTCCTCGGGGCAATCGGGGATGGCGCAGGATTTCAGGATCTCGCCATCCACACCCAGCGTGCCGAATTCATTGACCACCACCGCCAGCCGACGCCCGCCGGCGTTGCGCATCAGATGCGAGATCAGGGTCGTCTTGCCCGAGCCGAGAAAGCCGGTGATCACGGTGACAGGGGTCTTTGCCAGGCTCATTCGAAGGCCTCCATGGGGGGAATGCGGGCGATGCAGTTCTTGCGGAAATGTTCGGGACGCTCGCGCCAGGGGACCAGCCCGTCCGGCGTGGCGGCGAATTTTGCGGCCCCCTCGGTCACGACCGCTGCCTGGTCGGGCGCAAGATTGCCGTAGACATAGGTCCAGCGACCCGGCCCGCGCAAGGCCACGGTGCAGCCCCGGGTGCAGTTCGACAGGCATGCGGTTTCGCGCAACACCACGCCATCGGGCAGGCCATCGGCCAACGCCTGCGCCAGTTGCGCACCCGGGCGCGGCGCGTCGGGGTCCATCCCCTCGCGTTTGCAGGTCACACAGACCAGAAGTTCGACCGTCGCGCCCATGCGCCTCCTGGGTGGCGGGGACGCGCGTGCGGGGAAGGCGACAGCCAGACCCGTCACCGGCGCACCCCGTCCGGCTGGTTGTTCCGTGCTGGCAGGTCTCCCGGCTTGCGAAGGTCGGCTCTCGCCGCCGACCGCCCGCCTTCCCGGCTTGCGCCAGTGGCTGTGGACGGCCCCTCCGGTCACGGTCGCGGGGGCGGCTGCGCTTGGGGGGTTGACCTTTGGCCCCATCGCATTCCCTTTTCACCCGTCAGATGACAGGCACCAGCCCGGTGGACATGCGCCGCGAGGGCAGTTGAGTCAAGCGGGGAAGCGACACGATGGACACCGACGGCGACGACAACGCGATTCGGCACAAGGAGAAGATGCAGAAGATCAAGGCCGCGCGCGACCGGATGAAAGAGGACCGGCAGGGCGAAAAGGGGCTGATCATCGTGCATACCGGGCCCGGCAAGGGCAAATCCAGCTCTGGCTTCGGCATGATCCTGAGGGCGATCGCCCACGGGATGCCCTGCGCCGTGGTGCAGTTCATCAAGGGCGCCTGGGATACCGGCGAGCGCCGCCTGCTGACCACGCATTTCGGCGATCTGTGCCAGTTCCACGCCATGGGCGAGGGATTCACCTGGGAAACGCAGGACAAATCCCGCGACATCGCCGCCGCGCGGCGCGGGTGGGACAAGGCCAGGGACCTGATCCGCGACCCCGCCATCCGCATGGTGCTGCTGGACGAGATCAACATCGCGCTGCGCTACGACTACCTCGATGTGGCCGAGGTGGTGACGTTCCTGCGCGACGAAAAGCCCGACATGACCCATGTCGTCCTGACGGGCCGCAATGCCAAACCCGAACTGATCGACTGGCGGACCTGGTCACCGAGATGACGCTGGTGAAGCACCCGTTCCGCGCGGGAATCAAGGCCCAGCCGGGGTCGAGTTCTGAGTGGCGCAGGGGGCCAGCCCCTCTTCGCGTGCCGCGAATTCACCCCAGGATATTTGAGGCACAAAGATGGGACGGTTAACAGTGTCTTAACCCGCCCTTTCACCTTGTTCCAAATACGCCCTTTTGCGACGCCGCACCGGGGCGTCACGCCCGATGATAGGGCGAGGCCCGCAAGGATCGTTGCCGCGCGGTAGAGCTGTTCGGCCAGCATGACGCGGGCCAGCGCGTGCGGCCAGACCATCTTGCCAAGGGACAGGGCCGCGTCGGCATCGGCACGCAGGGCGGGTGACAGCCCGTCGGCACCGCCGATCATCAGGGCCACATCTTGCGCGCCGGTATCGCGCCAGCGGGCGAGACGGGTGGCAAACTCGGGCGAGGTCATCGCCTCGCCGCGTTCGTCGAGCAGGACGCGCACGGCCCCTGTCGGGCAGGCGCGGGTCAGCAACGCGGCCTCGGCGTCCATCCCGCCGCCCTTCCTGTCCTCGACCTCGTGTTCGATCGCCGGACCAAGCCCCAAGGGCCGCCCGGTCCGGTCGAATCGTTTCAGGTAGTCGTCGATCAGCTCGCGTTCGGGGCCGGACCGAAGCCGTCCCACCACGCACAGGTGCAGGCGCATCAGGGTTTGCCTGCGGGCACCTGCCACATGCGTTCGAGCTGGTAGAACTCGCGCACTTCGGGGCGGAAGATATGCACCACCACATCGCCCGTGTCGATCAGCACCCAGTCGCCGGTTTCCTTGCCCTCGGAACGGGCCGAGATGCGGAAGCGTTCCTTGAGGCGTTCCATCAGCTTTTCCGCGATGGCGCCGACCTGGCGCGACGAGCGGCCCGAGCAGATCACCATGTAATCGGCCACGGACGATCGCCCGCGCAGGTCGATCTGCACGACCTCCTCGGCCTTGTCGTCATCGAGGATTGGAGGACCAGTGCCAGAACATCGTCACCGCTGTAATCACGCGGCGCGGGTTCGGGGGGGCCGCAGGGGCGGCCGGGTCGATGTAAGACAGAGATCTGTCCTCCTGAAGGGCAACTCCGTCCAATGTAGCAAGTGGCGCGGGAAATCTCAATCCGCCGCCGCAGGTCCCGGGCGATCCGCCGCCGAAGAGGGAAGAAGCCGCACCTCGCGCTGCGGAAACGGGATCGAGATGCCGTGTTCCTTGAACGCATCCCACAGCGCCAGATAGACGGCGCCGCGGATATTGGTGAGCCCGGCCGAAGGATCGCGGATCCAGAACCTGAGCAGGTAATCCACCGAGGAATCGCCAGAAATTGACGATGTGGCAAACCGGCGCGGGATTGGCCAGCACGCGGGCTGCCCCTCGGCCGCGGCGATGGCGATGGCGCGGACCGCGTGCGGGTCATCGTGATACGAGGTGCCGAATTTCAGGTCCGAGGCGCACCAGATCGTTGGTATGCGACCAGTTCACCACGGCCGGTGATCAGATCCTCGTTCGGGATCAGGTATTCCTTGCCGTCCCGCGTCACCACCGAGACGTAGCGTGCGCCCAGCGTGTTGATCCAGCCGAAGGTGTCGCCCAGCTGATCACGTCGCCGGGCTTGACCGACTTGTCCAGCAGGATGATGATGCCGGACACAAGGTTCGACACCACCTTTTGCAGGCCGAAACCCAGGCCGACGCCGATCGCCCCGGACAGGACGGCCAGCCCGGTGAGGTCGAACCCCACGGCCTTCAGCCCGATGAAAAACGCCGCGCCGTAAAGCCCGATGCGCAGGACCTTGACCAGCAGCTCCTGCATCGAGGGGCTGATGTCGGCATTGCCCCGGATACGGCCCGCCGCGCCCAGCGTGAGGACCCGCGCAACCGTCACCAGTGCGGCGGTCAGGACCAGCGCCTTCAGCACGGACAGCGCGGACAGGCGGAAGCTGCCGAACTGCACCGCGATGCTGTCCAGGAATGCCGCCGTCGCCTCGGTCAGGCCCAGGTAGTAGAGCACGACCCAGGCCGACAGCCCCCAGACCAGGGTCTGCCGCAGCAGGCGGTTGCGCACCACCTGCGCGGCCACCCGAATCGCCAGCCAGGCCGAGGCGATCGCCGCGAAGAGTTCGAGCAGATAGCGGCGCGACGGGAACTGGTAGATCGCCGCAAAGACCCCGACCGCCAGCCAGATCAGCGCGACGAAGAGGATCAGCGCCAGCCGCCGGCGCAGCACGATCAGCAGCCTGAGCTGCCATTTCGGCCGCCTCGAGCCCGCGCATCCAGGTATCGACCTGGGGCGTCAGCGCGCGGCCCAGCACCGAGCGATCCCGATCAGTGCCAGCGTCAGCGCGACCTGCGTCAGACGCGAGGGCAGCAACAGCGTCTGCGCATAGGTCAGCAGGGCGTCGCCAAAGCCCGAGGCGCCATTGCGCCAGTTTTCGATCCAGGTTGCCAGTTCGCCGTCCATGACCGCAGCTTAGGGTCTGGCCGCGCGGGGGGAAAGCAGATGTTGGCGCCGCCGCGCGCGCGCAGCGGCCCGGGGCCCCGCAATCCTGTTGCCCGGGTGCCGATTCAGGCGTAAGAACCGGTCATGATCCGCTATTTCGACATGACCGATCACGCGCGCCTTCCGCAGCGTTTCGCCCGTGAGAACCGGTCCGTTCTGGCGCGACTCGGCTGACCCCTGTGTCCGCCGGACGGTGCGTGCCAGCACGCACCCTACATTCCCATGACAAACCCGAAGAGATGAGCCATGACCGCTCCGAAAACGCTTTATGACAAGATCTGGGACGCGCATGTCGTCGATCAGTCCGACGACGGCACCTGCCTGCTGTATATCGACCGCCATCTGGTCCACGAGGTGACCAGCCCGCAGGCCTTTGAGGGCCTGCGCATGGCGGGCCGTCCGGTGCGTGCGCCCGGCAAGACCATCGCCGTGCCCGATCACAACGTGCCGACGACGCTGGACCGCGCGAATGCCGAGACGATGACCGAGGAATCGCGCATCCAGGTCGAGGCTCTGGACAAGAACGCCAAGGATTTCGGCCTGGTCTATTACCCGGTCTCGGATGTCCGCCGAGGGCATCGTGCATATCGTCGGCCCCGAGCAGGGCTGGACGCTGCCGGGCATGACCGTGGTTTGCGGGGACAGCCATACGGCGACGCACGGCGCCTTCGGGGCGCTGGCGCACGGCATCGGCACCTCCGAGGTCGAGCATGTTCTGGCCACCCAGACGCTGATCCAGAAAAAATCGAAGAACATGAAGGTCGAGATCACCGGCACGCTGCGCCCGGGCGTCACGGCCAAGGACATCACCCCGGCGGTGATCGGCAAGACCGGCACCGCGGGCGGCACCGGCCATGTCATCGAGTATTGCGGCGAAGCGATCCGCAACCTGTCGATGGAAGGGCGGATGACGGTCTGCAACATGGCGATCGAAGGGGCGCCCGCGCCGGCCTGATCGCGCCGGACGAGACGACCTTTGCCTACGTCAAGGGGCCGGCCGCACGCGCCGAAAGGTGCCGCACAGGAGGCCGCGCTGGCACGGTGGAAAACCCTCTACACCGACGAGGGCGCCCATTTCGACAAGGTGATCACCATCCGCGGCGAGGACATCGAACCCGTCGTCACCGGGCACCTCGCCCGAGGACGTGCTGCCGATCTCGGCCAGTGTCCCGGCACCCGCCGATTTCAAGGGCGGCAAGGTCGAGGCCGCGCAGCGGTCGCTGGACTACATGGGCCTGACGGCCGGCATGAAGCTGACCGACATCAAGATCGACGCGGTGTTCATCGGCTCGTGCACGAACGGGCGGATCGAGGATCTGCGCGCCGCCGCCGAGGTGTTGAAGGGCCGCAAGCTGGCGCCCGGTGTCCGGGCGATGGTTGTCCCGGGCTCGGGCCTGGTGCGGGCGCAGGCCGAGGAAGAGGGCCTGGCGCAGATCTTCATCGACGCAGGCGCCGAATGGCGCATGGCAGGGTGCTCGATGTGCCTGGCGATGAACCCCGACCAGCTGGCACCCGAGGAACGCTGCGCCTCGACCTCGAACCGCAACTTCGAGGGGCGGCAAGGCTACAAGGGCCGCACGCATCTGATGTCGCCCGCGATGGCGGCGGCGGCGGCGGTCACGGGCCATCTGACGGATGTGCGCACTTTGGTGTAAGCTGCACGCGAACACCATCTTTGGGAGAGTAAAATGAGTGCCTCGGTGAAACTGGTCCTTCTGGGCCTCCTTTCGATCATTCTGGGCGTGTTCGTCCTGGGCAATGTGATGCTGGCATCGCTGGCCATCACCACCATGACCGGCGCGATGCTGCTGGTCACGGGGGGCATCCAGTTCGTCACGGGCTTCACGGTGGACGGCTGGCAGCACAAGGCCCTGGCCCTGCTGCTCGGTCTGGCGCTGGCCTTCCTGGGCTGGGCCTTTCTGGCCAACCCCTTGGAAGGCATGATTTCTCTCACCTCCCTGATCATGATCCTGGTGGGCGCCAGCGGTCTGGTCCGGCTCTATGTCTCGATGAAGCTGCGGGGGACGGCGTTCTTCGTTCCCATGCTTCTGTCGGGGATCGTGTCGGTTGCCCTGGCGCTCTACATCTTCTTCAACTTCGCGGCCGCGACCATGAGCCTGCTCGGCATTCTGCTGGGTGTCGAGCTTCTGTCGAACGGCGTGAGCCTTCTGGTTCTGGGGTATGCCGCCCGAAAACAGCGCGACGCCTAGACCGAATCGGAGACATCAATGGACAAGTTCACCACCCTGACCGGCATCGCGGCCCCCATGCCGCTGGTCAACATCGACACAGACATGATCATCCCCAAGGGCTTTCTGAAGACCATCAAGCGGTCCGGCCTGGGGAAGAACCTGTTCGATGAGATGCGCTATGACCGCAACGGCAACGAAATCGCCAATTTCGTGCTGAACAAACCGCAGTATCGCAACGCCGAGATCATCGTCGCCGGCGACAACTTCGGGTGCGGGTCCTCGCGCGAGCATGCGCCCTGGGCGCTGCTGGATTTCGGCATCCGCTGCGTCATCTCGACCAGCTTTGCCGACATCTTCTACAACAACTGCTTCAAGAACGGCATCCTGCCGGTCGTCCTGCCGCAAGAGGCCGTGGATCACCTGATGGATGATGCGACCAAGGGCGCCAACGCCCGCGTCACCGTCAACCTCGAGGATCAGACGGTCACGGCGTCGGATGGCCGGAGCTTTTCGTTCGACATCGACCCGTTCAAGAAGCACTGCATGTTGAACGGTCTGGATGACATCGGGCTGAGTCTGGAAAAAGTGTCGGCAATCGACGCATATGAAACACGGGCGCAGACGCAGTTCCCCTGGCTCTGATTTTCCTGTCTTTGCAACCTATTAGGGCGCTCTCGTCAGAGGGCGCCCTTATTTTTCCGCATTATTGATGCAAACCTGCGACATTTCAGCCTCGAAAAACACGCTTTGAGCGCCCACCGTGTTCCTGAGTCTTGCGAGGTCCGGCGAAAATGGGCAGAATTGTGGCAAAATTGAGGCAGGCGGCCCTGTTCCTTGGTCGCGAGAAACACTCCACCGGCTCTCACCGGCCGGCAAGGGGATCGAGTATGGGTGACACGAAAACAAGGTCCCATCTTCCCGGCGCGGCGGTGCGTGCGCTGCTTGTCGGCATGCTGGCTCTGTTCCCGGCGCTGGTCGTGCCGTCGACGGCCCCCGATACCGCGCAAAGCATGGTCCTGCTGGCCGTGATCGCGGGGGGGATCGTCTTTGCCGAATATGCGTCGGAATATCCCGGGCTGATCGAATTCCGCTTTGCCGCGCCGTTCAACCGCACGCGGTTCGCCCTGATCGCCGTGCTGGCGGTGCTGCTGTCGCTGATGCAACGCAACCTGGTCGAGCCGGGCCTGCTGAGCGGTCTTGCCGCCAGCGCGGCGGCGGTCTGCGGTCAGATGCTCGATTTCGCCATCAGCCCCGTCAGCCTGCTGGTCGCCGCCCTGCCTGACAGCCTGCCCGAGGGCCACGCGCTGCTGGTGCGGAACGGCGCGGCGCTGTCGCTGGTGCTGGCGACCACGACCGTTCTGGGCTTTGTTGCCGCCATCCGCCTGAACGCCTGGCCGATGGGCACGGGACCGTTCAACGTGTGGATCAACCTGCCCACCTTTGACCCCACCGCCGGCAACGACGTGGTGCTGCGCCTGCAACGGCACGCGCGTCTTAACATTGCGTTAGGGCTTGTGCTGCCATTCTTGCTGCCGGGCGCGGTTCTGGTGTCCGAGATCCTGGTCAAGCCGCTGACGCTGGTCTCGCCCATGGGATTTGTCTGGGGGATCGTTCTGTGGGCCTATATCCCGGCCAATCTGGTGATGCGCGGCGTGGCCATGGCCCGCGTGGCGCGGATGATCCGCGCCAGCCGCCGCCGCTTTGCCGACAGCGAAGGAAATGCTTTCGCCGCGGCCTGATCGCCGCGCTGCTGATCCTGCTTGCCCTGCCCGCACAGGCCGACACGCTGCGGATTGCGCTGTTTCACACCGATCTTGGCCGCGACGGCCCCGGCCTGCTGCTGCGCGACATTCGGCAGCGAACGCCCGATGTTCTGGCTGCCCGCGATGCGATCGTTGCCGCACGGCCCGATGTGCTGCTGTTGCTGGACCTGGATTACGATCTCGACGGGCTGGCCCTGGCCGCTTTTGCCGACCTCCTGACAGCGGCCGGGCTGGCCCTGCCCCACCGCATCGCCTTGCGCCCGAACACCGGCATGGCGACAGGGCTGGACATGGACGGCGACGGGCGGTTCGGCACACTGGACGACGCCCAGGGATGGGGCCGGTTTGCCGGGGCCGGCGGCATGGCGCTGCTGTCGCGCCTGCCGATCCGGGCCGACACCCTGATCGACCATTCGGCGCTGCTTTGGCGCGATCTGCCGGACGCCCGCCTGCCCCGCGTCGACGGGGCCCTGTTTCCGTCCGACGCCGTCTTTGCAGAGCAGCGGCTGTCATCGACCAATCACTGGGAGGTGGCGATCGACACGCCCTCGGGCCTGCTGCATCTGATGGCCTGGCACGCCGGGCCGCCCGCCTTTGGCGGCCCCCATGACCGCAACCGCCTGCGCAACGGGGACGAGACCGCCTTTTGGCGTCGGCGGCTTGATGGCGCGTTCGGGCCTGCCCCCCCGACCCCCTTTGTCCTGCTGGGTGGCGCGAATCTGGACCCCGACCAGGGCGATGGCGATCACGACCAGATTCGCGCCCTGTTGCAGCATCCGGCGCTGCTGGATCCCGCCCCGCGCGCCGCGGCGCCCCCGCCGGGTGTGCCGCCGACCGCGACGGCCCATTGGCCGGATGGACCCGGCGCGCTGCGGGTCGACTATCTGCTGCCCAGCGAGGGGTTGCAGGTGCGCGACAGCGGACTGGTCTGGCCGCAGGGCACGGCGCATCACGCCCTGGTGTGGGTGTCGATCGCGTGGCCGCCCTAGCCGCCGCATCCCTGCGCGACCGCGTCAGTCGGGGCGCGCGATCACGGCCGCCCCGTCGGCCAGCGTGGTCGGCGGATAGAGCACCACGCGCGCGCCGGGTTCGAGCCCCGACAGGACCTCGGCCTGTCCATCGGCCTGATGGCCGATATCGACCGGGGTCAACACCGCGCGCCCGTCCGTGGCCCGAAAGACCGCCCAGCCACCTTGCGCGCGAAACAGCGCCGCTTGCGGCACCAGCACCAGCCCCTCGCCCTGCCAGACGGTTATCCGCACAAAGACGCGGTAGCGGTCGCCCAGACCGGGGCGGTCCGCGGGGGCCGAGACAAAATCCAGTCGCAGCCGCACGCGCTGCTCCTCGATCCCCAGCGCAGAAACGCGGGTGAAGGCGGCCGGTTCGATCCGCCGCACGACAGCGTGCAGAACCCCCACCCCACCCCATCGCTCGATATCGGCCGACGCGCCCGGGGCGACGCGGACAGCATCGGTGGACAGAAGGTCCGTTTCGATGTCCAGATCACCGAGATCCCCCAGCGACAGCAAGGGCGCCCCCGCCTGCACCGGCCGCGCGCTTTCGTCGGTCACGGCCAGAACCACGCCTGAATGCGGCGCCAGCACGCGCAGCGGCGCGCTGGCCCCCGCACCATCGCCCGGTTCGAGCAACTGCGCCCGCGCCCGATCCAGCGCCGCCTGGCGCAGATCGCGTTCGGACCGCGCCGCCGCCAGAGCCTGCGTCGCCAGTGTGAACGACAACTCGGCATCCTCGAGCGCCCGGTGCGAGATCGTTCCGGCGCCCGCCAGCGCACGCGCGCGGTCAAGCGTGGTCTGCGCCTGCCCCAGTTCGGTCATCGACCGGCGCAGATTGGTATCGGCCAGGGTCACCGCGGCCTCGGCCTCGGCCACTGCGGCCTGGGCCTGGGCGCGCGACCGGGCGTCCATCAACGCCGGTTCCGCCGGGCTGATCAACGCCACGACAGTCTGCCCCTCGGTCACGGTGTCACCGATCTGCACGGGCGAGCGGGCCAGGATCCCGGCGATCGGCGCGGTGATGGCATAGGGTTCGCGCACCCGCGTGATCCCCTCGGCCGACACGGTGACACGCAGGCTCCCCCGCGTGACGTCCGCGAGGTCCACCGCGGCGGGCCGGGGCCACAGCGCCCAGACCGCCCCCGCGATCACGCCGGCCCCCAGTGCGCCCAGGGTCAATGTCCGCATCCAGGCCATGCAGCCCTCCTCATTCCCGCGCCTTCAGCGCCACGGCCAGATCCACCCGATCCAGCCGACGACGCACCAACAGCACCGCCCCCAGGGCAGCGACAAAAACGGCGATCCCGGCCAGCGCATAGGTGCGCCGCGTGATCACGAAAGGGATCGACATGAGATCCGTCGCCATCGCCGCCGCAAGCCCGGCGGCCAGCGCATGGCCCAGGACCCAGCCCGCCGGAATCGCGATCAGGGTCAGGATCATCATCTCGCCCACCAGCACATAGCCGACCTCGAATCGCGAGAAACCCAGCACGCGCAGGCTGGCCAGTTCGTGACTGCGTTCAGAGACCTGGATGCGGGCGGCATTATAGACCACGCCGATGGCGATCATCAGGCCGACCAGGGTCTGAATGGTCATTGTCGTCAGCAGGTTCTGGCTGAGCGTGGCGTCGAACTGTCGGCGCACATCCGCCCAGTCTGTCAGCCCGGCAACGGCGGGCGTCACCTTGATCTGCGCGTTCAGGTCCTGCATGCGGTCGGTATCGACCAGCAGGTCGATGCGGTTCACCTGCGGGGCCACGCGCATCGCCGCAAAGAGCGGAGCGGCGGCGATATGCGCCTCCTGCCCCATGCCCTGCGCGATGATGGCCGCCACGGGCAGGTGCAGGACCTCGCGCGGGGGCGCCAGCATCTCGACGGTCAGGGTATCGCCAACACGCAGGTCCAACGCGGCGGCCAGACGTTCAGGCAGCACGACGCCCTGGTCCGGCAGCGTGATCACCTGTCCCGCGTCATCGATCAGCCGCGACAGGGTCGCTGCCGGAAAATGCGCCTGCAACCCGCTCAAACGGCTGCGATGACCGTTCACCAGGCGGGCGGCCATGGCATAGCCCCCCTCGGCCAGGCGCACGCCTGGCAGGGTGCCGGCGTCCAGGATCGCCCGGTCCGGTTGGGGCCGGTTCAGCACCAGTGTCACCTGCTGGCGGTTCGCCTGGGTGAACATGGTGTCGGCCAGCATGGTGACGGAATCAAAGGTGAAATAGGACGCAACCAGCAACGCGACCGAGGCCATGACCCCGAACAGCGTGATCGCGGCCCGCCCCGGCCAGCGCAGGATCGACCGCAGGATCATCATGCTGGTCTGCCGCACCCGCAGCGAGGCGACCGCGCGATCCATCCAGCCCCGGCTGAAGCTGGGCGGCGCGGGGGGGGACATGGCCTCGGCCGGCGGCAACCGGACCGAGGCCATGACCGCGCGCCACCCGCCCGCCGTCGCCGTGGCCATGCCGAGAGCGGCGGCCAGAACCATCACGCCCGTCGCCGGATCACGCAGGATGACCGGAAAACGGAAATAGTCGCGATACATGCCGATCATCGAGGTGCCGATCCACTGGCCCATGCCGATGCCCAGCGCCACGCCGATCACGCCGATCAGCAGCGCCAGTTTCAGATAGTGCCAGGCGATCTGGCGCGTGGAATAGCCGATCGCCTTCAGCAGGCCGATCTGCGTGCGCTCCATCTTGATCAGGCGGCCCAGCACCATGTTCACTAGAAAGGCGGCGACCAGCAGGAACACGGGCGGCAGGAACCGGGCGAGCACGCTCAACTGCGTCATCTCGCCATCCAGAAAGGCATGGGACATCTGGCGATCGCGGCCATAGGCGCCGGTGCCGCCATACGGGGCCAGCAGCGCGTCCAGGGACGCGATGACCGCCCGTTCATCGGCACCCCGGATCAGGCTGAGCGAAAGCTCGTTCACCGCGCCGCCCATGTCCATCGCGGCCTCGGCGGCGGATTCGGTCATCCAGATCAGCCCATAGCGCCGGTCGTCGGGCATCATCGAACCGGGCGCGATGGTATAGACGAATTCAGGCGACAGCACCCAGCCGGTCACCGTCAGGTCACGCAGGCTGCCATTCAGCACGGCACGAAACTGCGCGCCGGGCACCAGGCCGTTCGCCTCGGCGAAGGGTTCGTTCAGGGCAACCTCGGCGGGATGATCGGGGTCGGGCAGACGGCCCCGGCGCAACAGCGGCACGTTCAGCACATCGCCCCCCGCCGGCAGCGAGACGATGCGCCCCGTCGCCGGCTCCTGCAAGCCCGCGACGTCCAGCACCGCCTGAAAGCCGATCCGCCCCTCGGCCTGGGCGACGCCGTCGATCTGCTGCGCCTGCGCGACGACGGCGCGCGGGGCGCGTGTCATGGCGGCAAAGACATCGGCAAACCGGTAGCGTTCATAATAGGCCGACTGCGTGCCGCGCAGGCTGGACTGGGTCATCTGCATGCCGACCAGCATCATGATGCCGCAGGCCAGCACCAGCGCGATCGCCAGCGTCTGCGCCCAGATGCGCCGCAGGTCGCGCAGCAATTTGCGGTCCAGCGCCGTCACCACGACACCTCGCGCGGATCGACGCGCGTGTCGTTGACCGTGTCGGACTTGATCTGCCCGTCACCCAGCACCACCACCCGATGCGCGATCCTGCGGATCGAGGCGTTGTGCGTGACCATCACCGTGGCGGTGCCCAGATCGCGGTTGACCTGTGTCAGCGCCTCAAGCACCTGAATGCCGGTCGCGCTGTCCAGCGCACCGGTGGGTTCGTCGCAAAGCAGGACATCCGGCCGCTTGGCGATGGCGCGGGCGATGGCCACGCGCTGCTGTTCCCCGCCCGACAGTTCCGCCGGGAAATGATCCATCCGCGCGCCCAGACCGACCCGTTCAAGGGCCTCTTCGGGGCGCATCGGATTGCGGGCGATCTCGGTCACCAGGGCCACGTTCTCGCGCGCGTTGAGACTGGGCACAAGATTGTAGAACTGGAACACGAAGCCGACGTGATCGCGCCGAAAGGCGGTCAACGCACGGTCGGACACGCGCGTCAGTTCCTGGTCGCGGAAAAAGACCCGGCCGGTGCTGGGCTGGTCCAGCCCGCCAAGAATGTTCAGCAACGTCGACTTGCCCGAACCCGAGGCCCCGAGCAACACCACCATTTCGCCTTCGGCCAGCGCCAGCGTCACGCCGCGCAGGGCCTGCACCGCGACCGAGCCGGTCCGGTAGATGCGCGTGACGGCCTCGACCCGGAACACCGGACCGGCGGGCGCAGGGGAAGTCGGGCGTGTGCTCATGCGTGCAGTATACCCCAAGGCGGCGTGCCGGCCTTGATGCAACGCAAGACCGCGACAAGTCTGGCCCGCGAGGGGGCTCAGGGCAAGCCTCGGCCTGGACCCTGTCCGGGCTTGAACCCGGTCGGAGACGCTCTACCTATGTCGCAGCCCTGCGTGTGCGCGTCACCGCATAAGCCATCCCCGTTTCCCCGACATCGAGGTCCCATGTCCGCCATCAGCACCGCGATCCTGACCACGCCCAACGCCAGCCGGTATCTGCAGCAACTGTGCAAGCATTTTGCCCACAAGCTGCCGACCGAATTCACCCCCGAGGCCGGTTTCATCGATTTTTCCATGGGGCGCTGCACGCTGGCGGCACAGGGCGAAACGCTGACCCTGACCGCCACCGCGCCGGATGCCGAAAGCCGCGCACGGCTTGAGGATGTGGTGGCCCGCCATCTGGTGCGCTTCGCCTTCCGCGAGGATCTGTCGATCACCTGGACGGCGTGACACCGGGCGGCGTTACAGCGCCGCCTCGATCTCGTCGACCAGGCCGGTGACGATCTCGTCCAGCAGCGCGGTATCCTCGCATTCGACCATCACCCGGACGAGGGGTTCGGTGCCCGATTTGCGGATCAGCAGCCGACCCGAACCCTGAAGCCGGGCTTCGGCCTCGGCGATGGCGGTCTGCACGCGGCTGGCCTCCATCGGGGTTTGACCGGCGGCGTAGCGCACGTTGCGCAACCGTTGGGGCACAGGGTCGAACTGTCGCGTCAGGGCGCTGGCGGGTTGCCCGGTTTCCGCCATGGCCAGCAGGAATTGCAGCCCCGCGATCAGCCCGTCGCCGGTGGTGGCATAATCGGTCATGACGATATGGCCGGATTGTTCGCCGCCCAGGTTCAGGCCCTTGTCGCGCATCCGCTCGACCACATAGCGATCGCCCACCGCTGTGCGTTCCAGCCGCAGGCCCTTGCCATGCAGGAACCGTTCCAGCCCCAGATTGGACATGACGGTGGCCACCAGCGTGCCGTCGTTCAGCCGTTCCTCGGCCGCCCAGCGGGCCGCCAGCAGGGCCATGATCTGATCGCCATCCGCGATCTGGCCATGCTCATCCAGGATCAGCACGCGGTCGGCATCACCATCCAGGCAGATACCCAGATCGGCGCCATGGGCCACCACGGTTTCCGCCGCCGCGCGCGGCTGGGTCGAACCGACGCCCTTGTTGATGTTGGTGCCGTCAGGCGCAATGCCCACGGGGATCACCTCGGCGCCCAGTTCCCACAGGACCTCGGGCGCGGCCTTGTAGGCGGCGCCATTCGCGCAGTCGATCACCACCTTAAGCCCGTCCAGGCGCGCGCCCTTGGGCAGCGTGGTTTTCGCATATTCCACATAGCGGCCCAGCCCGTCATCGATGCGACGCGCACGCCCGATTTCCAGCGGGGCCGCCAGTTCGCACCCCTGCTCGATCAGCGATTCAATCGCGGCTTCGGCCTGATCGGACAGCTTGAAGCCGTCAGGGCCAAAGAACTTGATCCCGTTGTCCGTGGCCGGATTGTGACTGGCCGAAATCATGATCCCCACATCCGCGCGCATCGAGCGGGTCAGAAAGCCGACCGCCGGCGTCGGCACCGGCCCCAGAAGCAGCACGTTCATCCCGGTCGAACACAGGCCCGCCGTCAGCGCGTTCTCCAGCATGTAGCAGCTCAACCGGGTGTCCTTGCCGATCACGACACGGTGGCCATTCTTGCCGTCCTGTCGGAAATGGCGGCCCGCCGCCGCGCCCAGTTTCAGCGCCATCTCGGCGGTCATCGGCCAGGTATTGGCCTGTCCGCGCACCCCGTCGGTGCCAAACAGCTTGCGGGTCATTCGTCTGTCTCCAAAGTCATCGCGCGCCACAGTGCCAGCGCCTGAACCGTTTCCGCGACATCGTGAACGCGCAGGATCTGCGCCCCCTGCGCCGCGGCCCAAAGTGCCACGGCCACCGACCCGGGCATCCGCAGCGGGGCCTCGTCGACACCGGAAAGCGTGCCGATGAACCGCTTGCGCGAGGCCCCCAGCAGGATCGGCGCGCCCAGCGAATGGAACAGCGCCAAGCCTTTCAGCAGGGTCAGGTTGTGCGTCAGTGTCTTGCCAAAGCCGATGCCGACATCCGAGATCAGCCGATCGGCCGCGATCCCCTGCGCGACGGCATGGTCCATGCGCCGCGCGAGGTGGTCGTAGACCTCGATCAGGACGTCGCCATAGTGCGGGGCCTTCTGCATGGTCTGGGGGGTGCCCTGCGCGTGCATCAGGCAGATCGGCACGCCGGCCTCGGCGACAAGGCGGGCCAGAGCGGGGTCCCAGGACAGGGCCGACACATCGTTGACGATGTCGGCGCCCGCCTTCAGCGCCGCATCCGCCACGGCGGCCTTGCGCGTGTCGATGGAAATCGGCGTGGAGACTCCGGCCGCGCGGATGGCGGCAATCACCGGCGCGGTGCGGGCGATCTCGTCCTTGACCGGCACCTCGGCGGCACCCGGGCGCGTGCTTTCCCCGCCGATGTCCAGAATATCCGCCCCCGCCGCGACCATGGCCCGGGCACGCGCCACCGCGTCGGCGACATCGCCCAGGGTGCCGCCGTCACTGAAACTGTCGGGGGTCACGTTGACGATCCCCATCACCAGCGGGCGGTCTGTCGGCAGCGCGGGCAGGATCGGGCGCGGGGCCGACAGCGCGTCGGCCTGGGCCAGATCGGCCGCGTCCCACCAGACATGCGCCGACCCGGCCAGCGGGCGGGCACCGCGCGGGCGGGGCAGATCGGTGCGCGGAACGGGATGCAGGGGGTGTGTCATGCCCATCTGAGAATCAGATCGCACGGCGCAAGGCAAGCGCGGCAACGCCTCAGGCCGGGAATGTTTCCAGGTGCACGCGGCTTCCCGCCGACACGGTCACGCCCTGGGGCACGAACATCACCTGCGCCGCCAGCGATTCCGCCAGCCAGAGAGCCAGCGCAGGGCCGTTGGCGGCATGCTGGATCGGTGCATCGGGCGTATCGAGAACCAGTTTCGAGGGGGCCCAGACGATGGTGCTGCCCTGGCGGATCGCCCAGTCGATCTCGGTCCGCGATTCGGTGACCAGCCAGCGGCGGTCGCGCCCGGCCAGAACCCAGGCGTTCTGTTCGATGGCCAGCAGGTCGATGCGCCGCTGAACGGCGGTCACATCGACGGCGGGCACGTCCTTGTCGGGCAGGCCGACGCACAGGACCACCGGCACGCCGCCCGCCGCCAGCACGTCGATGCGCGCGGGAAGATCGGGCGCGGCGATATGCGCGTTGTCCAGATAGACGACGATCGGATGCACGGCGAGCTGTTCGCCGGTCTGCTGGCGCACCGGTTGCGCGGCGGCGGTGCGGACGATATCGACGCCCAGCTTGAACGGGCCGCGATCCAGCTTTTCGATGCGGATGAACGCCCGCATCGCCCTGGGATGCGCCAGGATGCGCTCGGCCACATGTTCGGCCAGGGTTTCCAGCAGGTTCAGACGCCCGGCGGCCAGTTCGTCAGCGATGGCCTCGGTGATCGTGTCATAGGACATGATCTTGTCCACGTCGTCATCCACAGGGCCGGACTGCGGGCGGACCTCGACCACGATGTTGAACATCAGGCGCTGGGTGTGGCCGCGTTCGGCCTGAAAGGCGCCGATCTCGGCCTCGACCTGATAATCCCGCAACGAGATCCGGTCGCGGGGATCGGCCGAGGCCGTCGCTTCCGAGCGTTCTTCAGGATGGGCAAAGGCGAGGTGGCTGTCGGTGCTCATGGCGAGCCTCCGGTCGGGACGTGTTGGGGCCTCTTACCGCTCTGGACGCACCGTGCCCAGCCCGGGAACGGCTAGAAACGGCCCCATGACGACACGCCGGGGTTTCCGATCGGCTCAATTGCTGGAAAAACGCAGGGGTTCGCGGTAGAACAGATGCGAGCCATAGCGCGCGGTGCGGCGAAAACTGGCCGCCCAGCGCGGCCGCACGCCCGAAGTGTGGAAATGCGTGGCTCCGTCGGTCAGCTCGCGCGGTGCGCCCGACAGCATCACCTGGGCGATGGCATTGGCCAGACGGCGCGCACGCGGTTCGGTCATCGCGCGTGAGCGCCCGTTGCAGGCATAGCTGAACTGGCAGGCGTTCCGGCGGCCGGCATTCTGGTGCACCACACCGCAAACGCTGTCGGGGTAATTCGGCAGATCGACGCGATTGAGGATCACTTCCGCCACCGCGAACTGGCCATAGACATCCTCGCCGCGGGCCTCGTGATAGATGGCCTCTTGCAGGCAGTGAACGGCCGGGTCGTTGGATTGCGGCATGGTCAGCAGATAGTCGACGTCATAGCGCCGGATGGCCGAGGGTTCGGCCAAAGGCGTCGTCGCACGGCTGACCAGAGCCGAGCTGACACCGCGCATGGCCTCGCGTTCGGCGCTGAGGGCCATGGCGAGGCTCTGCTCCAACGGCAGATCGGCCGCCGCGGGCGCGGGCAGCAAGGATACGATCAAGGCAAGGGCAGCCCCCATGGGCGCCAGTCGTTCCATCAGTCCCATACCGTCCATCCTCTGTCAGCCGTGGCAGCACAAAGGCCGTGCCAAGGGCGTCCGGTCACCGCATTTCTTGCGGTTTCATCTGGTTACACTGCGGGACAGATGCGGTCCGGTTCCCCCCCAGAACCGCCAGTTCCCACGGCTTGCATAGCGCAAAATGCGCCGCGCGTCCACAAGTGCGCGCGCTCAAAGCCTGCCGCCAATCGCCGCAGTGCCGCATCGGGGCGGCATGGGGCGCGACCGCGGCCGGTTTCCGGTGGATTCCCCTGTCAGCGCAGGTCCGGCATCGGTTCGGCCGCGTCGGCTTCGTGCAAGGTCAGCTGCGCTGCGGCAAGGCGGGCCACGGGCACGCGGAACGGCGAACACGAGACATAGTCGAACCCGGCCTCGCGGCAGAAGGCAATCGATTCGGGGCTGCCGCCATGCTCGCCGCAGATGGACAGGGTCAGGTCCTTGCGCGCCTTGCGGCCCCTGTCGGCGGCGATCAGCAGCAGCTCGCCCACGCCGTCGGTATCGAGCACATGGAACGGGTCCTCGGGGAAGACACCGGACTGGACATAGTAAGACATGAACCGCCCGGCATCGTCGCGCGACAGGCCATAGGTCATCTGCGTCAGGTCGTTGGTGCCAAAGGACATGAAATCGGCATGCTGGGCGATCTCGGCCGCGCGCAGCGCCGCGCGCGGCGTTTCCACCATGACCCCCAGCCGGTATTCAAAGGGGGTGCCCTTCTCGACCCGCACCGCGGCGGCCACCGCGTCGATGCGGGCCTTGACCAGTTCGACCTCGCGCATGGCGGAAACCAGCGGGATCATGATTTCCGGCACGACCTTCCCGCCCTTGCGGCCGGTTTCGATCGTGGCTTCGAAAATGGCGCGCGCCTGCATTTCGTAGATCTCGGGCAGGGTCACGCCCAGACGCACCCCGCGCAGGCCCAGCATCGGGTTGAACTCGGCCAGTTCCTCGGCGCGGCGCGTCACCTCGGAGAGGGGCTTGTCCAACGCATCGGCCAGCAGCTTCATGCCTTCGCGTGTGTGGGGCAGGAATTCGTGCAGCGGCGGATCGAACAGACGGATGCACACGGGCAGGCCCTGCATGATCGCGAACAGTTCCTTGAAATCCGACCGCTGCATCGGCAGCAATCGCGCCAAGGCGGCAGCACGTTCCTGGCCGCTGTCGGCAAAGATCATCTCGCGCATCACGGTCAGGCGGTCATCTTCAAAGAACATGTGTTCGGTCCGGCACAGACCGATCCCTTCGGCGTTGAAGCCCCGGGCAATGCGCGCGTCCATCGGGGTGTCGGCATTCGCCCGCACGCCGATGTCCCGCAAGTCGTCGGCCCAATCCAGAAGCGTCGTGAACCAGTGGTCCAGCGCCGGTTCCAGCATCTCGGCCGCGCCGCGCAGAACCTCGCCCGCGGTGCCGTCGATGGTTATCAGCTCGCCCTCGTTCAGGACGTGCCGCGCGGTGTGCAGCTGACGCGCCTTCAGGTCGATCTTCAGGCCGGTCGCGCCGACGATGCAGGGCACCCCCAGCCCGCGCCCGATCACCGCCGCGTGGCTGGTCATCCCGCCGCGTTCGGTCAGCACGCCCGCCGCCGCATGCATCCCGCGAATGTCCTCGGGCGAGGTTTCCCGCCGCACCAGGATGCAGGGCTCTCCACGCGCGGCGCTGGCCTGCGCCCCGGTCGAGGTAAAGACAAGCCGGCCGGTCGCCGCGCCCGGACTGGCGGCGATGCCACGGGCGATCACGTCCCGGGCGCCGCGCGGATCGACCTGACGGTGCAAGAGGTCGGACAAGGCGCGCGGGGTCACGCGCATCAGCGCCTCCTTGCGGGAAATGATGCCGTCCTCGGCCAGGGTCACGGCGGTGCGCACCGACGCCCGACTGCTGCGCTGCACCTTGAGGGCATCCAGAACCCACAGTTTGCCGCCGGTGATCGTGAACTCGATCTGCATTTCTTCGCGCAGCTTTTCGCGGCACACCGCCCCGTGGCGCAGCAATTCCGCGAAGGCCGCCGGTTCCTGTTCCTCGAGCGACGGGCCGCGCGGATCGCGCGTCAGATATATGGCCTGCGGGTTGTTCGAGATCGCATCGCGCCCCTGCCCGCGCACGGCGTAGCGCCCCGTCACCTGCGGCGCCCCGGTCACGGGTTCGATGAACTGGATGACCCCGGCGCCACTTTCCCCGGTGCCCAGCCCGCCGGCCATCGCCTGCACCACCAGGCCCAGCCCTGCGTCCTCGGGTGCGCCCTTGGCCTGCCTGAGCAGCCGGGCCGAGGTCCCCTCCCACGCGCGCGCCATCGAGCGCAGGACCTCGGACAACTGCTTGCGCGGGTCCTGGGGGAAGGGTTCCTCCATCTCTTTTTCATAATCGTAGAGCGCCGCCTGCAAGGCGGGCAGGCAGGGTTCGACGATCGCGAACATGTCCGGGTCCAGCCGCGCCACATGCTGCGCATAGGACTGAACGAACGCCAGATACAGCGCCGTCGCCACCGGTTCTCCGCAGCGTTCGGCGATCTCGGCGTGGCGTTCGTCGTTCATGCCGATGTTCAGGATCGCGCCGGGGCCGCCCCAGTCGGGATTCTCTGCCGAAGGGCGCACGGACAGAAGTTGCCCGGCCTCGAACCGGCCCGCCAGACCACTCATGTCAGGCATCGACCCGCCGGCGATGGCGCGCACCGCGGCAAAGGACAATGCGACCGTGCGCGGAACCGGCATGTCCAGCCGCACCAGGCGTTGCAGGCATTTGGCCCGCCAGCCATGCGAGCGCAGCGCAATCGGCGCCGAGCCGGTGATTTCGGTATAATCCACGAGGCTGAGATTTCTGGTCGCCATGGCACTCTCCTGACGGGGCGCAGGATAGGCGGAAACGCCGACCGTGCAAGCGCAGAAATTTCGGGGCGTGGCAGGTGGTTGCACGATGCGAAAGGGGCGCGGCCCTGACGGACCGCGCCCCCGATGTCAGCCGCTCAAGCGGTCAGTTCCAGCACGAGACCAGCACTGACAGGTCGCCCGACATGCGCGTCAGCATTTCCGGCGACATCGCCCGGGTGCCATTGCTGATGCTGGGCGACACGCCCGCGCCGCTCAATGCGGCCTGGATCGCCTGTGCCGAGACGGCGAAATTCACGTCCTCGGGCAGCATCCGGCCGGGGGTTGCGGGACGCGGCAGCAACATGCCGATCACGGCGCCCGAACCGTCGAACACCGGACCACCGGAATCGCCCGGCTGGGCATCCAGGGTGAGGGTGCGCAGGTCGGCCTCGCCATTCAGGCCGGACAGTTCGCTGAGCCGGCCAAAGGTGACGATCGGGCGGGTCAGCGTGTCCTGATAGCTGAAGCCCGCCACGCGGACCTCGCTGTCCAACCCCGGTTCGGCGGCGGCGAACTGGGCAAAGGCCAGCGGCACCAGCGGGTCCTGCGGCGACAGCACGGCGATGCCGGTCGCGGCATCGACCGAACGGACGTTCGCCAGATAGGCCTCGTCGATGGTCACGCGCCCACACCCCTGGACCGCCTCGGCGGTGGTGACGACGGTGCCGGTCGAGTCGACGAAGAAGCCGGTGCGCGAATGCTCGGGGCGGCGCACCTCGAGCCCGGACACCAGGTCGCGCCGCGCCACGGTCGAGGCCGTGGCCCCCATGTCGGAGGGCAGCACCCCGTCGATCATGCGGAAGCTGTCGCGCATGGTGTTCATCACCAGTTCGGCGTCGTCATCGGCTGCGGGCGTCCACAACAGGGCCCAGCCCTTGATCTCGCCGTTCTGATAGCGCGCCTCGACATGGGCGCGCTGGGTGGCGCTGCGGCCGTCGATGGTGAAGCTGGAGCGATTGCGCTCGCGCGGGCCGTCCAGCGGGATCACCTCGAGCGTTTGAAGGATTTCATAGAGGCCGTAGAACGCGCTCTGCGATCCCTCCTGGCTGATGAGCAGCACCCGCATCCCCGAGTTGTTGATTTCGGAGAAGTGGCTGAAGGGGGCCTCGTGGCGATCGAAGGCGACCATGCCCAGCGGCAGGGTCATCTCGATGCCCGCGGCCTCGTCGCGGAACGGACCGAACGCATAGCGGGCCACGGCAGAGTCATAGCCGCGCAGCAGGGTCGCGCGCTGGCGCGTGGTCAGATAGCCCGACCCGTCAAAGCCCTGGGCCTCTTGCCAGTTGCGGATTGCGGCGCGGGTGCCCGGGCCGAAATCGGCGTCGATACCGCTGCGATAGAAGCCGAACCACTGCAGCGCGATCTGGATCGCCATGCGGTCGTCGCGTTCCAGCGTGTATTCAAGCCGACGGGCCTCGTCGACGGTTTCCTCGGGCAGATCGGCCAGTGCGGGTTCAGCCGCGGGTTGGGCGGCCGGTTCGGCGGCGGGCGCCGTTTCCGCAGCGGGGGCGTCGGCTGCGGTGGGTTCCGTCGCCGGGGCGTCGGCCACCGCGGGCGCTTCAACGGCCGGCTGGTCATCGGCCGTGGCCTGCGCGTTTCCGTCCTGCTGGGTGTCGCTCACCGGCGGTTGCGCCAGCGCGTTGCCACCGGCGGGCCAGAACTGCTGCCCATAGATGCTGTCGTCGGTGACATAGGCATCATCGCGGATCTCGCGCGCAGCCAGAAGCTGCGTGCGCCTGGCCTCGGCCTCGTCCGCGGTGGCGAAGGGGCCGACCGCCAGCGCATACCAGCCGCCGGCAATGCGGAAGCCGGCGATATTGCCGATGCGTTGCTGATAGCGGGCCGCAAATTCCTCGGCCGTGCGAAGGGTCGCGTGGGCCTCGACCTGAACCCAGTGGGTCGCCTGCGCCAGGGCGGCGAGCGGGGTCAGGAAAAGGGCCAGGCACGCGGCGAAAAGAACTTTCACAATACGGTCGGTCACGGTCAGTCCACGAATAGTTGATTTCATTGATTCCCTTGCGGACCCTAGCAGGGTCGTCAAGCATTTACTGATAAAAAAACGGTTAGGTCAGCGGCTGGCGTGGCGCCGGACCGCTTTTTTGCCTCGGCCCCGGGCGTCTGGCCAAGGGTGCGGCGTTGACCCCGGCCCATGGCGCGCCTATTGAGACGGAAATTTCGCGCCCCCGAAGCGCGCCCCATCCGTGACTGCCCGAGGTCCGCCATGTCCGTTTCCACGGAGAAACCCCGCAGCTTTCAGGAGATCATCCTGCGCCTTCAGGCTTACTGGGCCTCGAAGGGCTGCGCGATCCTGCAACCCTATGACATGGAGGTCGGCGCGGGCACCTTTCACCCAGCGACCACCCTGCGCAGCCTGGGGTCGCAGCCCTGGGCGGCCGCCTATGTGCAGCCCTCGCGCCGTCCGACGGACGGGCGCTATGGCGAGAACCCGAACCGGATGCAGCACTATTACCAATACCAGGTGCTGATCAAGCCGTCGCCGCCGAACCTGCAGGAGCTTTACCTGGGGTCGCTGGATGCGATCGGCATCGACACCGCCCTGCACGATGTCCGCTTTGTCGAGGACGACTGGGAATCCCCCACGCTGGGCGCCTGGGGCCTGGGCTGGGAAGTCTGGTGCGATGGCATGGAAGTGTCGCAGTTCACCTATTTCCAGCAGGTCGGCGGGCATGACTGCAAACCCGTTTCGGGCGAGCTGACCTATGGGCTGGAACGGCTGGCGATGTATGTGCTGGGCATAGACCATGTGATGGACATGCCTTTCAACGATCCCGATGCGCCGATCCCGTTGACCTATGGCCACATCTTCCGCCAAACCGAGCAGGAATATTCGCGCCACAACTTCGACGCGGCGACCACCGACATGCTGCTGCGCCACTTCGAGGACGCCGAGGCCGAGTGCGAGCGTCTGCTGGCCTTTGACCCGAACGACCCCAACAGCGGCAAGCGCATCGTCATGGCGCACCCGGCCTATGACCAGTGCATCAAGGCCAGCCACCTGTTCAACCTGCTGGACGCGCGCGGCGTGATCTCGGTCACCGAACGCCAGGCGTATATCGGCCGGGTGCGGGCGCTGGCGAAGAAATGCGCCGATGCCTTCGTTCAGACCGACGCCGGGGGGTGGCAGGCGTGACCCGGGGCAAGATCGCCGCGCTGCTGCTGGTCGTTCCCGCGCTGATCGCGGGCGCGGCGATGTATTACCTGCAGGTCTATGGCTATTATACCGAGCTGGAGCCGCAGATCGGCTATCAGGTCGCCACCCCGGATGACGGCACCGCGCGGCTGGACATCGCGGATTTCCGCGGCATCGACAGCGACTCGTCGCCGCTGCGCTACCGGGCCTGCTTTGCCATCACGGGCAGCCTGCCGCCGTTGGTCGATTACGCCGACCCGACACCCCTGAACGCCCCCGGCTGGTTCGACTGCTTCAACGCGGAAACCATCGGCGAGGATCTGGAAACCGGCGCCGCGCGTGCGGTTCTGGTGGAATCGAACACGCGCTACGGGTTCGATCATGTGATGGCCCTGTATCCCGATGGCCGCGCCTTTGTCTGGCCGCAGATCAATCACTGCGGCGAAAAGGTGTTCGACGGCCAGCCCGCCCCCGACGATTGCCCGCCCCCGCCCCAAGGTTAAGCCGATGACCGATACCCTCGACCTGAGACCGCGCGACCGCTGGCATCTGGCGCTGCACAACCTTCTGTCGCGCACGGGTGCCGACGGTCTGAAACCCGTCTCCGTGCGTCGCGATGGCGATGCGTTCATCCTCAGCACGACAGGACACGACCTGCGCGTGCCCTCGGCGCTGCTGTGGCGATCCTACCGGCGGGGATGGGACGCGCGGATGAAGCGCCTGTCAGCCGAATTCGGGCTGGACGGCACCTTTGCCATCGCACCGGGCGAGCAGGTCATCGACATCGGCGCCAATGTCGGCGATTTCGCGCTGCTGGCCGTCCAGTCGGGCGCGCGCGTCCTGTGCATTGATGGCGACCCGACGGTTGTCGCCTGTCTGCAACGCAATGTCGCGCCGCACGCGGGCGTCAGCACCGAATGTGCGATCTTGTGGAACGAGGCCTGCGAACTGACGTTCTACAGCGCGCCGGGCCGGGCGGACAGTTCGATCTTCCTGCCGCCGGGCGATGGCGTGGCGGCCTTCAGCGCGCAGGCGACGACGCTGGACGCGGTTGCCGCCGCGCACGGGCTGGGCCCCGTGGCCTTGCTGAAAATGGATGCCGAGGGCGCCGAGCCCGAGGTCCTGCAAGGTGCCACCGAGGTTCTGGCCCGCACCCGTCATGTCGCCATCGACACCGGCCCCGAACGCAACGGCGAGGAAACCGGCGAGGCCTGCGCCGCCATCCTGCGCGCCGCAGGGTTCACCCTGTTGCCGCCGCCCGCCACCAAACGCCGCATGACCCTGGCGACCCGCGCCGACTGAGGTTTCCGATGCCCGATATCCTGATCGAACTGTTCTCGGAAGAGATCCCCGCCCGGATGCAGACCCGCGCCGCCGAGGATCTGCGCGGCCTGGTGACGGATGGCCTGGTCGAGGCCGGCCTGACCTATGCCCACGCCCGCGCCTATTCGACCCCGCGCCGTCTGGTTCTGGCGATCGAATCCCTCAGCGCGGAAAGCCCCACCCAGCATGAAGAGCGCAAGGGCCCCAAGGTCGGCGCGCCGCAGCAGGCGCTGGACGGGTTCCTGCGGTCGACCGGGCTGACCCTGGATCAGCTTCACACGCATGAGGACAAGAAGGGCGCCTTCTACGTTGCCCATCTGACCAAACCGGGCCGCCCCGCCGCCGACATCCTCGCCGAGGTGCTGGACCGCACGATCCGCAACTTTCCCTGGCCCAAGTCGATGCGCTGGGGGTCCGGCGCGCTGCGCTGGGTCCGTCCGCTGCATTCCATCATCGCCCTGATGGTGACCGAGGCCGGCGCCGAGGTCGTGCCGCTCGACATCGACGGGATCGTGGCCGGGGCTGACACGCGCGGCCACCGCTTCATGGCGCCCGACACCTTCGCCGTTTCGTCCTTTGACGATTACGCCGCCAAACTGAAGCGCGCCTTTGTCATCCTCGACGCGACCGAACGCGCGGCGATGATCGAGAACGAGACGCGGAACCGCGCCTTTGCGCTGGGTCTCACGCTGGTCGATGACAAGGCCCTTCTGGCCGAGGTCGCCGGGCTGGTCGAATGGCCCGTCGTGCTGGTCGGCGAGATCGGGGCCGAGTTCCTGGACCTGCCGCCCGAGGTGCTGCAAACCTCGATGCGCGAGCATCAGAAATTCTTCTCGCTCAAGGACGCCGAGGGGCGCATCGTGCGCTTTGTCACCGTCGCCAACCGCGAGACGGCGGACCGGGGCGAGACGATCCTCAAGGGCAACCAGAAGGTGCTGCGCGCCCGCCTGTCGGATGCCAAGTTCTTCTGGGAGAACGACCTGCGCGTGGTTCGGACCCAGGGGCTGACCGGCATGGCCGAGGGGCTGGCCAGCGTCACCTTCCACAACAAGCTGGGCTCGCAGAAGGCGCGAATCGACCGCATCGCGGCCCTGGCGCGCGAGATCGCGCCCCTGGTCGGCGCCTCGCCCGATCTGGCCGAGGAAGCGGCGCGCGTGGCCAAGGCCGATCTGCAATCCGCCATGGTCGGCGAGTTCCCCGAATTGCAGGGCACGATGGGCGTCTATTACGCCAAGGCGGCGGGCCTGCCCGAGGCCGTCGCCAACGCCTGCAAGGCGCATTACCAGCCGCTGGGGCCGTCGGATGACGTGCCGTCCGAGCCGGTGTCAGTGGCCGTCGCGCTGGCCGACAAGATCGACACGCTGACCGGCTTCTGGGCCATCGACGAGAAACCCACGGGATCGAAGGACCCCTTCGCCCTGCGCCGCGCTGCGCTGGGGGTGATCCGGTTGGTGTTGGGGAATGGCCTCCGCGCTTCGCTGAACACCCTTTTCTCCACGGCCAACGAAATTGCCGGACCCCGTGGCGACAGCTTCGCAGACATCAACGAAGTTCGTGCCTTCTTCCACGACCGCCTCAAGGTCTTCCTTCGCGACGAGGGGATCCGCCACGATGTCATCGACGCCTGCCTGGCGATGCCTGGCAATGACGACCTGACGCTGCTGGTCAACCGCGCCCGCGCGCTCAGCGATTTCCTGAAGACCGACGATGGCGAGAACCTGGTGCAGGGCTTCAAGCGGGCGAACAACATCCTGACCCAGGCCGAGGCCAAGGACGGCGTCGAATACAGCTTTGGCGCCGATCCGAAGTTCGCCGAGACCGACGAGGAACGCGCGCTGTTCAAGGCCCTCGATACCGCCGAGGCGCAGATCGCCCCGGCCATGGCGGCCGAGGATTTCGCCGCCGCCATGTCGGCCATGGCCGCCCTGCGCGCGCCGATCGACGCCTTCTTCACCGCCGTGCAGATCAACACCGACAACCAGGTGCTGCGCCGCAACCGGCTGAACCTGCTGCACCGCATCCGGGCCACCACCGGCGGTGTCGCCGATCTGACCCGGCTGGAAGGCTGAGCGCATGAGCGACATCCACAGCATCGACTATACCGTGACCTTCGGCGACTGCGACCCGGCGGGGATCGTGTTCTATCCGAATATCTACGGCTGGTTCGACCGCTGTTTCCACGACTGGCTGGCGCGGTTCGGCGGCCATGCGGCGCTGTGCAAACAGGTGGGCGCGGTGGGCGCGGGGCTGATGGAATCGGACGCGCGCTTTCGCCGTCCGATGCGACCGAACGACCGGATCACCGTGCGCATGACCGGGGCCGACTGGGGCCGCAAGACCTTGCGCCTGACCTATGAGGTCATGAACGGCGCCGAGCTTGCCGCCACCGGAACGGAATTGCGCGGGCTGTTCAAGCCCTCGGGCGCGGGGATCGTCGCCGGCGAGATGGCCGACCTGCGCGCGCTGCTGGGCTGATCCCCGGTCAGCGGCGGTGGATCGCCCTGCCCCGCGCAAGCGTGGGCCTGTCCGGCGCGACCGCGATATCCCCCAGGCGCGGGCTGAACGCGATGATCTGGCGCATCAGACCCAGCGGCGGGACCGTGCGCATCATGTCACGCACCATGCGCGCGTCTGCCCGCAGCCCCGGCCACAGCCCCTGTTTTCGGGACTTGAGGGGGCTGGTCACGCCAGGCCAGTCCACGATCACGGGCCGCAGGCCCGCGCCGAGGATGCGGGCGTTCAGGAACACCTCGAACCCGAAGCGCGGCAGTCCCGGCAACTGGTCCAGCAGCGGCGCGATCAACGCACGCGGCAGCACCCGTTCGCCCGAGATGTAGTCGACCCCCAGCCAGTGCCACAGCCGGGGCGTATTGCCGCGCAGCGACAGGGTGACACTGGCACGTCCGCTCAACACCGGCAGCGCAAGACGGGCGATATCGTCGCGCGTGATCCCCTGCAGATCGGCATCGATCAGCATCAGATACGGGGTCGTGGTTCGGGCAATGGCTGCTGCAAGCGCGGCGGTCTTGCCGCCATTCGCGGCAAGGCTCAGAACCTCGGCACCCGCGTGACGGGCGACCTGGCCGGTGCCATCGGTCGATCCGTCATCGACCACCAGCACGCGCGCCAGCAGGGGATGACCGATCAGCACGGACAGCACCGCCCCGATCCGGGCGGATTCGTTCCAGGCGGGCACGATCGCGGTAATCACCGGCGCCTCCAGGGTTGCCACAGAAACAGCAGAAAACACGCCAGCGTCGTCGCGGCGATGACCGTCCCCCAGGCACCGCCGCCATCGGCCCATGCGGCGCCGAACGTCCAGCCGAGTGCCAGGAACACCAGGCTTTTGGGTATCGTCGCCACCAGATTGACCAGCACGAAACGGCCCAGCGGAAACCGCGCGACCCCGGCGGCGATCAGCACGGCGAAACCGGCGGTATGCGTCAGCTTGCCGAGGACCAGTATCCGTGTGCCGTCGTCGCGCAGACGCCGCGCCATGCGTGCCAGCGCCGGTCGCGGCGGCAGAAAGCGCCGCCCCCAGCGGCCCAGCGCGTAAAGCGCGACGTCGCCCAGCAAGTCGGCCAGGATCACCACGGGGATCACCGCCCGCAGCAGCAGCACGCCCCGGCTGGCCAGGTAGCCCGCGACAATCGACACCACGGGCCCCTCCAGAACCGCCAGAGGCGCCAGGATCAGCAGTCCGTGGCTGCGCATCTGGCCCAGCAACTCGGTGGTGGCAGTCATGGGCGGGCCGGCGCCTCGTCCATGGTGGTGCCGCGCCAGGTAAAGCCGCGCCGGCGCCATGTCGCCAGCCACAGCGCGGGTTGCATCGCGTCGCGCAGCGGCAGGGCCAGGGCATCGCGCCAGCTTGCGGGCCACCCCGCCCGCCGGATCAGGTGAAGTTCGGCCGCATACCACAGTGTCAGGAACACCGGCACGGCCAGCCCGAAACCGGCCAGCCCCAGCACCAGCGCCAGCGGCAGCGGGCTGTTCAGCAGTTCGAGCGTGTAGAGCAGCGGAAACCCGTCGCGGCGCACCCGGCTCCATCGCAGTTGGCGGTCCCAGACCTGCCGCAGGCTGCGGTGGCCGACCGGCTGGGCAAAAGGCATCGGTGTCAGCCGCACCTTGAGCCCCAGTTCCCGGATGACATGGGTTGCGGCCGCGTCCTCGGCGATCAGGCGGCCCAGCGCACGCAGACCGCCCGCCGATTCGATCAGCGGCCGGTTGAAGAACAGCGTCTTGCCCTGTGCGAACCCGTGGCCCAGGCTGTCCGCCGCCAGCTGCCAGCGCGCCTGGTTGCCATTGAGAACCGCGCATTCCAGATGCCCGCCCCAGCCCTGGGGGCGAATGCCCACCGGCGGGGCCGAGACCAGACCCGTGCCCGCGCGCCAGCCGGCGACGACGCTGGCCAGATAGGTGCGGGGCAACAGAAGGTTGCTGTCTGTCATGCAGATCCAGTCGTGCCGCGCGGCGTGCCAGCCTTTCCAGACATTGTTCAGCTTCGGGTTCTGCGTCACCGCGTCATGGCCGACCATCAGCCGCGCCGGAACATCCGGATGGGCGGCGATCAGCCGCTGCACCACCGGGATCACCGGGTCATCCGGCCGTTGCGCGCAAAAGATCACCTCATAGCCCGGGTAGTCCTGCACAAAGCTGCTTGCGAGCGTTTCGGCGTCGAACGGGTCCAGACCGCAGACCGGGCGCAACAGGGTCACGCGCGGCGTGCCGATCACCCCGGCATCCCCCCGCGGGCGCATCCGGCGCAGCACCAGAAGCACCGTTGCCAGATGCACCAGCAGCACCCCGGTGGCCAGCAGAACGATACTCATGTCCGTGCCAGCGCCAGATCGGGGGCGCGGTCGGTGTCGCCGCCGGGGCGCGCGGTCGCGCCTGGCGCGGCGCGCCCACCGGACAGAAGGATCGCGCCGTCGCGGCGTTCGATCAGGCCGGTGAAGCTGTCCACCCAGTCGCCGCAATTGGCATAGATCAGGCCGTGATCGGCATGCAGCCCGGCGATATGGAAATGACCGCAGATCACGCCGTCCAGCCCTTCGGCCCGGGCCATGGCGACCAGCCGACGTTCATGCGCGCGCCGGGCATAGGCCCAGCGGTTGAGCGACATCAGCAACGCCTCGATGGCGCTGCGGGCTTCGCCCCGGGCCCCCCGCCCCAACCGCCTGAGCCGGTGGTCCAGCCGGCGCAGCCCGTGGTCGATCCGGCTGCCAAGCCGCGTCATCACATGCGCCCGCACCAGGCGCGAGTCGGCCTCGTCGCCGTGCACCACCAGAAAGCGTGTGCCATCCGCAGCGGTATGCACATGGCGGGTCACGGGGGTGGCGTTCAGGCGCACATGCGCGGGCGCTCTCATGGGGTCGGGATCATGATTGCCGCGCAACCAGACCAGCGTGGCCCCGTCGGCCTGGCGCTGGTTCAGATGGTCGATGACGGCCTGATCCTCGGCCCGCCAATGGGGCAGCAGCGGCTGCCAGAGGTCCAGAACATCGCCCGCCAGGACATAGGTGGCGGCGGGATTGGCGCGCAGAAAGGCCAGCACCAGATCCGGGCGGGACCCGATCGCCCCGAGATGCAGGTCGGACAGGAACAGGGTGCGGTATCGGGGCGATGACACGGTCGGCTCCGTTGTCGTTCAGTCAACGCAGACTGCATCGCTCAACCCACAGTTCCATGACGGCGGCATTACAGTTTTGTAAGACTCAGGCGCAGGCCGGCCTGGCGCCGGACTCGAACAGCGGACCGACGCCGACGACCTGCGGGTCATCGCCCTGCGCGGGATGAAGCAGGAACAACGCATCCATGCCCAGTGTCCGGGCCTTTGCCGCACCCGCGTCGGGGCCCAGAACCATCAGCGCGGTGGCCCAGGCGTCTGCCTCGGCGCAGGTGCCAGCCACCACGGTGACCGAGGCCGGCCCGTCCGTCAGCGGCAGGCCGCGCGCCGGGTCCATCGTGTGCGACAACGCCCGCCCGCGCACCAGGACCCGGTGGCGGTAGTCGCCCGAGGTCGCAACCGCCGCATTCTTGAGCGACAGCACCGAATGCGGGACGCGCCGGTCCGGGTCGGGCCTTTCCACGGCGACCGACCAGGGCCCACCCAGGGCGCGCAACTCGCCGTCGATTGCCAGCAGCGCCTCGGTCAGGCCGAAGTCCTTGGCCACATCGGCCAGGCGATCCACGCCATAGCCCTTGGCAATGCCGTTCAGGTCCAGGGCCACCGGCGCAAGGCGACGCGCGCACAGATTGGCCCGGTCCAGTTCGAGCGCCGCGCCGGCACCCGGGCGCACCGCCGTCGCGGCATCGCGGATACGCGCGGAATCGGCGGGATCGGGGCCGAACCCCCAGGCAGTCACCGCATCGCCCGTGGCGATATCGAAGGCCCCGTCCGAGGCGCGGCCAACCGCCAGCGCCAGGTCCAGCACCGCCATCAGGCGCGCCGGCAGGGCCACCCAGTCGCCAACCGGCGCACGGTTCAGGCCCATCAGGTCGCTGTCCGGCTTCCAGGTGGACATCTGTGCGTCCACCTCGTCCACAGCGGCCTGCATCGCCTTGCGCAGGGGGGCGGCATCAAAGCCGGGCGGAACCTGGACCAGTGCCGACCAGCGGGTGCCCATGGTGGCGCCATTCAGCGCCAGCCGGTCAGTAGGTGTCTTCGACATAGCGCCCCTCGGCTTTCAGCATCGCGGGGGTCATGCCCCAGGGTTCCAGGATCTCGGCCAGGGCCTCGGTCACGCCGGTGGCCATGCCCCGCCCGCCGCACACCATGACCCTGGCCCCCTCGCGGATCATCCGGGCGACGTGACCGGCCTCGTTGCGCAAGGCGTCCTGCACATAGTGCGGCCTGTCCCCGCGCGACGCGGCGGTGGTGATCCGCGACAGGCGGCCATCGGCCCGCCACCGGGCAAGATCCTCGGCATAGAGGAAATCGCTGTCCGCATGGCGCATCCCGAAGAACAGATGCACCGGACGGTGGCGGCTGTTGCCCCGGATGAACCCCGCCAGAGGCCCGATCCCGGTGCCCGCGCCGATCAGGATCAAGGGCTTCTTCGTGGCCCTGAACCCGGGGTTCGGCCGCAGGAAGGCGGCGATGGATTGACCGGGCTCAAGCGCCATCAACTGACCGGAACACAACCCGCCGGTATGCTTGCGCACGACAATCTCGACAAAGCCGTCACGCCGCGACGAGGCCAGCGAATAGAAGCGCGGAACCTCGGACCCGTGCGGCAGGATGCCGATCAGATCCCCCGCCGAGAACCGCGCCAGGCCGCGCCGGGTCAGGCGGTGCCAGAGCGACAGCGACGGCAGGGCAAAGCGCAGGATCGCGGTGGGGGCCTGCACCTCGGCCCCATAGTCGCGGCGGCTGACGAGCGTCAGGGCCTGGGTGACCGGGCGCACCGGATGGTGGGCCAGTTCCAGCGGGTGGCCAAGGGCCTCGCCCAGGGCACGGCCCCAGCGGGCGAAATCCTGCGGCGACTGGCGGTCCACGGTATCGAAGGGGATCAGCATGTCCCAACCCAGGCTGTGCGCGCGGGTCTCGACCGCGCGGGCAAAGGCGCAATAGGCCGGGAAGCTGCGATCCCCGAAACCCAGCACCGCGACCGGGGCCTGTGGCGCGCGCTCCAGCGCAGCAAGGAAGCCTTTGGCCGATGCCGGCGCATCCCCGTCGCCATAGGTCGCGGCCAGGATCACGAAGCGTTCCGCATGGGGATACCGCGCCGGGTCGAAACCGGACAGCGCGCCGGTGTGCACGGTGTGACCGGCCTCGGTCAGGGCGCGGTGCAACGTCGCCGCGAACCCCCAGGTGCTGCCCCCTTCGCTGCCGACCAGCAGCACGGTTGCGGCCTTGCCCGCGGCGATGTTGTGCCGGATGCGCGGCCGCCCGCGGCGCCCGGTCAGCCAGACGATGAAGCCGGTCACACCCATCAGGGGCACGGCCAGCGCCATCAGGCCCAGCGCCAGCCCGATCAGCGCCGCGCCCTGCCCGGTGTGCAGCATGACGATCGTGTCGGAGATCTGTTGCCAGCCGGTGCGGTCAGACCAGCCCAGCGCCGCGCCGGTGCCCTGATCCAGATAGCCGCTGCCCTGCGCGGTCTTGACCGCGAACACGTCGGTCGCATCGCCGGGATAGGGCCAGGACAGTTGCCGGAAGTCGCTGACAGGGGTCTGCGCCAGCAGCGGCGCGGTCGCGGGATCGAACCCGGTCTCGCCGCTGACAACCGAAGGAAAGGGCGGGTCCATCCCCTCGTCGGGGAGATAGCCAAAGGTCGAGGCCGTCATCCACAGCGCCGTGGCCGAGGACAGCATCAGCCCCGGCACCGCCACGCGCGCCAGCTCGACATGCAGCCGGCCCGCCAGAGGGCCGCGCAGCGGCGCCAGCCAGCGCCGCCAGCCGCCCGTGCGCCGGGCCACCATGACCGCCCCCGACAGCGTGAGCACCAGCATCGCCAGCGCCCCCGCCGCCATCGCCCAGCGCCCGCCATCGCCCAGGAAAAGCGAGCGGTGCAGATCGGTCATCCAGCGTTCGAACGCGTTGGGATCGGCGGACCCCGCGGGTTGCCCGGTGGCCGGGTCGATGACCGCCGCATGGGGCGTGCCATTGTCGAACCAATAGGCGGTGATCCGCCCCGAGGGCGCCCGACGGATCTGTTCGACCGTCGGGATCGCCTGTTCGACCCGCTGAACCAGGGTCGCGGCGCTGAGACCGGACCCGGCCTGGGGTGCCGACAGGCTTTCGACCGCCGGAAAGATCGACAGAACCGCGCCAGACAGCGCCAGCAGGGTGATGAGGGCCAGTGCCAGCAGCCCCGGCCAACGGTGTATCGCGCGGATCATCGCCGTTTCTCCTGTGTTACATGCTGTAGCGGAAGCCCGCGACATAGCGGCGACCGCGCACGGTCTGCCCCGCGCCCTGGGTGGTCAGCGGCACCGATACGTCATTGGGGCTTTCGCGCATGTCCTCGGCGGCGGCGTCGATGTGCAGGGTGTAGCCGGCATCGAACAGCGAATCCGCAAGGTCGAAACTGATTTCGAGCGTGCGCCCGGCGCCGACGCTGGCGCCCGTGATTCCGTTGATCTGCGCCAGATCGCCGCCGGTCGCGCGATACCAATCGCTGAGGTGCTGGTAATAGCGCGAGTGCCCGCCCGCCATCCACAGGCTGCCGACATAGCGGCCGTTGGCGTCGGTGACATAGATCGCCAGATAGGCACCCGCACCACCATAGTTCGCCATCGTCGTCGTCAGGGTCACCGGCCGGGCCAGGGCCAGGCCGGGGACGGTCAGGGCAGTGGTCACGGCCAGAGCTGCCAGAAGGGATTTCATCACAAGTGCCTCGTCGTCAGGAATACAGGGTCAGTTCACGCGAACGGTCGGGGCGCCGCCGCCGATCAAGCCGTTCGCGGGCGGCGGGACAGTCCCGGCGGGCGCCGCGTTCGAGCCGGCGCGGCCGTAGCCGTCGTCATCGTCATCGTCGTCGTCGTGGCGGTCATGGCCGCTGCGATGATCGTCATCGTCGTGATGCCGGCGAAAGATCCGGAACAACGAGAACCCGCGATCGTCGTCATCGCCGCGAACACGGGTCGCGCCCATCTCGGTGCTGGCCTGGGCCTCGGTCGCGTTCATGCGGTCCGCCAGCGCCGGAACCGCAAGCGCGGCGCTGAGGGCGGTGGTCACGGCCAGCAGGGCAAAGGTCTTTTTCATCGGTCGTCTCCTTGATCGGTTGATCCGTTTCGATGCCCTCACTCTGCCGCCGCTGTCTGAGCGTTACCTGACGGGGCACGGTTTTCTGCTTCAGCTTGCCGTCAGCAAACACACCCGACCGACGCGCATGAAAAAGGCCCCGCCCGGAGGTTGCGGGGCGGGGCCAGTCGGGACCGGGGAACGGTCGGTCCGTGGGATCACGTCGAAAAACAGGGGGCGATGGCGGAACCGGCAGGTGCGGTCAATCGTCGATCTCGAACTCCAGCACCGCGAGCGTGTCGGGCTGAACCGTCACTTCGATGCGGCGGCCTTGGGAATCCGTCGCCCGAATCTGATAGCAACCGTCGTCAATCTTGATGCGGCGCACCTGCCAGCCGTTTTCCTCGGCCAGGCGGGCCACGGCTTCGCGCGGCTGCCAGTCCGCCATCGGAACAAAGCAGTTGGCGTCAGCCCATGCGCTGAGCGGTGACAGCGCCAGAACGGCGGCGATTGTCAGTGTCTTCGTCATGGGCCAAACTCCATACCGGCCTTTCCCTGGTCCCGTTCTGCACCCTGAAGCTGACGCCAGCCTGAAGCGGCACGACCGGTTGCGTCAGCCTCGCGTCAGGCGACGATGGGAACAAGGGCCTGCGAACTGAAAAACCGGAGACCCGATGCGAATCCTGCTGATCGAGGACGACACCGTGCTGGGGACCGCCGTGCGCGACCAGATCGCGGGCGATGGGCATTCGGCCGACTGGGTCACACGGCTGGACGCGGCACGCGATGCGATGGCGGGCGCGGCTTACGATCTGGTGCTGCTGGACCTGATGCTGCCGGACGGGCGCGGGATCGGCTTTCTCAAGACCCTGCGCGGACGCGGCGACGTGACCCCGGTCATCATCCTGACCGCGCTGGATCAGGTCAGCGACCGGATCGAGGGGCTGAACGCCGGCGCGGACGACTATCTGGTCAAGCCCTTCGACCTGGCCGAACTCAGCGCGCGAATCGGCTCGGTCGCGCGGCGCTACAGCGGCAATCCGAATCCGATCATCACGCATGGCGCGCTGGAGATCGACCTGAGCGCCCGCAGCATCCGCCGCGATGGCCGCCCGGTCACCCTGACCGCGCGGGAATGGGCCCTGTTCGAAGCCCTGCTGACCCGCCCCGACCAACTGATGTCCAAGGCGCAGCTTGAAGAAAAACTCTATGCCTTCGACGCGGAAATCGAAAGCAACACGATCGAGGTGCACGTCAGCCGCCTGCGCAAGAAACTGGGCTCAGGCGCGATCGTCACCGAACGCGGCATGGGCTATCGGCTGGGGCGCGCATGACCGCGCCGCGCAGCCTGCAATTGCGGCTGGGCCTGGCCGTTGGCGTATTGCTGACCCTGCTGTGGGTCACGACGGCCACGGTCACGGCGGTCATGCTGCGCCACGAGATCGACGAGGTGTTCGATTCCGCGCTGGAGGAAACGGCGCAACGCCTGCTGCCGCTGGCGGTGATGGATATCGTGGACCGCGACGAGGAGGGCGTGACCCAGCACCTCAGCGCGAACCGCAACCACACCGAGCATTTCACCTATCTGGTCACCGACGCACAGGGGCGCATCCTGCTGCAATCGCATGATGCCGACCCCGCGGATTTCCCCGCCTGGCAAGGCCCGGGATTCGCCAATTCCGACACGCACCGGACCTTCAGCGATTCGGCCCTGCGCGACACGATCCGCATCACGGTAGCCGAACCCCTGGACCACCGCGCCGCCGTCGCACGCGAGGTGCAGATGGGACTCGGCCTGCCGGTGCTGATCGTCATTCCGCTGGCGCTGCTGGCGATCATGCTGGCGGTGCGCGCCAGTCTGGCACCGCTCAGGCGCTTCCGCGAGACGCTGGAACGGCGGAACGAACGCGACATGGCCCCCGTGCCCGCCGACGACCTGCCCGCCGAGTTGGCGCCCCTGGCCGCCGCACAGAACGCCTTGCTGGACCGGTTGCGTGGCGCGTTCGAGGCCGAGCGCAGCTTTGCCGCCAACGCCGCGCATGAGTTGCGCACCCCCTTGGCCGGCGCCATTGCCCAGGCCCAGCGCCTGCGGGCGGAAACCAAGGATCCCGCCGCCCAGGCCCGGGCCGGCGATATCGAGGCCGCGCTGAAGCGCCTGACGCGCATGTCCGAGCGCCTGCTGCAACTGGCCCGGGCCGAGGGGGGGCGCCTGCGTCTGGATACGCCTGCCGACCTGCGCACCGCCGCCCGAGTCGTGCTGGACGACCTGACCCGCGCCGCCGGACCCGGGCGGATCGAAACCACCCTGCCCGAGGCACCGGTGATTTCGGATCTCGACCCCGACGCCTTTGGAATTCTGTGCCGCAACCTGGTGGAGAATGCGCTGCGCCATGGCGACAGCACCGCGCCAGTGCAGGTTTCGCTGGCCCGTGACGGGATGTTTCGCGTGTCGAACGCGGGGCCGGTGGTGCCTGAAAGCCAGTTGCAGGCGCTCACCGCGCGGTTCGAACGCGGTGACGCGCAGGCCGAAGGATCGGGGCTGGGACTGGCCATTGCCAGTGCCATCGCGGAACGGATCGGAACGCGGATCGACCTGCACTCGCCCCGCCCCGGTCGCGCCGACGGGTTCGAGGTGGCGCTGCGCCTGCCGGTCACCGCCCCCTGACGACCGCCCCCCGACCGCGCCCCGGGGCACCGGCCATCCGCGATACGTTCAGGACCGCGTCACGCCTTGTCCATCGCCTTGACCTTGTCCCCACCGGCGACCGAGTATTTCATCGGCACCTTGCGGGTCGCCAGGAACTGCTCCAGCGTTTCGCCCCGGAAGGCGGCATAGACCTCAGGGTTGGAAATACCGAGCACGGCCGCCATCTTTTCCAGCACGAAGAAGCTGACGCCCCGGCGCACCATCTCGATCCATTTGCGATCGCGAATGAGATCCTTCTCCTCGTCGGTCAGCCCCCGTTCGGCCGCAAGCGAATCGAAATCGTCGAGGAACCGCTGACGATGATCCGGTTTCACCAGGTCATGCAGAAAGGCGTTGATCCGGAAATTCGCGTGACTGCGGGCGTGGGTGAAGGGGTAGGTCCCGCTCAACGCGCCCGCCCCCTCCAGCTCATGGCCGATATGGGCGCGATAGGCGGCGACCTCGGCCGGATCGGGGGCATTGCCCAGATCCTCGAACACCAGGGTCGCGATATTGGTGACCGACGGCGCATAGGTCTGCTTGTGCACCAGCCGCACCTGATCGGACAGCGCGCCGCGCATGATCAGCCACATGATGACTTCGGCACCCTCCATGCCGCCCTTGACCGCGTAATCGGCGATGCGCATGTCCACCAGCTTTTGCGGGTCCTTCTCCAGCAGGTCCAGGAACTCGGCGTCCCAGGCTTCGTTGAGGAAACCCGCGCGTTCGCCGTGCACCTGATGCGACAGGCCACCCGTCGCGAAAACCGCGACATTCAGATCCTCGGGGTAGCTTTCGACCGCCTTGCGCAGCGATTTTCCCAGCCGCCACATGCGCTTCGCGCTGGGGATGGGCAGTTGCAGAACACCCACCTGCAAAGGCACCACGCTGCCCGGCCAGGGTCCCTCGGCGTCCCCCAGCATCGACAGCGGCGACAGAAAGCCATGGTCCACGGGTTTGCCCTGAAAGAACGACATGTCGAATTCGTCGGCAACCAGCGCCATCGCGATATGCTGCGCCAGCCCCAGATGACCCCGCGCAGGCGCCACGTCGCGCGGCCCGCCGCCTTCATCCGCCGGGGCATAGACATCGTCGATTCCCATTGCAAAGGCCGAATAGTGATCGAAGAAGAACGAGGTGATGTGATCGTTGTAGATCATGAACAACACGTCGATCTTCTTGTCCTGAACCCAGCCACGCACCGCGTCGAACCCGTCGAAAATGGGCTTCCACGCGGGATCGGCCTGTTTGCCGGTGTCCTTGGCATACCCGATCGTGGGCGAATGAGAGGCGCCGATTCCGCCGATGATACGGGCCATTGAGGTCCTCCGAGGTTAAGGGTGCGGGCACTCTAGGCTATTTGCAGAACTGAACAATCATGGCAGGATGTAAGCAGGGTCCGAAAATCTGAACGATTGGCCGCCATGGGATGGAAGCTGGACGATCTGCCGATCTTCGCCTCGGTGGCTGAGCATGGCTCGATCACCGCGGCGGCGGATGTTTTGGGAATGCCGAAGTCCACGGTTTCGACGGTGCTCGCGCGGCTCGAACGGGAACTCGGCGTCCGCCTGATGGAGCGCAACTCGCGCAACCTGCGTCTCACGGCCGAGGGGCAGACCTTCCTGCGGCATGCGCAGGAGATCCTGGAACAGGTGCATGCGGCCGATGCCACCATGGCCGGGATGCGGGCAGAACCGACCGGGCGCCTGGCGGTCGCCCTGCCCCCCGCCTTCTGCCAGGAGATCGTCGCACCGCGTCTGGCGTCCTTCCGCGCGCGCTATCCGCGCATTGCGCTGGAACTGGTCGTCACCAGCCATGGCGCGGATTTGTTGCGCGATCAGGTGGATCTGGCGGTGGTGGTCGGGCCGCTCGAGGATTCGGATCTGGTGTCGCGCACGCTGCTGGCGGGGCCGCTGATCTGGGTCGCCAGTCCCGGCTATCTGGCGCGCCATCCGCTATCCGAGGGACTGGATGCGCTGCGTGCCCATGTTCAGATCTGCGAGCGTCGCTATGGGCTGCCGAGGTTTCCGGTGCATTGGGCCGGCGAACCCGCCCAGATCGACTTGTCGCGTGGGGTCTGGCATGTGAACAGCCCTCTGGTCGTGCGCGAGGCCGTGCTGGCCGGCGCCGGCATCGCGCCCTTGCCGCAGCACTATTGCCGGAGCCAGATCGCGCATGGCCGTCTGATCCAGGTCTTTCCGCAGGTCACCTTCGATATCGCGGCATCGACGCTGACCGCGGTGTGTCTCAGCCGGCGCCTGATGTCGCCGCGGCTGCGCGTGTTCCTGGACTTCCTCGGCGAGGCGTGCCGATAGGCGCACGCGGTGGCTGGTTTCCCGGCCCTCGCCGGACCTGGGCAACGGCGGCACTCCGCCCGGAGAGGACCGAATCACCCGGACCCGGGTCGCGCGCGCGGCGCGTGATGCGCGGATTTCCGGCGCAGGCTGTCGCGCATCGGGCGGTTTGGCACGATCCCGGCATAGACTGGGCGCCGGTCAGATAGGGGCCAGGGCCTTGCCCCTTGCCCGGGCCCCGGCACGGTGCGCTTTCGACGCGGCCCCCCGGTTGCCGGGCGGCGCGGGGGACCGGATGGTCGCGACAGAGGAATATTTGAAATTTTTTCAACCTTGTCATGACCTTAGGAACAGACCTCCCCCCATTGTTATCGGATATCGCGGTGGGTGTTATCGGGGAACGGGCGGGTGATTTTGTCTGACGGCGGGGTGGGCGGCAGGGTGGTGGCATCGGATGCGTCGAGGGGTGGCGGGTCGATGCCACGGGGTCGTCAGGACCCCGGGCAGGAACCGCCCGGGCACCCCGCCAGACAGCCCCTTGGCGCGATCCGGGACTGACACGCAGACCGTCAACCGGCCGCACGGATTTCCAGGCCACCTTCATTCGGAGACAAAGATGTTCCTTGCCCAATCCTTCAAATCCGCCACCCTCGCCCTGATCATCGCCGCCACCGCCGTGCCCGCCCTTGCCTCGGGGCACCGCATCCGGGTCGAGCAATACGGCTGGAACAACCAGGTCGGTGGCGGGCAATCCGGCCATGGCCAGCGCCTGACCGTCATCCAGAACGGCGGCTCGAACCTGTCGATCAACACCCAGGACGGCTATCGCAACCGCGCCGCTGTCGGCCAGTCGGGCTGGAACAACAGCGCCGATACCGACCAGCAGGGCCACCGCAATGCCGTCGGCGTCGCCCAGATGGGCAACAACAACAGCGCCACCGTCGGCCAGTATGGCCATCGCAACGTCGCAGCCGTCGTCCAGACCGGCAACAACGACACCGCCAGCGTGCAGCAGACCGGCGCGCATAACGTGGTCGCCATCGTCCAGGACTGACCCCCGATCCGAGGCCCGGGCTCCCCTCCGGGTCTCGTCCGGGCCGCGGGGGTGTCCCCCTCCGACCCTCGCGGCCCGCCTTTGTTCCGCTCCATCCTTTCGCCACAGGAGACCGCCATGCGCCCCCGTTTCCACACCAAGGCCCCGATGCTGTTCCTGGGCCTCTCGCTCGCCGGGTTCGTCGCCGCCTGCACCGTCGCCAGCGCCGATACCGACACGCCATCCGGCGCGCGTTCTGAAATCCGGGCCGAAACCCGGACACGCGCCACCGAGGCCCCGCAACGCTGCGAGGTCGCCCTGGACGCCGTCCCCGGCGGCACCCGCATCGAGGGCCGCGTGATCAGCGCCACCCCGGCCGCGGGCACCTATGCGCTGGCCATCACCAGCCGGTCCGGTGGCGGGCAGACCACGATCCATCAGTCGGGCGCCTTTACCGCCCGCCCGGGGGAACCCGCCCTGCTGGGCGAGACCGAACTTCTGGGGTCGCCCGCCCGCCACAGCGTCGACCTGGAGGTGCGGATCGGCGGCCGCCGCCTGACCTGCGCCGATCCCCGGCTCTGACCCCACTCGACCACCCGTTTCCAAAGATTTCATTAACAGGATCAAGACCATGAAAACGCTCGCCTTTATCGCCGCCATCGCGCTCACCACCCCGGCCCTGGCCAACACCGTCTCGGTCACCCTGACGCCCTCCGGCGCCGACGAGGCCCAGGCCCTGCGATTCGGGCTGGCGCTCTATGCGCTGCACGCCGACATCCGCACCAACGGCCACGTCACCCAGCGCGGCGCCAACAACGCCGCCGGCATCGCCCAGGGCGCAACCGACCGCGCCATCATCCACCAGGAGGGCCGCGGCCATACCGGCACCATCCACCAGACCGGCGGCAACAACGCCTATGGCCTGTTCCAGTTCGGACAGAACACGGACGCCGACATCGTCCAGACCGGTGGCCAGACAGGCCTGACACTTCAGTTCGGATATTGAGCCGCAGCATGCCGCGTGCGGGCGGTCCCCCGGGGCCGCCCGTTGCTTTTGTCGCCGATCCGTTGCATTCCCTTGGCAAAATGGAGTCCGCGATGGAAACGCCCAAAGGCTGCTGCGCACCCCAGGGCGCCGGCCTTGCCCTGCCCGCCCCGGCGCTGGCCGCCCGCGCGTCGGATGATCTGAAAGCCGCGATCAGCGGGCAGATGGTGCCGCTCAAGGGCGGCTTTTTCGACATGGGCGCCGCCCTGGGGCGCTATCCCGATGACATGGACAGCCCGCCCCGGCGCGTTCATCTGTCGCCGTTCCGGATCGGGCGCACCACCGTCACCAACCGTCTGTTCCGACAGTTCGCCACTGAATCCGGCTATCGCACCACCGCCGAGGTCGAGGGCTGGTCCTATGTCTTCCACCTGTTCCTGGCCGACCTGCGCGCCTGGCCGGACCACCCGCTTCAGACCCCCTGGTGGCGCAAGGTCGATGGCGCATACTGGGCGGCACCCGAGGGGCCCGGCAGCGACACCCGCGATCGCGAGGATCACCCTGCCACCCATCTGAGCTGGTTTGACGGGCAGGCGCTGGCGGATTTCACCGACACCCGTCTGCCGACCGAGGCCGAGTGGGAGTTTGCCGCGCGCGGCGGCCTGAAGGGCAAGCGGTTTCCCTGGGGCAACGACCTGGTCCCCGCCGCTGGCCATCGGCACAACACCTGGCAGGGGGTTTTCCCGGGCCGCAACAGCGCCGAGGACGGCTTTGTCGGCACCTGCCCCGCCGATCACTATGCACCCAATGGCTATGGACTGCACAACATGACGGGCAATGTCTGGGAATGGGTGCAGGACGATTTCGGCCCGCTCCCTCTGGGCAAGGGCCTGCCGCCGCGCGACCCGGTGCGGTCGGGCGACGGCCAGCACAAGGTGATCCGGGGCGGCTCGTATCTGTGTCACGTCAGCTATTGCGAACGCTATCAGGTCCATTCCCGCACGCATAACACGCCGGATTCGACCACCGGACATTGTGGCCTGAGGTTGGCCGCCCGCTAGCCGCGCCTCTGCCAGGCCGACCAGGACCCGACACCGAATGCCGGATCAGCCGGGTCGTCCAGACGGTGCAGGATCTCCAGCGAATGCCCGTCGGGATCCTTGAAATACACGGACAGCGCGGGCATCCAACCCAGCACCACGGGCTCATCCACCGGCTCGCCGTTGAACCCCAGGGGGTCGATACCGGCGGCGCGCAGGTCGGAAACCGCCGACAACACGCGCGCCCGCGGCGCCCGAAAGCCGAAATGCGACACGGTCCTCAGGGGCCCGCGCACCCCCTGCCACAGGCCCAGCATGCCCGCCTGCGGCGAACCGACCCAGAAAAACGCGATCCCGCGTTCGGGAAATTCCGCCGCCAGCGCCAACCCAAGCCGATCCTTGTAGAACGCAACCGAACGGCCCAGATCCGCAACCGCGAGATGCGTTTCATAAATTCCGTCAAACCCGGCGGCGATCCTGTGCATGGAAGACAAGATAGACCGCGCGCGCCCATGGAAAAGGGGCGCAAGATCCTGCGCCCCCATCATCTTGTCCGAAATACGCCACGGGGGTGTGGGGGTGTGAAACCCCCACCGCCGCCGGTGGCCCGGCGATCAGGCCATGTCGAATTGCAAAGGACGCACCTGACGGAACATGCCGGTGGATTCCAGTGTCTCGACAACCTTGGGATCGATCGCCTGATCCAGATACAGCAGCGCGATCGCATCCTGCCCCACGCCGGACCGACCCAGCGTGAAGTTGGCGATGTTGACGCCATTCTTGCCCATCGTCATGCCCAACAGACCGATGATGCCCGGCACGTCCTCGTTCGTCGTGTAGAGCATGTGCTCGCCGATCTCGGCGTCGATGTTGATGCCCTTGATCTGGATGAAGCGCGGCTTGCCGTCGCTGAACACGGTGCCCGCGATCGAGCGTTCGCGCTTGTCTGTGACCACGGTCAGCTTGATGTAGCCGTCAAAGGTGCCCGACTTGTCCTGATGCGTGGTGGACATCTGGATGCCGCGTTCCTTGGCGACGATCGGCGCCGATACCATGTTCACATCGGGATTGGCCGATTTCATGACACCGGCGATGACGGCGCAATCCAGCGCCTTCAGGTTCATCGTCGCGGCCGTGCCATCATAAAGCACGTTGATCGCGCGGATCGGCTCTTCGGTCAGTTGACCCGCAAAGGTGCCCAGATGCTTGGCCAGCTCGATCCAGGGCCCCATGATGGCGGCCTCTTCTGCGGTGACGGACGGCATGTTCAGTGCGTTCTGCACGGCGCCGGTCAGCAGATAGTCCGACATCTGCTCGGCCACCTGCAAGGCGACATTTTCCTGCGCCTCGGTGGTCGAGGCCCCCAGGTGCGGCGTGCAGACCACGTTCGGCAGGTTGAACAGCACGTTCTCGTTGGCGGGCTCGACCGCGAACACATCCAGCGCGGCGCCCGCGATATGGCCGGACTTCAGCATCTCGGCGAGGGCTTCCTCGTCGATCAGCCCCCCCCGGGCGCAGTTGATGATGCGCACGCCCTTCTTGGTCCTGGCCAGGTTCTCGCGGCTCAGAATGTTGCGGGTCTTGTCCGTCATCGGCACATGCAGCGTGATGAAATCGGCGCGGGCCAGCAGTTCGTCCAGCTCGACCTTGGTCACGCCCAACTGCTTGGCGCGCTCTTCCGACAGGAAGGGGTCATAGGCGATGACCTTCATCCGCAGGCCGACGGCGCGATCACAGACGATGCCGCCGATGTTGCCGGCGCCGATCACGCCCAGCGTCTTGTTGAACAGCTCGACGCCCATGAACTTGGACTTTTCCCATTTGCCGGCGTGAGTCGAGGCATTGGCCTCGGGCAGCTGGCGGGCAACGGCGAACATCATGGCGATGGCATGCTCGGCGGTGGTCACCGAGTTTCCGAACGGCGTGTTCATGACGATCACGCCCTTCTTGGATGCGGCCGGAATGTCCACGTTGTCGACACCGATCCCGGCGCGGCCGATGACCTTCAGATTTGTGGCGGCGGCGAGGATCTTGTCGGTCACCTTGGTCGCCGACCGGATCGCCAGGCCATCATACTGGCCGATGATCTCGGCGAGCTTGTCCTTGTCCTTGCCCAGGGCGGGCATGTAGTCGACATCCACGCCGCGGTCGCGGAAGATCTGGACAGCGGTTTCGGAGAGAGCGTCGGAAACGAGAACGCGCGGTTTTGTCTGGGGGGCCATGCTGGCGCTCCTTGCATGAGGCGGTGCGTGCAAGCACGCACCCTACGGGAAGAGGAGAGGTAGGGTGCGTGCTTGCACGCACCCTTCGGGATCTCGATCAGGCGGCTTGTGCCAGCGCGGCGATTTCGGCCTGAAAGGCCCATTCGATCCAGGGCATCAGGGCCGCGACATCGGCGGTTTCCACGGTCGAGCCGCACCAGATCCGCAGGCCCGGAGGGGCATCGCGGTAGGCGCCGACATCCAGCGCCACGCCTTCCTTCTCCAGCCTCTTGGCAACGGCCTTGGCAAAGGCGGCGCCATCGGTGATCCGCGCGTCGGTGAACTTCAGGCACACCGACGTGGTCGAGGCATTGGCCGGGACCTCTGCCAGGTTCCCGATCCAGGGGCGGTCGGCGATGAAGTCCCAGACCGCCCTGGCGTTGGCCTCGGCCCGGGCGATCAGCGCGGCGCGCCCGCCCAGCGATTGCGCCCATTTCAGGGCGACCAGGTAGTCCTCGACCGCCAGCATCGACGGCGTGTTGATCGTCTCGCCCTTGAAGATTCCCTCGATCAGCTTGCCGCCCTTGGTCATGCGGAAGATCTTGGGCAGGGGCCAGGCCGGCGTGTAGCTTTCCAGCCGCTCGACGGCGCGCGGGCTCAGGATCAGCACGCCATGCGCGCCCTCACCGCCCAGCACCTTCTGCCAGCTGAACGTCACCACGTCGAGCTTGTCAAAGGGCAGATCCATCGCGAACGCGGCCGAGGTCGCGTCGCAGATGGTCAGGCCCGCGCGATCCGCCGGGATCGCATCGCCATTGGCGACGCGCACGCCCGAGGTGGTGCCGTTCCAGGTGAACACGACGTCCTTGTCGAAATCGACCGTCGCCAGATCGACGATCTGCCCATAGGGGGCCTTCTTCACCACGGCGTCCAGCTTGAGCTGCTTCACCACATCGGTGACCCAGCCTTCCCCAAAGCTTTCCCAGGCCAGCATCTCGACCGGGCGGGCACCCAGGAGCGACCACAGCGCCATCTCGACGGCGCCGGTATCCGAACCCGGCACGATGCCGATGCGGTAGTCGGCCGGCACGCCCAGAACCGCGCGGGTCAGGTCGATGGCCTCGGCCAGCTTGGACTTGCCCACGGCGGCGCGGTGCGACCGACCCAGCGGGGCGTCGGCCAGCATGTCCAGCGAAAAATCGGGGATCTTGGCGCAAGGGCCAGAAGAGAAACGCGGATTGGCCGGCCGCGTGGCCGGGGTAGCGAGAGCAGTCATGGTATCCTTCCAGATAAACGCCCCTCGTTGGGGAGGGGTGTCCCGCCGACGGATGTATCCCTGCGGCGACACTGGCGCAAGCGGGATAATTGGCCTAATGCGGCGCTTGAGCCCGCGAAAGCGACACCCGCGTTCACCATCGGAAACACGCCCATGTTCGTTGCCACACTCCTCTGCAATCCCGCATCGCCAGTGATCGAGGGCGCGCTGGTCGAAAACCTTCGCAACGCCTGGGGCGGCGGCGCTGCGCGCTGGCTGAACCCGGCCATAGCGGCCGAGTTCGACCTGGACACCGTGCCCGCGAATCGCTGGGATGTCTGGTCGGACCTGCAGGCCCTGGGCATCGACCTGTGCCTGCAGCCCGCCGCCGGCCGGCGCAAGGCGATGCTGCTGGCCGACATGGATTCGACAATGATCCGGCAGGAATGCATCGATGAACTGGCGGCCGAGGCCGGCGTGGGGCCCCGCGTGGCCGAGATCACCGCCCGGGCGATGAATGGCGAACTGGATTTCGAAGGCGCGCTGATCGAGCGCGTCGGCCTGCTGAAGGGCCTGCCCGAATCCGTCATCGACACGGTTCTGGCCGACCGCATCACGCCGATGCCCGGTGGCCGGGTGCTGATCGCGACGATGAAGGCGCACGGCGGGCACGCGGCACTGGTGAGTGGCGGCTTCACCGCGTTCACCGCACGGGTCGCGGCGATGCTGGGCTTTGACGAACATCGCGCCAACACCCTGGGCATCCGGGACGGCGTGCTGACCGGCGAGGTCGGCCGGCCGATCCTGGGCAAACAGGCCAAGGTGGATGCACTGGCCCAGATCACCGCCCGCCTGGGGATCACGCCGGGGCAGGTGATGGCCGTGGGTGACGGCGCGAACGACCTGGGGATGCTGCATCTCGCGGGCAGCGGCGTCGCGTTGCACGCCAAGCCATCGGTCGCCGCGCAATGCGATCTGCGCATCAATCACGGCGACCTGACGGCGCTGTTGTATTTGCAGGGTTACGCCGCCGACGATTTCGCGGCAGTCTGAGCGCGCGCCGCCGGGGTGGCGCCGGACGTGGGGGTTTTGCACCCCCACACCCCCGCAGCGTATTTGGGACAAGATGAAGGGGCGAAGGCGCCTCTTTCGGAGGGACGGCATGACGCAGGACAGCATCTTTATCGGGGGCGGTGGCGAAGGGTATGGGGTGGCCGAGACCCTGTTGCTGAAATACGGCAACCGCCACGGGCTGATCGCGGGCGCGACCGGAACCGGCAAGACGATCACCATGCAGATCATGGCCGAGGAATTCAGCCGCGCCGGGGTGCCGGTCTTTCTGACCGACATCAAGGGCGACGTGAGCGGCATGGCCATGCCCGGCACACCGCGCGACAGCTTTCAGCGCCGCGCGGACACGATCGGTCTGGATGCGCTGCACTATGAGGCGATGCCCGTTACCTTCTGGGATCTGTTCGGCGAATTCGGCCATCCCGTCCGCACCACGGTGGCCGATATGGGGCCCCTGCTGCTGTCGCGCATCCTGGAACTGACCGACGCCCAGGAGGGGGTGATCAACGTGGCCTTCCGTCTCGCGGACGAGGAAGGCTGGCCGATCCTGGATCTGGACGACCTGCGGGCGATGTTGCAGTTCCTGTCGGATAACCAGCGCGAGATGTCGGCGCGGTATGGCAACGTCACCACCGCGTCGATCGGGGCGATCCAGCGGCGGCTGCTGGTGCTGGAAAACCAGGGCGCGACGCAGTTCTTCGGCGAACCCGCGCTGGACATCCGGGACCTGATGCGCCCTGACCCCCCGAGGGGCACGGCCGGGTCAACCTGCTGCACGCCGAGCGGCTGATGACCACGCCGCGACTCTATGCGACGTTCATGCTGTGGCTGTTGTCCGAATTGTTCGAGGACCTGCCCGAGGTCGGCGACCCGGACAAGCCAAGCTGGTCTTCTTCTTTGACGAGGCGCACCTGCTGTTCAACGATAAGCGCGCCGCGGGCGCTGATCGAAAAGGTCGAACAGGTGGCGCGACTGATCCGGTCAAAGGGTGTGGGGGTGTATTTCATTACCCAGAACCCCGACGACGTGCCCGACACGATCCTGTCGCAGCTGGGCAACCGGGTGCAGCACGCGCTCAGGGCCTTTACCGCGCGCGACCAGCAGGCGCTGCGCCGGGCCGCGCAGACCTATCGCCCGAATCCGCGATTCGAGACCGAGGTGGCGATCCGCGAGGTCGGTGTCGGCGAGGCCGTGACCTCCTTTCTGGAGGCGAAGGGCGTGCCGGGCGTTGTCGAACGCACGCTGATCCGGCCTCCGTCCAGCGCGATGGGTCCCTGCGACGAGGCCACGCGGCGCCAGATCATCGCCGCGTCGCCCATGGGCCGCAAATACGACACGCCGGTCGATCGCGATTCGGCCCAGGAAATGCTGGCGCGTCGGGCCGAAAAGGCCGCGCGCGAGGCCCAGGGCCAGGACCCGCAGGGCGACGGCGGACAGGCCACCGAAGCCGAGGAACGCTATTCCCGGGCGCGGCGCTATCAGCCGCCGGGAACCATCCGCACCACCCGGGCCGAGGATGAGGCCCCACGCAAGAGCCGCAGCACGCGCAGCAGCAGCCGGTCGTCGCGCAGTGACTCGGTCGTCGATGCCTTTACCAAGTCGATGGCCCGATCACTGGGCACACGCGCCGGCAGCGCCATTGTGCGCGGCGTGCTGGGCGGGTTGTTCCGGGGCCGGTGATGACGGATTTCCCAACCCGGCTGACACGGGCGCTGGACCTGCGCTACCCCGTTCTGTCGGCGCCGATGGCCTTTGCCGGTGGCGGCGCTCTGGCCGCCGCGGTCAGTCAGGCGGGCGGGCTGGGCCTGATCGGCGGCGGTTATGGCGATGACACCTGGCTGGCCGAGCAATTCGCCCTGGCCCGGGGCGCGCGGGTCGGCGTCGGCTTCATCACATGGTCGTTGCGGAAATCCCCGGCGCTGCTGACCGAGGTTCTGCGCCACAAACCTGCGGCGGTGATGCTCTCCTTTGGCGATCCCCGCCCCTTTGCCGACGAGATCCGCGCCACGGGCGCCCGGCTGATCTGCCAGTGTCAGGATCTGGGTCACGTCATGGACGCGGTCGAGGTCGGCGCCGACATCATCGTCGCCCAGGGCGCGGAAGCCGGCGGGCATGGCAAGCAGCGCGGCACACTGTCCCTGGTGCCCGAGGTCGCGGATTACCTGACGCGCCACGCGCCCGAAACGCCCCTGGTCGCCGCAGGCGGCATTGCCGACGGGCGCGGCCTGGCGGCCTCGCTCATGCTGGGCGCGGACGGGGTGCTGCTGGGCACGCGCCTCTGGGCCTCGGACGAGGCCCTGGTCGCGCCGGGCCATCACGCCGCGATCCTGGAAACCGGGGGCGACGGCACGGTGCGGACCGAAGTCGCGGATATCGCCCGTCAGATCGCCTGGCCCAGGGGGTTCACGGCGCGCATCCGGCAGAACGCCTTTACCGACCGCTGGCATGGCCGCGAAGAGGCCTTGCGCGCCTCTGCCTCCTCGGTCGCGCCGACATACAGGCAGGCCTTCGCCGCAGGCGACCCGGAAAACACCGGTGTCTGGTTCGGCGAAGCCGCGGGCCTGATCGACCGGATCGAACCCGCCGCCCAGATCGTCACCCGTCTGTGCGCCGAGGCGCGCGCCCTGCTGACGCGCCCGTTCTAACCCTGCGGGGTCATGGCCTTGCGCTGACGGGAGCGTTCCAGCCCCAACTGCCGTTCGCGCCAGATGATCAGGATCCCCGCGGCCACAACGATACTGGCGCCGGTCAGCATAGTCATGCTGGGCACCTCGTCAAAGACCCAGTATCCGATCGCCAACGCCAGCAGGATCGAGGCATAATCAAAGGGCGCCACCAGCGAGGCATCGGCTTCGCGGTAGCTCGAGGTCAGGAAGATCTGCCCGACACCGCCCAGCAGGCCGGTCAGAACCAGGACGGCGAACTCGCCCGCCGTGGGCAGCGCCCAGCCATAGGGAATGGTGAACAGCGACAGGCCCGTCGCCGTGACCGAGAACCAGAAAACGATGGTTGCGGTCTTTTCGGTTGCGATCAGGCGGCGCACCGTCACCTGTGCCAGGGCAGCGCAAACCGCGCCCATCAGCGCCAGCATCGCCCCCAGGGCCTGCGCGTGATCCATGTCCGATCCGACCGTCAGGCTGGGCGCCAAGACGATCACGACCCCGGCCAGCCCCACCAGAACCGCGGTAAAGCGAAAGAGGCGCACCTCCTCACCCAGAAAGACGGCGGCGAACACCACGACCAGCAGCGGCGCGGCATAGCCGATCGCCGTCACCTCGGGCAGGGGCAGAAAGGCCAGCGCGGCAAAGCCCATGCCCATGGCGCTGGTGCCGATGAATCCGCGCCAGAAATGGCCGATCGGGCGCCGGGTCTTCAGCCCCGTGCGCAGTTCGCCCAGATAGATCAGCCACCCCAGGATCACCGGCAGCGCAAAGGCCGATCGGAAAAAGACCGCCTCGCCCGGCGGGATGGTTCCCGAGACCGATTTGACGAGGCTCGACATCACGATGAAGGCCGTCACCGCGATGAGTTTGTAGAGGATTCCGCGGATCGGACGCATGCTTGGCCCTGCAAAGATGAACCTGTGCAATATCGCAGGTCTCCCCGCCTCCCGCAACCTGAACCGAGGGACGAATTTCCCTCTGGACACCGCCCGCGCGCTCGCCTAAGACACGCCCACCCGAAAGCCTCGCTTTCACCCGTGCCCGGGTAGCTCAGGGGTAGAGCAGTGGATTGAAAATCCTCGTGTCGGTGGTTCGATTCCGCCCCCGGGCACCATTTCCCGAATGATTTTGGCCATTGTCTGCGCGGGCGTTAATGAGCGGCGTGACCAACCGCTGGGGCTGCAATCCTGGCGTGGTTGGGTTTGGCAGGCCTGCGAGGGAGCGCGTCTCAAGGGACATTTCGAGCGCGTATGGCAGGCACGGTTTTCCGGGCGCGGACCGCTGGCGTCGTCGTGATCGGCGTGGATCGACCGGCAAATTAGTCCATAAATATAGCTTTTCTGATTCAACATCGGTATCCTTGCAAGGACCTGCCAGCCCCTTAGACGAGTGCGCCACGATCATGCCGACGAAAGTGCCCGAAACCCCCACGTCCCAGGCCCTGAAAAAAAGCGCCGTCGCCCGGTATCTGCAGCTTGCCAGCCTGTTCCGGGCCCGCATCGAATCCGGGGAATGGGAGGTCGACAGCCGAATCCCCACGGTCGAGGAACTGGCCAGGGATTGCGGCGTCGCGACGATGACGATCCGGCAGGCGCTGGACATTCTGGAAGCCGAGGGGCTGATCGAGCGGTTCCGCGCCAAGGGGACCTTTGTGCGCGAACAGCCGCGCCGGGACCTGTGGTGCGAGGTGCAGACCGACTGGTCGGGGATGCTGATTGCGCGCGAGAACGCAACGATCGAGCTGCTCGACGATCAGCGCAACGTGCCCCTGCCCCGCAATACCGAGATCGTCGGCACCCCGGCGCCCGCGTATCGGCACCTGCGTCGGCGCCATTCGCGGGACGGAAGCGCATTTCTGCTGGCCGATGTGTTCATCGACGAACGCCTGACGCGGAACATCCCCGATGAGGCCTATACCACGGTGACCGCGATGCGGCTGGTCGCCGACCTGCCGGGGCAGAAGATCACAGACGCGCGCCAGATCGTCACCATCGGTGCGGCGGACCTGGAGACGGCGACACACCTGAACATCGCGCTGGGGGACCCGGTGGCCAAGGTCCAGCGGGTTGCCGTCAACCAGGACGGCCACCTGATCCTGGTTGCGAACGGGATCTATCGCGGCGACATGATGAAGATCGAGGTCAAGCTGCGCTGACCCCGATCCTGGCCGCTCAGGGCTTGAACACCGGCGTGCGCTTTTCGTGGAACGCGGCCATCGCTTCTCTCGAGTCGTCCGAGGTCGACAGCGCCTTGGTCTGCGTCTGCTCGAAGCGGTAACCCTCGTAGATCGACACGCCTTCGGTCACCTGGAACGACTTCTTGGCCGCACGCACCGCCGATGGGCTGGCCTTGGCGATGTCGCGGGCGATGCCCATCGCGGTGTCCATCAGGTCCTCGGGCGCCGGGCAGGCCGAGGATACGCCCATGCGGAACAGGTCGGCGCCATACATGCGGCGCGCGGTCATGATCATCAGGCGCGCGTCGGATTCGCCGAGATGGCGGCGCACATGGGCGACGCCGCCCGCGAGGCCCACGTTGACCTCGGTCATCTGCAGGAACCCTTTTTCCGAAACCACCAGGATATCGCAGCACAGCGCCGTGACGCAGCCCGCGCCGATGGCCGCGCCATTGACGGCGGCGATGATCGGCTTGGGGCATTCCAGCAGACAGTCAAAGCTGGCGCGGACGCGGCGGTTATGGGCGGTGTAGACGCCGGGGTCTTGCGTCGGACGCTCGGACAGGTCGGCCCCGGCCGAGAACGCCTTGCCATTGCCGGTGATGATGATCGCGCGCACGTCGTCGCGGTCGCCCAACTGGTCCACCACCGCGACCAGTTCGTCACGGAACCGGTTGTTCTGGGCATTCACCGGCGCGCGGTCGATGGTGATGGTCGCAATATAGTCCGCGACATCGAGTTGCAGGGTGTCATAGGCGCTCATCTGGCGGTCTCCGTTTCGGGGTTTGGCGACGCGCCGGGTTTGGCTGGGCGCATGATTTCAAAGGTCTTATCGACAACGGCATAGTCCATGTAGCCCAGCCGCGAGAGGGGTTTCAGAAGCGCCGGATCCACGCGACCGTCACGCAGGACGGATTCGTCGATATGGATCCCCACGGCCTCGCCGATGATGACCCGCGCGCTGCAGCTTGCCCCGGTCGACGGCGTCAGCGACACGATTTCGGACAGCCGGCATTCGATGGCCGCCGGTGCGGCGGCGATGCGCACGCAGTCGATGCTGCGGCAAGGCGCGGTGTCCAGGCCCACGATCCTGAACTCGTCCACGTCCGGCGCGAAATCGGCCGAGCTGGCGTTCATCTGCTCTGCCAGGGGGCCGGTCGACACATTGACCACAAAGACGCCGGTGTCGCGGATGTTCCGCACCGTGTCCTTTTCGGCATTGGCCGAGAACATCAGGAACGGCGGCGACGCCGAGAGCGTGTTGTAACTGCTGAACGGCGCCAGGTTCGGCACCCCCGATTTCGATACGGTCGACACCCAGGCGATCGGCCTCGGCGCGACCAGCGCCATCCAGGGATTGTGCGGCAGCCCATGGTCCTGCGAGCGGGGATCGTAAAACATCGGCGGTTCAGGCCTCTGGTATGACCGACAGATTGGCGCGCGACCCCGGCAGCGTTTCGGTGAACCCGTCAGGCAGCGGAACACGATGCGCGTTCAAGGTCATCGCCACCATGGAATAATAGCCGATGGCGGCGGTCAGTTCGACCACGCCGGTCTCGCCCCACCGCGCGGTCACGGCCCGGTGGGTCGCATCGCTGACATCGCCGAACATCAGGACTTCGCGCGCATAGGCATAGATTTCCCGCGCCGGGGCGTCATCCCCAAAGTCCGGGGCCCGCCCATCGCGGACCGCGGCGATATAGTCCTCGCTCAGGCCGCCGCGCCGTCCATCCCGGGCATGGATCGCCCATTCCAGGTCCGAGTTCCAGCGCCGCGCCGTGACCAGGATCGCCAGTTCGTTCAGCGCCAGCGGAATCGAGGTTTCAAACCGCAGAACCTGGCCCAGCTTTTGCCAGCGATCGGCCAGAACCGGCTTGTGCAAGGCGGCGCGCAGCGGGCCGACCAGCGTGCCGCGCGGGCCCGCGACGATTTCGTCATAGACAGCTTTCTGTTCCGGCGTCATGGCGTCCGGGGCCGGAAAGCTGATCCGCCCGGCTCCTCCGGTGTCTGTCACTGCGTTCATGCCTCGCCTCCCTTCAGACCCAATGCCGCCAGAACCTCGTGCGTATGCTCGCCCAGAAGGGGCGGCGCCTTGTCGAATGCCAGTGGCGCGTTCGCGAAATTCAGCGGACTGACCACCTGCGGCACCGTGCCCGACAGCGGGTGCGGGATCTCGCGCAGCATCTGGCGGTGCTTGACCTGCGCCTCTTCGAACACGCGGTCGATGGTGTTGATCGGGCCCGAAGGCACGCCAGCCTCGGCAAAGGCCGCGACCCAATGCGCGATGGTTCCCTTGGCCAGCTCTGCGACCAGGATCTCTTCCAGCGCCGGCAGGTTCGTGACCCGCGCGGCGTTGGTGGCAAAGCGTTCGTCATCCGCCAGCCCCGCGCGACCGATCACCTCGGCGAACTTGCGGAACTGCCCGTCATTGCCCACGGCCAGCACGATATACCCGTCCGACACCGGATAGACGTTCTGCGGCTGGATATTCGGGTGCTTGTTGCCGCGCCGGGTCGGCACGGTGCCCGACACGAGGTAGTTCATCGCCTGGTTGGCCAGCATCGCCACCGACACGTCCAGCATCGCCAGGTCGATGTGGTCGCCCAGCCCGGTCTGGGTCCGGTTCGCCAGCGCCGCCAGCACGCCGATCGTGGCATACATCCCGGTCATGATGTCGATGATCGGCACGCCCACCTTTTGCGGGCCGCCGCCGGGCTCGCCATCGGGGCCGCCGGTCACGCTCATCAACCCGCCGAGGCCCTGGATCATGAAGTCATAGGCCGCGTCATTCGCCATCGGACCCGACAGGCCGAAGCCGGTGATCGAGCAATAGATCAGCTGTGGGTTCACCGCCTTGAGCGCCTCATAGCCCAGGCCCATGCGGTCGAGCGTGCCGGTCTTGAAGTTCTCGAGCAGGATGTCGGATTCGGCGGCCAGTGCCTTGACGACCTCCAGATCCCTGGGGTCCTTGAGGTCCAGCGCGACCGAGCGTTTGCCGCGGTTCACCGACAGGTAATAGCCGGATTCGCGGGTCTTGTTGCCGTCGCTGTCCTTCAGGAACGGGGGGCCCCAGTGGCGGGTATCGTCCCCCGCGCCGGCGCGCTCGATCTTGATCACGTCGGCGCCGAGATCGGCAAGGATCTGGCCGCTCCACGGCCCGGCCATGATCCGGCTGAGGTCGAGGACGCGGACGTGCGATAGGGGGCCGGGCATCAGTTGGTCTCCGTAAACGACAGGGGCATGACGGCAACGCCCGTGTTGTGGTCTGGCAAGTCGGTCGGGATCGGATGCGCCGCGATCACGCGATGCGCGCCGACGGCCGCGTGCCAGGCGGCCAGCGCCGGAAAGGCCGCGCGCCAGTTGCAGGCCGCATAGCGAAAGTCGAGCTGGTCCAGGCAGCAGCGCAACGCAATCTGGCCGACATTCAGGCTGGACGGATCGAGAGTTGGTGCGATGGCTTCAAGAACCGGCATCCCGGTGCGGACCTTGGTCTCGAATCCCGCCGCGATCTGCGGGTTTTTCCTGTCGCCGCGCGATTCCTCGGTCCGCCACAGAAGCAGCACGTCCGTCACACCGTCGGCCAGCGTTTCCAGCCGTTCGGTTTCCAGATGGGCCGCCGGATCCGCGGGAAACAACACGCCCGGAGTCTGACGATCCAGCCACGAAACGATCAACCGCGAGTCGAAGAGCGGCCCCAGCCCGGGCACCACCAGCACCGGGATCTTGCCCAACGGATTTTCCGCCAGCAGCGCGGGATCCGGCGGCATCTGCAGAGCCACGCGCGTCAGGCGCAAGTCGACCTGGGGAAGCAGACCCAGCAGGTCCAGCGCCATCAGGGCCTTGCGCGCATAGGGGGACCGCGGCGACCAGAGGAGCGTGAGCTTGCTCATGCGGTGGCCTCCAGGAAATCCACGAGAAGGGCCGTATAGGCGGCGGGTTTCTGGTGGTTCGGAACATGGCCCGCGCCCTCGACACCGGCAAAGCGCACGTCCGGCAAGCCCGCGAATTGGGCCTTCATCGTGTCGGGCATCGCCCCATCCAGGGTGCCGGCGATGCACAGGGTCGCGCCGATGACCGAGGCCAGCGCGGCGGACTGGTCATAAGCGCCCAGGGCATGGGTCGCGGCCGCAAAGCCTTCGACCGGGGTCGCGGCGATCATGGCAATCAACGCGGCCAGGGACGCACTGTCCTGCGCCTCGCCGGGCAACCAGCGCGCTGCGGTCTGCTCGGCCAGCGCCTGCATGCCCTGTGTGCGCGCGAACGCGCGACGCTCGGTCCAGAAGGCCTCGCGCCCGGCCCCGCTGCGGCTGACGCCATCGGTGAACACAAAGCGGCGGAACAGGCCCGACATGGCGTTGTGCGCGGCCAGCCCCGTGGGGACGCCCATCGACAGGCCGACGAAACAGGCGTCCGATGCCCCGACCGCGCGCATCAGCGCCGCCAGATCGGCCCCGTAATCGTCAAAGCTCATCGGCCTGGGCCGGACGCTCGATTTGCCATGCCCACGCTGATCATAGCGCAGCACGCGAAAGCGGTCGCGCAGGACGGCGGCTTGCGGTTCCCAGATGCTCAGATCGGTCAGCACCGAGTTCGAGAACACCACCCAGGGGGCGCTCTCGGGGCCTTCGACCACGGCGTTCAGGTGGCCGCCGTCCGGCAGTTCCACAGCGCGGGTCATGCTGTGCCCTCTGGGGCCGACGTGCGGGTCGCAAGCCCGACACCCATCACCAGGACCAGGGCCGCCAGCCCGATCAGATCGCTGATCGTTTCCGGGATCAGCAGGGCCACGCCGCCGATCAGCAGCACCGCGACCTCCCACCGTTTCGCCGGTCGGCCGACAAAGTAGACATAGCGTTCCGAGGCCATGGCCAGCAGCAGGATCGACAGGATCGCGGTTGAGACAGCCAACAGGATGTTGCCCCAGCTGCCCTGCATGATCAGGTTCGGGTTCAGGACGAACAGGAATGGCAGGACGAACAGGATCGCCCCCAGCCGCATCGCCGTGAGCCCGATCTTCATCGCCGACGCCTTGGCGATCGAGGATGCGGCGACCGCGGCCATCGCCACCGGCGGCGTGATGTAGCTGAGCATCGCCCAGTAGAGGATGAACAGGTGCGCGGCCATCTGGTTGAAGCCCCCCTGCACCAGCGCCGGGGCCAGAACGACGGCGAGGAAGATATAGCACGCCGAAACCGTCATCCCCATGCCAAGGATAAAGCTGGTGAAGGCGCCGAAAACCAGCAGCAGGTAGGGATTGCCGCCCGCGTAGTGCAGCAGTTCGCGGCTGAAGGCATTGCCGACGCCGGTCATCGACAGCGCGCCGACGACCATGCCGACCCCGGCCAGCACGCCGACCAGCTGACCGATGTTCTTGCCGGTCTCCATCACCAGCTCGACAATCGGCGCCAGCAATCCCTGCGAGCGCGCGCGGATCAGCGCGGTCAGGACCAGCAGCAGGCTGACATAGAACGGGGCCTTGGCCTCGATGTTGGTGGCCAGCAGCAGAACAACCAGCGCGGTCAGCGAAATCAGGAAGATCCAGCCCGAGCGCAGCACTTTCAACAGCTGCGGGATCTGGTCCTCGGGCAGGCCCTTCAGCCCCTTGCGCGCGGCGTAGCAGTCGGTCTGGATCAGCAGAACCAGGTAGAAAAGCAGCGCCGGGACCGTGGCTGCGACCATGATGTCGGCGTAGGGCACGTTCATGAACGAGGCCATGACGAAGGCGACCGAGCCCATCACGGGCGGCATCAGCGCGCCCCCGGTCGAGGCGCAGGATTCCACCGCGCCGGCATAGGTCGCCGGATAGCCGCAGCGTTTCATGGTCGGAATGGTCATCGCACCGGTCGAGATCACGTTCGAGATCACGCTGCCCGACAGGCTGCCGAAGAAGCCGCTGGAAAGGATCGCGACCTTGGCCGGACCGCCCCGCGCGCGCCCCATCAGGGCGCCGGCCAGGTCCATGAAGAACGCGCCGCCACCCGAAACGGTCAGCGCGACACCGAACACGATAAAGCCGATCAGCAGATCCGCGATCACGCGGATCGGAATGCCGATGATGCTTTCGACACCGACCGCGTGGCCCAGCACGGTTTCGCTGAACGACATCTCGGCCCCCCAGAGGAAACCGGGCATGTAGCCGGTATAGAGGGGGAATGCCGCGAAAATGGCGCAGATGAAGAAGAGCGGCCAACCGGCGCAGCGGCGCACGGCCTCGAGCGAGAGCAGGACAAGAAGGGTTGCCATCACGACCACTTCGGCCGGGGCGCGGAATTCCCATCCGCGGTTCAGGATGTCGATGGCATGCCAGGCGAAATACAGGCTGACGCCAAGCGACAGCAGGGCAAGGCCCCAGTCATACCACGGCACACGGGCCAAATCTGCCTCGCGCCCCGGAACCGACAGGAAGGCGATCGGCATGAACAGGCCCACGACGATATAATAGTAGGCCGTGCTGATCGGATGGAAACCAAAGGCCGCGAGATTGAAGATCTGGTTGACGATCACCAGGATCCCCAAGGTCGACAAACCAAAGACGGCGCCCCAGGCCAGACCGGTCAGTCGGGTGTTTTCTGGAAGAAGCTGTTCGGCCTCGATGGCAAGGGTTTCGGGCTGCGACATCGGCGCGTTCCAATCCGGAGGAATGAAAGGCCCCGCCCCGGCATGCGGGACGGGGCGGCGTCTGCTTACAGGTGCTCGGCGCGATAGGCGTCCCAGAAGGCCGGCCAGTCGTCATCCGAGACGCCAGCGGCGGTCGCTTCCGCCTGCGCGGCATCCCAGGCGGCGCGAACGGCCTCGATGCGGGCGATGCGGGCGTCGTTCCAGGCCTGGTCGGCGTCCGTCCACTGGCCGATCTCGCGCAGGTAGCGCACGGCACCCGGGTGGAACGGCGCCGCGGCCGGGGTCGAGCCGGCTTCGGCAATGGCCCAGTGACGGATCGACGGCGTGGCGTCCTTGTAGAGGTCATAGGATTCGTTCAACGCACGGATCATGTTGTAGACCTCGTCGTCGCTGACATTGGCGTAGACGCCCAGCTGGGGATAGCGGTAGCCCAGCAGATCCGCGGGATCTTCGTCCGAGATGCTGACGCCGGTGCGCGCCTGCGACGGCGAGAAGAGGCTGGCGAAGGCACGGATACGGCCCCAGCCCGCTTCGTCCGAGGCCGGCATGTCCAGCCAGCGCACGCCGCGGCCACCCTCGGCCTCGCGCAGCGCCGCCGAGGTCGGGATCGCCGGAGCCGCGTCGATCTCGCCCGAGATGAACGCCTGCAGCATCGCGCCATAGCCCGGATACATGACCACTTCGACATCGGCGGGGGTCAGGTCGGCAAAGGCCAGCACCGTATTGGTGTTCAGATCGGTCGAGGGGCTGGCCTGCACATAGCCGACGCGATGACCGCGCAGATCGGCCGGGGTCATGATGTCGGTGTCGCCCCCGACGACCAGACCCACCTGGGCCGGACGCCCCAGCACGACGCGCAGGTCCTGCGGGCCCCAGTCGCGGGCGGCGAATTCGAACATGGCTTCGGCCGCGAAATGCATCTCGTTGCCGGCAAAACCAAAGGTCGCGCGGCCGGTCTGCATCGGCAGCAGTCGGCCAACCGCGGTTCCGGCCGGGGTGATGCGGATCGTGGTGCCGAACTGGCGGTCCAGCGCATCGGCGATGGCCGACGCTTCCACGAAGCCGGCCGAGCCCTGGTCATAGGACGTCCAGACCATGGTGCGCGGCAGTTGAACGTCGTCTGCATGGGCGACCTGGCCGGCGGCAATCAAAGTCGCGGCAACCAGCGCAACGGCCCGGCCCTTTTTCAAGACAGAGTGCAGCAAAATGACTCCTCCTCTTTTGCTGTGATCATCCTCCAAAAACGGGCGCGCCATGGTCCCGGCGGATCCGTTCCCCGATGGCTATAGCGGCGACACCCCTAAAAGTCAATTTTATAACTGTTATAGAATTGACTTTTAGACCGCCCCTCACCCCGGCAGCCCCAGAACCGCTTTTGCCAGCATATTCCGCATGATCTCGGTCGAGCCGCCAAAGATCGTTGTCGGGCGCGCTGCCAGCCAGGCCCCCGCCGCATGTTGCCGCGAGTCCCCCGGAAAGGGATGGCTGTGCCCGGATTCTTCGCCGGTGACCTCCATCATCACCCCGGCGATTCTCTGATAGAGTTCGCTTTGAAAGATCTTCAGGCTGGCCACGTCCGCACCGATCGGCGCGCCGGTTTTCAGCCGCTCGACATAGGTTTCAAACAGATCGGCCAGGTCGTGCAGGTCACATTGCAGCCCTGCATAGGTGTCGCGAAACACCGGATCATCCCAGGCCCCGGTCCGTTGCGCCATCGCCTTCAACCGGCTGAGGGCACTGGCAGACAGGCGCGGCGCACCGATGAACACCCGCTCGTGCCCCAAGAGCGCCTTGGCCACGGTCCAGCCGCCATTCACCGGACCGACGATATGGTCGGCAGGAACGCGGACATCATCAAGAAACACCTCGGCGAATTCTTCCAGCATCTCCAGATTGCGGATCGGGCGCACGGTAACGCCGGGCGCATCCATCGGCACCAGCAGGAAACTGATCCCGGCCTGTTTCTTCACGCTCTTGTCGGTGCGCGCGAGGATGAAAATCCAGTTCGCGTCCATCCCCAGCGTGCACCAGGTCTTTTGCCCGTTGATGACCCATTCATCGCCCACCCGCTCGGCCGAGCAGCGCACCGCCGCCAGGTCCGATCCCGCCCCGGGTTCGCTGTAGCCTTGCGCCCAGACGTCCTGACCGGACAGGATGCGCGGCAGGTAATGCGCCTGCTGTTCCGGCGTGCCGTGCCTGATCAGTAGCGGGCCCAGCATGACCGGGCCGATATCGTTGACCCGCGCGCAGCCAAATCGTTCGTATTCCTCGATCAGGATCAGGTGCTTGGCTGCGTTCAGCCCCATGCCGCCGAACTCTTGCGGCCAGGTCGGGCAGATCCAGCCCTTGGCCGATTGCACGAAATACCAGGGTTTCACCTCGTCCCAATGGACACGGTGCTGGGCAAAGCGCGGCACGCCCTCGGGATACCGGGTTTCAACGAACTCGCGAACCATGGCACGGAACGCATCGTCGCTGAGCGCGTTATAGTCGATGGTGGCGGTCATGCCGCGGCCTCCTCGAGCAAGGACACAAAGCGCGCGCGGTGAACACGCGCAGAGCCAAGGATATTCGCCTCGACCATCGCCTTGCGAACAAAGAGCCCGATGTCGGCCTCGTCGGTGATGCCCATCGCGCCATGCATCTGCACCGCTTCGCCCGCCACATGCAGCGCAAGATCCGCCGCGCGCCGCTTGCAGCGCGAAACGTCGCGCATCCGCTGAAGCGCGGACGCCCCGGCATCAATCCGCCGCGCCGTGGCGAAGATCGCCGCGCGCAGCAGGTCCAGTTGCACGGTCATCTCGGTTGCCCGGTGCTGAAGCGCCTGGAAACTGCCGATCGGCTTGCCGAACTGTTCGCGCACCTTCAGGTAGTCGAGCGTGATCTGCAACGCGCGTTCGCTGATCCCCAGCAGATAGGCGGACTGGGCAAGCGTGGCTTCATCCAGCAGCGCAGGCACATCGGGCAAGGGCAGGAACGCGGCGGGGGTGGCGTCGAAGCTCAAGGTCCCGCTGGCCCCACCGTCAAGCGTTTCGGCCTGCGCAATCGTCAGCCCCCCGGCATCGCGCGGCACGACCGCCAGGCCCTGCCCCGTGACCACCGCGAACAGGTCGGCCCCGGCGACACCCGGGACATGCCGCTTCGCCCCGGTCAGCCCCTCGGCGCAGGCGCCCCCTGTCCAGTCCAGGCCATTGTCCCTGTCTTGCCAGGCCGTGACCAGCACCGTCTCTCCCGCAAGCACGGTGTCTGGCAGCGCAGCGCCCAGAAGTGCGCCCGCCAGGACCGTCGACAGCACCGGCTCGGGCACCAGCGCGGCCCCGAGAACCCGCATCAGCGTGCACCATTCGGTCACGCCCAGTCCCAGCCCGCCGTCGGATTCGGCGACGCGCAGCAGGGGCCAGCCGTTTTCTGCCACCACGGCCATCATGGCGCGGTCGAACCCTGGCGCGGCAAAGCGCAGCCCGCGCACCCGGTCCAGCGACCCATCGCCCGGGACCACGGCGCGCGTGCTTTCGACGATCATCTGCTGGGTATCGGTCAATTCGAGCAGGTCAAACCCGATCATCGCACCGCCCCCTTTTCACGCAGATCGGCCACTTCGGCCTCGGTGAACCCGAAGTCGCGCAACACCGCGTCGGTATGTTCCGCGAACCGCGGCGGCGGGATCGACGCGCCCGCTTCCGCACCGGAAAACTTCACCGGGTTGGCGATATAGCGCACCGTTCCTGCCGCGGGGTGATCGACCTGTTGCAGCAATTGGCGCGCTTCGACCTGCGGCATTTTCAGGACATCGTCAAAGGCGTTGAGCGGTCCGGCGGGAATCCCGATCGCATCCAGATCCGACCAGCACGCGTCCGCCGTTTTCGTCTTCAGCTTTTCCGCCAGTTGCGGGATCAGCGTCTCGGCGTTCTGCACGCGCGCCAGGTTGGTCGCATAACGCGGGTCGTCGGCCAGGTCCGACAGGTCCAGATAGTCCGCAAAGCGCCGGAATTGCGCGTCATTGCCAATCGCGATCATGATCGGCCTGTCCGCGCAGTCAAACGCCTGCCAGGGGCAGGTGATCTGCGACGCGGTGCCATTGCGGCGCGGCAGCCGCCCCGACGAGAGGTAGTTCATCACCATGTGGGATTCCGCATGGAGCTGCGTGTCGAAAAGGGCGATGTCGATGGACTGCCCCTCGCCCGAGACGGCATCGCGATGCGCCAGCGCCGCAAGGATCGCCGAGACCGCGTATTGCCCGGCGGTGATGTCCGAAATGGAATACCCCACCAGCGCAGGCCCCGCACCCGGCTGACCGTCCGGGATCCCGGTCATGCTGAGAAGGCCGGTCATCGCCTGAAAGATCGGGTCATACCCCGGCAGATGCGCCATCGGGCCGGTCTGCCCGAATCCGGTGATCGAGCAATAAATCAGCCTGGGGTTCACGTCTTTCAGCGCGGCGTAATCCAGCCCGAACCGCGCCAGGGTCCCGGTCTTGAAGTTCTCGATCAGCACGTCGCTTTGCCCGGCGAGGCGCCGCACCACCGCTTGCCCCTCGTCGGTTGCCAGATCGACCGCGATCGAGCGTTTTCCCCGGTTCATGGCCAGGAACGAGGAGGTTTCGCCCGTGGGCCCGCCATCCGGACCAAGATGCGGCACGCCCATGCGGCGCACATCGTCGCCGCCCTTCACATGCTCGATCTTTATGACCTCGGCCCCGAAATCGGCCAACATCTGCGCGGCCCAGGGACCCGCGAAAACGCGGCTGAGATCGAGAACCCGGATGTGCTGAAGGCACGCTGCCATGCGTCTGTTCCCCTGTGATTCGTCCCTCACGGGCCGCACACTAGGCGAGGACAGGCAGGCATTCCATCTAAAAGTTATTTTTATGCTTTATTGAGGGTTCGAACCGTGTTGCGCTGGTGCGCCGTGGCGGGCGGGGCCGGACAGGCTGGCGATCCGTCCGACCAGCCCCCCCCCAGGATCAGCTCTGACCGTCGCGCCGGGTTCTGGCGGCGGCTTCGGCGCGGTCCTTCAGAACCATGCGGTCCACCTTGTCCACGGGCGTTCTGGGCAGCCGGTCCATCACCGTCAGATGCTTGGGCACCTTGTAGTTCGCCAGCCGGTCGCGGCACCAGGCGATCACGGTTTCGGGGTCGACCGGGTCGCCCTCGACAAAGGCGTGACCGACCTGCCCCCAGTCCGCATCCTCGATCCCGATGACGGCCGCCGCGCGGATGGCCGGGTGATCTTCCAGCGCGATCTCGACCTCGCGCGGGTAGACGTTGAAACCGCCCGACTTGTACATCTCCTTGGAGCGGCCACAGAACACCAGGTAGCCGTCCTCGCGCAGTCTGGCCCGGTCGCCGGTGCGCAGCCATCCGTCAGGGGTAAAGGCCTCGGCCGTGGCATCGGGATTGTTCAGATAGCCGGCGAACGGATGGGGATGGCGCACCTGAACCTCGCCCTCGTCGCCGACGGGAACAGGGGTGCCCCGATCATCGGCGATGCGCAGCGCGATTGCCGGATCCGGTTTGCCGGTGGTGTTGAGAAGGATCTCGATGTCGCGGGTCGGCGGCGTGTAGCAGATCGGCCCATTCGATTCCGTCTGGCCATATTGCTGCGAGAATTCGGCATCCGTGCGCCCCATCAGCGCTGAAAGAACGCGGGGATTGATCGGCCCGGCGCCCCAGCTGACATAGCGCAGCGTGGTCAGATCGGCGGTGTCGAAATCAGGATGCGCGACGATCCGGTCCAGCATTGCCGGAACGCCGCTGAGAACGTGCAGTTGTTCGGCGCCGATGGCACGGATCGTAAAGCCCGGGTCGAACTGTTCGTTCATCACCAGCGCCCCGCCCGCCACAAAGGCCACGCCGATGCCGCTGGCCAGCGCGCCGATATGGTTCACGGGCAAATCCAGAACCTGCCGCACATGCGGCACGGCAAAGCGGTCGCGCTGCAACGTGTGGCAGCGGAATGCCAGGCCCTGATGGGTGATCAGCGCCCCCTTGGGCCGCCCGGTCGAGCCCGAGGTGAAGATGATCACCGCCGGAACCGCACCATCGAAACCCGCCAGCGCCGCATCCCAGCGCGCGGGAACGGTGTCCTCGGGCACGGGGGGCGGCAGGTCCCCGTGCCACAACCCTGCGCCCACGCGCATCACGTCGATGCCCAGATCGGCGGCGTGGGCGTCCAGATCGGGCCGCAGGTCGGTCTTGCCGACGGTTTCCAGCGCGATCAGCAGTTTCGCGCCGCTGTCGGTCAGGTTCTGGCGCTGTTCCGGCCGCTTGAACCGCGGGTTGATGCCCAGCCAGGTCGCACCGGCCAACCAGGTGCCCAGCAGCGTCACCAGCGCCTCGGGGCGCGGTGTGAACAGGACGGCCACGCGGTCGCCCGGTCGAATGCCCCGCGCGCGCAGGGTGTCGGCCAGCGCCAGCGCCCGGGCCGCAAGGGCGCGATAACTCAGGCGATGGTCGCCATGGACCACCGCCTCGCAGTCGGACCCGTCGTCCAGCCAGCGCCGCACCGCATGGAGGAGGGAAAGCGGAGCATCACTCATGCCTGGGGTCCTTCCGAGCTGGGCACCGCCGTCTTGAGCAGCGCGTCGAGTCCCGTCTCGACATAGCCGGTCCAGACGTCGCCGCGCCGAAAGCCGTCATCCGCCAGCACCGCCAGAAGGAAATCGCGGTTCGTCGCCAGACCCTCGATCACCGTGGCGGCAAGGGCCTGACGCAGGCGCGCGATCGCGGCCGGCCTGTCAGGTCCGTGCGCGATGATCTTGGCGATCATCGGATCATAGAAGGGCGTCACCGCATCACCGGCCCGCAGACCGGTTTCGATGCGCACGCCGTCCATCCGGTCCGGCAGGTCGAACCGGGTCAGCGTGCCGGGCGAGGGCAGGAATTTCCTGGCCGGGTTCTCGGCGTAGAGACGGGCCTCGACCGCATGGCCTTGCACGGTCAGGCCCGACAGCGCCTGGTGCAGGTCCTCGCCGGCGGCCAGCCGCAACTGCGCGGCGACAAGATCGGTGCCGGTGACCATTTCACTGACCGGGTGTTCGACCTGGATACGGGTGTTCATTTCCAGGAAGAAGAAATCCCCCGTGTCGGCATCGACCACGAATTCCACCGTTCCCGCCCCGGCATAGCGTTCCGCTGCCGCCAACGCGCAGGCGGTTTCGGCCATGCGATCCACCGTGGCGCGCGGCAGACCCGGCGCGGGGCTTTCCTCGACGATCTTCTGGAACCGGCGTTGCAGCGAACAGTCGCGTTCGAACAGGTGCACCGCCCGACCGTCGCCAAAGCCGAAGACCTGGATTTCCACATGCCGGGCGCGGGCGATGAATCGTTCCAGAAACACCGAGCCATCGCCAAAACTGCGTGCGGCGGCAGCCTGGGTGCGTTCGACGGTCTTGCGCAGCTTGGCCGGCGTATCCACCCGTTGCATGCCGATCCCGCCGCCCCCGGCCGACGCCTTGACCAGCAAGGGATAGCCAACCGCGTCGGCGGCCTCGTCCAGCCCGTCCAGCGCCCCTTCGGTGAAGCGGTGCGAGCCGGGCAGGACCGGAACCCCGGCGGCAATCGCCAGATCGCGCGCGCGCTGCTTGTCGCCCATGTCGTCGATCGTGTGCGGATCGGGGCCGACCCAGGTCAGGCCGGCCGCCTGGACCGCCCGGGCGAAAGCCGCGCTTTCGGCCAGAAACCCATACCCCGGATGCACCGCATCGGCGCCGGTGCGCAGCGCGGCATCGATCACCGCATCATGGCGCAGATAGCTTTGCGCCGCTTGCGCCGGGCCGATGGCAACGCCCTCGTCCGCCATGGCGACATGCAGCGCGTTTGCATCGGCTTCCGAGAACACGGCGACCGTGGCGATCTGCAGCGAGCGGGCGGCGCGGATGATGCGGCAGGCGATCTCGCCGCGATTGGCGATCAGAAGCTTCTTCATGCCGCCCTCACATCCGGAACGTGCGACCCTTGACGCCCAGCTGCTCGGGCAGCAGGCGCCAGGCATCGTCCAGCCAGTCGTTCAGAAGGGCCCGGGTTTCCCGCGGGTCGATGATGTCGGGGATGCGGAACTTCTCGGCCGTCAGAAAGGGCGATTCCATATGGTGAAAATGCCCCTCGATCTCGTCGAGCCGCGCCTTGCGGGCCTCGGGATCCAGTGCATCCAGCTCCTTCTTGAATGCGGCCTCGGCGCCGCCGACCACCGGGATCGACCCCCAGCGCCCCGACGGCCACGCATAATGCAGGTTCAGGCCCTGCACCCGGCCAAAGGTGCTGCCGGCCAGCCCATAGCATCGCCGCGTGATGATCGCGCACCAAGGCACCTGGCTTTGTTCGATGGCCATGCAGACCCGGACCGACCCCTTGACCGCGCCGGATTTCTCGGCCTCGGGGCCGACGATGGTTCCGGGCTGGTCGACCAGATGCACGATCGGCAGATGGAACGTGTCACACAGGTCGATGAACGCCTCCATCTTGGCGGCCGAGGCCTTGGTCATGCCGCCGCCGTATTGCATGGGATCGGTGGTGATGACCCCGACGGGCCGCCCGTCGAGCCGCGCGAAACAGGTGATGATCGAGCGCCCGTAACCTTTGGTCAGCTCAAAGACCGACCCCTTGTCAAAGACCATGTCGAGGATCTTGCGCGATTTGTAGACCTTGCGCTTGTCACGGGGGATGATCTCGATCAGCTCGTCCTCGGCACGGTCGCGCGGGTCATCGCAGGCGATCACGGGTGGCATCTCGTAGACCGACGACGGCAGATAGGACAGGAAGCGCCGCGCCATCTCGAAGGCTTCTTCCTCGGTCCGGGCCTCGTTCCCCATCACGCCGGATTCGCGCGTGTGGACCTTGGAACCGCCCAGATCCTCCTTGCTGATCTTGACCCCCATGCCGCGTTCGACCACCGGCGGGCCGCCCGCAAAGACCTGGCTGGTGCCCTTGACCATGACGGAATAATGCGCCGTCGCGGCCTTGATCGCCCCCAGTCCGGCGCAGGGCCCCAGCGCCAGACCGACGATCGGGATCTTCCCCATCATCCGCGCCAGTTGCCACGTCGGATAGGCCGGCAGCTTCGTTGCCGCGTTCTGGTCCAGGATCTTGACGCTGCCGCCCGCGCTTTCGACCAGCCGGATCAGCGGGATCTTCATCTCCTCGGCGTAGATCTCGGAATAGATCCATTTGTCGGAAACCGTCGCCTCGGACGAGCCGCCGCGAATGGTCCAGTCGTCGCCGTCGATGGACACCCGCCGCCCGTCGATCTTGCCGGTGCCGATCACCGCATTCGCCGGGGTCACGCTGACCAGGTTGTGGTCCGCATCATAGACGGCCTTGCCAGTCAGCGCGCCCAGTTCGCGAAAGCTGCCGGGATCGACCAGCTTGTCGATCCGCTCGCGGACGGTCAGCCGACCCTGTGCATGTTGCTTGGCAACGGCTTCCGGCCCGCCCAGGCCGCGCGCGATCTCGCGGCGGCGCTGGATCTCGTCAACTTCCTTTTGCCAGCTCATCGTCAGCCTCCCTCCGGTCATTGCCTTCAGTTTACAGAAACTAAGATTGTTGACAATAAGCATGTTTTGATAATGATGGTCGCAACGCAACGACATTCGCCAGAAGGGGAGCCGCCATGAGCACCGAGATCATCGAAAGCGAGATCGCCGGAACCGTCTGGAAGATCGAGGTCTCGCCCGGCGACACCGTCGAGGAAGACGACGTGCTCATCATCCTGGAATCCATGAAGATGGAGATCCCGGTGCTGGCCACCACGGACGGCACCGTGGCCGAAATCCATGTGGCCGAAGGCGAGGGCGTGACCGAAGGTCAGCCGCTTGTCACGCTGACTCCGGGCGTCTAAAGGTAGACAATCGTCTTACCGACACGCGGAACGGTCGCGCCATGTGGCAAACATCCCTTCTTCAACGTGCGATGCTTGCTTCCCTGCGTCCCTCGCGCGGTGACAGCGGCGAGGCCCTGTCGATCGCCGAACAGATCGCCATGCAACTGGCCGAAGAGATCGTGAATGATCGCCTTCCGCCGGATTCCCGAATTCAGGAAGTCGGCGTCGCCACGCGGTTCAAGGTCTCGCGCGGGCCCGTGCGCGAGGCGTTGCGCATTCTGGAAACCTCGGGTCTGGTGCAGATCCTGCCCCGGCGCGGCGCGGTGGTGACAAAGCTGTCCCCCGGCGAGGTTGCCGACCTGTTCGAGATCCGCAGCGTCCTGTTCGGCCTGGTCGCGACCCGTCTGGCCCAACGCCATACAGACGCCGATCTCGAGGCATTTCGAACGCGCCTGGACCGCCTGCGCGGCATTGCCGCCCGCAAGGATGACACCGCGACCGCCGATTTCGTCGAGGCCGTGCAGGAATTCGGCCTGACCATGAGCGAATGCTCGGGCAGCGAGCGGCTGACCTCGCTGGTGACGATGCTGTTCCACCAGACGCTGCGCTACTCGCGCCTGGGGGTGTCCACTTGGGAACGCCGGCAGGATTCGGTCGCCTTATGGGAACAGGTGATCGAGCACATCCGCCTGGGCCAGTCCGATCAGGCCGAGGCCACCGCGCGCAGCATTGTCCGCCGCTCGCGGGCATTCGCGATCAAGCTGCTGGAAGCCGGCGAGGGGCAATAGGCGCCCCGCCCCTGCGATCGCCAGCGATCAGATCCGATACACCCTTTCGGCGGTGCCCACGAACAGCGCGTGGCGGTCCTCGGTCGGCAGATGCGCGGTGAGCGTTTCAAAGGCACCCCAGATCTTTTCATAGGACGCCATCAGCCGATCCACCGGAAAGTTCGAACCCAGCATCGCACGCCCCGGACCAAACGCGTCCAGGCAGTGCTCCACGAAGGGACGGATCGATTCGGTGGTCCATCGGTTGTCGACCATGCCGAAGCCGCTGATCTTGATGACGGTGTTCGGGCAATCGGACAGGCGGCTGACCGCATCCCGCCAACCCGCGAGGTTCGCGGGGTCCCGTTCGGCGGGCATCAGCGCATGATCCAGGATCACGGTCGTTTCCGGATGCGCCCGGGCCAGCGCCGACAGCGCGCTGGCCTGCTGGTGATAGATCTGCGCGTCAAAGCTGAACCCGTGATCCGCCAGCCGCGCAAACCCGCGCCGCCAGTCGGGATCGCCCAGGTAGTCCCGGGGCGCACGGTTCAGCTTGGGGTCGCTGTGGCGGTTCAGCACCTGGCGAATGCCGCGCACCCCGGAAAACCGGGCGTGTTCGGCCAGCACCCGGGCGGCGCTGTCGGCCGACAGATCGGCATAGGCGACAATCGCCTGCGGCACCCCGTCCGAGGCCGGGTCCTGCGCGATCGAGTCGAGCCAGCGGGTTTCGCCGACCGGGTCCGCCGGGTCCCAGTTTGCCTGCACATGCACCGATTTCAGCAGGGTCAGGCCGGCTGTCTCGGCCTCGGCACGCAGATGGCGTGGCAGGAAGGTCTGCTTCAGCGTGCTCAGGTCCCCCCAGCCACGATCATGGTCTTCCGGCCGGTTCCACGGATAATCGTTGGTCTCCAGGTCCCACAGATGGTGATGCGCGTCTATGATCTGCACGAAAGCTGTCCTTGTCCCGGTTCCGGACAGGGTATTCCGCCAGAATTAAGATTGTCAACAATCTGCTATTCCGAAATACTGCACCAAACAGCCCGATGGAGGATCCCGATGAAAGCCCTGCTCAGCCGCACGCCCGGAGGCCCGGAAACCCTGCAGGTCGAGGACCTGCCAAGCCCCGCACCGGGCAAGGGCGAGGTCGTGGTCGATGTGGCCGCCGTCGGGCTGAATTTTCCCGACCTGCTGATCATCCGCGACCAGTATCAGTTCAAACCCGAACGCCCCTTTGCCCCCGGCGCCGAGATCGCCGGCACGATCACATCGGTGGGCGACGGGATCACCGATCTGGCGCCCGGCACGCGGGTTCTGGGGTTCCCGGGCTGGGGCGGGCTGGCGGAACAGGTCAGCCTCGGCCGCGAGACCGTCACGCCGATCCCCGATGCCATGCCCTTCGCCGACGCCGCGGCCTTTCTGATGACCTACGGCACCTCGTATCACGCGCTGACCGACCGGGCGGCGCTGAAGCCTGGCGAAACGCTTCTGGTGCTGGGGGCCTCGGGCGGGGTGGGGCTGGCGGCGGTGGAGCTGGGCAAAGCCCTGGGCGCGCGGGTTCTGGCCGCCTGTTCCTCGCAGGAAAAGCTGGATGTGGCCTTGGCGGCCGGCGCGGACGACGGGCTGGTCTACCCGGCCAGCGTGGATGGCAAGGACGCCAGCCGCGCCCTGGCCGAGGCGTTCAAGACCCTGTGCGGCAAGGGCGGTGCCGACGTGATCTATGACCCGGTTGGCGGCGGCTATGTCGAACCCGCGTTGCGCGCCATCGCCTGGGAGGGGCGCTATCTGGTGGTCGGCTTTCCGGCCGGGATCGCGAAATTGCCGCTGAACCTGCCGTTGCTGAAGGCCTGCAGCGTGATCGGCGTGTTCTGGGGGGCCGCAACGCAGCGCAACCCGAAACGGCACGTCGACTCCGTCAAGGAGCTGTTCGCCCTGTATCTGGCAGGCAAGATCAAACCGCTGGTCGAGACCGTGTCCGGTCTTGGCGCCACGCCCGCCGCGCTGGACCGCCTGGCCGCGCGGCAGGTCAAGGGTAAATTGGTGGTGACCCTGGCGGACTGATGGCCCCGCACCCGTGGCGCCCCCCTTTCGTTCCGGTGGCAATGATGACACCCTTGGCCCGTTGATTGTGCTGCGAACAAGGAGAGAACCATGGGTTTGGGTGACATGCTGGGCCGGGCCGCCGGCGCGTTGGGGGGAAGCGATCAGATCGCCGAACAGATCCGCGACAGCGGGATCGACCTGTCCGCGCTGACGTCCATGGACACCGACCAGATCAAGACACTGCTTGCGGACAAGGGCATCGACCTGTCGATGCTCGACAGCCTGGGGCTCTCGCTCGATGACGTGATTGCCAAGGTGCGCAGTTATCTGGATTGACGGGACCGTGCGGGCACCCCTTGCGTCGCCCGCCGCCTTTCTGGCGCCGTTCAGACCAGGGCCAGGGCGATCCAGGGCACGAGGGTCACCAGCAGCAGGCAGACCAGCATCACGACGATCCACGGTATGACGGATCGGACGATCATGCCGAACTTCTCGTGAAACGCGGTCATGGCGACGATCAGGTTCATGCCCATCGGCGGTGTCAGGATGCCGATTTCCAGGTTCAGGATCATGATGATCCCCAACTGGATCTTGGAATAGCCATAGGCCTCGGCGATATGGCTGAGGACCGGCGCGGTGATGACGATGGCCGATCCGGTATCCATCACCGCCCCCACCAGCAACAGCAGACCGTTGACGATCAGGATGAAGGCCAGCGGGCTTTCGACGTTGTTCAGCGCCATGTCCACCAGGTGCCCCGGCACCTGCTTTTCCGCCAGCAGCTTGTTGATCGACATCGCCACGGCCAGCAGCGGAAACAGCGTGCCGACCAGGATGCCCGACTGGGAAATCGTGCCGATATAATCCGCGATCTTCATCTCGCGATAGACCAGGGCCTCGACCAGCAGGGCGTAACCGATGGCGACGGCAGCGGCCTCGGTCGGGCTGAAATGGCCTGAATAGATGCCGCCCAGCAGGATCACCGGCATCAGGATCGCCAGCACCCCTTCCTTGATCGCGGTGCCCAGTTCGGACCAGGAAAACGTCAGGCGCGGCCGGTTCCAGTTGGCGATCACGGCATAGAGGGTGAAGGCGATGGTCAGCAGGATACCAGGCCCGATTCCCGCACGAAACAGCGACACGATCGAGGTTTCGGTCATGATGCCGTAAAGGATCATCGGCACCGACGGCGGGATCACGATGCCCAGCGTGCCGCCGGCGCACAGCGCGCCGATGGCGAAACGCCGGGAATAGCCGTTCTCGGTCAAGGCGGGATACAGCACGGAACCCACCGCAAGCATGGTGATGATCGAGGATCCGGAAATCGCCGAAAACGCCGCGCAGCTCAGGATCGTCGCCATGGCGAGGCCGCCGGGCAGATGCCCGGTCATCGCCACGATCACACGGATCAACCGAGACGCGATGGACCCCCGCGCCATGATCTGCCCCACCAGCACGAAGAGCGGAATCGCCAACAGGACCTGGCGGTCCATGGCCGCCCAGATATCCTGCGCGAAATAGCTCAACTCGCCTGCGCCATAGGTGAACTGCACCATCAGCGCCCCGGCCATCAGCGCCCAGACCAGATTCACACGCAGCGCGATCAGCGCCAGAACGGCCAGCAGGATGGCGAGGGCGGTCATGCTTCGGCCTCGGTTGCGGATTTCCTGGGGGCAAGGTCGGGAAAGGCCGCAAACACCAGATGCCGCAGGCCGCTCAGGCCAAAGCCGATCACCAGCGGCGTCTGCATCGGCCAGAGCGGCAGGCGAATGGTGGGGTTCGTTTCGTTGAAGAACCGCGTTTCCGCGATGAAGATCCAGGCCCCCCAGACGACCAGCACGGCGATTGCCGCGCTCAACAGATGACCGAGGCGTTGCAGAACCGGGTCCCAGGATTGCGGAGCAAGGCCGTCAAATGCGGTCGGCCGCAGGTGCACGCCCCGCGCGACCGCCACGTCGAAAGACAACATCGCCGACAGGATCAGGAAATAGAGCGCATAGGAACTGGCACCGAACAGCCCTTGTCGCAGGATCTCACGGCCGACGATATCGGCGAGCAGAAGCGCGGCCATGGCGATGAAGCTGATGACGATGACGGCGATCTCGGCCGCCGTGATCCACCCAAGGATCCGATTGATCTGACGCTCCATCCGGGCCGCCTCTTGTCAGGGATGCGGACGCGCGCACCGGCGCGCGCCCCCAAAGCCAGGGCTTGCGATCAGCCCGCCGGGCATTGTTCACGGATGCGCAGCATCGTGTCCAGATAGGCCCGCGCGCCATCGCCCAGTTCGGCCAGCGCCGGTTCCCAGACAGCCTCGCCGGCGGCCTGCACGATGGCGCGGTCCTCGGCACTCAGTTCATGGATGCTGGCACCCTGCCCCTGGGCGATCTCGGTCAGGCGGCTTTCAAAGCCGGCATACATGCCATTGACGGTGGCCCAGTTCCAGGCCTCGTCGTTCGCGCGGCTCAACGCGGCCTGATCTTCGGCGCTCATCGCGTTCCAGGTGCGATTGCCGATCAACGCCGCAGCGACGTTGTAGTTGTGCTGCGTCAGGTAGTAGTTCGGCGCCAGTTCGGCGTGGCCGGTCGCCACCCAGAACGCCATGGCCGTATCCACCAGCGTCACCATGCCCGTGGACAGTGCCGACGCGGTTTCCGCCGTGTCCAGCGGCACGGCAGTCGCCCCCAGGTGCTGCCAGAGCTGCACGGCGATCGGGATCGGCAACGAGCGGATGTTCTGCCCCGCGATGTCGGAAATCGAATTCAGTTCATTGACCGAGGCCAGGTTGTTCCAGCCCAGGGGGATGAAGCCGACGAACTGGCCCACATCCGCCAGAACCGCGCGCGTGGGTTCGACCAGCAGGGGGAACATGCAGTTGGCTTGTTCGGTCGACTCAAAGACACCGGGGAACAGCAGCGGCGACAGATCGGGTTCGATCGCCGCCAACGCGACGATGCCACCGGCCCAGATCTCGATCCGGCCACGCACGGCTTGCGACAGGGTCGCGTCCTGCGCGCCCAGTTGCCCGCCGGGATAGATCGTCACGCTGAGATCGCCGTTGGAATACTGCGACACCAGGCTGGCGTAATTCTCGGCCATGCGATACCAGATCGACCCCTCAGGGGCGACAGTCGCGAATTTCAGGTCTTGCTCTGCCAGGGCCTGCCCGGCCGTCAGCGTCAGCGCGGCCCCCATGGCGATGCCGGCGATGGTCTGCTTCGTGGTCATAGCTGTCCTCCCAGGTCCTCGGGCGAGACGGCGCACGCCCCGGGCCATACACTAGGCAGACGAGCGGGGTTCGGTCAATAACATTGTTGACAATCTCACTTTTGGCAATCTTTAGGCGGCATGTTGGAAGGTGCTGCGAACGGGGGGGGACCCGTTTGCGTGCAAGGGGGGCTCGGCGGTTCTCCAGCATGAACGGGGCTTTGGGCCGTGGTGCAGCGGACCGATCGGTGCCGGGGCCCGGCGAACGGGACCGCCCGAAAACCGCCTTCAGAACCAGACCGGCCCTCGCGCGCGCTGACGGGTCAATCGGCGACGGTGACCAGACCCGGTGTGATGTCGGCCAGCGACGTGACGCCGCACAGCGCCATTGCGACCTCCATCTCGCGCCGGAGCGTGCCCAGCAACCCGGCAACGCCCGCCTGCCCGCGGGCAGCGACGGCATAGGCCCAGGGTCGGCCGATCAGAACCCCTTCGGCGCCCAGCGCACGCGCGCGGAAAACGTCCAGGCCGCTGCGCACACCCCCGTCGAGCAGCACCTTGGTCTGCCCCGCGACGCCCTCGGCGATCCGTGGCAGCACCGAGATGGTGGAGGGCACGCCATCGAGCTGCCGCCCGCCATGGTTCGACACCACCACGGCATCGGCGCCGACCCGCGCTGCGGCGCGCGCATCCTCGGTGGACAGCACGCCCTTGATGATCAGCGTGCCCGCCCACAAGCCGCGCAGCCATTCGATATCGGCCCAGGTCACCGAGGGGTCGAACTGTCGCCCGACCCAGTCGCGGTATTCGGTCGGGTTGGTGGCAGCGGGGACATAGGCGACGAGGTTGCCAAAGGTGTGCGGTTTGCCGCCAATCGCCACGCGCCGCAGCCAGCCGGGATGGGCCAGATAGGACAGCGGCCCGGCCCGCAACCGGCCCCAGCGTCCGACCCCGCCCGCGATCCCGTTGCGCACGTCACGATAGCGTTCACCGACCACCGCCAGATCGACCGTGAACACCAGCGTCCGGACACCCAGCCCCCAGGCGCGCGTCAGCAACTCCTGCACCACACCGCGGTCGCGCAGCATGTAGAGCTGGAACCAGAAGGGCCGGTCGGACACCGCCGCGACCTCTTCCATCGAGCAGATCGACACGGTGGACAGCGTGAAGGGCACGCCCGCGTCATCGGCGGCACGCTTGGCCTGCACCTCGGCCCGGGGGGCCAGCATCCCGCCCATGCCCACCGGCGCCAGCGCCAGCGGCAGGGCGCACCCGGTTCCGGCCAGGGTGCCCGCGGTCGACACGGCCGACACATCGCGCATCACCCGCTGGCGCGGACTGACCCGATTGAAATCCGCGGTGTTGCGATCGAGCGTGACCTCGCGGTAGGCGCCGCCATCCACATAGTCGAACAGGAAGCGCGGCAGCGCGCGTTCGGCCAGGCGGCGGTAGTCGTCGCTGGTCACGGGCACCAGGTTCAGGGTCGGCATCGGGCGGGTCCTTTGTCGGCTATGGGGTTTCGGCCGCCACCGGGTCCAGCGGCGCCCCCGTTTCCAGAAATGTCACCACATTGGCCAGCAGCCTTTGCGCCATGTCCTGCCGGCACTCTACCGTCGCGCTGCCGATATGCGGGGTCAAGACCACCGCCGGATGCGCCAGAAGCCTGGGATTGATCCGGGGCTCGCCATCGAACACATCCAGACCGGCAGCGCCGATCCGCCCGCTGTCCAGCGCGTCGCACAGGGCGTCTTCGTCGACGATTCCACCGCGCGCGGTGTTGACCAGAACGGCGCCCGGCCGCGCGGCGGCCAGAAGACGGGCATCGACCAACCCCCGGGTCTGAGGCGTCAGCGCCGCATGGATCGACAGGATGTCGCTGGTTTCGACCAGTTTGGCCAGGTCGGGTTCGAAACCGGCGGCGGTTGCGGTTTCGGCCTCGGGGCGACGGGTGCGGTTCCAGTATCGCACCGGCATGGCGAACCCCTGTGCCCGCCGGGCAACCGCCTGTCCGATGGCACCAAAGCCGATCAGGCCCAGGCTCCGGCCATGCACGCGCGCGGACAGGGGCGGCCCGGCGCCGGCATCGGTCCAGTGACCGGCGCGCAGAAACCGCGCGCCCTCGCCCAGGCGGCGACAGGCGGCGAGGATCAGCGCAAAGGCCAGATCGGCGGTGTCCTCGGTCACGACCGGCGTGTTTGCCAGCGCAATGGTCCGCGCCCGGGCCGCGGCATGATCGATGGCGTCGGTGCCCACACCGATATTGGCGATCAGGCGGACACTGGCGGGCAGGGCCGCGATTGCCCGCGCATCCAGCCTGTCCAGCGAGGTCACGCAATGCACCAGCGTTCCCGGGGGAACCTGCGCGGTGCTTTCCACGGGCAGAAAGCGGACAGGCCGCCCCCCGGCCATGACTTGCGGCAGTGGCAGCGGGCGGGCGAGTGTGACCCAGTGCGTCATCGCCCCCTCACACGCCCGCCGCATGGCGTTCCAGATCGCGCAGGCGCTCGAGGTCGCGCGCGCCGCCCTTGTCGGCCGACCCGGCGATCAGTCCATAGACCCTGAGCGCGGTGGACACCGCGCGCCGGCGTGTCGCAGGGCGCCAGGCCTGGTCGCCCCGGGCGACCATCGCGGCCCGGCGGCGGTCCAGGACCGCCTCCGGCACATCGAGGTGAACGCGACGGTTGGGAATGTCGAAGGTGATGGTGTCGCCGTCCTCGATCAAGGCGATGGTGCCGCCCGATGCCGCCTCGGGAGAGACGTGACCGACCGACAACCCCGATGTCGCGCCCGAGAACCGCCCGTCCGTGATCAGCGCCGCCGTGTCGCCCAGGCCCATCGCCTTCATCACGCCGGTCGGCGTCAGCATTTCGCGCATGCCCGGCCCTCCGCGCGGTCCCTCATAGCGGATGACGACGACATGACCGGCCTGCACCGTGCCATTGCGGATCTTTTCCAGGGCCTCTTCCATGCTTTCATTGACAATCGCCGTGCCGCGAAAGGTCCAGAGCGCCGCCGGAACGCCAGCCGATTTCACCACGCAACTGTCGGGCGCCAGATTGCCGCGCAGCACGGCAATCCCGCCATCGGCGCTGTAAGCATGTGCGACGCTGCGGATGACGCCGGTTTCGCGGTCTGTATCCAGCGATTGAAAGCGGCACGACTGGGAAAAGGCGCGCATCGACCGGACCCCGCCGGGACCGGCAGCGAACAGCCGTCGCGCGGCGACATTGTCGGGATCGGTGATATCCCAGCCCGCGACATGATCCGCGATCGGCTTGCCCGTGACGGTCGGCACATCGCGGTTATAGAGCCCGGCCTTCAGCAGTTCGCTGGCCACCGCCATGACGCCGCCAGCGCGGTGCATGTCCTCGACAAAAACCTCGTGCGCCGAGGGCGAGACCTTGCACAGACACGGCGTCTCGCGGCTGATGCGGTCGAAATCGTCGATGCCAAAGGCCACGCCGCTTTCCTGCGCCACCGCCAGCAGATGCAGGATGGTGTTCGTGGAGCCGCCGATCGCCATGGTCATGCGCACCGCGTTCTCCAGCCCTTCCCTGCAACAGATCGAACGCGGCAGAACGCTGTCGTCGCCGTCGCGGTAATGGGCCAGGGACATCGCGACGATGCGCTGCGCCGCCTGGCGGAAAAGATCCTCGCGGTCGGTATGGGTGGCGACGATGGTGCCGTTGCCCGGCAGCGCCATGCCCAGCGCCTCGGTCAGGCAGTTCATGGAATTGGCCGTGCCCATCATCGCGCAGGACCCGCAGGTCGGGCATGCGGCCTCCTCGACGGCGTCGATCTCGGCCTGGGTCGCATCGGGCGCACCCGCGACATAGATCGTGTCGATGGCATCCACGCGGCGGGACCGGCCGCGAAAATCGAACTTGCCCGATTCCATCGGCCCGCCCGAGACAAAGATCGTCGGTATGTTCAGCCGGTTCGCGGCCATCAGCATGGCCGGCGTGATCTTGTCGCAATTGGACAGGCAGATCAGCGCATCGACGGCATGGGCATTGGCCATGTATTCCACCGAATCCGCGATCAATTCGCGCGACGGCAGCGAATACATCATCCCCTCGTGGCCCATGGCGATCCCGTCGTCCACGGCGATGGTGTTGAATTCCTTGGGGACCCCGCCCGCAGCACGGATTTCGCGGGCGACCAGCCGGCCCAGCGCCTGCAGATGCACATGTCCGGGCACCATCTCGGTAAAGGAGTTGGCGATGCCGATGATCGGGCGGCCGAATTCGTCGCCGCGGGTGCCGGTTGCGCGCCACAGGGCGCGCGCGCCGGTGTTCATGGGCCCGACCGTGACCTTGTCTGATCGCAGTTTCATGCCGGTCCTCCTGTCAGACGTTTTCGACGGCGTCGCGCGCCAGCGCCTGTGCCGCGGCCTCGGTCGTGGTGTTGCCGCGGGTCGCCAGATCAAAGATCGTGGTCAGGGTCGTGCCGATGCCCGCGATCCTGGCATCCCGTTCCTCGGCCGAGAGGATCCCGGCATCCTTGCACCCGTCGATCGCCCCGCCGGCACTGACCACATAGTCGGGCGCCCACAGGATTCCCCGTTCGGTCAACAGATGCGCGACCTCGGGCGTGGCCAGCTGGTTGTTGGCGCAGCCGCAGATCGCCCGGGCGCGGATCGTCGGCACGGTTTGCGCCGACAGGACCGCCCCCATCGCGTTGGGCGACAGGATGTCCACATCGGCCGAAAGGATCGCCTCGGGTGCGATGATCCTGACACCCAGCGGCGCCATCTGACGCAGCGCCGCGCTGTCCACGTCGGCGACCAGGACCTCGGCGCCGCGATCCACCAACATGCGCGCCAGTTCGCCGCCGACGCCGCCGACACCTTGAATGGCGATCCTGAGCCCGTGGAATTCGTCGCGGCCAAAGGCCGCCCTGACGGTCGCCTGCAACCCCGCGAAGCACCCCAGCGCCGTCGGCACGGCGGTGCTGCCGGACTGATCCGCGCGCCCGGCGACATAAGGCGTGGTCCTGGCCAGTTCGACCATGTCGTCGGCGTTGGTGCCGATATCCGGCCCGCCGATATACAGGCCCTGCAAGCCGTCGATGAACCGGCCAAAGGCCGCCAGCAGCGTCGGGGTCTTCAGCGTCGCCGGATCGCCGATGATGACCGATTTCGCGCCGCCGACCGGAATGCCGGCCAGGGCGAACTTGTTGCTCATCGCACGCGACAGTCGCAGCACATCCGTCAGGGCATCGCCCTCGGTGGCATAGGGCCGAAACCGGATACCCCCGCCGGACCGCCCCCCGATGCTGCGGTGAATGGCGTGGATCGCGACCAGCCCGCTGTCGGGGTCGGTCACATGGGTGACGCGCAGATGGCTGTCGAACTCGGGATGGCTGAAAACGCTCATGCCGCTATCTCCTTGGTGTCCGTGATGGCCGCGCGCAGGGTGGCGCGCCGTTTCGCCGCGGCTTCGGCGTGGCGCTCGCGCACCGGGCCATAGCCGCGAATGTGTTCGGGAAGGTCCAGCAATTCGATCAGGGCGGTTGCCCTGTCGGCCGACCAGTGGGTCAGCGCAAGGTCGATATCGGCCTGATACTCCGCCAGAAGCCGGGCGGCGAGGCGGGCCTCGGCGGTGTTGCGGAACGGATCCAGCGGCGTGCCGCGCAGGCGCCGCAGGCGGTTCATCCAACGGAAAAAGCGCATCGCCTTGCGACCCCGGACCGCCCCCTTCACCGGCTTTCCGGTGGTCGGATCGGTGCCGCCGTAAGGCCAGGCGCCGAAGTAGAAGGTGAGTTCGGGTTCGCCATCGAAGGACTCGGCCAGGGCGGCGGCGAACGCGGGTTTGCAGTAAAGGCGCGCGATCTCCCATTCGTCCTTGACCGCCATCAGCTTGTAGAGACCGCGCGCGACCGCCGCCGCGGCCGGTTCCGGCAGGGCCTGACGCACCGCCGCCACCCGATCGGCATAGCGCCGGGCAAAGGCCGCGTCCCTGTAATCCGTCAGTTCGGCCACGCGGCGCGCGATGGCCTGGTCCAGCGTCGGCGCGCGCAGGTCCGACAGATCAACGGGCGCATCGTCCCGCGCGAGACGCCGCGCGCCCTCGGGGTCGGCAAAGGCGAGGCGCCCCAGATCGAACGCCTGCCGGTTCGCGGCGACAGCGACACCGTTCAACGCGATCGCCCGGTGGATCGCGGCCAGCGACAGCGGGATGCTGCCCTGCTGCCAGGCCGCGCCCAGCAACAGCATGTTGGCGAACAGCCGATCGCCCATGATCCGCTCTGCCAGATCCTGCGCATTCAGCGCCCGCGCGTGGTCGTCCAGCACCCGGGTCAGGCGCGCGATCTGGTCCTCGCCGGACAGCTGCCAGTCCGGATTCTTCGAGAATTCGGAGGTCGGAACCACCGTGGTGTCGACCACCGCCCACGACTGGCCTGGGGTCAGTTTCGACAGCGCCTCGTCGCCGGCGGCCACCACCAGATCGCAGCCGATCAGCGCGTTTGCCTCGCCCGTGGCGATGCGCGTGGCGCGCATCTGGTCGGTGCTGGCGGCGAACTTGATGTGCGAATGCACCGCGCCGTATTTCTGCGCCAGCCCGGTGATGTCCAGGTTCGACGCGAAATACCCGTCGGCATGGGCTGCCACAGCCAGGGTCTGCCCCAGCGTGACCACCCCGGCGCCGCCGATACCGGACACCAGCACCGACCACGAACCGTCCACCGGGGGCAGCTTGGGCTCGGTCAGGTGCGCGATGTCGATGGTCACCGCATCCCGGGCCCGTTTGCGCGGGGTCGCACCGCTGAGGGTCACGAACGAGGGGCAGAACCCCTCGACGCAAGAGAAGTCCTTGTTGCACGACGACTGGTTGATCCTGCGCTTGCGCCCGAATTCGGTTTCCAGTGGCTCGATCGCCATGCAGGCCGAAACGGTCGAACAATCACCGCACCCCTCGCAGACCTCGGGGTTGATGAACACGCGCTTGTCGGGATCAACCCACTTGCCGCGCTTGCGCAGGCGGCGTCGCTCGGTCGCGCAGGGCTGGTCGTAAAGGATGACCGACACGCCCGGCGTGGTGCGGATGTCCGTTTGCACGGCCTCCAGTTCGGTCCTCGGGTGCAGCGAGACACCGTGGCCCAGCGATCTGCCGTCGTATTTCTCGGGCTCGTCGGTGACCAGGGCGATGCGCTCGACACCCTCGGCGCGCAACTGGTCGATCATCGTCAGGGGGCTGATCTCGCCATCGTGCGGCTGACCGCCGGTCATCGAGACAAAGCCGTTGTGCAACAGCTTGTAGGTGATGGTGGCCTTGGCCGCCACGGCCGCACGGATTGCCATCAGGCCCGAATGGAAATAGGTGCCGTCGCCCATGTTGGCAAAGACATGGCGTTCGTCGGTGAACGGAAACTGCCCCAGCCACATGACGCCTTCGCCCCCCATATGACTGACCGAGTTGGTCTTCGTCGGGTCGCGCAGCATCGCCATGGTGTGACAGCCGATGCCCGCCAGCGCCCGGCTGCCATCGACAACCTGGGTCGAACGCCCGTGCGGACACCCCGCGCAGAACGACGGCATCCGCACCGCGCCGCCACCCAGGGCCGGCGGCTGGGCGGGACGGTTGGGCGGGGACAGGCCGCAGCCGGGATCGGTTTCGCGCGCAACGCGCAGCAGCACCTGCGTGATGAGCGTGGGGTCGATCTCGCCGAAATTGGGAAACGCGGTGGACCCGGGTCCGACCGCCAGCGCCTGACCGTCAAAGCTCTTGCCGACGATGCGGGGCGCATGGCCCGACCCATAGAGGGCAGCGCGGATCTGATCCTCAAGCAGCGGGCGCTTTTCCTCGACCACCAGGATGGTATCCAGACCCCGCGCGAAATCACGGATCGCCAGCGGGTCCAGCGGCCAGACCAGGCCGATCTTCATCAGGCGCACCGGGAGCGCGCCGATCCGCCCGTTGCGATACTGCAACCCCGCCAACGCCTGGTTCAGATCCTGCCAGGCCTTGCCGGCGGCGACGATGCCGATGCGCGCGTCATCGTCCCCCTCCACGCGGTTCAACCGGTTGGCGCGCGCATACTCCAGGACCTTGCGCAGCTTGACGTCCCACAGCAGGCGCTCCTGCTCGGGAATCGGGGTGAAGGGTTTGATCGCGGTATCGGGCGCCGCGCCCTCGGGCAGGACGATGGCGGGACTGTCCGGCGCGACATGCACCGATCCGCCGCCCTCGACCACATCCGTGACCAGCTTCATGCCCACAAGCGTGCCACTGTATCGGCTCATCGCCAGGCCGTGCAGGCCCATGTCCAGCACGTCCTGCGCGGTTGCCGGGGCCAGCAGTGGCGCCCCCAGCGAGGCAAAGTTGAGATCCGAATAGCACGCCAGGGTCGAGGATTTCGCCCCATGGTCATCGCCCACCAGCAGCAGCGTTCCGCCGCTGGCATTCGTGCCGGCCAGGTTCGCGTGGCGCAGCGGGTCCATGGACCGGTCCATGCCTGGCGCCTTGCCATACCAGATGGAGAACACGCCATCCACCCGGGCGCCGGGGAACAACCCGACCTGCTGCGCGCCCCATGTCGCGGTGGCGGCAAGGTCCTCGTTCAGGCCGGGCTGGAAATGGATATTGAGGGCCTTGAGCCGATCCTCGGCCTGCCAGAGCGCCATGTCATAGGTGCCAAGCGGCGACCCCCGATAGCCCGAGATATAGCCCCCCGTGTTCAGCCCCGCCGCCTGATCCCTGAGCCGCTGCTGGATCGGCAACCGGACCAAGGCCTGCATCCCGGTCATATAGACCCAGCCTTCGGTTTGCGTCAGCCGGTCGTCGAGGGTCATGTCCAGCCGTTTCCCGGGTAGAGGGCGGGTCATCGGCAGAACTCACGGGTGAATCGGACCCGATCGCAGGGCCGGGGGCGCGCGGGGGCGAAAAGGGGCGTTCTGGGCATCGGGTTTCCTCCAACCTGTGCAGTCGCGGGGCAGAGGGCAGTATCGACCGGCGATATCATTCACGCTAATTTACTTTTTTATATAAAACATTTGCGCTATGAATGATGATGCGCCCGCGCAGCCTTGTCAGACGGTTACGCGCGTGGCGCCGGGTCGGGACGTTGCGTCACCGGCTGGCAAAGGCGGCAAGACCAGGGTCGCAAACGGGGCGTCGCGGCATGTTCAACCTGACACAGTTGCACCACTTCAGCCTGGTTGCGCAGGAACGCAGCTTTGCCCGCGCCGCCGAGCTTGCGAACATTTCGCAACCGGCCTTGAGCAATTCGATCCGCAGCCTTGAACGGCGGCTGGGCCTGACCTTGTTCGAACGCTCGGAACGGCCGGTCCGGCTGACCTCGGCCGCGCGGGGAATTCTGGACCGCGTGGACGCGGTCCTGTTCGAGGCCCGGAACCTGGAGCGGTATCTCGACAACCTCGAGTCCGGCGAAAGCGGCCATATCCGCATCGGCATGACGGCGGTGTTTTCCACCTCGCTTGGCGGACCAATCCTGGCCGACTGGCACCGGGACCACCCCAAGGTCAAGCTGGACCTGATCGTCAATGAAACGACCGCCCTGATCCAGCGCCTGCGCGCCGAGGATCTGGACCTGATCGTCGGTGATGCCCGCGACCTGCGGTCGGATGTGGACGACATGGATCTGACCGAACTTCCGCCGCAGCCGGGCGGCGCCTTTTGCCGCGCCGGCCATCCCTTGCTGGATATCGCCGCGCCCGGCCCGGCCGATCTGTGCCGCTACCGATTTGCGGCCACGCATTTCCCCGCCGCGGTCGAGCGCGCCTTTTTGCGGTTCCTGGGCAGCGACGCGCCGCCGAGCGATCCGGTCATCGCCATCGACAGCCACAACATCGCGGCGTTGCGCGATGCGGTCGCGGAAAGCGACCTGATCCTGCTGACGACATTCGGCACGGTGCGCAGCGTTCTGGCGCAGGGTCTGTTGCGGCACATCCCGCTGGACCTGGGGATACAGGGCGTCTGGTCCATCGCGACGCTGCGTGGACGGGTGCCGCATCCCGCGCTGGCGCACATGCGCGACAAGATCCTGACCGTCGCGCAGCGCAATCAGGCACCCGTGCCGCCGGGCACCCCGATGCGCGCGGGTGCCTGACGTCGTTACATCGTCGAGGGCAGGAACAGCACCAGCGCCGGAAAGGCCACCAGCAGCACCAGCCGCAGGATATCGGTCACGACGAACGGCAGCACGCCCTTGAAGATCGTGGTCAGCGGAACCTCCTTGGCGATCATGTTGATGACGAACACATTGATCCCCACCGGCGGCGTGATCATGCCCAGTTCCGCGACCATCACGATGATGACCCCGAACCAGACGGCATCAAAGCCCAGCTGCATGACCACCGGAAAGACGATCGGCACCAGCAGCAGGATCATGGCCATCGTGTCCAGGATGCATCCCGCCAGAACAAAGGCGATGAGAATCAGCGCCAGCGTGCCGTGGGCCGACAGATCCAGCCCGACCAGCCATTCGGTCAGTTTCTGCGGCGAGCGCGTGATCGCCAGGAAATAGCCGAACAGCACCGCCCCGATCAGAACCGAAAATACCGAAACCGAGGTTCGCAGCGACTCCACCAGGCAGGCCATGACCTTTGGCCCGTCCAGCTGGCCACGCAGCAGGCCAATGGCCAGCGTCGCGGCGGCGCCGATGGCCGAGGCTTCGGTCGGGGTGGCGACACCCAGATAGATCGACCCGATCACCGCCAGGAAAAGCAGCGCCACCGCCCAGATGCCGGAAAGGGCGCGCATGGCCTCGGTCAGGGAAAAGGGCTGACCGGCGGGCAGACCGCGCCGGTGGGCGATCAGCACGGTTCCCATGTAGAGCACCACCGCCAGCGACCCGGGAATGATCCCCGCGATGAACAGCCTGCTGACGTCGGTTTCGGTGATATAGGCATAGACCACCATCACCACCGACGGCGGGATCATGATCCCCAGCGTGCCGCCGGCGGCGATGACGCCGGTTGCGGTTTCCTCGCGGTAGCCGAAACGGCGCATCTCTGGCAGGGCGATGCGGGTCATGGTGGCGGCGGTGGCAACCGACGATCCGCAGATCGCCGCGAATCCCGCACAGGCGGCAATGGTGGACATCGCCACCCCGCCCCGGAACGCGCCGAACCAGGCGTTGGCGGCGCGGAACATCTCGCGGCTCATGCCCGAATTGGTCGCGAACGATCCCATGAGGATGAAGAACACCACCAGCGACAGGTTGAAATCTGTCAGCACCCGGACGGGCGAGGTCGCCAGCAGGTTCAGCGCCGGGGCCATGCCCCGGATCGCGCCATACCCAAAGACCCCGACCAGCCCCAGCGCGACACCGATCGGCACCCGCAGCAGCAGCATGGCGAACAGGGCGACAAAGCCCGAGATGGCGATCAGATCAGCGTAGGCCACGCTTTGCCTCGTCCAGTTCCTGGTTGTCGGCCGAGGCGACCGTCTCGGCCCCGGTCAGAATGCGCAGCAGCTTGGCGCTGATGGTCACGCAGCTGGCGGCAAGACCCGCCCAGATCAGCGCCAGAAACGGCCAGAGCGGCAGCCGAAGGTCAAAGGTTGTCTCACCCGACGCCTGCGCGGACAGCACACGGCCCCAGGTTTTCCACACCAGCAGGATCGCGAACACCAGAAGCGCGGCCCAGGCCAGCGCATCGACGGCCCGACGCAGACGCGGGCCCAGGGACTCGGCCACCAGATCCACCTGGATGTGCCCGCCACGCAGCCCGATCACGGCAAAGCCCCAGGCCAGGCAGGCGCCCAGCACCAGGCGCGAGATGTCGAAACTGTCGGGCACCGGCATCGCGAACAGATAGCGGCCCAGGGTCGACACGACGACCAGCGCCGTGACCGAGCCCAGCAGGATCGCGGCGATCCATTCGACACCACGACAGAACAAGTCGAAGAAGCGCGACATGCCTTCCCTCCGGCAGAACGCCCCCGGCCCGCGCGAACGGGCCGGGGTGCAGTCGGTCACTCGTAGGCGCCGCCGGCGGCGCGCAGGCGCGCTTCCAGATCCGCCAGGGCGGCCTCGGGGTCTGCCAGACCGGCGGCGCGGGCGTTGTCGGCCCATTCCGCGCGCACCTGATCCGACACGGCCATCCATGCCGCCATCTGGTCGGCATCGGGCGTGTAGAAGGTTTGCGTCGGGTCCTGCTTCATGCGTTCATAGGCGGCGACATCGACATGATCCCAGCCCGTCGTGATGCGTTCGGCCCAGTCCGGGGTGCAGTGATCGTCGATCACCGCGCGGTTTTCGGGCGACAGCGCGTCATAGCTGGCCTGGTTGATCGCATAGACGAAGGCCACGCTGTAAAGCGGCAGATCCAGGTGATGGGTCACGACGTCCTCGACACCGAACAGCCGCAGGCTGTCCCAGGGCGACACGGTGGCATCCGCCCCGCCGGACGACAGGATGGCGCGCATCTCGGGCGCGGGCACCTGCACGGGGCTGGCGCCCATCAGGCTGATCATGCGGGCGATGGTGGCTTGCGGCGGGCGAATGTTCATCCCGGCAAAGTCGGAAGGCGCGGCGACGGGGCCCCGCGTCGCGTGCAGCGTGCCCGGGTGATGCAGATGCACCATGCAGACATGCACATCGGGCATCTCTTGCGCTGCGTATTGGGCATACCATTCATCCAGCGCCCGGCTGGCGCCGGTGGCGTTCGACGCCAGGAACGGCAACTCGGCGGCGGCGATGATCGGGAAACGGCCCGCCTGATAGCCAGGGTTCACAAACCCGATGTCCACGACCCCATCGCGCGCCATGTCATAGTGATCGGCCGCCGCGCCCAGTTGCTGCGCGGGGTAGATGTCGATCTGGATACGCCCGTTCGAGGCCTCGTTGATCGACTGCGCCCAGGGCTCGAACCCCGAGACCTGGATTTCGGATTGCGGCGGCACCCAGTGCGAGAAGGCCCAGGTGACCTCCTGCGCGGATGCGGCGGTGATGGCGCTGGCGGCTACCGAAAGCGCAAGCGCAGTGCCGGCAGTCCAGTGAACGGCATTCATGGTCTTCCCTCCCTGACAGGGCACGAGGCCTCCAACCTCGTGCCGGGCCGCGCCGTCACCACGACGGGCGGCCGAATCCGGCGCCCTTACAGACACCGGAAATTGCTGATGACGCGGTCCAGCATGTCCCGCAGTTGCGCAACCTCGGCATCGGTGAAACCGGCCAGGGTCTGCGCCTCGACCTCGTTCGCGCGGGCGCTCAGGTCCGCGACGATCTCCTCGCCCAGCGGGGTCACCCACACGGCATTCGCGCGTCGGTCGCCATCGACCGCCCGGCGTTCGAGGATGCCGTTCTTTTCCATCCGGTCCAGGATCGGCACCAGGCTGGAGCGTTGCAGGCCCACGGCCTCGGCCAGGCGATGCTGGGGCTGGCCCGGGTTCTGGCAGATGATCGACAGCAGCCCCAGATATCGCGCTGCGCCGCCGTGGTCGGGCGTGGTCGCCTCGAACGATTTGTAGGCCAGGATCTGCGCCATCCGCAGCCGGAAGTTGACGCTGTCCGCCAGCGCCGGCTGCAGGCTCAGCGGCAGGTCGGTTCCGGCGTCGGCATCTTCGGACAGTCGGGCGGCGGCACCTTGCATGTGGATCCTCGAACTGGTCAACGTCATATTGATTGATGTCGAACAATTCGATAACACTCTGTTCGAAGCCTGTCCAGTCCGTCGTGGACCAGCAAGGGAGACCAACACATGAGCGATCAGACCCTGGCCTACTGGCCGGCAAGCGAGGATGGCCCGGCCCTGTGGGACATGACCCTGGGCGACTTGCTGGATCGTCAGGCCGGGGCGGTTCCCGATCGCCTGGCGGTGGTGGTGGACGAACAGGGCGGTGCGGTGTCGACCCGCTGGACCTATGCCCAGCTCAAGGCCGACGCCGACGCTCTGGCGCGCGGGATCATCGACTGGGGCATCGCCCCAGGTGCGCGCGTAGCGGTGATGGCGCAGAACTGCCCCGCCTGGGTGCTGCTGGAATATGCGCTGGCCAAGGCCGGTGTCGTGCTGGTCACGGTGAACCCCGCGCTCAAGCCCGCCGAACTGGCCTATCTACTGGATCAGGGACAGGTGGCCGCGCTGTTTTTCGCGCCGGGCTTCCGTGGCAGCGACATTGCCGGCGATCTGCGCGCGCTGATGCCGGATCTTGCGTCGGCCGGGGACGGATTGCGACAGGCCGCGGGCCCCTTTCCCGCGCTGCGGCGGCTGTGCGTCATCGGGGGGGACGCCGCTTTCGCCCGCCCCTTCGAATCGCTTCTGACCACCGGACGCAGCCTGGATGACACCGCGCGTGCAGACCGGCAGGCCGCGGTCCAACCGCGGGATGTGGCCCAGATCCAATACACCAGTGGCACCACGGGCAAGCCCAAGGGCGCGATGCTGACCCATCATTCGACCGTCAACAATGCGCGTCTGATGGCGGACCGCGGCGGCTATACCGCCGACGACCTGATGCTGTCCGCGATGCCGCTGTTCCACACCGCGGGCTGCGTGTGCAACGTCATGGCCATGGCGGCCTGTGGCGGCACGCTGGTGACCATGGACAGCTTTGACCCCGCGCGCATGTTGGCCCTGTGGCAGGAATTCCGCCCGTCGCTGATCAATGCCGTGCCGACGATGATGGTGCGGATGCTGGAACACCCCGATTATGGGCCGCGCGATTCGCGCCGGTTGCGGCGGATCATCACCGGGGGAACCTCGATCCCGCCCAGCCTGATGCTGAAACTGCGCGAGGTCACGGGCGGAGATCCCATGATCATCATGGGCATGACCGAGTGCAGCCCGATCATCACCCAGACCCGGGACAGCGACCCGCTGGAGATCCGTGTCTCGACCGCGGGCGTGCCCCTGCCCCACACCGAGATCCGCATCGCCGATGTGGAAACCGGCCAGACCCTGCCCTTTGGCCAGTCGGGAGAGCTGTGCATTCGCGGCTATCTGGTGATGAAGGGTTATTTCGACATGCCCGAAAAGACGGCCGAGGCCATCGACCCTGACGGCTGGCTGCATTCGGGCGATCTGGCGGTTCTGGAATCGACCGGGCATCTGCGCATTGTCGGCCGGCTCAAGGACATGATCATCCGCGGCGGCGAAAACGTCTATCCGGTCGAGATCGAGGACTGCCTGCTGGATCATCCGGCGGTCAGCCAGGCGCAGGTCGTCGGCGTCCCCGATCCCGACCTGGGCGAGGAAAGCTATGCCGTCGTGGTGCTGGTCGACGGCGCGGCCGCCACCCCGGCCGAGTTGCAGGCCCATTGCCGAACCCGTATGGCCCGGCACAAGATGCCGAAATATGTGGAAATCGTGGAGGAGCTGCCAATGACCGCCAACGGGAAGGTCCAGAAATTCGCCCTGCGCGAGGCCGCCGTTGCCGCGCTGCGCGATGGCAGGGTCAAGGCGGTTCGCGCATGAGCTCGCCCTTGCTGTTCGACCGCGACGGCGCGGTCGCGATCCTGACGCTGAACCGCCCGCAGGCCCGTAACGCGCTCAGCCCCGAACTGGCCTGCCGGCTGGCCGACGCGATGGACGAAATCGCGGCCGATGACGCGATCCGCGCCGTGGTGCTGACCGGCGCGGGGGACAAGGCCTTTTGCGCGGGGGGCGATCTTGCGCTGTCCTTGCCGCTGCTGTCGGGCGCGCGCCAGCCGCAGGACGACTGGGATCGCCGCTTTCTGGCCGATGACGGCATCAACGCCCGCATCGCGCAGCGCGGCTTCGATCTGGTCAAGCCGGTGATCGCCGCCGTCAACGGTGCCTGCATGGCGGGCGGGATGGAAACATTGCTGGGCACCGACATCCGTATCGCTGTCCCCCACGCCACCTTTGCCCTGCCCGAGGCCGTGCGCGGCGTGATTCCCTTTGCCGGCGCCCTGGTCCGCCTGCCCCGACAGATCCCCTATGCCCTCGCGATGGAGATGATGTTGACCGGTGCCGCGATCGACGCCGACACCGCGCTGAACGCCGGGCTGATCGGCCGCATCGTCGCCCCTGAGGCCCTGATGGACGCCGCGATGGAGATCGCGCGCAAGGTGGCCGCCAACGCGCCGGTGGCCGTTCAGCAGATCAAGCGCACGGTGATCGCCGCCAGCGGGGTCACCCTGGCCGAGGGCTATGTGATGGAGGACCGCGCCAAGCGCGTGGTCATGGCAACCGAGGACGCGCGCGAGGGGCCGCGCGCCTTCATGGAAAAACGCCCCGCGGTCTACAGGGGGCGCTGATGCTGTCGGGCAAGGTGGCACTGATTACCGGCGCCGGGCTGGGCATCGGGCGGGCAACCGCCCTGGCCATGGCGCGGTCCGGGGCGTCGGTCGTGGTGAACGACATTGACGGTGCGGCGGCACAGGCCGTGGTCACCGCGATCCGGGACGAAGGGGGCCAGGCCACGGCCGTTGCGGCGGCGATCGGCCAGGACGGATCGGCCGAAGCCTGCGTCGCCGCGGCGGTCGACACGTTTGGCAGACTGGATTCGCTGTTCGCCTGCGCGGGCGTTCTGCGCGATTCGGTTCTCTGGAAGACCGAGGACGACGCCTTTGACCTGGTGGTCGGCACGCATTTGCGGGGCAGCTTTCAGTGTGGTCGCGCTGCCGCGCGCCAGTTTCGCGCCCAGGGCGGCGGCGGCAGCCTGATCCTGACGGCCTCGCCCGCCGGGCAGCAGGGCAATTTCGGCCAGGGCGCCTATGCCGCGGCCAAGGCCGGGATCGTCGGGATGATGCGCAGCTGGGCGCTGGAACTGGCGCGCGACGGGGTTGGCGTGAACGCCATCGTCCCGACCGCGCTGACGCGCATGACCGCGACCATCCCGGCGCTGGCGCCTCATGTCGCCGCGCTGGAGCGGGGCGAACCCCTGCCGCGGGCGCTGCGCGAAAAGGGGATCGGCCCGCCCCAGGATGTCGCGCCGCTGGTGGTTTTCCTGGCCTCGGACGCGGCGCGCGGGATCACCGGGCAGGCCCTGGGGATCGGCGGCGACCGCCTTTCGCTGTGGACCCACCCCGCCGAGCAGGATATCCGCCTGGCCCCGGACGGCTGGACCGCGGCGTCGATCGCGGCGTCGCTGGACCAGCGGCCGATGGCCTGGCAGCCGGTGGGCGTGCCGCTGGATTTCGACTGACCCGCGCGACGGCGCAACCCTGCCCTGCCCCGACGGCGCGGGGCCGCTTGCAGGCGGGCGCGGCAGCGCGCCCTGCCTCAGTCCTCCAGCACGGCGACCGGGCGCACCCAGCCAGCCGAGGCGGACTTGACGTTCACGGGGAAGCAGATCACCTCGAACCCGGTTGCGGGCAGGCTTTCCAGATTGCCCAGCTTTTCCATGTGGCAATAGATCGTTTCGGCGCCGGCCTTGTGCCCCTCCCAGAAAAGCGACCAGTCACCCGTTTCGCGGATCCTGTCCATCTGCGAGGCCAGCGGCGGGTCCCAGCTCCAGGCGTCGATGCCGCAGACGCGCATGCCGCGGGCGGTCAGCCACAGCGTCGCCTCGCGCCCCATGCCGCAACCGGCGGCGACATAGTCGTCCTGCCCATAGCGCGCGCCGGCGCGGGTGTTCACCAGAACGATGTCGCCCGGTTGCAGATCATGGCCGATACGCGCCAGTTCGGCCTCGACCTCGGCGGCGGTGACGACATGACCGTCGGGCAGGTGGCGAAAGTCCAGCTTCACCCCGGGCCCCATGCACCAGTCCAGCGGGATGTCGTCGATCCGCCAGGCCGGTTTGCCGTTGTCCATGGTCGGATGATAATGCCAGGGCGCATCCATATGCGTGCCCGAATGCGTGGTGGCGACCAGCCGTTCGACAGCGGCGCCCTTGCCGTCCAGCTGCTTGCTGACGGGAATGCCAAAGATCTTTTCGAAATCCCGAGCCCCGGTGTCATGGTCCACATAGTCGATTTGCGGGCCCAGACCCGGCGGGTCCGACGCGATCCCCCCCATCAGCGGAACGGACAGATCAACAAGACGGCGTGCCATGGCAAACTCCTGTGGCAGGAAAAGGTCGGGCCCCGCGTGGTTGGGACGACGCGGGGCCCTGATGCTCACTCCCCGGCGAAGGGAATGACCATGTGCGAAAGATCGACAGGCGCGCCGATCAGGCCCTGATCGACCGCCAGGTCCTGCCAGAACGCAAAACTTTCCGGCGTGACGTGCAGGTTGCTGGTGTTCGGCAGGGTCATCCCCGCCACCACCGGCGGCGGCAGGGTGGTATAATGGGCGATGGCGGCGCGGGCCTCGTCAGGATGGGTGGCGATGAACGCGGCCGCGTCGTCCAGCGCGGCCTGCATCCCGGCGATCGCATCCGCATTGGCGGCCGCCCAGTCGGCGGTCACGGTCAACACCCCCGCAGCGGTTCCGGCCGGGATCACGTCGGTATAGTTGCCGACGAACACGCCGGCCCCCGAATCGACGGCGCGGCTGAGGAACGGGTCCAGCGTGGCCACCCCGTCCATCTGGTGACCGCGCAGCACATCGGCGGTTTGCGGCAGCGCGAATTCGACGATGTTCAGCGTCGAGCTGTCGCCGCCGTTCTCATCGACCCATTTGCGCATCACCACATCCAGCAGCCCCCCGATTCCCGGCACGCCGATCATGTGACCGTTCATCGAGGCCGCGTCGGTGATCCCGCTGTCGGGCGTGACCACCAGCCCGGCGGCGGTATTGTCGGGGAACATGTTGGTCGTGGCAAAGACCTGCAGGTCCAGCCCGTTGTCGATGGCTTGCAGAACCACCGTCGGGGTGGGGAGCCCGACCTGCGCCGACCCCGACACGATCCCCGAGACCGTGACCGATCCGTTCTGCGCCAGTTGCAGTGTCGCGTTGACGCCGTGGTTCGCAAAGAACCCCTGGTCGGCGGCGACATAGACCGCCACGAACGGGGCCGAGGCCGTGTAGAGGATGGTCACATCCGTGGCCTGCGCGGCGACCGGCAGGGCGCCCAGGGCGACGGCAAGTCCGAAAAGACGGTGGTTCATGGTGTTCTCCCTTTCAACGATGGGTCCAGCGCAGAAGCCGCGCCTCGATCTGCGAAAGCGCGGCGTTGGTCAGCAGGCCGATCGCGCCCAGCAGGGCGACCCCGGCAAAGATGTCGGCGGCATTGAAGCGGCGCGCGGCAATCATGATCCGCGCGCCCAGGCCGCCCTGAACGGTGATCATCTCGCCCACCACGGCCAGGATCAGCGCGACGGTCAGGCCCAGCCGCAGGCCACCCAGGATGTCGGGCGTGGCCGCCGGCAGGGCGATCTTCCAGGCATAGGCCAGCCGTGACAGACCCAGCAGGCGCGCGACCTCGGCCTTGCGCGGATGCACGCTGGCGACGCCGTGCACCGTGGTCAGCAGCATCGGCCAGACCGCACCGAAGGCGATCAGCGCCAGGATCATCCCGTCCGACAGGCCAAAGGCCAGCACCGCCAAAGGGGCCAGGGCCGACGCCGGGATCGGGCGCAGCCCCTCGAAGGTGGGCGCGACATAGGTGCGCATCCACGGCGACAACCCGACCAGCGCGCCCAGGCCGACCCCGATCACCGACGCCAGCGCCCAGCCCAGTGCCATGCGGCGCACCGTGGTCAGTGTCTCGCCGATCATCGCCCCCGAGGAAAACCCGCGGTGCAGCGCGGTCCACACCCGGTCGGGGCCCGGAAAGAAAGCGCGCGGAATGGCGCCCGAATCCGCCAGCACCTGCCAAAGGCCCAGGCCGGCGACCAGCACCAGGCACGAGCCGAGGAACCACAGAACCGATCGCGGAACCCCGATCATCGCGGCCTCTGCGCATCGGGAAACAGGGCCGCCTGTGCCCGGACCAGGCCCGCGTTGATGGCCCAGCCCAGCACCGCCACCCAGATCAGGGTTGCGAACATGTCCGGCGCACGCAGGGATTGCGCCGCCAGGATCATGCGGGCGCCCAGTCCCATCGGATTGGCGGCGATCTCGACCGTGATCGCGACCACCAGCGCCAGCCCCGCCGCCAAGCGCAACGCCACAAAGGCACGCGGCAGCACCGCCGGAACGACGATCTTGGCGATGCGCGCGCCCGGTGACAGGCGCAGCAGGCGTGCGACCTCGGTCAGGCGCGGCTCTACGCCCCGAACCGCGGCTTCGATCAGGATCAGCACGGGAAAGAACACCGCAAAGGCGACGATCGCGACCTCAAGCGCATAGCCAAAACCGAAGATCAGGATCGCGATGGGCACCAGCGCGATCGCCGGCACCGGGCGCAAAACCTCTACCGGAACGCGCATCAACCGCGAGACCGGCGGCACGAGCCCAAAGACCAGCCCGGTCATCGCCCCCAGAACGCCCCCCAGCGCCAGGCCCAGCGCGGCGCTGAGCACCGTGTCGCGCGTGGCGATCCAGAACTCGGCATTGACAAGCGCATCGCCCAGCGCGCCGACGATCTGCACCGGCGCCGCCAGCGTGTCGCTTTCAATACCCCGGATCGAGGCCAGCGCCTGCCACAGCACGACCAGAGCCAGCGGCAGGATCAATCCCCGGGCGCGACCGACGACACCGGCAGTCATGGCTCGAACTGCTGGATGAAGTCGAACAGATCCCGCCGCAGCCGCAGGAACTCAGGGTGTTCGCGGGTGGACAACTGCGTGCGTGGGCGCGGCAGGGGGACGTCGAAAATGGCGCCGACGCGGCCCGGGTTCGGCTCCAGCGCGACCACACGGTCACCCAGATAGATCGCTTCCTCAAGATCATGGGTGACAAAGAACGCGGTGACACCGCTGGCGGCGACGATCCGCAGGATTTCGTCCTGCAGCTTTTGCCGGGTCATCGCATCGAGTGCGCCAAAGGGTTCATCCATCAACAGCACATCGGGGTCCTGTGCCAGACAGCGCGCGATCTGCAACCGTTGCTGCATCCCGCCGGACATCTGCGCCGGAAAGTGGTCCGCATGGGCTGCCAGTCCCACTGTCGCGAGAAGGGCCGCGATCCGATCGGCCCGCTGGGCACGGGGCAGGCCTGCCGCCTCGAGCGCGAGCGACACGTTCCCCGCCGCCGTGCGCCAGGGCAGCAGGGCATGGGCGTAATCCTGAAAGACGATGGCCACCCCGCGCGCGGGGCCATTCTGCACGGTGCCCTGATGGAAAACCGTGCCCGTCGTGGCGGGTTGCAGCCCAGACAACAGGCGCAACAGTGTCGTCTTGCCACTGCCCGAGGGACCGACGACGCAGACAAACTCGCCGCGCCGCAGTTCCAGGTCAATTCCGTCCAGCACCCGGGCGGCGCCGAACGAAACGCTGGCCCCGGCAATCGCCATGATCGGCGTTTCCGGGCCTCGGGCGGCCTGAACGGTTGTCATGACTGCCCCCTCCCGGTCCGGCGTGTGTCCGGGTGACCCTAGGCAGATATTTGGAATGACACAAATGAATAGGAATTATATTTTCGATGATTGAAAATCATATCACCGTGCTGCCGGGGTTGCCGGCACGATGTCCTCGGCCGCTGCGGCCAACAGCATCTGCCGCATCCAGATCGCGGCCTTGTCGCCTTCCCGCGCGGGATGCCATTGCAGATTCTGCACAAGCGGCGGAATCGCGATCGGGGTTTCCAGAACCCGCAGCGGCGCGTCGTCCGGCAACAGCGTCGCCAGCCGCCGGTGAATGGTGGCGACATGCGGCGTGCCCACCACGCATTGCGGCAGCAACGAGAAACTGGGCAGCACCATCGCCACATCCAGATCAATCCGGCTGGCGGCCAGAAACTGCTCAAGATGGCTGCCGAACCGGTTGGAGCCAAAGGCCGTGGCCACGTGGCGCAACGACAGATAGGTGTCACGGTCCAGCGTATCGCCGACCCTGGTGTTGCCGCTCCAGACCACGCTGACGAAACTGTCCGAGAACAAGCGGCAACTGTGGTAGTCGCCGCTCAGAACGTATTCGGGGATCACGCGAAAGTCGATCTCGCCCCTGGCAAAGGCCAAGTCGGCACTGGTGTCGATGGACAGGCAGCGCAGCGAAACCTGGGGGGCCTGTGCCGCGAGCTTGCCCAGCATCGGCGCCAGCAGGGTCAGACTGACATAGTCCGAACAGATGATCGAGAATTCGCGCGTTTCGACGGCCGGGTCGAACACCGCGCGCATCTGGGCAAAGGCCCGTGCCTCGTTCAGCAATCGGCTGGCAAAGGGGTGAATCGCCGCACCGAATTCGGTCAGCAGCAATTCCCGGCCCGAGACAAGCACCAGCGGATCGCCGAAGTGATCGCGCAACCGGCCCAGCGACCGCGACAGCGCGGGCTGGGTCAGATGCGTCTCGGCCGCGGCGGCCGAAACCGACCTGAGCCGCAGGATCGCCTCGAGGGCGATGACGAGATTGAGGTCCAGACCATCGAGTCGCATCGGGCAAGCTCCGGTTTGCGGGGCCAGTTTGGGGGCCAGTATCGACCGGACCGTGCCCGAGGGGAACCGGCAACCGACGCGCCCGGGTATTTACAGCACCGGGCGCGGGATGGATGACTTATCCACCAAACCGATGGGTGCCCGATGCGTTTCAAGCGACTCGATCTGAACCTGCTGGCCGCGCTGGACGTGCTGCTGACGGAACGCAACGTCAGCCGGGCGGCGCGGAAGCTGTTTCTCAGCCAATCCGCGACCTCGGGTGCGCTGGCCCGCCTGCGCGAGTATTTCGACGATGACCTGCTGGTGCCGTCCGGGCGCCAGCTGGTGCTGACGCCCCGCGCGCGCGCCCTGCAACCACGGGTGCGCGCGGTCTTGATGCAGATCGACGGCACGATCATCCAACCGCCCGAGTTCGACCCCGCCACCGTCCGCCGCACGGTGCGCATTCAGGCGTCGGACTATGTGGTGCTGACGCAACTGGCACCGGCGATTCAGGTAATCGGCCAGCAGGCGCCGGGCCTGACGGTCGTTCTGGAATCGCCGCAACAGAATGCCCGGGAGGCACTGGACCGGGCCGAGGTCGATCTGGCGGTCCTGCCACGCCGCGTGCTGGCGCCGGATCATCCGCATGTGCCCTATTTCACCGATGACCATGTGGTTCTGGCGTGCGCGCGGAACCGCGACCTGGGCCCCTCGCTGACGCGGGCCGACTATGTGGCCGCGCGCCATGTGACCATGCAGTTCGACGCCGGGCTTGCGCCGATCGAGACATCGCTGCTGCAGGCGATGGGCATCGACCGGCACTTGGCCGCCGTATCGAACAGTTTTGCCGCGGTGCCCTTTCTGGTCGCGGGCACGCGGCATCTGGCGACGCTGCCGCGGCGGCTGGCGCAGCTTTTCGCGACGATGGCGCCGCTGCGCATCCTGCCGCTGCCCTTTGACCTGCCGTTGCTGGATGAGTCCCTGCAATGGCACACCCATGCCGCCGACGACGCCTGCCTGGCCTGGGTGCGCGCGCAGATCCTGGCCTGCCGCGCACCCTGAGATCAGGGCCGAACGACGGCCTGGTCGATGGGCCCGAACACCGACTGTCCGTCGGTGCCGAACACCTCCATGCGGATGCGGTCGCCATAGGCCATGAAGGGCGTTGTCGGCTCTCCCTGGTCTGCCAGCTCGATCCCGCGGCGTTCCGCGATGCACGAGGAGCCGACCTCGCGGTAGTTCGGGTTCGACACGGTGCCCGAGCCGATCACCGTGCCCGCCACCAGATCGCGCGAATAGGCGGCATGCGCCACCAGCTCGTCGAACCCCGCGCTCATCGCATAGCCGTTGGCGGCACCAAAGCGTTCGCCGTTCCAGTCGACCAGCAGCGGCAGGTCCACGCGCGCATCGCGCCAGGCCGGGCCCAGTTCATCGGGGGTGACGGCGACCGGCGCCATGGAACAGGCGGGTTTGGCCTGCACCCAGCCAAAGCCTGTCTTCATCTCGATCGGGGCGAGACGGCGCAGCGACCAGTCATTGATCTGCACGATCAGGCGGATATGCGCGCGCGCCCGGCTTGCGGGCGTGCCCATGGGGACCGCATCGGTGATGATGCCGAATTCGCCCTCGAAATCGATGCCATCGTCGGTTGACGGCATCCGCACGTCTTGCGCCGGGGCCAGAAAGACATTCGAAACGCCTTGATACATCAGCGGCTTGCCCCCGGTATCGACGGGGGCGGTATTGAACACTTTCTGCATCAGGTCGCCGTGGCTGTCGAACGCCGAGCCATCCAGCCACTGCCATGCGCGCGGCAGCGGCGCCAGCGCCGCAAGGGGCTGGAACGGGCTGCCGCCCCCGGCATTCAGGGCGGCATAGTCGCGTTCAAGCGCGGGCGCGACCGCGACCCAGTTCTCCAGCGCGGCCTGAAGTGTCGTCACCGCTTGCGCGGGCGCACAGCGCGTCAGATCGCGGGTAACGACATGCAGGCGACCATCTGGGGTTCCGTTCGGCAATGTGGCGAGTTTCATGGCGACTCCTCGGGGAAAGAATGACGAACCAGTGCCGCCAGATCCGCGTCCCGGACAAAGCCGAGGCGGTCGGCGGCGGCTGTTTCAAGGCGCGGATAGGATCCGAACATCGCAATCGTGTCAGGATCGGGGGCAAAGTGCACCCGCGCGGAACTGTGCGGAAACTGCCGATGCAGCGCCCGGACCAGATCGCCGAACCGCACGGTCAGCGCGGGCAGGGTGACCGCACGTTCGGTGCCCAGCGCGGGCAGCGTCGCCGCATGGATGAAGTTGCGCGCGACCGCATCGACCGAGGACATCCAGGCAGAACTGTCCTCGGCCACGGGAAGGGTGATGTCCTCGCCGCGTTTCACGCACCAGAACAACCGCGACATGAAGGCCGATTTCAAGGCGGCATCCGCGCCGTCGCGCGCGGTGATCCCGGCGGGCCGCAGGCTGACGCCATCCAGCCATCCGCGCGCCGAGTACTGGGTGAGCGCAACCTCGACCATGACCTTGTGGGCGCCGTAGATCATGGTCGGCGCGGGGCGCAGCGCATCCGTGACCGGGTTCGGCATGGGGGCTGAAAACGCGGCAATGGTCGATGCGAAGACCACGCGCGTGCCCGGATTGCGGCGGCGCAGGTCCTCGAACAGGTCGAGGGTCGCGTCAATATTCACCCGACGCGCGAGGGCAGGGTCGGACTCGGCCGCGCCACCCAGAACGGCGGCCAGCACGATGACCGCATCGGCCCCGTCGATCACGGGGGCCCGCACGCCGGGATCGGCGAAATCGCCGGTCATCGACACGATGCGGGGCCCTGCCGGCGGCGCCTGAAATGCGCGGTCCAGCAACACCAGCCGGTCGACCCCGGGGTCCGCCGCAAGGCGCCGCGCCACCCGGTCCCCGACGAAACCGCCTGCTCCGATCACGGCGATTTTCATGGCGCCTGCCCTCCTGCCCCTGATCGGTGGCAGCTTAGGCAGCGCGCGGGTGCGCGGCAAGAAACCCGCAAAGGTCAAGCTATCCGTTTTTCGGGCACGAGGTATCGGCGAAACAGCGCCGCCGGCGGCACGCCTAGCGGTGCCACCAGGCCGACAGATCGGCGGCCGACTGCCACAGCAGCGACAGGCCGATCAGCAGCAGGATCAGGGTGATGATCACGTTGAACCGCTGCACATCCACATACCGCACCAGACGCACGCCCAGCCAACTGGAAAAGACCGCCAGCGGCATGTAGAGCACGCTCAGCGCCAGCAGGTCGGACCGGAACAGGCCCAGCGCGGCAAAGCTGGGAACCTTCATCACGTTCGTTGCGGCAAAGAACATGACACTGGTGCCGACATAGACCTCCTTGGGCAGGTGGCGCGGCATGACATAGATCTGGAACGGCGGCGATCCCGCATGGGCGATGGCGCTGGAAAACCCGCTGCCGGCGCCTGAAAGCAACCCCAGGACCCGGTCGAACCGCGGCACGGGCGGCAGGTCGGGGACACCGCGGCGCAGGATCGCCAGTTGCCACAGGGCGAACCCCAGCGACAGCACCCCGAGCACGGCCTGCACGCTCCACTCGGGAACCGAGGCCGCAAAGACATAGGCCAGGGCAACCCCCAGCACGGCGCCCGGCAGCATCCTGCGCAAGAGGGACCGATCAAAGCTGCGACGATAGAGGAACACCGCGACCGGATCCTGAACCATCATCACCGGCAGCATCAGCCCGGCGGCCGTCAGGGGATCGCTGAAGGCCGCGACCAGGGGCGTGCTGACCATGCCGATACCCGCGAACCCACCCTTGGACAGGCCCAGGATGGTCACGGCAACGGCCAGAACCAGATAAAAGACGGCGTCGTGGGTCATCGCCGCTGCCCGCGATCATCCCTGTCCCGCCGCACCCAGCGGCTGCACCAGAAAGGTCGAGATCTCGCCAATGAATTCGCGCGCGTGCATCATCGTCGTGTTGCCGATCGCCGACTGGAACGCCGCGTCGATAGTGGCGGAATCGGGGAACCACAGTTCGACCATGCCATCGACCATCATGTGACCATCCGCATCGCGCGGGCCGTCGATCACCAGGTTCTGGCGATACCCCTGAATGCCCGGCAGGCGTTTCACCAGGAGCGCGTGCAGATTGAACCATTGCTCCTGGAAGAACGCGGCGCTGACATCCGGGCGCTTGCGCAGGATGGACATGCGCTTCAGCCCGGCCTCGGGCCCGGGGGGCGGAAGCACCGTGTTCTTCAGGCACAGGATGGGGTGAACCTCGTCGATGATGCCCGGGGGCAGGCCCATGGTCAGGTCCAGCCGCCCCTCGTTCGCGGCCGACAGGCTGGCCGAGACATCGGCAAAGGGAAATTGCGCGATGGCATCCAGATCCTGTGCCCCGCGTTCATAGGCGATGCCTTTCTGGCTGCGGTCGGTCACGCGATTGAGCACGCATCCGGGAATGGCCGCCTTGGCCACGGCCTCGGCCGCGGACTCGGCGCTCAGATCGGCGCGGGTGGTGATCAGGGACATGACGCTCAGCATCGGCAACCTCGTCGCGATTGGATTGTCCCCGGCGGATTGCCCGCCGGGATGAAGGAGCAAGGGCTCAGCCGCGCAGCATCCGCAGCAGGCCGGGCAGATGACGCACGGTCACGGCGATGATGATCGCCAGCGCCTGAACCAGCAGCTGCACCGAGGTCGGCGCGCCGAGGGCCAGGACCATCTGCCCCAGCTGGGTCATGAACAGCGCCGCGACACCGCTGGCGATCACGCTGCCGCGCCCGCCGGAAAAGGGGGTGCCGCCGACGATCACCGCCGCGATTGCCGGCAGCAGATAGTCGTTGCCCGCGGTTTGCGAGGCCGACCCGATGAACCCGGTGAACAGCATCCCCGCCACGGCAAAGCACATCGTCGCCACCGCATAGGTCGCCACCTGATAGCGCAGGATCGGGATGCCCGCCGCAGTCGCCGCCGCCGGGTTGGCCCCCACCGCGACAAAGCGCCGGCCCGACACGGTGCGTTTGGTGACCACGCTGACGACGATGATGAACAGCAGGGCCAGCACCAGCGTCATCGGCACGCCGAACAGCTTCGCATGCGAGAAGTCCGCCAGCGCCTCGGGTGCGGTCATGAAACTGCCGCCCGAAATGGTGCGGATCGCGCCCAGCAGGATCGCGTTGGTGGCCAGCGTGGCGACGATCGGGGTGATGTTCACCTTGGCCACCAGCAGACCGTTGACGATGCCGATCGCCAAAGCGATGGCCAGCGTCAAGGGCACGGCCAGCAGGGTCGATCCCGTCAGGAACCCGATCTTGGCGAACAGCAGACCGGCGATGGTCATCGCGCCCGGCAGGGACATGTCCAGCCCCCGCTGCTGGATCACGATGGTCATGCCGACCGCCGTGATCGCCAGAATGGCGGCAAAGGGCAGCATCGTACTGATGGCGGCCATGCGCACCACGCCCGGCGCGACAAAGGCGCAGACGATAAACAGCACGATGGTTCCGCCCCAGATCCACGAGAACTCGTTGAACACCAGGTTGCGCAGCTTCTGCGAGGCGGCGCTGCGGCCGGCCGCGGGGTCAGTCGTCATGGTCACGGCGTTCATGCTTGCACCACCTTCTCACGGCTCTTGGAATAGAGCGCCACGGCCGCCAGGATCAGCACCCCCATCAGGTATTGCTGCCACTCCTGCCCCAGGCGCAGGAACACGGTCACCGAGTTGACCTGCACGATGAAGATCGCGCCCAGAAGCGCACCGATGAAGGACCCGCGCCCGCCGAACAGACTGGCCCCGCCGATGACGATTGCCGCGATGGACCCCAGCGTATAGTTCAGCCCCGCCCGCGGATCGCCGATGCCGACCTGCGAGATCATCGTGACAGCAGCAGCCCCGGCCAGAACCGAACAGCCCACATAGGCCAGAAGCCGCGCGGTGGCCGGTTTGATCCCGGCGGTGCGGGCCGCTTCGGGCCGCGACCCCAGACCGCGCAGGGCGATGCCCAGTCCCCGGCGATAGAGCGTGAATTCCAGCACCACCGCCAGCGCGACGGCCACCAGGAACGTCACCGGGAAAATACCGATCTTGGTGCTCAACGCGATCATGATGGTGCCATCGATCATCCCCGCCGGTGTCGGTCTGAGGATCAGCGAAATGGCCTGCACCGCCATGAAGGTTGCCAGCGTCGCCACCATGGGATGCAGGCGCAAACCCTCGACAAGGGCCCAGTTCACAAAGCCCACCACCAGCGCGACGCCAAAGATCAGGATCCACCCCGCGGCCTGCGTTCCCGCCCCCAGATCGGACAGCAGAAAGAACGAGGCGACGACCTGTGCCAACCCCATCAGCGGACCGACGGACAGGTCGATCCCGCCGACGAGCATCAGCAACTGCTGGCCATACCCCACCATCGCCAGCGTCGCGGCCAGCGTCATCATGCCCGACAGGCTGCGTGGCGACAGGTAGAACGGGTTATAAAGCCCGGCCGCCCCGCCGACCGCGACGATGGCAAAGGCCACCATTGCCAGGGGGGCGACATTGCCGGCGGCCCATTTCCAGAACGCGCCGACGGATTTGTGGTGCTTGTCGCGCTGTTCGGTGGATTTCAGCACCGAGGCGGTGATGTTGTCCTCGGTCACGCGGTCGCCCGACAGAACCTCGACAATGCGCCCGCGCGAAAAGATCGCGACGTGGTCGCTGAGGCCCGCAACCTCTTGCGCATCCGACGAGACGACGATCACCGCCACGCCGCTGCGCGCGGTTTCGCGCAGGATCTTGTAGATCTCGGCGCGGGCGCCGACATCGACACCCTGGGTCGGTTCATCGACCAGCAGGACCTTGGGTTTCGCCGCCAGAACACTGGACAGCACGACCTTCTGCTGGTTCCCGCCTGACAGTGACTGGATCGGGGTTTCGCCGTTCGGTGTCTTGACCGCGAACTGGCGAATCGCCTGGTCGCTGCGCCGATCCTCGCTGCGGCTGCTGATCAGGCCGCCGCGCACATCGTCCCGGATCGACCGGATCGAGAAGTTCTCGCGCACGGCCAGTTCGGGGAAGATCCCCTCGCGGTGCCGGTCGCCGGGCAGATAGCTGATGCCCAGCCGGTTCGCGCCCTGGCTCGAGCGGATGTCGACCTCGCGCCCCTGAATGGCGACATGGCCAGTGCCCCGGTAGATGCCGGCCAGGGCACGCATGAATTCGCGCTGGCCATTGGCATCGATCCCGGCCAGGCCCAGGATCTCGCCTTCGCGCACCTGAAGCGACACCTTCGAAAAGCCGGGACCCGAGAAATCGCGCGTGGCCAGAACCGTCTGATGGGCGCCGGGCACGGCCTTGTCGGGAAAGGTCCGGTCAAGATCACCGCCGACGATCAACGAGACGATCTGATCCTCGTTCAGGGCCGCCGCATCGAAGGTTCCCTGCCCTTCGCCGTCGCGCAGAACGGTCAGCCTGTTGGCGATCGCCTGCACCTCGCGGATGCGGTGCGAGATGTAGACCACCGCCGCGCCCCGTTCGGTCACGCGGCGCACGCGCTCGAACAGGCGCTCGACGTCTTCGGTCGCCAGGTGTTCGGTCGGTTCGTCCAGCACCAGAACCTTGGGATCGCAGGCCAGCGCCTTGACGATCTCGACGATGAATCGCTGTTCGGGGTTCAGCGTGGTCACATGGTCGCGCGGATCGATGGAAACCGTCGTGCTCCAGTGTTCCAGCAACTTGCGCGCCCAGGCGTTCAGCGTGGAAAGAGCCGGCCTGAGATGGCGCGGCATCCCCAGATACAGGTTCTCGGCAACCGAAAGGTCGGGCATCAGCGCGGGTTCCTGGCGGACGATGGCCAGCCCCAGCTCTCGCGCCAGCTCGGGATCGCCGGACATGACCTGACCGCTGATGCGGACCTCGCCCTCGGTGGCGAACAGCGCCCCTGAGGCAACGCCCATCAGCGTGGATTTCCCGGCACCATTCTCGCCGACGAGGCCATGCACCTCTCCCGCGCGCACATCGAAGGTGATGTCATGCAAGGCGCGCACCCCGGGGAAGTGCTTGGACACCCCGGTCATCTGCAGCAGCAGCTCAGGCCCAGCCATGTGCACCCCCGTGAAACGCGACCGTCGGACGCCTTTCGGCCGTCCACCCGTGGGCCTGGGCCCAAACACTCATTGACATGTCCCTCTCCCGCTCCTGACGGCGCACACAGACGCCGGCCCCTGCCGCACCGGCGTTCAAACCGGGGCGATCAGCCTCCGAACATTTTTTACCAATGACGAATTCATTTGTCTATAATGTAGTATCTTCGGCCTGCAATTTCGCGGCGCCTGCGGTTAAGTCACTGTTTTAAAACACGATACGACAGCGCACGACCTGAAATTGGTGCGGCTGGAATCGGCAAAATCAAGAAAACCCTTGGCAGATGGTTGATGTTAGTTATATATCAATGTATTCGCCACTGCCAAATTTTGCGCCTCGCGCGCCGGTCGTATGGGAGGAAACATGCTAGGGATCGAGGGAGCCGTGGCCGTGGTCACGGGCGCCGCACAGGGCAACGGAAAGGCCATTGCCATCGGGCTGGCGCGCGCGGGGGCCCGCGTCGCAGTCTGTGACATCCAGAAAGAGGCCGTCAGCGCCACCGCGGCCGAGATCGGACCGCAGGCCGTGGCCATCGCGCTGGACGTGACCAGCCGCGAAAGCTGCGCCGCGGCGGCGAAAGAGGTTCACAGCGCCTTTGGCGCACCGACCGGGATCTTGATCAACAACGCAGGCATCATCCGCCGCACCGCCCCCGATACCGAGAGTTTCGATACCGACTGGGACGCCGTCATGGCGGTCAATGCCACCGGCTCGATCAACATGGTGCGCGCCTTTCTGGACCAGTTGAAACAGTCCCAGGGGCGCATCGTGAACCTGGCCTCGATCATGTCGGTCGCGGCCAACCCGGGGCTTGTGGCCTATGCGGCCTCGAAAGGGGCGGTGCTGCAGATGACCCGGGCGCTGGCGCATGACCTGTCGCCGGACGGCATCCGCGTGAACGCCATCGCGCCGGGGGTGATCGAAACGCCGATGACGGTCGCCACCCGCGAAAACCCCGAGGCCATCGGTCGCTTCATGGCACACACGCCGATGCGCCGCCCCGGCAAACCCGAAGAACTGGTCGGCCCGGTTCTGTTCCTTGCTTCGCAGATGTCCAGCTATGTGACCGGGGCGCTGCTTCCGGTCGATGGCGGCTATCTGTCCGCCTGACGGAGAAAATCATGAAACGCGAGTATGTAGACGTTCTTGTGGTCGGATCGGGGGCCGGCGGGCTTTCGACCGCCGTCGCCGCGGCCCACCGCGGCATGAAGGTCATTGTCGCTGAAAAAGAGCCCGTTTTCGGCGGCACCACGGCCCGGTCCGGTGGCTGGATGTGGATCCCCAACAACTGCCCCGGCGTGCGGGCCGGCATTCAGGACAGCGTGGACAAGGCGCGGACCTACCTGAAGCACGAAACCGGCGACCACTACGATTCGGCCCGCGTCGAGGCCTTTCTGGAAGCCGGGCCCAAGGCGGTCGATTTCTTTGAAAAGAACACCGCGCTGCAGTTCGATCTGGGCACCACCTTTGCCGATTATCACCCGACTGCGCCGGGCGGCATGGATGCCGGCCGCTCGATCGTTGCCCGCCCCTTTGACGGTCGCGAACTGGGCAAGGAGATCAAGCGCCTGCGCCCGCCACTGTGGGAGATCACGGTCCTCGGCATGATGATCGGATCGGGCAAGGAACTGCTGCATTTCTTCAATGTGACCCGGTCGCCGGTGTCGCTGTTCTTCGTGACCGGCCTGGTCGCGAAATTCGCGCGCGACATGGTGTTCCACGGCCGTGCCATGCGCCTGATGAACGGCAACGCGCTGGTCGCGCGGCTGGCGAAATCGGCCTTTGACAAGGGCGTGCCGATCTGGACCTCGTCGCCGGTGAAGTCGCTCTTGCGCGACGAATCCGGTGCCGTCACCGGCGCCATCGTCAATCGCCCTGACGGCCCGGTCGAGATCCACACCCGCAAGGGCGTGGTTCTGGCGGCCGGCGGCTTTCCGCAGGACGCCATCCGCCGCAAGGATCTGATGCCGCACTCGCCCACCGGGCACGAGCATGTCAGCCCGGCCCCGCCCGGCAACACCGGCGACGGGCTGCGGCTGGGGGAATCCGCCGGTGGCGTGGTCGATACGACGCTGCCCCATTCCGCCGCCTGGGTGCCGATCTCGCGCCCGCCGCGGGGCGACGGCACACTGGGCACCTTCCCGCATTTCGTCGACCGCTCGAAACCCGGCGTGATCGCCATCACCCGGTCAGGCCGCCGTTTCGTGAACGAGGCACAAAGCTATCACGACTTCTGCCAGGCGATGGTCAAACGCTGCCAGGAAGAGGGCGGCCCCGACGCCGAGAACGCGGCCTGGTTCGTGGCCGATCACCGTGCTTTCCGTCGTTACGGCCTGGGCTATGCGAAACCGTCGCCCGTGCCCTACAAGCACCTGATCAAGCAAGGCTATCTGATCCGCGGGCGCACCCCTGCCGACCTGGCAACCCAGATCGGCGCGGATCCGCAAGAATTCGAACGCACCATCCGCAAGTTCAACCAGGGCGCCGTGCGGGGTGAAGATCCCGAATTCGGCAAGGGGTCGACCGCCTACAATCGCTCGCTCGGGGATCCCGATCACAAGCCGAACCCCTGCGTCGCACCGCTGGACAAGGGCCCCTATTACGCCGTGCGCGTCTACGTCGGGGACCTGGGCACCTTCGCCGGGCTCAAGACCAACGAATACGCCGAAGTTCTGGACGAGTCCGGCAAGCCCGTGGGCGGCCTCTATTCGGCGGGCAACGACGCGGCCTCGATCATGGGCGGCAACTATCCCGGGGGCGGCATCACGCTGGGCCCGGCGCTGACCTTCGGCTATATCGCCGCGCGCCGGATGGCCGGTGGCAACGACTGACATTCCCACCTGCAGGCAGACAGTGGAGCGGGCCCCGATCGGGGCCCGTTTTTCCTTGTGACAGCACCATCCGTCACGCCTGCGCCCCAAAATGCAAATGGGCCGGAAAACGCAAAAGGGCCCGGCGCGTCTTGCGCGCCGGGCCCCGTCTGTTCGGGATCGCTGTCAGCCAGCCCGCGCTCTCAGCCGCTGATCGCCTTGATGATTTTTGCGGGTGTGATTGGGAGGTGTCTGATGCGTTTTCCTGTTGCGGCGTGGATGGCGTTTGCGATGGCGGGGAGGGGGGGCGTGATGCCCGTTTCGCCGACGCCGCGGACGCCGTAGGGGTGCCCCGGGTTGGGGACCTCGACGATGACGGTGTCGATCATCGGCAGGTCCGAGGCCACCGGCACGCGGTAGTCCAGGAAGATCGGGTTCTGCAGCCGACCGTCCTCGCCATAGACATACTCCTCGTTCAGGGCCCAGCCGATGCCCTGCGCCGCGCCGCCCTGATACTGCCCCTCGACATAGGACGGGTGGATCGCCCGGCCCGCGTCCTGCACCACCAGGTAGCGCAGGACCGTCGTGCGGCCGGTCTCGGGGTCGACCTCGACATCCACGACATGCGTGCCGAAGGACGCGCCGACGCCGTCGGGCGTGGCCTCGTGGTGGCCCGAGATCGGCCCCCCCGTCTTGCCCATGCTCGCGCCGATCTCGGCGATGGTCATCGGCTCGAACCGGCCGGCGTTCTCGCCCGCGGGATGCGCCGCGCCGTCCCGCCAGGTCACCGCCTCGGGGTCGATGTCCCAGGCCGCCGCCGCCCGCCGGCACATCTCGCGGATCGCCTGGCCCGTCGCCACGACCGCCGCCTTGCCGCTGGCAAAGGTCGCCCGGCTGCCATGCGTGGGCTCGTTCACCCCCAGCGCCCCGGTCTCGACCACGTTCACGCGCACGTCCTCGTAGGGGATGCCCAGCGTTTCCGCCACCATCAGCCCGATCGACGCCCGCGACCCGCCGATGTCCGGCGTGCCCACCGACACCTGCACCGTGCCATCCTCGCCGATCGCCATCGACACCGAGGTCTCGCCGCCATGGTTGAACCAGTAGCCCGTGGCGATGCCCCGCCCCTGGTTCGGGCCCAGCGGAACCTGCAGGTTGGGATGCGCCGAGACCGCGTCGAGCACCTCTTCAAGCCCGATCCGCGCAAAGGTCGGCCCGTAGCTGGCCTTCATCCCCTCGCGCACCGCGTTCGTCCGCCGCACCGCCAGCGGATCCAGCCCCAGCTCGCGCGCCATCTCGTCGATCAGGCTTTCCACCGCGAACGCCCCCATCGGCGATCCCGGCGCCCGGTAGGCCGCGCATTTCGGACGGTTCGCCAGAACGTCATAGCCCAGATGGTGGATCGCCGGGATGTGATAGGGCGCGAAGCAGCAAAACAGCGCCATGTCCACCGGCGCCCCGGGAAAGGCACCGCCCTGCATCCGGAACTCGGCCCGCGCCGCCGTCAGCGTCCCGTCCGACTTCATCCCCAGCGTCACGTCCATCGACGCCGACGCCGTCGGACCCGTCGCCCGCAGAACCTCGGACCGGCTCATCACCAGCTTCACCGGCCGACCACCCGCCTTGCGGCTGAGCGCCAGCGCCAGGGGCTCCATGAAGATCGTCGTCTTGCCCCCGAACCCGCCGCCGATCTCGGACGGCGTCACCCTGAGCTGCGACGCCTCGAGACCCAGCACACCCGCGCACATCTGCCGGATATACCACTGGCCCTGCGTGCAGACCCACATCTCGCCCCCTTGCCATCCGCGCCAAGCTGGCCCACGCAGGCGTGCGGCTCGATATAGCCCTGGTGCGTCGCCTCGGTCCGGTAGCGCGCCGTGCGCACCAGATCCGCCGCCGCCAGACCGGCCTCGACATCGCCATGACCGAAGTCGATCACCCGCACCACGTTCGGATGAAGACCCTCGGGCACCGAATGATCCGCAGCGCCCGCCCGGATCACCGGCGCCCCTCGGCCATCGCCGCGTCGACATCGGTCACATGCGGCAGAACCTCGTAGGTGACCTCGACCAGCTTCGCCGCATCCTGCGCCAGCAGCGCCGAGGTCGCCGCGACCGCCGCAACCGCGTGCCCGTCATACAGCGCCCGCTCGCCCGCGATCGTGTTCTCCTGCAGGTTCCAGGTCTCGCCCGTCAGCCCCTCGGGGAAGTCGGCGCGCGTCACCACCGCCTTCACCCCCTTCAGCGCCAGCGCCTTCGAGGCGTCGATCTTCACGATCCGCGCATGCGCGTGCGGCGAACGCACCACCGCCGCGTGCAGCATGTTCGACGCCGCGTAATCCGCGCCATACCGCGCCCGGCCCGTCACCTTGTCCAGACCGTCGGGACGGTTCGGACGGGTGCCGATATACTTGAACGTGCTCCTGATCTCGTCCTTCGGCATCACGCGGCCCCCCTCAGTTCCGCCGCCGCGTCCTGAACGGCGCGGATGATCTTGTCATAGCCCGTGCAGCGGCACAGGTTCCCGGCCAGCCAGTAGCGGATCTCGCTCTCGCTGGGATCGGGGTTCTCCTCCAGCAGCGCCTTCGCCGCCACCAGGATCCCCGGCGTGCAGAAACCGCATTGCAGCGCCGCGTGTTCGATGAACTTGCGCTGCAGCGGATGCAGCGTGCCGTCCGGCGACGCCATCCCCTCGATCGTCTCGATGCTGCGCCCCTCGGCCTCGACGCCCAGCACCAGGCACGACGACACCAGAACCCCGTCCAGACGCACCGAACAGGCCCCGCAATCGCCCGTGCCGCAGCCTTCCTTCGAGCCCGTCAGACCAAGATGGTCGCGCAGGCAATCGAGCAGCGTCTCGCGCGGGTCCGCCAGAAAGTCCACCGCATCGCCGTTGACGGTGGTGGTCACATGGATCTTGCTCATTGCGCGGCTCCTTTCGCGCGGTGTCCTTGCGCGCGGCTTCCTTTCGCGCGGGTGTAGGCGGTCACAGCCACGCGCCGCGCCAGAACGCCCGCCACATGGGTGCGGAATTCGGCCGTGCCGCGCTTGTCGCTGATGGGTTTCGCGGCGGCACGCGCGGCGCCGGCCAGCGCGTCCAGCGCAGCCTCATCCAGCCGGGTGCCGACGATCGCCTGCGCGCAGGCCTCGACCAGCAGCACCGTCGGCGCGACCGCGCCCAGCGCCACCCGCGCCTCGACGATCGTGTCGCCGTCAAGCCGCAGGTTCACCGCGCAGCCCACGACCGCGATGTCCATCTCGGTCCGCGGGATGAACCGCTCATAGGCATCGCCCCCCTGCGCCCCGCGCGCCGGCAGGTGGATCGCCGCGATCACCTCGCCGGGTTGCAGCGCGGTCCGGCCGGGACCCGCCGGGATATCCGCGATCGCCATCCGCCGCCGACCCTCGGGGCCGACCACCGTCGCCGTCGCCCCCGCCGCGACCAGCCCCGGAACACCGTCCGCCGCCGGAGACCCGTTGCACAGGTTCCCCGCCAGCGTCGCCCGGCCCTGAACCTGCGTCGAGCCGACCAGACCCATCCCCTCGACAACGCCGGGCCAGTCCGACACCAGCCCCGGCGTCGCACCCAGCGCCGCGCCCGAAACCGCCGCCCCGATCGTCCAGCCGCCGTCGCCCTCGCGCGTGATCGAACCCACGCCAGGAATGCGCTTCAGATCAATCAGATCGTCCGGCGTCACCGAACCCGCGCGAAGCTGAACGAGAACATCCGTGCCCCCCGCCAGAAAACGCGTCACCCCAGACGCTCCCGCCGCAACACGCGACGCCGCCTCAAACGTCAATGGACTATGATACCGCATCTCAATTCCTCTAGACTTGGCCCGGTCCTGCACGTCCGAGTGGGCCGCGCAGGAGCCGGATTCCGACCTTTTGCCGTTTACCCCTGAAGATCGTTCCACATCTGCCTGTCGCGTTCGGCGGTCCAGATGCGGGGGGTGTCGATGCCGCGGGCCTCGTCATAGGCGCGGGCGACGTTGAAGGGCAGGCAGTGTTCGTAGATCGCGTAGTCCTTGAACCGCGGGTCGCATTCCGCGCGCACCGCGTCCCAGGCTTCCTTCAGCGTGCCGCCGCGCGCCGCGACCTTCTGCGCCGGGCGATAGGTCGAGCGGACGAAATCCGCCGTGTTGCTCAGCGCCTTTTCCACCATCTCGGGGCCCACCAGCGCGTCGCCGCGGCCCGGCGCGATCGCCCGGGGCTCGAACGACGCGATATTCGCCAGCGTCTGCTCCCAGTCGCCGAAATGCCCGTCGCCGCAATAGCAGGCCGAGTGGTATTCGACGATGTCGCCGGTGAACATCACCTCCTGGTCCGGAACCCAGACCACCGCGTCGCCCGCCGTATGCGCGCGCCCCAGGTGCATGATGTCCACCCGCCGCCGGCCCAGATAGACCGTCATCGTGTCGCTGAAGGTCGTCGTCGGCCAGGTCAGGCCGGGGATCTCCTCGTGGCCCTGAAACAGCCGCGGGAACCGACCGAATTCCGAATCCCAGTCCTCCTGGCCGCGCTCGACGACCATCGCGCGCGCCTCGTCGGTCATGATCACCTCGCGCGCGCCATAGGCCGACGCCCCGAGAACCCGCACCGCGTGGTAATGCGTCAGCACAAGGTGGCTGATCGGCTTGTCCGTCACCGAGCGCACGCAGTCGATCACCTTGCGCGCCAGACGCGGCGTCGCCTGCGCCTCGACGATCATCACGGACTCGTCGCCGATGATGACGCCCGTGTTCGGGTCCCCTTCCGCCGTGAAGGCATAAAGACCCTCACCGACTTCCGTGAAACTGATCGTCTTCTCCGCCATGTCGCCCTGCGACGCAAACGCCTTGCTCATTAGCCGGTCTCCTGAACGTGAACGCGGCGCGAGCGGCCGCTCCGTGGTCCGGTCGCGCCTGCGAGTCCGGGCCTTGGTTCTGATCTAGGTCCGGGTGTCGGAAAGTCGAGCACCCGGGCAGCAAAGGCCGCGCGACGGATCGCGCGGCCCGTTGGTTCGGACCATCAGGTCCTTACTGCGCGAACAGCGCGCGCAGCTGGTCGATCGGCAGCGACGACGCCAGGTCCGCATCCGGCGGCATCGAGGGGTCGCAGCGCGGGTTCAGACCCTCGACGCTGTTCGCGAAGGGGAAGGCGACCAGGGCGCGGGGCTCGGGGTTCTCCATCCCGTTGCGGGCCGCCAGACCGGCGCGCAGGGCAAAGCGCACGTCGGCGGTGGTGCCGCTGAGCGCCAGCTGCGGCCAGGCATTGCCGGCGGCAACCGCGTCCATGTAGTGGCAGCTGTATTCGTTGTTCGTGGCGATGAAGGCCATCGCCGGAACCGGCAGGCCCGCCGCTTCGAACGCGCGCACCGCTGCCAGGCTGGTCACGCCATAGTCGGTGGCGATCGCATCGATCTGGGGATAGGTCGCGATCAGGCCGGCGACAGCGCGCTGCGCATCGGCCGGGTTCCAGTTGGTGACGATGAAGTTGTCATCCAGCAGGTGCACGTCCGGGTATTCGCTGAGACCGTTCTTGTAGCCCTCGAGGAAGGTCACGGACGAGGCGGAGCCGGCAAGGCCGCCCAGGAACAGCGTGTTGCCCGAGCCGATCGCCTGACCGACCCAGCGGCCAAAGATGGTGCCGGCCTGATAGGCATCCTCATAGGGGTTCGCATCATAGTCGACACCGACGGTGCCGCTGAGATCCGAGAAATAGGGAACCATGGTGGTGCCCGCCATGTGCGCCGCGCGGTAGGCCGGGATCGCCGCATCACCGAAATCGGTGAAGGTGATGATCATCTCGTAGCCCTGAGCGACAAAGCCGTTGATCGCCGCGTTATAGGCTGCGATGTCGCCGCCGGCGTCGGCATAGGTCACTTCGGTGATGTTGGCGCATTTCGACGCCTCGTCGCGCAGCTCGGCCAGCGCGGTGGTCCGCCAGGCGTTGCCGCCGTAGCCATCGATCAGCGCCACGCGGATCGGTTCGGTGCCGCACAGCGGGGTGATGTCGCCCTGGTTGTTCACGAAAACGAAGTCATCGGCAAATGCGGCAGTGCCGACCACCGACGCCAGCAGGATGGAACCGGCCCCGAAGGCGGTCCGCTTGTAGATCGAAGTCATGGTTGTCCTCCCTTGGCCTATACCGTCATCGCGCCCCTCGGCCACAGCGGCGCGACGATCCGAAATTCCGTGCGCCGGTCAGGCCGCCGCGCGGATCATGTCCGCCGCTTTCTCGGCGATCATGATGGTGGGTGCGTTGGTGTTGCCGCTGGTCAGCGTCGGCATGACCGAGGCATCGACCACGCGCAGTCCCGACAGCCCGTGCACGCGCAATTCGTCATCGACCACCGCCATCGGGTCCGAACCCATCTTGCAGGTGCCGACCGGGTGATAGACGCTGTTGCAATCGTTCTTGATGTATTCATCGAGATCCGCGTCCGAGGTGACCCCCTTGCCCGGCGCGTATTCTTCGCCGCGGATGGCGTCGAACGCGGACTGGGCCAGGATTTCACGATGCATCCGCAACGCGTCGCGCAGCACGCGCAGGTCATCGGGCACGGACAGGAAGTTCGGGTCCAGTTCCGGCAGCTGGAACGGATCGGCGGACTTGGCCATCACCGTGCCGCGGCTTTGCGGGCGCGAAATGTTGAAATAGGGCATGCAGCCTTCGACATTGATGATCTCGCGCCCGTGATCGCGATACATGATGTTGTTGAAATGCGTCTGCACGTCGGGGGCGATCAGGTCCTCGCGGGTCTTGAGGAAGGACATCACCTCGACCCCGTGGCCGGCGACCGGGCCCTTGCCGGTGGTGTAATATTGCAAGAGCGCCAGCGCCGCCGCGTAGGGCTTTGTCTGGTTGAGCAGCGACACCGGCTTTGACAGGCCCTGCTTGACCGAACTGGCCAGATGGTCCTGAAGGTTACGGCCCACGCCCGGCAATTCATGCACCGTCTGCACGCCGATCCTGCGCAGGTGCTCGGGGTCACCGATCCCCGAGATCTGCAACAGATGGGGCGAGTTGAAGGTGCCACCGCACAGGATGACTTCCTTGTCGGCATAGACAGTCTTTTTCTGCCGTCCCTGGATGTATTCGACACCCACCGCCTTGCCGTTGCGCACGATGATCTTCGCGGCCATCGCCTTGGTGTGGACGGTCAGGTTCTTCCGGGTCTTGATCGGCTTGATATAGCAGCGCGAGACACTGGACCGGATCCCGTCGCGCACGGTGCCATCGCACGGGCCGACACCGTATTGTTCCCCGCCGTTCAGGTCCTCGTTATAGGGGATGCCCATCTGCAGGCAGGCGTCGCGATACGCAACGCAGGGTTCCGCCTGAATCTCGTTGCGCGTTGTCGCCAGCGGTCCGTCATAGCCATGCACCGCCTCGTCGCCGCCACCGCCCCAGTTCTCGGCCCGGCGGAAATAGGGCAGGATGCTGTCATAGTCCCATCCCCGGTTCCCCATCTGCGCCCAATGGTCGTAGTCGGTGCGGTGCCCGCGGGTATAGATCATCCCGTTCACCGTGGTGCAGCCCCCGACGCTTTTCGCGCGCGGCACGAACATGACCCGGTTGTTCACATGCTTTTGCGGGACGGTGTAATAGCCCCAGTCCAGCTGCAGGGTCTGCATCAGACGGAAATAGCCCATCGGCATGTGGATCCACGGGCTGGTATCCCACCCCCCGGCTTCGATCACCTCGACCGTGACATCGGGGTTCGCCGTCAGTCGATTGATCAGAACCGCACCACCCGAACCGGCGCCGATGATGACGTAATCCGCCATGCCGCATCCTCCCTGAAGGCCGCGCGTCGCGGCCAGTCCTCCCGGATGGCGACGAGGGACTCGCGCCACCATTCTTGGGGGTCATTATTAGCTATTCCATAATTTCTTTGTCAATGATTAATGTTTGCAACAGCAACGGAAGCCGCGCACCGGACCCAGTCGCGCGACAGTCCGGGCGGAACCATGCCCGCCGGTTTGCGCCCATTTCCTGCTGAAAACGACGGAAACAGGGATAAACGGCCCGGGCGCATGGTCGGCGAATGCAGCGGGGGCCTGGATCGGTCGCCGCCCTCGATCCACGAATTTGTATACAATTGATAAATGTCGATTGCGCATTGTTGGAGCCCTGCAACCCGCGCTATGGTGCAGGAGACACCCAGGAAAGCAGGACAGGGCCATGGCCGGAGGCGCGCGCGGAATTCAGTCGATCGAGATCAGTGGCCGCATCCTGCAGGCACTTGTCGATGCCGCCGCGCCGATGATGCTGAAAGACCTGGGACAGGCGGCGGACCTGCCGCCCGCGCAGTGCCACGCCTACCTGACCAGCCTGCGGCATGTCGGCCTGGTGCATCAGGAACCGCACAGCGGCCTTTACAGCATGGGGCCGTTCGCGATGCGGCTGGGCATCGGCTGGCTGCGCAGCTCACCGCTTGCTGCCGCGGCTATCGGCGCCACCCGTGCCCTGACGCAGGAGCTGGGGATCATGTCGCTGGTCGCGGTCTGGGGCCGCCACGGACCGGCGATCGTGCATATCAACACGGGCATCGCGCCCCTGGCGCTGAACCTGCGGCAGGGCACGCTGTATTCCGTGACGGGCACGGCGACGGGGCGGGTCTTTGCCGCCTTTGACCCCCGCCCTGAGGTCACGCAGCAGATCGCCGTCAATCTGGGCGCGGACGGCGACAGCCGCGCGCTGGGGTCACACATGACGCGCGACAGCTTCGAAAGGCAGGTCGCAGAAGCGCGCGCCTGCGGCTATGCCACGGCCCGGGGCGCCCCGATCCCCGACATCAACGCGGTTTCGGTGCCGGTCCACGATGCCGACGGCACGTTTGCGATGGCCATTTCGCTGATCGGTCGCACCGCCGAACTCTCGGTCGAGGACGACTCGGCAGCGGTCCAGGCGCTGCTCGATACCGCCCGCGCGATCACCCGCGCCGTGCCGCAGGGCAACGGCGCGTCGGCCCGAACCGCCTGATCCGCCCCTCCCGATCAACCCGCTGGAGCGCCCGATGCCACCGACCCCGCGAAAATCCGCCACCGAATCGCCCAAACACGAGGCGCGGGGCGTTCAGTCGATCGAACTGGGCGCGCGCCTGCTCAAGGCACTGGTGGACGAGGGCGAGCCCATCATGCTGAAGGACCTGGCGCGCATCGCGGGATTCGCGCCGGCGCAGGCGCATGCCTATCTGGTCAGCTATCGCAAGATCGGCCTGGTCGAACAGGACGCGGCGACCGGCCGCTACATGCTGGGCCGGTTCGCGATGGATGTCGGCATCACCCGCATGCAGACCACCGACCCGATGCGGCTGGCGCGGGATGCCGTCATCGCCCTGTCCGAGGAAACCGGCCTGATCGTGGCGCTGGTTGTCTGGGGGTCGTTCGGCCCGACGGTGGTGCAGGTCCAGGAAAGCGGCAGCCAGATCAACATGAATACCCGGCCGGGCACGGTCTATTCGATGTCAGGCACAGCCAGCGGGCGGCTGTTCTCGGCGTTCCTGCCGCCGATGGTCGCCAAGGAAGCGATCCGCGCGGAACGACGCGAAAACGGCCAGACCGGGCGCATCGGCACGCACCGCTTCATGGCCAAGTCGGAACTGGAAACCATCCGCCACGAAGGCTATGCCACGATCGAGGACCCGCCCGTGCCGGGTGTGAACGCGATCGCGGCGCCCGTGTTCGACCATGTCGGGCAACTGGCCATGGCGTTGACCATCATCGGCGAAGACCGGGTCATGCGCGAAAAGGCGAAGACGGTCTTTATCCCCGCCCTGCTGTCCGCCGCGCAATCCCTGTCCGAGGATCTGGGCTATTCCGGCCTTCACACGGCCAGCCCGGTCACGGTCTGACAGCCCGGTCGTCAGACGATCTGCCGCGTTTCGACAAAGAAGGGCGTGATCTGGTCCAGGAACACCTTGGCATGCTCTTGCGTGCGCGCGACCAGATCGCTGGCATAGAGCCGTGCCGCGGTGTCGGTATCGCGAAACCAGAACTCGACGATCCCATCGACCGGAACCGCGTCATAACTGGCGCTTTGCGTGCGCGAGTCATGCCAGCGGTCGACAACCAGGTTCTGAACATAGCCCAGCACATCGGGCCATTGCCGCACCCAGGACGCATGGACCGTCAGCCATTCGTGCCGGAAGTCCTCGGGCGTCATGCCCGGCAGGCGTTTGAGCACGGTCATGCGCTTGATGAACGGCCCATCGCCCAGCGCGACCGGAACGACCTCGTGTCGTTCGCAGGCGACCAGATGCACGTCCGCCAGAAATCCGCGTTCATCCTGAAGAGCCGGGGCAAATGCGGGCGAGGTGACCGCCGCCTTCATCGCGTCGAGATCGTCGAAGCGCAGCTCGGAAAACCCATCCAGTTGCCAAGGGCCGCGACCGTGGGCAATGCCGAACTGTTCGTCATTCACCACGAGATGCTGGGCATAGGATCTCAACCCCGGGAACTGCGCGGCAAGGGGGCCATGCGCGCGCTGCCAATGGGCATCGAATTCCGCGCGCGACAGGGCCGGGTCGCGACGCAGCAGGCCGAAACGGGTGATCATGGTCTTTCCTCCTGTTCGCGCAGTCTGCGCAGCACGGGTTCGCGTTTGTCCAGCCAGGCGCCATGGCGTTCGTGCCAGGCGTCAAAACCCTGGGCACCGGACAACTGCCGCCAGGCCTCGGCCGGCCAATAGGGGTTGCGCAGCGCCTCGCGCCCGATCGCCACCAGATCCGCCCTGCCCTCGGCGATGATGGCGTTCGCCTGTTCGGGCGTCGTGATGATTCCGACAGCCTGTGTCAGCGTTCCGGTTTCCGTGCGCACGCGCTCGGCGAACGGCACCTGAAAGCCAAACCCGCGCGGCACGTTGCTGCGGCGCGTTTCCTCGGACAATCCACCCGAGGAACAGTCGATCACATCCACGCCCTCGGCCGCGAGGAGCCGCGCCAGCACGACCGTGTCCTCGATGTCCCACCCACCCTGGGCACCGTCCACGCAGGACAGGCGGGCGAACAGCGGCTTGTCCGATGGCCAGACCGCGCGGATGTCGCGGGCGATCTCGATGGCCAGCCGCATCCGGTTGTCGCGGCTGCCGCCATAGGCATCGTCGCGAAGGTTCGCCAGCGGCGACAGGAAACTGGCCACCAGATAGCCATGGCCGAAATGCAGTTCCAGCACGTCCATGCCCGCCGCGTCCGCACGTCGGGCCGCGGCGACATGCTGATCGCGTATCTCGGCGATCTGTGCAGCGGTCAGTGCCTGCGGCGTGCTCCATTCGGCGCTGGCGGCCAGCGCGCTGGGGCCGACACGCCGCCAATCCAGTCCCAGCGCATCCAGATCGGCCGGGCTCAGGGCGCGTCCACCCTGCCACAAGGGCTGCGAAAACGCCTTGCGCCCGGAATGGGCCAGTTGCACCCCCATCAGGGCCCCGTTCTCATGGGCGAAATCGGCCAGACGTTTCAGCCCGGGGACATGGGCGTCGGACCATATCCCCAGATCGTCGATGCCGACGCGCGAATCCGCGGCCACCGCCGTGCTTTCGGTCAGCACCAGCGCGGCACCGCCCAGAACGAACTTTCCGTAATGCACCAGGTGCCAGTCGGTCGCAAAGCCATCCCGCCCCGCGTGCTGACACATGGGCGATATGACGATGCGGTTCTTCAGCGTCCGTCCACGGATCGTCAAGGGCTGCAGAAGCGATGGAAGCGGGGACTCGGTCATGGAGCAATCGGAAATCGGGGTCCGCGGCCGGCTGGCCGGGACCATTGACGGGGACCGCGCGGCGCCTAGCGGAAGGCGGCGGGCAACGAGAGGACGATTTGCGGCAGGCTGACCACCAGGATCAGGGCAACGATCTGGATCACCACGAAGGGGATGATGCCGCGATAGATGGTGCTGATCGGGATCGAACTGTCCACGCCGCGCAGGTAGAACAGCGCATAGCCGAAGGGCGGGGTCAGAAAGCTGGTCTGCAGGTTGACCGCCAACGCGATCGCGAACCACAGCGTGATGTCGCTGGCCGGCAAGCCGAAGTCCAGATGCGATACGATGGGCGCGACGATGGGGATGACCACCAGCGTGATCTCGACCCAATCCAGGAAGAAACCCAGAATGAAAATCAGACCCATGATCGCGGCCAGGGTCAGGTAGGGGCTTGCATCCTCGAAGGTGAACAGATCGGCCACCATCGCATCCCCGCCCAGACGGCGGAACACCAGGCTGAACACCGTCGCGCCGAACATCACGAAGGCGATCATCGCGGTGGTCTTTGTCGTCTCATGCACCGACCGGCGCAGGGTGGCAAAGCTCAGCCGGCCCGAGATCGCGGCAAGCACCGTCGCGCCCAGTGCGCCGATCGCGGCGGATTCGGTCGGGGTCGCCACGCCGGCGATGATGGTGCCCAGAACCGAAAGGATCAGCAGCATCGGCGCCACAAGATCGCGCACCAGCGTCAGCAGGCTGCGCATCAAGGGCACCGGCTCGGACCTGGCCGGGGCGGGCATCCGGTGCGGCGCAAAGATGGCGACGGCGATGATATAGGCGAAATACAGCCCGGCCAGGATCAACCCGGGCCAGATCGCGCCGACGAACAGATCGCCGATCGGCACGCGCAACTGGTCGCCCAGGATGATCAGCATGATCGACGGCGGGATCAGGATGCCCAACGTCCCCGAGGCCGCGACGATCCCGGTGGCCAGCCGCATGTCATACCCGGCGGCCTTCATCGCGGGCAGCGACATCATGCCCATCAGCACGACCGAGGCACCGATGATCCCGGTCGAGGCCGCCATCACCACACCGATGATCGCCACCGCAAAGGCATACCCCCCGGGCAGACGCCCGGCCAGGGCCGCAAGCGACCGCATCAGCCGTTCGGCGATGCCCGAACTTTCCAGCATCAGCCCCATGAAGACGAACAGCGGTATCGCCGCCAGCAGCCAGTTGGCCAGCGTCCCCGAATAGATGCGCTGCACGCCCATGGACAGGAAGATCATCGGCACATCGGCCAGCACCGCAAAGGCGATGCCGACACCGGCCAGCACGAACGCAACCGGGTAGCCGCTGAACAAGAGCGCGATCAACGCCAGCAGCATCAGGATCGGCCAGAAGAAGTCAGCGAGCATGGTCATCCTCCGGGCCGCTGACGGCGGAACGCCGCAGGCCGATCGCGGTTTCGACCGCATGCAGAACCGCACCCGCCCCCAGCAGGAAGAAGGACACCGGCAACGCCCCCTTGATCAGCCAATGGGCGGTCAGGCCACCCTGGTTCGATCCCTCGCCCGTGGCCCAGGCGACGGTGGCGAACTTGGTGCCATACCAGACCACCAGCACGCACAGGGGCAGCAGAAGGAACAGGTCGCCGAAGATCGCCACATAGGCCCGCGTGCGCGGCCGCATGTTGGCGGCCAGGAAATCGACGGTGACGTGGCGGTCCTCGAAAAAGGTCCAGACCCCGCCGAACAGCACGATCAGCGCAAAGGCATACCACTGGAAGTCAACCAGGCTGTTGACGGTCAACCCCGAACCAAGGATCGGGATGCGCCCCTCCCAGTGGATCAGCGTTGACCAGCCCATGTGCGCGGCCACGACCGCCAGGATGATGCTGAGGACCAGCGGCACGATCAGCCAGGACAGGATCTTTCCCGGCAGGCACAACAGCGTGCGGCCGAGGGATTGCTTGGGTTGCATCGGCTGGCCCCTTGACGCGGGATGGCAAGGCGGCGGGCGCGATCACGCCCGCCGGAGGATTGGCCCGATCAGTTGCGGGGCAGGGCCTGCAGGCTGGACCATTCGCCGACGGTCGCCATGTAGGTGCGCAGCGATTGCAGCGCCTCGGCGAACAGCGGATCGTTCTGCGCCTGTTCGTCCAGCACGGCATCCGCGTTTTCGCGCAGCGCGGCCAGGACCGCATCGGGGAAGCGGCGGATCTCGGTGCCGGCGGCGCGGATCTCGGCGATCGCCGCGGCCTGAGAGTTGATCTGGTCCGCCAGGTTGTAGGTGATGTTGGCGCGGCAGGCATCCAGCATGATCTGCTGGGTCTGCTCGCCCATGGCGTCCCAGACGTCCTTGTTCACGATGATCGAATCCCAGGACGACGGCTGATGCCAGCCCGGGAAATAGTAGTAGCGCGAAACCCGCTGGAACCCCATGCCGACATCGAGCGACGGCGCCGAGAATTCGGCGGCGTCGATCCGCCCCGTTTCCAGGCTGAGATAGATCTCGCCCGCGGGCACGGTCTGCGTGTTCGCACCCATCCGCGCCAGGGTCAGACCGCCCAGTCCGGCGATGCGCATGTTCAGGCCGTTGAAGTCCTCGGGCGTGTTGATCTCGCGGTTGAACCAGCCACCGCCTTCCGAAATGACCAGGTGGCAGGGCAGGAAATGCACGTTGAAAGGATCATAGGCGCGCTGGATGATCTCCATCCCGCCGCCATAGAACATCCATCCCAGGGTGGTGTCCGGATCGGGGCCAAACGGCATCGAGCCGACGATGTTCGCAACCGGGATCTGCTGCGCCCAATAGCCGCTCCAGTCGAACCCCATGTCCAGGGCGCCGGAACTGACCGCGCCGAACACTTCGAACCCGGGAACGAAATCGCCCGCGCCGTGAACCTCGATCTGGACGTCGCCGCCGGTCATTTCGCTGACCATCGCGGCAAAGTGCTGCGGGCTGGGCCCGATCGACGGAACGGTCAGGCCAAAGGTGCTTTGCAGCGTGTAGGTGCCGGCCGATGCCATGCTGGTCGAAACGAGCAATGCGGCCAGGGCCGTGGAAAACTTGGTCATGCTGGAACTCCTCCCTCGTGTGCGGGCAGCGGAATCAGCTTTTTCGCGCGCCCTCGCCGCGCGCCGATGCCCCGCATGATGTTAGCAATTAGCGAATTCAATAGCAATGGTATAATATTCTGCGGGCCACATGCCGTTTAATCCGGGGCCGACACCACACCGCGCCGCGGGCGGAAAATTCCCTGAAACTGTTTTTGATTCATTGGGTTACCATCGCAGGGTCCGGCGGATGGTGCAGCCGGACGCGCTCTGACAGGCCGTGCACGCCCCTGCTGCGTTCCGCGCACCGGAACGAATCTGCCGCCCTGGCACACACCGCCTGCAATGCGGGCCCGTTGGATGCGAAACAGCCGGGAAGGACCCTTCCCGGCTGAAGCACCATACGCCCGCGCGATGCGACGGCCTGGAAAGCCGGCGCGCGGGTGTTGCGTCCAGGCGCGTCAGGCGCCGTAATCGGCGTCCGAGACCTGCTCCATCCAGGTGACGCTTACACCGTCCACGGCTTCCTGGATCGCATGGTGGCTCATCGCGGTGTCAGGGCTGGCGCCGTGCCAGTGCTTTTCGCCAGCCGGAAACCAGACCACATCGCCGGCCGTCACCTCTTCGATCGGGCCGCCTTCACGCTGCACGCGACCACGGCCAAAGGTGATGATCAGCGTCTGGCCCGCCGGATGCGTGTGCCAGGCGGTTCGCGCGCCGGGTTCGAATGTGACATGCGCCCCGGCGGCACGGCCGGGGGCCTCGGTCTGGAACATCGGGTCGATGCGCACGGTTCCGGTGAACCAGGCGTCGGGGCCTTTCATGGATGGGATCGTTCCGCCGCGGGTGATTTTCATGGCGTGTCTCCTTTTGCGGGTCTGGCTGATTGACCGGTCAAAAGGTGCCATGCCGGCCCGGGAACGGCCAGCCTTGCCGGTTGACGTTCCCGGCACCGACGCGACCCGACACCCTGGCCCGCGGGGACTGCGCCGTCCTTACGAAAGCGTAAGGACGCGGCAAGGCGATCCGGACTCGGCCCCCCCATGTCTGGGAGGCAGGCGAATGGACCTGCTGACGAAAGGAAAGACCAATGCTTCGCAAATCCATGATCCTCGTTCCTGTCGCGCTCGTGGGCGCCCTGCCCTTTGCCGCCTATGCCGAACGCCTCAGCCAGAGCGAACTGGCCATGTTTCAGGGCGCCGGGGTCAGCGCGCAGCAGGCGGGCGAGACCGCGCTGCAGACCCATGCCGGCAGGCTGGCGTCGGTCGTGTTCGGCGACGAGGACGGGCGCGCCGCCTATGAGGCGGTGGTGGTTGGCGCCGACGGGCAACCCTGGTCGGTCAGGATCGACGCCGCGACAGGGGATGTCTTCGCCTCGGCGCTGACGTCGGACATGCAGGACCATGCCGATGCCGCCGATCACGAGGATGACGACACCGAGACGAACGACGATTGATCCCGGCTCGCCCGGGACAGATGCCCGACTGCCCCGGCCGTGTCTTGCGGCCGGGGCACTGTGCTGGAATGATGGGCCACGATGAAGATCCTGCTTGCCGAAGACGATGCCGAAACCGCCGCCTATGTGGTCAGGGGCCTGACCGCCGAAGGCCACGTCGCCGATCACCTGACCGATGGCAAGGACGCGCTGGCCCAGGCAATGAGCGGAGACTATGACCTGCTGATCCTGGACCGTATGCTGCCGGGACTGGACGGTCTGTCGGTGCTGAAATCCCTGCGTGCGGCCAAGATCGACACGCCCGTGATCCTGTTGACGGCCATGGGCGCGGTCGAGGACCGCGTGGCCGGACTGCGGGGCGGCGCTGACGACTATATGGTCAAGCCTTTTGCCTTTGTCGAATTGCTGGCGCGGATCGACACGATCCTGCGCCGCCCGGCGCTGCGCGACGAGGTTCTTGACCTGGTGGTCGGCGACCTGCGGCTGGACCTGCTGACGCGCGAGGTCACGCGCGAGGGCCAGCGGATCGAACTGCAACCGCGCGAATTCCTGCTGCTCAAGCATTTCATGGAACGTCCGGGCCGCGTGCAGACCCGCACCGTTCTGCTTGAATCTGTCTGGGGCCTGCACTTTGACCCCAAGACCAGCGTGGTCGAAACCCATATCAGCCGGTTGCGCAACAAGATCGACAAGCCCTTTGGCAAAGCCTGTCTCGTCACGCTGCATGGCGTGGGCTATGTGCTGCAGCCATGACGCAGCCCTTGACCTGGTCGATGCGGTTCGCGCTGGCCCTGGCCGCGGTCTTTGTCATCGGAACGCTGTGCGCGGGCGGTTTGTCCTATGTCTTTCTGTCGAAGGAGATGACGCAGCGGCTGGCTGCCGATGTCCGGGCCAGCACCGAAAGCCTGGCGCGGATCGCGGATACCGGCGGTCGCCGTGACCTGCTGGAACAGATCACCGCGCAGACCCGTGCCAACCGCGACGGTGCCACCCTGTATGCGTTCATTGATGCGCAAACCGGGGCGGTCACGGGCTCGGATCGTCTGGGCCAACCGTTCGAGGGGGCACGCCGACTGATCGTCGGGCACGACATCGCACCCGGGGACAGCGCCCTTGTGGATGCGTCCGATGCCTATCAGGCCTTTGGCATTCGCACGGGCCTCGGTTGGGTCATCACCGCCCGAGACGAGGCCTGGGTCGCGGAAAGCGGCGAGATCCTGATCCAGACCACCGCCTGGTCACTGGGCTTTGCCACCTTGCTGTCGTTTGCCCTGGCGCTGGCCATAGCGCAGCGCACGGAACGCCGTATCGAGCGGATGAAGCGCGTTCTGCGCGCGGTCGGACACGGGCAATGGAACCGGCGCATCCGCGACACGGGCAGCGACGATCTGGCGGAACTGTCGCACAGCGTGGATCAGATGCTGGATCAGCTCGAGGCCGGAATCGACTCGCTCCGTCAGGTCTCGACCGATGTGGCGCATGACCTGCGCGCACCGCTTTCGCGGCTCAGGATGCGGCTGGAACCGCAGGTTCTTTCTGCCGATGTGCCCGAACGCACACGGCATGAAATCGGCTCGGCCCTGGTCGATATCGATGCGATTTCGACCAGTTTCGATGCGATCCTGCGGCTGGCGCGGCTGCAATCCGGCTCGGTCGAGCGCCGCCGCGATCCGGTCGATCTGGTGGCGCTGGCGCGATCGGCACAGGATCTTCTGGCAGCCACAGCGGAAGACGCGGGGCATGTTCTGCGACTCGATTGCCCCGACGATCCGGTGATGATCGTGGGCGACGAGGACCTGTTGTTGCAGGCGCTGTCCAATCTCCTGGCCAATGCCGTCGATCATTGCCCCGCGCCGGTCACGATCACGGTGCGCGTCACCCGGGCGGATGGATCGCCGACCCTCGCTGTCAGCGACACAGGGCCCGGCATCCCGCTGGCGGACCGTCAGCGCGTTCTGGACCGGTTCGTGCGCCTCGATGCCAGCCGGTCGGTGCCCGGCACCGGACTGGGCCTGAGCCTGGTCGCGGCCATCGCCGCGCTGCATGGTGCGGACCTGTCGCTGACCGACACCGCACCCGGGTTGACCGTGTCACTGCGGTTTCCGCCCGCGACGGCCTGACCTTACGAATCCGTAAGAAGCGAGTCAGGAGAACCCGACCTTTGCCTGTCATCACCGCCGGCAGGGGCGCCGCGTGCGGCCCCGATGCGTTTCAGACAGGACTTCAGTGATGATCCCTCCCCTTCGTAATCTCCTGCTGTCGGCGGTGTTGATCGCCATACCCGCCGGCGGCTTCACCCTGGCCGAGATGGCCCTGCAACCCGGCGCCAGCCCCGCGGCCACGCAGTCGCTGGGCGATCTGTCCGCCTATCGCACCATCGTCAGCGACACGCAGGCGATCCTGCGCACGGGCGATGTCGCCGCCGCCGAACACCGCATGACCGATCTGGAGTCCCTGTGGGACCAGAACGCCGGCAGGCTGCGCCAGGCCAACCCCGCCGCCTGGGGCACGATCGACACCGCCGCGGATGCGGCCTTTGCCGCGCTGCGGACCAGCACCCCGAACCGCGACACGATCTACGCGGCGCTGGCAACCCTGGACGCGACACTTGCCGCACCAACCGCAGCCACGCCCACGGCGACAGTCGGCCATGTCGCCGGTATCGCCGTGACCGACGACACCGGCCGCGCCCTGCCCTGCGAGGTGATGATCGGCCAGCTGCGCGATGCCCTGGGCGCGACCACCCCCAACGCGCGCGTGACGGACCTGCAAGCGCGGGCCCTGGAACGCTGCAACGCCGATGACGACACCAATGCCGATGCCCTGGCTGCCCAGGCCATCGCCCTGATCCGAGGATGACACCGACATGAGCGACACCACCCCTTCCCCTGCCGACCCGCGGATCGCGTCGTCCGCGGCCGTCAACCGCGTGCCCCAGGTGACCCCGGGTTTCTGGCTGATCAAGCTGACGGCCGTGACCATGGGGGAAACCGCCGCGGATTTCCTCGCGGTCAACCTTGGGTTGGGTCTGGGCACCACGACGGTGCTGATGACCGCGATCCTGATCGCGGCGATGCTGTGGCAGTTCCGGCAGAAAGCCTATGTTCCGATGGTCTATTGGACCGCCGTGGTGCTGATTTCGGTCGTGGGCACGCTGATCACCGACAACATGACCGATGCCCTGGGCATTCCTCTTCTGTATTCGACGATCGGGTTCACCGTGGCACTGGCCGCAACCTTTGCGATCTGGTTCGCATCCGAGCGCACCCTGTCGATCCACGAGGTGTTCACCTTCCGCCGCGAAGCCTTCTACTGGCTGGCGATCCTGTTCACCTTTGCCCTGGGAACCGCCGTCGGCGACCTGATCTCCGAAGCCTTCGGCGTGGGCTTTGCCGGAACCGGCATCCTGTTCGGGCTCATCATCGCGTCCCTGGCGTTGGGGTATTTCGCGCTGGGGCTCGACGGGATGTGGGCCTTCTGGCTGTGCTATATCTTCACGCGGCCTCTGGGTGCCTCGTTCGGTGATTTCCTGTCACAACCGGCAGATTTCGGCGGGCTGGGGCTGGGAACCACCGTCACCAGCCTGGTCTTTCTCGCCGTGATCGCGGTTACGGTTCTGGTCATGACCAGACGGGCCGCACCCACCCGGGCGCAGTAAACTGGCCGCCGTGACACGTCCGGACGATCCCGCCCGCCTGGCGGGATCGTCGCCGCCCCTCTGCCTCCCTCGACCCGTTCTGTTGCGGGCAGTGCGGCGTGATGAACTCCTGGCAAAGGCCGTAGCTGCGGACCGGGGCCGTGAAGTGGCGACTGGTAACAACGAGCCCATTGTCCGACCTCAGCAGGAATTCCTGATCGACGTGGCCGAGGGTGGACTTGCCCGGCTTTTGTGGAGAGCGTTTAGCTCACTTCCTTGGCCTTTCGCTCGAAGGCGATGGGGCTTTGGAAGCCGAGCGATGAATGTCGCCTGACAGGGTTATAGAACCCGTCGATGTATCTGGCGACTGCGATTTCGGCCTGCTGGCGGGATTGCCATGCGACCGGCCAGATCAGCTCGGACTTGATGGTCTTGAAGAACGTTTCCACCATCGAGTTGTCGTAGCAGTTCCCGCGCCCGCTCATCCACTGCCGGCAGGCGATTGCATGCAATCGCCGAGAGGGAGATCAGGATGCCGCGTTTTCGGAGCAGGGCCTGATAGTCGACCGAGCAGTATTGCGATCCGCGGTCGGAATGATGGACCAGACCCGGCGCGGGGTTGCGAGCCACAAGAGCACGGCGCAGGGCTTCCACTGCGAGGTCGCGCTTCAAACGATCACTCGTGGCCCGGCCGACGACGCGACGCGAGAAGAGGTCCAGAACGACGGCGAGGTAGAGCCAGCCCTCCGCCGTCCAGATGCAGGAGATGTCGGCCCCCCACTTCCGGTCCGGGCCATCCGCCGTGAAGTCCTGCGCCACGAGATTGGGCGCAACGGGCCAGGCGTGCTCGCTGTCCGTCGTGCGCTTGAAGCGCCGCTTCTGACGCGCGATCAACCGGTTCTCGCGCATCAGCCGCGCTGTGCGATGCCGCCCGATCTCATGACCCTCGTCGACGAGGTCGCGGTGCATGCGCGGGCTGCCATAGGTGCCGTTCGACAGCGCGAAGGTCGTGCGGATATGCGCCAGATAGACCATGTCCTGCTGCTGGCGCAGGCAAGCCGGCCGTTCCTGCCAGGCGAAGAAGCCGCTCTGGCTGACCCCGAGGACGCGGCACATCCGGCTGATCGGGAAGCTGGCCTTCTCCGCCTCGATGAAGCCGAAGGTCATCGACTTCCCTCTTTCGCGAAGAAGGCCGCGGCTTTTTTTAGAATGTCGCGCTCCTGCTTCAGCACCGCATTCTCCCGCCGCAACCGCTTCAGCTCGGCATGAAGATCGACAGGCGCCTCACTCGGCTCACTGGCGTCACGCTCCTGGCTCAGCCACCGCGTCAGCGTCGACAGGCCAATGCCCAGATCCTCCGCGATCTCCCGCCGCGTCCGGCCGCTGGTCAGTGCCAGCCGCACCGCTTCACGCCGAAACTCCGGCGTCGGTCTGTTCCCGTTTCCCATAGAACACCTCCTGGTTCCTCAGTTGGTGCTCTCCACTTTTTCCGGGCAAGTCCATCGAGGTAGTCATCAAACCTTGACACTGACGATTCCTTGATTGGTGCCGAAATCCGTGACACTCCCCCTCAATTAGCAAGGGGAAGGGATTGATGGAAAGACGTTTTCAACTTCGCTGGGACGAGGAAGAGCTTGCTCGCGCTTTTCGGGTGACACCCCAAGATGTTCGCGAATATCTGACCGATGGTCGGCGCGTCTCGTTCATTATCGAGCGGCGCCTGATGTGGGAAAACCCAGGCTGGAAGCTGGCTCCGTCAGAAGGCGCTGGCTATGACCTGCTCGACCCCGAGGGCGGCATGTGGGAGGTGCGTTCGATCACGCGGCAAGGGGTGTATTTCAACCCGAGCAATCAGGTCGGGTCCGGCAGGGTGTTCAATGAAGAAGGCTTCCAAGCGAAGTTGTCGGGCATCAAGGGATTCATCCTGTCCGACATCGTGGGCTTTCCTGTCGTCGATGTCTTTGTTGTCCCTGTGGACAACGTGTTGCGTTGGCACGGTGGGCGCGCGCTAGGCAGCAATGCAAAAATTTCCCGCAACAAGTTCCTGAATGTCCTCGCGCGCGACATCCGCTTCTAAGAAAGCGCCTTCCCGCCACGCTTAGACGAAGGCGGGAATACAGTAAGTGCCGTTCTAACCCCACCTTCCCGTTGAATTCGTAAGCTGCGATGCGGCCTCGTGTGGAGATTTGCACGGGAGGTGTCAGTGGGAGTCCATCGGGAGCGCAGTATGGAGGCCGTTGGGTTTGTGGAGCTTCTGGCGGCTCCTGCGGCCAGGCGGCGATGGTCTGACGAGGCGAAGGGCCGGATGGTGGCTGAGACGCTGGTGTCGGGCGTCACGGTGAACGAGGTGGCGCGTCGGCATGGGCTGAAGGCCAACCACCTGTCGTCCCTGGCGAACGCTGGCCCGGAAGGGCAAACTTGTTGTGCCCGCGGTTGTGGGGGCGGAGTTTGCAGCACCCGTGGCGTCGCCGCCAGCGGTCGTGACAGCGGAAACGAGGCCACCGATTGATCTGATCATCGGGCCGGTGACGGTGCGGCTGGGTGGGGCCACGCCTGCGGCACGGGTCGCGGAACTGGTCATGGCGCTGCAGGCCCGCCCGTGATCTTTCCGTCGAACCGGGTGCGGATCATGGTTGCCACGAAGCCCATCGACTTCCGCAAGGGACATGACAGTCTGGCGGCGATGGTGAAGAATGAGTTGCGCAAGGACCCGTTCACCGGAACGGTCTTTGTGTTCCGGGCCAGGAAGGCGGATCGCCTGAAGCTGCTCTACTGGGACGGCACCGGTCTGGTGATGGCCTACAAGCGGCTGGAAGAGCACAGCTTCACCTGGCCCGCCGTGAAGGATGGGCTGATGTTAATGAACCACGCGCAGTTCGAGGCGCTGTTTGCGGGGCTCGACTGGCGGCGGGTTCGGGCCATCGAGGCGAAGGCCCCCGAAGCGGTGGAATGACCGGTTCTGTCCTGCGGCAGGATGACTCGGTTGGTGCTTTGGGCGGGCATCGAAAAGGTCGCTATGGTAGACCTGCGCTATGCCGAAGACCGCTGATCTGCTTGAAGAAATTGCTGCACTGAAGGCGCTGTTGATCGCTGCGGACGCGCGCGACAAGCGCAAGGACGAGCGGATCGAACGGCTGGAAAAGCTGGTCGCTGCCTTCAAGCAGGCGGCCTTCGGGCGACGTTCGGAGAAGAGCGATCCGGACCAGTTCGAGCTGGCGCTGGAAGACCTCGAAACGGCGATGGCGGTGATCCATGCCGAAGAGGATGCCGAGGATCGGGCCGCCAAGCGCCCCGCCAAACCGCGTGCCGCCAATCGTGGATCGCTGCCCAAACACCTGACGCGCATCGAAGAGGTCATCGAGCCGGACAGCCTGACCTGCGCCTGCGGTGGTTGCCTGCATTGCATCGGTGAGGATGTCTCGGAACGGCTCGACATCGTGCCGGCCCAGTTCCGTGTCATCGTCACCCGCCGCCCCAAATATGCCTGCCGCTCTTGCACCGACGGCGTCACGCAAGCCCCCGCACCGGCGCGGCTGATCCCGAGCGGCATGCCCACCGAAGCCACAGTCGCCCATGTGCTAGTCAGCAAATACGCGGATCACTTGCCGCTTTACCGGCAGGCCCAGATCTACAGCCGCCAGGGCGTCGATCTCGACCGCTCCACCCTTGCCGATTGGGTGGGTCGCGCCGCCTTTGAACTCCGCCCCGTCTACGACGCACTGATGGCGGACCTGAAGCGCTCCACCAAGCTCTTCATGGACGAGACCCGCGCGCCGGTCCTCGATCCGGGGCCAGAAAGACCAGGACCGGATACTTCTGGGCCTTGGCCCGTGATGACCGACCTTGGGGTGGCACCTCTCCACCGGGCGTAGCCTTCACCTATGCCCCCGGTCGGGGAGGGCAGCATGCCGAGCGGATCTTGCAGGGCTTTGGTGGCATCCTGCAGGTGGATGGATATGCCGGATACAACCGCCTGATCGCTGCGGACCGGATCGGTCCGGGTATCCAACTCGCCTATTGCTGGGCACACGCGCGCCGCAAGCTGATCGAGATCACCCGCACCGGACCCGCGCCGATTGCCGAGGAGGGCGTGGCCCTCATCCGCGATCTCTACGCCGTAGAGGCCGAGATCCGCGGCAGCGACCCCGCCACCCGACTGTCCGTCCGGCAAGACCGCTCCACCCCGATCCTCGCCCGCCTCGACGATTGGCTGGCCCACCACCGTGCCCGCGCCTCCGCAAAATCGCCCTTGGGCGAGGCGCTCGCCTACATCGCCAAATACCGCGACGGCCTCGGTCGCTTCCTGACTGATGGGCGCGTCGAGATCGACAACAACACCGTCGAACGCACGATCCGACCCATCGCCCTGAACCGCAAGAACGCCCTCTTCGCGGGCCACGACGCCGGAGCCGAAAACTGGGCCACCATCGCCTCGCTCGTCGAGACCTGCAAAATGAACGGTGTCGATCCCCACACCTGGCTGTCAGCCACGCTCACCGCCATCGTCCAGGGCCACAAGCAGAGCCAGATCCACGAGCTGCTTCCGTGGAATTACGCCGTCACCGTGTGATCGGGACACCGCTTACGGAATACACGCTAGAAAGCTGACAACTTCAATCGAAGGAAATTTATTTCTTGCGTCAACACGGACACAGCGCGGACACGCTTGGGACAAACGCAAAAGGCCCCACATTTCTGCAGGGCCTAAGTGATTGTATTTTCGGCAATTTTTTGGTTGCGGGGGTAGGATTTGAACCTACGACCTTCAGGTTATGAGCCTGACGAGCTACCGGGCTGCTCCACCCCGCGGCATTTTGTGTCTGTTCGGTTTTTTGTTGTATCGTTTTATGGAGAGAGAGTTTTGTTCTTCATCAAGTTTGGCGGTGACCTACTCTCCCACGTCTTGAGACGCAGCATTATCGGCGTGACGGCCCTTAACGGCCGAGTTCGGGAAGGGATCGGGTGTTTAGCCGTCGCTATGACCACCAAACCAGAAGAAGAACAGAACCATCGGTTGCGTTGATTGCAACTGTCTTTCGTTTTGTGAAGCTTCGTCCAGGCAGTCTTGCTGTTACTGGATCAGATCAAGCCAATCGGGCCATTAGTACCGGTCAACTGAACGCATTGCTGCGCTTACATCTCCGGCCTATCGACGTGGTGGTCTACCACGGCCCTCAAAGGAGACCTTGTTTTGAAGGGGCTTCCCGCTTAGATGCCTTCAGCGGTTATCCTGTCCGCTCATAGCTACCCTGCACTGCGGCTGGCGCCACAACAGGTCCACCAGTGGAGCGTTCACCCCGGTCCTCTCGTACTAGGGGCAACTCTTCTCAAGTCTCCCTACACCCACGGCAGATAGGGGACCGAACTGTCTCACGACGTTCTAAACCCAGCTCACGCCTCTTTAAATGGCGAACAGCCATACCCTTGGGACCGACTTCAGCCCCAGGATGAGATGAGCCGACATCGAGGTGCCAAACGATGCCGTCGATATGGACTCTTGGGCATCATCAGCCTGTTATCCCCAGCGTACCTTTTTATCCGTTGAGCGATGGCCCACCCACGTGGGACCACCGGATCACTATGGCCGTCTTTCGACTCTGCTCGACGTGTCAGTCTTGCGGCAGTCAGGCTGGCTTCTGCCATTGCACTCAACGAGCGATTTCCGACCGCTCTGAGCCAACCTTCGCGCGCCTCCGTTACTGTTTGGGAGGCGACCGCCCCAGTCAAACTCCCCACCATGCATGGTCCCGGACCCGGATGACGGGCCGCGGTTAGACATCAAGAGTGCGAAGGGTGGTATCTCAAGGAGGCTCCACCGAGACTGGCGTCCCGGTTTCGATGCCTACCACCTATCCTGCACATCACATTCCTGATGCCAGTGCAAAGCTAGAGTAAAGGTGCATGGGGTCTTTCCGTCTAACCGCGGGTAGTGTGCATCTTGACACACAGTTCAATTTCGCTGAGTCCACGTTTGAGACAGCGGGGAAGTCGTTACGCCATTCGTGCAGGTCGGAACTTACCCGACAAGGAATTTCGCTACCTTAGGACCGTTATAGTTACGGCCGCCGTTTACTGGGGCTTCAATTCGGAGCTTGCACCCCTCCTTTTAACCTTCCAGCACCGGGCAGGCGTCAGACTGTATACGTCGCCTTGCGGCTTCGCACAGCCCTGTGTTTTTAGTAAACAGTCGCCACCCCCTGGTTTGTGCCCCCCGGCCGATAGTTGCCTACGAACCGGGCCTCCTTCTCGCGAACTTACGGAGGTATT
>JACKKF010000013.1:0-455000 GCA_020637555.1 Rhodobacter sp. | reverse complement strand
TCCGGCGTCATGGTCGCTTGCGGCAGGGTCTGGATGATCCGTGCCGCAAGGTGAATCGCGTTCACCAGTTTCCCGGTGGCATAGCCCGGGTGGATCGACACCCCGCGAATCGTCACGACCGCGCCGTCCGCCGAGAAGGTCTCGAACTCGATCTCGCCCAGCGCACCCCCGTCAAAGGTATAGGCAAAGGCAGCGCCCAGGTCCGCGGGCAGCCGGCTGTCCACGCCGCGACCGATCTCTTCGTCCGGGGTGAAGGCCAGGCGCAGGCGGGGACGGGCGATCGCCGGATTCGCCAGCAGGTGCCGCGCCGCCGTCATGATGATCGCCACGCCGGCCTTGTCATCCGCCCCCAGCAGCGTCAGTCCCGACGCGGTGATGATGTCGTGACCGACCTTTTCGGCGAGATAGGGGAAATCCTGGGGCGACAGGGTCAGGCCGGGGGCATCCGGATAGGTGATCGCGCCGCCGTTGTATCCCCTGATGATGCGCGGCTTGACCCCGGTCGCGTTGAACTGAGGGGCGGTATCGACATGCGCCAGGAAACCGACCGTCGGCCCGGCGACCGTTCCCGGAATCGTCGCCAGCACCGCGCCGTATTCGGTGAGTTGCACATCCTCGGCGCCCATCTGCTGCAGCTCGTCCACCAGAAGGCGCTGCATGTCCAGCTGGATCGCGGTGGATGGCGCTGTCGGGCTGTCGGCGTCCGACTGGCTGTCGATGGCGCAATAGCGGGTCAGGCGGTCGGCAAGTTCGGTGTCGAATTCGGTCATCGGGGCGCTCCTTTGGTGGGGGATCGGACGCCAGCCGTGGGGCGATGTCAACGCCCCCTACCCCCAGGCGACCGGCATCCTGATCGGCCCGCGAAAGGCCCAGCCACCAAAGATCGTCTCGCCATTCAGCCTGAGACCCGTCAGGCGCTGGAAGATCATCGGCATCGCCACATCCGCGATCAGGCTGCGCGCGGCCCAGGCACCGGCACAGAAATGGGGACCGGCACCAAAACTGACCGCCGGGCCCGAATCCTGCGTCAGGTCGAACGCATCGGGACGGGCAAAGACGCTCTCATCCCGGTTGGCCGATCCGAACATCAGGAACACCCGGTCCTCGGGTTCAAGCGTGACACCGTGCAGTGCATGGCGACGGGCGACCCGGCGTGGCGACATGCCGACCGGTGCGATCCATCGGGCGTATTCCTCGAAGGCATCGAGCCAGGTCTTCTTGCCCGTCGTCACCAGGGCGTATTGATCGGGATGCGTCAGCATCGCCCAGGTCAGGCCCGCGATCACGTCGCGCGGCTCGTTCTGGCCGCCGGAAATCGCCAGTTTCACATTGGCGCGGTATTGGGTTTCGGTCAGTCCGGCCTGCAACTGCACCGACAGAAGCGAGTGGTCCGGCGCCCTCAGCAGGTCGGGCACACGTTCGTCGATATAGCGGTCAATGGCGGCCGTGCAGTCGTTGCAGCGATCCGTCACCGCCGGATCGCCGGCGTAATTGGCGCACCCGTCAATCATGCCCTGGCTGACGCGGTCCATCTCGTCCCATCCGATCTGCGTCAGGCCGGTGATGACCTTCAGCGCCTCGCCTGAGATCCGCATCGCGATGTTGCGCACCATGTCGGCCTGTCCCTGCGGACCGATCTCGTCCAGAATCGCGGCGGTGAAATCCTCGAACCGGGCGCGCCAGACGGTCTTGACCGTGCGGGGCGAGACGGTGGGAAAGATGGCGGCGCGCTCGGCCTGATGCGCGGGCCCATCCTTGCGCATCATGTTCTGCCCCATGAGCTGCGTCATCAACCCGCCCGGCTGGTCCGACGAGAAGATGTCGATCTTCTTCTCGTTCTCGAACACGTCGTCGCGCCGAACAAGCAGCGTGGCGCCAAGTTGCGGCACGAACAGGACCGGGCCGGCCGCGCGCATTGCCTTGAGGGTTGGATAGGGATCGGCCCAGAACGCCGGTGGATCGATCTCAAAGACAGGTGCGTCGGACATGGGCCCCCCGGCGATTGCCACACACGGCAGTAATCACCGGGGTCGGAACCCTGTCAACCGCCGGGCCGCGGGTGGCGCGGAAAGCAGAACGCGCGCCCCGGCGGGACGCGCGTTCAATTCCATGCCCCTTGGGGTGCGGGGATCAGGCCAGGGACGGGTCGATGGCCTTGCAGGCTTCGACCAGGCCTTTGACGGCATTGACCGACTTGTCGAACATCGCCTGCTCGTCGGGGTTCATCTTGATGTCCACGACCCGTTCGATGCCACCGGCGCCGATGATGGTCGGCACGCCGACATACAGCCCCTTCAGGCCAAAGGCGCCATCCACATAGGCGGCGCAGGGCAGCAGGCGCTTCTGGTCCTTCAGATAGGCTTCGGCCATCTCGATCGCCGAGGTCGCGGGCGCATAGAACGCCGAGCCCGTCTTCAGCAGGCCGACGATCTCGGCGCCGCCGTCACGGGTGCGCTGGATGATCGCGTCCAGACGTTCCTGCGTGGTCCAGCCCATCTGCACCAGGTCCGGCAGCGGGATGCCGGCCACCGTGGAATAGCGCGCCAGCGGCACCATGGTGTCGCCGTGGCCACCCAGCACAAAGGCGGTGACATCGCGCATCGACACGTTGAATTCGCTCGCCAGGAAGTGACGGAAGCGCGCCGAATCCAGCACGCCCGCCATGCCCACGACCTTCTCGCGCGGCAGGCCCGAGAATTCGCGCAGCGCCCAGACCATCGCGTCCAGCGGGTTGGTGATGCAGATCACGAAGGCATCCGGCGCATGGGCCTTGATGCCCTCGCCCACCGATTTCATGACCTTCAGGTTGATCCCCAGCAGATCGTCGCGCGACATGCCCGGCTTGCGCGGCACGCCAGCGGTGACGATGCAGACATCGGCGCCGGCGATGTCGGCGTAATCGTTGGTGCCCTTGAAATGGCCGTCGAACCCTTCGGACGGGCCCGACTCGGCGATATCGAGCGCCTTGCCCTGCGGAATGCCCTCGGCGATGTCGAACATCACGACGTCGCCCAGTTCCTTGATCGCGGCGAGATGGGCGAGGGTGCCGCCGATCTGGCCCGCGCCGATCAGCGCGATTTTGGGTCTGGCCATGGGAAGTCTCCGGTCAGGTTGCTGTTTCGCGTCCTGCCTAAGCCCTCGCCGGTGTCCGCGCAAGCCTCGCGGCGGCGCAGCACGACGGATTGTGACGCTGTTATCGCTGCCAGCGTCGCATCCGGGCCGCGCGTCTCAGGCCGGATTGCCACGCGCGGGTTGCAGACCGCGGGTCGCCGTCAGATTGCGGCCGTTGGCCAGCAGGCAGGACCGCCCGTCCGGCAGGGTCAGAAGCAGCGTCCAGTCGCCCGAGTCGTCTGCGAACAGTTCGATCGTGGCGCCCTGCGCCGCCTCGCCGCTGGCCAGCCGCGCCTGCCCCTGCTGGTCGATGACAAGTCCCAGCAGACGCTCGCGGGCGGCGCAGGGCAGAGTCTGGGCAGAGGATGGGATCGCAGGCGCCATGATCGACAGCATGGCAGGCACAAACAGGCGCAGCATGGTGGAACCTTTCCTTTGAGCGGCGCGGACAGGCTGCACCCGGGTTCGGAAAGGACAGGCGAAGGCGGCGATCTCTCTGCAATGCAGAAAATTAACGCTTGCCATTTGTGACTGCGTTTGGTGGTCTGCGCGCAATATTGTTTCACGAGAGAGAATCATGGACAGCCGCCCGTTCCGTTCCGTCCTGTATATCCCCGGCTCGAAGGAGCGGGCTCTGGACAAGGCCCGCTCGCTTGCCGCCGACGCCATCATCTTCGATCTGGAGGATGCCGTCGCGGTCGAGGAAAAGGCCAATGCACGCGAGCTTCTGGCAAACACGCTGGCCGCAGCGGACTATGGCCCGCGTGCCAGGCTGGTGCGCATCAACGGCTTTGATACCGACTGGGGCGCGCGCGATCTCGATGTGATCTCGTTGGCGCGCCCTGAGGCGATCTTGCTGCCCAAGGTGAACTCGGCCGCCGATATCCAGGCCCTTGCCGACCGTCTGGATGCGCGCGGCGATACCGCCAACACAACCATCTGGGCGATGATGGAAACGCCGGATGGCATCCAGAACGCCGCCAGTATCGCCAGGGCGCCGCGGATGGCGGGCTTTGTCATGGGCACGAACGATCTGGCCAAGGAGCTGAACTGCCGCTTCCGCGCCGACCGGCTGCCGATGCAGTTCGCGCTGCAAACCTGCCTGATGGCGGCCCGCGCGGCCGGGATCGTGGCCGTCGATGGTGTGTATAACGCCTTCAAGGACGACGACGGTTTGCGCGCGGAATGCGAACAGGGCCGCGACCTGGGGTTTGACGGCAAGACCCTGATCCACCCGGCGCAACTGGACATCGCAAACGCGGTCTTTGCCCCCGACGAGGCGGCGATCGACCTGGCGCGCCGGCAGATCGCGGCCTTTGACGAAGCCACGGCAAAGGGCCTGGGCGTGGCCGTTGTGGATGGCAAGATCGTCGAGAATCTGCATATTGTGACGGCCCGGCAGGTTCTGAACCGCGCCGAGGCCATCGCGCAATTGCAGAAGGCTATGGGATGATGGGATACGCGCTGCTCGTATTGGGTCTGGTGCTGTGGTCAGGCAGCCACTGGTGGAAACGTCTGGCCCCGGGCAGCCGGCAGGCGGCGGGTGATCCGGGCAAGGGCATCGTTTCCCTGCTGTCGGTGGCGGGGATCGTGGCCATGGTGCTGGGCTATCGCTGGGCGCCGGTCGATCCGGTCTGGCCCGTCGACGGTAGCCTGCGGCATCTGAACAACGCGCTGGTCTTGCTGGCGTTCTATCTGTTCGCGGCCTCGGGGATGAAGACCGCCGCGACGCGCTATGTGCGCCACCCGCAATTGTGGGGCGTGCGCCTGTGGGCCATCGCGCACCTGCTGGTGAACGGGGATCTGGCCTCGTTGATCCTGTTCGGCGGGCTGCTGGTCTGGGCGCAGGTGTCGGTCTATCTGATCAACCGCGACGCCCCCTACTGGGACAAGCCCGAACGCCCCACCGTGGTTGGCAAGGAAATCGCCGCCGTCGTCGGTGCGGTGGTGGTGATGGGCGTTGTCGGCATGATCCACAAATGGCTGGGCTACAATCCCTTTGGGTGACGACATGAAACTCTATCGACTGCTGACCGAGGACGACACCTCGGCCTTTTGCCACAAGGTCACGGCCGCGCTGAACAAGGGCTGGGACCTGCACGGGTCGCCATCTTACGCCTATGACGCGGGGCGGGGCGTGATGCGCTGCGCGCAGGCCGTCGTCAAGGACACGCCCGGAACCTATACCCCCGAAACCAGGCTGGGCGAGCAATGATCGGTGCCGGGCCGGGACCTCACCCGGCCCCGTCATCCGGCCCCGTGCCGGCCTGTTTTCCATACGATCAAGAGGGCGCCCTGCGGCGTTGACAGACCATGAAGACGAACCCCGGCCGCTTTTTCGAGGATTACACCATCGGCCAGGTGATCCGCCACGCGGTGCCGCGGACGCTGTCCGGTGGCGAGCGGGCCCTTTATCATGCGCTTTATCCTGCGCGCGGCGCGCTCCACTCCTCGGACGAATTCGCGCGCGCCTGCGGGCTGCCGGAAAGCCCGCTGGACGATCTGATCGTCTTTCATACGGTCTTTGGCAAGACGGTGCCCGACATCAGCCTGAACGCGGTTGCCAACCTGGGCTATGCCGAGGGCCGGTTCCTGGCCCCGGTCTATCCCGGCGACACGTTGTCGTCGGTCTCCGAGGTGATCGGCCTCAAGGAAAATTCCAACGGCAAATCCGGCGTGGTCTATGTCCGCACCACCGGCACCAATCAGCGCGGGGAACCGGTGCTGGACTATGTGCGCTGGGTCATGGTGCGCAAGCGCGACCTGTCCGCCCCGGCGCCGGACACCGTGGTGCCCGATCTGGCCAAGGTCGTCGCGCCAGCCGATCTGATCGTGCCGCCGGGGTTGCGATTCGACCGGTATGACACCGATCTTGCCGGCGAACGCTATCGGCTGGGCGATTATGCGGTGGGCGAGATCATCGAACACGTCGATGGCGTGACCGTCGAAGAGGCCGAGCACATGCTGGCCACACGACTCTGGCAGAACACCGCCAAGGTGCATTTCGACGCCACCTTCCGCCCGGACGGCCAGCGCCTGATCTACGGCGGGCATGTCATCAGCCTGGCGCGGGCACTGTCGTTCAATGGTCTGGCGAATGCGCAGATGATCGTGGCGATCAATGCCGGCGCGCACGCGAACCCGTGCTTCAGCGGCATGACGGTCAAGGCCTGGTCCGAGGTGCTGGATACCGCCGAGACCAGCGCGCCCGGCGTCGGGGCGATCCGTCTGCGCCTGGTGGCGACCAGCGGCACCGGGACTGGTCTGCGCGGCGAGGATGGAAAGTATCTGCCCGAGGTCCTGCTGGATCTGGACTACTGGGCCTTGATGCCGCTGTAACACCCGCGGCAAAAGCAAACAGGCGGCCCATGGGACCGCCTGCCTGATGTCCTGTGACCAGGGTGGTCTCAGTCAGTTGGCATTCAAGTTGGTGATGTTGACCTGCCAGGTCCCATTGTTCAGCAAAGTCACGGTGAGAAAGGAGCCCGGGGTGTTGTTGAACGAAACAGACGGCACCGGCGACGTTCCAGGCGGGGTCGGCGAGGGCGAACCGGGGCCCGAAGCGGCGAAAGCGGCGGATGCCGTGGCAAGCGCGACCGCGGCAGAGAGAAGAAGGGTCTTCATGGCGATACCTCGTAACATGAAAAGTGGCGTCTATGCCGCTTTCGCGGCGATGGAGAACTCTGTCCCGCTCTTCGGCTCGTTGACCGAATTCTACACCGGAACCCTGATCGTGTCATGCGCTTCCGCGCTGCCGGGTTCCCGATACTGACCGTGCGGCCAAGAGCGGCTGCGAAGGCGATCGTGATCGCCTCCGCCAGGTCACATCAGCGCATCAGCGCGAAAGCACGGCCCACGTCGATGCCGAAGGACGCGTTGCCCGAATCCTCGATATTGCGGATCGAGAAGGCGATCGAGGCACCGTTCAGCGCCGGCGGGTTCCAGATCGCACCGATCACCGATTCCTGACCCACATAGCCGATGTTGGCCGACCATTGTTCGTTCAGGCCGACCGCGAAGCCGACAGCGCCGCGGGTGGTGCGGTCAGACCCCAGCTGGCCCCAGCCGGTGCCGACACCGACCGTGAACATTGCCAGGCGCGACCCGACGCCACCGATCCACGAGCCGGTCAGCGAGTAGGCGGGGTTGTAGGTCTTGATGTCGCCCCAGGCGCCCAGATACGACGCACGCAGCGCGGCCGAGAACGCGCCCTGACCGGCTTGCCACATGTGGTGGACGCCGAGAGACAGGTGGCCCGACTGACCAAAGCGGCGGAACGAGGTGAGGTTGACACCCAGTTCCACGCCCACGCCCGAGACCGGGTTGCCGAAGCCGAAGGTCGCCGAGGTCGCCGCATCGAAATGCGTCTGGTTCGGCGCGACGCCGCGCAGCTGCTGGCTGTAGGTGGCCGAGAAGCCGAGCGCAACGACGTTGCCCGCGACACCGAAGCCCGAGGGGATAGCCGCCATGCCGATCGTCTGGGCCGTCGCCGCGGGCGCGCCCAACGCAATCGCCGCCGCGGATGCAAGGAAAATGTTTTTCATAAGCCTGTCTTCCTGTCAGTAACTGGCCACCTGTGCGACCGATGCTCGCATTTGCGCGACCTTAGTGCCATCGACCCGGCAAAAGTGTCAACGCCGCCATCTGATTTCTGTCGATAATAGAACCTGATTGCGGCAGGACTGCAACGGCAGGTCGCGGAAATGCGGAAATTCGGCGCAGAAGCAGGCATTCACGGCAGTTTTTCGCTCATTTTCGCGTTATCCTGCATTTTGCGCTTCCCCTCGACCTCACAACCGCAAGCCGACTGATCGGCCCTCAAGGCGCCTGCGATTCTGTCTGCTCTGCACGATGCGCGCCCCGCGCGAGACCCCGCGATTTGCCCCGCGGCAGGTGCCGTGGCCCGGGTGACCGCGGGCGAACCGGGCGACGGACCGATACCGCAATCATGTGATCACAGCGCCAGAATGCGTGATCACATTCGCGGTTTTTCGCCCGAATCCCGCCCTGCTCGCGGGGTTTTTCACGATTGGGCGCGTGACTTGCCGGAAAAATGCGCTATGCAAACGGCAAGCCAGCCGACCTCGGAGGTTCGTTCCCGGGGCCGGGCGCGCCAAGAGAGAGGGACCCAATCATGGCTGACGTGAACCGGGGCAACCGGCCGCTATCCCCGCACCTGCAAATCTATCGCCTGCCGCTGGTCGCGAAGATTTCGATCATGACCCGGATCACCGGCGTCGGCATGATGGCCGGCGGCATCCTGGTGGTCTGGTGGTTCGTCGCCGGTGCCTATTCGCCCGACTATTTCGCGGTGGCCGACGCGCTGCTGACCTCGTGGTTCGGCCTGCTGGTGCTGGTCGGCTCGCTCTGGGCCCTGTGGTTCCACTTCGCCAACGGGATCCGCCACTTCTTCTTTGATCTGGGCAAAGGGTTCGACCTGCCGACGGTGGCAAGGTCGAACTGGTATGTGATCGGCGCCTCGGTGGTGCTGACCGGTCTCACCCTGTTGCTGGTCTGACGGAGGGCGCCATGAGCTACAAGACCGACTATAACGCCGTCGCCGGGCTGGGCCGCGCCAATGAGGGCGTGCATCATTTCTGGATGCAGCGCCTGACCTCGATCGCGCTGGTGCCGCTGACGATCCTGTTCCTGATCCCCTTTGGCCGCGCCCTGGGTGGCGGTCATGAGGCGCTGGTCGCGACCTATGGCCAGTTCGGCAACGCCGTCACCGCCATCCTGTTCATCGCCGTCGCCTGCTGGCACTTTGCCATCGGGATGCAGGTGGTGATCGAGGATTACCTCGCAGGCGGCGCGCGGCTGGTGCTGGTGATCCTGACCAAGCTGTTCAGCGCAACGCTGGCCGTCAGCGGCATCATCTGGCCGTCGCCACCATCCTGTTCCGCGCCTGAGGACCGACCGAATGTCTGCTTATCAAATCGAACAACACACCTATGACGTGGTCGTGGTCGGGGCTGGCGGCGCGGGTCTTCGCGCAACGCTGGGCATGGCCGAACAGGGCCTGAAAACCGCCTGCATCACCAAAGGTGTTCCCGACCCGCTCGCATACCGTCGCGGCGCAGGGCGGCATCGCCGCCAGCTGGGCAACATGGGCCCCGACAGCTGGCAGTGGCACATGTATGACACCGTCAAGGGCTCGGACTGGCTGGGCGACACCGACGCGATGGAATATCTGGCGCGTTCCGCGCCCGCCGCTGTCTATGAGCTGGAACACTATGGCGTGCCCTTCAGCCGCACCGAAGAGGGCAAGATCTATCAGCGCCCGTTCGGCGGCCACACCACCGAATTCGGCGAAGGCCCGCCCGTGCAACGCGCACCTGCGCCGCGGCCGACCGCACCGGGCACGCCATCCCTGCACGCTTTACGGCCGCTCGCTGAAGGAAAAGGCGCAGTTCTATATCGAATATTTCGCCACCGACCTTCTGATGACGGATGACGGCGAATGCACCGGCGTGCTGGCCTGGAAACTGGATGACGGCACGCTGCATCAGTTCAACGCCAAGACGGTGGTGCTGGCGACCGGCGGCTATGGCCGCGCCTATTTCAGCGCCACCTCGGCCCATACCTGCACCGGCGACGGCAACGGGATGATCGCCCGCGCCGGCCTGCCGCTGCAGGATATGGAGTTCGTGCAGTTCCACCCCACCGGGATCTATGGCGCCGGTTGTCTCATCACCGAGGGCGCGCGCGGCGAAGGCGGCTATCTGACCAACTCCGAGGGCGAGCGGTTCATGGAACGCTATGCCCCGACCTACAAGGACCTGGCCTCGCGCGATGTGGTCAGCCGCTGCATGACCATGGAGATCCGCGAAGGCCGCGGTGTCGGGGCGCACAAGGATCATATCCACCTGCACCTGAACCACCTGCCGCCCGAAACGCTGCACCTGCGCCTGCCGGGGATTTCCGAATCCGCCCGCATCTTTGCCGGCGTGGACGTGACCAAGGAACCGATCCCGGTTCTGCCGACCGTGCACTACAACATGGGCGGCATTCCGACGAACTACTGGGGCGAGGTGCTGAACGCCGACAGCGAGAACCCGACCCGCACCGCGCCGGGCCTGATGGCCGTGGGCGAGGCCGCCTGTGCGTCGGTCCACGGCGCGAACCGGCTGGGGTCCAACTCGTTGATCGACCTCGTGGTGTTCGGTCGCGCCGCGGCGATCCGCGCGGGCCAGACCATCGACCCCAACGCACCCAACCGCGAAACGCCGCAGGCCGCTGTCGATGCGGCGCTGGACCGGTTCGACCGGCTGCGCCATGCCTCGGGTGGCACCGGGACCGCGGAACTGCGGCTCGAGATGCAGAAAACCATGCAGGCCGATGCGGCGGTGTTCCGCACCGACAAGACCCTGGCCGAAGGCGTTGAAAAGATGAAGGCCGTCGCCGGCAAGCTGTCCGACATCAAGGTCACCGACCGCTCGATGATCTGGAACAGCGATCTCATGGAAACGCTGGAGCTGGAAAACCTGATGCCCTGCGCCATGGCGACAATCGTCGGCGCCGAGGCCCGCAAGGAATCGCGTGGCGCCCATGCGCACGAGGATTATCCGAACCGTGACGATGCCAACTGGCGCAAGCATACGCTCGCCTGGGTCGAAGGCGCGGATGTGCGGCTCGATTATCGTCCCGTGGTCCTCGATCCGCTGACCAGCGAAGCGGACGGCGGCATCTCGCTGAAAAAGATCGCGCCCAAGGCGCGGGTTTACTGAGGAGCGCACGGAGATGGTTCAACTCACTCTGCCGAAGAACTCGAAGATCCGCACCGGCAAGACCTGGCCAAAGCCCGAGGGCGCGAAGAACACCCGCACCTTCCGCATCTACCGCTGGTCGCCCGACGACGGCGAAAACCCCCGTGTCGATACCTATTTCGTCGATATGGACACCTGCGGGCCGATGGTTCTGGACGCGCTGATCAAGATCAAGAACGAGATCGACCCGACGCTGACCTTCCGCCGGTCCTGCCGCGAGGGGATCTGCGGTTCCTGCGCGATGAACATCGACGGGCGCAACACGCTGGCCTGCATCTTCGGCATGGACGAGATCAAGGGCGACGTGAAGATCTATCCGCTGCCGCACATGCCCGTGGTCAAGGATCTGGTGCCGGACCTCACGCATTTCTACGCCCAGCATGAATCGATCATGCCGTGGCTGGAAACGAAATCGAACACCCCCGCCAAGGAATGGAAGCAGTCGGTCGAGGACCGCGCCAAACTGGACAGGCTTTACGAATGCGTCATGTGCGCGTGCTGCTCGACCTCGTGCCCCAGCTACTGGTGGAACGCCGACCGCTATCTGGGCCCGGCCGCGCTGCTGCACGCTTACCGCTGGATCATCGATTCGCGCGATGAGACCACGGGCGAACGTCTGGACGATCTGCACGATCCGTTCAAACTGTATCGCTGCCACACGATCATGAACTGCGCCTCGACCTGCCCCAAGGGACTGAACCCGGCGAAAGCCATCGCCGAGATCAAGAAGATGATGGTCGAACGGGTGGTGTGACCCCGCAACCCCGCAAACCAAAGGCCCCGGAGCGATCCGGGGCCTTTTGCGTTACAGCTTGTGCTCGGTCACGGGTGGCGCCGACCGCAGGAAGCCAAGGCTGTCCTCAAGATACCCGGGCGGCAGATCGCGGCCGATGACCACGATGCGGCTGGTCTTGTCGCCCTCGGGCCAATGGCTCAAGGGCACCGGCGGGTGAAAGATGTGCTGAACGCCGTGCAGGGCAAAGGGATGCTTCATGCCCTCGACATGCACCACGCCCTTCAACCGCAGAATGTCGGCGGCGGCCGAATTCATCAGGCTTTCCAGCCACAGGTCAAAGACGATGGGCGAAATGGGTTTCGCGATCTCGATCGACTGCGAGGTCACGCGCCCGTCATGCGAGGGCCGCACGCCGGTTGTGCCGCCCGACGCGAACAACCCATAGCTTTGCCCCATGCCGGCCGGTTGGGTCTGCTTCAACCCGCTCAGGGGCGGCAGGCTGGCCTTTTTCGGTTGCGCGGCCACCCAGGCCAGCGCCTGGGCCTGACTGCTGTCAGGGCGCGGCGCCAGACCGAACAGCAGTGCCGGGTCGATCCGCCCGTGATCGGCCCGGTGACGCGGCGCGCCCGGGTTGATCGCGGCCAGACGCCTTTCAAACGCGGCCAGCTGCGCGGGCGTGACAAGATCGGTCTTTGTCAGCACGATCCGGTCGGCCATCGCCACCTGCTGCACGGCTTCGAACTGCTTGTCCAGGGTCTGCGCCCCGGTCGCGGCATCGGCCGTCACCACCACGCCGTCCAGCGCGAAATCATAGGACAGATCGCCATCCATGACCAAGGTCTGCACGATGGGTGCCGGGTCGGCGATGCCGGTCGTTTCGATCACCACACGGTCAAAGGCGATCTCGCCCGCGTCACGACGCTGGCGCAGATCGTTCAGCGTTTCCGCCAGATCGCCGCGCACGGTGCAGCACAGACAGCCCGAAGCCATCAGCACCATCGTCTCGGTCGAGCTTTCGATCAGATCATGATCCAGCCCGATTTCGCCGAACTCGTTGATGACGACCGCCGCGCGCTCCATCCCGGGATCTTTCAACAGCGCGTTCAACAGCGTCGTTTTGCCCGAGCCGAGAAAGCCGGTCAGCAGCGTTACGGGAATGGGTGCGGGCATGGCGGGGCCTCCTGTCTGAGGGCAGAGCTAAGGCCCCGCGCGGGGATTGGCAACTCAGACCAGATCCCAGGCGACCGTATACTGGCCCAGCATGTCGCGCAGCTTGCCCTCGTCCACTGCGCCATCGCGCGCGATCTGTGCCACCAACCCGCGTTTCTTGTCCTCGATCACGCCGGCGACATGGGCGGACAGCCCCGCCTCCTTGAATGCGGCGTCGAACACCCGGGTGATGGCCATGCGCCGCAGATCGGGCTTGAACACCTTGCCCACGGCGGTCTTGGGCAATTCGGGCAGGACCTCGATCCACTTGGGCACGGCCGCGCGTTCCGGGATGCGCTCGGCCGCGTGGTCGATCAGTTCGCGCGTGGTGACGGTCCTGCCCGCGACCAGTTCGACGTAGACGCAGGGCAGTTCCCCCGCCGAGGCGTCGGGCTGACCGATGGCGCCGGCAAAGGCCACGGCGGGATGGGCCAGCATCGCCTCCTCGATCATGGCGGGGTCGATGTTGTGGCCGCCCCGGATGATCAGGTCCTTGGCCCGGCCGGTGATCCACAGATACCCGTCGGCGTCGATCCGCCCCAGATCGCCGGTTCGCAGATGCGTGCCGTTGGCATAGAGCCCCTTGTTCTTCGCCGCCTCGGTATAGGTATGACCCGCCCAGACGCCCGGGTTGGCGACGCAGATCTCGCCCACCTCGTCCACCGCGCATTCCCTTGTAATGGAACCATCGGCCGCGCAATGGGCGATCTTTACGTCGGTATACGGAAACGGAATGCCGACAGAGCCGATCTTTTTCTGCCCCGTAACCGGATTTGCCGACACCAGACAGGTCGCCTCGGTCAGTCCATACCCTTCGACGATGGCAACGCCGGTCGCCTGTTCGAACCGTTTGAACAGTTCGACCGGCAGCGCCGCCGACCCCGAGAACCCGCTTTTCAGCGTGGAGATGTCGGCATTCACCGGGCGCTGCATCAGGGCCGACAGCGCGGTCGGCACGGTGATGATGAAACTGGCGCGCCAGCGTTCCACCAGCTTCCAGAAATTGTCAAAGACATGATCGCCGCGATAGCCCTGCGGCGTCGGCATGACCACATGCGCGCCCGCCGTCACCGCCGCCATGACCACGGGATAGGCGGCAAAGACGTGGAACAGCGGCAGCGGGCAGAGGATGGTGTCCTCTTCGCTGAGCAGCAGTTCCGCCCCCAGCCAGCCGTTATACATCAGGCCCGAGGCCTTGTGCTGCGCCACCTTGGGCAGGCCGGTGGTGCCGCCGGTGTGGAAATAGGCGCAGACCCGGTCCGCTTGCGTCTGGTCGAAGGTCAGCCGCTGATCGGGCTGCTTTTGCAGTTCACGGTAGAAGGGCCAGATCTTCGCCGTGTGCCGCACCGGGTTCTTCGGACGGATCAGCGGCACCAGCATCTTCTTCACGCCGGTCATGTAGTGATTGAGATCCACCTCGACCACATGCTTGACATTGGGGGCGTTGGCCACGGCCTCGGCGACCTTCTGCGCGACATCGGTCTTGGGAAAGGCGCGCAGCGTGACCACGACCTTTGCATTCGTCTCGCGCAGGATGCCGGCGATCTTTTCGGGTTCCAGCAGCGGGTTGATCGGATTGACGATCCCCGCCGTCATCGCACCGAACAGGGTGATGGCGGTTTCGTTGATCGTCGGCAGCACATAGGCAACGGTATCCCCCTCGCCCACACCCAGCGAGCGGAAGAAGTTGGCGGCCTGCGTCACCCGCGCCAGGAACTCGGCCCAGGTCAGGGTTTCCGCGTGCGCGCCGTCCTCGGCGAACAGCTGGAACGAGAACGCCTTGCCCTTGCCATGCAGCGCGCGGGTGCGCACGATGCGGTCATAGACGGTGACCGGGACATCCCGGTCAGCCCAGGGCATTTCGGCCTGGATGGCGGCGGCGTCGGCAGCGGTGGCGAATTGGCGCGTCATTGTCATCCTCCCTGGCGCGAAAAACCGCGCCCCTCGCCCTCAAGATGGCGGTTTTGTGAAGGCGTTTCAATCAATGCCGTGGCGTCGCCTGCCACTGGCGAGAAAGGCAGCCCTGTGCTACCTCGGCCCCATGCTGGCGGTCTTTCTGCAAACCCTGCCTTTCTTTGCGGTCATCGGGCTGGGATACGGCGCCGGCAAGGTCGGATTTTTCCCGCCCGAGGCCACGGCCTGGCTGACCAGGTTCGTGTTCTATTTTGCCCTGTCCGCGATGCTGTTCGGTTTTTCCGCCAGCATGTCCCTGTCCGAGATCTTTGAACCGCGCGCGGCGGCGGCCTATCTGTGGGGCTGCGCGGTGGTCTATCTGATCGCGCTGGCCGTGGCCTTTGTCCGCTTGCGCCCCCTGACCGAGGCCGTGATGGAGGCCCACACCGCCATCATCGGCAACACCGGCTTTCTGGGCGTGCCCATGCTGGTGCTGCTACTGGGCGATCCGGCGGCGCGCACGGTTCTGCTGGTGCTGTCGATCGACCTGATCGTCTTTTCCAGCCTGTTGACCGTCATCATCACCCTGGCACGCGAAGGGCGCCTGACCCCGGCCCTGCCCCGGGTCATCGGGCTGGGGCTGGCGCGCAATCCGATGGTCGTGGCGATGGCCGCGGGGCTGGCGTGGTCGGCCACCGGCCTGGCACTGCCCGGCCCGGTGACCGCGACCACCACGCTTCTGGGTGCCGCCGCCACGCCCGGCGCCCTGTTTGCCATCGGCGCCAGCCTGACCACCAAGCGCGCCGAGCGACTGACAGTCGCGGGTTGGCTCAGCGTCGCGAAACTGGTGTTGCATCCGCTGGCGGTGGGCGGCGCGGCGGTGTGGATCTTCCATGTCGAACCCTATGCGACCGGGGTTCTGGTCAGCGCCGCCGCCCTGCCGGTGGCCGGCAACGTCTATATCCTGGCGCAGCATTACGGGGTGGCGGTCGCGCGGGTTTCGGCGGCGATCCTGATTTCCACCCTGTTCAGTGTGCTGACCGTGCCGCTGGTGATAGCCCAGGTCGGCGGGTGATCGGTGAAACTCGTGTGAAATTGAGGCGGCGCGGGCGCTTGCAGGCCCGTTTTCCCCTCCCTATATAGCCCTCGAAGCCGGGAAAACGCCCTGACGGGGGCCCGGTTCTGGGATCGGGGAGGCGAAGCCTGACGGGATCGTCGCCCCACAACATCGCCGAAGGAAAGAGGATTTCAACATGGCTAAAGTCATCGGGATCGACCTCGGGACCACCAACTCCTGCGTGGCCATCATGGAAGGCTCGCAGCCCCGCGTTATCGAGAACTCGGAAGGCGCGCGCACCACGCCGTCGATCGTTGGTTTCACCGAAAGTGAGCGCCTGGTCGGCCAGCCCGCCAAGCGGCAGGCCGTCACCAACCCCACCAATACCGTGTTTGCGGTGAAGCGCCTGATCGGGCGCCGGACTTCGGATGCCGAAGTCGAGAAGGACAAGAAACTTGTCCCCTACAAGATCGTGGATGGCGGCAACGGTGACGCCTGGGTCGAAGTGCGCAGCGAGAAATATTCGCCGTCGCAGATCAGCGCCTTCATCCTGCAGAAGATGAAGGAAACCGCCGAAAGCTATCTGGGCGAGAACGTCACGCAGGCCGTCATCACCGTGCCCGCGTATTTCAACGACGCACAGCGTCAGGCGACCAAGGACGCGGGCAAGATTGCCGGCCTTGAAGTGCTGCGCATCATCAACGAACCGACCGCGGCCGCGCTGGCTTACGGCCTGGACAAGGAAGGCTCCAAGACGATCGCGGTCTATGACCTCGGCGGCGGGACCTTCGACATCTCGATCCTGGAAATCGACGATGGCCTGTTCGAGGTGAAATCGACCAACGGCGACACCTTCCTGGGTGGTGAAGACTTCGACATGCGGATCGTCACCTACCTGGTGGACGAGTTCAGAAAAGAGCATGGCGTTGATCTGAGCACTGGACAAGATGGCGCTTCAGCGCCTGAAGGAAGCGTCGGAAAAGGCCAAGATCGAGCTGTCGTCCAGCCAGCAGACCGAGATCAACCAGCCGTTCATCTCGATGGACAAGAACACCGGGCAGCCCTGCACATGGTCATGAAGCTGACCCGCGCCAAGCTGGAAAGCCTGGTGGGCGACCTGATCGTCAAGTCGATGAAGCCCTGCGCGCAGGCGCTCAAGGACGCCGGCCTGTCGAAAGGCGACATTGACGAGGTCGTTCTGGTCGGCGGCATGACCCGGATGCCCAAGGTGATCGAAGAGGTCACCAAGTTCTTCGGCAAGGAGCCCCACAAGGGCGTGAACCCCGATGAAGTCGTGGCCATGGGCGCGGCCATCCAGGCCGGCGTGCTGCAAGGCGACGTCAAGGATGTCGTGCTGCTGGACGTGACGCCGCTGTCGCTGGGCATCGAAACCCTGGGCGGGGTGTTCACCCGTCTGATCGACCGCAACACCACGATCCCGACGAAGAAGTCGCAGGTCTTTTCGACCGCCGAGGACAACCAGAACGCGGTGACCATCCGCGTGTTCCAGGGCGAGCGCGAGATGGCGGCCGACAACAAGATCCTGGGCCAGTTCAACCTGGAGGGCATCCCGCCCGCGCCCCGTGGTCTGCCGCAGATCGAGGTGACCTTCGACATCGACGCGAACGGTATCGTCAACGTGTCGGCCCGTGACAAGGCCACGAACAAGGAGCAGCGGATCACGATCCAGGCTTCGGGTGGTCTGTCGGATGCCGATATCGAACAGATGATCAAGGACGCCGAGGCCAACGCCGACGCCGACAAGGCCCGCAAGGACCTGGTCGAGGCCAGGAACCAGGCGGAAAGCCTGATCCACTCGACCGAAAAGTCGCTGTCCGAATACAAGGACAAGGTCGACCCGACGACCGTCGAAGCGATCGAGCTGGCGATTGCGGCGCTCAAGGACACCGTGGACGGTGACGATGCCGACAAGATCAAGTCGGGTATCAACAACGTGCGCGATGCCTCGATGAAGCTGGGCGAAGCCATCTACAAGGCGCAGCAGGAAGCCGGCGAGGGCGAGGGAGCCTCCGACGACGAGCCGCGCCCGGTCGATGACGACATCGTCGATGCCGACTTCGAGGACCTCGATGACAACAAGCGTCGCGGCTGACGCCGTGTAAACCGCGAGGCCCCGGCCGGTCATGCCGGACCGGGGCCTTGTCTTTGAAAGGTGAGGTCCACGAATGGCCAAGCGCGACTATTACGAAGTCCTGGGTGCGGCCCGCAGCGCGTCGGCCGACGAGCTGAAAAAGGCCTACCGCACCAAGGCGAAAGAACTGCACCCCGACCGCAACAAGGACAACCCCGACGCCGAGGCCCAGTTCAAGGAAGTGAACGAAGCCTACGACGTGCTCAAGGACGCCGACAAGAAGGCCGCCTACGACCGGTATGGCCACGCCGCCTTCGAGGGAGGCATGGGCGCAGGCGCCGGCCCCCGCGGCCCGCGCGGCGGGCATCCGGGCGGCGACTTTTCGTCGGCCTTCTCGGATGTGTTCGAAGATCTGTTCGGCGATTTCATGGGCGGCCGGGGCGGTGGCGGTGGCGGTACGCGCAACCGTGCAAGCCGCGGATCGGATCTGCGCTACAACCTGCGCGTCACGCTGGAAGAGGCCTATCAAGGCACGCAGAAATCCATCCGTGTGCCGACCCTGTCCACCTGCGACGAATGCCACGGCACCGGCGCCGAGGGGGGGGCCGAGCCTGTTACCTGCCCGACCTGTTCGGGCATGGGCAAGGTCCGCGCGCAGCAGGGCTTCTTCACCGTCGAACGCACCTGCCCGACCTGCGGCGGGCTGGGGCAGATCGTCAAGAACCCGTGCAAATCCTGCAAGGGCGCCGGCCGCGTCGAAAAGGAGCGGTCGCTTTCGGTCAACATTCCGGCGGGCGTTGAAACCGGCACCCGCATTCGCCTTTCGGGCGAGGGCGAGGCCGGGCTCAGGGGCGGCCCCTCGGGCGACCTCTATATCTTCATCGAGGTGCGCGAACACGCGCTCTTCCAGCGCGACGGGCTTGACCTGCATTGCCGCGTCCCGGTCAGCTTCACCGCCGCCGCCCTCGGGGGCGAGGTCGAGGTGCCCACGATCGATGGCGGGCGCTCACGGGTGAAGATCCCGGCCGGTGCCCAGTCCGGCAAGCAGATGCGACTGCGTGGCAAGGGGATGCCCGCGCTGCGCGGCGGCGGGTCCGGCGACATGTTGATCGAACTGGGGGTCGAAACCCCGGTGAACCTGACCTCGCGGCAAAAGGAACTGCTGCGCGAATTCGAGTCGCTGTCACAGGACAACCACCCGGAAGGCAACAGTTTCTTCAGCAAGGTCAAAAGCTTCTGGGAAGGGATGAAAGGCTGAGCCCAGCCTTTCCTGACCCCGTGGACACGGCGGCCCCTGGGCCGCCGTTTTCGTTAACGCTTTTTCAACCAGACTCGGTCCAGGTTGGGGCATGCGCCAGCGAGATGCCCTCTCGGAAGCCCCGCTTCCCCTGTTCGACGATGCGCGGCCGATCGGATCGCCGGTCCTGCTGCCGTCATATCTCAAGGATCACCGCAAACGGCTGCGTGCGCGCTTTCTGGACGGGGGCGCAAACGCGGTGCCGGATTACGAATTGCTGGAACTGATCCTGTTCGGGGCGATCCCGCGTCAGGATGTGAAACCCCTGGCCCGGGCCCTGATGGATCGGTTCGACGGGCTTGCGGGCGTCATCACCGCACCCGAGGCACAGTTGCGCAAGGTTCCCGGCGTGGGGGATTCGGTTCTGGTGGCCCTGAAGCTGACCGAGGCGGCGGCCGCGCGCCTCACCCGCGCGCGCATGGTGAAACGTCCGGTCATCTCGTCCTGGGACGCGCTTCTGGATTATTGCCACACGATCATGGGCCATCGCACGGTCGAGCATGTGCGCGTGCTTTATCTGGACCGCAAGAACTGCCTGATCGCGGATGAAGAGCAGGGTCGCGGAACGGTGGATCATGTCCCGGTCTATCCGCGAGAGGTCCTGCGCCGGGGGCTGGATCTGGATGCCTCGGCCTTGATCCTGGTGCACAACCACCCGTCCGGGGATCCGACCCCCAGCCAGCAGGATATCGCGCTGACCGAACGCATCCGCCAGGGGGCGGACGCCTTGTCACTGGTGCTGCATGATCACCTGATCATTGGAAAGTCACGCGAGTTCAGCTTTCGCGCAGAGGGCCTGCTGTGAGACGCTGGTCCGTGTTCGGCGCACGATGCGCGGTCCCTCTGGTCACCCCTGCCCCGTCGGGCAATGAAAACGGGCCCGGCGTCCTGCGCCGAGCCCTGTTCATACCCTTGGGGATCGCGTCCAGCGCGGGCGCGCGTTATTGCAACTGGGCGATCTGCAGTTCGGGCAGCACGCCCGGCAGCACCACATATCCCCCCGCACCGTCGCATGCGGGCATATCCAGGCGGATCGCGCGGACCTGACCGGCAGCGCCGCCATGCAGCTCCAGCGAGTTCGCGGTCAAGGTCTGCCCGCAGCTTGCGTCGGTGACAGGCACCTCGATCTCGAGCGCGACCTCACCGGTCCGGGGCGATTCGCCGCGCGGATAGGAATAGACCTGCGCCAGATGCGCGTTTTCGATCGATGGATCGCCCAGCACCGTCAGGAAACCGTGGCCCTCCATGCCGGGCGCCATGGGATGCCCGGCGTGAACGTGACCCGAGTCGCCAAAACGGGCGCCGAACTCATAGGCGTGCAGGGCCAGGGCAGCCGGACCCTGCCAACCCAGAACCACCCGTTCGACATTCGCCAGATCGGGAACGCTGGTGCTGTCGGTTTCGACCCGCCCGTCGGCAAAGGTCAGCGTGACCGAGGCGTCCTCGGCCAGGGCCGGGATCTGGGTCATGAGCTGACCATCCGCCCCGAGATGCGTGTCAAAGGTCAGGCCCGCATGGCTGATCGCAACTTGAGCGCCCTGATCGCACGGCGCGTAGACGCTGGCATCCAGCATCGCATCCGGCGCGGCGGTGACAACCAGCCAGACGGCGCAGGCGTTGATTTCGGCCTCGAGCTGCGGATCAAGCGGTTCGACGGGCCCGGTCTCGGCCGCGGTTTCAACCGGCGGGAACGGCGGCGGGGCCGGTTGCAGGGCGCGTTCGACGATCTCGCGGGTCATGGCTTCCTGCGGGGGGGCCGCGGGTTCTGCATTGGCCAGATCGGTGCGCGGCACGACGCTGGCGGCGGTCACCGGCTGCTCGGCCTGCTGCGGTGCTTCGCCGGGCAGGATGCTGGCCATCTGCGGCGCGACGCGACGCGGCGGGACTGCCCGCGCGGGGGCTTCGGCCGGGGTGACCGACGGGGACATCGGCGCGGCGGTCAGGTCGGGGCGATCGGATGACGCCAGGTCCGGCGCCAAGTCCGGCGCCAGGCCCGGCGCAACGGGCGCGGTGCCGGGTTCACCCGGTGCAGCCGCACTCAACGCCGCAAGAGAGGTTTCAGCGACCGGGGCCGCAGCCGCAACCGGCGCGACCGCCGGCTCAGGCATGGTCTGACCCGCGGACACGGGCTGAGGTGTCGATTGCTGGAACTGCGTCCCGGCAACAACCGCAGCACCCAGTGCGACGGCGGAAATAGCAACAATGCGGACCCTGTTCATGGCGGACTCCGGCTCGAATGAATGACCGGTCCGTTATCGGGGGCGAGTTGGGCAGCTTTGGGGCACATGCGGGGTTGTTTCACGGCAATGATCTGTCATCCCCGCCCCCGGAAATGCCTGCGGCGCGCCACGAAAGGCGCGCCGCACGGGTCCAGTCAGGCAGATTTCAGGCCAGCGCGCCGTGGCAATGCTTGAACTTCTTGCCCGAACCGCAGGGGCAGGGTTCGTTCCGGCCGGGATTGCCCCAGGACGCGGGATCACTTTCGTCGAACCCGTCGCGGGCCGCGGCGGTCGGGGCGGTGGCCAGCGGTGCCCCGGCGCCGATCTGCGGCAGATCCATCGGGGTTTCCAGGCGGCCGTCCTCGCGCGCGGCGGCGGCCTGCAGTTCCATCTGCCGGATCATGGCCTGCTGTTCCTCGGGCGAGATCGGCTTCAGCCGGGCGATCATCCGCGTGACATCCTCGCGCAGGGCACCAAGCATGTGCTCGAACAGGACGAAGGCCTCGGATTTGTATTCATTCAGCGGATCGCGTTGCGCCAGTCCACGGAAATTCACCGCCGAGCGCAGATGATCCAGCGTCACGATATGTTCGCGCCATTTGGTATCGATGACCTGAAGCAGCAGCTGTTTTTCAAGCGCCCGCATCGTCTCGGTGCCATAGGCGGTTTCCTTTTCCGCCATCAGCGCGTCCGACGCCGCCGCCAGACGCTCGCGCACGACCTCCTGATCGACGCCATCCTCGGCCGCCCAGTCCGCGATCGGCAGATCCAGGAACAGTTTTTCCCGGGCGTCGGCGGTCAGACCGTCAACATCCCATTGATCGGCATAGCTGCCGGCCGGCAGGTGGCGCGCGACCAGATCGTCCACCGTCGCGTGGCGCATATCGGCGACGATCTCGCCGACATCCTCGGCTTCCAGGATTTCCAGCCGTTGCTCGAAGATCACGCGCCGCTGATCGTTCATGACGTTGTCGAACTTGAGCAGCGTCTTGCGGATGTCGAAGTTGCGCGCCTCGACCTTTGCCTGGGCCTTTTCCAGCGACTTGTTCACCCAGGGGTGGACGATGGCCTCGCCCTCTTTCATGCCCAGGGTGGACAGCACTTTTTCCAGCCGTTCCGAACCGAAGATGCGCATCAGGTCGTCATCCAGCGACAGGAAGAACACCGAGCGACCCGGGTCCCCCTGACGGCCCGAACGGCCGCGCAGCTGGTTGTCGATGCGGCGGCTCTCATGCCGTTCGGTCGCCAGAACGAACAGGCCCCCCGCATCCAGCACCTTTTGCCGTTCCGCCGCGACCTCGGTCTCGATGCGTTGACGCAGCGCGACCGGATCGGTGCCTTCGGTCAGTTCGTCCTGAAAGCGCATCTCGACGTTGCCGCCAAGCTGGATGTCGGTGCCGCGGCCGGCCATGTTCGTGGCGATCGTCACCGCCCCCACGCGACCGGCCTCGGCGACGATATGGGCCTCGCGCTCGTGCTGGCGGGCGTTCAGGACATTGTGCGGGATCCCGGCCTGCGTCAGCATCTGGCTGAGCTCTTCGGATTTCTCGATCGAGGTGGTGCCCACCAGGACCGGCTGGCCCTTGTCATGGGCCTGCTTGATCTCTTCGAGGACACCGATGAATTTCTCGCGCGCCGAGCGATAGACCTGGTCGTGCTCGTCCACCCGCGCGATGGGCCGGTTGGTCGGGATTTCGACCACGCCGAGATTGTAGATTTCCTTGAATTCCTCGGCTTCGGTGGCGGCGGTGCCGGTCATGCCACCCAGCTTGGAATACAGGCGGAAATAGTTCTGAAAGGTGATCGAGGCCATCGTCACCGTCTCGGGCTGGATTTCCAGCCCTTCCTTGGCCTCGACCGCCTGGTGCAGCCCTTCGGACAACTGGCGGCCCAGCATCATGCGGCCGGTAAATTCGTCGATCAGAACGATCTTGCCGTCACGCACGATGTAATGCTGGTCCTTGTGCAGCATCTTGTGGGCGCGCAGGGCCTGATTGACATGGTGCACGACGGTCGTCGATTCCGGATCATACAGCGACTGCCCCTCGGGCAGGATCTCGGCCTGATAGAGCAGTTGCTCGATATGCTCGTTGCCGTCGTCGGTGTAGGTCGCGGTGCGCTGCTTTTCGTCCAGCGTATAGTCATCCTCGACCAGCGACGGGATCAGCGCGTTGACCCGGACATAGAGATTGCCGCGGTCTTGCGACATGCCCGAGATGATCAGCGGCGTGCGCGCCTCGTCGATCAGGATCGAGTCGACCTCGTCCACGATCGCGTAATTGTGACCGCGCTGCATCATCTGCGAGAGGTCGGTCTTCATGTTGTCGCGCAGGTAGTCGAAGCCCAGCTCGTTGTTCGTGGCGTAGGTGATGTCGGCCTGGTAGGCGATGCGCTTTTCGTCATCGGGCTGATGCGGCACGACAACGCCCGTGGTCAGACCCAGCTTTGCATAGACCTTGCCCATCCAGTCCGAATCCCGGCGGGCCAGATAGTCGTTCACCGTGACGACATGCACGCCCTTGCCGCTGAGGGCGTTCAGATAGGCCGGGAAGGTCGCGACCAGGGTCTTGCCCTCGCCCGTCTTCATTTCCGCGATGTTGCCCTGATGCAGGAAGATACCGCCGATCAGCTGCACGTCGAAGGCCCGCAGCCCCAACGCCCGCCGCGCGCCTTCGCGGCAGTTGGCAAAGGCCTCGGGCAACAGTGAGTCGAGGCTCTCGCCCTCTTGATAGCGGCGCTTGAATTCCTCGGTCTTGGCAACCAGACCCGCGTCGTCCAGGGCGGCGAATTCGTCCTCGAGTGCGTTGATCTTGGTGACGAGGGATCGGACGGCCTTGACCTTGCGGTCGTTCGCAGTGCCGAAAACCTTTCGGCTGAGAGTTCCGAGGCCCAACATGTGTTCTCCGCTCGCCTTTGTGTGACCGGGTGACGTCTCCGGCGGGGTTGCCGGTTGGCGGCTGCTTTCCTAAACAGGGCGCGACTGTCCAGCCCGAGCAATGAAAAAGTCGCTTTGGCATGTAAGGGGCGGCCAAACAGGTGTCAATCACAGCCGCCCCCAAGGGCGCGATTCAGGAGCTTTGCATGTTCAAAAACGCTCGATTTGCACTGGCGGCGGCATTCGTTGCCACGCTGGCGCTGCCCGCCCTGGCCGAAGATGCGCCGGCCGCCGACGCCGTGACCAGCACCGCGACCGCCGATACCGTGATCGCCCGCGTGGGTGGCGTCGATATCACGCTGGGCAATGCCATCGCGCTGCGCACGCAACTGCCGCAACAATTCGCCCAGGTTCCGGACGCCACGCTGTTCCCGGCCGTGGTGCAGCAACTGATCGAGCAGGAGGTGCTGGCGCAGTCGCACGCCGACAACCTTTCGCATCGCGAACAGATCCTGCTGCAGAACGAGAACCGCAACTTCATCGCCAATTCGGCGCTGGTCGCGGCCGTGAACGCGGCGGTCACCGACGAAAGCATCGCTGCCGCCTATGACGCCTTTGCCGCGCAATATGCCGCCGGCGATCCCGTGACCGAATACCATGCGGCCCATATTCTCGTCGCGACCGAGGACGAGGCCCAGCAGGTCGAGGCCGCGCTGGCCGATGGCCGCGATTTTGCCGATGTCGCGCGCGAGATGTCGACGGACGGGTCGGCGCAGAACGGCGGCGACCTGGGCTGGTTCGCGGCGGGCGCGATGATCCCCGACTTCCAGGCCGCGGTCGAGGCACTCGAACCTGGCCAGGTTTCGCAGCCGGTGCAGACCCGCTTTGGCTGGCATGTGATCAAGCTGGAAGACACCCGCATCCAGCAGGTCCCGCCGCTGGAGCAGGTGCGCAACGATCTGGTTCAGCAGATCCAGCGCGATGCCTCGCGGGCGCTGATCGACCAGCTGACGGCGCAAACCACGGTCGAGAACCTCTCGGCTGACATGGACCCGGCGCTGCTGAGCCAGACGACCCTTCTGGACGACTGACGCGCAGCCGCGTATCGTGACGCCAACCGGCCCGCACCCCACCCGGGGCGCGGGCCGATCCCGTTCAAGGAGCCCGGCCATGGCCAAGAAATACAAGGCGAAAGCCAAGAAATGGAAAGCCCGGGCCAAAGCCCTGGAAGCGAAGCTTGCAGCCGCACCGATGGCCGCGCCAAAGACCAAGGTGACACTCGTGTCGCCGCTGGCGCCGCGCGACGGTTTCCCCCTGCTTCCCGAAATCGCCGGGGTCGAGTTTGCCACCACCCAGGCCGGCGTGCGCTACAAGAACCGCACCGATGTGATGCTGGCCCGGCTTGCCCCCGGCACAGTGGTCGCGGGCACCTTCACGCGCTCGGCGACGCGCTCGGCGGCGGTGCTGGATTGCCAGGCCAAGATCGGGCTGAAGGACGGCGCCGATCAGGGCGCGGCGATCCTTGTCAACTCGGGCAATTCCAACGCCTTCACCGGCGCGCGCGGCTGGATGTCAGTCAATGCTCTGTCGGCAGCGGTGGCCGGCAAGCTGGGCGTGCCGGAAAACCGCGTCTTCACCTCGTCAACCGGCGTGATCGGCGAGCCCCTGCCGCATGAGCGGATCGAGGCCGCGCTGGACGGCCTGGTCGCCGGCCTGTCGCCGCACGGCATCGCCGACGCGGCCCGCGCCATCATGACCACCGACACCTACCCCAAGGGCGCCATGGCCGAGGTCCAGATCGGCGATCAGACCGCGCATATCGTCGGCATCGCCAAAGGCTCGGGCATGATCGCGCCCGACATGGCGACGATGCTGGTCTATCTGTTCACCGATGTCGCCATTGCGCAGAAATCGCTGCAATCCATGGTCAGCCGCCTGACGGACACCTCGTTCAACTGCATCACCGTCGATAGCGACACCTCGACTTCGGACACGCTGCTGGTCGCCGCCACGGGTCAGGGTCCGGTGCTGGCCAACATGCGCTCGGCCGAGGCAAAGGCCTTTGAGCGGGCGCTGTCGGATGTGATGCTGAACCTTGCGCATCAGGTCGTGCGCGACGGCGAGGGCGCGACGAAATTCGTCGGCATCACCGTGACGGGCGCCGCCGATGCGGCTGACGCGAAACGCTGCGCGCTCAGCATCGCCAATTCGCCGCTGGTCAAGACCGCCATCGCCGGCGAGGATCCGAACTGGGGCCGCATCGTCGCCGCGGTCGGAAAATCGGGGGCCGCCGCCGACCGCGACTCGCTGGGCATCACCTTTGGCCCGCATACCGTCGCCTCTGGCGGGCTGGTCGACCCCGGCTATCAAGAGGCCGACGGCGCCGCCTACATGAAGAACCAGGAGCTTGAGATCGGCGTCGATCTGGGCATCGGAAAGGGCAAGGCCACCGTGTGGACCTGCGATCTGACCCATCGCTATATCGACATCAACGCCGATTACCGCTCGTGATCGTCTGCGGCCGAGGATTCGGCCGCGCCCCATCCCGCCAGCCAGACCAGAGAAAGGCCGGGGAACGCCCGTTTCCCCGACCTTTCGACCGGAGAGTCCCGCATGAAGCTGCTTCTTGTCTCTGCCGTCGCGCTGATCGACGCTGACGGCCGTGTCCTGCTGGCCCAGCGCCCGGCAGGCAAATCGCTGGCCGGTCTGTGGGAGTTTCCGGGCGGCAAGGTCGAACCCGGCGAGTCGCCCGAAACCGCCCTGATCCGCGAGCTGCACGAGGAACTGGGCATCGAGACCTGGCACTCCTGCCTGGCTCCGCTGACCTTTGCCAGCCACAGCTACGAGGATTTTCACCTGCTCATGCCGTTGTTCGCCTGTCGCCGGTGGGAGGGAATCGTTTCCCCACGCGAGGGGCAAGTGCTGAAATGGGTGCACGCGCGGCAGTTGAGCGACTACCCCATGCCGCCAGCCGACATCCCGCTGATCCCGATCCTGCGCGACTGGCTTTGAACGACGGACAATAAGCCGACGTTTTGCCCAAGCGTTTCCATTGCGTGAACAATGGAACAATCAAGTTCCTGATCGCAAACGATAAAATATGACATATTTCTGGCAGCCCTGCCGGGAATGTGGCATAAATTGGGCATGGTGAACGAGGGAATGACCATGCTGAAAACCATCATGATCGGCCGCTATCTCAGCATTCAGGGCGAATTCGTGCGGACCACGACCTCGGGGTTGGTTGTGGTCAAGGTCGGGGAAAAGACCTATGCCGGACGCCCTGTGCAAAAGCGCGTGGCCTGAACCCGGTTCTGTGACGAAAACAGGGGGCGCGGACCACTCCAGGGGTCTGCGCCCCCTTGTTTTTCCGTCGTATCTTTAAGCTTGAAACAATTGCCGCACGGCGATAGCCTCGGGCCGTCAGGCCAGGAGGTTCCATGCCCACCGATTTCGCGCGCACCCGTGCTCAGTTCGATTTGCCGCAGGACGTGATCTATCTCGACGGGAATTCACTCGGTCCCTTGCCGCGCGCGGTCGCCGCGCGGGTTCAGCAGGCGGTGACCGACGAATGGGGCCAGATGCTGATCACCGGCTGGAACAAGGCCGGCTGGATGGCCCTGCCCACCCGGATCGGCGACCGGATCGCGCGCCTGATCGGTGCCGAACCGGGGCATGTCGTGATGGGCGACACCTTGTCGATCAAGGTCTACCAGGCGCTTGCCTCGTGCCTCGAGATGCGCCCCGGCAAGCGGGTGATCCTGTCCGATACCGGCAATTTCCCGTCAGACCTGTATATGGCCGAAGGGCTGTGCCGCACGCTGGGCCAGGGCTACACGTTGAAGACCGTCGCCCCCGAAGAAGTCGAAAACGCCATCGATGACAGCGTCGCCGTGCTGATGCTGACCGAGGTGGACTATCGCACCGGCCGTCGGCATGACATGCCGGCCCTGACGGCAAAGGCCCACGCTGTCGGCGCGCTCGCTGTCTGGGATCTGGCGCATTCCGCCGGCGCGACCGATGTTCAGGTCGGCCAAGGCGGGGCCGATTTCGCGGTTGGCTGCACCTACAAATACCTGAACTCGGGCCCGGGCGGGCCGGCTTTCATCTATGTCGCGCCGCGCCATGTCGATGTCGCGCGCCCGGCCCTGTCGGGATGGCTGGGCCATGAGGCGCCCTTCGCCTTCGATCTGGACTATCGGCCGGGTCACGGGATCGAACGGATGCGCGTGGGGACGCCCCCGGTGCTGCAACTGGCCGCCCTGGACGCGGCGCTGGACGTCTGGGATGGCGTGTCGATCGCCGACCTCCGCGCCCGGTCGCTGGAGCTGACCGACGCCTTCATCGCGGGGGTCGAGGCCCGCTGCCCGTCGCTGACCCTGTCGACCCCGCGCGACCACGGGCGCCGGGGCAGTCAGGTCAGTTTCCGCCACCCAGAGGGCTATGCGATCATGCAGGCCCTGATCGCGCGCGGCGTGATCGGCGATTTCCGGGCGCCCGATACCATGCGCTTTGGCTTCACGCCGCTGTTCATCGGCCTGGACGACGTTCAGCGCGCGGTCGATATCCTGGCCGACATCATGGCAACCGACGCCTGGGACCGGCCGGAATTCAAGATCCGGTCCGCGATCACATGATCCGGCACGGGGATATCGGCGGCCCTCGGGCACGCCGGCTCCCCGCGTTCGGTGGGGCAACCTGGCGCTATTGCCGGCGCCCCGGCCTGTGGGCCACACTCAGCCCCCTGCCCCCCCTGTGCCGGCCTGCCGGCTGGATCGCGTTGTGGAAGCGCACGGCCATGGTCGGAAAGTTGAATGCACGCAGCGCGGGTTGATCCCGCCTGTTCCTTCAACATTCAGGAGACACCCGATGTCCACCGCCTATGATCCCGCCCAGGACGGCGCGCAGATGGCCTTTGACGGCCGCATGTCCTATACCGATTACCTGTCTCTCGATGCGATCCTGTCAGCGCAGAACATGCGCACCTCGGCGCATGACGAGATGCTGTTCATCATCCAGCACCAGACCAGCGAACTGTGGATGCGTCTGGCGCTGCATGAAATCGGCGCCGCCCGCGCGCTTCTCGCCAAGGGCGAGGCCCGCCCCGCGTTCAAGATGCTCAGCCGCGTCGCCCGGATCTTCGAGCAGCTCAACGGTGCCTGGGACGTCCTGCGGACGATGACGCCCAGCGAATATACCCGGTTCCGGCGCGAACTGGGGCAATCGTCGGGGTTTCAGTCCTGGCAATACCGGATGATCGAATATGCCGTCGGCAACCGGAACACCGCCATGCTGCGTCCCCATGCGCACCGCGAGGATCTGACCGCCGCGCTCGAGGCCGAACTGGCGCAGCCCTCGCTCTATGACGTCGCCGTGCGCCAACTGGCGAATGCCGGCCTCGCCATCCCCGACGAGGTCCTGAACCGCGACCTGCGGCAACCGTGGCAGGCCAATGACGCGGTCGAAGCCGCCTGGCGCACCGTCTACGCCGATCCCGAAAACCATTGGGAGCTTTATGAACTGGCGGAAAAGCTGATGGACTTCGAGGATTACTTCCGGCGCTGGCGCTTCAACCACGTCACCACGGTCGAACGCATCATCGGGTTCAAGCGGGGGACCGGCGGCACATCGGGCGTGCAGTATCTGCGGCGGATGCTGGACGTCGTGCTGTTCCCCGAACTCTGGCACCTCAGAACCAGCCTATGAGGGCCTGAGCCCGCGTCCGAACACCTGGGCGAGCCGCGCCATGCTGGCGCGGATCGCAGCATAGCTGCCGCCCGCGTGCTTCAATCCGCCCAGGGCCGCGATGAGGGTGGCGGCCATCGCCGGGGACGGGCCGTCGAACACGATGGCACCCCGGTCCCGCTGCGCCTCCAGCCAGGCCGCCAGCAAGGCGGACAGGCGGGCCTCGCCCTGGGTCACGATATCGGCGGCGGTGGCGAAATTGGCATCCAGCAATTCCTCGCCGTGCGGCGATTCGAACAGCGGCGCCATCTCGGGGCCGACCTTGGCCTCGAAGGCGGCGGTCAGGGTTGTCACCGGGTCCGTCCCTGCGGCAAGAGCGGCCCGCATCCGGGTTTCCGCCAGGGCGAAATACGCCTGCACGATGGACCGGAAGATATCCTGCTTGTTGCGATAGTGCAGATAGAGCGCGGCGCGTGACAGGCCGGCCTGACTGGCAATGTCCCCCATCGCGGTGCGGCGAAAGCCATAGCGCGCAAAGACCTCGCTGGCCGCGGCCAGGATCGCGGCACGTCTTGGATCAAGGTCCTGGTCGGGCGGTGCAGTCATGGAAATTCTCTGACAGCGACTGTCCATTTTGTCAATTTACACTCTGACATTTCTGGTTCATTTTGTCACAGAATGATGTGCCGGAGGACCCCATGACCCGCCTGACGATCAATGGCCAACCCCATGACATCGACGCGCCGGACGACACGCCCCTGCTGTGGGTCCTGCGCGACGAACTGGGCATGACGGGCACGAAATACGGCTGCGGCGTTGCCGCCTGCGGGGCCTGCACCGTTCATATCGACGGCGAGGCGGTGCGTTCGTGCCAGGTTGCACTGGCCGATGTCTGGGGCAGTGTCACCACCATCGAGGGTCTGGCCCCGCACGCGCTGCAAGAGGCCTGGGTGCGCCATCAGGTGCCCCAGTGCGGGTATTGCCAGTCGGGACAGATCATGCAGGCGGCGGCGCTGCTGGCGGAAAATCCCGACCCCACCGATGACGATATCGACACCGCGATGGCCGGAAACCTGTGCCGGTGCGGCACCTATTCCCGCATCCGCGCCGCCATTCACGACGCCGCCACCACCCTGCGGGAGGGCACGCAATGAGCAAGCTTGGCAAGATCACCCGCCGCGCCTTTCTGGTGGGGTCCGTCGCGGTCGCGGGGGGCGTGGCCTTTGGCCTGTATCAGGTGAACAAGGCCGTGCCGAACCCGCTGCACCCCCAGACGGGAACCACGCTGAACCCGTTCCTGATCATCGACGCCGAGGGCGTCACCATCGTGACCGGACGGGCCGAGATGGGCCAGGGCGCGCAGACCACCCTCGCCGCCTGCCTGGCGGAAGAACTGGACGTGGACTGGTCCAGCGTCCGGGTGCTGCACGGCCCGGCTTCGGCGGCGTATTTCAATGGCGGCCTGCTGGAAGGGGCGTTCCCCGGCCCCGATTACGCGCGCCCGGGCTGGCAACGCAGCCTCGCCGAGACGATCGGCGTGGTGGCCCGCCCGCTGAAGCTGCAACTCACCGGCGGCTCGACCAGCATCCGCGACGGGTTCGAACGCCTGCGCATGGCCGGCGCCAGCGCGCGCGAGACGTTGAAGGCCGCCGCCGCCCAGCGCCTGGGCGTGGCGGTTTCGACCCTGGAAACACGGGCGGGCGTGGTCATTGCCGCCGATGGGACACGCCTGTCCTACGCCGACCTGGCCCAGGCCGCCGCCGCCATGGACCCGGTGCAGGCAGATCTTCGGCCGGCCTCGGAATGGCGGTTGCTGGGCACCGCGCTGCCCCGGCCGGACATTCCGGCAAAGACCGACGGCACCGCGACCTTCGGCATCGACACGCGCCTGCCGGGCATGAAATTCGCCAGCGTCCGGCGCTCGCCGCGGTTGGGCGGCACGATGCAGGGGTTTGATCCCGCGCCGGCGATGGCGATCCCCGGGGTGGAACGGGTGATCGATATCGGTGACGGCGTGGCGGTCGTGGCGCGCAACACCTGGGCCGCGATCCAGGGGGCACAGGCCGTGACCTGCGACTGGGGGCCGGCGCCCTATCCCGCAGACGACGCGGGCATCGCCCAACGGCTTCAGGCAGCCTTTGACGACAGCCCCGATTCCACGCTGCGCGATGACGGCGACGCGGACAGCGCCACCGGCGACATGATGATCGAGGCCGAATACACCGTGCCCTATCTGGCCCATGCCACGATGGAACCGATGAACGCCACCGCCCTGTTCGACGGCGATACGCTGGAACTGTGGTCGCCGAACCAGGGCCCGTTCATCCAGGCCCGAGCCGCGGCCGAAGCCGCCGGCATCGACGCGGCGAATGTGACCGTTCACACGACCTTTCTGGGCGGAGGTTTCGGACGGCGGATCGAGTCCGACTATGCCAGCGTGGCGGCCAGGGTCGCCCGCGCCATGCCCGGCACCCCGGTGAATGTCACCTGGTCGCGGGAAGAGGACATGACCCATGACTTCTACCGCCCCGCCGCGATCGCGCGCATGAAGGGCGCGGTGTCAGGCGGGCAGGCCGTTCTGTTCGATGCACGGATCGCGTCGCCGGGGCTGATGGGACAGGCCGGCGGGCGCATGATGGGCCTGCCCATGGCCGGCGCCGACAGCGCAATCGTCGAAGGCGGCTATGACCAGCCCTATGCGATCCCGAACTACCGGGTCCGGGGCTACAAGGCCGACCTCGCGGTGCCGGTCGGGTTCTGGCGATCGGTCGGTGCCAGCCACAACGGATTCACGCACGAAAGCTTCATCGACGAGCTGGCCCATGCGGCGGGTCAGGACCCGCTGGCCTTCCGGCTGGCAATGGCCCGCCCGGAAAGCGCCGCAGCCGCCGGTGTGCTGGAAGCCGTGCGCGACATGTCAGGCTGGGATGCGCCCAAGGCCCCCGGAACCGGGCGCGGCGTGGCGATGGTCTGGAGTTTCGGCACCCCGGTCGCCCAGGTGATCGAAGTGCGCGACGAGGGCGGCGCGATCCGCATCGCGCGCGCCTGGATCGCCGCCGATGTCGGCATCCCGCTGGATCCCGGCATCCTGGCCGCACAGATGGAGGGCGGGATGCTGTTTGGCCTGTCCGCCGCCGTGCACGGGCGCATCACCTTTGCCGACGGGATGGTGCAGCAGCAGAACTTCCCCGATTATGACGCGATCCGCATGTCGGGCGCACCCGTGACCGACGTGCGCCTTCTGTCCAGCAATCCGCATATCGGTGGCGCGGGCGAGCCCGGCACACCCCCCGCCGCGCCGGCACTGGCGAACGCGCTGTTCGATCTGACGGGAACGCGCGCGCGCAGTCTGCCGCTGGCAGGGCAGTTCTCCTTCGTGCTGTAGCCTGGGGCGCGCGGTGCGGTGGTCAAAGGGGGCCGCAAGGCCCCCTTGTCATTCCGTCGGCGGGCGGCTGACCATATGACCCAGCATCCGCCCCGACATGATGTGCACATGCAGGTGCGGCACTTCCTGCACCCCGTCGTCGCCGGCATTCGAAATCGCACGATAGCCCGTGCCACCCTCGCCCGGTTGAATGCCCAGGGTCTTGCAAACCTGCCCGATGGCCGCGACGAAATCGGCGCGTTCGGCATCCGTGGCCTCCAGCGCGAAATGGTCAAAGGTCACATAGGGCCCCTTGGGGATGACCAGCACATGCACCGGCGCCTGCGGGCGGATATCGTGGAAAGCCAGCGAATGCTCGGTCTCCAGCAGCTTGTTGCAGGGGATCTCTCCACGCAGGATCTTCGCGAAGATGTTGTTCGTGTCATAGACATACGCCATTGTTCTGCCCTCACACGTCGTCCGCGGACCAGCCCGAGACGGCCTTGACCTCGAGGAAATCCTCGATCCCCCAGACACCCCCCTCGCGCCCGCGACCCGAGGCCTTCATGCCACCGAACGGCGACCCGCGCCCGCGCGACTTGCCGTTCATCTCGACCATGCCAGACCGCAGATGCCGTGCCAGACGGTTGCGCTTTGCGCCATCCTGCGACTGGACGTAGTTCGTCAGCCCGTACGGGGTGTCGTTGGCGATCCGCAGGGCCTCGGCCTCGGTGTCGAAGGGAATGATCGACAGAACCGGGCCAAAGATCTCCTCGCGCGCGATGGTCATGTCGTTGTTCACATCCGCGAACACGGTCGGACGCACGAAATAGCCCCGGTTCAGCCCATCCGGACGGCCCAGCCCGCCCGCGACCAGCCGCGCGCCTTCGTCGATGCCTTTCTGGATCAGGCCCTGGATCTTGTCATACTGCGCCTGGCTGACAACCGGGCCGATATGGTTGCCGGTCTCGTGGGCGCTGGCAACGCGGGTCTTGCCCGCCGTCTCGGCCGCGATCTCGACCGCCTTGTCATAGATCGCCCGTTCGACCAGCATCCGGGTCGGGGCGTTGCACGATTGCCCGGTGTTGTTGAAGCAATGCCGCGCGCCACGCACCACCGCCTTTTCGTCGGCGTCCGCAAAGATGATGTTCGCCCCCTTGCCGCCCAGTTCCAGGTGCACGTGCTTCAGCGTCTCGGCCGCGTTTCTGGAAATCGCGATACCCGCACGGGTCGACCCCGTGAAGCTGACCATGTCCACGTCGGGGTGCCCCGACAGCCGCGTTCCGACGCCGACGCCATCGCCATTCACCAGGTTGAACACCCCCGGGGGCACCCCGGCCTCGTCCAGGATTTCGGCGAACAGCATCGACGACAGCGGCGCGATTTCCGACGGCTTCAGCACCATCGTGCAGCCCGCCAGAAGGGCCGGGATCACCTTCAGAGTGACCTGGTTCATCGGCCAGTTCCAGGGCGTGATCAGCGCACAGACCCCGACCGCCTCCTTGATGATCCGGTCCTCGGGCGCCTTGTCGCTCAGCGGCGCTTCCCATGCGATCTGGTCAAAGGCGCGGATGAAATTCTCGATATGCCAGGTGCCCGAGCCCGACTGCGCGGTGCGGGCCATGTCGATCGGCGCGCCCATTTCCAGGCTGATCGCGTCGCCCATCTCGTCATTGCGGCGCTTGTAGACCTCGAGGATGCGCTTCACCAGGTCCAGCCTCTCGGCCGGGGCGGATTGCATGAAACCCGGCAACGCGGCCCGGGCGGCGGCCACGGCGGCGTCGGTGTCGGCAGGTCCGCCCAGCGAGATGACGGCCACCGCCTCTTCGGTCGATGGGTCGATGACATCCAGATCGCGCCCGTCGACCGGGTCCACCCAGGCCCCGTTGATATAGAACTTGCGCTTGTCCAGCATGGCGGTCTCCTGCGAAATTTCGCGACAGACTGTCACTCCCCCAAGACAAGGGCAAGGGGAGGGGTTATCAATCGACGCCCCGACCCCTATCTCGATATCACACGATTTCCTCAAGCGAACGGAAAGGATTGCCATGAGCCTGCGCATCAACGACGTTGCCCCGAACTTCACCGCCGAAACCACCCAGGGAACCCTGACCTGGCACGACTATATCGGCGACGGCTACACGGTCCTGTTCAGCCACCCCAAGGATTTCACGCCGGTCTGCACCACCGAATTCTCGGCCGCCGCGAAACTGGCCGGCGAGTTCGCCAAGCGCAACTGCAAGCTGGCCGGCATCTCGATCGACGGGGTCGAGGAACACAAGAAATGGATGGACGACGTGCAGACCTATGGCGGCACGGCGATGTCCTTCCCGATCATCGCCGACCCTGAGCTCAAGGTCGCCAAGCTTTATGACATGCTGCCCGCCGAGGCCTATCTGCCCGACGGTCGCACCGCCAACGACACCGCGACCGTGCGCACGACCTTCATCATCGGACCCGACAAGAAAATCCGCCTGATGCTGATCTATCCGATGTCGGTCGGGCGCAACTTCTCGGAAATCCTGCGTGCGCTGGATGCGATCCGCCAGACCGACGGTCAGCCGTTTGCGACCCCGGCCGACTGGCAACCGGGCGACGACGTGATCGTGGCGCTGTCCGTCTCGACCGAGGATGCCAAGGCGCGCTTCGGCCAGATCGACGTGCCCCTGCCCTACCTGCGCAAGACCAAGGCACCGGCTTGATCGCCAGCCGAGTCCCGTCCCGCCCGAGACACCGTCCCGGGCGGGATTCCGCTGCTGTCTCGCGCTTGTGTTGGAGCGTGAGTCACTTCGCGGATGCAGCGGCGACGCGGCTGCGGTATTTCTGAGACATGAAACGCCGTTCGTTCCTTGCCGCCCTGTCCCTCGCTCCGCTGATGCTGGCCACGCCCGCTGCGGCACAGCCCATTCCGCTGTCCGAGATATCGCGTTATTTCAACAGCTTCCTGACAGCTCAGGCGGATTTCACCCAGATCAACCCCGATGGCAGCCTGTCCACCGGGCGGCTGATGATCCGCCGCCCCGGGCGCATCCGGTTCGAATACGATGCACCGGACCGCACGCTTGTGCTCGCCTCGGCGGGGTCCGTGTTCATTTTCGACGCGCGCTCGAACGCGGGGCCGACGACCTACCCGCTCAGCCGCACGCCGCTGGCCCTGATCCTGGACGATCCGGTGAACCTGGACCGCGCCAACATGATCGTCGGGCATACGCAGGACGGACCTGTCACCAATGTGGTCGCACAGGACCCCGATCATCCGGAATACGGCAGCATTCGCCTGGCGTTCAGCGCGAATCCGACCGAACTGCGGCAATGGGTCGTCACCGATGACACCGGGCAGGAGACGACGGTGATCCTGGGCACGTTCCGCACCGGGGTGTCGCTGGGGTCGCTGCTGTTCAACCTCGACGCCGAGATGCAGCGCCGAGGTCTGACCATCAACCGCTGAGATCAGCGTCGGTTGCAGGCCCGCAGTTGCGCGTCATACATGGCGGCGCGCTGTGCCACGCGATCGGCCAGATCGGTCAGCCAGCGCTGGCTGTTGTGGCTGCCCCGGGCGTAGCCGGCGTGCCCCTCGTGATAGGACAGGTAGAGATCGCGCGCGTCGGTCGGGTGGATGCCGTTGCGCGCATAGGCTTCCGAGGCATACCAACCGATGAAATCGGTCGCGTCCTCGATGTTGTCGCGGCGCGCGTGGCGGTTGCGGGTCTGGGACTGATAGTCCTCCCATGTGCCGTCCAGGGCCTGGCTGTAGCCATAGGCCGAGCTTTGGCGCCCCAGCGGAATGACACCCAGCGCATACCGATGCGGCGTGCGCGCGTCGCCATCGAAACGGCTTTCCGCGTGGATGATTGCCATCTGCACCGGAACCGGGACGTTCCAGCGCCGTTCGGTATCGCGCATCGCGCGGAAATAGGCCGGTCGTTCGGTCGCCAGCGCGCAGGCATCGTCAAGGTTGCGCGGCGGCGAATGATCGCGGCCCCCACCACAGGACGCCAACAGGAAGGCCACCGCCACCAGGCGGAGAACGCTGCTCATGAATCTGCCTCAAGTTTTTATAGTCTTTTCTCCTTCCTAGCCGATTTCGGGGAAATTTGAAACGGTTTGGCGGTAAATTCCCTGTCGGCAGGGTGCAGAAAGCGATCCGGCGACGCCGCTGCCACATTTCTGCCGTATTTCAGCCACTGTTGGGGCGGTTTTCACAGTCTGTTTCCGCCGCCCCTGCATGCATCGTATGGACCTTTCGCCGCGACTCACGATAGAAAACCGACTGAAAGAGGTCGTTCATGCTGACGTCACAGGCGAAATTCAGGCTTGGACAGGTTGTCCGCCACCGGAAGCATCCCTTCCGGGGGGTGGTCTTTGACGTCGACGCGATGTTCGCCAACACTCAGGAATGGTATGACGCCATCCCCGAGGACAGCCGCCCCTCAAAGGACCAGCCCTTCTATCACCTGCTGGCCGAGAACGATAATTCCTATTACGTCGCCTATGTGTCGGAACAGAACCTGATCGCGGACGAGACAGGGGAACCCGTGGACCACCCGGATCTGCCCGAGTTGTTCGGCGATTTCGAGGACGGGTTCTACCCGCTGCAGGTTCAACTGAACTGACCCCACCTCGGCGACCGGGCCAGTGATCGGGCCAGAGACCGGGCGGTTTTTCCGGTGTCAGTCATAGCCGGACCAGGGCATGTGCATGGTCAATCGGTTCCACCCGTGATCGCGCGCATAGCGCAATTCACTGGTCAGGCAGCGGATGATGTGCCAGCCGAACCCGCCCTCAGGAAGGTGATCGGGCGGGGCGATCAGCGGCAGGCTGGGATCGGGTGCGTCGCTGGCGGGCATCGGTCGGCCACGATCGGCGATCTGGCAGGCCAGACCGTTGCGCTGCACCTCGACCCGCAGTTCGACCGGCCCGGCCCCATCGGCATAGGCGTGCTCGGCGATGTTGTTCAGCACTTCGGCCAGGATCAGTTCGGCGTTGGACCGGTCATCTTCACCGACCCCGGCCTGACCCAGACCATCGATCAGATCGGCGAGAATCCGGCGGGTTTCCCGATCCCCGGCCGGAAACCGGCGCGCGAAACACCAGTGTCCGGGCGGATTGCCACGATCGGCAGGTCCGGCAACGCTGGCGGGAAAGGCGGAGTCCGGCATGTCAGGCCCCCTGTTGCCCACGATCATCCCACGGCCTTCAGACTGCCGGGCGCTTGCGCGTGGATGGTAAAGACACTGTCCATGCGCGTCAGGCGAAAGACCTTGGCAACGGGCGGGGTCAGCGCCGCGAGCTGGAGCGGGCGATCCGATCCCAGCAGCTTCATCACCGCAACCACCGCACCCAGCCCGCTGCTGTCCAGGAACGTGACCCGCGAAAGGTCCAGGATCACGGGCGAGCCGCTTTCCATTTCGGCCGCGTTTCGCACGGCCTCCTTGAAGTCGATCGCGACGGCCGCGTCCACACGGCTGTCCTGGATCGTCAGGACCAGAGCCTGCCCCGATCGATGCGTGCTTATGTCCACACTCGCCTCCACATTCGCAGCTTGTTCCCGCACCAGCCTAGGCGGTAAGTCTTTCCAAAAGGTTCACGACCGAAGGAGAGGCCCATGTCCGAAGTTGTCATCATCGGCGCCGCGCGCACGCCCATGGGCGGGTTCCAGGGCGTCTTCAGCGGGGTCACGGCGGCCGACCTGGGCGGCACGGCAATCGCAGCCGCGCTGGAAAGCGCGGGCACACCGCCCGAAAGTGTCGAGGAACTGCTGATGGGCTGCGTGCTGCCCGCCGGCCAGGGACAGGCCCCGGCCCGGCAGGCCGGGTTCAGGGCCGGCCTCGGCCAGGAGGTCCCCGCGACCACGCTGAACAAGATGTGCGGCTCCGGCATGAAGGCGGTGATGATCGCGCATGACCAGCTTGCGCTGGGGCACACCGGCCTGATGGTCGCCGGCGGGATGGAGAGCATGACCGAAGCCCCCTATCTGCTGCCGCAGATGCGCGGCGGGGCACGGATCGGCCATGGCCGGGTCATCGACCACATGTTCCTGGACGGGCTGGAAGATGCCTATGACAAGGGGCGCCTGATGGGCACCTTTGCCGAGGATTGCGCCGAGAAATACCAGTTCACGCGCGAGGCACAGGACGACTATGCCCTGGGGTCGCTGACCAACGCGCTGGCGGCCCAGGCGGACGGCGCCTTTGACGGCGAAATCGCCGCGGTCACCGTGCAGACCCGCAAGGGCGAGATGACGGTCACCGCCGACGAGCAGCCCGCGAACGCGCGGCCCGAGAAGATCCCGACCCTGAAGCCCGCCTTCCGCAAGGACGGCACGGTCACGGCTGCGAATGCCTCGTCGATCTCGGACGGGGCGGCGGCGCTGGTTCTGGCAACCCGCACCCGGGCCGAAGCCCTGGGTGCCCCGATCCGCGCGGTGATCCGCGGTCATGCCAGCCATGCGCAGGAACCGGGCTGGTTCAGCACCGCCCCCATTCCCGCGGCCCGAAAGTTGTTGAAACGGCTGGGTTGGTCGGTCGAGTCGGTCGATCTGTGGGAGGTGAACGAAGCCTTCGCCGTGGTGCCCATGGCGTTCATGCAGGATCTGGGCATTCCGCGGGAAAAGATGAACGTGAACGGCGGCGCCTGCGCGTTGGGGCACCCCATCGGTGCATCGGGCGCGCGGATCATCGTGACCTTGTTGCACGCGCTGGAGAACCGCGGCCTGAAACGTGGCGTCGCGGCAATCTGCATCGGCGGCGGCGAGGGCACGGCCATCGCCATCGAGCGGCCCTAAGGCAGGAATGAGCGACGGGCTCCTCACCGTTCTGGGTGGCATCGGACTGTTTCTGTTCGGGATGAAGATCCTGACCGATTCGTTGCGCGATGCCGCCGGTCCCGGGCTGCGCCATGCGCTGACGCGGTTCACCGGAACACCGCTGCGCGGTGCGATGACGGGTGCGGCTGCGACGGCACTCATCCAGTCGTCCAGCGCGACAACGGTGATGACGGTGGGGTTCGTCGGCGCGGGCCTGATCGGTTTTCCGCAATCGCTGGGGGTGCTCTATGGCGCCAATGTGGGCACCACTGTCACCGGTTGGATCGTCACCTTTCTTGGCATCAAGCTGAAGATCGGCGTCCTTGCGCAGCCGGTCCTGTTCGTGGCCGCGCTGACGCTGCTGCTGGGCCACGGGCGGATGACCCGGGTGGCGCGGGGCGTCATCGGCATGTGCCTGCTGTTCATCGGGCTGGACCTGATGCAGGGGGTGGCCGCGCTGGCCCAGGGATGGCTCAGCCCCGATCGCCTGCCCGGTGACACGATGGCGGGCCGGCTGATGCTGATCGGTATCGGCTTTGCGCTGGTCGCCGTTGTACAAAGCTCCTCGGCCGGGATGGCGATCACCCTCGTGCTGCTTGCGGGCGGCGCGCTCACCTTTGCGCAGGCGGCCGCCCTGGTGATCGGGCTCAATCTTGGCACCACGCTGACGGCGCTTCTGGCCTCGCTGGGGGGCAGGCGGGCGATGCGGCAGACCGCGCTTGCCAATACGTTGTTCAACCTCGGCACCGCCGTTCTGGCCTTTCCGATGCTGGGTCTGCTGGCGCCCCTGCTGCATCGTCTGGGCGGCGACGACCTGACCGCGCTGGTGTTGTTTCATACCGGCTTCAACCTGGTCGGGGCCCTGATCTTCCTGCCGCTGACCGCGCGTTTTGCCGCGCTGGTGATGTGGTTGATCCCGGACGAGGACGACGGCCTGACCCGCGCGCTGGACCCCCTGCTCAGGTCCGAACCCGAGGCCGCCCTGACGGCAGCCGAAGCCACGGCAACCGCGATGCAGAGGCTGGCCTTCAATGCCGTCGCCGCCGCGCTGGGTCCGCAGGCGGACCTGCGCCCGCTGGCGACACTGACGCCCAGGCTGGGGCCGGCCCAGGACCGGCTCGAGGATTATCTCGCCCAGTTGCGCCTGCCGGACGGGCGGCGGGACCTGCAGGATCGGCTGACCGCCCTTCTGCATCGGATGGACCATCTGCAACGCCTGGGTGCCCGTCTGGAGCGGCGCGCACCCCTGTCGGTGATCGCCGGCAACGCCCGCCTGCGCCGCGCCGCGCGGGCGCTGGCCGGGCGCCTCAGATCGGCCGACACGACCGCGGCGCAACTGGCGCGGCTGGCCTCGCTGATCGAGCGCCGCGCCTTGATCTATCGCGACCTGACGCTGCACCAGCGGATCATGGGTGAACGGGTCCAGGATCTGTTCGACCGAACCGACGCTGTGCGCTGGATGGCCCGCATCGCCCGGCACGCCGCCAGCATCGCCGGCCATGCCGCGCCCTGACCGAACGGCGCGCTATCCGGCCCGATGCCAGGCCGCGCGCAACGCCCCGGCCAGAGCCTGCGCATCGGCGCCCTGCAGGATCGCGCGTGTCCAGCCACGCGCGCCCCAGGCGTTCGGCACCGGCGCAAAGACCTGCGGCAGCATGTGGGAATAATGCGCCTGTTCTTCAGGGCTGAGGTTCAGGTTCACGCTGTCACCGGCTTTCGACAGGGTTGCATAGATGCGCTTGACCTTGAACGCCGCACGGTCGACATGCGGCGCCTCGGCCGTGCCGGGAAGCGCCAGGGCCAGCGCGCGGAATTCCTCGGCGGTCATGGGGTGCCGTCCTCCCAGCGGCGCTGCATTTCGTCGGGCGCGACCTGCTCTGTCGTCTGCGACAACATCCAGCGATGACCGAACGGATCGAGCACCAGGGCGTTGCGTTCACCGAAGCTCTGCGTGGTCAGGGGACGCAGCAGCACGGCGCCCGCATCGATGGCGCGGCGCGTCATCGCATCGACATCGTCGCATTGCAGATGCAGCAACACCGGCGAACCGCCCAGCGCATCGGGACTGATCGCCCCGAAATCGGGGTATTCATCGGCGATCATCAGCCGCGACTCGCCCAGCGTCAACTCGGCGTGCCCCACGCGGTCGTCGGCCGGGTCACTCATGCGAAACTGCTCGGTGGCGCCGAAAGCCCGGGTGTAAAAGACAATCGCCTCATCGGCGCGGCGACAGGTCAGATAGGGGGTCAGGGACAGGGCGGCCATCGAATCAACTCCTTGACTGGGTAATTATTTACGTTACGTTTCGTAATGTAATGATACAAGACCCCAAACCTCGTGGCCGCCCCCCGTCCAGAGCCGCGCGCGACAAGGCGCTGCGGGCCGCGCGGACGATCCTGATGGAGCAGGGGCTGGGCCGCCTGACGATGGAAACGGTCGCGGCCCAGTCCGGTGTCAGCAAACCGACGCTCTATCGCCATTGGACAAACGCGCTGGACCTGGCGATGGCCGCGCTGATCGCCGAACAGCCGCCGGAAACCCCGGCAACCGGTGACACGCTGGAGGAATGGCTGCGTGCCCAGTTGCGGGGCCTGGTCGCCGCCCTGTCCGCAGGCCGAGGGCGACAGGTTGCGCTGGCACTGGCGGCCTCGGACCCCGACAGCGAGATGACGAAGGCCTTTCGCAATCAGGTCATGCTGGCCAGCCGCGAGGCCGGCCGCGCCCAGATCGCCAAGGCCGTCGCCCTGGGGGCCATCCCCGCACCACCGGACATCGAACTGGTGCTGGACATGATCTATGCCCCGCTCTTCTACCGCCTGCTGGCCGGGCATCAGCCGCTGAACGCGGGCCTTGCCGACAGCACGGCACGGCTGGGCCTGCGCCTGCTGGGGGTGGCATGACATGCAAAACGGCCCGGCGGTCTGGCCGGGCCGTTTCGCCGTGTCGTCACTCTCAGAGGCTGGCGTCGAGCGCCGCCAGGATCGCGTCGCCCATCTGGCCGGTGGAAACCGGGGTGCCGCCCTCGGGGCCCATCAGGTCGCCCGTGCGCACGCCATCGGCCAGGACCTTTTCCACTGCCTTTTCAACGCGGTCGGCCTCGGCCCCCAGGTCGAAGGAATAGCGCAGCGCCATCGCGAACGACAGGATGCAGGCGATCGGGTTGGCCTTGCCCTGGCCGGCGATATCGGGCGCCGAGCCGTGCACCGGCTCATACAGCGCCTTGGGTCGGCCGTTGGCCATGGGCGCGCCCAGGCTGGCCGACGGCAGCATGCCCAGCGAACCGGTCAGCATCGCCGCCGCATCCGACAGAAGGTCCCCGAACAGGTTGTCGGTCACGATCACGTCGAACTGCATGGGGTTCCGCACCAGCTGCATCGCGCCGTTATCGGCATACATGTGCGACAGGGCCACGTCGGGGTATTCCTCGTCATGGACCTTCTGCACGACCTCGCGCCACAGAATGCCCGATTCCATGACATTGGCCTTCTCCATCGAGCAGACCTTGTTGTTGCGCTTGCGCGCCAGCTCGAAGGCCGAGCGCGCGACGCGGGCGATCTCGGATTCCGTATACCGCTGGGTGTTGATGCCGACGCGCTCGTTGCCTTCGGTGAAGATGCCGCGCGGTTCGCCGAAATACACGCCCGAGGTCAGCTCGCGCACGATCATGATATCGAGACCCGCCACGACATCCTTTTTCAGGCTGCTGAAATCGGCCAGCGCATCGAAACACTGCGCCGGGCGCAGGTTCGAATACAGGTCCATTTCCTTGCGCAGGCGCAGAAGGCCGCGTTCCGGCTTCACACTGAAATCGAGGTTGTCATACTTGGGGCCGCCGACGGCACCCAGCAGCACCGCGTCCACCGCTTGCGCCTTTTCCATGGTCGCGTCGGCCAACGGCTTGCCGTGCACGTCATAGGCACAACCGCCCACGAGGTCCTCGCTGACATCAAAGGCGATGCCGCGCTTGTCGCCCATCCAGGCGATGATCTTCTTCACCTCGGCCATGACTTCGGGGCCGATGCCGTCGCCGGCGAGGATGAGCAGGGAAGGATTGGCCACGGGGGACTCCTGTATCTGGATGCGCGAAGGGGCCTAGCGCGCCTGTGTCGCGCGGTCAAGCACGCCGCGAATCGTGTGCCCGAAAGTCCAGGTGGCATGATAGGATGGCGCGCATTTCCACCCGGAGCATTCGATGAAACCCCTGTTCGTCCTGGCCCTGTTCCTCTCTGTTGCCCCCGCGCTCGCCGATGGGGGTGTCACCGTGCCGCTACCCCGGATTCCGCCGCTGTCTACCGGCGAGCAGGAGCATCTGCTCATGCAACTGGTGACCGCGAATGTCGTCGGCGAGAATTGCGCGGGTTACAGTCTGACGCCCGAGGAATTCGCGCTGGTCACCGGATCCGCGGATCTGGTCGCGCGCAGCCTGGGTCTGTGGGACAGCGATGCCTATGACGATCGGTTCTACCGCCCCGCCTTTGCCATGCTGGACAAGCCACAGACATGCGACCGCGAGGGGCCGCGCATCCGGCCCCTCATCAACCGTTTGATCGCCTGGGGCGGGTCGCTTACGCCCCAGCCGTGAGCATCGGCTCCAACCCTTCGGCGAGCAGGTCCCAGACCCGGCGGATGCGCGGCGTGCGGCGCATGACCGGATGGGCGGTCAGCCAGACCGGCAAGCGCGGCAGGGGAAAGCCCAGGTCGATTTCCTGAACCAGCGGGTCCCGGGCACCGAGGCTGCGCTGCGCAAATCCGATTCCGCAGCCGGCGCGCACCAGTTCCCAGGCGGCCACGATGTCGTCGCTGCGGGTGGAAAACCAGTCGCGCGTCGCCGGCAGACCGCCCCGCCGGAACCCTTCGATCAGCAGCATGTCGCGGTCCAGCCCGACCAGATCGTGCCGCGCCAGGTCCTGCGGATCGCGCGGCATGCCCCGTCGCGCCAGATAGCGTTTCGCCGCAAAGGCCGCGATCCCGACATCGCCCAGATGGCGCGCGATCAGGTCCTGTTGCGTGGGACGATACATGCGCACGGCGATATCGGCCTCACGATAGAGCAGATTCGATGTCCGGTCGGTCGGCACCAGGTCGATGCGGATTCGGGGCTCGGCCTCGCGGATGCCGGCCAGCACGGGGGGCAGATGCCAGACCGACACGGCCACGCTGGCGGTGATGCGAACCGTGCCCTCCAGCCGGGCCTCATGTCCGGCGACGGCCAGCGTCATGCGATTCGCCGCCTCGCGCATGGTGCGTGCGGGCTCGATCAACGCCTGGCCGTCATCGGTCAGGGAAAAGCCGCGTGGCTGGCGATGGAACAGGTCGGCGCCCAGTTGATCCTCGATCGCCTTGATCTGGCGGCCCAGGGTCGGCTGGCTGCGCCCCAGCGCGCGCGCCGCCGCGGACAGGCTGCCTGTTTCCGCCACCGCAAGAAACGCCTGCACCAGGGACCAATCGAGGGCGGTGAGATCTTCCATTCATCCATGAATACACACCATGCACCGTTATGCAATTTTCTTTAGGCGCTCGCTGGCCCATCCTTGGCCCATCACCAAGGAGACCCCCATGACCCACACCGCCCTCATCCTCGGCGCCAGCGGCAAGATCGGTCGCAACTTTACCACCGCGTTCCAGGCGGCCGGTTGGCAAACCCGCGCCTACAAACGCGGCACCGACATGGCGCGCGCCGCGCAGGGTTGCGCCGTCATCGTGAACGGAATGAACCCCCCGAACTACCATGACTGGGACCGCATCATTCCGCAGATCACCGCGCAGGTGCTCGATGCGGCGCGGGCCTCGGGCGCGACCGTGCTGTTCCCCGGCAATGTCTATGTCTACGGCGCGCAGCCTGGCCCATGGAGCGAACACACCCCGCACGCCCCGTGCAGCCGCAAAGGCCGTATCCGCGCCGAGGCCGAGGCGCGCTATCGTGACGCCGCACGCGACGGCGTGCAGACGATCATCCTGCGCGCGGGCGATTTCATGGACGCCGAGAGCGACGATTCGGTGCTGCAATACCTGTATCTGCGAAACCTGACCAAAGGGCGTGTCACGGCCCCCGCCGACCCCGACGTGATCCGCGCCCATGCCTGGCTGCCCGACATGGCCCGCGCGGGCGTGATGCTGGCCCAGCGCCGTGCCAGCCTGCCTGCGTTCTGCGACGTGCCCTTTCCCGGCCACGCCTTTTCCGCGCGCCAGCTGAAGGACCGCCTGGAACGCCTGACGGGGCGCAGCCTGCGATTCGACTCGTTCCCTTGGTGGGCCATGCGCCTGACCGGTCCGGTCTGGGAACTGGCGCGCGAGCTGGGCGAGATGCGGTATCTTTATGAAACCCCGCACCAACTGGACGGCACGCACCTGCACAGCCTGCTGCCCGACTGGCAGGACACGCCGCTGGATCAGGTTCTGATGCGTGTTCTCGGGCAAAGGTCCGCCGCCGCGGCGTGACTTTGCGCGGCGGTCACGCTATGATTGCAACCCGGCAGGATCAAAGGAGAAACCGATGTCCAAACATCCTCTCGATCACGATCACGGCGCCTCGGGTTCGAAAATGGCCAAATTCGCCGAGATCGAGCGCGGCCAGCAACCCGCACAGGCGACCAAGGACCTGCAAAAGCGCGAGCGTGCCAAGGGCGACGCCAAGCTGAAGGCCTACACCAAGATCGAAAAGTCCGGCAGCGCCGAATAGCGCCTAGGCGCTGCCCCAATCCAGCGCCTGCATCTCGCGCAGGCGGCTGGCGGTGCGTTCGAATTCGAACGCACCCGCGCCTTCCAGATACAGCCTTTCGGGCTGGTCCGCGGCGCTGGCGATCAGGCGCACCTTGCCCTCATACAGCGCGTCGATCAGGGTGACGAACCGCTTGGCCTCGTTGTAGTTCGCGGCCGAGAGATGCGGGATATCCTCGATCATCAGGACGCGCACGCGCTCTGCCAGCGCCAGGTAATCGGCCGGTCCCAGCGGACGGCCGCACAGATCCCAGAACCCGGCGCGCGCGACCGCATTGTGGTGATGCGGGATTTCGACCTTGCGGCCCTGCACCTCCAGCACCAGGGGGCTGCCCGCGCCGACGCCCGTCAGTTCGGACCAGAGCGCATCCATCGCCGCACGCGCCCGTGCATCCGCGGGGGTGAAATAGACCTCGGCGCCTGTCAGCCGGTGTTGGCGATAGTCGGTCTCGCTTTCCAGCGCGATCACGTCCATCCGCTCGCGAAGCAGGGCGATGAACGGCAGGAACAACGCGCGGTTCAAGCCGTTCTTGTACAGGTCCTCGGGTGGCCGGTTCGAGGTGGTGACAATCACCACGCCCGCCTCCATCAGCATCTGGAACAACCGCCCCACGATCATGGCATCGGTGATGTCGGTGATCTGCATCTCGTCAAAGGCCAGAAGCCGCAGATCCTGCGCCACGGCCCGGGCCACCGGCGCCAGCGCATCGTCCACGCCGGTCTTGCGGGCCTCGTGCATGCCGTGATGGATTTCCTGCATGAAGGCATGGAAATGCACGCGACGCTTGGCCTGGATATCGGTTGCCTGTTCGAACAGATCCATCAGCATCGACTTGCCGCGCCCGACGCCCCCCCACAGATAGAGCCCCCCGGGCCCCTCGGTCGGCTTTTTGAACAAGCCGCCCAGAAGGCCCTTTTTCACCGGCGTTTCCAGCCAGGCGCGGCGGTCCTCCAGGGCGGGCAGAATCGCGCGCTGGGCGGCATCCGGGCGGATCAGCCCTTCGGCCACGCGCGCATCGTAGATCTCGGTCAGGGTCTGTCGCATGGCCCGGATTTAACGCGGCTCGCCCAGCAGCGCCAGCATCCGTTGCAGCGCGGGCTTGCGCGATCTGGCGTGCGGATGCACGGCGGCATAGGGGTGGCCCAATGGCAAGGTCAGCGGGGACAGCGGCACAAGCGCCCCACTGGCCAGCAGCGGCGCGGCCAGGGTCCGTTGCCCCAGCGCGATCCCCAACCCGCGCCGCGCCATGTCCAGCGCCAGCCACGAGGAACCGATCCGCTGCCCCGACCCGGGCGCGGGCGCGGGCCGCCGGGGTGCGTGGGTCTCGAACCAGGTGCGCCAGGCGGGATGCGAGGCAAACCCCGGGCCCCATTCGGTGTGAATCAGCCGGTCGTCCGCCACATGCGGCCAGTGCCCGGCCATCGCGGGCGCGGCAAGCGGCTGCACCGCGTCATGGAACAGCGGATGCGTGACCAGGTCGGGATACAGGCCGCTGCCATAGCACAGCCGCAGGTCGATCCCGTCGCGGGCAAAGGCCACCGGGTCCGGTTCCAGCCGCAGGTCGATCAGCGGCAGGGTCTGCGCGGCCTCGAGTCGGGGCATCAGCCACCCCTCAGCCAGCGAGGGCAAGCACGATACCACCAGCCGCCCCTGGGCGCGCCCGCCCTGGGCGCGATCCGCCATCTGCGCCAGGTCACCCAGCGCGCGGGCGGTCTCGGCATAGATGGCCTGACCGGCATCGGTCAGGGTGACGCGGTTGTTGTGGCGCGTGAACAGACGGCGGCCCAGATGGTCTTCGAGCCGGCGCACCTGCTGGCTGACGGCGGCGGGCGTGACGCCCAGCTCGCGCGCGGCGGCAACATAACCGCCGTTGCGGGCGGCGCATTCAAACGCGCGCAGGGCATTGAGGGGCGGCAGGTTCATCGGTCTGGCATAGCTGATCTAGGTCAGGATGACAATTTCTGGCGTTGCAAAGCGCCCGAACCCGGAAAACCATGGAAACAGGCAAAGACAGGATTATCCAAAATGCGTGACATCCTCGACCTGGATCGCTACCCGCTGGATCGCCCCGGAACCCCCGACTGGCAGGCGCTGGTCGATCGATGCCGGGCCGAGCTGCGCCGCGAGGGCATGTTCAACCTGGCGGGCTTTGTGCGCCCCGAGGCCCTGCGGCGCGCCATGGACCAGATCGCCCCGGTCACGGAAACCCTGAGTTTCACCCACCGGCGCAGGCACAACATCTATTTCAGCCCGTCGATCCCCGACCTGCCCGCCGATCACCCGGCGCTGCGCATGGTGGATACGGTCAACCATACCGTCTGCGCCGACCAGATCCCTGACAGCGTGCCGCTGTGGATCTACGAATGGGCGCCGTTTCAGGTGTTCCTGTCCGCCGCACTGGACCAACCCGCGTTGTTCCCCATGCTGGACCCGCTGGCGCGGGTGAATGTCATGACCTACCGGCAGGGCGAGCGGCTGAACTGGCATTTCGACCGGTCGGATTTCACCACCACCATCCTGCTGCAGGCACCGGACGCCGGGGGCGCGTTCCAGTATCGCACCGACCTCAGGTCCGATGCCGATCCCAACCATGACGGCGTCGCGCGCCTGCTGAACGGCGAGGACCCCGAGATGCGGACCCTGACCCTGTCCCCGGGCACGCTCAACGTGTTCAGGGGGCGAAACACGCCGCATTGCGTGACCCCCGTGCAGGGCGACACGCCGCGCGTGATCGCCGTCTTTTCGTATTATCCGCGTCCCGGCGTTCGCTTCAGCGCCGACGAGCAGCGCGGCTTCTACGGCCGACAGGCCTGATCGGGCGGATCGGCCCTTGCCTGACCCGACCGGCTGACGGTATCCCATGAGGGACATCTGGCAAGGAAAAGACCGCATGGCGACCGACGATCCCCGCACGCTTGTGTCCACCGACTGGCTGGCCGCCCACATGGGCGATCCCGACCTGCGTATCCTCGATGCCTCGTGGCACATGCCCGCGACCGGGCGCGACGCGCGGGCCGAATACATGGACGAACACATCCCCGGTGCGCGGTTCTTCGATATCGACGAGATCAGCGATCAGCGGTCTGCCCTGCCGCACATGGCCCCCCCGCCCGAGAAATTCATCAGCCGGATGCGGGCGATGGGCGTGGGCGACGGGCATCAGGTGGTGGTCTATGACAGCAAAGGGGTCTGGTCGGCGCCGCGCGTCTGGTGGACTTTCCGGTTGATGGGCAAGATGGATGTCGCGGTGCTGGACGGCGGCCTGCCCAAATGGAAGGCCGAAGGCCGCGAGATCGAAGACATGCCGCCGATCGTGCGCGATCGCCATATCACCGTTCAGCGGCAGGCCCATCTGGTCAAGGATGTGAGCCAGGTCGCCTCGGCCTCGAAACTGGGGGATTGGCAGATCCTCGATGCGCGCAGCCCCGAACGATTCCGCGGCGAGGTCGAGGAACCGCGCCCCGGCCTGCGATCCGGCCATATCCCGGGTTCGCTGAACATGCCGTTCCCCGACCTGCAGAATGCCGATGGCACGATGAAGGACGCCGACGCCCTGCGCGCCGCGCTGACGGCGGCGGGCGTGGATCTGAACCGCCCGGTCATCACCTCGTGCGGGTCGGGCGTGACCGCGGCTGTCATCAGCCTGGCGCTGGAAATCGTCGGGCATCGCAACCACGCCCTCTATGATGGATCGTGGTCGGAATGGGGCATGTATCCCGATCTGAAGGTCGAGAAAGGCTGACATGATCGCCTGCAAGGCCGGCGAAACCGTCGCGTATCGCGTCACCTGGCTGGAAATGGACCACCGCCCGGCCTATGGCTGGCCGGCCCAGCCCGCGGGGCACGACCACGCCCTGATCCGCGCGGACTCGCCGCCCGTCTGGTGGTTTCTGGCGCTCTACGATGCCGTGGGACGGGACTATGCCTGGACCGACATGCACACCGAACCGGCCGACTCCGTGCGCGACTGGATCCAGCACGCGGATGTCGCGCTCTACACGCTGATGGGCAAGGGCTGGCCGCAAGGATTCTTCCTGCTGGACTGGCGGCAGGCCGGGGTTTGCGATCTGGCCTATTTCGGCCTGGTGCCCGAAGCCGTCGGTCAGGGGCTGGGCAGCTTCCTGCTGAAAACCGCGATCCTGACGGGATGGGACCGCCCGGGCGTCACCCGCATGACCGTCAACACCTGCACGCTGGATCACCCGCGCGCGCTGGCGCAGTATCAGCGCATGGGATTTTCGCCCGCGCGCACCGAGGTCCGCAGCCGTGTCCTGACCCGCGACCAGAGCTTTCTGCAACCCCTGCTTTAGGAACACCGATGTTCAAGGTTCTCCCCGCCCCCGCCGCTGACCCGATCCTCAAGGTCATGACCCTGTTCCGCGAGGACCCGCGCAGCGCCAAGGTGGATCTGGGGCTGGGCGTCTACAAGGACCCCGACGGCAAGACCCCGGTGATGCGCGCCGTCAAATCGGCCGAGCAGCGGCTGGTGACCGTGCAGGAAAGCAAAAGCTATACCACCCTGTCCGGTGACCCGGCCTTTCGGCAGGCGATGGCCGGTCTGGTGCTGGGCGAGGCCGCCGATCCCGCACGGCTGGCGGGCAGCACCTCGACCGGCGGCACGGGCGGGGTGAAGCTGGGGCTTGACCTGATGCACATGGTCAACCCGGATGCGACGGTCTGGATTTCGGCCCCGACCTGGCCGAACCACATGGCGTTGACCAAGGCCGCCGGTCTGAACTGGAAGCCTTACCGCTATTATGACGCCGAAACCGGTGCGGTTGCGCGGGCGGCGATGTGGGCGGACCTTCAGGAGGCACGGCAGGGCGATGTCGTGATCCTGCATGGCTGTTGCCACAACCCGACCGGCGCCGATCTGAACGCCGACGACTGGGCAGAGGTCGCCGCGTTCTGCAATGCGCGCGGGCTGATACCCTTTGTCGATTTCGCCTATCAGGGCTTTGGCGACGGTCTGGACGCGGACGCGGCGGGTGTGAGGCTGCTGGCCACGCGGGTTGAACGGGTGATCGTGGTGGCCTCGGCCTCGAAGAACTTTGGTCTCTATCGCGAGCGCACGGGTGTGTGCCTGGTGCAATGCCCCGAGGACGAGCGCGCACTGGTGCAGGGCACGCTGGAGACGCTGAATCGCCAGACCATCAGCTTTCCGCCCGACCATGGCGCGCGCGTGGTGACGGAAATCCTGGGCGATACCCAGATGCGCACGGAATGGGAGGACGAACTGACCGCCATGCGCGACCGCATGAACGGGCTGCGCAGGTCTCTCGCGCGGGCCCTGCGCGATGCCTGCGGGTCCGACAGGTTCGGGTTCCTCGCCGATCAGCGCGGGATGTTTTCGGTTCTGGGCGGCACGGACGCGCAGATCACCCGCCTGCGCGAGGACTTCGGTGTCTATGTCGTCGGTGGCGGGCGGCTGAACATGGCCGGCCTCACCGAGGAAAGCATCCCCCAAGTCGCCCGCGCCATCGCCGCCGTGCTGTGACACCTGGACCGAAACGCGGGGGGCCAGCCCCCCGCACCCCCCGCCAAAGGGGGTTTTCCACCCCCTTTGGATACCCCCGAGGATATTTCCGGCACAAAGATGGGGTCAGCCCCGCACCACGAGGCGGGCGCCGGGGTCCAGGCGGCGGGCGATCCAGAGCAGATCGGCACGGTCAAAGGCGATGCAGCCCGCGGTCGGATACCCGGGGCGGCGCCAGCTGTGCAGGAAGATGGCCGATCCCCGGCCCGGAACGGCGGGCGCCGTGTTCCAGTCCGTCACCAGGACAAGGTCGTAAAGCGGGTCCGCACGGCGCAAGACCTCATGACTGGCGTCCAGCGGGGCGCGCACGGGGCGGTTATAGGCGGGGTGTGCGGGATCGTCGCACCACAGGTCGCGCAGGCCGATGGGGCGCGCCCAGCCCGGCAGGGCCCGCGCCGTCAGGCGATCGGGCCGATACAGCATCCCGGTGATCCGGTGAATGCCGGCCGGGGTGGCACCGTCGCCCTCGCGCTTGTCGGTGGTGATCCCGCCGCGACCGATGGTGCAGGCCAGACGGCGTCCGCGGAACCGCAGCCCCGTCGGGGACAACACCAGGTCCCGCGTGCTCATAGCAGGTGGCCCGATTTCGCCGCCTTGGTGGCCAGATAGGCCGCGTTCTCGGCGGTTTCGCCAACCTTGAGCGGCACCCTTTCGCTGACGGCGATCCCGCCTTTTTCCAGCATCGCCACCTTGCGCGGGTTGTTGGTCAACAGCCGCACCGATTGAAAGCCCATCTTGCGCAGCAACTCTGCGCCGAGGCGAAAGTCGCGTTCGTCATCCTCGAACCCCAGGCGGTGGTTTGCCTCGACCGTATCGAACCCCTGATCCTGCAACGAATAGGCGCGCATCTTGTTGGCAAGTCCGATGCCGCGACCTTCCTGGTTCAGGTAGAGCAGCACGCCTGAACCGGCCTCATGCATCGCGGCAAGCGCGGCGTGCAATTGCGGCCCGCAATCGCATTTGAGCGATCCCAGCACATCCCCGGTGAAGCAGGCCGAGTGCAGACGGGCCAGAACCGGCGCATCGCGCATCGGGCGCCCGATCTCGACCGCGTAATGTTCGATGCCCCCGTCCTCGGGCCGAAAGACATGCAGCCGTCCCGCCCCCGCCAGACGCATCGGCAGGCGTGCGGCGATCACCGGCGAAAGCCGCGTTTCCGAGGTGACGGTATCGGCAATGTCGAGGGTCGTCAGACCATGCGCGGCGGCCAGGCCCGCCGCCCGTGCGGTTTCCACCAGCAAGGCGGCAGGCAGAAGCTGGGCGGATTTCACCAGCCGGATGGCAGCGCGGTGCAGGTCGGCGTCCCCGTCGCGCACCGAGAGAAGGGGCCCCTTCATCGGGTGCGACAGGTCGTCGGCAGGGTCTGCGAGGGCCTCGATCCAGGCGATGTCGGCGTCTTTGGGCACGCAGATACGCGCCAGATCGCCGTCATAGGCGCGCGCCTTGAGCGTTTGTGCCCGATGCGCGGTGATCGCCAGAACCGGGGCGCCCAGACCGCGCAAGATGGCGAGACGCGCGGAATCGAGCGTTTCCGCCGCGGCGACCAGCGCACCCGCATCACCGGCGGTCAGCACCACGGGCAGGCCGATGCGCAGGTCGGCACGGGCACGATTCAGGCGTTCGAGGGGGCTGGGTGACAGCGACATGGGCCAACATGCTGAAACATTTCCGGCCCGGATGTAAGATACCGCGGGTGAAATTGAAACATTCCCCATGCCGCCGACACGAGCGCGTGAGATTTTCTGCGGTTTCTTGAACCTTTCGCGCCGTCACAACACCTTGGAGGCATAGCAAGCCTGAGTGCGAGGACGCCGCAATGTCGAAACTGAACAAGATTCTTCTGGTCGATGACGACGAGGACCTGCGCGAGGCGCTGGCCGAACAACTGGTCGCGACCGAAGATTTCGATACCTTCGAGGCCGGCGATGGCGCCGCCGCGATGGATCGGGTGCGCGAGGAGCAATACGACCTCGTCATCCTCGACGTCGGCCTGCCCGATACCGACGGGCGTGAATTGTGCAAGCGGATGCGCAAGGCGGGCGTCAAATGCCCGATCCTCATGCTGACCGGGCAGGACACCGACGCCGACATGATCCTGGGGCTGGATTCGGGCGCGAACGACTACATCACCAAACCGTTCAAGTTCCCGGTTCTGCTGGCGCGCATCCGCGCGCAGCTGCGCCAGCACGAACAATCCGAAAACGCGGTATTCCAGTTGGGCGACTATCAGTTCAAACCCGCGCAGAAGATGCTGGTCGATGCCCGCGACCGCAAGATCCGCCTGACCGAGAAGGAAACCAACATCCTGAAGTTCCTCTATCGGGCGCCCGACGGTCTGGCCCCGCGCGAGGTGCTGCTGCATGAGGTCTGGGGCTATAACGCCGGGGTGACGACGCACACGCTGGAAACCCACATCTACCGCCTGCGCCAGAAGATCGAGCCCGACCCGTCGAATGCGCGGCTGCTGGTGACGGAACCGGGCGGTTATCGCCTGGTGCCCTGAGACAAAGGTGCGGGGCGCCCCATTGTTGCCCCGTTTACCAGTTCTTATCTGTTTTGTGAGAATCGTTTCTCATTGTCCCTCCCCTCGCGTGTCGGGGTCATGACACGCTTCCTCCCTGTTGGACTTGGCCGGGCGTCTCGCCCGGCCTTTTTTCTTCCGGCCGCGGACCTCGGCGCGACGGCGCCCGCGACCCGCAGGAAACGGGTTTCTAAAACGGCCCCCGGCGTGTAGGTCTTTCCCGCATCAGGAGACCATGCCATGCCCTTCACCCTCGCCACCTGGAACATCAATTCCGTCCGCCTCCGCAGCCCGCTGGTGCAACGATTCCTGACGGAATTCGGGCCCGACGTGCTGTGCCTGCAGGAATGCAAGAGCCCGGTGGATCAGATCCCGTTGGCGGATTTCGCGGCGCTGGGATACGGTCACATGGTCGCACGCGGGCAAAAGGGCTATAACGGCGTCGCCATCCTGTCCCGCCTGCCGCTGACGGATGCCGGCCATATCGACTGGGTCGGCAAGGGCGATGCGCGCCATGTCGCGGCCCGGTTGGACAATGGCGTGACAATCCACAACTGCTATGTGCCCGCCGGTGGCGATGTGCCCGACCGCGCGGCAAACGAGAAATTCGGCCACAAGCTGGATTTCATGGCCGAGATGCGCGACCGCTTCCGCGCGGACCGGCCGGAAAAGGCGATCCTGGTGGGCGACCTGAACATCGCCCCGCGCGAGGATGACGTGTGGAACCACAAGGCCTTGCTCAAGGTGGTCAGCCATACCCCGGTCGAGGTGGCCCTGTTCGAGGAGACCCGCGCTGCCGCCGGCTGGGTGGATGTCACCCGTCAGGACATCCCCGACGGACGCCTGTATTCCTGGTGGTCCTATCGGGCAAAGGACTGGGACGGCGCCGACAAGGGCCGGCGTCTCGATCATGTCTGGGCCAGCCCGGATATTGGCGCCTCGGCCCATGACTCGCGCATTTTGCGCGCGGTGCGGGGGTGGGAACAGCCGTCCGACCACGCGCCGGTGATGGCCGCATTTGACCTTTAGCGCCGGAACCGGTTGCCCACTTCGCGCATCAGCGCGCCCAGGCCACGCCCGGCACGGCCCAGATTGCCGCCCAGTCCAGTGCCCTTCGCCGCCTGCAACCGCAGGCGGGCCCGGTGGACCATCCGGGCCTCGGGCAGGGCCTGAGACAAGGCGGCGCGCACCGAGTCGAGGTTCCAGTCCGGGGCCTCGGCCCTGACAGGGATCACCGCCGCCTCTCCCATCGCGGCGCCGATCGCCGCACAGGCCTGATCCAGCAGCGCGTGGTCTGCCGGGGTCAGCCGGTTCTCGGGGCGCGGCCAGTCGCGCAGCAACAGATCGGCGCCGGCCGCGACATGAACCACCGGCGCGGGCCGATGCCCCCGCTGTTGCGCCGCCAGCCTTTCGGCAAGCGCACGATCGGGTTCGCGGCCGGGGCGGTTGGCGCGATGCACCCAGATCACCAGATCGGCGCCGGCAACACGGTCGGCCAGGGTTTTCAGCCCTTTGCTGCTGCCATCCAGGCCGGGCGTATCCACAAGGTCAGCGCCGAACGCCGGCCAGGCATAGGCCACGGCCCGGTCGGTCGCGGGCGCCGCGTCGGTTTCGGCACGGTCCTCGCCCAGCAGCGCGTTGACCAGCGTGGATTTGCCCGCGCCCGTCTGCCCGATCACCACGATCCGCACCGGCGTTTCGGGTTCGGCCAGGGCCACGGCGCCCGGGTCCCTTCGCTGGGCCAGTTCGGTGTCGGTAAAGCGCAAGCGCCCGGAATAGAGATCGATGGCGGCCTGTGCCGCCTCTTCCAGCAAGATGGCCTGCGCGTCGCGGCGGAACCGCTCGGTCAGGCGATCCTGCAAGCCGGTCGCCAGAACGCGCTCGGCCTCGCGCAGCAGGCCGACCGCCGGGTTCAACACCAGGCGCAACCCGCGCCAGGCCAGGAACCCGGTTTCCCAGGCGGTCAGCGCCGCGTCCTGCTTGCGCCAGAGCCAGTGCAACGTGCGCACCGAAAGCTGGTCGGAGTAGGGCACATGCCTGAGCAGAAACGCCCGATACCGCAACGCCACGCGGTCGATCAGCAGCAACGCCTCGGGCAACGAGAAATCCAGGGCGCTGCGGGTGCCCTGCGACATGTCGGTGGCGACCGCCTCGACCACCGCGAGGGCCTCGATCGGCAGGGTATCCCAGGGCAAGGGGGTCTCGACCCGGCGCGCGATCCGCGCACGAGCGCGGTCAAAGGCGGCGCGCTCGGCCTCGGACCAGTCGGGTTCGGCCTCGGGGCCGGCAATCTCGCGCAGCTCGTCCGTGTGAAAACCGCGCCGCGCCTGCCAGCGGGCGGCAGCCACGGCCAGCCGGAACACGGCATAGAAAGCCGCGGTGCCCAACGCGAACCAAAGCAGCCAACCGCGTTCGTTCAGCCACAGAAAGCCCAGCACCGACGACACCGTCAGCGGCAAGGCCAGCACCGCCGCCAGGCCCAACCGATCCCAGCGCAGCAGCGCCTGACGCAGGCGATCACTCAGCCGCATGACCCGCGCCTTTCAACGCCTGATCGTAGAGCCCCCGCAGCGCCGCACGGTCCGGCGGTGCCCCGTGGGCCGCACCGTAAAGCCAGGCCGAGGCCGCGCGGCCCAGCGCATAGGTGGTGGCAAAGCTGGTGCCCGCCGCCGCCGCCGCGCCCAGCGTCTGGCCGGCCACGGGCACCAGTTTGACGCCCTGGCGCACCAGGTGCCCGGCCCCCATCCGCACCAGCGCCCCCGTTCCCAGCGCCGAGGCCAGCAGCCCCAGCCGCGCAGGCGTCAGATCGACCTTGTGCGCCTTTGCCAGTGCGTTCAGCATCGCCCCCTGTGCGGCGGGCACCGCGGCGAGCCCGGCAAAGGGCACCGCATCGGCGGCACCGGCGGCGACCGCATACCGCAGCACCACCTTGCGCAGGCGCTGAAAGCTGCGCGCCTCGTCCGCGCGTCTGAGGGCGGCACTGGCATGGGGCAGGAAACTGTCCAGCGCGTCCAGCAAGGACTCGATCCCGGTGACCAGACCGTCCGGCGGCATGGACAGTGTGACGGCGGGCAGATCGCGCCCGATCTGCGCGCGGACATGGCTGCGGGCACGGTCCTGCGCATGGGGGTTCGGCACCAGATCGCCCCCGGTATGCACCAGCAGCACCGGCAGCTTGAGACGCCGCAGCACGTCGGTCACGGGTTGTTGGACCGGATCATCCAGCCGCATGACCGCCAGAACGGCCTGCGCCTGCTGCGCGGCGGCGGCCAGATCGGGCGCGGGGTCATAGCCCGCTTCTCCCAGACCGCGGGTGTCCAGGAACCGCACGACCGGGTCCTGGGGCGGGAAGTCATGAACCTGGGCCTGCCGCGTGGTCGGGCTGAACCCGTCACCCGGTTGTCCCAGCCCGGTCAGCGCCCGGACCAGCGCGGTCTTGCCCGCGCCGGTCTTGCCCAGCACCCAAAGGACGGGCACCGCCGGTTCGACTGTCTGCTGCGTATCGGCCACGGATCGCACCCTCGCACTTGATCCCTCATCAGGTAGGATGCGGCGGGGCCGGATGCAATCTCAGCGGTTCAGCACCACATCCACGATCTCGCTGGCGCCGTAGCGGCCCTGATCGTCATCGGCGACCATCAGCAGGCGAATGCGGCCCGACCAGTCGCGAAAGACACTCAGCCCCTCAAGGTCGCCGAATTGCCCATAGTCCGATCGCATGACGACGTCGTCCTCGGGGCCAATGGCGCGGCCGCGCACGCTGAACCGGCGCACCTGGCTGCGAAACCCGCGCCCGGTCTGTTCGCGTTCCAGAACATAGAGGCGGCCGTCGGGGCCGAAATCCGCGCCCACCGGCAGAAACGCCCCGTCCGAAGGCATCCGGAAAGAGCCGGTCCAGCCGTCGCTGGCCCGCCAGCGATACGAGGGGAACCCATAGGTCGCCCGCGCCGGGCGTTCGGGAATCGCATAGATCGAACCATCCCGGTCGATCGCCAGCGCCTCCATCCCGCGACCGGCGCGCATCCGGTCGAAATCGCGATGTTCGCCCATCGATTCTGCCGGCGCGCCCAGCCGGGCATACCGCAGCACGCGGTTGTGCTGTTCAAAGGAGACATAGATCGCCCCGTCGCGGCCGATGGCGATGCCCTCGGAATCGTGCAGCGATCCGGTCAGCGGGCGGCCGTTTTCGTCCAGCAGGTTCGCGACCTGCCGCAACTGGAACCCCTCGATGCGCTGGCCATATCCCCGCACCAGCCGCCCCGCGGCGACAAAGCCGTGATCGGACAGCAGCAATACGTTGACCCCGTCGGTCGACGCGATCCCCGAGAAATCGTTGATCCCCCCGGACATGCGCGGCAGTTCATAGCGTGCGACCACCTGCACCGGCGGGATATGGGTGGTGGGGTGCTGGACGACTCCGGCATAGTAGGTGTCGGGCTGGGCCTGCGCGGCCAGGGGCAGCAGCAACCCCATCAGCGCAAGTGCGAAAATTCTGACGGTGGCAATCATGGTCTCTGGACAACTTGTGAACACTGGGCAGGAAGGTCGGCCATGGTGAATTCCCGCGGATGACGCCGCCGGGGCGCCGCCGGTTCCGAGGGACGGCCGGTCGAAGGCGGCGGGTTCAGGTAATCGGTCACCCACCACCGCAGGCTGGCATCGCAGCCGTTGCCGCCATGCGACAACTCGGCCACGGTGGGCGTCTGTGTCTCGCAATGCGGCGATCCGGCTGGGCAGCGCAGCCGAACATGGAAATGATAATTGTGCCCGGCAATGGGGCGGATGCGTTGCAGCCAGGGCGTGTCGGCCTCGGTCGCGGTGCGGCACAGTTCGATCTTGACGGCCGCGGCGACAAAGATGCGGTCCACGCGCGGATCGCTGGCGGCCGCCCGCAAGATGGCCGCGTGCCGGGGCGTCCAGGCGCGGGTCAGTCCACGCTGATCCTCGGTCCGCACGCTGACAGAGCTGAGGCTCTCGCGCTCGGCCCGGGTCAGGTTCAGACGCCCCGGAGGCAGCATCCAGATGTCGGCATCCAGGCCGACCTGGTGGCTGGCATGGCCCGAGGTCATCGGCCCGCCCCTGGGTTGGCCGATATCGCCCACATAAAGCCCGTTCCAGCCGATCCGCACCGCATCGCGGCTGAGATCCTCGAGAAAGCGGATCATCTCGGGGTGGCCCCAGTTGCGGTTCCGCGACAGACGCATGGCTTGCCAGGTCGGGCCGGTTTCGGGCAGTTGCACAAGCCCGTCGGCACACCCCCGGGCATAGGATCCGTAAACCTGCGCGGGCTCGGCCGTTCCCCGGGTCGCCGCGCCGAAAAGCTGGTTCGCCAGGTCCTGGCTGATCGCCGGATCAACCGTGCCCATGCAGGCTGACAGCCCCAGAGCGCCAAGGATCGCGCGCCATCTCATGGGCGATCGCTCCCTTCCGGGTGGACAAAAGCCAGCAGGATCAGCCCCAGGATGAACAACCCGAAGATCGGCAGGATGCCGATCTGCTGGCTGTCCGACAGGCTGGTGACGATGCCGATCGACAGCGGCGCCAGAAAGGCCGTGGCCTTGCCCGACAACGCATACAGACCGAACCCCTCGGTCATCTTGTCCTCGTCGCCCTGGCGCACCATCATCGTGCGGCTGGCGGATTGCATCGCGCCGCCGGCCGCGCCGATCAGCGCGCCCAGCACATAAAAGGCGATGTCGGGCAACGACGACCCCTCGGCCACCGGCATGCCAAAGACCGAATCGCGCGACACGAAGATGATCGCCAGCGACGTCGCCGCCAGCACGATCACATTGAACACGATCACCGGTTTCGGTCCCAGGCGGCTGTCGGCCTTGCCGCCCAGCCAGGCAAAGGTCGCGCCCGTGATCGTGGCCAGGATGCCGAAGATGCCGACGTTGGTCACACTCCAGCCCAGCACACCCGCCGCATAGATCCCGCCAAAGCTGTAAACCCCGTTCAGCGCATCGCGGTAGAACATCGACGAACCGAGGAAGGCGAACAGACTGCGATTCCGGGGCAGGCTGGCGAGGGTGGATTTCAGTTCCGGCCAGGCGCCCGCGATGGCGGCACCGATGCTGATCGCGCCAGGCTTTTTCGGATCCCGCACCCACAGGAAGAAGGGGATCATGAACACGGCATACCAGATCGCGGTCAGCGGACCGACCGCCCGCGTGCCCTCGTGGCTGGCGGCATCCAGGCCCAGAATGGGGTCCAGGCCGATCAGCGTCTTGCCGGTCGGCCCCTCGGCCAGCAGCGTCAGCATGATGATCAGCGACACCATGCCCCCCACATAGCCCCAGGCCCAGCCTGAGCCCGAAATCCGGCCCAGCTCCTCGCGCGGGGCAAGGTCGGGCAGCATGGCATTGGTGAAGATTGTCGCGAATTCCATGCCGATCATGCCGATGCAGAACATCAGCATGACAAACCAGACATTGAAATTGTCCGGCGCCGACCACCAGATCGCCCAGGCGCCCACCACATACAGCACCGAGAAGAACCAGACGAAGCCCATGCGCCGGCCGCTCTTGTCCGCGACCGCACCCAGCAGCGGCGCCAGAACCGCCAGCGCAACGCCGGCAAACCCGATGCCATAGCCCCAGATCGCCTGAGCGCGGGTGCCATCGCCCACCTGCGACACCACATAGGGGCCGAAGATGAAGGTTATCAACAGCGTGTTGTAGGGCTGACTGGCCCAGTCAAACCACCACCAGCCCCAGATGCGTCTCCGGGCCGCAGAATCGATCATAGAACGCCCCCCCAGGCTTTGCACCGATCAAGACGCATGCCGGGGATTCGGGCAAGACGGGAATCGGGATTCGGCCGGCGCGAGGGCGCACCTGTGGCCGAATCCACACCCTGGATCAGCGTTTTTTCAGTGCATCCAGCAATGCGGCGCCGAAAGCCCCGGTATCAGACGCCTTTTGCGGCCCGGCGCTGCCACCGCGCGATCCCTTGCCGCCACCACCCCGTGGCCCTGCGTCGCGGCCCTGGTCGCGCGGCGGTCGGGTGTCGGCGTTGTCCTTGCGCATGGTCAGGCCGATGCGCTTGCGCGGCACGTCCACCTCGACCACGCGCACGCTGACGACATCGCCGGCCTTGACCACCTCGTGCGGGTCCTTGACGAACCGGTCGGCAAGCTGGCTGACATGGACCAGCCCATCCTGGTGCACACCGATATCCACGAACGCGCCGAAGGCCGCGACATTGGTCACGGTGCCCTCCAGCCGCATCCCGGGTTTCAGGTCCTTGATGTCGTGAACCCCCTCGGCAAAGGTGGCGGTCTTGAACTCGGGTCGCGGGTCGCGGCCAGGTTTCTCCAGCTCGGCCAGAATGTCCCTGACCGTCGGCAAACCAAAGGTTTCGTCGGTGAAATCGCGGGGTTCCAGCCGGCGCAGCGGTGCGGGATCCTTCATCAGGCTCGCCACGTCCCTGCCCGCCGCCTTGACGATGCGCCGCGCCAGGTCATAGGCCTCGGGGTGCACGGCCGAGGCATCGAGCGGCTCGTCCCCGCCCTGGATCCGCAGGAACCCCGCCGCCTGTTCGAACGCCTTGGGCCCCAGCCGCGCAACCTTGAGCAGGTCGCGGCGCCTGGCGAACGGCCCGTTCGCATCGCGGTGCGCCACCACGGCCTCGGCCAGACCCGGCCCCAGCCCTGACACCCGCGCCAGCAAGGGCGCCGAGGCCGTGTTCAGCTCCACCCCCACGGCGTTCACCGCATCCTCGACCACGCCGTCCAGCGCCCGCCCCAGCGCCGACTGGTTCACGTCATGCTGATACTGGCCGACACCGATCGCCTTGGGCTCGATCTTGACCAGTTCGGCCAACGGATCCTGCAAGCGCCGCGCGATGCTGACCGCGCCCCTCAGCGACACATCGAGATCGGGAAACTCGCGCGCCGCCAGTTCGCTGGCCGAATAGACCGAGGCCCCGGCCTCGCTCACCACCACCTTGACGGGGCGCGGGCCGGGCAGCTTTGCCAGCAGGTCCTGCACCAAGGCATCGGTCTCGCGGCTGGCGGTGCCGTTGCCGATGGCGATCAGGCCCACGCCATGCTTGCGCACCAAGGCGCCCAGCACGGCCAGGGCGCCCTGCACATCCAGGCGCGGCTGAAAGGGATAGACGGTCGCGGTTTCCACCACCTTGCCGGTCGCATCGACCACGGCGACCTTGACGCCCGTGCGGATGCCCGGGTCCAGCCCCAGCGTCGCCTTGGCGCCAGCAGGGGCGGCCAGCAGCAGATCCTTAAGGTTGCGCGCAAAGACCCGGATCGCCTCGGCCTCGGCCCGCTCGCGCAGGTCGGTCATCAGATCGATCGTCAGGCTCAGCTTCAGCTTGATGCGCCAGACCCAGCCCGCAACCGTGCCCAGCCACTGGTCGGCCTTGCCCGCCCGCCCCACGGCAAGGGCCGCCTTCACCGCGCGTTCGGCGACCGAGTCGCCGGTCGCGGCCTCGGGTTCCACGGCCAGATCGAGCGCCAGAACCCCCTCGTTCCGCCCCCGGAACATCGCCAGGGCGCGGTGGCTGGGCACGCCTGACAACGCCTCGGAATGGGCGAAGTAGTCGGCGAATTTCGCGCCCTCGGTCTCCTTGCCCGGCAACACCTCGGATGTCAGGCGCGCGACGGCGGCCATATGCGCCCTGAGCTGCGCCTTCAGTCCGGCGTCCTCGACCAGGCGCTCGGCGACGATCTCGCGCGCGCCCTCCAGCGCGGCCTTCACATCCGCCACCGTCTCGCTCAGATAGCCCGCCGCAAGCGCCTCGGGGTCGGCCGTGCGGTCGGCCAGAATCGCGTCGGCCAGCGGCTCCAGCCCGTTTTCGCGCGCGATCATCGCCTTGGTGCGGCGCTTGGGCTTGTAGGGCAGATACAGGTCCTCCAGCGCCGATTTCGTCTCGGCACCGGCCAGGGCCCTGGCCAGATCGTCGGTCATCTTGCCCTGCTGCGTGATCGAGTCGACGATGCTGGCCCGCCGCGCCTCCATCTCGCGCAGATAGGTCAGCCGTTCGGACAGGGTGCGCAATTGCGTGTCATCCAGCCCGCCTGTCGCTTCCTTGCGATAGCGTGCCACAAAGGGCACGGTCGCGCCCTCGTCCAGCAGCCCGATCGCGACCGAGACCTGCTCGGGCCGCGCCCCGATCTCGGCGGCGATCTGACGGGGAATGCGAAGGTTGACAGGAAGGGTCACGAGCAGGGCCTCACAACGGGAAAACGGGCCGCGACCCTACCCCCGCCAACCGATGACGAAAAGCCCCATCATCTTGTCGAAAATACGCCGGGGTCCGGGGCGGCGCCCCGGCCCGCACCCCCCACTGGCCCCGACCGCGCGCACAGGCTAGAACGCCGTCATGATCACCCGCACGCATACCAAGGGCGACGCGCCCTCGACCGCGCTCTATTCCGATTGCGAACGCTACCGCTACGCGCTGACCCGCACATGGGACGACCGGGGCGGCAAGGTGCTGTTCGTGATGCTCAACCCCTCGACCGCGACCGAGGTGCAGAACGATCCGACCGTGGAACGGTGCGAGCGCCGGGCGCGCACGCTGGGGTTCGGCGCGTTTCGGGTCTGCAACATCTTTGCCTGGCGTGCCACCGATCCCAGGGTGATGCGCGCCCAGGATGACCCCGTGGGCCCCGGAAACGACGCGGCCATCATCGAGGGCGCGGACTGGGCGGATACGGTGGTCTGCGCCTGGGGCACGCATGGGGCCCATCTGGCGCGCGGCGCACGGGTCGAAGCCCTGCTGCGCGCGACCGGCAAACCGTTGTTCCATCTGGGCCTCAGCAAGGACGGGCACCCCAGGCATCCGCTCTACATCGCGTATGCCCACCAGCCGGAACCCTGGCCCGCGCCCTGATCCGTCCTAGCCCGCCGCGCGCAGGATCGTGATCCAGGTCTCGCCATAGCGCCGCTGATCCAGCAGGTCGAATCCCTCGGGCGGGCCCATCGGAGCGTTTTCTTCCCAGACGACCACCGCCCCGGGCGCCAGCCAACCGCCGGCCCCGGCCGAGGCCAGCGCACGCTCGCCCAGCGCCTTGCCATAGGGCGGATCCAGAAACACCAGACCAAACCCCGGGCCCCGGTTCTCGCCCAGATCCCGCGCGTCGCGGCGGTAAAGCCGGGTCACGCCCATGGCGCGCATCTTTTCGATATTGGTGCGTATCAGCGCCCGCGCCGCCGCGCCGTCATCGACCAGTGTCACCTGCACCGCGCCACGCGACAAGGCCTCCAGGCCAAGGGCCCCGGTTCCGGCGAACAGGTCCAGCACCCGCTGCCCGCGCACCAGATCGCCCCACCGCCCCTGGCACAGCATGTTGAACAGCGCCTCGCGCACGCGGTCGGACGTGGGCCGAAGATGCGCGGCCGGGTCGCCCGCGCCGACCTCGGCCAGTGTCAGGCCGCGATGCGCGCCACCGACGATCCGCATCAGCCCAGCAGCGCCTTCAGATCGGTCGCGGGATCGGCCACGGCCTCGGCCGCAGGGGATTTCCCCTGTTCGATCAGACGCTTGCCGACCATATACCCGCGTGGATCATTCATCGCATCGACCGCCAGCAGCGTGTCGCCGCGATAATACCAGAAGCTGCGGGCAGCGCCGGCATCGCGTGTCACCACGCGGTCATACCCGGTGTTCAGCCCGGCGATCTGCAATTTCATGTCGTATTGATCCGACCAGAACCACGGCATCGGCACATAGGGCGCGTTCGCGCCCAGCATGTTCGCGGCGACGGCTTCGGCCTGGTCGATGGCGTTCTGCACGCTTTCCAGCCGGATGCGCGCGCCGCGATAGACAAAGCTCGCGCAGTCGCCCGCCGCCCAGATCGCCGGGGCCGAGGTTCGGCCGTGGTCATCCGTGGCGATGCCGTTGTCGATGGTCAGACCGGCGGCCTCGGCCAGTGCCTGGCCGGGGGTGATGCCGATGCCGATGATGGCGAAATCCACGTCGATGTGGCTGCCATCGGCCAGATCCGCACCCGACACCCGCCCCTCGCCGGTCAATCGTGTCAGGCCGACGCCTTCGCGGATGGTGACGCCATGACCTTGATGCAGGGCGCGCACCGCATCCGCCGTCTCGGACGCGGCGACACGGCCCAGGATCCGCGGCGCGGCTTCGATCAGGGTGACGGTCAGGCCCTTCTTCGCCGCGACCGCCGCCGCTTCCAGGCCGATATACCCGCCACCGACGATCAGCACCCGGCGGCCCGGCTGGAATTCGTCCACCATGGCGTCGATATCGGCCAGTTTGCGCACGCCATGGACCCCCGCCAGCGCGCCACCGATCGCAGCCGGCAGCCGGCGCGGTTCGGCGCCCGTCGTCAGGGCGAGCTGGTCATACTCCAGCGCCTCGTCCCCCAGCCAGACGGTGCGGCGTTCGGGGTCGATGCGCGTCACGGGCTGGCCCAGCCGCAAGGTGATCGCCTGGTCCTGATAGAAACTGTCCGCACGCAGGATCAGCCGGTCCACCCCCATCTCGCCCAGAAGGTATTTCTTGGACAGGGGCGGGCGCTGATAGGGCGCCACGGGTTCGTCGCCGATCAGTGTCAGCGCGCCGCCATAGCCCAGAGCCCGCAATTTCGCCACCAGCGCGGACCCGGCCTGCCCTGCCCCGATCACGACAATTCCTGCCATCATGCTTCCCTTCTTGTCACAGGTGCGAACGCACTGGATGATGTTCCAGACCGGCTTATATCCCTCTTTCCCGATCAAACCCAGACCAGGAGCATCCTTGATGTCCATTTCCGAAGGCACCCACCTGCCCGACGCCGAGCTGACCCGCATGGGGCCGAACGGTCCCGAAACCGTCAGCGTCAAATCGCTGACCGAGGGTCGCAAGGTGGTCATCTTCGCCGTGCCCGGCGCCTTTACCCCCACCTGCCATTCGGCGCATGTGCCCAGCTTCATCCGCACCAAGGACGCGCTGGCTGCCAAAGGCGTGGACGAAGTGATCTGCGTGGCCGTGAACGACCCCTTCGTGATGCAGGCATGGGGCGAGGCGACGGGCGCCTCGGCCGCCGGGATCGCCATGTTGTCGGATGGGGCGGGCGCCTTCACCCAGGCCATCGGCCAGACCATCGACCAACCCGGCAGCTGGGTTGGCGGGCGGTCGAAACGCTATGCCCTCATGGCCGAGGACGGCGTGGTCAAGGTCTGGCATCCCGAAACCGGAAAAGGGTGCGAGATCTCGGGTGGCGAGGCGATGCTCGACTCGCTGTGAGGCGCCGGGGGGTGGGCGGATGTCCCACCCTGTCCCCGACGCGCGACTCAGGGCGCGGGCGGCACGACCTGACCGGCCAGCCGCGTCATCGCCCGCGCCAGCTTCAGGTCCAAGTCGGTCAGTCCGGCCACGTCATGCGTGGTCAGCACCGCATCGACGCGGTTCCAGACATTGAACCATTCGGGGTGATGGTCCAGTTTCTCGGCCTCGAGCGCGACGCGGGTCATCCAGCCAAAGGCATCCGAAAAGTCGCGAAACCGGAAGTGCCGCGACACCGCATCGCGCACGGGGTCATGGGTCCAGCCCATCGCGGCAAGTTCGGACAGCGCGCGGTCGCGGGCCTCTCCATCGAGCAGGGCGGGGCGCGTCATGTCAGGCCTGCCCGTCCGCCATGCTGCGCTGACGCGCGGGGCGGTCCTTGATGCGGTCCCAATAGGCAACGAACGATTCCCGCCTGGGCAAGGTGCCGAACATCATGCCCCAGCCGATCTGGCTGCCGGTATAGACATCGGCGGCGCTGAACCGGTCGCCCGTGAAATAGGCGTTCCGCGCCAGGTGGCCGTCCAGCGTGTCCACCACATCGTCCAGCGAGCCATAGCCGATCGTGCCCTTGCGATCCGCCGGCACCTGAAAGCCCAGCGCCGTATTCGTGACCGCCGCCTCGACCGGCCCCGCGCCGAAAAAGAGCCAGCGATAATAGGCCGCGCGCTGGTCCGCGGCCGGCGCCAGACCGGCCTGGGGAAAGGCGTCGGCCAGGTAGGCGCAGATCGCGGCAACCTCGGTCACCACCTGATCCTGGTGAACGATGGCGGGCACCTTGCCCATCGGGTTGATCGCCAGATAGTCAGGCGCCTTCATGGTGGTGCCATAGTCCAGCAGGTGCAGGCGATAGGGGTGCCCGATCTCCTCCAGCATCCAGTGCGCGATCGCGCCCCGGGACCGTGGGTTGGTGTAGAATTCGATCATTCTCGTTCCTCCTCGGGTTTCGGGCCGCGTCGGAAGGGGCCATACCCTTCCAGCAGGTGCATGTCCTCGCCGATGGCCTCGGCCTCGGCGCGCAGGTAATCGGCGACGGCCTCGCGAAAGCGGGCATCCGCGAACCAGTGCAAGGAGTGAACCTCGGCCGGAAGATAGCCGCGCGCCAGCTTGTGTTCGCCCTGCGCCCCGGCCTCGACCCTGGTCAGGCCATGGGACAGCGCCCAGTCGATCGCCTGATAATAGCACAGCTCGAAATGCAGGCAGGGGTGGTCCTCGATGCAGCCCCAGTAACGCCCGAACAGGGTCTCGGCACCGATGAAATTCAAAGCCCCCGCAACAGGGCGTCCCTCGCGGATCGCCAGCACCAGAAGCACGTCGTCGGCCATGGTCCGGTGGATCTGTTCAAAGAACGCCCGCGTCAGATAGGGACGCCCCCATTTCCGGCTGCCGGTGTCCTGGTAGAACTGCCAGAACGCATCCCAATGGCCGGGCTGCAACGCCGCGCCGGTCAGGGCGACGATCTCGCCGCCAAAGCCCTGCGCCTGGGCGCGTTCGCGTCGGATCGTCTTGCGCTTGCGTGACGACAGCGCCGCCAGGAACCCCGCGAAATCGCCATAGCCCGCGTCGGACCAGTGAAATTGCTGGGTGACGCGGTGCAGATACCCCTCGCGCACACCGATTTCGGCCTCGTCCGCGGTGCAAAAGGTGACATGCGCGGAACTCAGCGCGTTGCCTTCGGTCACCTCGCGCAGCGCCCGCAACAGGATGGGCCGCAATGCCGCATCGCCCAGCAGGCGCGGTCCGGTCGCGGGTGTGAAGGGCACGGCCGATTGCAGTTTCGGGTAATACTGTCCGCCCGCCCGCTGCCAGGCATCGGCAAAGGCGTGGTCAAAGATGTATTCGCCCTGGCTGTGCCCCTTGGCGTAGAGAGGCATCGCCGCCAGCACCTTGCCCTCCTGGCGGATGGTCAGATGCTTTGCCTCCCAGCCGGTGCCGGGCCCGACGGACCCCGACCGTTCCAGCGCGGCCAGAAACCGGTGGGTGGTGAACGGGTCACGCGGGCGCCCGTCACGCCCCGGCTGACCCAGCGCGTCCCAGTCGGCGGGCGGAATGTCATCAATGGAATCGTGAAGCGCGATCTGCACCCGGGGTCCCCTGGCTGATGCCGACATGCTGGCCAAAGCGGCGGCAAGGTCAAGGGCGGCTCAGGGCATGGCCGCCAGATATCGCTCGAAGGTGATGTTCTGCGCGACGCGACGGGCAACGGCCTCGTCCTCGGGCGAGCGGATGGTCCAGCACAGCACATCCCAGCCCTCGGCACGGATTTCAGCGACGCGCGCGCGCCCGAGGTCCGCCCAGTGATGCGAGATGAAGCTGGCCGCGACCGTATCGAACGCGGCGATATCGGCCAGGGCCTGCCGGTGCGCCTCGTGCTCGGGTGTCAGCGGGGCGGGGAAATCGCTGGCCGGAAAGGCGTATGTCGTCAGGCCGCGCGGAATGTCAGGGGCGGCCTGCGCCATCAGCCCCACCGAAAACGGGTTGAACGACATCACCGCGACCGGCCCCGCATAGCCGTGAAGCGCCGCGGCCGTGGCCTGCTCCAGCGTGCCGTCGGTCGGCCCCATCACGCCGGACTGATCCTTGATTTCGATCAGCAGGGGCACGCGACCGGCGACCTCGGCCAGAACCTCGGGCAATGTGGGGATCGGCTCAGGGCAGGATCGCACGCGGATGCGCTGCAACTCGGCCGCGGTCAGGGCGCGAATCGGCCCCGACGCATGGGTCAGTCGATCCAGCGTGTCGTCGTGAAAGACCATGGCCACGCCGTCGGCGCTGGGCTGCAGATCGATCTCGATTCCATAGCCCGCACGGATCGCGGCGCGGATCGCGGGCATGGAATTCTCGGGCTGACCGGCGCTGGCATCGTGCAACGCACGATGGGCGATCGGCCGGGTCAGGAACGCGGGCGCAAGACGCGGGCGCATGGACGGGGCTCCTCAGGCGAATTCGAAGATGGCCTCGATCTCGACCGCGACGCCCAGCGGCAACGAGGGCGCGCCCACGGCCGAGCGCGCGTGCCGCCCGGCATCGCCCAGCACCGCGACCATCAGGTCCGAAGCGCCGTTGATCACCTTGGGCTGGTCGGTGAAATCGGCGGTGCAATTGACGAAGCCCGTCAGTTTGACCACGCGCGTCAGGCGCCCCAGATCGCCATCCAGCGCGGCCCTTGCCTGCGCCAGAAGCGACAATGCGCAGCTTTTCGCGGCCTCGGCGCCCTGTTCGGTGCTCAGGTCCGCACCCAGCTTGCCCGTAAGGAAGGCGCCGTTCGCCTGGCTCACCTGGCCGGAAACGAAGATCTGGTTCCCGCTGATCACCCACGGAACATAGTTCGCGGCGGGCGCGGGCGCGGCGGGCAAGGCAAGGCCCAGATCCGCGAGACGGGTTTCAATGGCGTTCGGCATGGGGGCCTCCTTTGCGATCGGGCCGAACAAAGCACGTTTGCCGGGGCGCGAAAAGCCCCGCGGCGCCAACGGTCGAACGCAAGACCCCGGTGCGCGCCGGGGTGGCACGCGGCATCGACCCGCACAGGCGATCATCCGGCAGCGTCAGGGTTCGCGCATGGCCCGGTCCATGTGGTCGCGCAACGGCGACAGCAGATAGTCCAGCGGCGTGCGCGCGCCGGTCACGATATAGCCCTGCACCGCCATGCCTGGCGTCAGGGACACGCCGGTCAACCGCTCGCCGGTTTCGGGCGTCAAGGCGACATCGACCTGAAAGAACCGCTGGCCGCTGCGCTCATCGACCAGCGCGGCCGCCGAGACCCCCCTGACCACACCCAGCAGGTCCCCCAGGTGGCGACTGGCCAGCGCGGGCAGGCGCAACTGGACCGCCTGACCGACGGCAACATGATCGATGTCATCGGGCCGCAATCGCAGACGGATGGCGGGGGGCGCGGTCTGTGCCAGTATCTGCATCGCTTCCTGCGCCGGGCGCAGCACCGATCCGGCCCCGATGGCCAGCCCGTGCACCACGCCCGCGACCGGCGCGCGCAGCTCCATCCCGTTGCGCTGAGCAACCAGCGCGCCGCGACGCGCGGTCAGTTCGACACGGCGCAGGCCGGTATCGGCCAGATCGCGCTCGGCCTCCTCGCGGCGGGTCGCGACCAGCGTGTCGGCCTGTTGCGCGATCTCGGCGATCTGCCCGCGCAACTGGGCCTCGCGCGCGTCGAACGCGGCTTGCTGACCCTCGATGCGCGCGTCATCGCGGGCCAGGGCGGCGACCTGCGCGTTCAGTGCAAGACCTTGTTCCAGAAGGGATTGCTGCGTTGACAGCGCGCCGCGCACCAAGTCGCCCTCGCGGGCAAGCGCCGCACGCTGACGGACCAGGCCGGCGATCTCGGCCCGGGCCTGACGGCGCCGTTCCGCCAACTGGCCACGCTGGCGCGCCAGGGTTTCGGCGCGGGCGGCGAACAGGGCGCGCTGGGCCGCGACGGCGGCGGGCTCATCCGGCGCGGCGGGCGGAAAGGGGGTGCCGTCCCGCTCGGCCTCGAGCCGGATCTGGCGCGCACGCGCCTCGCGATCCTGCGCATCGATCAGATCGAGTTCGCCGTCGATCGCGGTGCTTTCCAGGCGCAGCAGCAGGTCCCCCGCTGCCACGGCCTGCCCGTCCTGAACCGCCAGAATCGCCACGGGGCCGCCAAGCGGGTGCTGGATGCTGTGACGCGCAGGAGTCGCGTCGATCTCGCCCGTGGCGACGACGGCGCCGATGATGACGGCGCGCGCCGCCCATCCAAAGACACCGACCGCCAGGACAAGACACCCACCCAGCCCCAGCGCCAGCGCCCCCCTGGCCCGCAAACCGCGCAGGTCCCGGGCGGGCATCATGGCGTAACCCCTGAGCCTGACACGGCGTCCACCAGTGCGACCCGGGTGCGCACCATCTCGCGCAGAACCTGGTCGCGCGGGCCAAAGGCGGCCTGCGCGCCCTTGTCCAGAACCAGCAGATCCTCGCATTCGGCGATGGCGGCCGGTCGGTTCGCGGTGACGACGACCACCGCGCCGCGGGCCTTCAACGCCCGGATCGTGGCGTTGAGAGCGGCCGCGCCCTCGGCGTCCAGGTGGGTGTTCGGCTCATCCATCACCACCAGGGGCGGATCACCGTGGATCGCACCGGCCAGTCCGATGCGCTGCACCAGTCCAGCGGGCAGGGTGGGGTCGTCGGCGCGGCTGACGTAGCCATCGGGCAGGGCCAGAATGGCGGCATGGGCGCCCGCGGCATTTGCGGCCGCCTGGACCGTGCCGTCGCGCGCGCGCGGGTCGTAGCCGGAAATCGCCTGTGTCAGGGTGCCCGGCGGCAATACCAGCCGTTGCGGCAGGTAACCCACGGCCCCGGGCGGCCAGAACGCCACCGGCACCGGCCCCAGCGACACCTGCCCGGTGGTCGCCGGGATCGCCCCTGAAAGCACCCGCGCAAGCAGGCTCTTGCCCGACCCGCCGGGGCCAATCACCCCCAGCGCCCGGCCTGGCGCCACCTCGAACCCGCCAAGCCGCAGGAGCACGCCGCGCGGGCCCGCGACCATCAGGCCGCGCACGACGAGCGGGCCCTGAGCCGTGGATACGGGAGCCGGCACCGTTCCCGTCGCGTCCTGCGCGCGTGCAGCCAGGCGCCGCCAGGCGGCCCAGGCCGACACCAAGGCACCCCATTGGCCCGCCAATTGTTCGACGGGCGCCAGTGCCCGCCCCAACAGGATCGAGGCGCCGATCATCAGACCTGCCGACATGTCGTGCCGAATCACCAGCCAGGCGCCAAGCGCAAGGGTTGCCGATTGCAGGAACAACCGAAAGGCGCGGGCCGCAGCCATGCCCGCGACGGCCCGGTCACTTGCCAGAAGCTGGGTTGCCAGACCCTGCCAGCGCAGGGCCTGCCAGCTTTCGCCGATGCCCGCGCGCAGGGGTGGCAGCCCATCGACACCGGGCCCTTCGACCGCGGCAAGCAGCCGTGCCGCGACGGCGTCCTGCCGCATGGCCTGATTGCGGGGATGCCGCTGTGCCAGAAAACTTGCAAACGCCGTCAGAACCAGGACCGCGCCCCCCATCAGGGCAAGCCACCCCAACAAAGGGTGAACCAGCGCCAGAAGCGCGAGGAAGAGGGCGGTCCACGGCAGGTCCATGGCGGCCTGCGCGGCACCCGAGGTCAGCACACGTTGAACCGAATCGAGATCATTCACCGCCTGCGACACGGGCGCTGTCGGCGGATCACGGGTTCTGGCGCGCAGCCCGCCTGCAAGCAGGGCGCCCTCCATCCGCAGCCTGAACCGGGCACCGATCCGCGCAATCAGGCGGCCGCGCGCGGTGTCGATCACCGCCATGACCGCGTAGAGAAAGGCCATCAGCGCCACGAGTGCCAGCAGGGTTTCCACCGATCGCCCGGGCAGCACACGGTCATAGACCTGCAACATGAAGATCGGCCCGGTCAGCAGCAGCAGGTTCGACACCGCACCAAAGCCGAAGGCGGCGATCCACAGGCCGCGCAGTCCGGTTGGTGCGGGACCCTCGGTCCTTTGCATCGCCGTATCCCCTTTCCGCCCGGGTCCGGTTGCCCTGATGCGCCGGCCCCTGATAGGATCGGGTTAACGGGCAATGCCTATGATCCGGTAAACGCGGTTGGAGATTTCTGGTGACATCCATGGCCAAGGTCCTGGCGTTCGGCGCCGCTCTGCTGGTTGCAGCCTGCGGCCATGCGCCCGTGTCCAGTGCTGTCAATGATCCGCATGAAGCGGTGAATCGCGTGTGGTTCCAGCGGAACCTGGCCTTGGCCGGGGCCGTCACGCGCGGCGACAGCGCGCCGGCTGACACCGCGCTGGAGGCCCCCGATGCCCCACCCGCGCGCCACCCCGTCCGTCACGCGCTGGGGAATTTCGGCGCCAATCTGGGCCTGCCCGGCACGATTCTGAACGACCTGCTGCAACTGCGCCCCGACCATGCGACCGAGAACGCCCTGCGCCTGCTGATCAACACGACGATCGGCCTGGGCGGCCTGTTCGACCCGGCCAGCCGGCTGGGCGTGCATGGCCGAACCAGCGATTTCGGCGAAACCCTGCATCGCTGGGGCGCGCCAGAGGGCGCCTATGTGGTGCTGCCGGTCTTTGGCCCCTCGACCGAACGCGATGCCCTTGGTCTGGTCGTGGACACGGTGATGGACCCGATGCGCCTGATCCTGCCGGCCTCGCGCGAATACAATGTCAGCGTGGGGGCGCGACTGGCCGGACGGTTCGCCAACGCCGCCGAATATTCGGATCTTCTCGACGCGAATGTGATCAACACCGCCGACCCCTATGCCCAGGCGAGGCTTCTCTACCTGCAGACCCGCCGTTATCATCTGGGCATTCAAGCCGAGGACGAGATCATTGACCCGTATGCCGATTTCTGACACCCGCCGCCGCGTTTTGGCTGGCCTGGCCACTGTGGCCGCCCTGCCCTTGCTGCCCCGCTCTGCCCGGGCCATGACACAGGCGCAGGCGCGCGCGTTGATCGACCAGGTGATGGGGGATGTGCAGGGCATCATCAACTCGGGCGCGTCGGAATCGCGGATGATTGCCCGGTTCGAGGATCTCTTCGACCGCTACGGCGACGTGCCGATCATTGCCCGCTCGGCGCTGGGGCCACCCGCGCGCAGCGCCTCGTCGGCGCAGATGTCCGCCTTTACGGCCGCCTTTCGGGGCTATCTGGCGCGCAAATACGGGCGGCAATTCCGCCGGTTCATCGGCGCAACCGCAGACGTTCAGGATGCCCACCCGCTGCAAAGCTTCTGGGAGGTCGTGACCACCATGACCATGCGCGGCCAGGCCCCGTTCGAGGTGCGTTGGCATGTGTCGGACCGGTCGGGCGGAAACCGGTTCTTCAACCTGATCATTGGCGGCGTGAACGTGCTGGCTGCCGAACGTCAGGAAATCGGCACCATGCTGGAGCGGCGAGGCGGCAACCTGGACCGGATGATCCAGGACCTCAGGCAGGCCGGGTGAGGGCCCTGGGTCTCTGGTTGCTGGCGACGGCGCCGGCGCTGGCACAGGCGACACCCTATGACGGGCTTTGGACGGCCGGGAACCCCTTGGCCTGTGTCGAAGGGCGTGACAGCCCCGATTTCGCCGTGCGCATCGAAGAGGGCGTGTTCACTGGCCTGGAATCGAGCTGCGAGATGACGCACCCGGTCGCCGTGCGCGACATGGGTGCCACGCTCTATGACATGGTCTGCATGGGCGAAGGGGCCGAGTGGACCTATCGCGCGCTGTTCGCGACCGCGCTGACCGGCGCCCTGATCCAGTTGGCCGACGGCGCGGTGATCGTTCGCCAGCGGTGCCGGACCGCACCCTGATCAGTTCCCGCCCAGAATGCCGTTCAGGATACCCATGACCGTATCCGACAGGCTGCCGCCCGTGCCCTGCGTCGCTCCAGCGGCGCCACGGGTTGTCGGGGGCTCCAGATCCGGCCGGCGCGGCACGATCATCGGCAGCGGATGCAGCGGGGTGCCGGCACTGATGCGGGTCATGACTTCACGCCAGATATCGGCGGGCAAACCGCCACCGGTGACCCCGGTCAGGGGGCTGTTGTCGTCATTGCCCATCCAGACACCGACGACGTAATCGGCGGTAAAGCCCACGAACCAGGCATCGCGCGCCGAGGTCGTCGTTCCGGTCTTGCCCGCGGCCTGCCGTCCATCGGGCAGGCGGGCGCGGCGGCCGGTGCCATAGGGCGCCTCGATCACCTGCGACATCATCCAGATCAGGCGCTGCGCGGCATCGGCGCTGATGACCCGCTCGCCGATACCCGACCCGATGGTCATGAGCGGTGTCGATTCGCCTGCCAGCGTCAGCGAGGTGAACCCATAGGGACGCACCGCGCTGCCGCCGTTCAGAATGCCCGAGAACGCCGCCGTCATGTCCAGCAGCGTCGCCTCGCTGGAACCCAGCGCCAGCGACGGCCCCTCGGCCAGGTCCGAATGCAGGCCAAAGGCATTGGCCGCCTGGCGGACCCGCTCGCGGCCCATCGCTTCAGAGATGCGCACGGCCGGGATGTTCTGCGACCGCGCGAGGGCCTCGACCAGGGTCATGTAGCCCAGGAAATCGTTGGTGTAGTTGCGCGGCGTCCAGGGGCCCGACCCGGGCACATTGATCGTCAGGGGGGAATCGTCCACCAGGTCATAAGGCTGGTAGCCGTCATCCATGGCCAGCGCATAGACGAAGGGCTTGAATGCCGACCCCGTCTGCCTGAGAGCCTGCGTCGCGCGGTTGAACCCGCCCGGCACATAGCTGCGCCCGCCGACCATCGCGCGCACCGCCCCATCCGCCGACATGACCAGAACCGCCGCTTCGGCGGTCGATCCCTCGCGAACGCGGGTGGCAAAGATGTCGGCGACGGCGGCCTCGGCCTGCTGCTGGATGTGCTGGTCCAGCGTGGTCTGGATGCGCACGTCCTCGGTCGTGTCGCGGGTCAGCCAGGCGGGGCCGGTCTGCATCACCCAATCGGCGAAGAAACCGCCCGTGGACCGGTCCGCCGCGTCATGCAGGGTCGCCGGGTGCGTGCGGGCGTGCTCGTATTCGGCATCGGTGAGATAGCCCTGTTCGTGCATCAGCCCCAGAACCACGGCCGCCCGTTCCTGCGCACGTTCCAGGTTGCGGGTCGGCGCGTAATAGCTGGGGGCCACCAGCAGCCCGGCCAACATCGCGGCCTCGGCCGGGTTCAGCGTGGCGGCCGAATGACCGAAATAGCGTTGCGAGGCGGCCTCGAACCCGCGCGACCCGGCGCCCAGGAACGCGCGGTTGAAATAGATCGTCAGGATGTCGGCCTTGGTATAGTGCAGCTCCAGCGCAAAGGCATAGGGCAGCTCCTGGATCTTGCGCCAGACCGTCCCCTCGCGGCAGTCGGATTCATACTCGGCCTCGGTCGCCCAGGTGTCGGGGTCATAGGGCCGCCCCAGGCAGAGAAGCTTGGCCACCTGTTGCGTGATGGTGGACCCGCCAGCGCCCCGGAACGGCCCCCGCCCCGCCGCGATGTTCGACATGATCGCACCCAGGATGCCGCGCGGACTGACGCCCATGTGCCAATAAAAACGCCGGTCCTCGGTGGCGACGATGGCGTGGACCAGGTTCTCGGAGACCTGATCCGACGTGGTGTAGCCGCCGAACGTCTCGCCGCGCCAGGCGAACACCTGCCCGTCGGCGTCGAGCATGGTCACGGATCCGCGCGCGCGCCCGTCCAGCAGGTCCGTCAGGTCGGATGGCAGGGTCGTGTAGAAATAGAAGGTCGCCGCAGCCATCACCAGCGCAACGGCGAGGGCGCCACGCCAGGCAATGCCCCAGATCAGTCGGAACACCCAGCGAATCAGGCGCACCAGGATGTTTCCGCCGCGCTTTGGCGCGGGCTTGCGCGGTGGTCGACGCCCACCCCCGCCCGAGGATTGACCGGATCGCGCGCGCGTCTGCTTTCCCGCGCGCCGGTCCGCCACCAGAGGGGGACGCCGATTGCCGTTTGTTGCCATGCCCGATTGTGCCCGTTCGCCACGTCGTTTCGACTTTTGTGACACCATACATGCCCGAACGGCCGATGTGGAGAGAGAGTGCCGAGGCGATTCGCCTTCGTGATATGCTCAATTTTTCATCGCGACCGCCCATTTGTGCAAATTTTCAGCAGAGGTGGCGGATTCCCGCGCCGTTGCCCCCCGCCGCGCCGTTGCTCTTTGCACCTGCAGCACGCGCAATGCCCGCAGGAGGCGCCCCGACCGGGCGCTACCCAGGGACCGCAAGAAGGGGGCATCCGTGAAATACATCATCGCAGCAATCAAGCCGTTCAAGCTGGAGGAGGTGCGCGAGGCGCTGACCGACATCGGTGTGCGCGGATTGATGGTCACCGAGATCAAGGGCTTTGGCACGCAGTCGGGACATACCGAGATCTACCGTGGTGCCGAATACGCCGTGAACTTCGTGCCGAAAGTGAAGCTGGAAATCGCCGTGCCTGACGGGATGGCCGAGCAGGTCGTCGAGACCCTCTCGCGCACGGCCCGCACCGGCAAGATCGGCGACGGCAAGATCTTTGTGCTGGATCTGGAACAGGCAACCCGCGTGCGCACCGGCGAAGCCGGCGACGACGCACTCTGAGCGCCACGCGACTAGGGAAAAGGACCGACTGACATGAAACTGATGAAACTGCTTCCTGCTGCGGGCGCCGCGACGCTGCTGCCGATGGCAGCCCTGGCCCAGGAGGCCACGGCCGAGGTCGCCACCGAAGTCATGGACAAGGGCGATGTCGCGTGGATGATGACGGCGACCTTGCTGGTGCTGTTCATGATCGTCCCCGGCCTGGCCCTGTTCTACGGCGGCCTCGTGCGCTCGAAGAACATGCTCAGCGTGCTGATGCAATGCACCTCGATCGCGGCGATGGTCATGGTGATCTGGGTTCTCTACGGCTATTCCTTCGCCTTCGGCGGCGGCACCTCGCCCTACTGGGGCGGCCTGGGCAAGCTGTTCCTGGGCGGCGTCACGCCGGATTCCATGGCGGCGACCTTTACCGACGGCGTGGTGATCCCCGAATATGTGTTCATCGCCTTCCAGATGACCTTTGCCGCGATCACCCCGGCGCTGATCGTCGGCGCCTTTGCCGAGCGCATCAAGTTCGGCGCGATGATGCTGTTCATGGCGCTGTGGGTCACGCTGGTCTATTTCCCGGTTGCGCACATGGTCTGGGACAGCTCGGGCCTGATCTTCAACCTGGGCGGCGGCACGGGGGCCATCGACTTTGCCGGCGGCACCGTGGTTCACATCAACGCCGGTATCGCGGCGCTGGTCGGCGCCCTGGTGATCGGCAAGCGCGTGGGCTATCGCAAGGACAACATGGCGCCGCATTCGATGACGCTGACGCTGGTTGGCGCGGCGATCCTGTGGGTCGGCTGGTTCGGGTTCAATGCCGGCTCCAATCTCGAGGCGAACGGCGGCGCGGCGCTGGCCATGATGAACACCTTCATCGCCACGGCATCGGCGATCCTGGCCTGGAACATCATCGAGAAGTTCACCCGCAAGCACTCGTCCATGCTGGGCGCGGCCTCGGGCATGGTGGCGGGTCTGGTCGCCATCACCCCGGCATGCGGCACGGTCGGTCCGATCGGCGCCATCGTCCTGGGCGCGGTGGCCTCGCTGGGCTGCTACTTCTTCGTCGCCGTGGTCAAGAACAAGATGGGCTATGACGACAGCCTGGACGTGTTCGGCGTGCACGGTGTCGGTGGGATCATCGGCGCGATCGGCACCGGCTTCCTGTCCTCCGAGGCCTTCGGCGGTGTCGGCACCCTGGCCGATACGGCCGCCGCCCAGACCTGGATCCAGATCCAGGCGGTTCTGATCACGGTCGTGTGGTCGGGCGTGGTGTCCTTCATCCTCTACAAGCTGGTGGACAAGATCATGGGCCTGCGCGTCTCGACCGATGACGAACGTCAGGGCCTCGATCTCAGCAGCCACGGCGAATCCGCCTATAACTACTGATCCCGCTCTCTCCTCGGGGATCGCAGCCCGGGCGTTCGCGCCCGGGCTTCTTGCTGTCAAAGGCCCGCCGTTTCGGGCGGGCCAGCGGCAGTTTCGGGCAGGATCGCCTCAGCGGCGGCGGATCGTGTCGCCGGGTTCGAGCCTGGGGGACAGTTCGATCCGGTGCCCCCCGATCACGCCATCGTCGAACCCCTTGCCCGCGATGATGTTCGCGGCAGTTTCGCCGATCTCGCGGCGGCAGGCGTCGATCGTGGCCAGCTGCATCGGCAACCCATCCAGGAAATCGACGCCATTGAACCCGGCAAGCCCCAGTTTCCCGGGAACGTCCAGGCCCTTTTCCAGGCAGTAAAGCAACCCGCCGGCGCCGATCATGTCATTGGAATAGTAAAGAAAATCCAGATCCGGGTTACGCGCCAGGATGGCCTCGGTCAGTTCGCGACCCTTCTTCAGGGCGGACCCGCCAGAGTAGAGCTCGGTATCGGCCAGCTCGATGCCGTGTTCCGCCAGCCCTTCGGTCAGCCCCTCCAGCCGTTTGCGGGCCCGGTGATCGTCGGTCATCTTTGTGCCCAGAAACCCGATCTTGCGATAGCCGGCGGCGACGATCGCCTCGGCCATCTGGCGCCCTGCGGCGCGATGCGAGATCCCGACCACACTGTCGATCGGCGTGCCATCGGAATCCATGATCTCGACGATCGGGATGCCGGCGTTTTCCAGCATCGCCCGCGCCGCGTCGGTGTGTTCCAGCCCGGCGACGATGACCCCCGAAGGACGCCAGGACAGCATCTCGTAGAGGACGTTCTCTTCCTTGTCGGGCGAATAGTTGGTGACGCCGAACACGGGTTGCAGGCCGGTATCCTCGAGCGCGGCGGAAATCCCGCCCAGCACTTCGGGAAAGACCATGTTCGACAGCGACGGCACGATGACCGCCACCAGGTTCACCTGTTGCGAGGCCAGCCCCCCCGCGATCTTGTTCGGCACATACCCCAGTGTCCGGGCGGCGGCGAGCACCTTCTCGCGTGTCGCCGGCGAGACATCCTCGCGGTTGCGCAGGACCCGGCTGACCGTCATCTCGCTGACGCCGCAGGCTTCTGAGACGTCGCGCAGCGTCAGCGGGCGGCGGTTCTCGGGGTGACGCGGCGGTTGGGCCATGGGGCAGGGACTCCTTGCGAGCGGCCCCGGAAAAGGGCGCGCCGGACACTATTTCAGGTCGCGAATGTCTCTTTGTAGAACGCAGGTTGCCGCAGTGTCAAAGCATCCCGCACGGCGCCTGACGCCGGATCGCCGCGGCCGTCTTTCCGCAGAAAAAGACCGGCCGAGGCTTGCCTTGCCGCGCCGGACCGGCCAATACAGAACACGGCGGCCCCGTGGCTCAACTGGATAGAGCAGCCCCCTCCTAAGGGGCAGGTTACAGGTTCAAATCCTGTCGGGGTCACCACTTGTCGACCATCTGTTTCCTGCAGCCGGATTTGTCCCCTGGTTCGGTGTCCCGAAACAGCGCCGACGCCCCCGCCGGGAATCCCGCCGTCCGACCCGTGCGGTCGTCGATGCCCGGGCCTGCGCGGGATGGCGCAGCGCGGGCACGCGGGCCGGGTCCGGCGGCCGGGGTGGGTCCTATCCGGTCAGCGGCAGGCCGGACGCATCCACCGCGACCAGCGCGACCGAGTCCGGATCGAGAGCGGCGACCCCGGACAGCCGCGCGACCAGCGCCCCGTCCAGATAGACCCGCAGCGCACCGGTGTCGCTGTCAAAGCTGGTGGTGATCGCAGGCTCGGGCGTGCCAGCCTCATGCGCGATGAGCAGACGGTCTAGACCCACGGCGAAATCGGACACCTCGGCCGGGTTGTTGCTGTCGATCCAGTCGCCCAGAAGGAACCCGTCCGCACCGGTCCCGCCATTGGCCATGTCACCCGACCCCAGAACCAGCACATCCGCGCCATCGCCACCGTTCAGGAAATCCCGCCCGCCCTGATCGACACCATCGGCGCCGGGCGCATAGCCGGTCAAGGTGTCGTCCCCGGCGCCGCCCATCAACAGGTCGTTGCCCGAGCCGGCCCGCAGGACATCGTTGCCCGCACCCCCTTCCAGTGTGTCGTCCCCGTCGCCACCGTCGAGCATGTCGTCGCCTGATCCGCCCAGCAGCCGATCGTTCCCGTCACCGCCCGACAGGGTGTCATCGCCATTCTCGCCCGCGAGCGAGTCATTGCCCGCGCCACCGTCCAGCCAGTCGTTACCATCGCCGCCGAGGAGCGTGTCCGCGCCCCCGCCGCCCGACAGCGAATCGGAGCCATCGGCACCTTCGATCCAGTCGTCGCCCGCGCCGCCGATGACCGTGTCGTTGCCGGCGCCACCCTGACTGGGCCCGCCGGTATCGCCCAGGTCGATATAGCTGTCCGGCGCCTGATAGGGTGGCGCATCGGTGCTGATGTATTCCCCGTCGGTTCCGGGGCCGGGATGACCCTGCGCGATACCCGCGCCCGAGGGATCGTCGCCCGCCGGCCCCTCGGCCCCGACACCGACACCGGTTCGGACATCGGCGCCCCCCGCAGGCATGATCCCCTGATCGGCCGCCGGAGCGCCAGAGAAATCAAGCAGATCGCCTGTTTGCGACGGCGTGCTGTCAGAGGTGCCATCACCGCCAGAGGCGTCCTCTGGCCCGTCCTGTGAATCGGTCGGGTCCTGACGCATCCATACGTCGCCGGCACCGGCGGCAAAGACCACACCGAACAGACCCAGCAGCAACCACATTGCGCACCCCCTACGCCCCAGCGGCGTCAGCCCACACGTTCCGTCGACTCAGTCAAACGGGAAACCCTGAACAAACCGCGATCATATCCCGGTATAAAGGGTGTTTCTGGCAAAGTGGTTAACGCCCGGCCAACCGCGGACGCAGCGCCCTGTTGCCCTTTGCGTGGCGATCGCGTATAGGCGCGCATCCTTGCCCTCAGGGGCGGGATCCTCCACGGGCCTTTTCTGGACGACATCCCGGACTGCGCCTTGACCCTTTTGACACAGGAGACCCCGATGTCGATCACCGTCGAAGAAAAGCAGCGCCTGATCAAGGAATTCGCGACCAAGGAAGGCGACACCGGTTCGCCCGAAGTGCAGGTTGCGATCCTGACCTCGCGCATCACCACCCTGACCGAGCACTTCAAGACCCACAAGAAGGACAACCACAGCCGTCGTGGCCTTCTGATGCTGGTGGCCCAGCGCCGCAAGCTGCTGGACTACCTGAAGGGCAAGGACGAGGGTCGCTACAGCGCCCTGATCGCGCGTCTCGGCATCCGCCGCTGATCCGCACGCGCCACGGATGCGACGCCCGCCAGCGATGGCGGGCGTTTTGCGTTAGCGATCACGCCGCGCGCTCTTGACTCGACCGCCCCGGGGGCGCAGACCCTCGGGACGTTTCCCCCGGAAACGGAGAAGGACCATGGCCAAAGACACCCGCAACTTCGCAGTCGTCGGACTGGGCGCATTCGGTAGCGCGGTTGCCTCGGAGCTGGCGCGATTCGGAAATCGTGTCGTCGGGCTGGACATGGATGAAAAGCGCGTGGCGCAGATGGCCTCGATCCTGCACAGCGCGCTGATCGTGGACACCACCGACGACAGCGCCCTGCGTGAGGCCGGGATCGACCGCTACGACGTGGCCCTGGTCGCCATCGGCCGTGACATCCAGGCCAGCATTCTCACGGTCATGAACCTGAAGCTCCTGGGGATCGAAACCCTGTGGGCAAAGGCGTCGAACCGGACCCACCATCGCATCCTGTCAAAGCTGGGCGTGGACCGCGTGATCCTGCCGGAACAGGAGATGGGCCGCCATATCGCGCAGATGCTGAACAACCCCGTGGTGCAGGACTATGTCAGCATGGGCAACGGCTACAGCGTGGTGACGATCGTCGTTCCCGAACGGCTCGACGGGCGGTCGATCCGGTCTCTCGGCATTGCCTCGACCTATGATCTGCGCGCCCTGGGCCTGATGCGCGGGACCGAGTTCCTGCCCTGCGCCGACCTGTCCCAGACGGTCGCCCCCGAGGACAAGCTGATCCTGCTGGGCAAGCGTCCCGAGTTGCGGCGCTTCGGCGATACGCTGTGATCATGAGCTGGCTGCGCAAACGGCTGCGCCGGGCCGCCTATCGCATCCGGCACGTTCCACCGCCGCTGATCCTGGCCGGGCTCTATGCCGTGCTGATCGCCCTGGGCGCGGCGGCGCTGATGCTGCCGGTGTCCACCATCACCCCGATCACCTGGAGCGACGCGATCTTCACCGCCACCTCGGCGGTGACGGTGACGGGGCTTGCGGTGTTCAACACTGGCACCAACCTGACCGTCATCGGCGAGGTCGTGCTGGCGTTTCTGATCCAGCTGGGCGGGCTGGGGTTGATGACCTTCGCCGTTCTGGTGCTGGCCGCGCTGGGGATGCCGCTGGGCCTGACCGGGCAGGTGTTCCTGCGCGAGGACCTGAACCACAGTTCCATGCATCAGCTCATGCGGCTGACGCGCACCATCCTGAAAGTGGTGCTGATCTGCGAGGTCGCGGGCGCAATGCTGCTGTCCCTGACCTTTGTGCCACGCTTCGGCCTGATCCAGGGGATGTGGGACGCCGCGTTCCATTCGATATCGGCGTTCAACAATGCCGGATTTTCGACCCTGCCCGAGGGGCTGGTGCCCTTTGCCACCGATCCGGTGGTGAACACGGTCATTCCGGCGCTCTTCATCATCGGTGGCATCGGCTATGTCGTCCTGCAGGACCTGTTCCGCCAGAAATCCCCGCGCGCGTGGTCGTTGCATACCAAGATCACGTTGCTGGGCACGGCAATCCTGATCCCCTGGTCGGTGGTCATGTTCGCGGCGCTGGAATGGAACAACCCCGGCACCCTGGGGCAATTCGATTCCGCCGCAGCGCGGCTGGTGGTCAGCTGGTTCCAGGGTGTCACGACCCGCACCGCCGGGTTCAACACCACCGACATCGCGGCACTGCATGACGATACGTCGATCCTGTTCATCTCGCTCATGCTGATCGGCGGGGGGCCGACCTCGACGGCGGGGGGCATCAAGGTCACGACCTTTGTCATCATGCTGCTGGCGACAGCGGCGTTCTTTCGCCGGCAGACGCAGCTTCATGCGTTTGGCCGTTCGATCGGGCTGGACCAGGTGCTGAAGGTGATGGCACTGACCGCGATTTCCATGCTGGTTGTCTTTGTGGCGATCTTCATCATGACCGTGTCTCACGACGGACACTTCATGGATATCGCGTTCGAGGTCGCCTCGGCCTTTGGCACCGTGGGCCTGTCCCGGGGGTTCACCAGCGAGCTGAACGAATTCGGCCGTGCGGTCATCATCGCGGTCATGTTCCTGGGCCGCGTCGGGCCGCTGACGCTGGGCTTTTTCATCGCCACGCGCACGGCGCCCCGGGTCCGATATCCCGAGGCGCAGGTTCACCTGGGCTGACGCCCCCGCGACGACCGCCAGTTCAGGGCCAGCAGTCCGACGATCAGCGCCGTTCCCGCCGCCTCGACCGGAACCGAGGACCAGAAGACAGCCACCACTCCCGGCACCAGCGCCAGCCGCATCCACAGGGCAAGGGGGGCGAACAGGAACCCCTCGAGCACCGCTGCAAAGGCAACCAGCGCGGCAATCGCGATCAGGCCGTTCCAGATCACCAACGGGATCGGCCCCCCTTCGATGATGACGGGATTGTAGACCATGAACAGCGGAATCAGATACAGGCCCTTGGCGAATTTCCACGCCTGCACACTGGTTTCCATGGGCGACGCGCCGGCTATCGCGGCGCCGGCGAACCCGGCCAGGGCCACGGGCGGCGTGACGTTCGAATCCTGCGAATACCAGAACACCACCAGATGCGCGATCAGCAGCGGCACCCCGAACTCGCTGTGCAGCGCCGGGCCGACCAGGATGATGAGCACGATATACGACGCCGTGACCGGCAGCCCCATGCCCAGCACCAGACTGGCCAGCACCACCAGGATCAGCGCGATCAGCAGGTTGCCATGGCTGAGCGCCAGCATCATCGCGCTGAATTTCAGCCCCAGGCCGGTCAGCCCGACGACGCCGACGATCACCCCGGCCACGGCGCAGGCGACCGACACGGTGACGGCATTGCGCGCGCCCAGTTCCAGCGCCTCGGCGGTTTTCATCGTGCCGGACCGGACCAGCGCCCCCAGCCCGGCCCATGTCGGGCCGGATGCGGCAAAGACCCACAGCGCCCGGCCGATGGCGGCGGCGGCGATCGATAGGGTCGCATAGAAGCCCACGCGCATCGGCGAATAGCCCGCGACCAGCAGGGCGACCAGGGCAATCAACGGCAACAGGAAGTGCCAGCCCTCGGCCAGCACGGTGCGGGTGCGGGGCAGGTCCTCGGGGGGGAGGCCCTGCATCCCCAGCTTCACGGCGGCGATATGCACCATCAGATAGATCGCACCGAAATACAGCAGTGCCGGAAAGATCGACACCAGCACGATGTCGATATAGGGCACCTGGGTGAATTCGCTCATCAGGAACGCGCCCGCGCCCATCAGGGGCGGCATGATCTGCCCGCCGGTCGATGCGGCGGCCTCGATCCCGCCGGCTTGTGCCGGGCGATAGCCCAGGCGCTTCATCAGCGGGATGGTGAACGCCCCCGTGGTCACCACATTGGCAATCGCCGAGCCCGAGATCGACCCCATCCCCGCCGAGGCCACGACCGCGGCCTTGGCCGGGCCGCCGCGCTGACGGCCGGTCGTGGCATAGGCCAGGTCGATGAAGAACTTGCCCGCGCCGGTCACCTCCAGCACCGCACCGAACAGCACGAACACGAAGATGAAGGTGGCGGCAACGCCCAGGGGCAGGCCATAGATGCCCTCGGCCCCCAGGGTCATCTGGCTGGCGAGCCTGTCCAGCGAATAGCCCCGGTGATTGAGGATGCCGGGCAGCCAGTCGGCCAGCCACGGCAGTTCCCCGCGCCGCCCGGCAAAGGCATAGATCAGGAAGGCGGCGGCGATCACCGTCATGCCCAGCCCGACCGCCCGGCGCGCGGCCTCCAGCACCAGCAGCACGATCATCACCCCCACCGCCACGTCGATCCCGCGCGGAAAGATCTGGTTCGAGATCGTGTCGATGTTCACCGGCAGCCACAGCCCCGCGACGACACTGGCGGCGATCAGCACCGCGTCGATGGCCCAACCCAGCGCGCCGCGCGGACGATAGGGGCCAAAGGCGGGATGGATCAGGAAACACAGAACCAGGATGAAGCCCAGGTGAATCGGGCGCTGATAGAACAGGCCCAGCGGCTGCACCCCGGCGGCCCAAAGCTGGAACAGCGACAGCGCAATCCCGATCACGCTGATCGCCCGCAGGACGGGCAGCGGCGTCGGCAGTCGGGGCCGGGTCAGGGGGGCATCGGAACTGTCAGCCATGGGTCACGGGTCCGGTTGCAGGGCGATCTGGACACGCGCGTGTTCGGCCAGCGCGGTCAGCGAAATTTCCGTGTCGGCGGTGCGCAGCCGGTGGTTCACGGCTGGCCTGCCCGGGCGCAGGACATAGGCGTTGCCGGGCACCGGCTCGTCGATGTCCTCGATCCAGTAGCCGCCGTGGCCGTCGCTCACCTGCCGGCCCCGGCCCGGGATATGGCCCAGACCGGCGCCGAAATCCGGCAGATGCGAGCGCACCAGCACCATGGCGCCATCGCGATTTTCATAGATGTCCTCGACCTCGTATCCATCGACCGAGTGGTTCCACAGGATGCTCCAGCGCGCGCCTTCGGCCACCGGCAGGCGGGCAAGGACCGCGCCGCCATTGGCCAGCGAGACCACGATCTCGCCGGCCCAGGCGGGCAGAGCCGTCAGGACAAGGACGAGGGCGGCAAGCGGCCGCCCCCACCGCACGCGGGTCACGGACGCAGGCGATCCGGGATGGTCGCGCCGATTTCCTCGAAATAGCGGATCGCGCCCGGGTGCAGCGGCACCGGGGTCGCGTCCAGGGTGAATTCGACCGTGGTCTGGTTCGCCGCCGGATGCACCGCCTGCAATTCGGCAATGTTCTCGAACATCGCGCGTGTGATCTGATAGGCCAGCTCGTCGTCCATCTGGGACGACACGACCAGCACGTTCGGCACACCGACAACCGGCACGGCCTGATCCACGCCGTTATAGATCCCGCCGGGCAGGCTGGTGCGGGCGAAGATCGGGTTCGCACCGATGGCCGCGGTCATTTCGTCCGGCGTCAGCGCGATCATGTGGATCGACTGCGTGGTCGCAAGGTTCAGGATCGACGACGTGGGCGCACCCACCGACCAGAAGCCCGCGTCGATATCGCCATTGGCCAGTGCGTCGGCGGTCTCGTTGAAATTCAGGCGCTGTTCGTCGATGTCGTCATAGGTGATGCCGTTCGCGTTGAGGATCTGCTGCGCGTTCACCTCGGTGCCGGACCCGGGCGCCCCGACCGAAACGCGATGCCCGCGCAGATCGGAGAGCGAGGTGATGCCGCTGCCATCGAGCGCGACGATCTGCACCATGTTCGCATAGAGCGACGCCAACCCGCGGATCATCTCGAGCTGCTGGCCCTCGAATCGGCCGGTGCCGGTCTGCGCCTGCGCCACGGTGTCGGCCAGGCCGATCGCCAGATCGGCGTCGCCGGTGGCGATCAGGCCCATGTTCTCGACCGAGGCGCCGGTCACTTCGGCGGTCGCCGAATAGCCGTCGATATGGTTGTTGATGATTTCCGCCAGGCCGCCGCCCATCGGGTAATAGACCCCGCCTGTGCCGCCGGTGGCGATGGACAGTTGCATCTGCGCGGCCGCGGGCGCGGCCATGGCCAGCGTCAGGGCCGTCGCGGACATCAGCGTGAAGTGCTTCATCTGGGTTACCTCCTCCATTTTCTTATGCGGCAAATATTGGCCGGGCCGGGCGGCTGTGCCAACCGCTTATTTCCCGATGCCCGAATTTCATGCCGGCGCCGCATGGCCGCACGCCGGCCGCATCGCGCCACTTCCCTTGGCGGCCGTTTTCCTGTATGGCCCGCGCATCTGAGACGTGACGCTTCGACCCCGGCGTGATGCGAAGGATAGGGGTCGGCGGCAATGGGGCCGCCATAGAAACGGGAGACCCGCAGGGGCGGGAGTGCTCCCTTGAGGAAACTGAATGTTCAATATCACCAAGAAGTCGATCCAGTGGGGCCAGGAAACGCTCACGCTGGAAACCGGGCGCGTCGCGCGTCAGGCCGATGGGTCCGTGATCGCCACTCTGGGCGAGACCTCGGTCATGGCCAACGTGACCTTCGCCAAGGCCCCCAAGCCGGGCCAGGATTTCTTCCCGCTGACCGTTCACTACCAGGAACGCACCTATGCCGCCGGCAAGATCCCCGGCGGTTTCTTCAAACGTGAGGGCCGCCCGTCGGAAAAAGAGACGCTGACCTCGCGTCTGATCGACCGGCCGATCCGCCCGCTGTTCGTCGAGGGCTTCAAGAACGAGGTTCTCGTCGTCTGCACCGTGCTGTCGCATGACCTGGTGAACGAGCCCGATATCGTCGCGATGATCGCCGCCTCGGCCGCGCTGACGATTTCCGGTGTGCCCTTCATGGGCCTGATCGGCGCCGCGCGCGTGGGCTTCGTGGACGGCGACTACGTCCTGAACCCCGATTGCGACGACATGGTCAAGCTGCGCGAGAACCCTGAGCAGCGCCTGGACCTGGTGGTCGCCGGCACCGCCGATGCGGTGATGATGGTGGAATCGGAAGCCTATGAGCTGTCCGAGGCCGAGATGCTGGGCGCGGTGAAATTCGCCCACGAAAGCATCCAGCCGGTGATCGGCCTGATCATCGACTTTGCCGAGGAATGCGCGAAAGAGCCCTTCCATTTCGAAGCGCCCGACTATGCGCCGATCCTGGCCCGCATCAAGGCCGTGGGCGAAACGCAGATGCGCGCCGCCTTCGCGATCAAGGACAAGCAGGACCGCGTCAACGCGATCTCGGAAGCGCGCGCGGCGATCAAGGCCCAACTGTCCGAAGAGGAACTGGCCGATCCGCAGCTCGACACCGCGATGAAAAAAGCTGGAAGCGTCGATCCTGCGCGGGGACGTGATCAACGGCGCGCCGCGTATCGACGGCCGTTCGACCACCGACATCCGCCCGATCATCTCGGAAACCTCGGTTCTGCCGCGCACGCACGGCTCGGCGCTGTTCACCCGCGGCGAAACGCAATCGCTGTGCGTGGCGACGCTGGGCACCGGCGACGATGAGCAGTTCATCGACGCGCTGACCGGCACCACCAAGGCGAACTTCCTGCTGCACTACAACTTCCCGCCCTATTCGGTCGGTGAAGTGGGTCGCATGGGGTCGCCGGGCCGCCGCGAGATCGGCCACGGCAAACTGGCCTGGCGCGCGCTGCAAGCCGTCCTGCCGGCTGCGACCGATTTCCCCTACACGATCCGCGTGGTGTCCGAGATCACCGAATCGAACGGCTCCAGCTCGATGGCCACCGTCTGCGGCGGTTCGCTGTCGATGATGGATGCGGGCGTGCCGCTGAAGGCCCTGGTTGCGGGCGTGGCGATGGGTCTGATCCCGGAAGACGACGGCCGATTTGCGATCCTGTCCGATATCCCGGGCGACGAGGATCACCTCGGCGACATGGATTTCAAGGTCGCGGGCACCGAGAACGGCATCACCTCGCTGCAGATGGACATCAAGGTCGCGGGCATCACGCCCGAGATCATGGAGAAAGCCTGGCCCGGGCCAAGGACGGCCGGATGCACATCCTCGGCGAGATGGCGAAATCGCTGTCGGCCCCTCGGGCTTCAGCCAGTATGCGCCCAAGATCGAAACCATGACCATCCCCACCGACAAGATCCGCGAAGTGATCGGTTCGGGCGGCAAGGTCATCCGCGAGATCGTCGAAGTGTCGGGTGCCAAGGTCGATATCAACGACGACGGCACCATCAAGATCGCCTCGAACGACGCCGACGCGATCAAGAAGGCCCACGACATGATCTATTCGATCGTGGCCGAGCCCGAGGTCGGCAAGATCTATACCGGCACCGTGGTGAAGATCGTCGATTTCGGCGCCTTCGTGAACTTCTTCGGCAAGCGTGACGGCCTGGTCCATGTGTCCCAGATCGCCAACAAGCGCCTGAACCACCCGTCCGACCTGCTGAAGGAAGGCCAGGAGGTCAAGGTCAAGCTGCTGGGCTTCGATGACCGCGGCAAGGTTCGCCTGGCGATGAAGATGGTCGATCAGGAAACCGGCGAAGAAATCGCCGCCGAGAAGAAGGACGACAGCGCCGAGTGATCGGCCCAGTCGTATGATCCCAAGCCCCCCGGTGGCGACACCGGGGGGTCTATGCATGAGGCTCAGGTGCCACAGACGCAGCATCGCGTGACGGTTGTCACCGTCGCCTATAACAGCAGCGGTGTGCTGGCCGCGATGCTGGACTCGTTGCCTGCCGGCACGCCATGCGTGATCGTGGACAATGCCTCGCGCGATCGGGCGGCGCTGCGCGCGATCGCCGATCGGCCCGGCGTCACCCTGATCGAAAATGAGACGAACGAAGGCTTTGGCCCGGCCTGCAATCGTGGCGCCGAGGGCGCGCAAACCGAGTTTCTGCTGTTTCTCAACCCTGACGCCCGGCTGGCCGACGATACCCTGGACCAGTTGACCGCGGCCGCCGACGCGCACCCCGACGCGGTGGCCTTCAACCCGCGATTCGAGGACGACGCAGGCCATCCGGCCTTCAAGCGCAGTTGCCATCTGCTGCCGCGCAGCCAATGGATGCCCAAGGGCACCCCGCCGGCCGATTGCGTGCTGCCGGTCCTGTCCGGGGCCGCGTTCCTTGTCCGCCGCGCCGCATTCGAGGCCGTGGGCGGGTTCGACCCGTCGATTTTCCTGTTCTTCGAAGATGACGACCTGTCCCTGCGCCTGCGCACCCTGGGCAGCCTGCGACTGGCCCGTGCCGCGCTGGTCACCCACACCGGTGGCGGCGGCTCGGCCCCCGATCCGCGGATCGAAGGGTTCAAGGCCTGGCATTTCGGCTGGTCGCGCATCTATGCCTCGCGCAAGCACGGCCGCACGGGGGCCTATGCGAAAACGCTGGTGCGTGCGATTCCCCGCGCCCTGTCGCCAGTGACCTGGTTCTCGGCCCCCAAGCGGGCCGAACGCTGGGGCTATCTGCGCGGGATCACCCAGGCTCAATTGAACCGACCGAACATCGGAGCACGGCTATGAAATTCATGAAACGCCAACGCCGCACGGCGATCCTGTGGCTGCTCGAACGGTTCGGCGTCTCGACCGAGGTGTTCCATCCCTATGGTGTCGAGGTCCATGTGCCCAAGGGGTCGGACCTGTCGATGCGCTACAACCTGACCCGCAAGGTTCCCTACGAGGTCGGCGAGGCCACACTGATCCGCAAATATGTGCGCCCCGGCACGCATGTGATCGAGCTGGGCGGCTGTGTCGGCGTGATCTCGGCCCTGACGCGCAGCGTGATCGGCCCCGATGCCCTCCAGATCGTGGTCGAGGCCGAAAAGGCCCTGGTTCCGGTCTGCGGCGCCAATGCCGCCCGCGCGGCCGCACCCGGGGCCGCCCGGGCGGTCCACGCGGCGGTGGACTATTCCGGCGCCCCCTTTGTCCGTTTTGCCAGTGGCCATAACGCCCATGTCGGCCATGTCGCCCAACCGGGAGAGGACGGCAACGATGTGCCGGCCACCACGCTGTCGACGCTGCTGCAGGATTTCCCCCAGACCGGCGAGGCCGCGCTGATCTGCGATATCGAGGGGGCGGAACTGGCCCTGTGTCAGGCGGAACAGCCCGCGCTGGCGCGGTTCTCGACCATCATCATGGAACTGCATCCAAACGTCTATGCGCGTGGCACCGCGGACCAGGACGCGCTGGAAGCAGACCTGCGCGCCGCCGGGTTCGAACCCGTGGAAACCATGGATCAGGTGACCTGTTTTCGCCGGATCTGAGGCAGGCGCCCTGAGCGCGCGCCCGCCTCGGGCTGTCCGTTATCGCGGCAACAGGGCCTCGGCGATCTGCACCGCGTTCAGGGCCGCGCCTTTGAGCAGTTGATCGCCCACCAGAAAGAGGGCCAGCGACCGGCCCGAGGGATCGCCCAGATCCTGCCGCAGACGGCCGACCAGAACCTCCTCCTGACCGCTGGCTTCAACCGGCATGGGGAAATGGTTGGCCGCGCGGTCATCGACCAGCCGCAGCCCGGGCGCGGCCGCAATCAGGCGGCGGGCCTCGTCCACCGAAAGCGCGGTCTCGAATTCGACCGAGACCGCCATGCCATGCGCCCGCAACACCGGAACCCGGATGCACGTGATGCCCACCGGCAGATCGGGCCGGCCCAGAATGCGGCGGGTCTCGGCGATGACCTTCTCTTCCTCACCGTTATAGCCGGTCTCGGGGTCCACGGCGGCGTTGTGCGAAAAGATGTTGAATGCACAGGGGTGCGGCAGAACCCTGGGCGGCAGGCTGCGCCCCTCAAGACAGGCGCCCGTCGCCTGACGCAGTTCCTCCATCGCCGCCGCTCCTGCGCCCGACGCCGCCTGATAGGTCGCCACGGAGAGCCGGCGGATACGCGCGGCCTGCGCCAGCGGGGCCAGGGCGACCGTCAGGATCGCCGCGACACAGTTGGGATTCGCGATGAGCCCACCATGCGCGACCATCGCAGGGGCGTTCACTTCGGGCACGATCAGCGGCACCTCGGGCACCATGCGAAAGGCCGAGGAATTGTCGATCACCACCGCACCCGCGTTGACCGCGATCGGCGCGAACCGGCGCGAGACGGCCGCGCCGGCGGAAAAGAAGGCGACATCGACACCGGCAAAGCTGTCCTCGGTCAAGTCCCGCACCACAAGGTCGCGGCCCCGAAAGGGCAACCGCGTTCCCGCCGAACGGGCCGAGGCCAGCAGCCGCAACTCGGCCACCGGAAAATCGCGCGAGGTCAGGCTTTCGATCAGTTCGACCCCCACCGCGCCGGTTGCGCCGACGATGGCAACGACGGGATGGGCCGGCAAACGGCGGTTGATGCGCGCGGGCGCGAAAGATGGGGCGGGCGGGTCCAGAACGTCGGTCATCGTCGATCTCCAAGAGAGGACGGGACCGGTTACCTGCCGCATGCCCCGTCCGGTTTCCGGCAGGGCTGAGGGGGGTTCAGTTCGGCCGCCGAACCGCGCACACCTCGGACCCTGCCGCCAGAGCGGTGGTCTTTTCAGTGCGCTTGAGGGTCATCGGCGTGAACATGGCAGGCGGGGTAGCAGGGCACCGGCGGAAAAACAAGACCCCGGCCGCCCGTAGGGTGCGTGCAAGCACGCACCTTACCGCGTGTCACGCCCCTGGCCAGGTATCCGACAGGCGGTAGCCCCGGGGCCATGGATCGCGCGGGTCCAGCATCAGCTGCGCGGTGCCGGTAAGCCAGGCGCGTCCGCTGATTTCCGGCATGACGCAGGGCAGGTCACCCATCAGGCCGCGTTCGACAATCGTGCCCGTGAACGTCGATCCGATCAGCGATTGCGCGGTCAGCGCGAATCCAGGCCCTGCGATGCCGCGTGCCGCCAGCAATGCCAGACGCGCCGACACCCCCGTGCCGGTGGGTGAGCGGTCGATCTTGCCAGGTTCGATGGCGACGGCATGGCGGGTTCGGTGCCCATCCTCGAGGGGACCTGCGAACAGACAGAAGGAAACATGCGTCCAGTCGGGGTGCTGCGGATGATGGAAGCCCAGTTGCTTGTTCGCGTTCGACGTGATGCGCACGCCCAGTTCGGCCAGGTCGCGCGCCTCGTCCGGCGTCAGGTCAAAGCCGAGCGCCCGTGCGTCGACCACCACGAAACTGTCGCCGCCATAGGCGGTGTCAACGGTCAGCGTCCCCAGGCCCGGCACCTCAAGCGGCGCGTCCAGACGGGCGGCAAAACTGGGCACGTTTCGCACATGCACGCGGTTCACCTGCCCGTCCGCACACTCCGCGCGCACCTGGACAAGCCCGCCCGGCGCCTCGAGCACAAGGTGGGTCTCCGGCTCGGCCATCGGCAGGATACCGGTCTCCAGCAGCACCGTTGCCACGCAGATCGCGTTCGAGCCCGACATCGGCGGCGTGTGCATCGGCTCCATGATGATGAACCCCATCTGCGCGCGCGGGTCCTTGGGGGGCACCAGCAGGTTCACATGCCGAAACACCCCGCCGCGCGGCTCGTTCAGGACGAAGTCGCGCAGACCGCCGTCCCGGGCGAGCCAGCGCGCCTGCTCCCACAGGGTCTCGCCGGGCGGCGGGGCGACGCCACCGGTGATGACATCGCCCACCTCGCCCTCGGCGTGGCACCCAACGACCTGGATGTGTCGGGCGCTGCGCACGGTCAGAACGGCAGCGGCGCGCCGTTGACGGTGATCGCGCCACCGGGCCGCAGCGCAACCTCGGATCGCAGGTGATCTTCGCCCACCGGCTGCCCCAGGCCGTTCATCATCATCCGCACGAAGAACAGCTGATCCTGCGGCACCAGGCCCAATGCGGTCAAACGGTCCAGCAGGCGCTGCCCGCCCACCAGGTCAAAGGTGAAATCGCCGTTTGCATCGGGCATGCCCTGCCGCATCTGGCCGGCCAGACCGCCGATCAGCGTGGCCGCCCCGCTTCCGGTGAATTCGCTGTCGCCGACGCGCAGCAGCAACTGGTCCAGCAGCACCTGATCCACGTCGAAGGGCGGCGTGCGGCCGTCCCCGAAATCGGGGCCCAGTTCCTCGGTCAGGCGGGCATCGGCGCGCAGGTCCAGCGCCAGAGACAGGCTTTCGCCGGCAAAATCACCCGCATTGACCATGGCCAGCAGTTCGGGCGAGGGAAGGGCATTATCCAGATGGAACGCATAGCGCACGGGTTGCGAATCCGGCGTGACGACGAGCGGCCCGCCCATGTTCACCCCCATGCCGTCCATGCTGAACTGGCCCGAAACCCCGGCGAAATCGCCCGAGAATTGCGCCGCGGCGGCGTCCATCTCCAGATCGAACCGACCATCCGCGATATTGAGCGTCATGGTCGACGGGCCCGATTGCGTATCCATCGACAGCGCGGCCCCCTGCAGGATCTGGCTGGAGGACCCCTGCCCGCCCTCGGTCGTCATGCTGAGCCGCGCGTGAAAACCCGCGTCAAAGGCGGCCCGCAGGGCGCCGGGCGTATCTTCCAGCGCACCCAGCATGTCCAGTTCGGTGCCCGAAAACTCCATGTGCATCGCGTCCATCGCACCCGAGGCCGTCACCGCGCCCTCGCTTCCCGGGAAGCCCTCGGGCAGGGTGTAGGCGTAGCGCGCGCCCGCAAACCCCAGCGTGACGTCGGCCGAGCCGTCGCGCGTGGCCCGCATCGACCCGTCGAGCCCGCTCAGATCCACGTTGATCGCCTCGCCCAGCGGGGCGCCCCGGCGATTCGACGACATCAGCCGCACCGAAAACGCGCCAAAGGACAGGTCCAGCGCGGCGTTGTCTTCGGTCAGGTTGCCCCGGATCTCGCCGGTCTGGTGGATCTCGAACGAGCGCGCGACACTGCCCGACAGCATGTCCAGGGTCACGGTTTCCGACGGGATCAACGCGACCAGGTCGCCGCGCGGTTCGACCCGCAGGTCGGCCATGCCGATGACCATCGCATTGGGTTCGTCGGCCGGAAAGATATGCACGCCGCGCGCCTCGATCGCGGTGCCGAAATCGCTGACCCCCTGTGCGGTGATGGCCAGCCCGTTGTCGGCGGCCAGCGCGCGCAACGAGTCCCAGGCATCCTTTGCGGTCATCTGCTGGGCACCGGCAGCCAGCGGCAACATCGCGGCGACCAGGGCGGCGCTCAACGGAATGGGTCGATGAAACATGTGGAATAACTCCCTTGGGCCCAGCGGCAAAACATGCGGGGATTCTGCCCCACCCCCCCTGAGGGTCAAGCGAAAAGCCGCAACGTCCATATGGTCAGGCATAAAACTGCGCGTTACCAAGAACCGGACAGGATGGGGGACCACGATGCAGGACACGACACATTGGGCCGACGCGGTCGCAGGCAAGGCCGTGCTGATCACCGGGGCAAGCCGGGGTATCGGCGCCGCGGCGGCACGGCGCTTTGCGGCGGCAGGGGCGAAACTGGGGCTGGCCGGGCGTCCCTCGGACGCGCTGCAGGAAGTCGCCGACGCGGTGGGCGCACCGCTGATCCCCTGCGACGTGGCCGACGCGGGCCAGGTCGCGGCGGCGGTTCAGGCGATGGTGCAGGCGCATGGCCGCCTTGATGTGCTGATCAACAACGCCGGCGTGATCGATCCGATCGCGCTGCTGTCGCGCGCCGATCCCGAGGCCTGGGGCCGCCAGATCGACGTGAACCTCAAGGGCGTCTTTCACGGCATGCGCGCGGCGCTGCCGGTGATGCAGGCGCAGGCCGGGGGCGGCACCATCCTGACCGTCGGGTCGGGCGCGGCCTATAACCCGCTTGAGGGATGGAGCGGTTACTGTGCCTCGAAAGCCGGTGCGATCATGCTGACCCGGGCCGCGCATCTGGAAGCGGGGCGCAGCGTGCGTGTCCTGTCGTTGTCACCGGGAACCGTGGCCACCGACATGCAGCGCGCGATCAAGGGCTCTGGCGTGAATGCCGTCAGCCAGCTGGACTGGTCCGCGCATGTGCCCGCCGAATGGCCGGCCGAGGCGCTTCTGTGGATGTGTTCGTCCGATTCCGACGCGTTCCGGGGCGGCGAGGTCACCCTGCGCGATGAGGAGATTCGCAAGCGGCTGGGGTTGGTCGCATGATCCGCCGCGATGACGATGGCGCGCTGACGATCCTGACCCTGGATCGCCCGGACAAGGCGAACTCATTGACCCGGTCGATGATGGTCACGCTGATCGACCACCTGCGCGATGCGGGACAGCGGGCCGAGGCCGTGATCCTTACCGGTGCGGGCAAGGTCTTTTCCGCCGGCGCCGATCTGGACGAGGCCCGCGCCGGTCTGGCCACCGACCCGATATGGGAGGACCTGTCAGGAACCCTCGCCGCGCTGCCCTGCCTGACCATCGCGGCGCTCAACGGCACGCTTGCAGGCGGTGCCTTCGGCATGGCGCTGGCCTGTGACATCCGGCTCGCCGTGCCTGCGGCAAAGTTCTTCTATCCGGTGATGAAGCTGGGCTATCTGCCGCAACCGTCGGACCCGGCGCGCATGGCGGCCCTGATCGGGGCCGGGCGCAGTCGCCTGATCCTGATGGCCGGCGCAAGGATCGAGGCCCCCGAGGCCCTGGCCTGGGGCCTGGTCGACCGGCTGTGCGCACCCGAGTCGCTGATGGACGACGCCCGTGCCCTGACCGCCGACGCCTGCGCCGCGCCCCGCGGCCACGCGGGCCGGATCAAGGCGCTGATCCCGCGCGTTTGGTCGCACTAGCGCCCGGCGGGAACCGGTATTAGATTGCGCGCATGAAGCCGTTTCGCGCCCTTCAGCTGGTCCTTCTGGTGCTGCTGCTTGTCAGCGGCTCCTACACCATGGCCAGCGCCCGCCATCAGGCGCGGGCGGTGGGCCAGACGGTGGTCTGCACGGGCTATGGCGTCACCACCATAACCATCGATGCCCAGGGCAATCCGGTTCCGGACGGACCGATGATCCTGTGCCCCGACTGCGTGCCCGCGCTGGCGGCATTGACGGATTCGGTCACCCCCCTGATCCGCGCGCCCAGCCGATTGACACCCGTGCGCTATGCGCGCCGCGTCACGCTGGTCCATCAGCCCGAGGCGCCGGTTCACTGGCTGTCGCGCGCACCCCCTGCCGGGGTCTGATCCTTCCCCCTTTCAGACCTTTCAACAGACAGGACAAGTGCCATGATCCGCACGATTTCCCTGGCCGCGTTCGCGGCTTCCCTTGCCATGCCCGCTCTCGCCTGCGACGGCTTTTCGGTGCATGATGCCTATGCCCGTTCGTCAACGCCGATGTCGCCCTCGGGCGCGGCCTTCATGGTGATGCACAATGAGGGCACCACCGATTGCCGCGTTGTCGGCGCGCGGTCGGATATCGCCGAACGGACCGAGCTGCACACCCACATCTCGGATGCGAACGGCGTGATGCAGATGCGTCAGGTGGACGGGTTCGACGTGCCCGCCGGTGGCGACCACGCCCTGCAACGCGGCGGTGACCATGTGATGTTCATGGGCCTGCACGCCGCCATGGAACAGGGCGCCGAGTTCCCCGTGACCCTGGTGTTCGCCGATGGGTCCGAGTTCGTCGCCACGGTGACCGTCGATAACGAACGCCAGCCGATGCAAGGCATGGGCATGCAGCACGGGCAGCAGATGCACGGGCAGATGCACGGACAATCCGACAACTGACCCTGCAGGGGCCGTCCCGCCAGCGTCCCGGCGGGGCGGCCCCACTGCCTAGACCCGCAGCCTGCGCAGCACCTGCGATCCACCGGCTGCGATTCGCGCGATCGCGGTCTCAAGGTCCTCGATGACGACGGCCATGTGATGGGCGTTGGCGTGAATCATCTGCCCCGGGGCAAGGACCAGCGCGACATGCCCGGCCCAAAAGACCAGATCACCGGGTTCCTCGGCCCCCGGCACCACATCCGCGCCGGACATGGCGCGTTGCAGATCGCTGTCGGGCGGACAGGGCAGGCCGCAGGCCCGTCGCGCGACCTGCACCAGCCCGGAACAATCGATCCCGTCGCGGCTGTTGCCGCCCCACAGATAGGGTGTGCCCAGAAGGTCGCGCGCCGCCGCAACCGGGTCGTCGCGCCAGTCGCCCAGCGCCCGCAGGTGAACGCGCGGAACGTAACCCGCGGGGGTTTCGGCAAAAGCGCCCTCGAATCCCGTGACCTGCAGGCGGGCGCCCATGGACAGGCGGCCGCTTTCGCGCGTCTTGATGTCCGGCGCCGGGTAGAGATGGGTCGCGGGGGCGGCCACCCAATGCGTCGGGGCGTTGTCAGGGCCCAGCGCGCCGGACTCGAGCCAGCCGCAGTAGCCGTCGTCCTCGTCGAAACCAAAGACCTGCCCCGCCTCGGAGGTCAGAACGCAAAAGCGGGTGCCCATCAGCAGTTGCCGGTCGCGCGCACCGCCCGGGCTGTCGCACAGATCGACCAGCGGCCAGGCGATGCGGTGCCACAGCCCGGGGGTCAGGTGGTGTCCCTCCAGCGCGCCGGCCAGGCTGTCATGCGCAACGCCCCGCGCCGCGCGCAGGAACCGGCGGTCGGTCATGGGGTTTCGTCGAGGCCGGCGATCTCGGGACCCAGCACCTCGGGGAGGGCCCACAGGATCGCGCGCGCGGCCTGCGAGACACCCCCCTTGGGCCGGCCGGGCGCATCCTTTGGCTGCCATCCGTAGATGTCGAAATGCGCGAACCGCTGGCTGTCGCCGACAAAGCGGCGCAGGAACAGCGCGGCGGTGATCGACCCGGCCATGCCGCCGCCCGGTGCGTTGTCCAGATCGGCGATGCCGGGTTCGATCATCGCCTCATAGGGTTCGTGGAAGGGCATCCGCCACAAGGGGTCGGCCTCGATCCGGGCGCCGTCCATCAGCGCGAGGGCCAGATCCTCGTCGTCGGTATAGAAGGGCGGCAGATCGGGGCCCAGCGCGACCCGCGCGGCCCCCGTCAGCGTCGCCATGCAGATCAGCGCGTCGGGTGCTTCCTCGGCCGCCAGCGCCAGCGCGTCGGCCAGAACCAGGCGTCCTTCGGCATCGGTGTTGTTGATTTCGACCGTCAGCCCGTTGCGGGCGGTCACGATATCGCCCGGGCGCATCGCGCTACCGGAAATCGCATTCTCGACCGCCGGGATCAGCACGCGCAGCCGCACCTTCCAATCCAGTGCCATGATCATCAGCGCCAGACCGAGGACCGTCGCCGCGCCGCCCATGTCCTTCTTCATCAATCCCATCGAGGCCGCTGGCTTGATGTCCAGCCCGCCGGTGTCAAAGCACACGCCCTTGCCGACCAGCGTGACGCGGGGCCCTTCGGCCCCCCAGCGCAGGTCCAGCAGGCGCGGCATCCGGTCCGAGGCCCGCCCGACGGCGTGGATCAGGGGGAAATTCTCGTGCAGCAGATCGTCGTCATAGGTGACCGACACCTGGGCATCGAATTCCTCGGCCAGCGCGAGGACCGCGGTTTCCAGTTCCTCGGGCCCCATCTGCGAGGCGGGCGTGTTGATGAGATCGCGCGTCAGCCATTCCGCCGCGGCCAGGATTTCGATCCGGCGCGCATCGGCACCCGGCGGCGCCTTGAGCATGGGCAGATCGCTTTCGGGTTGGCCATGCCGGCGGAAGCGATCGAACCGATAGCCGGCCAGCAGCCAGCCCAGCAACTGCTCGGACAGGTCATCGGGATCGAATCCGCCGGCCAGGTGATAGGTGCCCAGCGGCAGCTTGCCGCGCGCGGCACCCAGCGCCATGCGGCCCCGGGCCCGGGCCTTGCCCGCGCCCAGGCCAAAGACGGCCATCGACAGGCCACCCGCCGCATCGGGCACCGCGACCGTTTCACCCGCCGCCGCCCTGAACCCGACCGCGTCCAGCCAGGTGCGCACACGTTCGGGCTGGCTGTCCAGCCAGTCATTCAGCGTTTCCGCGGCGATGGCATGCAACGGGATCGAGGCTGCATCGGACGCAGCAAAGGCGGCTAGGCTCTGGCGCATGGCACTCTCTATCTGGTTTTGCCGCAGCCTACCGCCCAAACCGCTGAATAAAAAGAGCGTTCTGTGCCGCAGCCGCACGGGCGCCGTGACCGACCCGGCCCGTGCCTGCCGTCAGACCGACAGGCCGGGCACCTCCCACACCTGCGCAAGGGACCTGTCACCGATCCGCACCAGCCGTTCCCAGACAGCCCGATAGGCCACCAGATCACCCCGCCGGGCAGCGATGCCCATGTCGCGCGAGACCCGCGCCAACGAGGTCAGGCCGATCGCCGCGCTGAGTTTCGACACGCGCTGCGCGCGTGGCGCGATCTCGTCCATACGGTCCTTTCGCAGCAGACCGTCCACCTCGGCCAGCGTGTCCGAGATGGCCTCGACCGTTTCCATCACGAAATCTTCTGCCCCGCGATCACCCAGCCGCGTAAACAGGTCGCCCAACGTCGCGGTATCGATCACGATCCGCTCGCTGGGGCGGAATTCAAACACCATGGTCATGCCCACACCTTTCTGCCTCAGTCGGCTCCTTCACACCCGCGTTCAGCTTGGGCGATCCGGGCTAACAATTCGTTTCCCCTTGATCGGGGAACTTGCTCGATTTTCTTTTTAATTGAGCATAGCACTGACCACGCCTCGGACTTAAGGGAAATCCGCCATGAATTTTGCCCGCAAACTGCCCGGTTATCTGGTGAACCGCTTCAAGGGCTGGCACGCCACCGCCTACAGCGAGAACAAGAGCTGGTTTCGCCACCTGGCCATGGAGGGGCAGCACCCGCGTTCGATGATGATCGCCTGCTGCGATTCCCGCGTGCATGTGACCTCGATCTTCGGTGCGGACCCGGGCGAGTTCTTCATCCACCGCAACATCGCCAACCTGGTGCCGCCCTACACGCCAGACGGCGACCATCACGGCACCTCGGCGGCGGTGGAATACGCGGTGACGGCCCTGAAGGTCGCGCATCTGATCGTGGTGGGGCATTCCAATTGCGGCGGGGTGCGCGGATGCCATGACATGTGCGCCGGGCTGGCACCGGACCTGGCGTCGGGCTCCAGCTTTGTCGGGAACTGGATGGAAATCCTGCGCCCGGGCTATGACGCCACCGGCGACATCGACAATGCCGAGGACCGCATCAAGGCGATGGAACTGCAATCCATCCGCATTTCGCTGGCAAATCTGATGACCTTCCCCTTCATCCGCGACGCGGTCGAGGGCGAGCGTCTGACCCTGCACGGCGTCTGGCACGACATCGGCGAGGGTGGCCTGACCGTCTATGACCCCGAGACCGACAGCTTTCAGCCGGTTCTCTGACATCTGACCCCGGCAAGGGCATTGCGGAGGCGGGGGCGCGGGGTCTAACCTCGGGCCATTCCTCATCGCAAGCATCGGTGCCCAAATGCCCGCCGACCGTATGGTCCCTGCCCTCTATGCCGTTCTGCGCGAGGGCTACACCGCCGCGCATCTGAAACGTGACGCCATCGCCGGGTTGACCGTGGCCATCGTCGCGCTGCCGCTGTCCATGGCGATCGCCATCGCCTCGGGCGCGACACCGGCGGCGGGGCTTTACACGGCGATTGTCGGTGGTTTCGTCATCTCGATGCTGGGGGGCAGCCGGTTCCAGATCGGCGGACCGGCGGGCGCCTTCATCGTGCTGGTTGCCGCCACCGTGCATCAGTTCGGCATGGAAGGCATGGCACTGGCAACGATGATGGCGGGCGTCATGATGGCCGCCATCGGCGCGTTCCGGCTGGGCAGCTACATCAAGTTCATTCCCTATCCCGTCACCGTCGGCTTCACCGCCGGCATTGGTGTCATCATCTTCGCAAGCCAGATCAAGGATCTGCTGGGCCTGACGCTGGCAGGGCCGGAACCGGGCCCGATCCTGCAGAAGCTGCCCGTGATCTGGCAGGCCCTGCCCAGCGCGAACCCGGTCACGATCGCGCTGGCCGCGGGCACGGTGGCGCTGATCCTGGGGCTCAAGCGGTTCGCGCCGCGGGTGCCGAACCTGCTGGTCGCGGTCGCCGCGACGACGGCGGCGGTTGCGCTGCTGGACCTCGACACGCCGACCATCCGGTCGACCTTTGGTGCGGTGCCGGCCGGCCTGCCCGCGCCGCACCTGCCCACCCTGTCGTGGGGTCTGGCGCTGGCCGTTCTTCCCAATGCGATCGGGTTCACCCTGCTGGGGTCGATCGAGGCGCTGCTGTCCGCCGTCGTCGCCGACGGCATGAGCGGACGGCGCCACAACTCGAACATGGAACTGATCGCGCAGGGGATCGCCAACCTGGCCTCGGCCGCGATGGGCGGGCTGGTGGCGACGGGCACCATCGCCCGGACGGCGACGAACGTGCGGGCAAACGCGCACGGTCCGGTATCAGGCATGTTGCACGCGGTTTTCGTGCTGGTCTTCATGATGGTTGCGGCACCGCTGGTCGGCATGGTGCCGCTGGCGGCGCTGGCGGGCGTTCTGGCGACCGTGGCGTGGAACATGATCGAACGCCACGCCATCGCCCGGCTGCTGCGCACCTCGCGCGAGGATACGGTGGTGCTGCTGGCGACCTGGGGCCTGACGGTGTTCCGCGACCTGACCGAGGCGATCGTCGTCGGCTTTGCCCTGGGGTCGGTGCTGTTCATCCACCGCATGTCCAAGGCCGCCGGTGTCAGCGCCGTGGTGCCCGAGGGGTTGGAGGACGCCGACGACTCGGCACCGGAACCCACCGGCGTAAGCCGGGCCGACGCGATCCTGGTCTATCGCATCCAGGGCGCGTTCTTCTTTGGCGCGGCGTCGGCGGTCGGGGCGGTGCTGGAACGCATCGGCGACCATCACCGCGCGCTGGTGGTGGATTTCACCGAAACCGCGATGGTCGACTCGACCGCGATCCATACCGTCGAAGGGCTGTTGACCAGTGCCGCGCGCAAGGGCGTCGTGGTGGTGCTGGCCGGCGTGTCTCCGGCGCTCGCCGATCAGTTTGCCGGCCACGGCATCGCCGCCCCAGAGGTCGAATTCGCCCCCACGGCACGCGATGGCGTGCGCCGCGCCCGGGTCCTGCTGGGCGAACCGCGGCCCGGCGCGGCGGGCGTCCCCCTGCCGGCGAGTTGACCTTGGCCCCCGGGCTGTCTATGCACCGGCTGACGGCCCATCGGTGGCCGCGCGGACCCTGGAAGCCCCATGCCGACCACCCCCCGGACACCCACCGCCTCGGCCACGCGCGTGCTGGAGATCGAAGGCAATGCGCTGATCGCGCTGTCGCGCGCCCTGCCCGCCGATTTCGAGGCCGCCGTGCGTCTGATCCTGAACGGGCGCGGGCGCGTGGCGCTGTCGGGCATGGGCAAGTCGGGCCATATCGCGCGCAAGATCGCGGCAACCCTGGCGTCGACCGGGACGCCCGCCTTTTTCGTGCATCCGGCCGAGGCCAGCCACGGCGATCTGGGCATGATCACCCCTGACGACATCGCGATCGTCATCTCGAATTCCGGCGAGACCAGCGAACTCAGCGATCTTCTGGCCTATTGTCTCAGGTTCGATGTGCCGGTGATCGGCATTTCCAAACGCGCCGATTCGACCCTGATGCAGGCGGCAACGCTGAAATTGACCCTGCCCGATCATGAAGAGGCCTGCTCGCTGGGCATGGCGCCGACGACGTCGACCACGCTGACGCTGGGTCTGGGCGATGCCCTGGCGGTTGCGGTGATGGACCAGCGCGAATTCCGCGCCGAGCATTTCCGCAGCTTCCACCCCGGCGGAAAGCTGGGCGCGCGGCTGGCCAAGGTGACGCAGCTCATGCATTCGGGCGATTTGCTGCCCCTGGTGCCCGAGGGCACGCCCATGTCCGACACCATCCTGACGATGACGCGCTGCGGGTTTGGCATCACCGGCGTGACCGATGCGCAGGGGGGCCTGATCGGCGTCATTTCCGACGGGGACCTGCGCCGCCACATGGACGGGCTGATGGACCGCACCGCCGGTCAGGTCGCCACGCGGAACCCGGTCAGCGTCTCGCCCGAGACCGCCGCGGCCGAGGCCGTGGCCATCATGAACAAACGCAAGATCTATTCCGTTTTCGTCGTCGAAACCGACCATCGCCCGGTCGGCATCGTGCGCCTGCACGACTGCCTGCGCGCGGGTGTGGTGTAAGGAGTGCCCATGAGCAGGATCGTCACCATCGGCGACATCGCCATCGGCGGCGCGAACCCTTTCGCGCTGATTGCCGGACCGTGCCAGCTGGAAAGCCTCGACCATGCGCGCATGATGTGCGCGGGCCTGCTGGAAGCCTGCGCGCCGTCCGGCACCAGGCTGATCTTCAAGGCCAGCTATGACAAGGCGAACCGCACCTCGGTTTCCGGCCAGCGCGGCGTGGGGATGGAAAAGGGGCTGGAAGCCCTGGCCACCATCCGCGAGGAATTCGGCGTGCCGGTGCTGACAGACGTGCATGAACCCTGGCATTGCGCAAAGGCGGCCGAGGTCGTGGACGTGCTGCAAATCCCCGCCTTTCTGTGCCGCCAGACCGATCTGTTGCTGGCCGCGGGCGCAACGGGCAAGGCGATCAACGTGAAGAAGGGGCAGTTCCTGGCCCCCTGGGACATGAAGAACGTCGCCGCCAAGATCGCCAGCACGGGCAATCAGAACATCATGCTGTGCGACCGGGGCACCAGCTTTGGCTACAACACGCTTGTCACCGATTTCCGGGGCCTGCCCGAGATGGCCTCGACCGGGTATCCGGTCGTCTTTGACGCCACCCATTCGGTGCAGCAGCCGGGCGGGAACGGGGCCACGAGCGGGGGTCAGCGCGAATATGTGCCGGTTCTGGCCCGGGCAGCCTGTGCCGTGGGGATCCACGCGCTGTTCATCGAAAGCCATCAGGACCCTGACAACGCCCCCTCGGACGGGCCGAACATGGTGCCTTTGAACCAGATGGCGGCCCTGATCGACACATTGAGCGCCTATGACTCGCTGACCAAGGGGGCCATGAATGCGTGAGGCCGTCATCGTCATTCCGGCGCGCTACGCGTCCACGCGCTACCCGGCGAAACCGCTGGCAAAGCTGAAGGGTGCCTCGGGCGTCGCGCGCACGCTGCTGGAGCGCAGCGTCATGGCCGCCCGCGCGGCGGCGGTCTCCACCCGCGGCGTCACCGGCGTCTATGTCGCGACCGACGACGACCGCATCGCCGAGGAAGCGCAGCGCATCGGTGTCGAGGTCATCATGACCGACCCCGAGTGTGCCAACGGGACCGAGCGCGTGGCCCAGGCCGTCACGCGCGCGGGCCTGACGCAACCGATCGTGGTGAACCTGCAAGGCGACGCACCGCTGACGCCCCCGCATTTCGTGTCCGCCCTGATCGCCGCGATGCGCGACGATGACACCCGCCAGGTCGCCACCCCGGTGCTGCGCTGCGACCGCGAGGCCCTGGACAATTTCCTGGCCGACCGCAAGGCCGGCCGCGTCGGCGCCACCACGGTGGTGCGGGACATGCAGGGCAATGCGATCTACTTTTCCAAGGAAGTGATCCCCTTTACCGGCAGCCTGAAACGCCACGATCCGATCCCGGTGTTCCACCATGTCGGCCTCTATGCCTATACACCCGCGGCCCTGACGCTTTACGCGGGCCTCGCCCCGGGCGAGCTGGAGCGGATCGAGGGGCTCGAACAGCTCAGGTTCCTGGAGCACGGCCACAAGATCGCCGGCATCGAGGTCAGCGCCCCGGGCGCGGCCTTCTGGGAGTTGAACAACCCCTCGGACGTGCCGCTGATCGAAGGGTATCTCAAGCGGATGAACATGGATTGACCTTCCGGGGGCCCCGCCCCCGGTCCCGCAGCGCAACGATGGCAAGGTGAAGGGGCACGGCTTGGCGGATGACAGCGAGGTTCTGATCGTCGGCGCCGGCCTGTCCGGTGCCGTTCTGGCCCGCGAACTGGCGCAGACCGGCGTGCGCGTGCAGGTGATCGAGGCCCGCGACCACGTCGCCGGAAACTGCCACACCGAACGCGACCCCGAGACCGGTGTTCTGGTGCATGTCTACGGCCCGCACATCTTCCACACCGCCGACGCGGGCGTCTGGGCCTATGTCAACCGCTTTGCGCGCTTTCGCCCCTATCGTCACCGCGTCATGGCGCAAAGCGGCGGGCGGGTCTATTCGCTGCCGCTGAACCTGCTGACGATCAACCAGGTGTTTGGCCGCACCTTCAACCCCGACGAGGCGCGCGCCTTCCTCGCGGCCGAGGCCGATACCAGCATCGATGCCCCCCTCAACTTCGAGGATCAGGCCCTGAAACTCATGGGGCGGCGCCTGTATGAGACCTTTTTCAAGGGCTATACGCAAAAGCAATGGGGCTGCGACCCGCGTGACCTGCCGTCGGCGATCCTGAAGCGGCTGCCCGTGCGGTTCAGCTATGACGACAGCTATTTCGCCCACCCGTTCCAGGGCATGCCCGAGGACGGCTACACCGCCATGGTGCGCGCGATCCTGGATCACCCGCGCATCCGCCTGTCGCTGAACACGCCCTTTGCCCCCCCGATGGCCGCGCGTGCCGACCATGTGTTCTGGACCGGGCCGCTGGATGCCTGGTTCGGGCACGACATGGGCCGGCTGGGCTATCGCACGCTCGATTTCGAACGCTTCACCGCCGCCGGTGACTGGCAGGGTTGTGCGGTGATGAACTATTGCGACGTCGACGTGCCCTGGACACGGATTACCGAGCACAAGCATTTCGCGCCCTGGGAACAGCATGACGGGTCCGTGCTGTATCGGGAACGCTCGCGCGCGGCGGGGGCGGCTGACGTGCCCTATTATCCGATCCGGCTGGTGACCGAGAAAGCCTTGCTGCGCCGGTATGTCGAGCGTGCGCGCACCGAAACGGGTGTCAGCTTTCTGGGCCGGCTGGGCACCTATCGCTATCTGGACATGGATGTGACGATCCGCGAGGCGATCGACTGCGCGCAAGCCTGGCTCGACGCTCGCCGAGGCGGTCGGCAGGCTGCCGCTTTCACGGTCAATCCGCTGTAGATTGCTGCAATGCGGCGCAAATTTCCGCCCATCGCGCCCGGCGCGCTGTCTCTGTCCGGCAATATCTGATAGGAATCTTCAGGACAGTGACGATTTCGCGTTTTCCTTTCTCAACCAGAGGGCGTAACGCTTCCTGAAAAGACCAGTCCGGTTCCGTATGCTCGCGTTCCTCAAGACTTTGTCCCGGCCCGTCAAGCAAGCGATCCTGATGTCGCTTGATGTTCTTCTGGTCCCCATTTCGCTGTCGGTGTCACTCGCGGTCGCGGCCGGGCGCGTTCCTTCGCTCGGCGTGATCCAGCAGGAATGGCTGGCCTTCGTGGTGCTGACGGTGGCGGCGGGCTTCCTGTCGATCCTGCTGGGGCTGCCGCGCGTGCAGCTCAAATCCTATGAACTGTCCGCGCTGGGCCTCAGCGCCGCGCTGGGGGCCGTTCTGGCCGGCATTCTGGCGGCCCTGATCATGCTGGGACATTCGCGGGTGCCGGTCGGAACGCCGGTGATCCTGGCGTTGATGTATTCGGTGTTCAGCGCCGCGTCGCGGATGATCCTGCTGCAGATCCTGATCGCGATCTATCGCCACGACACACCCAGCAAGCGGGTGCTGATCTATGGCGCGGGCATGACCGGCATCCAGCTGGCCATGGCGCTCAAGGCCCATGCCGAGGTGCGGGTCATCGGCTTTCTTGATGACAACCCGTCGTTGCAGGGCATGACGGTGGCCGGTCTGACGGTGTTCCCCGGCCGGCGCATCGAATCGCTGATCAAGTCCCACCAGATCGAGCGCGTTCTGCTGGCGATGCCGTCGCTCAGCATGCCCCGTCAGGCGCAGATCGCCCGGCGTGTCGGCAAGCAAGGGGTCGAGGTGCACGCCCTTCCGTCGTTCGCGCAGCTGATCGGCGAACAGCAGATCGTCACCAAGCTGGCGCCGGTTCTTCCGAATTCGGTTCTGGGCCGGCAGCACCTGAACGACGCCCTGAATGGCGGGTGCGGGGCCTATGCCGGGCGTGTGGTGCTGATCTCGGGTGCGGGGGGCTCGATCGGATCGGAACTGTGCCGCCAGATCCTGGGGTGCAAACCCCGCGCGCTGGTGCTTCTGGACCTGAACGAATACGCGCTGTTCATGATCGACCGCGAATTGCGCGCCCTGGCCGAGGACACGCCGATCACCATCGTGCCGATCCTGGGATCGACAACCGATGCGCGCCTGGTGCGCAGCGTCATTCAGGACCAGCAGGTGCAGGTGATCCTGCACGCCGCGGCTTACAAACATGTGCCCATGGTCGAACGGAACCCGATCGCAGGCGTCACCAACAATGTCTTCGGGACGTTGACGCTGGCGCAGGCCGCGCTCGATCTGGGGGTGGAACGGTTCGTGCTGATCTCGTCGGACAAGGCGGTCCGCCCGATCGGCGTGATGGGCGCGACAAAGCGCCTGTCCGAGATCATCGTGGGCGACCTGGCGCGGCGATCCGGCGGAACGATCTTTGCCATGGCACGGTTCGGCAATGTGCTGGGGTCCTCGGGGTCGGTGGTGCCGATCTTTCACGAACAGATCAGCCGGGGCGGCCCGGTCACCGTGACGCACGAACTGGTCACGCGCTATTTCATGACCACGCAGGAGGCCTGCCGCCTCGTCCTGTGGGCCGGAACGCTGGCCGAAGGGGGCGAGATCTTCGTGCTGGACATGGGCAAACCCATGCGCATCCTGCATCTGGCGCGGCAGGTCATCGAACGGTCCGGCCATACGGTGCGCGACGCGCAGAACCCCGAGGGCGATATCGAGATCGTCACCACCGGCCTGCGCCCGGGCGAAAAGCTGCACGAGGAACTGTCGATCAGCGCCCAGCTAGAACGGACCCAGCATCCGAAACTGTCGCGCACCCGCGAAAAGGTGCTGTCCGAGTTCGAGACCGCCCGCGCGCTGCAGGCCCTGCGCGCCGCCATCGACGCGGGCGACGCCAAGGCCCTGGTCGAGGAAACCCTGCGTTGGGTCAAACGCGATATCGACCACAACACCGTCACGTCCGAGGAAGCCGGCGGGTGATGCACCCCGGCGATGGCCCGCAGGACCACCCGCGCCGCGCGGGGTTCAGACGATGTCGATGGCACCCGCCAGCCCGGACAGGTCATGGAAGCCGTCGAGGATCAGCATTCCGCTGCCGATCCCGGTGAAATCCAGCACCACGTTGCCGTCGGCGTCCATCACGCCAAAGCGATCCACGACTTCCTGGGCGCTCAAGGTGCCCAGCATGTACCAGGTCCAGTCGTCGATCCTCAGGATGTCCCCTTCGCCCGGGTTGAAATCCATGATCCGGCCGGTCTCGTGATCGCGGAAGAATTCGAACACATCGGCCCCGGTGCCGCCATAGAAGGTATCCACGCCCCGGCCGCCGCGCATCACGTCGTTGCCGTCGCCACCTTGCAGCAGATCGTCGCCGTCGCCGCCCGACAACCAGTCATCCCCGGCGCCACCGATCAGCGTGTCGTTCCCGTTCTCGCCCCAGATCAGATCGTTCCAGTCGCCGCCGTCGATCAGATCGTTGCCGTCCTTGCCCCACAGCCTGTCCGATCCCGTGCCCCCGAAGATCTGGTCATCCCCGCCGCCGCCATAGATCAGGTCATGGCCATCGCCACCGTTCAGGGTGTCGGCACCGTCGCCGCCCCATATCTCGTCCGTTCCGGCGCCGCCGTCGATCCAGTCGTTGCCGCTCTTGCCGAAAAGCAGATCGTTGCCGTCACCGCCCAGAACCGTGTCGTTGCCCTGCCCGCCGCCGACGGTATCGTCCCCCGCGCCACCATCCACACGGTCGTCATCGCGCCCACCATAGATCTGGTCGTTGTCGATGCCGCCCTGGGCATCGTCATTCCCCGGGCCGCAATAGATGATGTTTCGACCCGAGGAATCGCGAATGGTGTCGTCGCCGGCGCCGCCGGCCAGCGTATCGCTGCCATTCCCGCCGTAAATCAGGTCCGCGCCATCCCCGGCCTGAACCAGGTCCCGCCCGTCGCCGGCATCGATCGTATCCGATCCCGATCCGCCCTGGATGGTGTCCTTGCCGCCGCCACCGATCAACAGGTTCCTGCCGCCGGTGACGGTCAGCAGATCCCCGCCCGCGCCGCCGTCCAGGCTGTCGTTGCCATCACCGCCACTGAGACTGTCGCGGCCGAGACCGCCGATCAGGGTATCATCGCGGTCGGTGCCGGTCAGGATGTCGCGCAGGTCCGTGCCCTCCAGCCGCACGCCGGGGTTGAGGGGGACAACCGGGTCCTGCGGCACAAAGGGAAAGTGATCGGCCCATTCGAACCCGCCCGGGAACAGATCGGACAGGGTCAGGGGCCGGCCATCGGCGGAACTGACCACGATCATCGTGCCGCGATAGCTGATGATGCAGCCTGTTCCCGTCGCCGTCACCGTCAGTTGCGATGGATCGCGCAGCATCGGCAGGTCCGACAGGTCCAGCCGGTCGATCCCGCGCTGAAAATCGGTCACGGTCGACCCACCCGCGCCGTCGCGGATGACAAACGTGTCCGCCCCCGCGCCGCCCGTCATCACGGTCTGGCCCTGACCGGTCACCAGGATGTCGTCGCCCGCCCCCCCCAGCAGCGTATCGCCGGCGCCTGAGGCCATCAGGACGTCATCGCCGGCCCCGCCACTCAGGGTTTCGGATTGCCAGGTGCCGGTCAGAACCACACCCAGATTGGCCAGGTTCAGGGTGAAATGCGTGACGCCCCCGTCGTTCTGCGAACCGACAAAGACATGCAGTTGATCCCCATCCACTGCCAGACTGACCGCCGTGACCTTGTGCATCGCGGTCAGGGCCGTGTCGCCCAGGCTCTGAATCGCGATGAGCCGCCCGTCGGGCAGCAAACGGAACAGCGTCAGCCCGTTGTCGCCCCCGCCGGCGACGACAAACACATGATCGCCCGACTGAGCCACGCCAAGCGCCTGCACGTTCTCGAACCGGGTGGTGCCGGTATCGACCACATGGTCGGTGGGCGTCAGCGATCCGTCCACACCCAGCCGCATCACCGAAATCGACGAACTGCCCGAGGCCGCCAGCAGCACATAGGCCTGCCCGGCGATCTCGACCACCTCGATGGCGGTGGGCAGGTGCACACCCAGCCCCTGCGCCATGCCCATCGCGCCGGTCTGGATCAATTGTCCGGTGGTCGGATCGACGCGGAACCCCACGACCCCGTCCGACCCGCCGCAGGCGCCCAAAAGAAAGCTCTGGCCGTTCAGCGTGATGCTGACCAGCTCGATCAGCTGGGTGCAGTCGAAATCCGCGGGAAACAGCGACAGGCCGGCATTCGCCAGGACAACCAGCGCCTCGATATGGCCGATGCTGCCATCGGTGGCGGCCCCTTCGACCGCTGCCAGGCTGGAAAGCACCTGCGCGCCCAGGTTTCCGGCCGCGTCGGTCAGATAGCCGACCAGACCCTGCGCCGCATTCCCGACCAGCAGCACCAGACCGCTGCCGTCATCGGCCAGAACGATCCGGTCCGACACGATCGCGGTGATCTCGGGCGGAAAGATCACGCTGGTGCGGACCTCGGCCCCGCCGTCTGCGCCGATGACATAGTCCACCAGACCACCGTTGCGCCCGGTGCTGGAATAGAGATGCAGCGTGCCATCGACCATCGCCACCTCGAGGTCGGTAATGCCCGAATCGAGCAGACCGGTGCCGGTCTCGATCACGCCTTGCAATACCAGCCGCATGGCCTGCCCCTTCTTCCACCACGGGCCAATCTGCGCCACCCTCGCGGTGCGGGGCAGAGCACAAACAGGGCGGAAATTGGGCGTTCGTCTTGCATTTGAACCAAAGGCGCAGGGGCGGCGACATTTGACAGGCCGATGCGCCTGGCCTAGCTGGGCACGAATGGCAGGGGGCAGTCATGCAGAATGGGACCGGCGGCAATGGGCGGCTTGTGGCGGTGGTGGTGACCCACCAGCGGCTGGAACAGCTGCGCGTCACGGTGCCGGCGCTGCTGGCGTCGGGGCCGGGGGACCTGGCCGCGGTGGTGGTGGTGGACAATGCCTCGGACGATGGCACGCCGGACTGGCTGGCAACGCAGACCGACCCGCGGCTTCATGTCCTGCGGCTGCCCCGAAACCTGGGCGGCGCCGGCGGGTTCGCGGCCGGCCTGCGCCACGCGATGGATACCCTCGATCCCGAGTGGCTGGTCGTCATGGACGATGACGCCCGCCCGGAACCCGGCGCGCTGGCGGCCTTTCAGACGCTGGAGTTGGCGGGATGGGACGGCATCGCCGCGGCTGTGCGCCATCCCGACGGCACCCTGTGCGAGATGAACCGCCCCACACTGAACCCGTTCTGGCACAAGCGCATCCTGTGGCGCACGCTGATGGGGGGCGGGCGCGGCGCCTTTCATCTGGGCGAGGCCGACTTTGCCCGGCCCGGGTTGCGCGCCGTGGACGGGGCCTCGTTCGTGGGGTTCTTCCTGCGCGCCGCTGTGATCGGGCAGCGCGGCTATCCCGATCCCGCGCTGTTCCTGTATGGCGATGACGCGATCTACACGATGGGCCTGACCCGCGCGGGGGACCGGCTGGGCTTTGCGCCCGAAATCCGGTTCGAACACGACAGCACGACCTATTCCGCCGCCGATCCGCGCATCCGGCCCCTGTGGAAGGTCTACTATTATCACCGCAATCTGCTGATCCTGTATCGCATCGCGACGGGGATCTTCTTTGTGCCGGTTCTGCTGTATTACATCCCGCGCTGGCTGTTGCGCGTCAGGGCACACCGGGGCGAACGCCGGCGATTCCTGCGGCTGTTCGGCCTGGCCGTCGTGGATGGCCTGCGCCGCCGAACGTCCCGCCCCCACGCCGAGGTTCTGGCCCGCGCCGAGGGGCGCCGGCCCGGGACGTGATCATCGGTTGATCAGTTCGCGGTGATACCGCCGCAGCAGGATCAGCCCCAGCATGAGCGGGATCATCGACCACAGCAGCACATAGGTGATCGACACATATTGCGGCTGATAGGTGGAATAGAACCCCTGCCGCATCAACCCCGTCAGATGGATCAGCGGGTTGTAATACAGCCAGTACTGGATGTCGGTCGGCAGGCTTTCCGGCAGCATCAGCACCCCCGACAGGATCATCAGCGGCGCGTTCAGGATCTGCCAGATGCGTGACCAGATCTCGATCCGTTCGGTCAGGAAGCAGTTCAGCGTGCCGACCCCCAGGCCCAGGAAGGCGCTCAGCGCCATCGACAGGATCACGGCGTTCCAGTCCATGATCAGCGTCACGCCCTGCACGACCACGATCCCCACCAGGATCAGGGCGGTCACGACGATCATCACCAGCGTGTTCAGGATGAACCGCGCCAGCAGCGCATCGACCCAGGTTACACCCGGATACATCAGCAGCGACCGCGAATAGGAAATGCTGCCACCGACCATCGTGGAATTCGACCGGAAGGTCTGAAAGGGCATCATCCCCGTTGCCTTGAACAGGATGAAGCTGGTGCCCAGCGCCGGGGACCGGGCCAGCAGCGAAAACGCCATGCCCAGGATGATGATCGTTGCCAGCGGTTGCAGCAGCGCCCACAGGAACCCGCCCGGCGTCCGGCCGAACCGGGTCGTCATTTCGCGCAGGACCAGCGCAGAAATCGTGCGCGCGGTCGGAAAGCTGCGCTGCAGCGACTGCGCGCCGATCAGGTCACCTGACGGTGACAGGGTAGGACTGGACATCGCCTGCGCGACCCTCTTTTACTGGCCTTCATCGCCCGGACTATGTAGAAATCCGGCCGAAGAGGCAAACAACCTTTGGAGAGCGTCGTGGACGACGATACCCAGGACGACGCGCCAAAGCAGTCGCCCAAAGGCAAGGGCCAGGGCCAGTGGGCCGCCCGTCAGGCCCGCCAGGCAAAGCGCAGGGCTGCGGCCGGCGACGGCGATGCGCCCATGCCGCAGGTGCGCCCGGTGGCGTCGCCCGCATCCTACAAGCCGCGCCATCGCCGGATGCGGACCAGCTTCGTGATTTTCGTGGTCCTGCCGCTGATCGCGGTGACGGTCTATCTGTTCGCCTTCGCAAAGGATCAATACGCCTCGAACACCGGATTCACCGTCCGGCGCGAGGAAGGCGCCGCCGCGGCCGAACTCGTTGGCGGGATCAGCGCCTTCATCGGCGGCGGCGGATCGTCGAATACCGATGTTCTCTATGCCTATATCCACAGTCAGCAACTGGTCGAACGGGTGCAGGACCAGGTCGACCTGCGCACCCTCTATTCCGAGAACTGGGCCACCGATCCGGTCTATTCGCTGTGGCCGGATGCCTCGATCGAGGATCTGGTGTGGTTCTGGGGCCGGGTGGTCATCGTCTCGTATGACAAGAACTCGGGGCTGATGGATGTGCAGGTCCGCGCCCATACCGCCGAGATGGCGCAACGGATCGCCCAGATCGTCGTTCGTGAAAGCGAATCGATGATCAATGCGCTGAACGCCCAGGCCCGGCGCGACAGCATGGCCAATGCCGAACAGGACCTCGAGGATGCGCTGGCACGGCTGCGCACCGCGCGCGAGGACCTGGCCAGCTTCCGCGCCCGCACGCAGATCGTCGATCCGCAGGCCGATATCGAGGGGCGCATGGGCGTGATCAACGGGTTGCAACAGCAACTGGCGCAGGCCCTGGTGGATTACGACCTGCTGCTGCAGAGCACCGCCGAAACCGATCCCCGCGTCCGCCAGGCCGACCGCCGGATCGAGGTGATCCGCCAGCGGATCAGCGAGGAACGGCGCAATTTCGCCACCCAGGACGTGACCGTCTTCGACACCGATTATCCGCGCCTGATCGCGCAGTTCGAAAGCCTCACGGTCAACCAGCATTTCGCCGAGACCACCTATACCGCCGCGCTGGCCGCGCTGGATGCGGCCCGCTCGAATGCCCAGCGCCAGAGCCTGTATCTGGCCACCTATGTGCAGCCGACGCTGGCGCAGAGCGCGGAATATCCGCAACGCTACCTGTTGACCTTCATGGCGGCGCTGTTCCTGGTTCTGGGCTGGGGTTCGGGCGCGCTGATCTATTACAGCCTGCGCGACCGGGGCTAGGCCGGGGCCAGACGATGATCCAGTTCGATGGGCTGACAAAGGGCTTCTGGGTTCACAACCGCTTTCAGGTCGTCATCGACCGGCTCAGCCTGACCTTGCCCACGGGGCGGTCGCTGGCCCTTCTGGGGGGCAACGGCGCCGGAAAATCCACGCTGTTGCAGCTGATCGCCCGCACCATGAAACCCGATGCCGGCGATGTCTGGAGCGATGGGTCGATCTCGTGGCCTGTGGGGTTCAGCGGCAGTTTCAACCGGGATCTGACCGGCGCGCAGAACACGCGGTTCCTGGCCCGGGTCTATGGCGTGGATACCGACGAGCTGTCCGATTTCGTGCAGGATTTCGCCGAGATCGGCCACCACTTCCACATGCCGTTCCGCACCTATTCGTCCGGGATGCGGTCGCGGCTGACCTTCGGCATTTCCATGGGTATCCCGTTCGACACCTATCTGGTGGACGAGGTGACGGCGGTTGGCGACCAGCGGTTCCGCCGCAAGAGCCGGGCGGTGTTTCGTGACCGGATGCACAAGTCCAGCGCGATCCTGGTCAATCACAACCTTGAAGAACTCAAGGAATTCTGCGACGCAGCAATCCTGCTTCACCAAGGCAAGCTCACGTTTTTTAATGATCTGGAAGAAGCCGTCGATCGACACAAGTTCAACATGAGTTGAACCCCGCCGAACGGGCCCTGCTTCCGGCCCGGTCCCCCGTCACGCTTGTCACCGGTATCAGTGCCCATGCCCCCGTTCCCGTTTCGCCCCTCAGCCCTGTGCGCCCTGACCGCAGCCCGGGATTTCCGTTCGTCATGAGAGTGCTGTTCTACAACTGGGCCGATCCGCAGGACCCCGAGGGGCGCGGCGGGGGCGTCAGCGTCTATCAGCGCAATCTGCTGGACGGGTTCGCCCGCATGGACGGGGTCGAGGTGGCGATGCTGTCCTCGGGGCTGAGCTATGACCTGGTGGGCCGCAAACCGCGCGTGGTGCCGCTCGCCTCGGGCCCTGTGGCGCGCTATGCGCTGGTCAACTCGGGCACGATCGCCCCGGCACATGCCGGCTTTGGCAACCCCGCGCAACTGGACCACCCCGCCACCGCCGCCGCCTTTGCCGCCTTTGTCGAACGCACCGGGCCATGGGACGTGATCCATTTCAACAACCTCGAAGGCCTGCCGACCGAGGTTCTGGCCCTGCGCGACAGATGGCCGGGCACCCGCTTTGTGCTGAGCCTGCACAATTACTATCCGATCTGCCCGCAGGTGAACCTGTGGTTCGCCGAACGCGAAAGCTGTGAAAGCTTCGATGCCGGCAGGGCCTGCACCCGCTGCCTGACCGCCCGGCCCGAAGAACGCGCCGTCCGCACCGTCTATGCGACCGGCTGGTCGCTGTCGCGTCTGGGCATGGGGCCGGGAAGCGCGCTGTATCGCACCGTCGCGCGGCCGGTTCTGGGGTTTGCCTGGCGTTCGGTCCGGCGGGTGCTGCGGTGGCGGCACGCCCGGCGCGAACGGGGTCAGGCCGTTCCCGCCCCCGCAGCCGCACCCACAGCCGGGCACCAGGCCCCCGCGCCCCTCTTTCACGCCGAGGCCGCGCTGGCCTTTGCCCAGCGCCGTGCGCGCATGGTGGGCCAGATCAACGCCCATTGCGACGCGGTTCTTTGCGTGTCCGACCGGGTGCGGCAGATCGCGCTGACGCATGGCATCCATGCCTCGCGCACCACGACCTTGCGGATCGGATCGCGCGAGGCGGCGGAATGGCACCACACCCGCCCGCGTCCCGCTTTCCTGCTGGAGGACGGCACCCTGTCGCTGGCCTATCTGGGCTACATGCGGCGCGACAAGGGATTCTATTTCCTGATGCGGGCGCTTGCCGCGCTGCCGCCCGAGATGGCCGCACGTCTGCGCCTGACCATCGCCGCCGGACGCGGCGAGGCCGACGCCATGGCCGCGATGGAGGCCCTGCGCCCCAAGCTGGCGGAATTGCGCCACGTCGACGGATACAGCCACGACGACCTGAACGATCTGCTGCGCGATGTCACCCTGGGCATCGTGCCGCCGATCTGGGAGGACAACCTGCCCCAGGTCGCGATCGAGATGCACGCCCGCCATATCCCGCTGCTGACCTCGGACCGGGGCGGCGCGCAGGAACTGGGCCACTGCCCCGATCTGGTGTTCCGCGCCGATGACGTGCCCTCGTTCCGGTCGGCGCTGGGGCGGGTGCTGGACGGCAGCGTGACCCCGGCACACTATTGGGCGCAGGCGCGCCCGCCGGTCGATCTGCCCAGTCACCTGAACGCCTTGCTGTCCATCTATCGAGGCGATGCATGAGAGCGGTTGTTCACATCGGGATGCCCAAGACCGGGTCGTCCTCGATCCAGGAATTCCTGAAGCTCAACCGCGATTCCCTGCTGCCGCGCGGGATCCGTTACGCCCCCTTCAACCCGGCCTTTGGCAGCCAGTTCGAGCTGGCCGCAACCGGCGTGATCGGCGCCGGGCAGACGATCCGGGATGCCCACTCGCGGCTGATCCTGCAACTGCCCACGCCGCAGGCCGAGGCCGCCTATGTCGAACGCTATCGCCAGTTTCTGGACGCCGGCCTGGCCGACTGGCGCGAAGAGCTGTTCATCGCATCGAGCGAGCATATCCAGCCCTGGCTGCACCAGCCGCCGATGATGCAGGCCCTCGACCGTTTCCTGACCGCGCGGTTTTCGGATGTGCGCTATGTGATCTACCTGCGCGACCAGGCCGAGCTGATGCTCAGTTCATGGTCCGAACGCATCCGCCGCGGCGAGGTTCTGGATTTTGACACCCATCTGGACGGACGACTGAAGGCCCTGAATTTCAACTGGATCGTCACCAAATGGGAAGAGGCCGTCGGCGCGGACCGGCTGGACGTGCGCCTGCTCACCCGTGACGCGATGGTCGAGGGCGACCTGATCCACGATTTCTGCGCCGTGATGGGCACGCCCCGCGCCGGTCTTGCGGAACCGGCGCGCATGAACACCGCGCTCAGCCGCCAGGAGGCCGAACTGCGCCGCCGCGTGAACCGCTGGCTGCCTGTCCGGCGCAAGAACGGGCATTTCAACCCGCTGCATTACGCTGCGGTGCGTGCGCTCATGCGGTTGAAACGTGGCCCCGAAACGCCGCTGTCCCTGACGCCCGAGGCCCGCGCCCGGATCGCCCAGTTCTATGCCCGGTCGAACGAGCGGCTGCGCGCCCGGCGCTTTCCCGACCGCGCAAGCCTGTTCTGAACCCGCCCTAACCCGGGCCGGGTTGTCCGGCGCAGATCGTCCGGACAAATTCGCAATCGCGCCAGGGCACCGAAACCGCCGGGTCATGGATCCGGTCGCGGCCTTCGGACACCAGCGCCAGATATTTGCGATATTCCTCGGCATTGTTGAAATGCTGGGCGCGGGAGACTTCGGCCTCGGCCTTGGCATGAAAGGCGGCGTTGTATTTGAAATGCCCGAACAGCAGGTCGCGCTGCGCCAGCCGCGTGTCGCTGACGAAATGCAGCCCGGCCGACAGCCGCATCCAGGGGCGGTATTTCAGCAAGGCGATCTTTTGCGCCACGAACAGTTCGGCCCGCGATCCCGGGATCAGCCGGTGCCGGACCGCACTGGTCCAGACGGGTGCGTCGCTGTAGGGCCCACGCGCGCCGGACACGGCCAGAAATGGATCGCGATCCACGAAACCCGCCTGGGCAAAGGGATCGGACTCGATGAAATCGGCGTCGGACAGGGGCCCTTGCGGATACATGTCCAGCATGAAGATGCGCGCGGCATCCGCACCGACAAAGGTGTCGGATCGCACCAGTTCAGGCAGCGAGCCCGACAGATCCAGCGACCAGAACAGCAGTTCGTCAGCATCGGCGGCCAGCGTCCAGCGCCCGGGCCGGAAGTTGGCCATCAACGCCTGCTGCCAGGCCACGCCATAGGACGACTGGCTATAGTCGGTATCGACCGCGAACAGCGCCACATCCGGCTGGTCGGCCAGATATTCGAACGTCCCGTCATCCGAACCGTTGTCGGCGATCAGGAACCCGTCGACCCCGAGAGCGCGATAATGGTCCAGAAAGCGCGGAAGCAGGAAGCGTTCGTTGCGCATGCAGCCGACGACCGCGACCTCGGCCTCGATCGTGCGGCGCAACCGGTCGGGGGCGGAAACAAGATCCAGCGCATTGGTCCACGATCCCAGCCGCGCAGGCTGGAAACTGGGCCAGACCTTGCGCGGTTGCGGGCGCGGCGCGCGCATTCCGGCCAGAACCTCGGCCATCTTGTCCACGCCATCCAGATGCGCCAGCTTCACCCCCCCTCCGGCAAAGGGCAGAAAGCCGTTTTCCCATTGCGCGACCAGCGGGCCGCCGGGCCGCGTGCGGCGCAGGACCGAAACCTGATAATCGGCGCTTTCCACATGAATGCCGGACAGGGCCAGCAGATCGCCGACCAGCTTGTCCTCCATGAAGGACAGGCGCGTCAGCTCCTGCCCCTCGGTGCTGTCGGCAGCGCGGATCAGCGCCTGCATCGCGGCACGCGACAGCGCATACCCCGACCCGCCATCGGCATAGGTCGACGGTTCGGGCGACTTGTCCAGTTCCATCCGCCCGCGCGCGCTGCGCGATTTCTGCATGTGCCAGGTGCGGTCCATCTGCCCCCGCACCCGATGCAGACGGCGGCCGTAATAGTCATAGCGCCGGTGCGCGAGATCGCCGAACCAGGCGGCCGGATCGAGGAAGCAGTCGTCGTCAACCTTGACCATATGGGCGAACCGCGTGTGTTCCAGCACCCAGCGCGTCAGGGCGAGGGTCTTTTGCGGCAACCCCTCGTAATCGTCGGGACAATCGAGATGGACAACATCGCCCTCGCGTCGGCCATCGCCGCCGCCGACAAAGACCAGCACGGGCACGCCCATCTCTGCCAGCAGCGGCAGCCAGGTTTCACGCAGGACCGCGATACGGGTGTCCAGGTTTGGCTGACAGGAGTAGAGGCACAGCAGCGTGTCCTGCGCCGGGCTGGCGACGGAATACAGGTCTGCGGTCAGGTCCCGCGACGGCGCGGGCGGGGCCGGCGGCAACCGATCCGCCAGCGCCTGAACCGCACGCCGCACCCAGGCGTTGCGCGGATGCGCGCTGGCCAGGGCCTGCAGCGCCTGGGCGGGCACATGCGCGTCGGCCAGCGGTGGCCAGGCCTCGGGCGGGCCCAGCGTCGGCGACAGTCCGACCAGCCGCGACAGCAGCGTCTCGGCCTCGGCGTTGCGGGACTGATCCAGCAGTCCGCGCGCCGTTGCCAGACCCAGCGTCAGACCCAGGTAGCGGGGCAGATCGCTCATCAGCGTTGGCAGCGCGTTGGCCAAGGCCGCCACGTCGCCCTGGCCGGGACCCGCCAGCACGGCCCGGGCTGCCCGCAACATAGCCCGCGCATGATCGCGCAGCGGCGCGCTGTGCACCTGCGGATTGGCACGCGCAAGTCCGTCGGTCAGGGCCGGCGAGTCGATCGGCCCCTCGGACAAGGGCCAGGCCAGCCGACGCAGCGCCGCCTCGCCCGGATCGAGGCCCAGCCCCAGCCCGCGCGTGGTGTCGGACTGCGGCAGGCCGGACGGCGCGAACATTTCGCGGCGGAACCGGTCCAGCCCGACAGCGCCCACCGTTTCGAACAGTTGCAGCGTGGTCCCGGCGCGGCTGTGCCATGCCTCGTCGCGGGGGCCGTCATCCTCGATCAGGGCGCGCAGATCGGCGAACCCCTGCCGCAGCACGCGCAGCCGCCACGGCAGCCCCTCGTCGGGAATGGCAGAGAGGGCGTCCCAAAAGCTCGGTGACAGCGAATAGATGGCAATGGCGCGCCATTGCACCCGTTCGCGCAGATCCAGCGGCAGCGTGTCCGATACCCGCAGCAAGGCCACCATCGCGGCGATCAGCATGCGGCAAGGCGTGCGTTCCCAGTAGCTTGCGGCCCGCGCATCCAGAAAGTCGAGGAACGCCACGATCCCCTCGGTCCGGTGGCCCGCGGGGGTGATCCAGCCGTCATCGGCGGGGCGGGCCTGAGCAAGGGCGATCACGACAGCGGCAAGCGGCGGTGTCGAAACCCAGGCCTGGCTGACGCCGACCAGGCGGCGCATCCCCTCGACCATGGGCCAGGTCTGGCGCGCATCCAGCAGGACGGGCAGCTGCACCGAGATCATCCACAGATCGCCCGGTGCAGGTGCCGGCGGCAACGGCAGCGCAAAGACCCGCCGCAACACCATCAGATCCGCCATCCGGCCGGTCAGGCAGAACCATTCCGTGACGCGCCGGACCAGGGATTGCCGGGCCTCGGTATCGGGCAGGCCGGCCAGCTCGGCCTTCAGCGACGCCACCGGATCGGCCTGGGGTTCGGCGCGCATCCGGCCTGAAAACCGTTCGGCGGCCGCGGCGGGCAGGGCCTCGGGGTCGTGGTCGGGCACGGCGGGTGGCGGTTCCGGCGCGCTGCCCTCGGCCAGGTAGTCCCCCAGCCGGAAGCGGGCGGCGGCGGCGAACAGCGCCACGCGCGCGTCGTCCGGCAGACTGTCCAGAAGGCCCGCGTTGCGCACATGCTCGATCGCCTGCAAGGCGGCGCGATCGTCGGACACCAGCCCCCCGGCAGCGGCCAGCATGGCCACCCGCGCACCCAGCGCCGCGCGTTCCAGCGTCATCGTGCCCAGCACCTCGCCCGCCGCATCGGTCATGGACAGCGGCAAGGCGGATTCGCCCCCGGCCCAGATGCGGCCAGGCAGAAGGGCCGAGACCTCTTGCTCGGCGGTGCCATCGGCCTGCAGGAACGGCAGGCTGCGCACGGTGGTCGGAACCGGGGCATCCAGACCGGGCACCATCAACACCGCGCCGCGCGCCTGCGACGGCGTCAACCCGCGCAGCGTGACCGACAGGTGGTCGGTCAGCTGCATGCCGCGATGCCCGATCTCGCGGGTTTCCAGACTGTCGAACAGGGCGCTGTCGGGTTCGAGCTGGCCGTGAATATCCAGCCAGGCGATCTTTTTCAGATCGGGAAATCCACGGCGCAGGAACATGCGCCCCTCGCGCGAGGGGCGTGGCATGGCGTCGAACCGGCCCAGATGCGCCCCATCCACCCACAGATCCACCGCCGCGCCGGAAAAGTGGATCTCGACGGGAATGCTGCGCGGTTCGAACGCCACGGGAATGCGGATCTCGCGCCGCCAGCCCTGTGCATCCCGGCGATTGACCACCGCCAGCCTCTCATCGCGCCGAAGGGACAGATGAAAGGGAATCTGTGCGCGATCGGAATCGAAGAAATTCAGATTCAGGACCGCATCGGTGCGAAAATCGGCGCGGCAATGAAACCGGGCGCCTTGGGCAGTTGCAAAAGGATGCATGGCCGTCAAAATCGTTACAGTTTGCGGGCGCACTATTCCGCGTTCAGTCCTGGCGTGCAACCAGACTCAGGCGAATTTGTCCAAGCAGCCGCGAGAGCCGTCGCAGCCAGCGCGGGGTTTCGGGATCCGGTCTGGCACCGCGCGCAGGCCAGAGCCAGCCGTGAACAAGCGCAACACCCAGCGCCCGGGGCCAGATCATCGCCCCGCCGCGAAACCGGATCAGGCGCAGGAAAACGGTGCCCCGCCACCCCGCAGGCAGCGCCGTTGCCGGCCGCGGCAGAGCCTGCACCCACCGCGCCAGCGCCCGGGCGGACGGGGGCGGTTCGGGCAGGAACCCGGGCAGGTCGGGCGCGGTCGCCACGGGGACACGGGTATAGCCCATCGTCCCCACCCTGAGCGCGGTTTCCAGCACGAGCCCCTGCGCCGCGGTCACGCTGCCATCCAGGCGCAGCGTATCAGGCATGTCAGCCAGAAGATCGCGCGCGATCAGGCGATTGGCCAGAACCGGGTGCAGCCGCAACGCCTGTTCGGGGCCCATCGTGATGCAGCCGCCGGCGTCGGTCACGACGGTGTTGTCGGTCCAGCCGTCGTGATAGCCGCGCGCCCGGCGTTCGATCCCGCCCATGGCCAACCGGGTGCCGGTAGTTTCCGCCAGTGTCACAAGTCGCATCGCCCCGTCCGGCAGCACCCCCTCGCCTGGGCCGAGCAGCAGCACATAGCGCCCCTTCAGGCGCGCGGCCAGATCGGCGGGGGTCGGGGCATCGGGCGCGGCGATCACCTCGATATCCGGCTGGGTCTGTGGCACGGGCACCTCGGCCTGGGCCAGTCGCACGATCGACAGCGGCAACTCGCCGGCCAGCAGGGGACCCAGGCCGCGCTGGATCTCGGGGTCCCAGGCCGGGCTCCAGGTGACGTTCAGACGGGCGAACAGGGCGCGTGCCTCGGCCATGAAACGCGCCCGGCGCGCGGGTTCACGCAGCACCAGCGCGCGCTCATGCACCAGGCGCGAGGCAAGCCGGTCGAAACCCTCGGCGCCATGGGCCATGGGCAGGATGACGGGGTGCAACCTTTCAAGCACGCCCAACTGATCGAACACGCGGTCGCTGTCGGTCTCGGTGATCTGCCCGGGTCGTTCGCGCCGATGGCAATACAGCGGCGCCGGCAGATAGCTGAGACGGGGCGCCCGGCGCACCATCGCCCAGAACATCTCGTGATCCTCGAACCAGGCGCCTTCGGGAAAGCGCAGGTCGCCCAGTGCCGACCGGCGATAGAGCTTGTTCCAGGCCGACGGAAAGACCCCGGCGGCAACGCGCGCATCCTGCAGATCCAGAATCCGCGCCGCTCCCGGCTGATGGCAGGCATGCAGCGCGGTATGCGGAACCTCGTGCCCATCGGGATAGCACAGGGCGATGGCACTGGCGGCCCAGTCGGTGCCGTCCGCCTCCATCGCCTGCCAGAGTCGGGTCAGGAATTCCGGCGCCAACCAGTCATCGGAATCCAGAAACCCGATGGCCTGCCCGCGTGCCAGCGAAAGCCCCCGGTTGCGGGCTGCCGAAAGGCCGCCGTTCGGCTGGCGGATCAATCGGAACCGGGGATCCCCGGCAAAGGCGGCCTCGGCCGCGGCGCCGGATCCGTCGGTCGATCCGTCATCGACAACGATTGCCTCGAAATTCAGCATGTCCTGCGTCCGCAGGCTATCAATTGCGCGGCCCACCAGATCGCGCACGTTGTAGACAGGAACGATGACCGTCACGAGGGGCAGGGTATCGGCGTTCATGTGCCTAGTTCCTGCCGTTCGGGCCGCAAGTAAAGGGCGAAACGCGCTTCACCCTTGTCCAGCAACGGAACAATCGTCTAAACCTGCCGATATATTTCGGCGCTGAAAGGACCTGTTTTGCGATCTCCCATTACCCTGCCAAAGGACCTCGACGGCTATGTGTTCGTCGTGACCTACGGTCGCTCGGGTTCGACCCTGGTGCAGAACCTTCTCAATGCGATCGACGGGTATTGCATCCGGGGCGAGAACGCCAACGCGCTGGTGCCGCTGGCGATGTCCTGGCACCTGTTGACAAGCAATCCGAACGTCACCAACGCCGTCAACCGCAAGGTGCCCACGACGTCCGAACATCCCTGGTATGGCGCCGAGGAAATCCGCGCCTATCAGTATGGGCGCAGCCTGGCGAACTCCTTTGTGCGCGAGGTTCTTGCGCCGCCGGTCGGCACGCGCGTCACCGGATTCAAGGAAATCCGCTGGACCAACGATCCCGCGCAATTCGTTCCGACCCTGAATTTCGCGCACAAGATGTTTCCGAACGCGCGGTTTGTCTTCAATACCCGCAACCATGAAGAGGTCGCCAAATCCGGTTGGTGGGCCGACATGTCGGTCGAGGCCGTCACGGCCAAGCTGGTGCGCGCCGATGCGATGTTCGCGGATTATCTGGCAAAGCACCCCGAGCGTGGGGTCCGCATCCATTACAACGACTATACCGCCGATCTCGAGGCGCTGAAGCCCATGTATGATTTCCTCGGTGAACCCTTTGATCGGGACCGGGTCAAGGCGGTGCTGGACACCCCGCTGACACACCTGAAAAAGAAGGTTCCCGATGCTGATCGGGATTGAAAAGCGGTTCATCTTCGTCGCCAACACCAAGACGGCCTCGACCGCGATCGAACGGGTCCTGGAACCGCTGGCCGACTATCGCCATGGCGGCAGCCCGCAACGCAAGCATGTCGCGCTGTCGCAGATCGAGGCGCAGGCCCCCCAGGTCTTTCGACGCGCGGGTTGCGGGCTTGAGGGGTTCTTCAAGTTCGGCGTGATGCGCGATCCGGTGCAATGGATCTGGTCGTGGTTCCGTTATCGCAAGCAGCCCGAGGTCGAAAGCCCGCTGCCCCCCGACATGAGTTTCGCCGAGTTCTGGGCGCGGCGCGACTGGAACATCGTGCGGGCCAATGGCGCCAGGAACCTGCAATCAGAGAAATTCCTGTCAGCCGACAGGTCCAGCGTTCTGGCCGACGTGATCTTGCCGCACGAGGACGTCGCGCAAGGCTTCACCGCCATCTGCGAGGGGTTGGGGCTGGGCATTCCCGCCCTGCCGCCCGCCAATGTCAGCCGCCAGAAATCGCCCCCGGACATCCCCGCAGACCTGATCGACGAGGTGCGCGCGCACTACGCCGAGGACTACGCCCTGCTCGCGCGGTTGCCTGATTTGAACTTGAAAGGTATGGAGGGGCTTCGTCGTCGTATAAATAGTTAAGGGAGGTTTCCCCTGTGCCGCTGATCATAAAACGGCTGAAGTTAGCGTATTTTCCGGTTCCCAAAGTCGCCTGCACCTCGCTCAAGCACTTCATGCACGAGGTCAAGTCCGGCAAGACGTTCACCCCGAGGGTTCGTCCGAACGGCAAGACAATCAACATCCACCACCTCTATCCCGCCATTCCGTTCGAGGACAATTCCTTTGCGGACCTCGAGGACATGCACCGCATCCCGGTCGTCCGCGACCCGGTGAAGCGCCTGCTTTCGGCCTATTCCAATCGCGTCGTCGCGGGTCGAATCCTCACCGAGGAGGCCGCGGGCGACAAGCTTCGGGCCCTGGGGCTGCCGATCTCGCCGGACTTCAGCACGTTTCTCGAACATCTGGATGGCTACTGCGCGAACTTCCCGCAGATTCTGCACCATACCCGGCCGCAAACCCATTTCCTCGGCCACGATGCCGGGTATTATTCGCGGGTCTACGAAATTTCCGAATTGTCGCAGTTGCGCGACGACGTTAACGAGTTGGCCGGAACAGACCTGCCGATGCCGCACAAGCAGACAGGCGGTCCCAAGCTCAAGGTCGATGACCTGACCACCGAGGAAATCGACTTGATCCAGGCACGCTATGCGAATGATTATCTGTTCCTGGCGCAGGTTGCCGCGCTGACGCCTTGAAATCGCTCGTGGTCCGGGCCCTTGTCCGGTCCGCAACCCCGTCCCACCCAGGTTTTTCCGAGATAGGTCCCCCCATGTCCCCAGATGACGTTCTGCGCGAGTCCCATGCACGCTGGCCCATGCCTGACGGAGAGCTCGAACGCCTGGGCAAACGCCGCTGGGTGCTGGAATTGCTGCCCAAGGGCGGTATCGGCGCCGAGATCGGCGTGTTCCGCGGTCATTTCAGCAATCTGATCTGCGAAATCGCGCAGCCGAAGAAACTGTATCTCGTCGATCCGTGGACCACGCTGGGCGAGACCTTTGGCTGGGGCAAGGCCTATACCAATTTCGACACATTGCCCACGCTGGTCGCGCGCGAGGATGCCCGCGCCCATGTGCAGCGCCACCCCGGCATCGACTGCGTGATCGTCGAGTCGACCTATCCCGCCTGCGCCAGCCAGATCGTCGAACCGCTGGATTTCGCCTATCTGGATGCCAGTCACAAATATGCGCCGACCCTGGCCGAACTGCGGTCGATCCAGAAGCAGTTGAAGCCCGAAGGGCTGATCATCGGCGATGACTGGGACCCGCGCCCCGATGCGCCGCATCACGGTGTCTGGCGCGCCATTCAGGATTTCATCGCGGAAAGCGACTGGCGTCTGATCAAGGCCGGCCCCGGGCGTCAATGGGCCCTGACCCGCATGCCCGAGCGCCAGGCCTGAGTGTCCGGTCACAGAAAAAAGGGCGCCCGACCGGGCGCCCTTTCGCTTTCGGTCCGCGGACCGATCAACCCTTTTTCAGGCACCGCTGGCCCAGGACCTCGGCGATCTGCACCGCGTTCAGGGCCGCGCCCTTGCGCAGGTTGTCGGAAACGCACCACAGGTTGATGCCGTTCTCTATGGTCGAATCCTGACGGATGCGGCTGATATAGGTGGCGTATTCACCCACGCATTCGATCGGCGTGATGTAGCCGCCGGCCTCGCGCTTGTCGACGACCAGGATGCCGGGCGCCTCGCGCAGGATGTCGCGCGCTTCTTCCTCGTCCAGGAAATCCTCGAACTCGATGTTGATCGCTTCCGAATGGCCCACGAACACCGGCACGCGAACGCAGGTCGCGGTCAGCTTGATCTTGGGGTCCAGGATCTTCTTGGTCTCGGCGACCATCTTCCACTCTTCCTTGGTCGAGCCGTCTTCCATGAAGATGTCGATATGGGGAATGACGTTGAAGGCGATCTGCTTGGGATAGACCGAGGGCGCGACCTCCTGCCCGGGCACGAAAATGCCCTTGGTCTGGTTCCAGAGCTCGTCGATGGCTTCCTTGCCGGTGCCGGAAACCGACTGATAGGTGCTGACGACCACACGCTTGATGCGGGCGCGGTCATGCAGGGGCTTCAGCGCCACGACCATCTGCGCGGTCGAGCAGTTGGGGTTGGCGATGATGTTCTTCTTTGTGTAGCCGGTGATCGCGTCGGCGTTCACTTCGGGCACGATCAGCGGCACGTCGGGGTCGTAGCGATAGAGCGACGAGTTGTCGATCACCACACAGCCGGCGGCCGCGGCCTTGGGCGCGTAAACCTTGGTCGCGTCGGACCCGATGGCAACGACAGCGCGATGTCCCAGCCGGCGAAATCGAATTGCTCGATGTCCTGGCACTTGAGGGTCTTGTCGCCAAAGCTGCACTCGGTTCCCAGGCTGCGGCGCGACGCCAGTGCGGCGATCTCGTCCACCGGGAACTCGCGTTCGGCCAGAATGTTCAGCATTTCGCGGCCCACATTCCCCGTGGCGCCGACAACGACAACTCGATAGCCCATCAGAAGCCTCCAAAACCCAGCGGACGCCCGCGCGCATACGCCGAAACGCGGCGCAGGGAAAGCCCCGCGCCTTTCATCTTGTCAAAAATACGCATCTTGCGCCGATTGCCGCAGGCTCAGTCGGTGCGATCGCGCGAGAACAGGTAAATCGCGCAGCCTGCCAGCAGCAGCAGACCGAACATCAGGAAGATCGCCTGATAGGGCGCCTCGGGCGTGGTGGCGGGCGCCGCCCGGAAGACGCGGCCCGACACGGTCTGCAGGACGCCCACCCCGCCGATGCCGAAGAGGTTCATCAACGTGACGCCCCGGCCCAGCAGATGCGGCGGGAAGAAGCTGCGGCCATGGGCCATGATCATCGGGAAACTGGACCCGAACAGTCCGATCCCGGCCAGCAGCGCGGTCGCCTGCCACAGGCCGACCGTCGGCCAGGCCCAGAGCGCCATCATGCACGCCCCGCCCAGCAGGTTGCCCACCAGAACCACCCATTTGCGCGTGCCAAAGACCCGGTCCAGCGGACCATAGGCAAACGACCCGGCGACCATGGCCAGCGCCATCGCCAGCGTGACCAGGCCTATCCCCCGCGCATCGGCGCCATAGACATCGCCCAGGAAGGGCCCGGCCCAAAGACCGCGCATCGCGGCGGCGGGCACATAGTTCACGGCCATCAGCGGCAGGATGAGCCACAGCGCCGGGATCTTCAGCAGATCCAGCAACGACCCCTTGCCGCCGGTTCCGGATTCGACCGGCGGCGGATCCTGCACGAACCGCGCCAGGGCGAGGGCCACCAGGACCGTGACCACCGCCAGCGCGCCGACCGTCTGGCGCCAGCCAAAAGTCTCGGCGGCAAAGGCCAGGGGCCAGGCCCCGGCCAGATTGCCCAGCGTGCCGAACCCGATGATCGCGCCGGCAAGGGTGGCGAAAACGGCCGCCGAATAGGTGCGGCCAAAGATGTAGTAACTGGCCATCAGCACCGGCGAACAGCCGATGCCGATCAGGATCATCGCGACATGCAAATGCCAGGGCGCCTGCGCCAGCGCGAACAGCAGCGCCCCGCCACCGCCCGCCACGCCCAGCAGCCAGGCCGCGGTGCGCCGGGGGCCGATCGCGTCCAGCGCGGCGCCGACCGGCACCTGCATCGCGGCGAAGGTCATGAACCACAGGCCCGAGGACAGGGCCAGATCCTCGGGCATGGCCCCCAGATCGGCGCCCAGGAAAGGCGTCAGAACGGCCAGGAAGGCGCGATAGAACTGGCTCAGCACATAGGCAATGACCAGGATGAAGATGCCGAGGCGCATGGGCCGGAATCCTGAACAGGTGAAATCTTCCGCAGTGTGCCGAAAAACCGGACGACGTCCAGCCACGAAACGCAGCCGGGGCCGGTCCGCCGGGCGGGCGCGTGCGCGCGCGCGCGCCGGGTCCCTGTCAGATCGTAAGCGCCTGTTGCATCCGGTCCGCCAGCCCGATCCCCGCCTGCGTCATGGTCAGATAGACGCAATCCGCGCCGGCCTCGGTCAGCAGGGCCTGCTGATCGTGGTGCAGCGCATGGGCAACGATCGGCCCGGTCAGCCCCCGCGCCCTGAGATTGCGGGCGGCGTTCAGCTTGGCCTCGAGGTCGTCCATCGCCAGCACCGCGGCACGGACATGGCCCAGGTCGACCTCGCGCCAGAAATTGACGTCCTCGGCATCGGCGAACAGGACGTTGCGCCCCTCGGCCACATGGGCGCGGGCCTTGAACGGGTCGGCGTCCAGCCCGACGGGCACCAGCCCTTCGTCGGTCAGCCGGTCATAGGCCGCGCTACCGGTGCGTCCCATGCCAAAGACCGCGACATCGGCGCGGCCCAGGCTGCGGGGTTCCTCGTCGGGGTGGCGCGTGCGCCGCTGCCAGTGCGACAGCGTGCCCTCAAAGCGTTCGAACAGCGGATGTGCGGCCCGGTTCAGCGGGGCCGCGATCACAAAGGACAGCGCCAGCGCCAGCGCCAGGCCGGCCACCTGCCCCGGCATCAATGCCGCACCCAGGATCAGGCCGAATTCGGAATAGGCCGACAGGCTCAATCCCGCCAGGAATGCGCTGCGCGCCCGCAGGCCGAACGCGGTGAGCAGAGCGAAGAACAGCACGCCCTTGACCGGCAACAGGACCCCGGCGGCCAAGGCAAAGCCCAGTGCCTGCGCGTCCGGCATCCCCGCCAGCCCGATCTCGAGGAAGAAACCGACGAGGAACACCTCTTTCAGCGCCCACATCGAGTGCCCCAGCTCCTTGGCGCGCGGGTGCCCGGCCAGCATCAGCCCGGCGACCAGGGCACCGATTTCCGACGACAGGCCCATCGCGGCAAAGCCCGCACCGCCAACCACCAGCGCCCCCAGCATCCCCAGGATCACCAGCAGTTCGTCATGCCCGGCCCAGGCGAGGGCACGGTGCAGCCCCAGCCGGACCAGCGGCAGGCCCAGCAGCGCCAGCGCCCAGAGGTTCGGCGCCTGCCCTTCCCAGATCGCCAGCACCGCCAGCGCAAGGATGTCCTGCACCACCAGGATGCCGATCGCGGTGCGGCCGTGAAAACTGCCCAGCTCGCGCTTGCTTTCCAGCATCTTCGCCGCCAGCACCGTCGAGGAGAAGGACAGCGCCACGGCCAGCAGCAGGGCCCCCGCGGCATCGAACCCCAGCGCCATCGCCAGCGGCAGCCCCAGCGCGACGCTGAGCGCGAAATGCACCAGCGCCGTGCCGATCACATGCCCCTGTGCGATCTGGCGCAGGTTCAGTTTCAGACCGACCGAGAACAGCAGCAGCAGCACGCCCCAATGCGCCACCTGATGCAGGATCGGCCCGGTCGCCTCGGGCAGACCCAGGGCGGGCCCGGCCAGATGCACCGCGAACCCGGCCGCCAGAAACCCCACCAGTGGCGGCAGCCCGACACGGCGCGCTGCCAGCCCAAAGACATAGGCAAAGCCCAGGATGATGGTTTCGAACATGGGCCGACCCCGCCGATTCGCGCCAGGCCCCCTTTTGGCAGGCCGCGCGCCCGGGCTCAATCGGCCGGTGTGCAGGCGTCAGGCCAGATGCGGGCGAAAGGCGGCGACAACCTGCGCATAGATATCGCGCTTGAAGGGCACGATGGCGTCGATCATGGCCTGCGCATCGATCCAGCGCCATTCGCTGAATTCGGGATGCTCCTGCGCCAGGTCGATCTGCTCGTCGCGGCCGAGATACCGCATCAGAAACCACTTCTGCCGCTGGCCCCGGAACTTGCCCTTCCAGACCTTGCCCAGCAGATCGGGCGGCAGGTCATAGGTGAGCCAGTCCTCGGTTTCGGCCAGCACCTGCACCAGGGCGGGCGGCACGCCGATCTCTTCCTCAAGCTCGCGCAACGCGGCACCGCGCGGGTCCTCGCCCGCGTCGATTCCGCCCTGCGGCATCTGCCAGGCGGGCACGGGGTTATCCAGCCGCTGCGCGGCAAAGATCAACCCGCGCCCGTCGATCAGCATGATGCCGACATTGGGCCGATAGGGCAGCGCCGCGATCTGATCGGGCGTCATCGTCTCACTGCCCGTTCATCACCGACAGCCCGCGCAGGATATCCAGCGCATAGGCCAGTTGGTAATCCTCGCCTCGCAGCCGCGAGACCTCTTCCGCCGCGCGCTCTTCTTCTTCCATCTGGCGGCGTTCGTCGTCGGTGATGGTCTCGTTGCGGAAGGCGCCGCGCAGGCCCGCTTCGGTGCGCTGGGGGCGCGCATCCTCGGCCGGGGTGTTTTCGTCCACGCGGGGCGGCTGGTGCACGACGATATCAGGCGCAACGCCCAGCGCCTGGATCGAACGCCCCGACGGCGTGTAATACAGCGCCGTGGTCAGCCGCATCGCACCGTCACCCCTGAGCGGGATCAGGGTCTGGACCGATCCCTTGCCAAAGCTGCGCTCGCCCACAACCACGGCGCGGTGATGGTCCTGCAGGGCACCGGCCACGATCTCGGAGGCCGAGGCAGACCCGCCGTTGATCAGCACGACCATCGGCCGCCCGTCGATCAGGTCGCCCGGAGTCGCGTTGTGGCGCTCGCCCTCGGTATTGGCCCGGCCCCGGGTCGACACGATCTCGCCCTGCTCCAGGAAGGCGTCCGACACGTCGATGGCCTGGTTCAGCAGCCCGCCGGGGTTGTTGCGCAGGTCCAGAACGACACCCTGAAGATTGTCGATGCCGCCCAGTTGCTCGATCCCCTGGGCCAGCTCCGAGGCCAGGTTGTCATAGGTCTGTTCGTTGAAGGTCGTCACGCGCAGGACGATGATGTTGCCCTCGACCCGGCTGCGCACCGCCTGGATGCGGATCGTATCGCGAATGATCGACAGATCGAAGGGTTCGGCCACCCCCTCGCGCATGATGGTCACGACCACTTCGGACCCGACCGGCCCGCGCATCTGGTCGATGGCTTCCGCCATGGTCAGGCCCAGAACAGACTGGCCGTCGACATGGGTGATGACATCCCCGGGCTGCACCCCGGCCTGCGCGGCGGGCGTATCGTCGATCGGGGTGATGACGCGGATATAGCCATCCTGCTGCGTCACCTCGATCCCCAGGCCACCAAAGCTGCCGCGGGTCTGAACGCGCATGTCGTCGTAATCGTCGGGCGACAGATAGCTGGAATGCGGGTCGAGCGAGTTGAGCATCCCGTTGATCGCGGCCTCGATCAGCTGGCCGGTGTCGACCTCGGTCACATACTCGCCGCGAATACGCTCCAGCACGTCGCCGAACAGATCGAGCTGGTCATAGACCGACTGGTTCGCGTCCTGCTCCTGCGCCAGCAACGGCCCCGCGACCTGGGTAGACAGCACCACGCCGCCCACGATTCCCGCCACTGCCGCCACAAGGTATTTGTTCATTGTCGTGTCCCGTCTCCCAGGCTCAAGGCCGCTGACCAGTCAAATCGAACCAGTCGGCGGGGTCAATGGCCTGCCCATCCTGTCTGAGTTCCAGATACAGGGTTTCACTGCGACCCGCCACCACATCGGGACGCACGAATTCGTCACCCGCGGCTTCGCCCCCGGGCATCAGGCCCAGCGCGTCCCCCTGCGCCACCACGTCGCCGGCGCGCGGATAGACCGCATCCAGCCCGGCGATGACGATCAACCAGCCTTCGCCCGGCTCCAGCAGCACCACGTTGCCATAGTCCAGCAAGGGCCCGCGATAGCGCACGGTGCCGAACCAGGGCGATACCACCAGCGCACCGGGTTCCGTGGCCAGCACGATCCCGGGCCGGGTTTCGCCCGCCGCGTCGGGTTCGCCGGCGCGGCGCAGGACCGTGCCGACCACCGGCAAGGGCAGCCGCCCCCGGGCCGAGGCAAAGACCGGCAGATCGGCCGAGGCCCCGGACGGGTTCTCGGCGAGGTTGCTGGACAACTCTTCCAGCGTGCGCACCGATTCCAGAAGCGACAGCATCCGCGCCTCGTCGCCGCCGACGCGCGGCGGCAGGTCCCGGCGGTCGGCGATCGCCTGGCTGAGGTCGGCGCGCGCGTCCTGCAGGCTGGCCAGCCCGGCGGCCAGGGTTTCGACCGCCTGTTCGCGCACCTGCCTGAGATCGGCCTGTTCGCGTGCCAGCGCGCCGATGCGGTCGGCCTCGGCCTGCATCGAGGCGGCGAGGTCGGCGATCATCATCCCTGACCGCGCCGTGGCGAGCGGCCCCTGCGGATGAACCAGCATCACCGGCCCCTCGATCCGCTCGACCGCCATCATGGCGCCCAGCATCCGGCTGACCCGCGCCTGTTGCGCATCCAGGACGCGGTTCACGGCCGCCTCACGCAGCGACGCCTCGCGCAGCCCTTCGCGCAGGGCGGACAGGCCGGCCTCGTGCGCCTGGATGGCCTGGGTCAGCGCGGCCACCTGGTCGGGGGCACGCCGGGCCTCGGTCAGGCTGTCGATCGCGTTCAGCAGCGACGTCGCCGCCGCCCGGGCGTTGGCGGCGGTGTCGGGGCCGGGCGTATCCTGCGCCGCGGCCGGGCCAAGACCCAGCCACGCCAGAACCGCAAGCAAGGTCGCCAGGCGCCGCACCAGCATCCCGTCAACCCCGCCGGATCAGGCTGCGGCCCGTCATCTCGGGGGGCTGGGGCAGGCCCATCATTTCCAGCAGGGTCGGCGCCACGTCGGCCAGCCGCCCATCAGCCAGGGTCACCCCGGCTTCGGGCCAGCCGATCAGCGCCACGGGCACCAGGTTGGTCGTGTGGGCGGTGTGCGGCCCGCCGGTGGCATAGTCGATCATCGTCTCGCAATTGCCGTGGTCGGCGGTCAGCAGCATCGCGCCGCCTGCCTTTTCCAGCGCCACCAGCACCTTGCCAAGGCCCGTATCCACGGCTTCGACGGCCTTGATGCCGGCGTCCACGATCCCGGTATGGCCGACCATGTCGGGATTGGCATAGTTCACCACGATCAGGTCATAGCCGGCCTCGATCGCGGCGATGAAACGGTCCGTCACCTCGGCTGCGGACATCTCGGGCGCCAGATCATAGGTCGCGACCTTGGGCGACGGCGGCATGAAACGGTCTTCGCCGGTCTCGGGCACCTCCTTGCCGCCGTTCAGGAAGAAGGTGACATGGGGGTATTTCTCGGTCTCGGCCAGGCGGAACTGGTGAAGCCCCTGCTTGGCGACCCATTCGCCCAGCGTGTTCCTGAGAACGCGCTTGGGAAAGGCCGTCAGCATGAAGGCGTTGTGCGCGTCGGAATATTCGACCATGCCCAGCAGCATCGCCCAATCCACGCGCCGCTTGACCGCGAACCCGTTGAAGGCGGGGGCGCCGATGGCGGCCAGGATCTCGCGCGCGCGGTCGGCGCGGAAGTTCAGGCAGAAGAATCCGTCGCCGCCCTGCGCGCCGCCATAGCCGTCGATCACCGTGGGCGTGATGAATTCGTCCGTCTCGCCCGCCGCATAGGCCTGTGCGACCGCCTGCGCCGCGTCCCGTGCGCTTTGGCCCCGGGCGCGGATCATCGCGTCATAGGCCTTTTCGACGCGCTCCCAGCGCGAATCGCGATCCATCGCCCAGTAGCGGCCGATCACGGTGGCGACGCGCGCACCCTCGGGCAGATCCGACAGCAGGTCCGCAACAAAGCCGTCCGCCGATTTCGGCGCCACGTCGCGGCCATCGGTGATGGCATGGATCGCCACCGGCACGCCCGCGCCGGCGATGGCCCGGACCGCGGCCTTCAGGTGGGTGATGTGCCCGTGCACCCCGCCATCCGACACCACGCCCATCAGATGCGCGGTGCCGCCGGTGCCCTGAAGCCGCGTGATGAATTCGCCCAGCGCCGGGTTCGCCGCAAAGCTGCCGTCCTCGACCGCAAGGTCGATCTGGCCCAGGTCCATCGCCACGACGCGGCCGGCGCCGATGTTGGTATGGCCGACTTCGGAATTCCCCATCTGGCCGGTCGGCAGGCCGACATCGGGGCCAAAGGTGATGAGTGTGGCGTTCGGACAGGTCGCCATCACGCGGTCGAAGGTCGGCGTTTCCGCCAGGGCGACGGCGTTCCCCCTGGGGTTCGGGTTGATCCCCCAACCGTCGAGGATGCACAGAACGACGGGTTTGGCGCGGGTCATGGGCAGGTCTCCGTTTCCTGCCGCCTGTCTATGCGCGCCGCCGCGCTGGGGCAATGCCCAAGCCCGTGATCCGGCAGGATGTCGCGCTTGACGATGGGGGCACCCCGGTGCGCGACCCGATCTAACGGGCGGGATTGACCGCGCGCATCCGCATCACGAAACCGCGCAGCACCGAAAGCCCGCTGTCATGGTCCAGCGGGTGATCCCGCGCGGCCAGAACGGACAGCGTGACGATGCGCCCGGCCACCGGCAGAATGGCGCGCCAATAGGTCTGATCAAAGCTGTCGGGGTTGCCCTGGTCGCGGATCAGCAGCCAGATCGCCCCCTCGGCATAGGTGGCTTCCTGCACCTCGACATCGCGCGGATCGCCCGACCGGCTGAGCTGCGCGCGCCCGGCGGCGGTCTGCAGAAAGGCGGTCAGCCCGCGCAGGGTGTCGTTTGTTTCGTCGGATTGCAGGCCGGTGATCGTCGCGCTGAGAACCGGCGTGGAGCGCATCGTCGGCCGGCAACGCACCAGCAGCACAAAGGCCTCGATGTCGCTTTCGGTCGTCGCCTCGACATTGATGCAGTAGCCGGCGGGCCCGGCGACGGTCACCGACCCGTTCAGCACCCGGGCCTGCGGCGGGCCCGCCGCGGGTTGCAGCCCGCGGCTTGCGGCCTGGGTCAGGGGCTCGGTCTCGAAGCAGCCGGACAGACCAAAGGCCAGCACCAGAAACCACAGAACCGCCGGAAAGGACAAACGCGCACGCACCATCGACCTGTCAGCCCTCAACCGCAGCCGAACCGGGGCGCCGGAACCCCGACGCCAGGGCGCTGGCGGATCGCTGGGGGCAATGTGGACAGATCGGGCATGGTCGTCATCCGCTGAGGCTCTCATCGGGATAAAGCCTGCCCGCCCGTTGGGCAAGTCCGCTGAACAGGCGATTGTGCCGCAGGCCCCGGGGGTTGCAGGGAGGGCGACACTGGCCTAGCAGGTCGTATCGTCGACCCAAGCAAGGACCCGCACCATGCTGGAACTCCTGGACCGCATCCCGCTGGCACCGCTGGCCCTCGCCGCATTGGCGCTGGGGCTGGCGCCGTTCTTTCCCGAACCGCACCTGTGGGAAAAGCTGAAGATGCTGGCCGCGGGAACCTTGAGCCGCCCGATCGACATTTTCGACCTGGTGCTGCATGCCACGCCGGTTCTGCTGCTGGCGGCAAAGCTGATCCGCATGGCGCTGACCCGCGGCTGACCGGCCGCCCGGTTGCTGCGCACAAACCCCTCGACAGCAGGCACGGGCCGCGCTATTGCGCGGTCATGACCGCCTTGTTCGCCTCTTTCTGCCCGCGACGCCGACGCTTCTGCGTCTGATCGGTCATGCCTGCGCCGCAGGCCGCCTACCCTCCCCCCCTGAACCCGCATTGACTTGGCCCCCTGCCTTCGGCACGAATGGGCCTTCGCTTCCAAGGGTATTCCCAATGATCACGACCGTTCTGCCCACCTATTCCCGCGCGCCCCTGTCCTTTGTGAAGGGCGAAGGCTCCTGGCTGGTCGAGGCCGACGGGCGCCGATTCCTGGACATGGGCGCGGGCATCGCCGTGAACGCGCTGGGGCACGCCAATCCGGCGCTGGTGCAGACCCTGACCGACCAGGCACAGAACCTGTGGCATGTGTCGAACCTTTACCAGATCCCGCAACAGCAGGCGCTGGCCGACGCGCTGGTGGACAAGACCTTTGCCGATACCGTGTTCTTCACCAACTCGGGCACCGAAACGGCCGAGCTGGCGATCAAGATGGCGCGCAAATACTGGTATGACAAAGGCACCCCGCGCGAAACGATCCTGACCTTCGAGGGCGCGTTCCACGGCCGGTCGACCGCCGCGATCGCCGCCGCCGGATCGGAAAAGATGATCAAGGGCTTTGGCCCCCTGATGCCGGGGTTCAAGACCCTGCCCTGGGGCAACATGGCCGCGTTCGAGGCCGCGATGGACGACACCGTCTGCGCGGTGATGGTCGAGCCCGTGCAGGGCGAGGGCGGTATCCGCCCGATGCCGGAAGAGGACCTGCGCGCCATCCGTGCCGCCTGCGACCGGACCGGCGCGCTGCTGATCCTGGACGAGGTGCAGTGCGGCATGGGCCGCACGGGCAAGCTGTTCGCGCATGAATGGGCCGGCATCGCACCCGATATCATGATGGTCGCCAAGGGCATTGGCGGCGGCTTCCCGCTGGGTGCGGTTCTGGCCACGGAAAACGCGGCCTCGGGGATGGTCGCGGGCACCCATGGGTCCACCTATGGCGGCAACCCTCTGGGTTGTGCCGTCGGCCTGAAAGTGACCGAGATCGTGTCGGACCCCGACTTTCTGGCGGATGTCAGCCGCAAGGCGGGCCTGTTGCGGCAGAAGCTGGAGGGGCTGGTCGCCGCCCACCCCGACACGTTTGACAGCGTGCGCGGCATGGGCCTGATGCTGGGGCTGAAATGCAAGCGACCCAACACCGACCTGACCGCCGCCGCCCGCGATGCGGGGCTGCTGGTGGTGCCCGCGGCGGATAACGTGCTGCGGCTTCTGCCTGCGCTGAACATCCCCGATGCGGATATCGGCGAGGCGGTTCAGCGCCTCGATGCCGCCGCAACCGCTGTCGAGGGCAAGTGACCCTGCCTGCCCCATTCCATGCCCGGTGAGGGGAGCCCCCCTCGCCGGTTTCCGAAAGACGTGACGCATGACCCATTTCCTGGATATTCACACCACCGAGGCGACCGAACTCAGGTCGATGATCGAAAGCGCCAAGCGGATGAAGACCGCGCGCCTGGGCCGCCCCAAGGCCGAGCCTGACGACGATCAGCCGCTGAAGGGCCGCATGGTCGCGCTGATCTTTGAAAAGCCCTCGACCCGCACGCGCGTCAGCTTCGATGTCGGCGCGCGGCAGATGGGGGCGCAGACGATGGTGCTGTCGGGCAGCGAGATGCAACTGGGCCATGGCGAGACGATCGCCGACACCGCCCGCGTTCTCAGCCGCTATGTCGATCTGATCATGATCCGCACCTTCGAGGAATCGGTGTTGCAGGAACTGGCCGAATACGCCGATGTGCCGGTCATCAACGGGCTGACCAACCGCACCCACCCGTGCCAGATCATGGCCGATGTGCTGACCTATGAGGAACACCGCGGGTCGATCGCCGGAAAGCGGGTGGTCTGGTCGGGCGACGGCAACAATGTCTGCGGCTCGCTGTTGCAGGCGGCCGGGCAGTTCGGATTCGATTTCACCTTTACCGGCCCGCCGACGCTGGACCCTGAATCCGAATGGGTGCGGTTCGCGCGCGACAAGGGATCGGACGTGCAGATCCAGCGCGACCCGGCGCTGGCGGTGGCGGGTGCGGATCTTGTGGTGACCGACACCTGGGTGTCGATGCATGACAGCCAGTCCACCAAGGAACGCCGCCACAACCAGTTGCGGCCCTATCAGGTGAACGAGCGGCTCATGGCGCAGGCCAAGCCGGACGCGCTGTTCATGCACTGCCTGCCCGCGCATCGCGAGGACGAGGTGACATCGGCGGTCATGGACGGGCCGCAATCGGTGATCTGGGACGAGGCCGAGAACCGCCTGCACGCGCAGAAGGCCGTCATGCGCTGGTGCCTGGGGGTCTGAGGCGTCGGGGGGCTGCGCGCCCCCCGAACCCCCGCGCCAAAGGGGGTTTTCCACCCCCTTTGGATACCCCTGAGGATATTTCCGGCACAAAGATGGGCAGCGGTGACGCGTGATGGACCTGGCACTGGTCATTGTGGACATGCAGCGCGACATGCAGATCCGGCTGGATCGCGGCCGCGACTGCGTGAACCCGGATGCCGGCGCGGCGGTCGCACGCCTGGCGGCGACATGCCGCGCGGTCGGGGTGCCGGTCATCCATGTGCGCCATCGCCAGCTTGACCCCGCGCGCCCTTTTCACCGCGATGCGCCCGGCTATCCCCCGATGGCCTGCGCCGAGGCGGCCGACGGCGAGGCGGTGTTCGAGAAGGTGACATCCTCGGCCTTTGTCGGAACCGGGCTCGAGTCCCATCTGCGCGGGGCCGGCGTGACCGAGGTGATCGTGGTCGGTGCCGTGGCGGGATTTTGCGTCAACACCACGGTGCGGGCGGCCAGCGACCTGGGGTTCCGCGTGACCGTTCCGACCGATGCGGTTCTGGGTTTTGACCTGCCCGGCCGGATGGCGGCGCGCCCGTTGTTCGACGCGACGATGGCCCTGCTTGACGGCGATTTCGCACAGCTCACCGAGACCGGGGCACTTTGCACCCGGTTGCGCGGTTGAGAACCCGGGCCGCCGGACCCATTTATGGCAACAGACATCCTCCGAGAAAGCCTCGCAATGACCAACCCGCTGCTGACTGACTGGACTGGCCCCTTTGGGCTGCCGCCCTTCGATACGATCACGGACGCAGATTTCGGACCGGCCTTTGACGCGGCCCTGACCGAGGGGCGCGCCGCCATCGCTGCGATCACCGGGAATCCCGAGCCCGCAACCTTCGCCAACACCATCGAGGCGCTGGAACGGGCGGACCGGTTGCTGGATCGTGTCTCGGGCATTTTCTACAATCTGGCAGGGTCGGATTCGAACCCCGCGCGCGAGGCCCTGTCGCGGGACCTGGCGCCGAAACTCTCGGCCTATTCCAGCGAGATCACGTCGAACGCCGCGCTCTGGTCCCGGATCCGTGCGCTGTGGGAAGCCCGCGACAGCCTGGACCTGACGGCGGAACAGGCGCGGGTGCTGATGCTCTATCACCGCATGTTCCTGCGGGCGGGCGCCGCGCTTGAGCCCGGCGCGGCCGCCCGGATGGCCGCGGTCAAATCACGTCTGGCCAGCCTGGGCACGCAGTTCACGCAGAACCTGCTGGCCGATGAGCGCGACTGGTTCATGCCGCTGACCGATCTGGCCGGTCTGCCGGAGTTCGTCGTCGACACCGCCCGCACCGCCGCGACAGAGCGCGGCCTGGAGGGCCATGTCGTCACGCTGAACCGCTCGCTCATCGTGCCTTTCCTGCAGTATTCGACCCGCCGCGACCTGCGCGAAAAGGCCTATGAAGCCTGGGTGGCGCGCGGTGCGAACGGCGGCGAAACCGACAACCGCGCCATTGCGGCCGAAACGCTGGCGCTGCGGCACGAACGCGCGGCGCTGCTGGGATACCCCAGTTTCGCCGCATACAAGCTGGAACCCGAGATGGCCGGCACCCCGGACAAGGTGCACGATCTGCTGATGCGGGTCTGGGCCCCGGCGCGCGCCGCCGCCACCAGGGACGCGGCCGCGATCGAGGCGCTTTTGCACGCGGACGGGTTCACCGGCCCGCTGGAACCCTGGGACTGGCGCTATTACGCCGAGAAACGGCGCGCCCGGCTGCATGATTTCGACGAGGCCACGCTGAAACCCTACCTGTCCCTGGACGCGATGATCGCGGCTGCGTTCGATGTCGCGCACCGGCTGTTCGGGCTGGAATTCCGACCGCTGGAGGTGCCGCTGTATCATCCCGATGCCCGCGCCTGGGAGGTCACCCGCCACGGGCGCCATATGGCGGTGTTCATCGGGGATTATTTCGCGCGATCGTCGAAACGCTCTGGCGCGTGGATGTCGAACTTCCGCAACCAGTCCAGACTGGATGGCGAGGTGCGACCCGTCGTGGTGAATGTCTGCAATTTCGCCAAGAGCGATCCGGCCCTGCTGAGTTGGGACGACGCGCGCACGCTGTTCCATGAATTCGGCCACGCGCTGCACGGGATGCTGACGGACGTGACCTATGGGTTCATTTCCGGCACCTCGGTCGCGCGGGATTTCGTGGAACTGCCGTCGCAGCTGTTCGAACATTGGCTGGAGGTGCCCGAGGTGATCGAAACGCACGCGCGCCACTGGCAGACCGGCGCGCCGATGCCCGCCGATCTGCGCGCCAGGCTGAAAGGTGCGGCGACCTGGGACCAGGGTTTCGCGACGGTGGAATTCGTCGCCTCGGCGCTGGTCGATCTGGCGTTCCACGATGGACCGCCGCCCGCCGATCCGATGCAGAAACAGGCCGAGGTTCTGGAGGCGATCGGCATGCCCCATGCGATCCGGATGCGCCACGCGACGCCGCATTTCGCCCATGTCTTTGCCGGCGACGGCTATTCCAGCGGCTATTACAGCTATATGTGGTCCGAGGTGATGGACGCCGATGCGTTCGAAGCCTTCGAGGAGACCGGCGACGCCTTTGACGCCGCGACGGCGGAAAAGCTGGAACGCTTCATCCTGTCGGCCGGCGGATCGGACGAGGCCGAGACGTTGTATCGGGCCTTTCGCGGGCAGATGCCCGGGGTCGAGGCGCTGCTCAAGGGTCGGGGCCTGGTCGACGCCTGAGGATGTGCGCCGCGGGGGCGGGTTTCGCCCTCGGCCGGCGGCATTCCATGCCGCAGCCCTCGGGCGACCGGGCGCGGCGCTGGCGCGCCGCGCGGCAGGGGGCTTTGCGCCCCCTCTTCGCTGCGCGAATTCACCCCCGCAGGATATTTCAGGCACAAAGATGGGGCGGGGGATCGCCGGGCGTGACGATGGCCTGGTCGATCAGCAGCACCTTTCCGAAACGGACCGCAAGCAGGATGACGGCCGGAGCGACGAGGGGGCCGGCGATGCTGGACAGGGTCTGGGCATCGCGGATGTCGGCCAGCAGCGGGTCGGCGCGCGGTTCGGTCTGGATCTGCGCCGCGACCCAGGCGCGCAGCCGGGACGCGGTGATGCCGGTTTTCGCCATCTCGGCGGCCTGCGCGAGCGTTCTGGACAGGATCAGCGCCGCGGTGCGGTCCTGAGGTCCGAGCGCATGGTTGCGACGCGCAATGGCCAGTCCGTCGGGGTCGCGCCGGGTCGGCAGGCCGACGATCCGCACCGGGCTGTCGAGATCGCGCACCATCTGCCGGATCACGCAGAGTTCCTGATAGTCCTGTTCGCCGAAACAGGCGACCTCGGGCTGGACGATGTTGAACAGCCGGGCGATCTGCGTCGCCACGGCGCGGTAATGCCCGGGGCGCAGCTTGCCGATCAGGGTGCGCGCCAGGTCCGGCGTCTCGACATGGGTGGACAGGGTGCGCAGCGCGACATCGCCGGGATCGGGCAGGAACACGGCATCGACCCCATCCGCCAGGAGGGCGTGGGCCGCCGCGTTCAGTGCCGCATCATCGCGGTTCGCGGGATCGACCGGCGCGAACGGGGTGATCGACACGACGGTGCGCGCGGCCTCGGTCCTGGCGCGGGCGATCAGGCCCTGGTGCCCGGCATGGGGCACACCGGAAATCGGCACAAGGGCAACGCCTTGCCCTGCCGCGCGCCAGGTGGCGCCGAGGTCGCGCATCGCTGATTTCGTGGTGACGACCGCCATCCGCGCCCCCTTGCCCCCTGTCTGTGGCCCTCAATAGCGCCCGGCAGTCACCGCGGCAATTCGACCGCGTGCGGGATGGGTTGCGCGACCGGAAAAAACCTGCGACGGAAATACAAATTCCATTCGTGGAATATCTGCGAACAACGGAGGATCCGCGCATGACCACTGCAAAAACCCTGACTCTCGCTTTCCTGGCCCTCGGCATTCTGGGGACACCGGCCGTGGCCCAACGGGGCGGTCAGATGATGGAATTCGTGTCTGAATGGGACATGAACGGCGACGGGACGGTGACCCGTGACGATTTCGCCACCCGCCGCGGCGACCAGTTCGAGATGTTCGACCTGAACGGCGACGGCGCGATCGATGCGGACGAGCAGACCAACATGGCCGAAACCATCGCGGGGATGCAGGAAGTCAACCACGGTGGGCAGGGTCACGGGCAAGGGCAGGGCCAGGGCATGGGTCAGGGTCACGGGCAGGGGCAGGGCATGGGTCAGGGCGGCGGCCAGCGCGGCCCGGGGCCGCGCATTCATGCCGCGATGACGGCCGCCTATGCCGATACCGACCAGGACGGCGTGATCACACGCGCGGAATGGGATGCCGCGACCGAGCGCCTCTTTGCCGATCTTGACCGCAACGGCGACGGCCAGATGGGGCCTGCCGACTTCGGCCACTGAGCGACTGGCGACACCGCAAGTCGTTTTCGCGCCTCCATCGGTCGGGAGCATTGCGCCGCAGGGCGGGATTTGCTGCGATGACGTGGCAAATCCTGTTCAGCGGAGCCAGCCATGAAAACCCATGTGAGAGCCCTTGTCGTCGGCGGTGGTGCGGTCGGCACCGGGATCGCCTATCATCTTGCAAAGGCCGGCTGGGATACCATGCTGGTCGAACGCGACGAGTTGACCTCGGGCTCCACCTGGCACGCCGCCGGTTTGCTGCCCCTGTTCAACATGAGCTATGCGACCACGCATATCCACAAGTATTCGGTCAATTTCTACAAGACGCTTGAGGCCGAGACCGGCCTGAACGCGGGCTTTTCCATCTGCGGCAACCTGCGCATGGCGCAGACCGATGCCCGGATGGATGAATACATGCTCTATTCCTCGGTCGCCGAGACCGCCGGTGTCTATCATGAATTCCTGACCCCGGCGCAGATCAAGGACCGCTGGCCGCTGGTGCGCACCGACGATCTGAAGGGCGCGCTGTTCCACCCTCAGGACGGCTATATCAACCCCGCCGACGTGACCCAGGCCATGGCCAAGGGCGCGCGGCAACTGGGCTGCACGATCGAGCGCAAGATCCAGGTCGACGCCTATCGCTGGACCGGGTCCGAATGGATCGTGTCCTGCACGCGGATGGTGGAAAAGGGCGGGATGCTGGTGCCCTCGGACGAGACATTCGAGATCACCGCCGAGCATGTCGTCACCGCTACCGGCAACCACGCGCAGCGCACCGCGCGGCTGCTGGGGATCAAGATCCCCGCGATCCCGGTCGAGCACCAGTATATCGTGACCGAGCCCGACCCGGCGCTGCAAGCCTGGCGCGCGGCGGGCAACCCGGAACATCCGGTGCTGCGCGATGCCGACGCCAAGTGGTACGTGCGCGAGGAACGCGGCGGCTGGATCTGGGGCCGTATGAGCGCAATGCGCCCGCGCGGTTCCTCTATGATGTGCCCGAAAGCTTCCGCGCCGACCTGTTCCAGCTGGATCTTGAGCGGATCGAAGAAGAATACATGTCGATGATCCACCGGATTCCGACCTCGGAAACCGTGGGTCTGAAGGACGATTTCAACGGCCCGATCTGCTACACGCCGGACGGCAACCCGCTGGTCGGCCCAGCGCCCGGGCTGCGCAACATGTGGCTGGCCGAGGGCTTCAGCTTTGGCATCACCGCCGCGGGCGGCACCGGCAAATACCTGGCGCAGCTGATCACGCAGGGCGAGGCCGAGATCGACATGGCGTCGCTGGACCCCAAACGCTACGGCGGCTGGATGACCACCGAATACGCGGCGCGCAAGAATGAAGAGTGCTATGAACACGTCTTCATCCTGCACCACCCCGACGAAGAGCGCGAATCCTGCCGTCCGCTGCGCACCGCGCCGGCCTATGATCGCCAGATCGCGCTGGGTGCCCAGATGGGCCAGGTCAACGGCTGGGAACGCCCGAACTATTACGGCCCCGTCGATGCGCCCGCCGACTTCGACCATAACAGCCGGTCGTTCCGTCGCGGGGCCTGGTGGCAATATGCCCGCGACGAGGCCCAGGCGGTGCGCGAGACCTGCGGCATCATCGACGCCTCGGCCTTTACCAAGCATCTGGTGCGGGGCCCCGGCGCAACGGCGTTTCTGGATCACTTCACCTGCAACAAGCTGCCCAAGGTCGGGCGCATCAACCTGACCTATGCCCTGACCGACGCGGGCACGACGCGCACGGAATACACCATCGTCCGGCTGAAGGATGACGAGTATTACCTGATCTCGGCCGGTGCCTGGACGGATTACGACGGCGATTTCCTGAAGAAATCCATCGAGGATTTCCGCGCTGCCGGCGGTGACTATGTGGATTGCCACGACATCACCACGCAATGGGGCGTCTATGCGCTGGCCGGGCCGAACGCCCGCGCGATCCTGAACGAGATCGTCAAGGACGCATCGCCCGAAACCGCGCTGTCGAACAAGCGGTTCCCCTGGCTGAGCTATCGCGACATCGAACTGGGCATGTGCCCGGTGCGTGCGATCCGCGTGGCCTATACCGGCGAACTGGGCTGGGAGCTGCACTACCCGGTCGAGTTCGGGCGCTATCTGTGGGACCTGCTGCTGAAAGCGGGCGAGAAGCATGGGCTGAAGCCGGTGGGAGCGCGCGCGCAAAACTGGCTGCGGCAGGAAAAGAGCTACCGCGCCTTTGGCAACGAACTGGGTCGTGACGCCACCCCCGCCGAGGCCGGCCTGGACCGCTTCATCGACCTGACCAAGGACTTCCGCGGCAAGCAGGCGATGCTGGACACCGGCATCCGGTCGAAATGCGTGACCCTGCTGATCGACGGCCCGTCGGATACGGACCCCTGGGGCAAGGAAGCGATCCTGCTGAATGGCGAGAAGGTCGGGCGTCTGACCTCGGGCGGCTGGTCGGTCGCCTTTGGCAAGCAGATCGGCATGGGCTATGTGCGCCCGGATCTGGCCGACGTGGGCACCCGGCTGAAAGTGAAGATCCAGTTGAAGGAGTGGGATGCCGTGGTGGCCGAAGATTCGCCCTACGACCCCACCAACGCGGTCATCCGCAAGGACGGCTGACAGGTAAGGTGCGTGCTTGCACGCACCCTACGTCACCCCGATGCGAAAAGGGCCGCGCATGCGGCCCTTTTCCGTGTCAGCCTGCCGCCTGAACCGGCCAGAACGCCACCCGGACGGCGCGCCCAAGGAACAGGCCCGACAGTCCCCCCGCCACCAGCCCATAGGCGGCCGCAAAGCCGGTGCTGGCGGCGACCCCCGGTGCCGCACCCTGCGTCATGCCCACCGCGAAGTTGACGGCGAACAGGCCGAGCATGGTGGCCATCGTCATCCATTCGCCCCGCAGCATGACCCGGCGCGCATCCCGGCCGACGATCCAGCGCGCCTGGCGCGCATAGCCGACAAGGCTGCCGGCCAGGCAACCGGCAAGCAGCAGGCCGAGGGCGAGGTCGCCATGGGGCAGATTGGCCGCACGGTTGACTCCCATCAATCCGAGGAGCGGCAGCGCGTAGAGCACAAGCGGGCTGGTGGTGCGGGGGCGCGTGGCGCGCAGACCCAGAGCGACAAGCACGAATAACAGGGGCGCAACCCACAACGGGATGCCTTGAACGATCGCGGACACGGGAACCTCCAGGGGAAAAAGCGAACCCCCGGGGTATGGGCACGCGCAGCGGTCCCCTGCCAGACCGGATGCGTGCAAGGACCGGAACCCTGCGTGAGCGGAGCCCACTTGCGTCTTGCGAAGCGTGAAGGAACAGCGCGTCAGGCCCCGTCGGACAGGTCCAGCTTCAGGCGCAGGAACCCTTGCCGGGTCAGGCCGCGCGGCTCGGGGTGGAAGGCGGCGATCTGGTCCAGATAGCGCCGGGCCGACGGTCCCGTTTCAAAGATGACCGAAGTGCCGGGCATCGCCTTGAAGCGGATTCGCGCGCCCTGCACGCGCTGCGCGTCCTCGGCGCCGGTGCCGTTCTGCCGGATGTGACCCAGCAGGATGTCGCGCGTGACCCGTTCGTCCGCCAACACCAGGTTGGCGGCGCGCGCACCGACAAAGGCCCCCGCGCCTCCGGCCCGGTAGCTGTTGGTGCACAGGATGTATTGCGCCTGCGGATCGAGCGGTTGACCCTGCATCCGCACCGAGACGACGCGCCGCGCGCGGTCATCCGCCAGCGTGCCATCGGGCCCGTAGCGCGCGGGTTGCGACAGGTCGAACACCACGTCGAGCGGGTCGATCACCTCGAAATTGTAGCCCGGAACATCGGGATCGCGCAGCAATGTGCCGGTCGAACCGGGCCGGATCTGGTTGTAAGCCGATGCCGACCGTTCGAGCCATTCGATCACCTCGGCGCCGGTCAGGCACAGCGCCGCGATGGCATTGGGAAACGGATAGAGATCGGCGACATGCCTGAGCGCCAGCGGCCCCTTTGGCACATCGGTATAGCCCGCGGGCCCGTTGCGGCCCCCGGCCTTGAACGGGGCGACGGCGGACAGGATCGGCAGGTCGCTCAGTTCGGGATCCCTGAGCCGCGCGCGCACATAGTCGCGCTGTGCCTCGGCCACCAGTTGCAGCGATCCGGTCACGCCAAGATGCGAGAAATAGCTGTGCAGCGCGCGATCGCTCTGCCCGACGGGGCGGCGGATCGCCTGCAAGGTCTCTTCATGCGCCGAGGCCACGACCTGCGATACCGCATGGGGCTGGCCCGCGCCTGCCCCCTCGGAGAGCGAGCGCACCTCGGACCGCGTGCCCAGCACCCGCCATTCACCTGCCTCGCGCATCAGGAGCAGGTCGATGACACCGATATGCGCACCCCAGCATCCGCCCATGACAGCCGGCTTTCCGGCAATGGTGCCGGCGGCAACGTCGACCTCGGGCAGGTCGTTGAACATGGGCGAGGGGAACATCAGATGGCTGTGCCCGGTGAGCAGCGCATCCAGACCCGCGACTCGGGCCAGCGGGACGGCGGCGTTTTCCATCCCGTCGCTGTGACGGGCCGCGCCGATGCCGGTATGCGCCAAGGCAAGGATCAGATCCGCCCCGGCCTCGCGCATTTCCGGCACCCAGGCACGCGCGGCTTCGACGATATCGCGGGCCTGAAGGCGACCTTCCAGCGCCGAATGATCCCAGTTCATGACCTGCGGCGGTGCAAAGCCGATGATGCCGATGCGGATCGGGTGGGGATGGCCCAGATCGTCCTTCAGCATCCGGTCCAGCAACACATAGGGCTTGACCAGGGTGCGGTCGCGGCGCGGGTCGGCGCCCTTGGCCACGGCGAGGTTCGCGGACACGACCGGAAAGGCCGCGCCGGTCAGGGCCTTCATCAGGAAATCCAGCCCATAGTTGAATTCGTGGTTGCCCAGCGTGATCGCGTCGAACTGCAGCGCGTTCATCGCCGCCATGACCGGATGCAGATCGCCCTCGCGCAGGCCCTTTTCATAGGCGACCAGGTCGCCCATGGGCGTGCCTTGCAGGAAATCGCCATTGTCGAACAGCAGCGCGTTCGCGGCCTCGGCGCGGGCGGCATCGATCAGGTGGGCGGCATGGGCCAGGCCGATCCCGTCAAGCGGGCGGTCGGCATAGTAGTCATAGGGAAGCAGGTGCTGGTGCAGGTCCGTGGTCTCGATCACCCGCAGGTGCACGGCGCGTTGCCCGACTGCCAGGCCACTGAAGAGTGCAGAGTTGAGCAAAGGCTTCCCTCGGACAATCACGGTTTCACATCCCACTGTCGCATGACCGACAAGAACACGAAGGGTGCGCACAGTGCGCGACTAGGTTGTCGAGACTCAATGGCACAATTGAGACAAAACACAGACACTTACGGGGCAAGTATCTACACCTCTGGGTTGAATTGCAACGAACAAAGAGCGCAGCCAACCGCCGGTGTGTTTTCTTCGGGCACAGAATGGCATAAGCAGACCACAATCCAAAGGGGGTTTTATTGCAGCGCAGCATCGTCTTTTCCGCCGAATGGGATGATCGGATGGCCGAGCTGCGCGGTGATGCGCAGGCTTTGGGCGAATTGCGGTCCGATCCCGCCACGCTGGTGCTGCCCATGTGGCGCGGCCGGCCGCTGATCCGGGGCGACGACGCGGTGCAGGTCGTCTGGCTGGCACCCGGCGATCCGATCCTGCGGGATGCCGCGCCCGACTGGATCTTTCTGGGCCGTCACGACGGCACGGCCCGGTTCGCCGCCGACCTTTCGTCGTGGGTGCCCGAGGGGCTGGACGAAGCCGCGATGTCCGGCTTTTTCGATCCGACCGAATATGCCCATCCCGCCCTGCCCCAAGGGCATCGGTATGCCGAATTGCGCGGCCTGATGATGCGGCTGGGCGCGGTCGAGGCCGCCATGGTGTCAACCACGCGGGCGCTGCTGAACTGGCACGGGTCGCATCGGCATTGCTCGGCCTGCGGGCAACCCAGCGATCTGGCGATGGCCGGATGGCAGCGCGTGTGTCCGTCCTGCCGCACGCCGCATTTCCCGCGCACCGACCCGGTGGTCATCATGCTGGTGCAAAAGGGCGACCGCGTCCTGCTGGGTCGTTCGCCCGGCTGGCCCGAGGGGATGTATTCCACCCTGGCCGGATTCGTCGAACCGGGCGAATCGCTGGAAGCCGCCGTCCGCCGCGAGGTGCGCGAGGAAACCGGCGTGCGCGTGGGCACGGTCACCTACGTCGCCTCGCAACCCTGGGCCTGGCCGAATTCGCTGATGCTGGGGTTCGCCGCCCAGGCCGAAACCGACACCATCACCCTGGATCACGAGCTGGAGGACGCGCTGTGGCTGACACGCGACGACCTGGCCCGGGCCCTGGACGGAACGCATCCGCGTATCCGCCGGCCCCGTTCGGGGGCGATTGCCTATGAACTGCTGTCGCGCTGGATGGCAGGCGAGATCGGCCACGCCGTGACCAACCCGGGGCAGCCGGATGCGGATTGAGACGACGCGCGACTTTCAGCGGCCCCGCGCGCGCGTGCTGGCTGCCTTCCGCGATCCGCAGCGGTTCGACGAGGTGATGCAGAAGTTCGGCATCTCAAGCACGCCGGCCGGATCGGACCCGGTTCCGCGCTGGGATTGCGCCGTGGACTGGCGCAACGAGCCCCGGCAATTCACCGCGCAACTCGAGGAAGTCAGGCCCAACGAAACGATGCGGATGACCGTCGCCTCGACCCTGGCCAGCGCCGGGATCGGGCTGGATTTCTACGATCTGCCCGATGGCGGCTGCCGGGTGATGGCCCGCGCCGACGTGACCGCGCACACGATGATGGCCAAGCTTGCGCTGCAATCGCTGCGCCTGGTGCGCGGCAAGGCCGAGGGCCAGCTGAACCGCATGATTCACGCCTTCGGCCGGCCCAAGGTCTAGTCAGGCCGCGGCGATGGTCGCCGCAACCGCGCGTTTCCAGGCCGCATACCGGGCCTCGCGCCGGTCGGCGGGCAAGGTCGGCTCGAACCGACGCTCCAGCGCCCAGTGGCGGGCAAACCCCTCGGGCCCGGGCAGCAGACCGGCGCTGTGCCCCGCAAGCCAGGCCGCGCCCAGGGCGGTCGTTTCCAGCACGCGGGGGCGGTCCACGGGCGCGCCCAGGATGTCCGACAGGAACTGCATGGTATAGGCGCTGGCGCTCATGCCGCCATCGACCCGCAACACGCCCTGCGCCGCCACCTCGCCGCTGGCGGCCCAGTCGGCGCGCATGGCCTCGGCCAGGTCGCGGGTCTGGAACCCGACGCTTTCCAGCGCCGCGCGCGCCATCTCGGCCGGGCCCGAATTGCGGGTCAGGCCGAACACGGCACCGCGCGCCTGCGGTTGCCAATAGGGCGCACCGAGGCCGGTAAAGGCCGGCACCACGATCAGCGCCTGGTCGGGATCGGCGGCCTCGGCCAGGGCCTGCGTCTGGTCCGCCGCAGTGATGATCCGCAGCCCGTCGCGCAACCATTGCACCACGGCCCCGGCGATGAAGATCGACCCTTCCAGCGCATAGGTGACGCGCCCGTCCAGCTGATAGGCGACCGTCGTCAGCAACCGGTTGTGCGAGGGCACGCGCACCGCACCCGTGTTCATCAGCGCGAAACAGCCGGTTCCATAGGTCGATTTCATCATGCCGGGCTGAAAACAGGCCTGGCCGATGGTCGCCGCCTGCTGATCGCCCGCCACGCCCAGAATCGGGATCGGCGCCCCGAAAAGCGTGGTTTCCCCATAGGCGGCGTTGCAATCGCGCACCTCGGGCAGCAGCGGCATCGGCACGTCGAACAGGCGGCACAGGTCGGCATCCCAGGCATGGGTGCCGATGTTATACAGTAGCGTTCGCGCGGCATTGGTGGCATCGGTGGCATGGACGCGCCCCTGCGTCAGGTGCCAGATCAGGAAGCTGTCCACCGTGCCCAGCGCCAGTTCGCCGCGGTCCGCACGCGCCCGCGCGCCCGGCACATGGTCCAGGATCCAGGCGGCCTTGGTCGCGCTGAAATAGGGGTCCAGCAGCAGGCCGGTGCGGGCGGTGACTTCGGCTTCGTGCCCGGCCGATCTGAGCCGGGCGCAGACCTCGGCGGTGCGGCGGTCCTGCCAGACGATCGCGCGATGGATCGGTTCGCCCGTGGCCCGGTCCCAGATGACCAGCGTTTCGCGCTGGTTGGTGATGCCGATGGCCTGCACCGGGCCCGCCTGTTCCAGCGCCGCGCGGCAGGTGTCCAGAACCGTGCGCCACAGGTCGGCGGGGTCATGTTCGACCCAGCCCGAGGCAGGGAAATGCTGCGGAAACTCTTGCTGGGCGACAGCCTTGACCGCCAGGTCATCGTCAAAGACGATGGCGCGGCTCGATGTGGTGCCCTGGTCGATGGCGAGTATCGGCATGGTTCCTCCCGGTCAGACCGTCAGCCTAACGCCCGCGCGCCGCGTGACAAGAGGGCGACAGTCTGCTTTCCTGCCGCGAAACAGGGGGCTGCGCATGAGTGATTTTCAACCCGTCTCGGGCTTTGATCTGCCGCGGTTCGCGGGAATCCCCACCTTCATGCGGTTGCCGCATGTGCCGCTGGACGACCCGCGCCTGGCGCAGGTTCAGGTGGGCCTGATCGGCGCGCCGTGGGATGGCGGCACCACCAACCGCCCCGGCCCGCGCCACGGCCCCCGGCAATTGCGCGACGCCTCGACCATGATCCGCGCCCAGCATGGCATCACCGGTCTGCGCCCGTTCGAAACCGTGAACTGCGCCGATCTGGGCGATGTCGGTCCGAACCCGGCCGATCTGCAGGACACGCTGGCGCGCATGACGGCGTTCTATGCGCGCGTGCGCCAGGCCGGGGTCATCCCGCTGACGGCGGGCGGCGACCATCTGTGCACCCTGCCGATCCTGCGGGCACTGGCCCGGGATCGACCGCTGGGCATGATCCATTTCGACAGCCACACCGACCTGTTCCACAGCTATTTCAACGGTCAGATGTATACCCACGGCACCCCGTTCCGGCGTGCCGTCGAAGAGGGGCTGCTGGACCCGCGGCGCGTGTGCATGATCGGCATTCGCGGCACGGCCTATGACAGCGAGGACCGCGACTTTGCGCGCAGCGTCGGCATCCGGGTCATCCCGATCGAGGAATTCCACGCGCGCGGCGTCACCGATGTGATGACCGAGGCCCGCGCGATCGCCGGAACGGGCGACACCTATGTCAGCTATGACATCGACTTCGTGGACCCGGCCTTTGCGCCCGGCACCGGAACGCCCGAGGTCGGCGGCCCGACAAGCTGGCAGGCGCTGGAATGCGCGCGCGGACTGAGCGGCACCCGCATCGTCGGTGCCGACCTGGTCGAGGTCTCGCCACCGTTCGACCCCTCGGGCGGGACGGCCTTTCTGGGCGCCTCCTTGATGTTCGAGATGCTCTGCGCCATCGTGACCGGGATGAGTTGAGGAGAGCCCATGCAAAAGATCGCCCTTGTGACCGGCGCCGCGCGCGGCATCGGACTGGCCACCACGAAACTGTTCCTGGAACAGGGCTGGCAGGTCGCCATGATCGACCGCGACGAACCCGCGCTCGATTCGGCCTCGGCCGATCTCGAGGGGGCGCGGGCGTTTTGCTGCGACGTGTCGCAACCCGCGGAAGTGGCCGCGATGGTGCCCGAGGTGATGGCGCGGTTCGGCCGCATCGACGCGGTGGTGAACAACGCCGGTGTGGCCGACTTCGGCCCGATCGAGGAGACCGATTTCCGCCGCTGGCGCACGGTGATGGAAACCAATCTGGACGGCGTTTTCCTGGTCAGCCAGGCAGTCACGCCGGCCTTGCGCGAATCGAAGGGCGCCCTTGTGAACATCGCGTCCATTTCGGGGTTGCGGGCCTCGACGCTGCGGGTGGCCTATGGCACGTCCAAGGCGGCGGTGATCCAGTTGACAAAGCAGCAGGCGGCGGAACTGGGGGAATACGGAATCCGTTGCAACTGTGTCTGCCCCGGTCCGGTGCGCACCAAGCTGGCGATGGCGGTGCACACCCAGGACATCATCGATGCCTATCACGACGCGATTCCGCTGAACCGCTATGGCAGCGAACGCGAGATCGCCGAGGTGATCGTGTTCCTGTGTTCGGACAAGGCCAGCTATGTGACCGGCCAGATCATCGCCGCCGACGGCGGGTTCGAAAGCACGGGCGTCGGCCTGCCCGCGCTGCGCGGCTGACCGGCGCGAACCGAGGCGCGGCAGGGAGGCTGTCTGCCCCCCTCTTGGCTGCGCCAATTCACCCCCCGAGGATATTTCCGGCACAAAGATGGGGCGGTCAGAGGCCCAGGACGGCCGCCATGTCGTATTCGCCGGCGGCCTTGCCCTGAGCCCAGAGCGCGGCCCGGAGAGCGCCGCGCGCGAAGACCCCGCGATCCGAGGCGACGTGGCGCAGGACGATGCGTTCGCCATCGGCGGCGAAGAGCACGTCATGTTCGCCGATGATGTCGCCGCCGCGGATGGCGCTGAAGCCGATGCTGCCGCGTTCGCGCGGCCCGGTGATGCCGTCCCGCCCGCGCACCGCCGCGTCCGCCAGCGAGGTGCCGCGGCCCTGGGCGGCGGCCTCGCCCAGCATCAGGGCCGTGCCCGAGGGGGCGTCGACCTTGTGCCGGTGGTGGGCTTCGATCACCTCGATGTCATAGTCGGCGTCCAACGCCTGCGCGACCTTGCGGGTCAGCGCCACCAGCAGGTTGACGCCCAGGCTCATGTTGCCGGCCCGCACGATGACACCGCGTTTCGCCACCTGTGCAATCGCGGCCAGATCGGTGTCGCTGAACCCCGTGGTGCCGATCACATGGGCAACGCCCAGGTCGGCGGCCACGGGCGCCAGCGCGACGGTCGCCGCCGGCGCGGTAAAGTCGATCACCGCATTCGCCCCGGCCAGCGCCTGGCGGGCGTCATCCTGCACGATCACACCCGACGCCGCGCCACCCAGCATCTCGCCCAGGTCGCGGCCGATCCAGGGGTGGCCCGGGCGCTCGAGAACGGCGGACAGCCGGGCCTTGTCGCTGGCCGTGATGACCTGCACCAGCATGCGGCCCATGCGGCCCGAAACGCCATTCACCACGATTGCCGTTTGTTCTGTCATCACGCCCTCCTGTCCGGTCTGCTCTCTGTAACGTGGGGCCCGGCACAGGAAAACCGCTTTTCGCGGCGCGGCGAATGGCCTAGAGGAAGGATATGTGCGCAAAACGCTTCACTTCCGGTCACGGCCCCTCGCAGCGGCAGTTGCGCGTGGCCGAAGTCATCCGTCACCGCCTGGCCGATGTGCTGGCGCGGGGCGATGTCCATGATCCCGACCTGTCCCGCCTGTCGATCACGGTGGCCGAGGTCACGACCTCGCCCGATCTGAAACATGCGACGGCCTATGTCATGCCGCTGGGCGGTATCGGCGCCGAGGAGGCGCTGAAGGCGCTGCGGCGCAACAAGGCCGAGCTGCGGCATATGGTGGCGCGCGATCTGGGACTGAAGTTCGCGCCCGATCTGAAATTCGAACTGGACGGCACGTTTGACCGGATGGACGACGCGCGCCGCCTGTTCGCGGACCCGCGCGTCCAGGCCGATGTCGCCACCCCCCCGGACGAGGACGATGAGGCGTAGCCTGTGGGCCCTGCTGATCGCCGTGACGGCGACCCCCGCAGCCGGGGCGAGCTGCCGGGACCAGATCTTCGAGGACACCCGCTTCACGGTCTGCGAGGCCGAGGCCGGCCAGGATCTGAGACTGTTCCTGCGCGGTGCGGACGGGCAGGTCTATGGCTCGTTCACGCGGATTGAATCGGCGCTGGAACCCCGTGGCGAGCGTCTGGTCTTTGCCATGAACGCCGGGATGTTCCACCTGGATCGCGCGCCCGTGGGCCTGTATCGGGAAGACGGCGCGACCGAAGGGCGGCTGGTCACCCGCGCGGGGCCCGGCAATTTCGGGATGCTGCCGAACGGGGTGTTCTGCATCCACCCGGACGGCGATTTCGCCATCGTCGAAAGCCGCCAGTATGACGCTGCGCCGCCCGAGTGCCGCTATGCCACCCAATCGGGACCGATGCTGGTGATCGCGGGCGCCCTGCACCCCAGGTTTCTGCCTGAGTCGACCTCGGCGCATCTGCGAAACGGCGTCGGGGTTTCGGATGACGGGCAACGCGCGGTCTTCGTCATTTCCGACGATCCTGTCACCTTTCACCGGTTTGCGCGCTTTTTCCGCGACGGGCTGGGCATGAACCAGGCGCTCTATCTGGATGGCAGCGTGTCGCGCCTGTATGCGCCCGAACTGGAGCGCGCCGACTGGGGCGTGCCGATGGGTCCGGTGGTGGGGCTGGTCGCACCGCGCGAGTGACCCTATCTGAGGGGGCAGAGGTGCCCCATGCAGACGATCCCTTTCGACAATACCTATGCCCGCGACCTCGAGGGGATGTATCTGCCCTTTCAGGGGGCGGTCGCCCCCGATCCCGCGCTGGTCTGGCTGAACGACGCGCTGGCCGGTGACCTGGGGCTCGATCCCGACATGTTGCGGTCGCGCGCGGGACTGGCGATGCTGACCGGCGGCGCCATGCCGCAGGGGGCCTCTCCGCTGGCGATGGCCTATGCGGGGCACCAGTTCGGGGGGTTCTCGCCGCAACTGGGCGACGGGCGCGCGATGCTGGTGGGCGAGGTGATAGACCGCACCGGCCAGCGCCGCGACATCCATCTCAAAGGCTCGGGGCGGACGCCGTTCTCGCGCGGGGGGGACGGCAAGGCCGTGCTGGGCCCCGTCCTGCGCGAGGTGCTGATCGGCGAGGCGATGCACGCGCTGGGCATTCCGACCACCCGGGCGCTGGCGGCCGCCACGACGGGCGAAACCGTCTGGCGCGAAACCCCGCAGCAAGGTGCGGTGCTGACGCGGGTTGCCGCCAGCCACCTGCGTGTCGGCACTTTTCAGTTCTTTTATGCCCGGCAGGAAACCGCCCGTCTGCGGCGCCTGGCCGACTATGCCATCGCCCGCCACGATCCCGATCTGAGCGGCGCGCCGGACCGTTACCTGCAGTTTCTGCACCGGGTCATCGCGCGGCAGATGGCCCTGGTCGCGCAGTGGATGGCGGTGGGATTCGTGCATGGGGTGATGAACACCGACAACATGACGATCTCGGGCGAGACGATCGATTATGGCCCCTGCGCGTTTATCGACGCGCATGATCCGGCGGCGGTCTATTCGTCCATCGACCAGCAGGGGCGCTATGCCTATGGCAACCAGCCGCTGCTGGCGCGCTGGAACCTGGCGCGGCTGGCGGAAACGCTGCTGCCCCTGATCGCCGAGACCCCCCAGGATGCCCTGCCCGAGGTGCAGAGACTCATCGAAGGGGCGGAAACGCTGTATTTGCGCGAACGCCGCGCCCGCTTTTCGGCCAAGCTGGGGTTGGCCGATGCGCCGGATGCGCTGATCGACGGGTTTCTCGATATGCTGACCGCCCAGGGGGCCGATTTCACCAACAGTTTCCGCGCTCTGTCACCCGGCGATGACGCGCCGCTGCGGGCCCTGATCGGCACCGATCCCCGGCTTGACGGCTGGCTGGCCCGGTGGCGCGGCATGAACCCCGGGGATGGGCAGGCCGCGAACCCGGTCTATATCCCGCGCAATCATCAGGTGGACGCAGCCCTGACGGCTGCCGCGGATGGTGATCTGGCCCCGTTCCATCGGCTTCTGGCCGCGCTGCGTGACCCGTTCTCGCGCCGTCCGGGGTTCGACGATCTGGAAACCCCCGGAACGACGCATATCGTCACCTATTGCGGGACCTAGACCACCTCGACCGTCAGGGCGGGCAGGTCCAGGGGGCAGCGCGTGCTCCAGACCTGACCCGGCGCGATGGGCAGGGCCCGGGTCAGGGTGCCGGTGCTGACCACCCAGCCCGCGGGCAGCCGATCCGGGCCGCGCTGGCGCACCAGGTCCTTCAACGCCGCCATCGGCCCGCCGCCCATGACGTTGCGCGCGTGGCCGGTATCCGCCACCGCCCCATCGCACAGAAGCGCGATCTCGAAATCCGCCAGCGAGGCCAGAATGCCGGGAGTCGCCGTGACGAACCGCCCTGTCACCAACGCCCCGTGCAAGGCCCCCGCAGCCACGGTGTCGGCCGCGCGAAAGGTCCATCCGCGAAAGGGCGATTGCACGATCTCGAACCCGCGCGCGACCCGTGACACGCAGGCCGCCAGCGCCGCGTCGTTCATGTCGGGTGCCGGCGAAGCGCCCAGTTCAAGCACCACCTCGGGTTCGATGCGCGGTTCCATGTAGAGATCCGCCGCGATCGGCCCCTCGATCCAGGTGGTGTCAAAGACCGGGCCGTGGATCGGGGCGTGGACGTTGTATTCCTCCCAGATCGTCGTGTTGGTGAACCCCGCCTTGACGCCGACGACCCGTGCGCCGCGGCGTTCGCGCAGGGCGGTCAGCGCCGCCTGCGCCCGATAACCGGCCTCCAGCCCGAAATCAGGGTCGGATTCCGTCACCGGCGCCATCGGCACCCGCGTGTCAAAGGCGTGCTGAATCGTGTCGGCCAGCGTGATCATGTCTTGCTCCCAGTCATACGGACCCCAGCCGTGCCGCCATGTCGAGCATCCGGCACGAAAAGCCCCATTCGTTGTCATACCAGCCGAACACCCGGATCAGCCCGCCGCCCGTCACCCGCGTTTCCGGCAGCGCCATGACGATGCTTTCCGGCCGGGCACGCAAGTCGGACGAGACCAGCGGTTTCTCCGTCCAGCCGATCACCCCGCCCTCGCCCTTCAGTATCGCATTCACCGCGTCCCGATCCACGGCGCGCGCGGGCACGACGCACAGATCCACCGCTGAAACACTGGCGGTCGGCACACGCACGGCCGCGCATTCGATGCGCCCGGCAAGGGCCGGCAGCACCCGGTCCAGAAGCCGCCCGGCCGAGGTTGTCGTCGGAACCATCGACAGCGCGGCGGCCCGGTTGCGGGCCGGGTCGGAACTGCGCGGCGCATCCACGGTCGGTTGGCTGCCGGTGTAGCAATGGATCGTCGTCATCCATCCCGCCGTGATGCCAAAGGCGGTGTCCAGGCTCCTGACCAGCGGTGCCAGCGCATTCGTCGTGCACGAGGCGTTCGAAACGACCCGCATCGCCGGGTCCAGCGCGCGCTCGTTGGCGCCCAGGACCAGGGTCGCATCCGCCGCATCGGATGGACCCGAGATCAGCACCCGCCGCGCCCCGGCCACCAGACCCCGTTCCGCAACCGCGCGGCTTTCCGCCTTGCCGGTGCATTCAAGCACCAGATCGATGCCGCGCAGGTCCAGCGTCGACAGATCCGCCGACCGGGTCAAGGGCAGGCGACGGCCCTGCACCACCATTGTGTCCCCGTCCAGCGAGACCCCCTCCAGCGGGCCGAACACGCTGTCGAACTCCAGCAGATAGGCGCAGGTCTCGGCCGGGGCGATGTCATTGATCGCGACGATCTCGATCCCCGGCCAGCCGCCCTTGAGCCAGGCGCGCAACACCGTGCGCCCGATCCGCCCGAACCCGTTGATGACAACCCGCATGGCGCGCCTCCAGCCGTTACGCGGACAGAGCTACGCCTCGGTGGATCAAAGCTCAACCTCGGTGGCCATGTCCCGTGCCCGGGCCAGGTGCACCACCCGCGCCGCGACCGCAATGTCCTGAAGCCCGACACCGGTGCCGTCGAACAGGGTGATCTCGTCGTCGGCGACGCGACCGCGGGCCGCGCCGGTGATCACCGCGCCGATGGGCGTGATGTCCTCGGCCCGCACCAGACCCTGCGCGACCGCGTGCTGCGCCTCGCCCAGCAGAACCGATTGCGCCACCTCGTCCGTGAACACGCGCGCCCGGGCCAGCAGGGCGGGCTCGACCTCCTGCTTGCCCACGGTGTCGGTGCCCATGCAGGCCAGATGCGTGCCGGGGCTGACATGGGCGGACGCCAGCGAAAACGCAGGCGCCGAGGTGATGGTGACGATCACGTCGGCCTCGACCATCCGCTCCAGCGGCACCGCCTCGAACGGCAGGCCCAGCTCCTCGGCCACCGCCGCCAGTCGGGGCAGCATGTCGGGATGAAGGTTCCAGGCGATGACCCGGTCGAAATCACGCACCCGTGCCGCCGCGCGCAGCTGGAACGCCGCCTGATGCCCGGCACCCACCATGCCCAGCACCCGCGCATCCGCCCGCGCCAGCCGGTCTATGGAAATCGCGCTGGCGGCGGCGGTCCGCAACGCGGTCAACAGGTTCCCGCCGACCGCAGCCTGCAGAACGCCGGTGTCAGGGTCGAACAGGAACACGGTGGACTGATGGTTGATCAGCCCGCGGTCGGCGTTCCCCGGGAAATAGCCCCCTGCCTTCACGCCCAGGGCAGCGGCGTCGATCCCCGATTTGAACCCGTATTGCCGCCCGCCGCCCAGGGCCTCGCGCACCACGGGAAAGTTCCGCGCCGTCCCGTCCGCCATGCTGGCGAACACCGCCTCGACCGCGCCAAAGGCCTCGTCGGGTGTCATCAGGTCGGCGATCATCCTCTCGGGAACCACGAACATCGGCGCCCCTTTCATCTTGTCAGAAATACGCTGCGGGGGGTCCGGGGGGTGCAAACCCCCCCGGCGCTGTCAATAGGCCTTGCCGCGGGCCGAAACCGGCCAGACGCTTTCCACCACGCCCCCGCGAACCCCGACATACCAGTCGTGCACGTTGCAGGTCGGGTCGCAATGGCCCGGCACCAGACGCAACATGTCGCCCACCGCCAGCACGCCCTGCTTGTCCTCGACCACGCCATGTTCGTCCGAACACTTGATGTAGGTCACATCATCACGGCCATGGACGACCGGCAGGCCGGAATCGACCGACTGCGCCTTCAGCCCGGCATCCACGATCGCCTTGTCGGCCTTGGCGTGGCTCATGACCGAGGTCAGGATGAACAGCGCGTTCTCCCACTCGCCCCGGTCGATGCGCTGGCCGTCCGCATCCAGAATGCGGCCATAGTCCGCATCCATGAAGGCATAGCTGCCGCACTGCAGCTCGTTATAGACGCCCGAGGCGCTTTCGAAATAGTAGCTGCCGGTGCCGCCGCCGCCGACGATGTCGCAGGCCAGTCCCTCGGCCTTCAGGCCCGCGACGGCGTCCGCCACCATCGCCACCGCGACATCCAGCTTGGCCTTGCGATCCTCGTAGCGGTCGAGGTGCTGCATCGCGCCCTGATAGGCCTGGATGCCTGCGAATTTCAGCCCGGGTGCGGCGTCGATCGCCTTGGCCAGGGCCACGACCTCGGGCGTGGTGGTCACGCCGCAGCGACCGGCGCCGCAGTCGATCTCGACCAGGCATTCGATCTGGGTGCCATGCGTCTCGGCCGCGGCCGACAGTTCGGCCACATTGGCGATGTCGTCGACGCAGCAGATGGTCCGCGCGCCCAGTTTGGGCAGGCGCGCCAGACGGTCGATGCGCGCCGCGCCCCGCACCTGGTTCGACACCAGCACGTCCTTGACGCCCGCGCGGGCAAAGACCTCGGCCTCGCTGACCTTCTGGCAGCAGACACCGCAGGCGCCTCCCAGGTCCTCTTGCAGTCGGTAGACGTCGACCGATTTGTGCATCTTGCCATGCACCCGGTGGCGCATCCCGTGCGCCCTGGCATAGTCGCCCATCTTGCGGATGTTGCGTTCCAGGGCGTCCAGGTCCAGCACCAGGCACGGCGTCTGGATCTCGGCCTCGGCCATGCCTGGAAGGGCAGGAATGTCATACCCGACTTCCAGCCCCTCGAAACTCGTGCGTGCGTTCATGCTCGTATTCTCCCAATCCGATTGTGTGTGCGGCTGTCAGGCGGGCCTCAGGCCGGCATCCACGGCAGCCGGTCCAGATCGACGTTGCCGCCGGTGATGATGACGCCCACGCGCTTGCCGGCAAAGGCCGCCCTGTTTTTCAGAATGACGGCCAGAGGCACGGCGCTGCTGGGTTCCATGACCACGCGCAGATGCTTCCACGTCAGTTTCATCGCCTCGATGATTTCGGCATCGCTGGCTGTGTAGATCTCGGTGACGTGGTTCGACACGAAATGCCAGGTCAGATCCTTCAGCGGGACCAGCAGCCCGTCGGCAATGGTCTTTGGCGCGTCATCGGCGATGATGTGACCGGCCTTGAAGCTGCGGTAGGCATCGTCCGCCTGTTCGGGTTCGGCGGCGATCACCTGGCAGTCCGGCGCCAGCGTGGACAGCGTCAGGCAGGTGCCCGAGATCATCCCGCCGCCACCGATCGGCGCCACCACCGCATCCATCCCGCCAGTCTGTTCCCACAGCTCGCGCGCGCAGGTGCCCTGCCCCGCAATGACGCGCGGGTCGTTGTAGGGATGCACGAAATCGCCGCCGGTTTCGGCCTGGACGCGGGCAAAGGTCTCTTCGCGCGAACTGGTCGACGGTTCGCATTCGGTGATCACCCCGCCATAGCGCCGCACGGTGTCCTTCTTGGCCTGCGGGGCGGTGCGCGGCATCACCACGTTGCAGGGAATTCCGCGCAGCCTGGCGGCATAGCTCAGGCACGAGGCGTGGTTGCCCGACGAATGGGTGGCGACGCCCCTGGCCGCCTGATCCGCATCCAGCCCGAACACGGCGTTGGTCGCGCCGCGCACCTTGAACGCGCCCGGCTCCTGGAAGTTCTCGCACTTGAAGAACAGCTCGGCGCCGGTCAACTCGTTCAGGTAATCCGAGGTCCGCACCGGCGTGCGCCGGATATGGGGCGCGATCCGGTCGTGCGCGGCCAGCATGTCATCATAGGTGGGGATATACATCGTTCTGCCCTCACGCCGCCGCCGCCAGGCGCACGGTGCCGCGGAAATACTCCTGTGCCGCCGCCACGCCCGATCCCAACCGGACGGGCCAGCCCAGGTCGGCCATGACCATCTCGGCTGTCGCCAGCCCTGACAGCACCATGACATCCGACAACATCCCCAGATGTCCGATGCGGAAGACCTTGCCCGCAACCGCCCCGAGGCCGACGCCAAAGGCGACATGGTATTTCTCGGCCGCCAGTTTCACCACCTCGGTGCCGTCGAATCCGGCGGGGGCGACAACGGCCGTCACGGTGTCCGACGCCAGCGCCGGCGATGCGGCGCAGATCTCCAGGCCCCAGGCCGCGACCGCGCGGCGCACCCCTTCGGCCAGCCGGTGATGACGGGCGAACACGGCGTCCAGCCCCTCGTCCTCCAGCAGTTCGATGGACCTGGCCAGGCCGGCAATCAGCCCGACCGGCGGCGTATAGGGATACCCCCCTGCCGCATAGCCCTTCTGCTGGTCGCGCAGGTCGAAATAGGTGCGCGGCAGCGTCGCGCTGTCCATCGCGGCCAGCGCCTTGTCCGAGACACCCAGAATGGCCAGGCCCGCGGGCAGCATGAACCCTTTCTGGCTGCCGGTCACCGCGATATCCACGCCCCAGGCCGTGAAGTCGAACGGCATCGAGGCGATGGAACTGACCCCATCGACGAACAACAGCGCCCCATGCCCGGCCCGATCCATCGCCTTGCGCAATCCGCCGATGTCCGAACGCACGCCCGTCGCGGTTTCGTTGTGCGTGGCCAGCACCGCCTTGATGCGGCCGTCGGTATCGGCCTTCAGCGCGGCTTCGATCCGGTCCAGCGGCATTCCCTGGCCCCAGGGCGTTTCCAGGATCTCGACCGTCAGGCCGTGGCGCTGGCACAGGTCGATCCAGCGTTGACTGAACATACCGAACCGCGCGGCGAGAACGGTGTCGCCGGGGCTGAGGGTATTGGTGATCGCGGCTTCCCAGCCGCCGGTGCCGGTGGCGGGCAGCAGAAAGACCTCGCCCGCGTCCATTTTCAGCACGCGCTTCACGCCGGCGACTGCGGGGCGGAACATCGCCGCAAACGCGGGTGACCGATGATCCAGCGTGGCCACGTCACAGGCCTTGCGGATCGTATCGGGCATATTGGTCGGGCCGGGGATGAAGACGGGGTTCTGGGCGTGCATGATCGCGCTCCTTTACAGCTGACCCCAAGGTAGGCGAGTCCCCCCGGCCAGAGCAATTTTTTTGAAATCTTTTTTCACAAAGCGAAAAATTCGGATTTTCTTAGCAGAGATAACAGGTTATACTTTTTCATGGTGCGAAAGTGATTTTTGGAAATACGCATGAGCGATCAACCCAGGCGCGGCCGACCCAAAGCATTCCACGACAAGACCGAGCAGAACACCGTCCGTGCGCTGGACCGGGCGATGGCGCTGTTGCAGGCGCTGGCGGCGTCGGACGGGCTGACGCTGACGGAACTGGCGCAGGCCCAGGGCGAATCGCCCGCCACCGTCTATCGGGTGCTGTCCACGCTGGCACAGCGGCAGATGGTGGAACTGGACCCCAAGGGACAGGTCTGGCACGTCGGCCCCGGGACCTTTCGGGCCGGTGCCGCGTTTCTCAGGCGCACGAATGTGGTGGAACGCGCCCGCGCGCCGATGCAGGCGCTGATGCGCGCCACGGATGAAACCGCCAACCTGGGGATCGAGCAACAGGGCGAGGTCCTGTTCCTCACCCAGGTCGAAACCCAGCGCGCGATCCGTGCCTTTTTCCCGCCGGGAACGCGCAGTCCGATGCATGCGTCGGGCATCGGCAAGGCGCTGCTGGCCTGGTCGCCCGCGCGCCGCCTGGGTCCGTTGGCGGGCTTTACCGCCGCGACCATCACCGACCCTGAGGCCCTGCAGGCCGATCTGGCCCTGACACGCGCGCGCGGGTTCGCGCTGGATGATGAAGAACGCACCCCCGGGATGCGCTGCGTCGCGGCCGCGGTCTTCAACAGTCATGGGGAACCGGTAGCCGGCGTTTCGGTATCCGGCCCCGCATTCCGCATGCCCGATTCCCTGCTGGAGGCGGTGGGCGCACGGGTCGCCGCCGCCGCCGCCGAAGTGACCGAGTCCCTGGGCGGTCAGGCGCCGAAATCCGACTGATTGATTCGGGATTGACTGACCTGAGTATTTTTGTCAGGTATAAGGCCCGCGACCACGGAGCCCGCCATGACGCTGTTTTCTCACCCCGATCTGACCCGCGCCGAACCTGTCGCGCCGCCGCGCCATTCGGCGCGCGCCCTGACCCAGGGCGGCACCCAGGCGCAGATCGAACTGGATGGAAAGATCTATGACCTGCGCATCACGCGCGCCGGCAAGCTGATCCTGACGAAATAGCCTCAGCGGCGCAGGAACCGCTGCCCGGCGCGCGATACCAGAACCGCCAGTATGATCCGCGCCAGATGGTGCATGGTGACGAAGACCGCGCTCAGGTGCAGGGACAGCGCAACCAGCGACATTTCGCTGACGCCGCCGGGGGCAAAGGCCAGCACGACCGCCGACATCGGCTCGTCCACGCGGGGGGCCAGGAACAGCGCGATGAGCGTGGCAACCCCCAGCATGGCGCCGACATTCAGCGCGGCCAGGGTCAGCGCCCGACCCGCCTGCCCCCGGGTGAAGCCCGACAGCCGCGCACCCAGCGATGTGCCGATCACCCATTGCGTGACCAGGACCGCCCAGCCCGGCGGCACCGCCTGCGTCAGTCCGGTCGCATGGGCCAGACCGCTCAGCAGCAGCGGGCCCGAAAGCACCGCCGCCGGAAAATTCAGCCGCGAGGCCAGGAACCACCCGCCCAGCGCCAGCCCTGCCAGTTCCGCGATATGGCGCGCGGTCAGGTCGGGGTGCGTGCCGGCGATCGACAAGCCGGCGGCGCTGCCGACCGCGTGCCCCTCGATCAGGGAAAAGGCGATGGGTATCGCAACGATGGTCAGGATCAGCCGCAGGAACTGCAACATGATCAGCATCGGCATCTCGGCCCCGGCGCGCTCGCCCATTTCCAGCGATTCGATGAAGCCGCCGGGCATCGCGGCGTAATAGGCCGTGGCTGGCGTCAGTCCGCCCACCCGGGCGTAAAGCTGATACCCCAGGAACTGCGCGGTGGGGACGAACAGCACAAGTGCGGCCATCGTCACCCACCAATGCTGCGCCTGCGCAACGAAGTCGGCGGGAAAGCTGGCGCCGATGGCCACGCCGATCACCGGCACCAGCAGGTTGCGCCATTTCTGCGGCACCGCCAACCCGTGCCCCCAGGGCCGGAACCCCAGCGCGGACAGCGCCGTCACGCTGACCATGGCGCCCAGCAACACCCCCAGCGGCAGGCCGATCCAGCGCGCCAGCAACCCGCCCACGCCGCCCAGCGCATAGGTCAGCAGGGCCACACGCAGCGGAACACCGGCGGTCAGGCGGGCCAGAAACGGCGTCACGGGGTCACATCTGTCCGCCAGCGATTTCGATCGTCTGGCCGTTGATGCTGTCAGATCCGGGCCCGCACAGCCAGCTTGCCGCCGCCGCGACCTCGTCTACGCGGACCAGGCGTTTGTGCCGGTTGGTCTGCACCATGATCGCGCGTGCCTTGTCGGTGTCGATCCCGGCGCGGGCGGCAATGGATTCGGTGTTGCGGGTGACGATGTCGGTCTCGGTATAACCGGGGCAAAGCGCGTTGAAGGTCAGTCCGGCGCCCATGTATTCCTCGCTCAGGCCGCGCATCAGACCGATCATCCCGTGCTTGGAGGCGGTATAGGCCGGCGCGCCCTTCAGCCCTTTCAGCCCGGCGATCGACGAGACAAAGAGCCCCCGTCCCCAGCCCGCGGCCAGCATCCCGGGCAGGCATTCGCGCATGGTCAGATAGGCGCCATCCAGGTTGATCGCCATCATCTTGCGCCAGAAGGCCAGATCCATCTTGGCCATCGACTTGCCCTCGGCGATGCCCGCATTGGCGACGCAGATCGTCACCGGTCCGCGCGCGGCGATGGCCTCGGCGGTGCCCTGAACGACACTGGCCTCATCGGCGACATCCATCGCCAGCGGATGCAGGTTGGGATGCGTGCCGGCGGCGTCGGTCAGCACATCCAGCCTGCGGCCGGTGATCGTGACCTGCGCCCCTTGCCCGGCCAGAAGCTGCGCGATGGCCAGTCCGATTCCGGTGCCGCCGCCGGTGATCAGTGCGTGGCGTCCAGCGTGAAGTTGATCCATGTCCTGCCCTCCTGTCTGACCACGCCAGACTAGTGCACAGGTGAAGCAGAGGGAAGCTTACCCACGCGCATCCGACGCGGGGTAAGTGCCCAGGATGTGCAGGCGGTTGGTGAAATAGCCCAGCTCGTCCAGCGCCAGTTTCACGTTGGGATCGTCGGGGTGCCCCTCGATATCGGCATAGAACTGCGTGGCGGTGAAATTGCCGTCAACCATGTAGCTTTCCAGCTTGGTCATGTTGACGCCATTGGTCGCAAAACCGCCCATGGCCTTGTAGAGGGCGGCGGGAATGTTGCGCACCTGGAACACGAAGGTCGTGATCATGCCGTGGTCGCCGCGCCGGGTCATGTCCGGCGCGGGCGCCATCACCAGAAAACGGGTGGTGTTGTGGCCGTGGTCCTCGATATCGCGGGCCAGCACGTTCAGCCCATAGATCCGGGCCGCCAGATCCGACGCCAGCACCCCCTGACGCAGCGTGCGGTGCTGCGCCAGTTCGGCGGCCGCACCCGCGCTGTCCGCGGCCGACTCGCCCCGAATGCCGTGACGTTTCAGGAAGGACCGCGCCTGCGGGATCAGCACCAGATGCGCGCGCACATGGTCGATCTGGTCCAGCGTCACCCCCGGCAGCGCCATCAGGGCGATGCGCACCCGGACAAAGGCCTCGTCGACGATATGCAGCCCGCTTTCGGGCAAGAGGCGATGAATGTCTGCGACCCGGCCATAGGTCGAATTCTCGACCGGCACCATGGCCAGATCCGCGCGCCCCTCGCGCACGGCGTCGATCACCTCTTCAAAGGTGTTGCAGGGCAGGGCCTCGTGATCGGGGCGCGAGGCGACACAGGCCTCATGCGAATAGGCCCCCGGTTCCCCCTGAAATGCGATACGCTTGATCATCCGGCCCCCTGACGGCAACTTCCTGGCAATCCTGTCAATACGTCGCGGTAACTATCGCTTGAATTCGCCAAGGGGAAGCGGGTAGAAGGGCGCGACTTCTGCTCTGGCACGGGACGCGACATGTTCGATACCATGACTATCACCAAGACGGTGGCGGGGCTCTGCGCGACGCTCCTGTTCTTCCTCGTCGGCAAATGGGCCGCCGAGACGATCTATATGCCCAGCGAACATGGCGGCGAAGCCCATGCGGTCTATCCGCTGCCGTCCGAAGGCGGCGCCAGCCACGCCGCCGCCGCCGCCCCGGCCAACCCCGATGACGGCATCAACGTCGAGGAGCTGTATGCCAGCGCCGACGCCACCGCGGGCGAAGCCCTGTGGCGCAACTGCCGGTCGTGCCACGCGCTCGACGGGTCGAACGGCACCGGTCCGCACCTGAACGGCGTCGTGGGTCGCGCGGTCGACAGCGTGGACGGGTTCAACTATTCGGGCGCCCTGACGCAGATGGGCGACACCTGGACGGTCGAGGCCCTGTTCCACTTCCTGCGCGATCCGCGCGGCATGGCGCCGGGCACGCGCATGACCTTCCGGGGTCTGGCCAATCCGCAGGACCGCGTGAACCTGATCGCCTATCTGGCCACGCAAAACGGCTGATCCGCCGTTTCACGCCAATCATTCGGGGGCCGCCGCATCCTGCGCGCGGCCCTTTTGCTTGCGCAGGACGGGGTTTCCGCGCAGCCTCACGCAAACGCCACTTGAACCGGCGGGGTCGCTGCCTTTAGCTGGGCCCGACCCGAGACTTGAGGAGACCGCGATGACCCGACCCGCCCAAGCCAAGGCCCTTGCCCGCGCCCCGTCGCCGGGGCTGCGCATCTGGCTGGGGGGGCTGGCCCTGGCGCTGGCCGGGCTGACGGTCGCACAGGCCGCGCAGGGGCAGGAAACGGCACAGCCCGATCTGATCCGCACCTATGGGTATTCCTATTACGGCGACCTCAGCTATCCCGCCGATTTCCCGCATTATACCTATGTGAACCCCGACGCACCGCAGGGTGGCGAGATTTCCGAATATGCCTCGGGCACCTTCGATTCGATGAACCCGTATTCGCGCCGTGGCCGGGCCGGGCGCTATTCCTGGGCAATCTATGAAAGCCTGCTGGAAACCGGTGCGCCCTTTGGCGATGCCGCCCCCGCCGATGTCTATGACGAGGCCTACTGCCTGCTGTGCGAAAGCCTGGAATACCCGCCCAGCAAGGATTGGGTGATCTTTCACCTGCGCCCCGACGCGCATTTCAGCGACGGCACGCCACTGACCGCCGATGACGTGGTCTTTACCCACAACCTGTTCCTGGAACAGGGCCTGCCCAGCTATGCCGAGGCCGTCCGCCAGCGCGTCATCAACGCCGAGGTCATCGATGACCATACCGTGCGCTTCGACTTCGCGCCCGGAATCTCGCGCCGGTCGCTGATCGACCAGGTGGGGTCCACACCCGTGTTCTCGCACCGCTGGTTTCAGGAAACCGGCGCGCGGCTGGACGAGCCGCGGATGGAGACCTCGCCCGGGTCGGGCCCCTATGTCTTGGACAGCTTCGAGGTCAACCGCCGCATCACCTATCGGCGCGATCCCGACTATTGGGGCCGCGATCTGCCGATCAACCGCGGCCGGCACAATTTCGATGTCATCCGTGTCGAATATTTCAGTGACGACGCCGCCGCGTTCGAGGCGTTCAAGACCGGCGAATACACGATCCGCAACGAAAGCAACTCGCGCCAGTGGGCGACCGGGTATGACTTTCCGGCGGTCAACAACGGCTGGATCACGCGCGAGGAAATTCCCGTCGGATCGCCGCCGACGCCGACGGGGTTCGTCTTCAATCTGGGGCATGCGATGTTCCAGGACCGGCGCGTGCGCGAGGCGATCACCCTGGCCTACAATTTCGAATGGACCAACCAGCAGCTGCAATACGGGCTGATGGCGCAACGCTATTCCTATTCGCAGGGCACCCGCCTGGAGGCGACCGGCGTGCCCGAGGGCGACGAACTGGCCCTGCTGCAATCGCTGGGCGACATCGTTCCCCCGGGCCTGCTGACCGACCCCGTTGTCGGGGCGCACACGTCCTCGGCCGATCAGTTGCAGGACCGCCGCAACCTGCGCCGCGCCAGCCGCCTGCTGCAAGAGGCCGGCTGGACCGTCGGCGATGACGGCGTTCGCCGCAATGCCGATGGGCAGGTGATGACCATCGTCTTTCCCTATCCGTCCTCGGGTTCGGCCACGACCGAGGCCGTGATCGAAAGCTTCCTGCAGAATTTGCGGGTTCTGGGCATCGATGCGCAGGGGCAGAAGATCGACCCCGCGCAATACACCGAACGCACGCGCAACCGCGATTACGACATGGTGTTCGACAGCTACATCTCGTTCATCGACACCGGCACCGGCCTGTTGCAGCGGTTCGGGTCCGAGGCGGCGGATTATTCCCTGTTCAACCCGGCCGGTCTGGCCGATCCGGTGGTTGACGCGGTCATCAACGCCTCGCTCATGGCAGAAACGCCCGAGGCCCGCGATACCGCGCTGCGCGCCCTGGACCGGGTGCTGCGTTGGGACATGATCATGGTGCCGCTGTGGTATTCACCGAACGAATGGGTCGCCTATTGGGATGTCTACCGCCACCCGGAGCAGTTGCCGCGCTTTTCGTCGGGGGCGCTGGACTGGTGGTGGTATGATCAGGCCCGCGCCGAGGAATTGCGCGCCGCCGGGGCACCGTTGCACTAGGAACACCCATGGGCGCCTATATCCTCAGACGGCTGTTGCTGGTCATCCCCACGCTGATCGGCGTGATGATCATCAACTTCACACTGGTGCAATTCGTGCCGGGCGGGCCGATCGAACAGATCATCGCCGACATGCAGGGCCAGGGCGATGTGACCCGGGGCTTCACCGGGTCGGGCGGCGACGATGCCGCGCGCAGCGCCGCCGCCGCCCCGGCGGGAACCGAACGCTACATCGGCGCGCGGGGCCTGCCGCCGGCGTTCATCGCCCAGCTGGAACGCGAGTTCGGCTTTGACAAGCCGCCGCTGCAACGGTTCCTCGACATGATGTGGAACTATGTGCGCTTCGATTTCGGCACCAGTTACTTCACCTCGAAAACCGTGGTTCAACTGATCGTGGAACGCATGCCGGTGTCGATCTCGCTGGGACTATGGTCCACGCTGATTGCCTATATCGTGTCGATCCCGCTGGGCATCCGAAAGGCAGTCAAGGATGGCACCCCGTTCGATACCTGGACCTCGGGCGTGATCATCGTCGGCTATGCGATCCCCGGCTTCCTGTTCGCGATCCTGTTGCTGGTGCTGTTCGCGGGGGGGTCCTACTGGCAGTGGTTCCCCTCGCGCGGGCTGCACTCCGAGGCCGATCTGGTCGCCCGGATGACCTGGACCGAATACATCCTGGACTATGCCCATCACATGGTTCTGCCGACCATCGCGCTGACGATCTCCAGCTTTGCCACGCTGACACTGCTGACCAAGAACAGCTTCCTGGACGAACTGCGCAAGCACTATGTCATGACGGCCCGCGCCAAGGGTCTGGCCGAACGCCGTGTGCTGTATGGCCACGTCTTCCGCAACGCCATGCTGATCGTCATCGCGGGTTTCCCGGCGGTGTTCATCGGCGCCTTTTTCGGCGGATCGCTGATCATCGAGACCGTGTTCTCGCTGGACGGGCTTGGCAAGCTGTTCTTCGAGGCCGCCGTCGCGCGCGATTATCCGGTGATCTTCGGCACGCTCTTCATCTTCACGCTGGTGGGGCTGCTGGTCGGCATCCTGTCGGACCTGATGTATGTGTGGATCGACCCGCGCATCGACTTTGAAACGCGCGGGGGCTGACGGAATGGCGCTGTCCCCCCTCAACCAGCGTCGCTGGCGCAATTTCTGCGCCAACCGCCGCGCCTATTGGTCGCTGTGGCTGTTCCTGCTGCTGTATGGCGTGTCGATGTTCGCCGAGTTTCTGGCCAATGATGTGCCGATCATGGTGAACTATCGCGGCAGCTACCAGTTCCCGATCTTCCGCTTTTATCCCGAAACCGCCTATGGCGGCGAGTTCCGCACCCAGACGGACTATCGCACCGACGAGGTCCGGTGCCTGATCGAAACCGGCGGAATCGAGCTGTGCCTCGACGACCCCGAGGACGCCATGGCGCAGGCCCCTTCGGGCAGCATAGACGGCGAAACCGTGGTGCCGGGCTGGATGCTCTGGCCGCCGATCCCCTATTCGTATGACACGATCAACAACCTGGGCGGGCCGGCGCCGTCCGCCCCCGACGGCAATCACTGGCTGGGCACCGATGGCGCGGCGCGCGACGTGCTGGCGCGGGTGATCTACGGATTCCGCCTGTCGGTCAGCTTTGCCTTTGTCGTGGTCGCGCTGTCCTCGGTCATGGGGGTCGCGGCAGGGGCGGTGCAGGGCTTTTTCGGAGGGCTCACCGACTTGATCGCGCAACGTCTGATCGAATTGTGGGGGTCGGTGCCGTCGCTCTATGTCATCATCATCGTCGCCGCGATCATACCGATGAACTTCTGGCTGCTGGTGTTCCTGATGGTGCTGTTCTCGTGGACCGCGCTGGTGGGCGTGGTGCGGGCGGAATTCCTGCGCGCGCGGAATTTCGAATACGTCCGCGCGGCCCGTGCCCTGGGGGTGTCGAACGTCCGCATCATGGCGCGCCACGTCCTGCCAAACGCCCTGGTCGCAACGGTCACGATGCTGCCCTTCATCATCACCGGCGCCATCGCCTCGTTGGCGACGCTGGATTTCCTGGGATTCGGCCTGCCGGCATCGGCCCCGTCACTGGGCAATCTGACGCTGCAGGCGAAACAGAACCTGCAGGCAACCTGGCTGGGATTCACCGCGTTCTTCACCTTTGCCATCATGCTCAGTCTGCTGGTGTTCATCTTCGAAGGCGTGCGCGACGCCTTTGACCCGCGAAAGACCTTTCGATGACCCTGCTCAGTGTCGAAAACCTGGGCGTGGCCTTTCGTCAGGCCGGCGCGGAAACCCGGGCGGTCAGGGGTGTTTCCTTTGCCATCGCCGAGGGCGAGACCGTCGCGCTGGTGGGCGAGTCCGGCTCAGGCAAGTCGGTGACGGCGCTCAGCACCGTGGGTCTTTTGCCGGATGCCGCCCATGTCACCGGTTCCATCCGGTTCGAGGGGGCCGAAATGGTCGGTGCCTCGGGGGCGGAACTCAGGCGGGTGCGTGGCAACGACATCAGCTTCATCTTTCAGGAGCCGATGACCTCGCTCAATCCGCTGCATACGGTCGAGCGCCAGATCACCGAATCCTTGAGCCTGCATCAGGGGCTGTCGGGCGAGGCCGCCCGCGCCCGGGCGCTGGACCTGTTGCAGAAGGTTGGAATCCGGGACGCCGAAAGCCGGCTGGGCGCCTATCCGCACCAATTGTCCGGCGGCCAGCGTCAGCGGGTCATGATCGCCATGGCATTGGCGAACGGGCCGAAACTGCTGATCGCGGACGAACCGACAACGGCCCTGGACGTGACGATCCAGGCGCAGATCCTGGACCTGCTGGCCGATCTGAAGCGGTCGGAACGCATGTCGATGCTGTTCATCACGCACGATCTGAACATCGTGCGCCGGGTGGCGGACCGCGTCTGCGTCATGCAGAACGGCGAGATCGTCGAACAGGGGCCGACCGCGCGGGTCTTTGACGCCCCCGCGCACCCCTACACCCGCAAACTGCTGGCGGCCGAGCCCCACGGCATCCCCGCGCCGATCGCCCAGGACGCGCCCGAAATCCTGACCACCGACGCGCTGCGCGTCTGGTTTCCGATCCAGCGCGGCTTCCTCAGGCGCACGGTGGGCCATGTCAAGGCGGTGAACGACGCCACGCTCCGCCTGCGCGCGGGCGAAACGCTGGGAATCGTCGGCGAGTCGGGATCGGGCAAGACAACGCTGGCCCTGGCGATCGCCCGGCTGACCGGATCCACCGGACGCATCGTCTTTCTGGGCCGCGACATCAGCCCCGAGTCCCTGCGTCGCCCGCCGCGCGACCTGCGGCGCGAGATGCAGATCGTGTTCCAGGATCCGTTCGGCAGCCTCAGTCCGCGCATGACGGTCGAGGAGATCATCGCCGAGGGACTGGGCGTGCATGGGGTGCCCACCGGTGGCACCCCGCGTCAGGCCGTGGCTGCGATCATGGCAGAGGTCGGCCTCGATCCGGCAATGATGGACCGCTACCCGCACGAGTTCTCGGGCGGGCAGCGCCAGAGAATTGCCATCGCCCGCGCCATGATCCTGCAACCCAAGCTGGTGATCCTGGACGAGCCGACCTCGGCCCTTGACATGACGGTACAGGTGCAGATCGTCGAATTGCTGCGCGACCTGCAGCGGCGGCACGGTCTGGCCTATCTGTTCATCAGCCATGATCTGCGCGTGGTGCGGGCCATGTCGCATCAAATCCTGGTGCTGAAACAGGGCGATGTGCTGGAATATGGCCCCGCCGCACAGGTCTTTGACACACCCGGGCACGATTATACCCGGGCGCTGCTGGCGGCGGCATTTGACCTGCGCGCGATCGGAACCGGAGGCGACGGGTGAAGATCCTTTTCGTGCACCAGAACTTCCCGGGCCAGTTCCTGCACCTTGCGCCGGCCCTGGTGGAACGCGGGCACGATGTCGTCGCACTCACCGACGAGACCAACACCCGGACCTCGGCCATCACCACCTATCGCTACCGAAAACCCGAAGGGCGCCCGAACCCGCGCGAGGCCCGGTTGGGCACCACCTATGCCGAGATGACGAACCGTGCCTATCGCGCCGCGCGCGCCGCGCGCCAGTTGCGCGACAAACATGGTTTCATGCCCGATGTCGTCTTTGGTCATGGCGGCTGGGGCGAGACACTGTTCCTGCGCGAGATATGGCCCGACGCGCGGCACCTTCTGTATGCCGAACTCTATTATTCGCCGCATGGGCTGGATGTGGGCTTCGACCCTGAATTCGGCCCCGCCGATGATGACAAGATCTTTTCCGTCATTGCCCGACAGGGCCACCAGGCGCTGATGATGACGCAATGCGATGCCGCCCTGTCGCCGACCGAATTTCAGGCAGATACCTTTCCCGCCTGTTTCCGCGACAAGATCACCATCATCCATGACGGGGTGGACACCGACCGCCTGCGCCCCGATCCCCAGGCCCGCGCAGTCCTGCCGTCGGGCGTCGAATTCCGCGCCGGTGACGAGGTGCTGACCTTCATCAACCGAAATCTGGAACCCTATCGCGGGTATCATTCCTTCATGCGGGCCCTCCCCGAGGTGCTGCGCGCCCGACCCCAGGCGCAGGTGGTGATCATCGGTGGCAATGATGTCAGCTATGGGCCACGGCCTGGTGGCGGGCGCACCTGGAAGGATATCTTCCTGGATGAGGTGCGCGATCGCATCGACATGAGCCGCGTGCATTTCACCGGCAAGGTTCCTTACGACACCTTTGCCGCATTGATGCAGTGCACCCGGGTTCACTGCTATCTGACCGTCCCCTTCGTGCTGTCCTGGTCCTTGCTGGAATCGATGAGCGCGGGGGCGATGGTGGTCGGCTCGCGCACCGCACCGGTCGAGGAACTGATCACCGATGGCGTGACCGGGCGCCTGGTCGATTTCTTCGACACCAGCGAAATCGCCGAGGTGCTGATCGACGGCCTGGCCAATCCGCGTGACTTCGACACCATGCGCGCCGCCGCCCGGGCACAGATTGTCGAGAATTACGACCTCAGGCGACTGTGCCTGCCGCGCCTGATCGGCTTTGTCGAAGGCACCATCTGACAAGGCGCCGCGCCCCGATGACCAGCGCGGTCATCGCACCAGAAGATCGGCGTGCAGCGCACCCGCCGCATTGATCGTGTTCAGGATGTCGATCATGTCGCGGGGTCCCACGCCCAGGGCATTGAGGCCTGCGACCACCTCGGCCAGGGTCGTCCCACCCTGGACTTCGGCCAGGCTGACCCCCGGCTGCTGGGCGATCGAGGCATTGGTGCGGGGCACCACCACCGTTTGCCCGGGGCTGAACGGGTTGGGCTGAACGGCTTGCGGCGTCTCCTCGACCCGCAGGGTCAGACCGCCCTGGGCAACCGCGACGCGGCTGATGCGCACGTCCTCGCCCATCACGATGGTGCCCGACCGCTGATCGATGACCACGCGCGCGCGCGCTCCGGGATCGACAACCAGATTTTCGACCTCGCTCAACGCATGGGCGGCCGAGGGCGCGCGCGTGGCCGAGATGTCCAGCACGACCGTGCCGGCATCCTGCATGGCCGCGACCGCCCGACCGAAATGCCGATTGATGACCTGTTCGATCCGCAGGGCAGTGGTGAAATCCGCCTGCCGCAGCGCGAGCCGCACCCGGGAAAGCGACGCTAGGACAAATTCGACCTCGCGCTCGACCCGCGCCCCGCCCGGAATCGAACCGGATGTCGGCACGCCTTCGACAACTTGCGCCGCATCGCCCCGTGCGGCAACGCCACCGGCGATGACCGCTCCCTGGGCGACGGCATAGATCTGGCCATCGGCACCGTTCAACGGGGTCATGACAAGCGTGCCGCCGAACAGGCTGCTGGCATCCCCGATCGCGGAAACCGTCACGTCGACCCGTGAGCCGGTCCTTGCGAATGGTGGCAACGAGGCGGTCACCAGAACCGCCGCGACATTCCGGGGCCGGAACTGCTCGCCCGTGATGTTCACCCCCAGCCGTTCCAGGATGTTGGTCATGATGTCTTCGGTGAAGGGCGCGTTGCGGATGCCATCGCCGGTGCCATCCAGCCCGACCACCAGACCATAGCCGATCAGATCGTTGCCGCGGACCCCGTCGAATTCCACCAGATCCTTCAGCCGGATCTGCGCCGCTGCCGCCCCGGCGACCAGCATCAGGCACAGGGTGGCAAGCAGGCGATGCAGCATCACAGATACTCCGTCAGTGACAGGCGGGCGGTGCGGGCGGTGACGGCATAGATCGACTGCAGCCGGGTCTGCGCGTTCTCCAGTTTGGTCACGGCCTCGTAGGGATCGACACCGACCATCTCCTGGCGCGCCAAGGCCAGCGCGTCGCGTTCACCCGTCAGCTGTGTGACGCGGTGATCCAGCCGCTCTTGCCCCATGCCGACCCGCGCCTGCAGGTCTGTCAGGCCGCGATCGGCGGTCATCAGCCCTTCGGCGCCGCTTTGTGCCAGGGCACGCCGCTGGCCGGCGTCCAGCGCCAGTGCGGGTTCGCCCACCATGGCCGATGTCGCCAGGGCAGCCAGCATCGTGCGGATCCCCATGTCTGCGGCGGTCGGCAGCGGGTCGGCGGCGTCACCCGTATCGATCAACGCGCCCGGTCCTTCGATTCCGCCCTGAAAAAAGGTGGTTTCGAACGCCCCGCCCGGATCAAGAAAGGCTGACGAGACCGCTGCCGCAACCGCCGCGGCCGAGGTCAAACCGGCGACCACCGGCCCGAGCGCCGCGATCATCGCGTCCGCCGCGATCAGGGGCGGGCGATCGCTGGCCACGCCCGAGAAAACCGACCGACCCGCATTTTGCTGCGACAGCGCCGAGACCACATCGGCAAAGGCCGCGCGGGCCGACTTGCCGGCGGTCAGGACCGCATCGTCCCCGGCCCCGGCAGCCGCCGTCAGCATCCGGCTGGCGGTGTCGCGCCCCAGTGTCGCCACCTGGCCCAGCGCGGTCTGCGCGGTATCCGCCTGGGTCAGCGCCAAACGGGCGGTTTGTCCAAAGGTCGCGACGCGGGCCATCCGGGCCTCGACCGCGGCGAGGGGGGTCAGGTTGCCCTGCAACAGCGCCTGCGGGCGCTGGGCCTCGCCGGTCGTGGCCTCGATCCCGAGGCGCGCGATGTCGGCCTTCAACGCCGTGGCGTTGCGGTTCAGTTGAAACGGCAGCGCGAGACTGCCCAGGGTTGCCCAGGTCATGGTCAGATCTCCATCAGGCGCTTCAGCAGGGCATCGGCGGTTTCGATGACCCGTGCATTGGCGGAATAGGCCTGCTCAACCAGCAGGAGGCGCTGCATCTCGGCATCTGTATCGACCCCTTGCGCCAGGCTTTGCTGGGTCAGTTCGGCATGGCGGGCCTGGGTCGAGGTGGCGGTTTCCTCGGCCCCCTGCCGCGCGCGCGAGACGGTGGTCAACAGTTCGCCCAGTGACTGCCCCGCCGAAAGCGCCGGCGCGCCGGGGCCGGCCGCGACGGGCCTGTCCAGCGCCGCGGAAAGCCGGCCGAGTTGCGACGGGTCGCCCACCGGCCCCGGCGTGGTCGCGCCGATGCCGTCGCGCAACCGCCAGAGCGCGCCCCCCTGGTCCGGCAGAATCGCCGCGTTCACCGCGATCCGTCCGGCCAGGCCGGGGGCCGCGGTCGGGCTTCCGCCGGCGTCGGTGAACAGGCCGGGCACGCCGGCGGACAGGCTGGGATCGGTGGCGGGGTCGGAAAAGCGGGCGATCAGGTCGCGGGCGAATCCGTCGATCTGGGCCTGGACCTGAACGCCGTCATGATCGCGGATCTGGAAATTGGCGGCGAGTCGGCCACCGGCCACCGGGCCGGCCGCCCCGGTGTCGATGGCCCGCCCTCCGATCGTCAGACCCGACAGACCGGCGCCATTGGTCAGGCTGGCATCCATGGCCGGGGTTCGGTTGAAGCCGATCTCGGCGGGGGCGATGTCCAGCAGCAAGGTGCCACCCGTGGTGAACAGGGTGATGCGCCCGTCGGATCGCGCGAGTTCGCGCATCGGCACGATGTCGGACAGGGACGAAATCAGCGCGGCACGCTCATCCTCGAGCCCAAGCGACGATTGACCGGACGCCTGCATCCGCACGATCCGTTCGTTGAGATCGTCAATCCGGCCGAGGCCCGCGTTCAGCGTTTCGACATCCTGCGCAATGGCCGCGTCCGCCTGGAGCCGCAGGGTCTGCACCGTTTCCTGGGCACCGCCGAGCTGCGCGGCGAGCGCGGTTGCCCGGTCGGCCACCGTTGCCAGGCGGCTCTCCAGATCCGGCCGATCACTGGCCGAGATCAGCGCCGAATCAAAGGCCGACAGGGCCTGCGAGAGGCCTTGACCGGGGAGGCCCAGCGCCCCTTCGACCCGTTGCCAGAAGATGTTGCGTGCCGCGCCTGCGCTGGCCGAGGCGGCGGCATCGCGCGTCAATCCCTGCAACACGGGGTCGGTCAGACGGGTCGTGCCCAGGACACGCACCCCGCCACCAAGGGTGGCCGACCCCAGATCGAGCCGGCGCGCCGCATACCCCTCGGTCAGGGCGTTCGCGATGTTCGAGGACACCACCTGCACCGCGCGCGCCGATGCCGCGAGGCCCGAGGTGGCATTGTTGAAGGCACTTGCGATGCTCATGGTTCCCTCCGCTCAGGTCAACGCTTGATGTTGGTGGTTTCCTGCAACATCTCGTCCACGGTCTGGATGACCTTGGCATTCGAGGAATAGGCGCGTTGGGTCTGGATCATGTTGGTGAGTTCGGCGGCGACGTCAGTGGTCGATTCCTCGCGCGCGAAACCGACGATCTCGCCGGTCGGGCCGTCGCCCGCATTCCACAGGAACATCGGCCCCGAATCGGGCGAAACCCGGAACGCCTGGTTGTTGAGCGCGGTCAAACCGTTGGGGTTGGGCACGTCCACCAGCGGCACCTGGGCGATGGTGCGGATCAGGCCCGAATCGTAATACGCCTTGACGAAACCGTTGGGATCGACCTGCACGCCGACCAGCGCCTGCACGGGCGAGCCATTGCGATCGAGCGCGACGGGAACGAAACTCTCGGCCATCTGGGTGATGCTGTCGTCACTGCCCGGGGCGCCGATGTTCAACGCGATCTGCTGGCCATTCACCGTGACCGTGAATTCACCGCTGGCCGGATCATAGGCACCGCCCGGCGCGCCCGGCGCCTGACTGACCGACAGGATACGTCCGCCGTTGGGCGGTGCGTTGTCGAAGGTCACGGTGTATTCGCCGACGACCGTTCCCGTGGCCGGGTCGGTCACCGTGGCCAGCCATTCGTTCGAGCTGCCGGTGGCGGGCACCGTGGGGGCGAAGGTCAGGGTCATCGTTTCGGTCGTGCCGAGCGGGCTGTAGTATTCGAGCGCGACATCATGCGTGGCACCATCCGAATCCGCGGCGGTGCCGGTCGCGGGCAGGTTCACCCGGATCGAGATATGCGAGGTCGGGTCCGACGCGAACTGGTTCGAGTTGATTCGCACGGGTTCCAGACCCCCCACGGTATCGCGCGGGAAGGTGCCGATGCTGCCATCCGCATTGGCGGGCCAGCCCAGCAGGATCTGCCCCGCGGGATTGCGCAACATGCCGTCGGCGTCCGGCCGGAACGACCCTGTCGTGGTCAGCATCAGGGGCAGCGTATCGCTGCCGCCATTCACCGCCGTGGCCGAGGTCACGGGCAGGAAGCCGCGCCCGCTGACCGCCAGGTCCGTCGCGTTGGAGCTGTTGGTCAGGGTCCCGTGTTCATCGATCAGCCGCATCGTCGAGGAGCGCACGCCGCCGGCGATATAGGGCCCGTAATGCGACCCCGACAGCACCATCGAGTGGAACGAGGCGATCACCCGTTTGTAGCCGATGGTGCCGGTGTTGGCGATGTTGTCCGAAATCGCCGCGAGGCGGGTCGAATTGGCGTTCAGACCGGAAATGCCGGCATTGAACGAGGAGTATAGCGTCGACATGGCAGCCCTTTCGTGCAGTGCGATGGACCCGACACTGCACCAAGGGCGTTAATGGCCGGCTAACGGCGATCGGATGCCGCACCCTGCCGCCTGAGAAGGATCAGTTCGAGCCGGTTGTTGCGCACCGCCATCGGGTTCGGATCGGCCGGGCGGCGGTCGGCGTGGCCAGTGACACGCGCCACCCGCGCCGGGTCGAAACCGGCCTGGTCCAGCAGTCGGCGAATCCGGTCCGCGCGGCTGGTGGACAGCGCCCAGCGCGGATCGTTCGCTTGCACCACGGTATAGCTGCGGGTGTGGCCTTCGATTGCCAAGGGATTGACGACCATAGGGAAAATCTGAGCAACAATAGCAACGATGCGGGTCAGCACGGGCATCGGCTGGTCGCTGTCGCCGTCGAACAGGGGGGCATCCGGCAGATCGAACAGTTCGATCACCAACCCTTCATCGGTGACGCGGGTCAGCACATGGCGCAGCGCATCGTCCATGACAGGGCTTTCCCCGCCCAGACCGCTGAGCCGTTGCTGCACGTCCTCGAAACTCTCGGTGTCGCTTTGGCCGGCCTCGGTCGATTCGCTGCGTGGGCGGTCGGGCGTTGTCGGCCCGATCTGCGCGCGCGTTTCCAGGTCATCACCCCCGAACATCCCCTCGCCGCCCGAGGAGATCCGGTGCACGGGAATCGACGGATTGAAATAATCCGCCAGCCCGCGCCGTTGCGATTCCGTTGTTGCACCCAGCAGCCACATCATCAGGAAGAACGCCATCATCGCCGTCACGAAGTCGGCATAGGCCACTTTCCAGGCGCCGCCATGATGGCCGTCGCCGGAAACCACTTTCTTCCGTTTGATGATGATTGGCCTGGCTTCATTTTGCCGGCTCATCCCATCACCTGTTCACTTCACCCATCCACAGGGCTAGCAGACGGGTGTGAACCGGGGGTTAATCCGCTTGGGGGTGCAGCGGGATACGACCGTCCGGCCCCAGCACCCAGACATCGCGACCCTCGACGACAACGGCGGTCAGGGGGCCGCCATAGGCCGCGCCGCTGTCGATGTTGACCCGGTTGCCGTGGTGACATGGGGCGGCGATATGGGTGTGGCCGTGGATCACCAGCCAGGGGTGGGGATCGGCGTGGTCAAGAAAGGGGGCGCGGATCCAGATCAGGTCGTCCTCGGTCTGATCCTCGAACGCCACGCCCGGTGCGATGCCGGCATGAACGAACAACACGTCGCCGCGCAGGAAACGGGTTGGCAGATCATCAAGGAACGCGCGATGCGCCGCGGGCACGGCGGCGCGGGCCTGATCGGGCGCGGCATCGGGGGGCAAGCCATAGCTGCGCAAGGTTTCCTGCCCGCCGATCTTGGGGTGAAGATACTCATACTCGGGCCGCAGCCGGTGGTCCCGCTGCCCGCGTTGAAACAGTGTGAACATGCGGTCGTGGTTGCCCTTGAGCACCACCCAGGGCTGCCCCATGATCTGCCCCGCCATCAGCAGGTCGATCACCGCACGCGAGGCCGGACCACGGTCCACCAGATCGCCCAGATGCACCACGGGTGCCTCGGCATCGCCGACCAGGGCGCGGTCGGCAGCAATGCGGTCGTGCGCCTGCCGCAGCAGGTCGATCCGCCCATGAATATCCCCGATGGCATAGGTGCGCAGCGTCATGACGAGGGTCCCGGTTTCCTGCCGCCTTGTGCGGGAAAAACCGCGCGGCCGCAATCAGACCGGCGCGATCAGCAGCGCGCGCAGGGCGGTGACGCTGCGCGCGGTGGCGCTGATCGCGGCGGGCAGGTCCAACGGACCCAACCGGGCGACCGCGACACAGGGTTCCATCGCCGGGCGGACCTCGGCCGGGCGCAGCAACGGGCGGGCCAGGCCCGTCACCCCGGGTTCGAGCTGCCCCTGCGTGACAACATAGCCATCCCGGCGACCCTGGGTCACCAGCGCGGGTTCGTCCGGCGCGGGCGCGCGACCGGCCAGGATCGCCAACCCCGTCGCCCCCTGGGTCAACGGGTGGCGCACGCCGACACGATAGGACAGACGCATGAAGCCTGTCTCGGCCTCGTGCACCTGCGACACGACACAGGCGTCCCCCTCGGCCATGGCGATACAGGCGGTGCAGCCGGTTTCGCGCGACAGGTCGGCCAGAATGCGCGCGGCCTCGGCCTGGAAATGGGGGGCGAAGCGCGCCGAAAGCGCCAGCGCGCCGGCACCCAGCATCACCCGCCCATCCGTCGCGCGGGCCACCATGCCGTGCCCTTCCAGGGTCGAAACGATGCGATAGGCGATCGCCTTGTGCACGCCCAGCGCATCGGCAAGGGCCTGCACGCTGATCCCGGCGTTGCCGGCGATCAGCGACAGCGCGGCCAGGCCGCGATCCAGTGTCTGCAAGGTGGTCATGGCGCGATTGACCCGTCCGCTGGGCAAGTGTTACGCATATAGCACCATATGTGACGGATAAAGATCAAGGAGGGATCGCATGTCCGGTTGCCCCATCCACCAGTCCAGCGACCGTGCGCGTGCCTTCGATCCCTTTGGGCCGGAATTTCAGGCCGATCCACCCGGTTCGCTGGCGTGGGCGCGCGAAGGCGAGCCGGTCTTTTATTCCGATGTGCTGAATTACTGGGTCGTCACCCGGTATGAGGATGTGAAGGCTGTCTTTCGCGACAACATCACCTTCTCGGCCTCGGTCGCACTGGAAAAGATGGTTCCGCCCACGCCCGAGGCCATCGAGATCCTGAAAACCTATGCCTTCGACCTGCGCAAGACGCTGGTGAACGAGGACGAGCCCGTCCACATGGAGCGCCGCCGCGCCCTGCTGGATGCGTTTTCGCCCGCCGCCCTGCAAGGCCATGAGGCGATGCTGCGCCAACTGGTGCGCGCCAGGGTCGATGCGATCGTCGATCAGGGCGAGGCCGACCTGGTCAAGGCGCTGTTGTGGGAGGTTCCGCTGACGGTCGCGCTGCATTTTCTGGGCGTGCCGGAAAGCGACATGGAAAAGCTGCGCGAGTTTTCCGTGGCGCATACCCTCAATGTCTGGGGCAAGCCCAGCGACGACCAGCAAGAGGCGCTCGCGCATGGGGTGGGCCGGTTCTGGGCCTATTGCGGCGTGGTGCTGGACCGGATGAAGGCCAACCCCGATGGTCATGGCTGGATGCACGACATGATCCGCGCCAACCGCGAAATACCGGAGATCGTCACCGACAATTACCTGCACTCGATGCTGATGGCGATCATCGTCGCCGCGCATGAGACGACGGCCCTGGCGGGCGCCAACATGATGCGGCGGATGCTGGGCGACCGGGCGGCCTGGACCGCAGTCTGTCGCAACCCCGATCTGATCCCCAATGCGGTCGAGGAATGTCTGCGGCACTCGGGCTCGCAGGTGGCGTGGCGACGCATGGCGACGCGGGACACCACCGTCGGCGGCGTGCCGATCCCCAAGGGTGCGCGATTGCTGATCGTCTCGGCCTCGGGCAACCATGACCCGCGCCAGTTCGAAAACCCCGACGCGCTGGACCTGTGGCGCGACAACGCGGCCGCGCATCTGACCTTTGGCTATGGCGCGCATCAATGCATGGGCAAGAACCTGGGCCGCATGGAACTGCGCGTGATGCTCGAGGAGCTGACCCGCCGCCTGCCGCATCTGGAGCTGCAGGACCAGAACTTTCACGCGCTGCCCAACGTCAGCTTTTACGGCGTTGACCGGGTGCTGGTGCGCTGGGATCCCGCACGGAACCCCGAACGCCGCAACCCCGCCTTGCGCGACCGCAACCGCCGCTTCCCCATCGGTGCCCCCGACGTGCGCGTGCTGACCCGCGCGCTGCGCGTGGCACGGCTGGACCCATTGGCCCAGGGCGTGCTGGGCCTGACGCTGGAGGACCCCGAGGGTGCGCCCCTGCCCGCCTGGTCGCCCGGCGCGCATATCGACCTGCATCTGCCGGGCGACCTGACGCGCAAATACTCGCTGTGTGGCGAGAACGGCGCCTGGTCGCTGGCCGTGCTGCGCGAGGACGGCGGGCGCGGCGGCTCGCGCTGGATCCATGACACGCTGCGCGAGGGCGATATCGTGCACACGCGCGGCCCGCGCAATCACTTCCGACTGGATGACAGCGCCCCCGCGCATCTCCTGATCGCCGGGGGGATCGGCATCACCCCCATTCTGGCGATGGCCGACCACCTGCGCGCGCGCCCCCATGCGCTGCATTACGCCGGGCGCACGCGGTCCGGCATGGCACTCGTGGACCGGGTGATGCGGGATCATCCCGGCGCCCATCTGTGGATCGGAGACGAGGGCACCCGCATGGACCTGCCCGCGCTCATCGCCGCCGCACCCCGGGGCGCGCAGGTTTGCGTCTGCGGCCCCGCGCGCCTGATCCAGGGGGTCGAGGCCGCCTGCGTCCCCCGCCCCGACCTGATCCTGACGTTCGAACATTTCGATCCCGTCGACACCGCGCTGGACCCGGACCGCGAACATGCCTTCACCGTCGAGTTGCTCGATTCCGACCTGACCCTGACCGTGCCCGCGACGCGCAGTCTGCTGGATGTCCTGCATGAAACCGGCATCGACGTGCCCTGCGATTGCGGCGAGGGTCTGTGCGGCACCTGCGAGATCGAGGTGGAGGCCGGCGGGATCGACCACCGCGACCGCGTGCTGACCCGCGCGGAACGGGCCGAGGGCCGGCGCATGATGGCCTGTTGCTCGCGCGCGGCAGGGGATCGCTTGAAGGTGCGGCTATAATCCGCATTTACATGTCGGATTTTCGCGTTACCTCTGGGTGCAGGAGGAACCGCCATGCCCGATGAACCCGCCAGCTATGCCTCGCCGCCCTGCTATGCGGCGGAAATCGCGCCCGACTACTTCGATCCCCTCGCGGTGGACCCTCAGCAGGCCCGCGATGTCGCCCGCTGGCGCAAGGCCGAGCGCACGCGCCTGCTCGAGGCGCGCAAGGCCCTGTCGGTCGAGGCCCGGCGCTCGTGGGGCCTGGCGTTGATGGACCATCTGCGCGTTCTGCTGCCACAGGTGCCGGGCTGGGGGCCGGGCACGGTCTTTTCGGCCTATTGGCCGATCAAGGGCGAGGCCGACCTGCGCCCCCTGATGACCGAACTTCACCAGCAGGGCATCGCCGTTGCCCTGCCACTGGTGGAAACCAAGGCCGCGCCGCTGGTCTTTCGCCGCTGGACGCCCGAAACGACGATGGTGCGCGGCGACTGGAACATCCCGGTGCCACCGCCCGACGCACCGGTGGTGACGCCGCAGGTCGCGCTGGCGCCCCTGGTCGGATGGGAGGACGGGCGCTATCGCCTGGGCTATGGTGGCGGGTATTTCGACCGGACGCTGGCGGGGGTCCATCCCTTTGCCATCGGGGTCGGTCTGCAATCCGCGCGGCTGGCGACGATCTTTCCCCAGCCGCATGACATTCCCCTGAATGCCATCGTCACCGAAAGCGGCGTGCAGGCCCGCGCCTAGAAATCGACCGCGATGCCCTTTTTTTCCCAATCGCCATAGCGCACGGGCTCTGGCCCTTCGCGGCCACCCAGTTCCCGGGGCAGGGGCTGGTCCGCTTCGGCGGCCTTGCGGCGTGCCTCGGCCTCGGCCAGGGCGCGTTGGGCAGCGGGGGGCAGGTCGGAACGGTCCATCGGCTTTCCTTGCACGGTGCAATCGGCTAGGGGCAAGCTAATCGTCCCTGCCGCCCCGAACAAGACCGAGTCCCCCATGACCGCCCCCCCAGACCCGCGACGCATGGCCGCCCTCATGGTGCAGGGCGTGATCGACGGCCAGATGCTGCCCGACGTTCCCGTTCCCGCCGCCGATCCGGCCACCCGCGCGCAGGCGCAACGGCTGGCGCTGGCGACCTTGCGGAACCTGCAACGCGCCGACACGGTCCTGCGCCCGCATCTGCGCCATGAACCCGTGTCGGCGGTGATGGCGGCGCTGCGCGTGGGCGTGGTGGCGATGCTGGATCAGAACGAGGCCGCGCATGGCGTGGTCAATGCCACGGTCGAGGCGCTGAAAGCCAACCCGGCGACGGCCCGCGCGGCGGGTCTGGCGAATGCCGTGCTGCGCAAGGCCGCCCGCCATGACGGCTGGGCCGCGCTTCCGGTGCAGCGGCTGCCCGGATGGTTGCGACGGCGGCTGAAGGGCGTCTACGGCGAAACCACCCTGCAGGCGATCGAAGCCGCCCATCACCGGGGCGCCGCGCTGGACCTGACGCTGAAACCCGGCGCCCGCGCGCCCGAGGGGGCGGACCCTGTCGGCGCCTCATGGCGGCTGAACGCGGGCGTGCAGGTCAGCGCGCTGCCCGGCTACGATGCGGGCGACTGGTGGGTGCAGGATGCCGCCGCCGCGCTGCCCGCCGGGATGCTGGCGGTTCAGCCCGGGGAAACGGTGCTGGACCTGTGTGCCGCGCCGGGGGGCAAGACGATGCAGCTGGCAGCGGCGGGGGCGCGCGTGACCGCGCTGGACCTGTCCCAGGGGCGCCTGAAACGCCTGCACGAGAACCTGGAGCGCACCGGCCTGACCGCCGCGATCGTCTGCGCCGATGTTCTGGACTGGACGCCGCCTGCGCCGGTGGATGCCGTGCTGCTGGATGCGCCCTGTTCCGCCACCGGCACGATCCGCCGGCACCCCGATCTGCCGATGGTGCGCAAACCCGCCGATGTCGAAGGGCTGACCGACCTGCAGGCCAGGCTCATCGACCGGGCGCTGACCTTTCTGAAGCCGGGCGGGCGGCTGGTCTATTGCACCTGCTCGCTGTTGCCGGATGAAGGCGAGGCCCAGGTCGCCGCCGCGCTGGCCCGCCACCCCGGGCTGACTGCCGCGACGCCGCCCCAGCCACTGGGCCGTGCCACCGCCGAAGGCGGCTGGCGCACGCGCCCTGACGATCACGAAACGGGGATCGACGGCTTCTACATGGCGCTTCTTCGCCGCGCACCGGCGTGATCGCGTGACAGACGTGTCCGGGGGCGCTATGCCCAACGAAAAGAGGTGAGGCATGGAGCACGGCTGGGCAGCGCGCAAACGCCGGTGGGGCAACCGCCTCGCCGCGCGCGCGGTGCGCTCGGCCCCGGCAGCGGGTGGCTTCACCTCGATGCCCGAACCGCGCACGGTGGGCTTCTTTGCCCGCGGGCGGCAGATCGCGCAGGGCAATTTCCTGCTGGCCGGTCACATGGTCGAAACGCTGGAACCCTGGTCGGTCGAGGCCCCCTCGCTGGGATTCTCCGCCGAACTGCACGGCATGGGCTGGCTGGATCATCTGGCGGCCAATGGCGACCGCAATGCGCGACTGGCGGCGCAGGGCTGGGTGTTCGACTGGATCGAGCGGTTCGGCATGGGCGACGGCCCGGGATGGGAGCCCGACCTCGTCGGGCGCCGGGTGTTGCGCTGGCTGCATCACGCGATCTTCCTGACCTCGGCCCGAACCGGCGCCGAGAACCAGCCATTCTTCGCCGCGCTTGGCCGTCAGACCGCGTTCCTTGCCCGCCGCTGGCAGGCCGCGCAACCCGGCCTGCCCCGGTTCGAGGCCCTCACAGGTCTGCTGTATGCCGCCTATGCCCTGCTGGGCATGGACGGTTACCGCGAGGCGGCGACGCGGGCGCTTGCCACCGCCTGCGACACCGATATCGACCCAGAGGGCGCCATCGCCAGCCGCAACCCCGAGGACCTGCTTGAAGTCTTCACGCTGCTGACCTGGGCCAAGCTGGCGCTGGAGGATGCCGAAGCGCCGACGCCACAGGCGCTGGACTCGGCCATTGACCGGATCACGCCCTGCCTGCGCACGCTCAGGCACGCGGACGGCGGATTGGCCCGGTTCCATGGCGGTGGCCGCGGGATGGAGGGGCGGTTCGAACATGCGCTGGCCATCGCCGCGGTTCCGGTGCGCCCGCCGCTGCCGCGGGCGATGGGCTTTGCCCGGCTGGAAGGCGGCCGCACCAGTGTCATCGTCGATGCTGCAGCGCCGCCGTCGGGATCCGCCGCCCACCGTGCCCATGCCTCGATGCTGGCGTTCGAGCTGACCTCGAATCGCCGGCCGCTGATCGTCAACTCGGGCTCGGGCGTGCCTTTTGGCCCGGAATGGGAAAAGGCCGCCCGCGCGACGAATTCACATTCCACGCTGTCGATCGACGGCACGTCCTCGGCCCGCTTTGGTCGCGCCAGCCGGCCCGAGGATGGCGGCGCCCCGCTGGTCGATGGCCCGGGTCTGGTCACGCTGCACCGCACCGACGAACGCGACGCGGCGTCGCTGCTTCTCAGCCATGACGGCTATGTGCCCACCCACGGGCTGACCCATGTGCGAACGCTGGAACTGTCCCGCGATGGCCGCGTGGTGCTGGGCGAGGACACGCTGGCCGCGCTGGAACCCGCGCATCGCAAGACCTTTGATCGCCTGCTCGATGCCGGTCGGATGCGCGGAATTTCCTATGCGCTGCGCTTCCACCTGCACCCCGAGGCCGACCCCTCGCTGGACATGAACGGCAGCGCGGTTTCGGTTGCGCTGCCGTCGGGCGAGATCTGGGTTTTCCGGTTCGACGGACCGGGGCGGCTGTCGCTGGAACCGTCGGTCTATCTGGAAAAGGGCCGGCTGGCGCCGCGCCCCTGCCAGCAGATCGTGGTTCGCGCCGCAATCCTGGACGAAACCAGCCAGATCAACTGGACACTGGCCAAGGCTCAGGATACCCCGCTGGCAATTCGCGACATCGGCCGCGACACCGACCTGGCCCTGCCGCGAGATCTGTTCGCTCTCGACTGAGGACCGCTGCCCCATGACCGATATCGTCCCGCTGAAACGCGCCCTTCTCTCTGTCTCGGACAAGGGCGGGCTGATCGACTGGGCCGCGCCCTGGCCGACAAAGGGGTTGAGCTGGTCTCGACCGGGGCACCGCCAAGGCGCTGCGCGACGCGGGACTGGCGGTCAGGGACGTGGCCGAGCTGACCGGCTTCCCGAGATGATGGACGGCCGGGTCAAGACGCTGCACCCGATGGTTCACGGCGGTCTGCTGGCCCTGCGCGAGGACGCCGGCCACCGCGCCTCGATGGAAGAACACGGCATCCTGCCGATCGACCTGCTGGTGGTGAACCTCTATCCGTTCGAGGCCACCGTCGCGCGCGGCGGCGACTATGACGACTGCGTGGAAAACATCGACATCGGCGGCCCGGCGATGCTGCGCGCCGCCGCCAAGAACCACGCCTGGGTCACCGTCATCACCGATCCCGACGATTATGCACCCCTGCTGGCGCAACTGGATCAGGGCGGCACCACCCTCAGGTTCCGGCAGGAGATGGCCGCGAACACCTATGCCCGCACGGCCGCCTATGACGCCGCCGTCAGCGCCTGGTTCGCCAGGTCGCTGGAAACCCCCGCGCCCCGCCGCCGGGCGTTCGCCGGCACGCTGGCGCAAACGCTGCGTTACGGGGAAAACCCGCATCAGTCGGCGGCCTTCTACACGGACGGCACGGGCCGCCCGGGGGTTGCCACCGCCGTGCAGCATCAGGGCAAGGAACTGTCCTATAACAACATCAACGATACCGACGCCGCGTTCGAGCTGGTGGCCGAATTCACCGATGGCCCGGCCTGCGCGATCATCAAGCACGCGAACCCCAGCGGCGTGGCGCGAGGCCGGACGCTGCTGGACGCCTACAAGGCCGCGTTCGACTGCGACCGCACCTCGGCCTTTGGCGGCATTGTCGCGCTGAACCAGCCGCTGGACGCGGAAACCGCGCACGAGATCACCGGCATCTTCACCGAAGTCGTCATCGCCCCCGGCGCCAGCGACGAGGCCAGGGCGATCTTTGCCGCCAAGAAGAACCTGCGCCTGCTGACCACCGAGGGTCTGCCCGACGTGCGCGCGGGCGGGCTGACCTTCCGGCAGGTCGCGGGTGGCTTCCTGGTCCAGGACAAGGACAATGGCTTTGTCGGTCTCGATGACCTGACGGTGGTGACGAAAAAGGCGCCGACGGACGCACAGATGCAGGACCTGCTGTTCGCCTGGAAGGTTGCCAAACACGTCAAGTCGAACGCCATCGTCTATGTGCGCGACGGCGCGACCGTGGGCGTCGGCGCCGGCCAGATGAGCCGTGTGGACAGCGCCCTGATCGCTGCCAAAAAGGCCGAACGCATGGCCGAGGTGCTGGGTCTGCCCCAGCCCCTGACCATCGGGTCGGCGGTGGCGTCGGATGCGTTCTTCCCCTTCCCCGACGGCCTGATGGAGGCCGCGGCGGCGGGCGCGACTTGCGTCATCCAGCCCGGCGGCTCGATGCGCGACGCCGAGGTGATCGCCGCCGCCGACGCGGCCGGGCTGGCGATGGTCTTTACCGGAATGCGGCACTTCCGGCACTGACATGAAGATCGCGTTCTGGACATCGGTTCTGGTGGTCGCGCTGGATCAGGCCCTGAAATGGCTGGTCGTGGTCGGCCTGAACCTGCCCGAGGTCCTGCATATCGACGTGCTGCCCCCGGTCGTCGCGCTGACGATGGCGTGGAACCGGGGGGTCAACTTTGGCCTGTTCGCCGACGAATCGCAGGTGCTGCGCTGGGTTCTGGTGGTGTTGCCGATCGTCGTCAGTGTCTGGGTCTGGCGCTGGACCCGCAAGGAAGGCGCGCGTCCGGTGATGCAACTGGCCGCGGGCGCGCTGATCGGCGGGGCGCTGGGCAATGCGATCGACCGCGCGGTCTGGGGCGCGGTGGCGGATTTCCTCAATGTCTCGTGCTGTGGCTGGACCAACCCCTGGGCGTTCAACGTGGCCGATATCGCGATTTTCGTCGGCGCATTCGGGCTGATCCTTGCCGCTGGGGGAAAAACGCCCCGTGACGGCGGCACGGGCATGGGCTAAACAGGGGCACCTCAGAGGACCGGGGACCACGGATGAGCACTCTTCGCCTTGGCGTCTTGATCGCGTTCGGCCTGCTGGCCGTCAGCGCCTGCTCGCGCGCGGGCGAAACGCCGCAATTGATGAACCTTCAGGCCCATCAGGACAGCCCGGACGAATTCTCGATCGTGCCGACAAACCCGTTGCAGGCGCCGTCGGATTTCAGCGCGCTGCCGACTCCGACCCCGGGTGGCACCAATCTGGTCGATCCCAACCCCAGGGCCGAGGCCGTGACTGCCCTGGGTGGCCGCCCCTCGGCCACGCAGACGCGCGGTGTCCCTGCGGCCGACGCCGGGCTGGTGCGCTACGCCGGGCGCGAGGGTGTGGACCCCGAGATCCGGCAAGAGCTGGCCTCGGAAGATCTGCAATTGCGCCAGGGAACCCGCGTGCGCCCGCTGGAACGGCTGTTCAACACGAACATGTATCGCCGCGCCTACGAGGACCAGCTTCTCGATCCGCAGGACGAATTGCGGCGCTGGCGCAACCGGGGTGCGCGCACGCCGTCGGCGCCGCCACCGCCCGGCCAGTAATCCGGCCCCGTCATCGCGATTGCTTCACAACTGCGGCAACCCCCGTTGCGCGCGGCCCCGGGGCCGGTAATTCTGCGGTCGACACCAGGACCGGAGCCCGCACCATGTTCATCGCCAAGCGCCTGATTGCCGCCGCTTTTCTGCTGGCCGCCGCGCCACTGGCCGCCCGCGCCTCGGATCCGGTGGAATTCTCGCTGGACAACGGCATGCAGGTCGTCGTGATCGAGGACCACCGCGCCCCGGTCGTCGTGCACATGGTCTGGTATCGCGTCGGTGCCGCCGACGATCCCGCCGGGCATTCCGGCATCGCGCATTTCCTGGAACACCTGATGTTCAAGGCCACCGATACGATGGAGGAGGGCGATTTCGACCGGATCGTGCAGGCCAACGGCGGCACGCACAACGCCTTCACCAGTTGGGATTACACCGCCTATCACCAGCGCGTCGCCGCCGACCGGCTGGGCCTGATGATGCAGATGGAAGCCGACCGCATGACCCACCTGCGGCTGGACCGGTCGGACTGGCTGCCGGAACGCGACGTGATCCTGCGCGAACGGGGTCAAACGCTGGAATCCAGCCCCGATCGGATCTTTGGCGAACAGATGCGCGCGGCGCTGTTCCAGAACAGCCCCTATGGCCGTCCGATCATCGGCTGGCGCCACGAGATGCAGCAACTGACCGGCGATATCGCCTCGGCCTTTTACCACCAGCATTATGCGCCCAACAACGCGATCCTGGTGGTTGCCGGCGATGTCACGCCCGACGAGGTCCGCGCCCTGGCCGACCAGTATTATGGCCCCATTCCTCCGGTGGCCGACCTGCCGCCGCGCGACCATCCGACAGAGCCCACGCAATACGCCGAGCGGCGCCTGATCATGCATGACGCGCGGGTCGGGCAACCCTATCTCTATCGCCTGTATCTGGCACCACGCCGGCTGACCGGCGATCAGCACCAGGCGGCCGCGTTCCAGGTGCTGGCCGCGTTGCTTGGGGGATCGTCGCAGACCTCGGTTCTGGAACGTGCGCTGACCTATGACCAGAACATCGCCGTCAGCGCCTGGGCCGGATATGACGGATCGGCGCTGGATCAGGGAACCTTTACCCTGGGGGTGATGCCAAAGCCCGATGTCACCTTGCAGCAGGCCGAGGATGCGATGGACCAGGTCCTCGCCGATTTCATCGCCAACGGCCCCGACCCTGAGCAGTTCCAGCGCGTGCGGATGCAATTGCGCGCCAGCGCCATATACGATCAGGACGACACCGCCGGGCGTGCGCAGGACGTGGGGGCGGACCTGGCCATCGGCCTGACCTTGCAGGATTATCACGACTGGCTGGACGAGCTGGAATCCGTCACGCCCGAGGAAGTCGTCGCTGCCGCGCGCCAGCTCAATCGCAACGCCTCGGTCACCGGCTGGCTGATGGCGGAGGATGCCCAATGATCGCCCGTTTTCTCAGCACCGCCACGTTGATCTGCACCCTGGCCCTGCCTGCCGGTGCCATCGAAATCCAGGACGTGACCTCGCCCATGGGGCACACCGCCTGGCTGTCCGAGGAACATTCGATCCCCTTCGTGTCCATTCAGGTGATCTTTACCGGCGGCGCCGCGCTGGATCCGGTGAACAAGGCGGGCGCGGTCTCGCTCATGACCGCGCTTCTCAGCGAAGGGGCGGGGGATCTGGACGCGCAGCAATACGCCGCCGCGCTCGAGTCCCTGGCGGCCGATGTCTCGTTCGAGGCCGGACGCGATTCGGTCACGATGACCATTCGCGCGCTGACCGAAAACCGCGATCAGGTCATCGACCTGGCGCTGATGGCGCTGGCCGACCCGCATCTGGATCAGATGAGCCTCGATCGCGTGCGGGCGCAGGCCGTCGCCTCGCTGGAACGTGCGGCGCGCAACCCCAACACCATTGCCCAGCAGACCTGGGCGGCGCAGGGCTTTGCCGGCCATGCCTATGCCACGCCGACCGACGGCACGCCGAACACGCTGGGCGCGCTCACCCTCGATGACATGCTCGAGGCCCACCGTGCGGCATTTTCCGGCGATCAGGTCTATGTCGGGGCCGCCGGCGACATCACCCCGGCCGAGCTGGGCGCAATCGTCGACCGGATCGAGGGCGACCTGCCCGCCGCGACTGTCGCGCTGCCCGAATACCGCAGCTATCAGGCCGCGCCGGGGGTGACGGTCGTCGATTTCCCGGGGCCGCAATCGGTCATCCAGTTCGGTCATGGCGGGATGCGCTGGGATGATTCCGATTTCATGCCCGCCTATGTCATGAACGAGATCTTCGGCGGCGGCGGCTTTGGCTCGCGTCTGATGCACGAAATCCGCGAGGAACGCGGTCTGACCTATGGCATCTATACCTCGATTGCCTCGAACCGCTTTGGCGACAGTTTCGTCGGCCGTTTTTCCACCGGCAACGAAAACGCGGCCGAGGCGATCGACCTGGTGCGCCAGCAGTTCCAGTGGCTGGCCGACGACGGCATCACGCAGGAACAACTGGACCAGGTGAAAACCTATCTCACAGGCGCCTATCCGCTGCGGTTCGACGGCAACGATTCCATCGCCTCGATCCTGGCGTCGATGCAGTTCCAGGGTTTCCCGCTGAACTACGTCAACATCCGCAACGATCTGCTGAACGCGGTCACGCTTGAGGACATCCAGCGCGTCGCCCGCCGTCTGGCGCAACCCGATGCGCTGCATTTCGTGGTGGTGGGTCAGCCCGTGGGGGTCGAGACGACATCCGAGTAACCCGGCCCGATTGACCACCGCGGGGCGCGCGGGCAAGTTCTGTCCATGAGCAAACGCCTGAACCTGAAACGCGCCCGCCAGCACCGCCCCGCACAACCCGCCCACACCGCCGCGGGGCGGGATATCCTGGGGGCCTGGGGCTGGTTCGAACGGATCGTCCTGCTGGCAACCTTCGCGTCGATCCTGCTGGCAAGCGTGGCGTTCTGGATCGACTATCGGGACCGGATCGAAGCCCGCCGCGTGAACGCCGCCACCCTGGCCGAGATCGCGGCCAGCCAGATCACCCGCCGGGACGAGGCGATTGCCCGGGCATGGAGCATCCTGACCACACCGGCCACGGGCAATTCCGGCAAGCGCGAGGCGATGGAGTATCTCGCCTCGCAGGGGGTCTCGTTGCGGGGCGTTGATCTGTCCTGCGAACGGATGGGTGGGCATTGGATTGACAGGTATGGCGTTGTCGAGTGCCAGGGCGCGGTCGATCTGACGGGCCTGCGGCTCTCTGCTCCTGGCGACGGGCCCAGCGACTTGTCGTCTGCCAACCTGGCGGGCGCCGATTTGACCTCGGCCCGGTTTCCCCTCGGGTCCGAGCTGAGCAACGCCGATCTCAGCCACAGCCACCTCATGGGCGCGCAACTCTCCGGGACCGCCTTGTCTGGAAGCAATCTCAGAAATGCCGACCTGGTTGGGACCCATCTGGTTGAAACCTATCTCGTCGGCGCAAATCTGTCTCGGGCCGCGTTTTATGGCGCGGATCTTACCGGCGCGTTTCTGTCGAACGCTCAGATCAGCCAGACCCATTTCGATGAGAACACCACGATCCTGAGCAGTGTTGCGTTTGATCGCGTCTGGGCCTGGGCTGATCAGCCGCCGGATTTCCTTCCCGACGGCGTTGACCTCCGCCTGTGCCGTTTTGTCGAGGACAGCCATGACCGCGATCAGCGCCCCGATCCCTGCCTGCCGCCGCTGAACTGATCACCGACTCGCTTTCGCGCCCGTCGTCTCCATGCTATGCCTAGTAGCATGACCGCCACCCGCCCCAACATGCGCCATACGCAGCCCGAATCGCGCCCCGTGATTCGGCAGCTTGACGATGCCGCCGCAAACCGCATCGCGGCGGGCGAGGTCGTGGAACGCCCGGCGTCGGCCGTCAAGGAACTGGTGGAGAACGCCCTCGATGCGCGCGCGACGCGGGTCAGGGTGGACATCGCAGGCGGCGGCAAGACCTTGATCCGCGTCACCGACGACGGCCACGGCATGACAGCGGATGACTTGCCGCTGGCGCTGAGCCGGCACGCGACCTCGAAGATCGACGGGTCCGACCTGCTGGACATCCACACCTTCGGGTTTCGTGGCGAGGCGCTGCCGTCGCTGGGCGCGGTCGGTCGGCTGACCATCGCCAGCCGGGCCGAGGGGCACGAAGGCGCGCAGATCGCCGTCACCGGCGGGCAGATTGGCCCGGTGCGCCCCGCCGCACTGAACCGGGGCACGCAGGTGGAACTGCGCGACCTGTTCTATGCGACCCCGGCACGGCTGAAATTCCTGCGCTCGGACCGGGCCGAGATGCAGGCGATCACCGACACCATGCGCCGCCTGGCCATGGCCGAACCCCATGTCGGCTTTACCCTGCATGACGCCGACGCCGGGCGCGAGATCCTGCGCGTCGATGCCGAACAGGGCGACCTGTTCGATGCCATGGGCAACCGCCTGGCGCGATTGATGGGGCGCGAATTCACCGACAACGCCCTGCGGCTGGATCTGGAGCGCGACAACGTGCGGCTGTCGGGCTTTGCCGCTTTGCCCACCTATTCGCGCGGCGCGGCGGTGGCGCAGCATGTCTTTGTCAACGGCCGCCCGGTGCGCGACAAGCAACTGCTGGGTGCGCTGCGGGCCGCCTATATGGATGTGCTGGCGCGCGACCGGCACCCGGCCGCGGTGCTGTTCATCGACTGCGACCCGCATCTGGTGGATGTGAACGTCCACCCTGCCAAGGCCGAGGTTCGCTTTCGCGACCCCGGGCTGGTGCGGGCGCTGATCGTTACCGGCATCCGGCATGCGCTGGCCGGGGCGGGGCACAGGGCCTCGGGCACGGTGGCGACCGCCACACTGGATGCGATGCGGCCGGACGGCGCCCTGCCACAGGCGCCTCGGGTGTATCAGATGGATTTCGCCAGCCGTCCGTCGCCCACCACGATCCAGCGCAGCTATGACCTGCAGGCACCGCAGGACCTGGCGGAAGCGCCGCAGCCCTTTACCGCCGCCCGTATCGAGCCCGTGACCGGCCCGACCGAGGCCCCCCTGGGTGCCGCCCGCGCACAGGTGCATGAGAACTACATCATCGCCCAGACCACCGACGGAATCGTCATCGTCGATCAGCACGCCGCACATGAAAGGCTGGTCTATGAACGGCTGAAACGGCAGATCGCCGCGCATGGTGTTACCGCCCAGGCGCTGCTGATCCCCGAGATCGTGCCCCTCAGCGCCGGGGATGCCCGCCGCCTGCTGGACCATGCCGAGGAGCTGGCGCGGTTGGGGCTGGTGCTGGAACCGTTTGGCGGCGACGCGATTGCCGTCCGCGAAACCCCCGCCGCGCTGGGCCGCTGCGATGCCCGGGGGCTGGTGCTGGACATTCTGGACGAACTGTCCGACCTGGGCCAGTCCCAGGCGCTTGAGGCGCGCATCGACGCCGTTCTCAGCCGCATGGCCTGCCATGGGTCGATCCGGTCAGGCCGGCAGATGCGGGCCGATGAGATGAACGCCCTTCTGCGCGAGATGGAGGCAACGCCCCTGTCCGGCCAATGCAACCACGGGCGGCCCACCTATGTCGAACTCAAGCTCGACGATATCGAAAAGCTGTTTGGCCGGCGATGACCCTCGACTTTTCCGATCCGCTGGTTTTGGGGGCCGTGGCCGCCGGGGTGGTGCTGCTGGTGCTGCTGCTGATCCTGCACGCCGCGCTGAAGGCGGCGCGCGGCACCGCCCCGTTGCAGTGGCAGATGGGCGAACTGGGCCGCCGCGTGCAGGCGCTGAACGACAGCCAGCAACATCTGGCGGGCGGCCTGCATCACGTCAGCGAAGCACAGGCCAAATCGCAGGCCCAGATGCTGCACCTGATGGAACAACGCCTGGCCGAGGTTTCGGATACCATGGGCGAGGCCCTGGAAGGCAGCGCCGTGCGCACCGCGCGCAGTCTGGGCGACCTGCACGCCCGGCTCGAAGCGATCGACAAGGCGCAGGAAAACATCGAGAAACTGTCCGGCAACGTGTTGTCATTGCAAGACATCCTGTCGAACAAGCAGGCCCGTGGCGCCTTTGGCGAGATTCAGTTGCATGACATCGTGTCGCGCGCCTTGCCTTCGGACAGCTACACCATGCAGGCGACGCTTTCGAACGGGCGGCGGGCCGACTGCCTGGTTCACCTGCCCAAACCGCCCGGCCCGATTGCCATCGATGCGAAGTTCCCGCTGGAACCCTACGAGGCCCTGCGCAATGCAGCCTCGGAGGCCGAGAGCCAGGAAGCCCGCCGTCAGATGCGGGCGGCGATCCGGCATCACATGCGTGCCATCGCGGATCGCTACATCCTCGAGGGGGAAACGGCCGACGGTGCGCTGATGTTCCTGCCGTCCGAAGCGGTCTATGCCGAACTGCACGCGAACTTCCCCGACCTGGTGCGCGAGGGGTTCGCGCTCAGGGTCTGGACGGTGTCGCCCACAACCTGCATGGCCACGCTGAACACGATGCGCGCGGTGCTGAAAGACGCGAGAATGCGCGAACAGGCTGGCGCGATCCGACGTGAGCTCAGCGAACTGGGCAAGGATATCGACCGGCTGGGACAGCGCGTGGAAAACCTGGACCGCCATTTCGCCCAGGCACAGAAAGACGTCGGTGAAATCCGCATCTCTGCTGACAAGGCCGGCCGGCGGGCGCGCCGTCTGGACAATTTCGACTTTGAAGAATTGGCGCCCGACGACCCGGCATTGCCATTGCGCGGCGACGGTTAAATACCGTCTGAATTTGTCGATTTAAAAGATAGGGTCAGCCTGCTTTTCAGCCAGCGCCCTGCGCGCGGATCCGTGCGGTTGCCCACAGCCGGTAAAAACGTGTTGCCGGATATCGGGAACCACCTATAATTGTCTGTGTTTATTGTCGCCTATTTCTTGCGAAACCCTGCCAACCACTTTTCGGTGCCGTCATTTGGGCATGAAGGGTTCACGTCGGGGTCTGCACTGTCCAGAAGGAACACTCTGATGCTGAAGCCCGCAGTCTGCGCCACCGCGATCGCGCTCGTGTCGCTCGCCCCCTTGGCGGCCGCCGCCGATACCACTTGTGATCGCGGCGCGTTCCGACGCGATTGGACCATGTCCATCGTTTCCAACGCGAATCCCGAAACCATCGTGTGTTCGCTCAGCTTCATCAACAACTATGGCCGGTTCCAGGGCACCTGCCATATCCTGTCCGATACCGGCCCCACCACCCCCCCGGCCGAGGTCTACTCCAGCCTTTCGGGGCGTCTGATCCTGGATGCCGACTGCCACTTTACCGGCTCGGCAACGGTGGTCGATCCGCTGGCGACCTGGAACGTTCCGCTGGAAGGCTACGCCTGGTCCGGTGTCACCGGCCTGCCGCAAATGGCGACCGGCTTTGGCAGCCTGAACATGTCGGGCTATACCGCGCACATGTCCTTCACCATGATCCGGCGGTTGTGGAATTCGGGCGTGGCGATCATCAACCCGCCGCCGCTGTAAACCTTTCGGATGCGCGGCCCCGGACATGGGTGCCGCGCATCGGCTTTGCTTGCCAGTTCTCAGGAGTATAGGTCCGTGACCAGACCTGCCTTGGCCGTGGCTGCCGTTGTCGCAGTCACCCAGTTTCCCTTTGCCGCCGCCGCCGACACGACCTGCGATCGCGGCGCATTCCGTCACGACTGGATGTTGAGCGCCAGTCTCAATACCGACGTGAATTCCGCCATTTGCAGCCTCAGCTTCACCAGCGCCTGGGGCCATTTCCAGGGTGACTGTCACTTTTATTCGGATCAGGGGCCCGGGGTTCCGCCAAGCGAACGCTGGATGACGGCCAGCGGGCAAATGATCCTGGACAGTTCGTGCCATTTCACCGGGTCGATGACCCTGGCGGGTGGCCCCGCTCCCGCGATCGTTACGCTCGAGGGCTATGCATCAGGCGCGGTGGTGGGTCTGCCGCAGATCGCAACGGGCTTTGGCAGCGTCGACGATCTGGGCAACACCGCGCATGTTGCCTTTACCATGTCGCGCCGGATGTGGAATTCGGGCGTCGACCCGATCGTGCCGCCGGCCTGACCCGTCGCGCGCGGGGCGGCCGATCAGCCCCGCACGTCCACCACCACGCGGCCCTGCACCTGACCCTTCAGGATCGCGGGGCCCAGGGCCGGCAGATCCGACAGGGTCGCGGGGCGGATCATGCGTTCAAGCTGATCCAGCGGCAGATCGCGCGACAGCCGCGACCAGGCGCGCACGCGGTCCGCATAGGGGCGCATCACCGAATCGATGCCCAGCAGGTTGACGCCTCGCAGCAGGAACGGAATCACCGTGGCCGGCAGCGCCGCGCCCCCCGCCAGCCCGACCGAGGCGACCGAGCCGCCATAGCGCATCTGCCCCAGAACCCGCGCCAGCATCGCGCCACCCACGGCGTCGATGCAGCCGGCCCAGGTCTCGGCCTCGAGCGGGCGCTTGACGGTTTCGGCCAGATCCGCGCGCGGAACGATCCGCGCCGCCCCCAGACTTTGCAGATAGGCTTCGGTTTCGGGGCGGCCCGTGACGGCGGCGACGGAATAGCCCAGATGCGCCAGAATCGCCACGGCGACCGATCCAACACCCCCAGCCGCGCCGGTGACCAGAACCTCGTCCGCGCCGGGTGCCAGGCCGTGATCCTCCAGCGCCGTCACCGCCAGCATCGCGGTGAAGCCCGCGGTGCCGATGGCCATCGCCTGCCGGGTCGTCAACCCCTGGGGCAGCGGCACCAGCCAGTCGGCCTTGACCCGCGCCCGGGTGGCATAGCCGCCCCAATGGACCTCGCCGACGCGCCAACCGGTCAGGATCACCTTGTCCCCCGGGGCATAGCGCGGATCGTCCGAGGTTTCGACGGTGCCGGCAAAGTCGATCCCCGGCACATGCGGATAGGTGCGCACCAGCCCGCCGCCCGACGTCAGGCACAGCCCGTCCTTGTAGTTCAGCGTCGAATATTCGACAGCGACGGTGACATCGCCCGCAGGCAGGCGGTCGTCGTCCAGCGACTGAACCGCGGCATGGGTCGCGCCGGCATCGTCCTTTTCCACGACAAGGGCTGTGAACATGGGCCATCCTCCATCTGATGGCCCATGCCTAGCACGCGCTCAGGGCCTGAGATAGGCCCAGCCCTGCTGCTGCAGTTCGATCAGGTGCACCGCGCCCGAAGGCACGACATGCGCCTCGGCCAGCAGCGCGATTTCGTGCCCGGCCTGCCGCTGCATCCCTTGCAGCGTGTTGTTGCACGCCTGGAAGGTGACGTTGGGATGTTCCATCGACATCTGCGACACACGGTCGGCCACGGGCGAGGTGTCGGCACGCAGCATGTTCAACCCTGGGCCATAGGTGACGATCTCGATTTCGACCTCTTCGCCCTGGCTCTGGTAATAGCTGACGATGTTGTTGGCGTTGTTCAGCGCCATGTTCATCCGTGCCGGATCGTTGTCATCCACATGAATGGCAACGCGGTTGACCTCGGCCTGGGCGGCGAGGGGGGCAGACAGCGCCATCATGGCCGCCAGACCGAAGCCGCGCAGCGCGCGCGAAGAAAGAATCGTCATTGGTGTCCTCCCTGACATGGGCGCGTCCTCCCGAAACGCGCAGAGGGTCAGCTTGGCCGCAAACGCAAACCTTCGCAAGCATCGGAATATCCGAATGAACAAAGGCGGCCCCGTTCGAGGGCCGCCCCATTCCGCGCCGGATCCAGGCCGGTCACGCGGCAGAGACCGCGCCCTGCACACGCGGGGCGCCGAAGTGACGGCGGTTCAGCGTGAAAACCAGCGCGATCATGGCGACCTGCGAGGCCAGCGCGATCCCCACCAGCACCCAGTAGACGGCGCTGAACTTGTCCACCAGGCCCACGGCGACCATGCCCTTGTGGATGAAGAACTGCATCAACACCGTGAATCCGACGCCCGGACACACCAGGGCATAGCTCATGACCGAGGTTTCCCGCCCCCAGATGAACCGTTTCCCATAGCTGTGCCGGTTCAGGATCAGCAGGCCGAACAGGCCGAACAGCACCTGGATCGACACCATCTTTGCCAGGAACATGAAGGTCTGGGCATCGGTCGCGTGCCCCTCGAACTGGACGCCCAGACCGTGCGTCTGGCGCATCATCAGAATGCCCAGAATGGTCATCAGCGGGATCAGGATCATCAGGGTCGGCGCGGTTTCCGCCGTGGTCCCATGATCCAGCATCGACCGGATTCCCAGCACCAAGGCGATCCCGGCAATGGCGATCGCCGTCACCATCAGAAAGGTGCTGACCACGATCGAGGTGCCGACCACCGCGATATTGCCGCTCATCGCCGCGGGCGCGGCCATGCCGACGCCGATCATGGCAAAGGCAAAGGCGGGCAGGATCTGGCCAAAGCTGTTGTTCGCGGCGAAATTGAACCCGCCTTCGACCTTGATGCGCGCGATGAAGTGACCATAGAGCCGAAACGCCAGGACGGCGATCAGGATGAAGGCCGCCAGCGCCACCGGGAACAGGTATTCGACAATGCCCCAAAGACCCGGGACAAAGACCAGCCCGGCGATGAACAGGCCATTCACCGACATCGCCAGGGCCAGCGGCATCGCCATGAGCTGACTTTGCGCATTGGTCTTGCTGAAGGTGACAAAGGCGTCGGTCCGGGTCCAGGCGCTGTAGCGCGTCAGGTTCCAGATCAGCGATTTCAGGTTCAGCACCACGAACAGCGCGATTCCTGCCAGGGCGCCGACGATCATTGCCTGTTTCAGCGGCCCACCGGATTGGAAGGCGGCGAGGATGTCCTCAAAGACCGGGACGGTCCGTCCCGGATGCGGCACCCAGAACATCAGCCACATGAAGAACGTGACCGACAGGCCTCCGGCGCCCAGGGAGGCAAGAAAATACATTGGGTTATAGGTGTCCGAGGGACGGGTCGGGGACATGACTGGCTCCATTACATTCCAAATGTGGAATGTTTAACGAATTCCATTCGTGGAATGCGATTTGCCAGATTGTCGCACTTGCAATGACCGTCAGACCGGCCGCTCATAGGTGATCGACGTCGCCCGCGTATAGCCGTCATGGGCGGTGCGGGCCACCTCGACAAAGCGCATCGCGCGAAACGCGGCCTGATTGCGCGTCAATTCGACCCGCACCTGCAACGTGACCTTGGGCAACCCCAGCGCGCGGGCCCGGCGCATCGCATGGTCCACCATCACCCGCGCCAGACCGCGCCCGCGCGCAGTCTCCGACACAGCCAGCTTGCCCAGATACAGGGTTCCCGGCTTGACCGTCAGGATCATGCAGGCCATCGGGCCGTCGCCCAGCACCCACAGTTCATTCTGCGCCGCATCCCGGGCAAGATCGGCCACCGTCATCCGCATCATCGACGAGGGCGGGTCGATCACCCCCTCCATATAGGCGAAACTGTCCATCAGCAGGGCATGAACCGCGGCCAGGTCCCCCTGCGCCGTCATCCTGCGCGGCACCAGCCGCTCCATGAACACGGACGAGGGGCTCTCGGCGTAATCCCCGAACGGCCCGCGCCGCACGAACCCGTGCCGGGCGTATAGCGCCAGTGCCTCGGTGTTCAGCGGGCCCGTTTCCAGCATCAGCGGCAGGGCGCGGGCCTCGGCCTCGGCGATCAGCCGCGCCATCAACGCGCCGGCCGCCCCCTTGCCCCGGGCCTCAGGCGCGACGAACATCGACTTCACCTCGGCATGATCCGGGCGCAGGGCCAGCGCGGCGGTGCCGACAACAGCGCCGTCCAGCGCAGCGGTGAAAAACCGGATGTCCGGCCCGCAAAGCGCGTCGATCGACAGGTAGAAATTCTCCTCGGGCGGATAGAGCGTTTGCAAGTAGGCCTGGCTCGCCTGCAACAGCGCGGTGGCTTCCGGACGGCGGGGAGAATCGGCTTCGACGGTCAGCATCAGGGTTCCACGCGGGCAGGGACTCGGCGGATTTGATAGCAGGTCTTGGTGCCGTCGAAACCCACCTCGCGGTAGAACGCATGGGTGCCCGGCTTTTGCGACCCCGTGGCCAGCGTCACGCGATAGCAATCGGCCGCCCAGGCGGCATCCAGCGCCGCACGCATCACCGCCGTGCCCAGCCCCTGCTGGCGATGATCGGCATGAGTCACGACATTCTCGATCACCGCATAGGGCCGCCCGCCGCGCGTCAGGTTCGGCACCACGATCAGGGTGCACGAGGCCACGACCTGCCCCGCGACCTCGGCCAGCCAAATCGCGCTGCCCTCATAGCGCAGGAAGCGGGCAAAGATCGCCTGGGATTGCGCGTGATCAGGCGCGGCATCGCCCGGACTCAGGTGCTGATAAAGCGCCAGAAGGCCGGGCAGGTCATCAGCGGTGGCGGTGCGGATCACGGACATGGGGCAAAGCATGACCCCAGCGCCGATCCCCGGCAACCCCATATCTTGTGGATAACCCGCAGGATTCCGCCACATGCGGCCCGGGTTTCTTGACTCCTTGGCCCCGGATCCACACACTGCGCGCCGGTCAGTCAGAGAGTCCCGTGCATTTCACCCGCCTTCGCCTCAATGGTTTCAAGAGCTTCGTGGACCCCACCGAACTGGTGATCCGCGAGGGGTTGACCGGCGTTGTCGGGCCCAATGGATGCGGCAAGTCCAACCTGCTCGAGGCGCTGCGCTGGGTGATGGGGGAAAACCGCCCCACCGCGATGCGCGGCTCAGGCATGGAGGATGTGGTCTTTGCCGGGACCAAATCCCGCGCCGCCCGCGCCTTTGCCGAGGTGGCGCTGTCGCTCGACAATTCCGACCGTATGGCGCCCGCCGGCTTCAATGAAAGCGATGCGCTCGAGGTCACGCGCCGCATCACCCGCGACGCGGGCTCGGCCTATAAGCTGAACGGCAAGGATGTGCGCGCGCGCGACGTGCAGATGCTGTTCGCCGATGCCTCGACCGGGGCGCACAGCCCGGCGCTGGTGCGGCAGGGGCAGATTTCGGAACTGATCAATGCCAAGCCCAAGGCCCGGCGCCGGGTGCTGGAAGAGGCGGCAGGGATCTCGGGCCTCTATCAGCGGCGGCACGAGGCCGAACTCAGGCTGAACGCGACCGAAACGAACCTGGAGCGGGTCGGCGACACAGTCGAACAACTGGCCCAGCAGATGACCGTTCTGGCGCGGCAGGCCCGGCAAGCAGCGCGCTACCGCGAGATTGGCGTGGATCTCCGTCGGAACGAGGGGATGATCCTGTATCGCCGCTGGCGCGAGGCCGCCCAGGCCCGCGCGCAGGTTCAGTCCGCCCTGACCGAAGCGGTGACCCTGGCCACCGCCGCCGAACGCGCCGCGCGCGAGGCCCGCGCCGCCCGCGAGGCCGCCGAGGACCGCTTGCCCCCCCTGCGCGAGGAAGAGGCGATCGCCGGCGCGATCCTGCAGCGCCTGCATGTTCAGCGCGACACGCTGACCGATCAGGAGGCGCGCGCGCGCGAGGCCGTGCAGACCCTGATGGCGCGGATCGAACAACTCAGGCTCGATGCCCAGCGCGAGGCCGGGCTGGCCGCCGATGCCGACGAAAGCATCGAGCGGCTGCGCTGGGAAGAAGAGCAACTCGCCCGCGCATCCGAAGGGCATGACGAGAAGCTGGCCGAAGCCGTCGAGGCGGCGCGCGAGGCATCCGATGTTCTGGCCGACATCGAATCCCACCTGACCGAGGCAACCGAGGATGTCGCCCGGCTGGCGGCGCGCCACCAGTCCCTGACCCGCCAGGCCGCCGAGGCCCGCGCCGAAGGCGCCCGCGCCGCGACCGGCGCCCAGCGCGCCGCCGACGAGGCCGCGCAAGCCGCCGCCACGGTGGAACACGCCCAGGCCGCACAGGATCAGGCTGCCGAAGCGCGCGATGGCGCTCAGGACTTGCTGGAAGCCGCCGAAGAGACCCTCGCCGAGGCCGAGGCCGCCCGCGCCGAGGCCCAGTCGGCCGAGGTCGAAGCCCGCGCAGCCCGCGCCAGCGCCGAGGGCGAGGTCACGGCCCTCGGGGCGGAACTGGCCGCGCTGGACCGCCTGATTGCGCGCGACACCGAGGCCGCGGCCGGAATCCTCGATCAGGTGCGCGTCGATCCCGGTTTCGAGCGCGCGCTGGGCGCGGCCCTTGGCGACGATCTGGCTTTGCGGGCCGCGGACGCGGGTTCGGGCTGGCGGGCGCTGCCGGGCTATGACGATGCCGCCGCGTTGCCCCAGGGCGCCCGGCCCCTAGCCGCGCATGTGCGCGCGCCCGTGGAACTGGCGCGGCGCCTGTCGCAGGTGGGTCTGGTCGATGCCGATCAGGCCGGGCGCCTGCACAGCGCGCTGCGCCCCGGTCAGCGCCTGGTCACGCTCGAGGGCGACCTGTGGCGCTGGGACGGATTGATGCAGCGCGCCGAGGATGCGCCCAGCGCCGCGGCATTGCGGTTGACGCAGAAGAACCGGCTCGATGCCCTCAGGTCCGAGCTGGACGAGGCCGAAGCCCGCCAGCGCGCCGCGCGCGACGCGCATCAGGCGCGGCAGGCGCGACTGCAACAGCTGACCGATGCCGACCGCATGGCCCGCGATGCGCGCCGCGCCGCCGAGAGCCGCCTGACCGACGCGCTGCGTGCCCTGTCGCGGGCGGAAGCCGACGCAAGCCTGGCGCAGTCCAAGCGCGAAAGCGCCGAGCTGGCGCTGGAACGGATGCAGGCCGATGCCGAGGCCGCGCAGGCCCGGCTGGACGAGGCCGAGGCAGCCCTGGCCGGGATTGACGACCTGGACGCGGGCCGCGCCCGTCTGGAAACCATCCGCACCCAGGTGGAAGCCGCGCGCATGGCGATGCTGGCCCGCCGCGCCGCCCAGGACGAAATCCGGCGCGAGGGTTCTGCCCGCCGCGCAAGGGCGCAGGAGGTCGCGCGCGACATTCAGGGCTGGACTGCCCGCAAGACCACCGCGGCAGACCGCATCGCCGATCTGGAACGCCGCGCCGACGACGCCCAGGACGAACTGGCCGAAGCCACCGCCGCGCCCGAGGAAATCATCGCCCGCCGCGAGGAATTGTCCGACGCCATCGCCGAAGCCGAATCTCGCCGCACTGCCGCGGTCGAGGCCCTGCTGGCCGGGGAAAGCGCACTCAGGGCCGCGCAAGAGGCCGAACGCGCCGCCGAACGCCATGCCGGCGAAAGCCGCGAGGCCCGGGCCCGCGCAGAGGCGCGTGTCGATGCCGCCGGCGAGGCGGTGGGACTGGCCGCGAACCGGATCGCCGACGAGTTGGACACCACCCCGCAGGGCCTGCTCAACCAGCTGGACATCAGCGCCGAGGACATGCCGCCTTCGGATCACCTGGAAACCGAGATCGCGCGCCTCAAGCGCGCCCGCGACGCACTGGGCGCGGTCAACCTGCGGGCCGAGGAAGATGCCCGCAGCGTTGCGCAGGAACACGACACCCTTGTCACCGAGAAGGCCGATCTCGAGGCGGCGGTCGCCAAGCTTCGCTCAGGCATCGCGGCGCTGAACCGCGAGGGACGCGAGCGGCTGCTGGCGGCCTTCGATCAGGTGAACGCCAATTTCATGACGCTGTTCACCCATCTGTTCAACGGCGGCGAGGCGCGTCTGGTTCTGGTCGAATCCGACGATCCGCTGGAGGCCGGTCTGGAAATTCTCTGCCAGCCGCCTGGCAAGAAGCTGTCGTCGCTCAGCCTTTTGTCAGGCGGCGAACAGACCCTGACGGCGCTGGCCCTGATCTTTGGGGTGTTTCTGGCGAACCCCGCGCCGATCTGCGTGCTGGACGAGGTGGACGCACCGCTCGACGACGCCAATGTGGTGCGCTTTGCCGATCTTCTGGACGAGATGACGCGCCGCACCGAGACCCGCTTTCTCATCATCACCCACAACGCCCTGACCATGGCGCGGATGGACCGGCTCTTTGGCGTGACGATGGCGGAACAGGGTGTCAGCCAGCTGGTCAGCGTGGATCTGAAGCATGCCGAGGCCCTGGTCGCCTGACCGATCTCTCGCTGGCCGGACCCGGTATCGTCGCCTAGTCGTCGCTTTCCAGCTCCGAGCGCAGCTCGCGCAGCACCGGAAGCGCGGCGCGGACCTTGTCGATTCCGACCTTGCGCGCCAGGCCCGCGATCACGGGGGCAATGGCGTGCAGCGCCGCGTCGCGCGCCTGCCGCCCCGAAGGGCTGATCGACACGAACTTGCGCCGTGCATCGTCCCAATCGGGGCGGATATGGACGTGTCCGGCCATTTCCAGCTTTGACAACGTGTTTGTCATGGCGCCCCGGGTGACGTGGAACGCCTTTGCCAGTTGCGCGGGCGTGCGTTCCTCCTGCTTGCGGGCCAGGTGGTTCAGCACGCTGAAATGCGACAGCTCCATCCCCTTGGGCAACACGCGACTCAGCCGCGCGCGGGCCAGCTGATCGGCCATGAACAGTTCCGCAAACAGGGCGACGGCCAGGTCGTCAATCGGTTTCATCTCGGTCGTCCCGGCGGTGCAAAGGGGCGGTCATGCGTCAGCGCGGGCACCCGCGCGCGCGCGCTGTCCACCGCCGCCATGTCAAGATCCGCGAACACGACGCCCGGTTCGGTGCCCGCATCCACCAGCACCTCGCCCCAGGGGGCCACGGCCAGCGCATGGCCATGGGTTGCGCGGGTGCGGCCCGTGGTTTGCGGGTGGGTGCCGGTCTGGGCGGGCGCCAGAACATAGCAGCCGGTCTCGATGGCCCGGGCGCGCAGCAGGGTTTCCCAATGCGCGGCGCCCGTGACCGGGCTGAAGGCCGCCGGCACGGTCAGGACCTGGGCCCCGGCCTGGGCCAGCGCCCGGTAGAGATGGGGAAAGCGCACGTCATAACAGATCGTCATCCCCAGCGCGGCAAAGGGCGTCTGCGCCAGCACGGCCCGATCCCCCGGACGGATGCCGGCGGATTCGCGGTAGGTTTCGGTTTCCGACACCTGCACGTCGAACAGGTGGATCTTGTCATAGCGCGCGACGATGCCGCCGTCCGGCCCGATCAGGATCGAGCGGTTGGCAAAGCGGTCATCGCCGGTGTGGTCGGTCTTGACGATGATCGACCCCGCCAGAACCCAGACCCCGGCGCGCGCGGCCTCGTCGCGCAGCAGGGCCAGAACCGGGTCGTCCGCTTCCCCGGTGAGCACGCGGTGCTGGTGTTTTCGGTCGGCCGAAATGCAGTTGGTGCATTCGGGCGTCAGCACGAAACCGGCGCCACCCGCGACCGCGGCGCGCAGGGCTGCGCGCACGGGCGCCACGTTGTCGACCGGCAGATCGCCGACAGAGAGCTGAACCAGACCCGCGCGCAACGACCTAGGCCTTCAACAGCGGATCGAGCCCGCCCTGCCGGTCCAGGGCATGGAGATCGTCGCACCCGCCCATGTGCTTGCCGTCGATGAAGATCTGCGGCACGGTTCGGCCACCGTTGGCGCGGTTGATCATCTCGGGCTTGCGCTCAGGGTGTTGCATGACGTCGATTTCGGTAAAGGCGACGCCTTTTTGCTTCAGCAGCCGCTTGGCCGCATGGCAATAGCCGCAGAACGGCGAGGTATAGATTTCCACAACAGGCATGACGCATCCTTTCGCATCTGAAACGGATGTAATGCGCGCGCCCGATCTTGTGAACCGCTAAGCGGCGCCCGGGCTCATTCGTCGCGCGTCACCCGGGCCAGAACGACCACATCCACGTCATCGGCGCCCGCCTGATAGCAGGCCTCGGTCGCTGCGGCGAGGGTCGCACCCGAGGTCATCACGTCATCGACCAGCAGGACATGCCGCCCGTCGATCCGTGCCGCGCGTCGGGGGTGCGCGGCGATCGCGCCTTGCAGGTTCTGGAACCGGGCCTCACGCGACCGGCCATCCTGGCTGGGTGTGAGGCGCGTGCGGATCAGCAAGTCGGGGCAGGCGGGGTGGTCCAGCACCCGGCCCAGCGCCTGCGCCAGCAAGGCGGACTGGTTGTAGCGCCGCTTGTAGAGGCGCCAGCGGTGCAACGGCACCGGGGCGATCAGCGTGTCCGCGCGGATCAGCGGCGCCACCGCCCGCGCCATCCATTGACCGGCCGGCGCGGCGATCTCGTGCCGGTCGGCGTGTTTCAGGCCCAGCACCAGGCTGCGTGCAACGGCGCCATAGATCAGCGCGGCGCGCCCGTGGCTCCAGGGTCGGGCGGTGCGGCAACAATCGTCGCAACGGACCGGTGCGTCCGCGATCGCGCCAGGCAGGGGTGCACCGCACAGGTCGCATGACAGCCCGGTGTTGAAGGGCGTATCGGCCCAGCACCGGGCGCACAATGCGCCGACCTCGGTCACGGGTGCGTCACAGGCCAGGCAGGACGGTGGATACAGCAGGTTGACCCCGAGATCGAGGATATGGCGCATGCTCTTGACACCGCTGCCGACCGCGCCGAACACAGGTTCCATGAACACGCCCCATCCCCCTGCCCTGACCGACCGCACCGCGTTGGCCCTGCATCGCGCGCGCGCCCTGCGCGATCCCGCGCTGTTCCTGCACGAGGACGCCGCCGACGAGGTTCAGGAAAGACTCAGCGAGGTTAACAGACAGTTTACAGCACCCGCCGTCGTGACCCCTTTTCCGCAGGTCTGGAAGAACCGGCTGCCGGGTGCCCGGATCGTGGCCGATACGCCGGTTCTGGACCTGGCCGAGGGCGCGCATGATCTGGTGGTGCACGCGCTGGCACTGCATTGGGCTGACGACCCGCTGGGCCAGATCATCCAGGCGCGCCGCGCGCTCAGGCCCGACGGGCTGTTCCTGGGCGTGATGTTCGGCGGTCAGACCCTGAACGAATTGCGCGCCGTTCTGGCGCAGGCGGAAAGCGACGTGACGGGCGGGCTGTCGCCGCGGGTGGTGCCGATGGGGGAAATCCGCGATCTGGGCGCCTTGTTGCAGCGGGCCGGGCTGGCGCTGCCCGTGGCCGACAGTTTCACCCGGACCGTGCTGTATCGGGACCTGCCGCATCTGGTGCGCGACCTGCGCGCCATGGGCGAGACAAATGCCCTGGCCGCCAGGCACAGGGCGCCCATGTCCCGGGCCATGCTCGCCCGTGCCGCCCAGCTTTATGCCGAGAGTTTCGCCGATTCGCAGGGGCGGTTGGCGGCAACGGTCGAGACACTGGTCCTGACCGGTTGGGCGCCCGCCGATACCCAGCCGCAGCCCTTGCGCCCCGGATCCGCCGCGCACCGCCTGGCCGCGGCCCTGGGCACCACCGAGACCGGGCTGGAGCCCGCGCCTTTTGCCGCACCGCGACCGCCCCGGGATTGACGCCGCGACCCGACGCGCTAGCTGCATCCCACGCCACCCGAAAGGAAGCCGATGACGACCCTCGACCAGCCCGGAACCGGCCGCCTGGCCCATGCCCCCGCCGATCACCCGCCGGTTGCGCGCGGGCGCGTCGGCGTGCTGATCGCCAATCTCGGAACGCCCGACAATTACGATTACTGGTCGATGCGCCGCTATCTGAACCAGTTCCTGTCGGACAAGCGCGTGATCGATATCGCGTCGTGGAAATGGCAGCCGTTGTTGCAGGCGATCATCCTGACCAAGCGGCCATTTACCTCGGGCGCGAACTATAAATCCATCTGGAACCATGACCGTGGCGAAAGCCCGCTGATGACCATCACCAAGGACCAGACCCAGGCCCTTGCACACCGGATGCAGGCGCAGTTCGGGGACGCGGTGCTGGTGGACTTCTGCATGCGTTATGGCAATCCCTCGACCGCGTCGGTGGTCGAACGCATGGTGCGCGAAGGGTGCGAGAAGATCCTGTTCTTCCCGCTCTATCCGCAATACGCGGGGGCGACGACGGCCACCGCGAACGACGAATTCTTCCGCGCGCTGATGGGGTTGAAATGGCAGCCCGCCGCGCGCACCGCGGCCGCCTATTTCGACGATCCGCGCTATATCGAGGCCCTCGCGCAATCCGTAGAACGGGCCTATGACGCCACGGCCGAGAAACCTGAGGTTCTGGTCGCCTCCTACCACGGAATGCCGCAACGCTACCTGCGCGAGGGCGATCCCTATCACTGCCAATGCCAGAAAACGACGCGCCTGTTGCGCGAACGGCTGGGGTGGGCGGCTGATTCGATTCACACCAGCTTTCAATCCGTGTTCGGACGCGAGGAATGGCTGCGGCCCTACACGGTGCAGCACGTCGCCAAGCTGGCCGAATCGGGTATCCGGCGAATCGCCGTGATCGCCCCGGCTTTTGCCGCGGATTGCATCGAAACGCTCGAGGAAATCCAGGGCGAGATCCGCGAGGCGTTCGAGCACGCGGGCGGCGAATCGTTCACCTATATCCCCTGCCTCAATGCCGGGGACGCGCATATGGATGCGCTGACGGCGATCGCGGCGGAAAATCTGCGCGGATGGCTGGGATAAACGGGGGAAACAGCGGGCCACTCGGCCCGCAACACCCCAAAAACCGAAAGGGGCCAGGCATGGCCTGACCCCTTTGGTTAGATCGCTGTGAAGCGGATCAGTTCGCCAGAGCGGCGACCAGCAGCAGCAGCAGCAGCGGAACGACGACGCCGCCAACCGACGACGACGAGTGAGCCACAACCACTTCCGGCTCGACCATCGGCTCGACGTAGCCCGAAGCCAGAGCAGCGGTGCCGACGACAGCCATCAGACCAGCGAGAGCAAGTTTCTTCATGTCAACCTCCAGTATTCGCACACACCTGTTGTTCTTTGAGGACAGGAATGTGCACCCAAGACGATACCTCGTAATGCCCTGAAAAGCAGTTTGCGGTCCGAAATGCAACGGGGCTCGTAGGGATTCCGTGCAGTTCGCCCCAATGTCGTCAAATTAGCAACACCTGAGTGCCGATTTGCGAGAAGCCGAAAAGCTCGGCGATATGTTCATTGTAGAGCCCGATGCACCCGCTGGACGACCGGCGCCCGATCTTGCGCGTGTCATGGGTCCCGTGGATTCGGTAATACTGCCAGCCCAGATACATCGCATGGGTGCCCAGGGGATTGTCGGGCCCGGGTCCGACATACTCGGGCCAGTCGGGATAGCGTTCACGCATCGACGGTGTGGGCCGCCATTCGGGGCCGACCACCTTGCGCACGATCTCGGTGCGGCCCCGGCGGGTCAGGTCGTCCGTCATCGGCACCGACGACGGATAGAGACGATAGGTGTTCCCGTCCTCGGACCAGAAATGCACGCACCGGCTTTCCGTATCGGCCAGGATCGCACCTTTGCGCAGGTTGGGAAAATGGTCCTGCCATTCCAGCGTGCGGAAACTGGCGATATTGCGCACCGTGGTTTCGCGGATGTCCTGCTCGACCTCGGTCGAGTTGGCCAGAGCGGCGGTCTGCGCGGCTGTGGGGGCGGTCTGGGCCAGCAGGGCGGGGGCGGCCAGCGTGGTGCCACCCAGCGCAGCGGTGCCCGCAAGAAAACCGCGGCGCGAAAGCCGCCGGAAGGGATCGGATGCCATGGGACTGCCTCGGTCGCTCGATTTTTTTTGCCATCATAGGGCAAAAGCGTCGTCATCGCAACGCAAGCCACGGCGATCACGCCGAGTTGCATTTGATATTCGCGCCCCGATTCGTTACGACATGGGGGCGTGAAACCCACAGGATCCTGATGCCCAGCCCCGCCTATCCCGCGCTCGTTGCCGTCGCTGCGGTTGCCGCCTGCACCGCCCCCGGAACGCCCATGCGGCTGGGCCCTGACGGTCGCCCGGTGCCGGTGATCTACCGGATCACCGACCGCGATGTGCCGCAGATCCAGGCGCGGATGCGTGACGCCATCAACACCGTGCGCCAGCAGCGCGGCATGGGTCCGGTCGAATTCAACCTCGATCTGACCTCGGCCGCCGCGACGCAGGCGCGCGACATGTCGGTTCAGGGCCGCCCCTGGCACTTCGGGTCTGACGGATCGTCGCCGATCGACCGGGTGCGCCGCGTCGGTTACACCGGGCATTTCCTGGGCGAGACCGTCTCGGAAAGCTATGAGACCGAGCTGGAGACCCTGACCGCCTGGCTGTCGCAGGACGACACGCGCACGATCATTCTGGACCCGCGCGCAACCGAGCTGGGCTTTGCCTGGTATCAGGAACAGAACGGCAAGCTGTGGTGGTGTCTGACCACCGGGATGCCCAACAACGGCACCCGCACGGCGCAGCAGATCGAGGTTCAGGCCCCCCTGGCAGACACGCGCCCCAACCGCACCGACACGATGCCAAGCGGGCACAATTGAGCCCGCCCGAATCCGGTGACGGCCCGGTCAGGGATAGATCACGATCGGCGTGCCGTTGGGCACCATCGCGTAGATGTCCTCGATCTCTGAATCGGTGACGGCGATGCAGCCCACCGTCCAGTCACCGCGCACGAACTGGTTGCCGCGCCCGCGCCCGTGGATGAAAATGTCGCCGCCGGGATCCTCGCCAGCGGCCTCGGCGCGCTCGCGGTCCTGCTGGTTGGGATACGAGATCCCCAGCGACAGGTGATAGCGGCTTTGCGGATTGCGGCGGTCGATGGTGTATTCCCCCTCGGGGGTGCGGCCGTCACCGTAGCGTTGCTTGTGCCCGGCCGGGGCGAATCCCAAGCCGATCTCATAGCTGCGCAGCACGTCGTCGCCGTGCATCAATTCCATCCGGCGCTCGGTCTTGAAGACGCGGATCTGCGTCACCTCGGGGCCATGGTATTCCAGGAACCGGGGCGCGCGCGAACAGGCGGCCAGCGCCAGCAGAAGGAAACTGCGCCGGGCGATCAACCAAGCCATGCCGTGACTCCCCTCAGAAAGGCCGCGTCGCCGGGATTTCCCAGCATCTCGGCGGCGTGGTGCGGATTCATCCAGTGGGCGCTGTGGCCTGGCTCTGACGGCGGGCCAAGCGGACGCACAGGAAAGGCCAGATAGACCGTGCACAGTTTTTCCGCCCACAGGTCGTATTCGGGCATGAAGGTGAACCGGCGAAAGGCACCCAGCCGGCGGGGCCGGGCAATGCGCCAGCCGGTTTCCTCCTGCACCTCGCGGTGCAGGGCACGCAGCGGGGATTCCCCCGGATCTATGCCGCCGCCCGGCAACTGGTATTCGGGCCAGGGCTGATCCTGATGCGTCAGCAGCACCCGCCCATCCCGCCACAGCACGGCATAGGCCCCCGCGCGGCGGGTATAGCGGCGTCCGCTCTCGGGGGGAGAGCCATAGCGCGGGGTCATTGCCTGTCCTCTGCCGGTGGGCCTTGCGGGGCGCGAATCGCCTTTGCCCCTTGGCCCTTTGCATTTGCTTCCTATATGAGGGCCTCAAAGCCAAGCCCTGATGTGAAGGTTACACCATGACCCTCGGTGCGCAAATCGCCTGGGATGATACCATCCTGCCGTTTCAACTGGACAAGGCCGACATCCGTGGCCGCGTGGCGCGGGTGGATGGCGTTCTGGACACGGTGCTGTCGCAGCACACCTATCCCGACCCGATCGAGGCGCTGGTCGCCGAGGCGGTTCTGCTGACCGCGATGATCGGCCAGACGCTGAAGCTGCGCTGGCGTCTGTCGCTGCAGATTCGCGGCAAGGGCCCGGCGCGGCTGATCGCGACCGATTATTACGCACCCGAATCCGACGGCGCGCCGGCGCGCATCCGGGCCTATGCCAGCTATGATGCCGAGCGGCTCAGCCTGACCGAGGACCCGTTCAGCCAGATCGGTGAAGGGTATCTGGCGCTGATCATCGACCAGGGCCAGGACATGACCCCCTATCAGGGCGTCACGCCGATCGCGGGCACCTCGCTGGCCGATTGCGCCGAGGCCTATTTCGCGCAGTCCGAACAACTGCCGACCCGCTTTGCGGTGGCTTTCGGCAAATCGCAGATGCCGGGCAAGCCCGAGCATTGGCGCGCCGGTGGCGTGATGGTGCAACACATGCCCAAGGCCAGCCCCCACGCGACCGAGGCCACCGGCGAGGGCGGTCTGCTCAACGCCGCCGACCTGGTGCAGGGCGAGGACGCCGAGAACTGGAACCGCGCCAACATCCTGCTGGATACGGTCGAGGAACTGGAACTCATCGGCCCCTCGGTTCAGCCGACGGACCTTCTGGTGCGGCTGTTCAACGACGAGGCGCCGCGCGTCTTCGATGCCCAGCGGATCGAGTTCGGCTGCACCTGTTCCGAGGACAAGGTGCGTCAGTCGCTGTCGATCTATTCGGCGCGCGACATCGCGCATATGACCACCGAGGACGGCCTTGTGACCGCCGATTGTCAGTTCTGCGGCGCGCATTATGTGCTGGACCCGAAAACCGTGGGGTTCGAGGCCGAGGATGGCGCACGCGACTGACACATTGGCGCATCTGCGCCGGGCACTGCATGGCGAGGGGCCGGAATCGAGCGATTTCGACCTCTCGCCCCAATTCCGGCCGGCGGGGCGCGTGCTGCGCCCCGCGGCGGTGCTGATGCCCCTGATCGACGGGCCGAACGGCCTGTCGGTCTTGCTGACCAAACGGGCCTCGGGACTGAAACACCACCCGGGGCAGATTGCGTTTCCGGGCGGCAAGGTCGATGCGACCGACGCCGATGCCCGGGCCGCCGCCCTGCGCGAGGCCCATGAGGAGGTCGGCCTGAATCCGGCCCAGGTGACGATCCTGGGCGCGATGGCGCCGCATGAAACGGTGACGGGGTTCACCGTCACGCCGTTTCTGGGCCATGTCACCGACCCGTTCACCCCCGTGATCGAAGCCGGCGAGGTCGAGGAAGCCTTTCTCGTGCCGCTCGCACATCTGTTGGACCCGGCCTCGTATTCCATTCAGCGCCGGCGCTGGCTGGGGCAGTGGCGCAGCTATTACACCGTGCCGTGGGGGCCCTATTACATCTGGGGCGCGACGGCGCGGATGCTGCGGGCGCTGGCGGCGCGGGTCGCATGAAGATCTCGGGCGCCTGGCTGGAAAACCCGGGCACGCAGGCCGTTCTGGCCATGCTGACGGGTGCCGGGCATCACGCGCTGGTGGTCGGCGGCTGCGTGCGCAATGCGCTTTTGGGCGTGCCGGTCACAGACGTCGACATCGCCACGGATGCCCTGCCTGAAACGGTCTCGGCGCTGGCGGAAAGGGCCGGGCTGCGGGCCGTGCCCACCGGAATCGCGCATGGCACCGTGACCATCGTCGCCAACGGCGAAGGGTTCGAGGTCACGACCTTTCGGCATGACGACGAAACCTTTGGCCGTCATGCCCGCGTGTCCTTTGGCGCCAGCCTGCATCAGGACGCGGCGCGGCGCGATTTCACCATGAACGCGCTCTATGCGCAGGCCGATGGCACTTTGGTGGACCCTTTGGGCGGGCTCGACGACCTGCGCGCCCGGCGCCTGCGCTTTGTCGGCGATCCGGACGCCCGCATTCGCGAGGACTCCCTGCGCATTCTCAGGTTCTTCCGGTTCCATGCCCAGTATGGCGACCCGTCACAGGGTCTGGACGCTGACGCGCTGGCCGCCTGCGCGGAACAGTCCGCCATGCTGGAAACGCTCTCGCGCGAGCGGATCACGGCCGAGCTGAAGAAACTGCTGGGCGCCGCCGATCCGGCACCCGCCGTGGCCGCGATGGCCCAAACCGGGGTTCTGCCCCATGTCCTGCCCGGCGCGATGCCCGCGGCCTTGCCCCTGCTGATCCACCTGGAAGAGGGCAAGCCGGGCGGCTGGATCCGACGGCTGGCGGTGCTGGCCGGGGATATCGCGGCCCTGCGCCTCTCGCGGGCCGAAACCCGCGATTTCACCCGGGTCCGAGACGCGCTTTCCGGCATGGATACGCCTGCGGCGCTGGGCTGGCGACTGGGCTGGCGATTGGGCACGGACGCTCTTCTGGCACGCGCCGCGTTGCTGGAAACCCCGCCCGCCGCCGATTGGCGCACCCGGATCATGCGGGGCGCACAGGCGGATTTCCCCCTGAAGCCGGCCGACCTGATGCCCTTTTTGCACGGCGCCAGCCTGGGCCGCGCGCTGGCGCGGGCACAGGCGCATTGGCTGGCGCAGGACCTGCGCCCGTCGCGCGCGGACCTGATGGATCTGCTGGGGCTGGCCTAAGGTCCAAATGACGCCTAGATTGCCTTCACAAGTGAAGGACTTGCGCGTGTTCAAGGTATTCGAGACCCTCGTTGACCCTTATGTGGAGTATCCCGAAGACGACACGCCGCCGCGGCGCCTCGGGCCGTTTCTGCGTGTCTATGCGCGCCCCTTCCGAAAGGTCTTTGTCGTCACGGGGCTGGCCTCGATCACGGTCGCCTTTGTCGAGATCGGCCTGCTGTGGTATCTGGGCCGCGTTGTCGATCTGCTGGAATCCGCGGGAATGCAGGGATTCTGGGCCGCGCACGGCTGGGAACTGCTTGCGGTCGCGGTGTTCCTGCTGCTGATCCGGCCGGCGTTGCAGGTGCTGGATGTGGGGCTGATCAACAATGCGATTCTGCCCAACTTTGGCACGCTGATCCGCTGGCGCGCCCATCGTCATGTGCTGCGCCAGTCCGTCGGCTGGTTCGAGAACGACTTTGCCGGACGCATCGCGAACCGCATCATGCAGACCCCGCCGGCCGCGGGCGAGGCCGTGTTCCAGATCTTTGACGCGCTCAGCTTCTCGATCGCCTATGTCGCGGGGGCGGGGGTGCTGCTGGCGGGGGCAGACCCGCGCCTGGTGCTGCCGCTGGTGGTGTGGCTGGTGCTCTATGGGTGGCTGGTGCGCTGGACGATCCGCAACGTGGGTCCCGCGTCCAAGGCGGCCTCGGACGCGCGCAGCGCGGTCACGGCGCGGGTGATCGATGCCTACACCAACATCCACTCGGTCAAGCTGTTCGCGCAACAGGACCTGGAGAACCGCCACGCGCACGAGGCCATCGAACACGCGCGCGTCACCTTTCAAAAGGAAATGCGAATCTTCACCATCATGGACCTGTGCCTGGTCGCGCTGAACGGGTTCCTGATCGTTGCCGTGGTCGGATGGGCGATCTGGCTGTGGTCCGGCGATTCGGCCAGCGTGGGGGTTGTGGCCGCGGCCTCGGCACTGGTGCTCAGGCTGAATGCGATGACGGGTTGGGTGATGTGGGCGGTCAGCAGCTTTTTCCGCAATCTCGGCGTCGTGGCCGAAGGCATGGAAACCATCGCCCAGCCGATCACCCTGACCGATGCGCCCGGTGCGCAGCCCCTGGTCTTTCGCGATGGCAAGATCGAGATCGCCCATGTCAGCCACCATTACGGGCGCGGATCGGGCGGGTTGCAGGATCTCAGCCTGACGATCGAACCCGGCCAGAAGATCGGGTTGGTCGGCCGGTCGGGCTCGGGGAAATCGACCTTGGTCAAGCTGCTCTTGCGGTTCTATGACACCGAGGCCGGGCGTATCCTGATTGACGGGCAGGATATCACCCAGGTCACACAGGACAGCCTGCGCGCGCAAATCGGCATGGTGCAGCAAGACACCGCGCTGCTGCATCGGTCGGTGCGCGAAAACATCCTCTATGGCCGCCCCGGCGCAACCGAGGAGCAGATGATCCAGGCCGCCGCCCGCGCCGAGGCGACCGCGTTCATCGCCGCGCTCGGCGACGCCGAGGGGCGCCGCGGGTATGACGCCCGGGTCGGGGAACGCGGGGTGAAACTGTCCGGCGGTCAGCGCCAGCGCATCGCCATCGCCCGTGTGATCCTGAAGGACGCGCCCATCCTGGTTCTGGACGAAGCGACCTCGGCCCTGGACAGCGAGGTCGAGGCGGCGATTCAGGAAACCCTCTATGGCGTGATGGAGGGCAAGACCGTGATCGCGATCGCGCACCGGCTGTCCACCATCGCCCGGATGGACCGGATCGTCGTGCTGGACGACGGCCGCATCGTCGAGGACGGCACCCATGCCGATCTGTTGGCCGGCGGCGGGCTTTATGCGCAGTTCTGGGCACGCCAGTCCGGCGGCTTCATCGGAACCGAGGACACGACACCCTGACATGCCCCTATCGACACTCATCCACCCGTTCCACCCGGCCGAGGGGCCACCGCCCAACCGGTTGGGGGCCTTCATTCGCTGGGCGCTGAAAGGCGCCTGGCCGGGCATCTGGATCGCCACCGCGATCTCAGCCGCGGGCGGCGTGACCGAGGTCCTGTCGGCCCTCGTCATGGGCATGGTGGTCGATGCGGCGACAGGCGGCCAGATCGCCACCTTCTTTGCCGACAACTGGGCGATGCTGCTGGCCTTTGCCGCATTCTTCCTGTTGCTCAGGCCGCTGGCCTTCGGCCTGAACAGCGCGGCCAACTTCCTGACCATCGCACCGAATGTGGAACCGCTGGTGCTGTCGCGGCTGAACCGCTTCACGATGGGGCAGGACATCGGTTTTTTCGACAACGATTTCGCCGGGCGGATCGCCCAGAAGCAGATCCAGACAGCCCGCGCCCTGACCGAGGTGGTGGCCGAAAGCATCAACACCGTTGCCTTCGCGCTGTCCTCGCTTGTCGGTTCGGCCGCGCTGGTGGGCAGCATCGACTGGCGGCTGGGGCTGGTGCTGGTGGCCTGGTCGGTGGTGTATCTGGCGCTGATCCGCCTGTTCATGCCGCATATCCGCAAACGCGCCGCCGCCCGCGCCGGGGCGCGCGCGATGGTCACGGGCCATGTCGTGGACACGATCACCAACATCCGCACCGTGAAACTGTTTGCCCACGCCCGGCACGAGGACCGCAATGCCCTGGACGCGATGCAGGGCTATCGCGAACGGGTGCTGTCCTATGGTCGGGTGTCGGCCAGTTTCCGCATCGCGCTGATGCTGATCGCCGGCCTGCTGCCGGTGCTGCTGGTCGGCGGAACACTCTGGCTGTGGACGTTGGGGCAGGCCTCGACCGGGGCCATCGTCGCCGCCGGAACCGTGGCGATCCGCCTGGCGCAGATGACCGGCTGGGTCAGTTTCACGCTGATGGGCATTTACGGCAATGTCGGCGAGGTCGAGGACGGCATGCGCACCCTGTCCGCCCCGCACGCGCTGACCGACAGCGCCGGGGCGACCGATCTGCCCCCCGTTCAGGGCGAGATCCGGTTTGACTCGGTCACTTTTGCCTATGGGCGGCGCAGCGGCGGCGTGGTGGATCTGAACCTCACGATCCACCCCGGCGAACGCATCGGCATTGTCGGTGCCTCGGGCGCGGGGAAATCGACACTGGTTGCCCTGCTGCTCAGGCTCTACGACACCGAAAAAGGCGCGGTCAGGATCGACGGGATCGACGTGCGGGGCGTCACGCAGGAAAGCTTGCGGCGCCAGATCGGCATGGTCACGCAAGACACCGCGATGTTCAACCGGTCCGCCCGCGACAACATCCGCTATGGGCGCCCCGACGCAACCGAGGATGCGCTGATCGCCGCCGCCAGGGCCGCCGAGGCGCATGAGTTCATCCTGAACCTGCGCGATTCCGGCGGGCGCACGGGCTATGACGCCCAACTGGGTGAACGTGGCGTGCGGCTGTCGGGTGGGCAGCGGCAGCGGATCGCGCTGGCCCGCGCGTTTCTGAAGGACGCGCCCATTCTGGTGCTGGACGAGGCGACCTCGGCCCTGGACAGCGAGGTCGAAGCGCAGATCCAGAAAGCCCTGGGTCAGGTCATGGCGGGCAAGACGGTGCTGGCAATCGCGCACCGTCTGTCCACCATCGCCCGGATGGACCGCATCATCGTGCTTGACGCCGGGCGGATCGTCGAGGAAGGCACCCATGATGCCCTTCTGGCGCAAGGGGGCCGCTATGCGCGGTTCTGGGCGCGCCAGTCGGGCGGATTTCTGGGTGTGGACGAGGACGAGAACGAGGACGCGTGATGGATCTGGAAACTGTCGATGCCGCCGATTTCGGGCGCAGCCTAAGCGGGCTGGGCGTGAACCTGCTGTGCCGCGACGTGCGCGCGATGGCGTGGTTCCTGCAGGGGGTTTTCGGGCTGGGCGTTCACCGGCTCAGCGCCGATTTCGCCCTGATCAGCCATGACACGGTGCTGATTCAGCTGCATTCGGACGGCACGTTCGGCGCCCATCCGCTGATGGGCATGCTGCCCGAAAGCCCGCCACGCGGCGCCGGGGCGCAGTTCTACCTGTTCGGCATCGACCCCGACACGGCGGTGGCGCAAGCCGCGGCCTTTGGCGGCCTGGTGATCGAGGACCCGGCGGTGAAACCGCACGGTCTGCGCGAGGCGACGATCCTTTCACCCGAGGGGTATGCCTTTTCCCCGGCGGTGCCGGCGTGATCGCGCAACGGCACGAGCCGGCACGCCCAGCACCCGCGTCGCGGTGGTCCGCCGCATGACCCGGATCGAACGATTGACACTGCGCGGCGAGGGTGTCGGAGAGGGGCTGGTCTTTTCCCGCGTGTTGCCCGGTGAAACCGTCGAGGGGGTCGCGGTCGACGGCCGCGTGGCGCTACCGCGTATCCTGACCCCATCGCCGCACCGGGTGTCGGCGCCGTGCCGGCACTACAAGGCCTGCGGCGGCTGCGCCCTGATGCATGCCTCTGATGCGTTTGTTGCGGATTGGAAAACCGCGGTCGTCAGCCAGGCGCTGTCGGCACAGGGAATCGCCGCGCCATTTCGCCCTGTCCTGACCTCGCCCCCCGGAACGCGGCGGCGGGCCACGCTGACCGGGCGGCGGCTCAAATCCGGGGCGCTGGTGGGATTCCACGGGCGTGCTTCGGACACGGTCACGGCCGTGCCCGATTGCCGGTTGCTGGACCCTGCTCTGCTGGCCGCCCTGCCCGCGATGGAGGCGCTGGTGATCGAGGGGGCCTCGCGCAAGGCCGAAATGCGGCTGACGGCGACCCTGTTCCGGCAGGGTGTCGAAATCGCGGTCGAGGGCGGGAAGCCGCTGGATGCGATCTTGCGCCAGACGCTTCCCGGGATCGCTGCGCGGCATTCCCTGGTGCGCCTGTCCTGGAATGGCGAGATCCTCGTGCAGGAAGAGCCGCCGGTTCTTGCGATGGGCCGCGCGCTGGTCTCGCCGCCGCCGGGCGCCTTCCTGCAGGCCACCCCGCAGGGCGAGGCCGGCTTGCTGGATGCGGTGCGCGATGCCCTGGGCCCCGCGCGCCACGTCGCGGACCTGTTCGCGGGATGCGGGACATTTGCGCTGCCACTGGCCGAAACCGCCGAGGTCCACGCGGTCGAAGGTGCCGCGGCGATGCTGGCCGCGCTGGACCGGGGCTGGCGCAGCGCGACCGGGCTGAAGCGGGTGACAACCGAGGCGCGCGATCTCTTTCGTCGTCCGTTGCTGCCCGAAGAGCTGGCGCGATTCGATGCCGTGGTCATCGACCCGCCCCGCGCGGGCGCCGAGGCGCAGGTGGCCGAACTGGCACGCGCTGCCGTTCCCGTGATCGCGCATGTCAGTTGCAACCCGGTCACCTTTGCGCGGGATGCCCGCACGCTGGCGGCAGCGGGCTATCGGTTGGACTGGGTTCAGGTGGTCGACCAGTTCCGCTGGTCGGCCCATGTCGAACTGGCGGCGCGTTTCAGCCGCGACTGACCGGCGCCGCAGGGATCGCCCCGGCAGCGCAACGCGAGGGGCCGGGGCCGGGCGATGGCCCGCGTGCCCGGCGGCGGCAGGACCGCAGCCGCAGGTCAAGGCGCGCGGTCCCCGGTCGCGGGGCCGTCATATTCGAACAAGGCGCAACTGACATCGTCGGGAAAATCCTCGGACCCATGCCAGCGCGCCAGTTCCCACATCAACGCATCCAGAAGCGCGGTGTCATGCAGGCCGGCGAGGGTTCGCAGGATACGTTCCAGCCCCTCGGCCCCCAGTTCCTCGCCCTGAGGATCAGGGCATTCGGTGACGCCGTCCGATACCAGCAGCAGGCGGTCGCCGGGGCGCAGGCGGGTCTGGAACCCGGAATAGTGCGCCCCCTCAAGCAAGCCCACCGGCAGACCACCGCTGCCCAGGCGACTGACCCGCCCCGAGGCATGTTGCACCATCGGATGCGGATGCCCGGCCTGAACCAGGCGCACCAGTCCGCTCGTGCGGTCGATCTCGGCATAGGCGAGGGTCACATAGCGTTCGGTCTGTATCTCTGACAACATGAGGCGGTTCATGGCTGCCGCGACCTCGGCCGGAGGGCGGCCAGCGGGACCCGATGATCCAACCGACATGGCGATGTTGTGATCCGGCGAGGCGCCGGTCAAAAGCCCCGAAAGCCGCGCGGTCATCAGCGCCGAGGTCACGCCATGCCCCGAAACGTCAAAGGCGTAGAGCCCGGTCTGATGCGCGCCGATATCGAAGAAACCGACCATGTCCCCGCCGACCGGCCCCGAGGGGCGCAGCAGCAGGCTGACCCGCCCCTCGGCCGTGCGATGGTGGCGCTCGCGCAGCAGGGATTGTTGCAGATTGCGGGCCTCGACCAGATCGCGGTCGAGCGAATCATAGAGCGTGTGCAGTTTCGCCAGCGCATCGCTGAGCAACAGGTTGCTGCCCCTGAGCGCGCGCTCCATGGCCAGAACGCGCGCGCCGGCGTTCACGCGGGCGCGCAATTCGCCCGGGTCCAGCGGTTTGGTCAGAAAATCGTCCGCGCCGACATCCAGCCCCTCGGCCACGGCGGCCTTGTCGGATTTCGAGGTGAGCAGGATGAAGTAGATGTAGCGGTCGCTGGGACGCTCGCGCAGCAGCCGGCAGAAATCGACGCCGGTCATCCCCGGCATCATCCAGTCCGACAGCACCAGGTCGAAGTCGATCCGCGCGCACAGATCCAGCGCCTCGGCCCCGGAGGCGGCGTGATGCACGGTGAAACCACGCCCGCGCAGCCCCGTCTCGACCATCATGCGCTGCGCGCGCGAATCATCGACGATCAGGACGTTGCGAATGACCCCATCCGCCGGAAACGCGGGCGGCGGGGTGGTCACGGCACTGGTTTGGATGGACGACACGGCACACCTTTTCATGAACTCGGTCCGGTTCTGCCCCAACCCCTTTAACAACTTCTGAAACCGACAATTGTTTTCAGTTGTTTTTTCACGTTAGGATTTCGCTCATCGGTTGCATGTCACGCTGCACACGACGAAAGGAGCGGACGATGATCGACTGGGCACAGGTGGACGAACTGCGTGATGACATGGGCGATGCGTTTGCCGATATCGTCGCGGTGTTCCTTGAGGAGGTCACAGAGGGACTCGCGCAACTGGACGATTGCAACGACGACGGCGCGCTGGCCGCGGGTCTGCATTTCCTCAAGGGGGCGGCGTTGAACCTGGGCTTTCGCGACTTTGCCACGCTTTGCGCCGAGGGCGAGCACCAGGCGAATGCCGGCCGGGGCGGGCAGGTGGATCTGGCGGCGATCCGGCGCTGCCATGCAACGTCGCGAGAGCAGTTCCTGGCCGGACTGGCGCAGCGGGCGGCCTGAAGGCGCGGACCTCAAGGTGTCTCGGCGGCGGATCAGACCAGGAAATTCGCCAGTGTTTCGTCCACTGTCACGTCCCGATAATCGAAGCCCGCCGCATCCATGCGGGCGAACAGCGCGGTGATGTTCTCGGCACGGCTCGTTTCGATGCCGATCAGCACCGACCCGAAGTTGCGCGCCGATTTCTTGAGGTATTCAAACCGCGCGATGTCATCCTCGGGGCCCAGGATCTCAAGGAAATCGCGCAATGCACCGGGGCGTTGGGGCATCCGCAAGATGAAGTATTTCTTGGTCCCGGCCCAGCGCATCGCGCGTTCCTTGACCTCGGGCAGGCGTTCGAAATCGAAATTCCCGCCCGAGGTCACGCAAACGACCGTCCGTCCGCGGATCAGATCGCCCAGATCGGGCAGGGCATCGACCGACAGCGCGCCCGCGGGTTCCAGAACGATGCCCTCGACGTTCAGCATCTCCAGCATGGTGCCACAGATCCGGTCCTCGGGTGCCAGCAGCACCTGCGCGGGGGTCTCGGCCATGAGCGCCGAAAACGGGCGTTCGCCGATCCGCGCCACGGCGGCGCCATCGACGAAACTGTCCACGCGCGCCAGGGTCACCGGCCCGCCGGCCCGCAGGGCGGCGGTCAGGCTGGCCCCGCCCAGCGGTTCGACATAGCGAAAGGCGGTCGGCGCGGCGAGCGCCGCGAAATAGCGCCGCACCCCCGATGCCAACCCGCCCCCACCCACGGGCAGGACCATGACATCGGGCATTCGGCCCAGTTGCTCGACGATTTCCACCCCGACCGAGGCCTGCCCCTCGATCACGTCGTCATCGTCGAACGGCGACAGGAAATGCGCGCCAACCTCGGCGCAAAAGCGTTGCGCGGCGGCGAGGGACTGGTCGAAATAGTCACCGGTCAGGCGGATTTCGACCGAGTCGCCGCCAAAGATGCGGGTCTTGTCGATCTTTTGCCGCGGCGTCGTCACCGGCATGAAGATCACGCCCCGCTTGCCGAAGTGCCGGCACGCAAAGGCGACGCCCTGCGCATGGTTCCCGGCCGAGGCACAGACAAAGGTGTCCTGGTCGGGCAAGCCATCCAGAACCCGACGCATGGCATTGAAGGCGCCGCGAATCTTGTAACTGCGCACCGGCGTCAGATCCTCGCGCTTCAGCCAGACATCGGCGCCATGGCGGGCGGACAGATGATCGTTGCGTTGCAGGGGCGTCGGTTCGAACAGCTGGCGCAGTTCGGCGGTGGCGGTGCGGGCAGAGCTGAGGATATCGCGCATCCCCCTGATCTACTGCGCGGGGAAGCGCCGGGAAAGGCACAATCCGCCGCATCCCCCCTGACGGCGCGCGCGGCTTGGTGTATGCAGCGGGCATTCGGATGTTCGGAACGGTCATGCGCGCGCTCACGATCCTTGCCCTGGTTTTCCTGGCTGCCTGCGCCCAGCGCGAGCGGGTGGATTTCGTTGCGGGTACGGCCCCCGGCGCGGTCTGGGTGCCGATCCTGGTGGCGACCACGCGCGGGCCGGATCCTGACCAGCCGGACATTCCCGGCTGGGCCCGCGAGTCCGAGGAAACCTTTGGGCGGTATACCGTCTCGATCCCGCCTGACCGCGAGCGAGGCGAGATCACGCGCCCCAGGGGCCGCCGCGCGGGCAACCCCGAGCGCGATTTCATGCTGGCGAACGCCCAACAGTTGAGCGGTCCCCAGTTCGAGGATGCCGTGCGCCAGCGGCTGAACGAACAGGCCCCTGACGAACGCGAGGCCGTGATCTTCGTGCATGGGTTCAACACCACCTTTGTCGAAGGCGTGTTCCGAACGGCGCAGCTGGACCATGACCTGAACCTGCCGGGGGTCATGCTGCACTATTCCTGGCCCTCGCTGGGCGCGCCGCTGGCCTATGCGCATGACCGCGACAGTGCCCTGTTCGCCCGGGACGGCATGGTCCAGATGATCCGCCGCGTGGCTGCCGCCGGGCCGCGCCGCATCATCCTGATGGCGCATTCCATGGGCAGCCACCTGACAATGGAGACCCTGCGACAGATGGCGCTGACGCATGATCCGGCCCTGTCCGCGATCGGCGGCGTCATCCTGATTTCGCCGGATGTGGATATCGAACTGTTCCGCCAGCAGGTCCGCGACATCGGCCCCCTGCCCGAACCGTTCCTGATCATCACCTCGCAGCGCGACCGGGTTCTGATGCTGTCCGCCAGCCTGACCGGAGAGCGCGCGCGCCTGGGCAACATGCCCAGCGCGCAGCCGGTCGAGGGGCTGGGCGTGACGGTGGTGGATGTCAGCGCCTTCAGCCGCGGCGACGGGCATTTCACGGTCGGGTCGTCGCCGGCGCTGATCGGGCTGCTGAACCAGATGGGTGCGATGAACGCCGCCTTGTCGCGCGATACCGCAGGGTCGGTGCCCCTGCTGCCGGCCACGATCCTGACCCTTCAGAACACGACCGAGGTGATCCTGACCCCGCTGACCGAGGACCCGGCACGCCGACGCAGCGTGGTGCCCTACTGGCTGCAGCGGCTCACGGGTTCGGTGGACGGGGCGACGGCAGCACCCAGCGTGCGCTGACACCTAGCGCCGCTTGCGCAGATAGACGTAATAGGCACCCGCCCCGCCATGCGAGCGGTGCGATTCGCGCAGTTCCAGGACCAGGGGTCCCAGCGGCGCGCTGCGCAGCCAGTGCGGCACCTCGTGCTTCAGCACGCCCTGGCGCACCGGCATCGGCGCGGCGTGGTCCGAACCCGGCTTGCGCCCCTTGCCGGTGATGACCAACACCAGCCTGAGGCCCCGCGCCTGCGCCGACAGGATGAAGCCAATCAGCGCGCCATGGGCCTGCGCGACGGTCATGCCGTGCAGGTCGATTCGGGCCTCGGGTTCCAGTTTGCCGCGCGACATGGCGCGATGCAGGTTGCGATCCATCCGCACCGGCTCTCGCGCCAGACGCTCGCTGACCGAGGGGGCCAGATCCAGACCGATGCGCGGCGGTGCGACGCCCCGTGTCGCCCCGGGTGGGATCGGCGGGACCGGATGCGCGGGCGACGGGCGGGTGTGGGGCGGTGGACCGGCGGGCTTCGGTGCCTGCGGGTCAGGCACGGGCCCCTTGCGGGCGTCGGGCGCCGGATCGTGCGATGGCAGCAGGCGCCGGGCGTTGCGCACGACGCGATGCCAGATCTCGCGCTCCTCGTCTGTCAGGCGGCGGCTCATGGCGCGACCCTTTCCTGCCCCGCGCCGCGCCGCGGTCAGTCGCCGGTGGCGACCAGCCGCCAGTTGGGGTTTTCGGACCCCATCACCCGCGCAAAGGTCCACAGGTCGCGTTCCTGCTTGATGCGCGAGGCGTCGCCTTCGATCACCTTGCCGTCGCGGTCCCGCACGATCGAGGTCAGTTCACCCACCAGACGCACCGTCACCTCGCCCTCGCGGGTGGCGGCGTCAAAGCGGGCGTCGGTCAGCTCGATCTCGCGCACACCGACAAAGGTTGCCTCGACGCTCAGCCCCTCGCGTTCGCGCAGTTGCACGACCTCGTCAAAGCTTTCGAACACGTCGCGCGACAACAGAGGCACCAGATCGTCCAGATGGCCGCGCTCGAACCCCATGAGAATCATTTCATAGGCCTGACGCGCGCCATTCAGGAACTCGCCCACGTTGAAGCCGGGTTCGGCACGCTTCATGTCAGCCAGCGCAACGGCGGCGGGGGTGCCGGCCGGCACATGGTCGGTGATGTCGCGATCCTCGCCGCCCTCGATCACCTCGAAGCCGCGGCGCGGCGTGGGGGCAGGGTCGGCGGCAGGGGCCTGGCCGGGTTCATATCCGTCGCGCGTGCCCAGCACATTGCGCAGCTTCAGGATCAGGAAAACGGCAATTCCGGCCAGGACCAGGAGTTGTATCACGGCGTTGTCCATCGTTTCCTCAAGGCACTCGGGCTTGGTTTCACTCAATCGGTGACTATGTAGGGTGCGCGAAGGCCTAAGTCCACCATGTCACCCAAGGGGATTTCCCGGTTTGCCCATCCTGCTGCTGTTTGTCGCCCTGCCTTTGATAGAGATCGCGCTGTTCATCGCCATCGGCGGCCAGATCGGTGTCGGCATGACGCTGTTGCTGATCCTTATGGGCGCGATGCTGGGGATCACGATCCTGCGCGGTCAGCAGGCGCGGGCAATCGCGATGATGCAGGGCGGGCTCAGGATCGACCCCGGCAGCTTTCTGGCGCAGGGGGCGTTCCGTGTTCTGGCCGGGATCCTGCTGATCCTGCCCGGCTTCCTGACCGACGCGCTGGGTCTGCTGCTGCTGGTGCCCCCCCTGCAACGCGCCTTGGTCCGGCTGATCGGCGCGCGAACCACCGTGACCACCCGCGTCTGGCAGGACGACATCGTGGAAGGCGAATTCACCGTGCGCGATCCGGGTCGCGACCCGCTGGACACCGACCACCGCATCGACGGACCGCGCCAGCCCTGAGGCCCGTCCTTCCTGAGGCCCGTCCTTCCTGAGGCCTGTCCTTGAGGCGCCCGGAACCTCCTGCTAGAACGCCGTCAGACCCATAGTCATCAGGAGAGAGTCATGGCCGAGACTGGCAACGGAGCCGCGCCCCAGGCCGGTGCCCAACCCGGCGCCCAACCCGGGGCGCAGCCGCAGGTGAAATTCCAGGTTCTGGCGCAGTTCGTGCGCGACCTGTCCTTTGAAAACGCCGTCGTGCGCGGCACCGGCATCCTGCCCGCGGGTCAGCCCGACATTCAGGTGCAGGTCAGCCTCGACGCCAAGAAGCGCGAGCAGGACGGCCATTTCGAGGTGATCTCGAAATACAAGGTCGAAGCCAAGACCAAGGACACCAACCAGACCCTCTATCTGGCCGAGCTGGAATATGGCGCGATCTTCCTGATCGAAGGCTTGCCGCAAGAACAACTGCACCCGTTCCTGCTGATCGAGTGCCCGCGCATCGTGTTCCCCTACGCGCGGCGGATCATCTCGGATGTGACCCGCGACGGTGGCTTCCCGCCGCTGAACCTGGAGATGATCGATTTCATGCAGATGTATCGCCAGCAGCTGATGCGCCAGCAGCAACAGCCGGGTGGCGCGCCCGTCGCCTGACAGCGGCCGCAGACGGACGAATGAACGGCCGGGCCCGGTGCCCGGCCGTTTGCGTTGGGGTTTTCTTAACGGAGCTGCGCGAAGCTGGCGGCGCCCACCCGCACAAAGGGAATTGCCGCCCGTGACAAGCACCGCGCCCGATGCAGAAAGCCGCCGCCCCTCGCGCCAGGATCGTCAGGCGCGCGTGGGGATCTTGCGCAATCCGAACAGCACGCCCGCGCCGCCGCCGCGGCGCGCGCAACTGATGGGGCGCTGGCCCAGTCTGCGCAGCGGACGCCGGGCCACGGCGCAGCAGATCGCCCGCGCGGCGCGGGCTCTTGTCAAACCGGACCATCCGCTGCCGGTGGATGCGGCGACCGTGCCCTCGGAATCGGATCCGGGCGGTCAGACCCGGCCTGACCTGGGGCTCGATCTGGTCGGGCTCATGGCCTCGGTCGAGGGGATCGGCACCGACAAGCCGATCCGCACGCCCTATGGGGCCGAGATGCGCCCGGACCTTCAGGTTGACAGCCCGCGCACCACGGCCCCGGCGCCGCCCTCGATCCTGTCCCCCGACGCCTGGATCGAGCCGGACGAAACCGGCCAGACCGAACCGGCCCCGATACCGGACCAGCCCGCCAGCCGATTGCCCCACCGCCATCGGCGCCGGTCGCGTGGCTTGTTGCTGGCCATCGTCGGATTGGCGCTGGCGCTGGCAATCCTGGTGTCGCTGCCCGCCGGGCCGGGGCTGTAAACCGCCGGCTTTACCACCCGGTCCCGTTTGGGTATCGACGCCGGAAGAACCGGACGGGGACAGGTCATGAAACAGCCGCGCGCCTGGCAAAGGATGCTTTCGGGTCGCAGGCTTGACCTGCTGGACCCCACGCCGGTCGATATCGAACTGCAGGACATCGCGCATGGCCTGGCGTTCGTCGCGCGATGGAACGGGCAGACGACCGGCGACTGGCCCTATTCCGTAGCCGAACACTCGCTGCTGGTCGAATCGCTGCTGGGCCGGATGGAGCCTGGCCTGGCGCCGCGCTGGCGGCTGGCGGCGCTGCTGCACGATGCACCGGAATATGTGATCGGCGACATGATTTCCCCGGTCAAGGCCGCCGTCGGACCCGATTATGGCGCCCTGGACGACCGCCTGACCGCCGCGATCCATATCCGCTTTGGCCTGCCGGCGGTGCTGCCCAAGCCGATCAAGACCCTGATCAAGAAGGCCGACATCGTCAGCGCCTGGCTGGAGGCCACGCAGATCGCGGGGTTTTCCCGGGCCGAGGCCGACCGCATCTTTGGCCGCCCCACACCCCATGCGGCGGGGATCACCATTTCTCCGCGTCCCCCGGCCGAGGTGCGCGCGGATTTCATCGCCCGTCATGCCCGGCTGATGGCAGAGATCGACGCGACGCCGACGCGCTAGTCCCCGTCGTTCAGCAGAACGTCGAGCGCGGCATTCAGCCCCGGCGCCAACGGGCCCAGACGATTCAGCATCTCGTCTTGATACTGCATCGCGATGGGCAGCACGCGGGAAACCAGGTTTCGCCCGGTGTCGGTCAGGCGCAGCGCCAGCAACCGGCGATCGTGATCGTTCACCGCCTTGCTGACGTAGCCGGCCGCCTCGAGCCGCGACGCGGCGCGGCTGACCTTGGATTTTTCCATGTCCACGCGCGATTCGATATCCCGCACCGATACGTCCCCGGCGTGGTGCAGATGCACGAGAACGCGCCATTCAGGAATCGAAATACCGAATTCCTCGCGATAGCGGTCGGCAAAGGCACGGCTGATTCGGTTCGCAGCAGCGTTCAGGCGGTAGGGCAGAAACGTGTTCAGGTCAAAATCGGGGGCGTCGGTCATGGGCGTCTCCAGCGGTCCGGCGAGCCGATCACAAAGCGCCGGCGAAAGCAACGACATGGCGCAGAACACTTGACTTTGTTGCAATTGCAATAAATGTTAAGGCGCACGCGAGATGAAGAATATCCTGAGCGAACAGGAGTCGCCATGACTGACCAATCCCTGCCCAAGGGCATGATGCGCGCACCTTCCGCCAGTGGCCCGCATGAAGGCTACATGCCCGGCTTTGGCAACGATTTCGAAACCGAGGCCCTGCCCGGCGCCCTGCCCCAGGGGCAGAACAGCCCGCAGAAATGCAATTATGGTCTCTATGCCGAACAACTGTCGGGCACCGCGTTCACCGCGCCGCGCGGCCAGAACGAACGGACCTGGTGCTACCGCATCCGCCCCTCGGTCAAGCACACGGCACGGTTCCGCAAGATCGAGGTCGCCGGCTGGAAAACCGCGCCAAACGTGCTGCCCGACGTGATCAGCCTGGGCCAGTATCGCTGGGATCCGATCCCGATGCCGGCCGCGGGCGAAAGCCTGACCTGGATCACCGGGATGCGCACCGTGACCACCGCGGGCGACGTGAACACGCAGGTCGGCATGGCCAGCCATGTGTATCTCGTGACGGCGTCGATGCAGGACGAATATTTCTTCTCGGCCGACAGCGAACTGCTGGTCGTCCCGCAGGAGGGCCGCCTGCGGTTCTGCACCGAAATGGGCATCATCGACCTGGAGCCCAAGGAAATCGCCATCCTGCCGCGCGGTCTGGTGTATCGGGTCGAGGTTCTGGACGGGCCTTGCCGGGGCTTTGTCTGCGAAAACTATGGCCAGAAATTCGACCTGCCCAACCGCGGCCCGATCGGGGCCAACTGTCTGGCCAACCCGCGCGACTTCAAGACCCCCGTCGCCGCGTTCGAGGATCGCGAAGCCCCCTCGCGCGTGGTGATCAAGTGGTGCGGCCAGTTCCACGAGACCCAGATCGGCCACTCGCCGCTGGACGTGGTGGCCTGGCACGGCAATTATTGCCCGGTCAAATACGACCTTCGCACCTATTCGCCGGTCGGCGCGATCCTGTTCGATCACCCCGATCCGTCGATCTTCACCGTGCTGACCGCCCCCAGCGGGCAAGAGGGGACGGCGAACATCGACTTCGTGCTGTTCCGCGAACGCTGGATGGTGGCCGAGAATACCTTCCGCCCGCCGTGGTATCACAAGAACATCATGTCGGAACTGATGGGCAACATCTATGGCCAGTATGACGCCAAGCCGCAGGGCTTCCTGCCGGGCGGTCTGAGCCTGCACAACTGCATGTTGCCGCACGGGCCGGACAGGGACGCGTTCGAAGGGGCCTCGAACGCCGATCTGAAGCCGCATATGCTGGACAACACCATGTCCTTCATGTTCGAAACCCGGTTCCCCCAGCATCTGACGCAATGGGCTGCGCAATCCGCCCCCTTGCAGGACGATTATCTGGACTGCTGGACCACGCTTGAGAAGAAATTCGACGGCACACCCGGCATCAAGGACTGAGTCATTCCGGATGGGCAGCCTTGCCCATCCACCGCCGAACAACCCGCAGGAGATTCCATGTCGCTCATCCGCTCCTGGGTCGATACCGCCAACGACCCGACCTGTCCGTTTCCGCTGAACAACCTGCCGTGCGGCGTGTTCTCGACCGCGGCGCTTTCGATTCGCTGCGGCGTCGCCATCGGCGCGTTCGTGCTGGATGTCGCGGGCATGGAAAAGGCCGGGTTGCTGGCTCCGGGTGACGGGCCGTTGCTGAACACGCCCGCGTGGAATCCGCTGATGGCCGCGGGGCCCGATGTCTGGGACAGGCTGCGCCGTCAGTTGATGGGCCATCTGGCCGAAGGCAGCGGAACCCGCGATCAGGTGGAACCCTATCTGCACCCGCTGGACGGCGTCACCCTGCACATGCCCTTTGCCGTGACGGAATACACCGATTTCTACGCCGGCAGGAACCACGCGTTCAATGTCGGCACCATGTTCCGCGGGCCCGAGAATGCGCTGCCGCCGAACTGGCTGCATATTCCGATCGGCTATAACGGGCGCGCGTCCTCGGTGGTGGTCTCGGGAACCGATGTGCGCCGTCCCTGGGGCCAACTGAAGGGTCCGCAGGATGATGCGCCGCGCTGGGCGCCCAGCGCGCGTTTCGACCTGGAGCTGGAGATGGGGGCCATCGTCGGGCAGCCGTCAACCGGCCCGGTCAGCGTGGCCGAAGCGGATGCGATGATCTTCGGCTATGTGCTGCTGAACGACTGGTCGGCGCGCGACATCCAGGCCTGGGAATACGTCCCGCTGGGTCCGTTCCAGGCCAAGGCCACCGCCACCACGATCTCGCCCTGGATCGTGACCAAGGCGGCGCTCGAGCCGTTCCGGACACAGACTCCGGCGCGCGAAAAGCCGCTGCTGCCCTATCTGCAAGAGCCCGGCCCCATGCTGTATGACATCGCGCTGGATGTAGAACTGGCCCCGGGCGGCGGCGATGCCAGCGTCATTTCGCGCACCAATTACAAGGAAATGTATTACTCGGCCGCGCAGCAACTGGCGCATCACACCACCTCGGGCTGTCCGATGCGGGTGGGCGACCTTCTGGGCTCTGGCACCATCTCGGGCCCGGTCAAGGACTCGCGCGGGTCGCTGCTGGAACTCAGCTGGGGCGGGCAGGAGCCGTTGTCGCTGCCCGGCGGCCAGACCCGCAGCTTCCTGGAGGATGGCGACCGGCTGACACTGACAGGCCACTGCCAGGGCGATGGCTACACCATCGGCTTCGGCCCCTGCAGCGGAACGATCCTGCCCGCGCTGTCCGACCCGTTCGCACGCTGAAACGGCCCGACAATGCGTATTTGAGACAAGGTGAGGGGCGCAGGTTAAGAGCCTGTTAACCCCCCCCTCTTTGTGCCCCAAATATCCCGGGGGGGTCAGGGGGGCAGCGCCCCCCGTGCGACCGGGACAGGGGTGTCAGCGGTCGAAAAAGTCCTCTTCCGCCTCGGTCACGTCGATTTCCAGCGCCTCGAGGCCCGATTCCAGGTTCTCGGACAGGTGGGGCATGCCCATCAGGTAATCCGCTGTCGGAGTCGTGGCCTCGGCAAAGGCGGTTTCCAGGGCTTCGGCGTAATCCTCTGGCTCGAACGCGCCCCGACCGACCCAGGCGATCGCCACCAGACTGGCCTTTTCATCATCGTTCAGCGCGTCGATGAAGGCGTGCAATTCGCCGGGGCGACCGGATTCCCGCGCCTGAAAGATGATGTGGACCACCTTCTTGATACTGATGTCGGGCGTCATGGCGGATCTCCTGTCTGGTGTCAGCATCGCCCGTGGCGCCGCGGCGCGCAAGAGGGCGCGTCAGCCTGCGAGGATCATCGCCGCGGCCTTTTCCGCGATCATGATCGTTGGCGAATTGGTATTGCCCGACGGGATCGTCGGCATGATCGAGGCGTCCGCCACCCTGAGGCCCCGCACCCCGTTCACGCGCAGATCCGGCGTCACCACGGCGCGCGGGTCGGTGCCCATGCGGCAGGTTCCGACCGGGTGAAATATCGTCGTGCCGATATCGCCGGCGGCACGGATCAGGTCGTCCTCGGTTTGCAGCGCGGGGCCGGGCTTGAACTCCTCTGGCCGGTATTGCGCCAGGGCCGGGGCGGCCATGATGCGACGAGTCAGTCGGATCGCGTTGGCGGCGACATGCCGGTCCCGTTCGGCGGACAGGTAGTTGGGGGCAATCTGCGGCTGGGTCAGGGGGTCTTGCGTGGTCACGCGGATATGCCCCCGGCTTTCGGGCCTGAGATGGCAGACCGAGGCCGTGACAGCCGGAAAGTCATGCGGTGGCTGGCCAAAGGCATCCAGGCTGAGCGGTTGCACATGGTATTCCAGATCCGCCCTGTCCACATCGGGCCCCGAGCGCGCGAAGGCACCCAGTTGGCTGGGGGACATCGACATCGGGCCGGTGCGGAACAGGGCATATTCGGCTGCGATCCTCGCCTTGCCGAACAGGCTGTTCGCCATGGTGTTCAGCGTCTTTGCCCCGGTTACCTTGAACGCCAGGCGCAGTTGCAGGTGGTCTTGCAGGTTCTCGCCGGCATCGCAGTCGTGGCGCGGGGCGATTCCCAGATCGCGCAGACGCGCGGCGGGGCCGATTCCCGCCAGTTGCAGCAACTGGGTCGACCCGATCGAACCGGCGGCGAGGATCACCTCGGCATTCGCGCGAGCCTCGGTCGGTTGGCCGTCGCGCAGATAGCGCACGCCCACGCAGCGATCGCCGTCAAACAGCAGCCCGGTCGCCTGGGCGTTGGTGTGCACCTCGATCCGGTGGCGCGCCGGACGCAGAAACGCCTTTGCGGTGTTCCAGCGCCAACCCTTGCGCTGGTTCACCTTGAAATAGGCGACACCTTCGTTGTCGCCGGTGTTGAAATCCTCGACGCCGGGGATGCCGACCTCTTGCGCGGCGCGCGCCCAGTCATCCAGGATCTGCCAGCGCAGGCGCTGGTTTTCGACCCGCCATTCGCCACCCGTGCCGTGCATCTCGCCGGGTTCGCCCGCCGCGTAATCCTCGTGCTTCTTGAAATAGGGCAGCACGTCGTCCCAGCCCCAGCCGGTGTTGCCCATCTGACGCCATTGGTCGTAATCTGCGGCCTGCCCGCGCAGATACAGCATTCCGTTGATCGAACTGCACCCGCCCAGCACCTTGCCGCGGGGATACAGCAGGCTGCGGCCGTTCAGCCCGGGTTCCGCGGCGGTGCGCAGGCGCCAGTCGGTGCGCGGGTTGTCGATGCAGTAGAGATAGCCCACCGGCACATGCACCCAGATATAGTTGTCGCGTCCGCCGGCCTCGAGCAGCAGGACCCGGTGCCGTTCGCTCAGACGATTGGCCAGCAGCGACCCCGCGCTGCCCGCACCGACGATGATGTAATCCCAATCCGCCATCAGACCCCCCGCCATTGCCAGGTCAGGTTAGGCGCGGACCGATTCGTGTGCAATGGTCGCGGGCATGATCTTGGGGCGGGGAATTCCGCCGATACCAGCCCTAGCGGTTGAGGAAGCAGCCTATTTTTGGTAATGATAACGACAGTTTATAACGCTTTGTTAAGACGACTCGGCAAGAGTCGCACGACTCTGGATCGAGGCAGACATGAAACATCTGATGATCGCCGCCGCCTTTGCGCTGACGACACTGGCCCCCGTTGCCGCCATGGCAGGCCCGATCGAGGCCGCCTGCAACCGCTCGGATCGGCCGCAGTCCAGCCGCCAGTTGTGCCGCTGCATCGATTCCGCCGCAGATCACACGCTTACCCGGTCCGAACAGCGCCGTGCCGCCCGGTTCTTCACCAACCCGGACGAGGCGCAGTCCGTCCGCATGTCGCCGACCCGCAGCGACAATGAGTTCTGGGCGCGCTATCGGGCCTTTGGCGATCTGGCCCAGCAGATGTGCGGCGGCTAACGCCGCTCTGCCACGACGCGCGCGCGCCACAGCGTAAACAGCCCCGCACAGACGACAATCGCCGCCCCGATGGCAACATTGGGGCGAAGCGTTTCGTGAAAGACCACGATGCCGATGATGCTGGCAAAGACCAGTTGCAGATAGGCGAAGGGCTGGATCGCGCTGGCCTCGGCCACCTCGTAGGCGCGGATCAGCATGTAGTGGCTGCTGGCCGAGGTGACGCACAGCAGAAGCATCCAGATCCAGTCGGTGCCGACCATTGGCTGCCAGTGCAGGACGCCCACCGCGGTGGTCACGATCAGCCCCATGATGCCGGTCCAGAAGAAGCTGACCGCACTGCTGTCATAGCGGCCGACATAGCGTGTCACCAAACCGTAAAGCGCGAACATCAAGGCCGCCAGAAAGGGGATCAACGCGCCCAGACGGAACACGCCGAACCCCGGTTCCAGGATCACCAGCACGCCGATGAATCCGATGCCGATCGCCACCCAGCGGCGCCAGCCCACGCGCTCGCCCAGGACGGGGCCGGACAGGGCGGCGATCAGCAGCGGATAGACTGCAAAGACCGCGTGCGATTCAACCAGCCCCAGCACGACAAAGCCCTTGACCGCGACCAGGATTTCCAGCGCCAGCAACAACCCGCGAAAGACCTGCGCCTTGGGGGCATTGGTGCGCGCGGCGTTGCGGATGCCGCCGGCCTTGCGGCTGGCCACGGTGATGACAAAGGTGGCAAAGAACCAGTAACGGATCATGATGATCATGAACACGTTGTAGGTGCCAGCCAGATGGGTCGAGATCCCGTCCTGAATGGCAAAGACCAGCGTCACGGCGACCATCAGCCAGATGCCCAGGGTGGTGTTCTGTTCGCGGCTCATGTGGGCATCCGGGCTGTTGTCATGTGTTTCTTTCGGCCAAATCCCGGCTGTCGGGTGACACCGAACCCTGCGGCCTGCAGGGCACGGCGGACGTGGCCGGCGGCGGTATAGGTGGCCGCGGTGCCGCCGGGGGCGGTATGGCGCGCCACCTGGGCCAGCAGCGCGTCCGACCACAGTTCAGGGTTTCGGGCCGGGGCAAAGCCATCCAGAAACCAGGCATCCGCCCTGCCCTGCCAGGCCGGCAGGGTCTGACGGGCATCGCCGATCAGGATTTCGGCCTGGATCCCCGGCAAGACGACGTGACGGACGGGCCCGTCACCGTGCCATTGCGCAACCAGCGCGTCGGTCTGCGGCAGGGCAAAGGGGGCCAGCGCACGGACCATGTCGGCCTGGGCCATGGGGAAGGCCTCGAACGAGGTGAAACGGATCGTGCCCGGCCCGGCCCAGAGATCAGCCAGCGCGAGCAGGTTCAATCCCGTCCCGAACCCCAGTTCGGCCACATGAAAACCGTCACCGAGCCGTCCGGGCAGGTCATTGCCAGCCAGAAAGACATGGCGCGTTTCGTCGATCCCGCCAGTGAAATACGGGTCGTCAAACGCGGTGGCGACGGGCGTGTCGCTGTCTGTCCAGGTCAGTGCGGGCTGGTTCATACGCATGTGAAGGGCTACAACGCGGCGACCTTTACGCGGCAGCGGGGGAAAGGCAATGGCACAAATCGCGGTCATGGGCGCGGGGATCTTTGGCCTGGCATCGGCCTGGGCGCTGGCCCGGCGGGGCGCGCGGGTCCGGGTGATCGAGGCGGTGCGCGTCGGCGCTGGGTCCTCGGGTGGGGTGGTCGGCGCACTGGCGCCGCATGTGCCCGAACAATGGAACGCCAAAAAGGCGTTTCAGTTCGACAGCCTGATGATGGCCGAAGATTTCTGGCGCGCGGTCGCGCAGGCTGGCGGCCACGATCCGGGCTATGCCCGGCTGGGTCGGGTGCAGCCCCTGGCGGATGATGCCGCCGTGGCGCGCGCGCGCGAACGGGCCGAATCTGCGCGCACCCTCTGGCAGGGGCGCGCTGCCTGGTCGGTGGTCTCCGCCCAGGCGGTCACGGGCCTGCGGGTGGCGTCGCCGACGGGTCTGGTGGTGCACGATACGCTGAGCGCGCGCATGTCACCCAGGGGTGCCTCGGCTGCGCTTGTTTCGGCGCTGGCCACGCGCGGCGTGTCGGTCGAACAGGGCACGGTTCCTCCGCCTGGCTGGACGGTTCTCTGGGCGACCGGCGCGCAGGGTCTGGCTGATCTGGGCGCCGATCTGCAGCGCAGCATGGGCAACGGCGTCAAGGGTCAGGCGGCGCTGCTGGCGGGCGATTGGCGGCACTCTCCGCAGGTGTTCGTGGATGGTCTGCATATCGTGCCCCACGGCGACGGCACCGTGGCCATCGGATCGACCAGCGAACGCAGCTATGATGCGCCGGACACAACCGATGCGCAACTTGACCTGCTGCTGGACAGGGTGCGGGTCGCCTGCCCCGATCTGGCCGGGGCAAAGGTGCTGGAACGCTGGGCCGGAGTCCGCCCGCGCAGCCCCTCGCGCGCGCCGATGCTGGGGGCCTGGCCGGGCCGCGACGGGCATTTCGTGCTGAACGGCGGGTTCAAGATCGGCTTCGGCATGGCGCCCAAGCTGGCCGAACTGGCGGCGGATTTGCTGCTGGAGGGCGAGGCGGCCATTCCGGACGGATTTCGCGTCACCGACAATCTGCGCTGACATGCAAAAGGCCCCGCCAAAGCGGGGCCTTTTGGGCAGGATGAGACGGGTCTCAGTGCAGACGGGCGTCCACCGTGGCGATCGAGTCTTCGATCAGCTTGGCGGCGTCTTCTGCTTCCATCTTCTTGGCGATCAGATCGCGCGAGGCCGAAATGGCCACGGCAATCGCCTGGTTGCGGACCTCGCGCACGGCCGAGGCCTCGGCCGAAGCAATCTGATCCTCGGCCGCCTTGAGACGGCGCGCGATCGAGGTTTCCAGATCGGCCCGAGCCTGCTGAGCGGCGACTTCCGCGTCGGCCTTGGCCTTGGCGACGATCCGCTCGGCCTGGTCCTTGACCTCGGCTTTCTTGCGCTCGAACGAGGCACGCAGCTCCTGCGCTTCCTCGCGCAGCTTGCGGGCTTCGTCCAGTTCGGCGCGGATCGTCTCGGCGCGCTTGTCCAGCATGGCGCCGATCATGCCCGGCACCTTGAAGAACACCAGCACGGCCAGGAACACCAGGAAGGCAATCCAGACCACGAACTCGGTGCTGCGCAGCGAGAAGAAGTTTTCTTCAGCGGCCAGCGCGGGGGTCGCGGCGAGAGCCAGAACCAGCGTCAGGATGCGAGTCATGCGGCACCCCCTTTCAGGCGGGCGTTGATCGCGGCCGTCACCGACCGTGCGTCAGCCTTCACACCGAACGCGCCCAGGATTTCCTTGGTGGTATCCTTGGCAACCTCGGTCACGGCCTCGGCGGCGCTGGCGCGAATGTCCGCGATACGCGCTTCCGATTCCGCAGTGCGGGCGGCGATCTCGGCGTCGGCCTTAGCGTAGCGACGTCAGGTCTTTCTGGATATCGCGAGCCTCTTCGATCTATGGCGGCGGCGGCGCGCGCGCATCGTCGAGGCCTTGTGATAGGCGGTCTCGGCGTCAGCGGCCGGCCTGCTGTTTATAGGTCTCGGCAGCGATATCGTTGGTGATGGTGCCCGTCCGTTCGGCCAGAACCGAACCGATGCGGGCAGCACGCCACGCGCAGAATGAAATACAGCGACCAGCGCGATCACAGGCCAGATGATCTGGTTCGGGAACGTGAAGTGCGATGTCGACTTCCGGCACCCTACCGGGCCAGCCGCCTCAGCGCGGCCAGCGGCGGTTTGCTGGCTTATCCGGCAGCGTGCCCTGCGGCGGTTTCTTACTGACGCGAGCGTCCTCCACAAGTTGACCATGTATCCGCCGGATGTCGTCAGACCCACCGGCCGTAGAATCTGGATAGATGGGGATGGCGGCGAACAGCGCGAGCGAGGAACGAAGATCCCAGCGCGCTTCGGCGAACTGGTCGATGAACAGCGTGGCGGTCCGCCCAGCAGCGGCTTCGACAGGTTGCGCAGCGCGCCCGACGGAAGATTCACCGGCAACGTTGCCCACACCGACCGCAGCCCCACCCATGCCCATACCGTGAGCCAGCGCCGATATGCGCTGTTGAACGATCAGGCCTTCCATGTTTCGTCACTCCTTACGGTTGGAATTTGGCTGAAGAGAGAATTCGACAGGCGTCGGTGAATTGCGGATGCACAGCGCATCTATGAGGTAGACGCAGGTCAGAATATAGGCCTGGATGAAGGCCACGAGTTTCGAGCCGGCATCGCGGTGATCACCAGGATCGACGGCAGCGTCGGCGATCCCGATAAAGTCCATTATCAGGATCAGCGGTGCAAAGGCGGCGAACGCGATCACGGCGTAAAGCCATGACCGGCATATGTTGCCCACCAGGAACCCGATGGGTGCTGACCGGGCGCACAGAAATAGCTGATGATCTCGATCAGGGCCCAGGATCGGGCGCAGCAACAGCGGCGCCAGGTCATAGAACCGCTGGGCCCAGGAAGCCCGCCGTTCCTTGACGAAACCGACGATCGTCACCGTCAGGAACACCGCGACCGCCAGCACCGCCGTGAGCGCGATATGCGAGGTCGAGGTGAACCCCGAGGATCAGACCCAGGAAGTTCGAAAGGAGCAGTGAAAATGAACAGCGTGAAGATGCTGGGGAAGAACTGGTGCGTCCTTGCCGGATTACGTCCTCGACCATCTTGTGAGCAAAAGCCATAGCCAGTTCGGCGATGTTGCGCGGGTCGGAACGATCGCGCGGCCCCCGGGTGCCGACATTGAACAGCGGCGTCGCCAGCGGGACGTGACCAGCATCCTAACGCGGCGTTGGTGAAGGTCAACCCAGGCCTGATGCCGTCGTCTGAACAGCCAGGCGCACGATGAACTGGTCCATCGGATGCGACCACAGACCTTCGCTGACTATGCGCTGCTTCCGACACGTCGTCCTTCGTTCAGGGCGGCCGTCGCCTCTTGGCTCTGGCGCTGAACGTCGGCGGCGGATCGCATCATGACGCGAATACCGGCCGCCAGGCCCAGCAGAATGAACAACACCAGAAACAGGGGCATCGTGCCGAACAGCACATCCAACCCGTATCCGATGCCAAAACCGATCAGCAGACCGGCGACAAGCTCGGTAACCATGCGCCAGGCGACATTCGCCATCTCATGGCCTTGTTGCTGCACCTTGGGGCCGGGCGCCTTCGCCTTCTTCAGCTTTTCGAGCCGCTCGTCGAGCGCCTTGAGCCGCTCAAGATCGTTCGGTTCGGTCATCGCTGAATCCCACGGAACAGTCGGGCGGAACCTACGGACGGGGACGCACAGAGTCAAGACGGAATAGGGGCGTTCAAGATGCTGATATTGCTGGATTTTTTCCATGCTTCACGCCCGCGTGTGCTGTTTGGCGCTATCATCGCGCCCTTGCAACATTCAACCGATGCGTTGAACGTCGCTTGACCGGCCCCGCAGCCGCCGCTAGGCCATTGCGGGTGAACACGCCCGACCCCCTCGATATGATCTTCATGGCGCTGGCCGATCCGACGCGGCGGGCGATCCTGTGCTTTTTGCCCGAGGTGACATGGCGTCGCCGTGGCCGAACGCTGCTACATCGCTGGCGGCCATCTCGAAACATCTGGCGATCTGGCCGAGGCCCGCCTGATCAGTCACGGGAAAAAGCGCGGTCGCGTGAAATGGTGCAAGCTGGAGCCCGACACTTCTGCGCGCAGCCTCGGTCTGGACCTGGGCGATTTCGGACGGTTCGAGCCGCTGAACCTGGATGCGTTTGAACGGTTCCTGCCAAGCGACGCCTGGATCTTCCCGTCGAGAGCGGCCAGTCTCGTGCGACAGCGGAAGCAGCCACAGGGCGCGGCTGCTACGCTTTGGCCAGTCGACAGGAGTTTTCATGCGTTCCCTTCTTGCCGCCGCCGTTTCCCTTATCAGCCTCTTCCCACTGACCGCCGAGGCGCAAGCGCCGCTGCGGCGGAAGCTGGTCGGTTTCGTCAGCGACCTGGGCCAGGCCGTCAGAGGCGGTCTGCCGCCGATACCGCCGACCGCTTCTTTGGCGCTTGCGGCAGGACGGCACAGTCTTGCAGCGCGATCCTGATCAGGGTTCTTTCAGCGGCCTTATCGACTTCTCGCGCTCGCTCATCAGCCAGAACCGGCTGGACCGGGCGCGCCAGCTTCAGAACTAAGCAGCCCGCGCTGTTCCAGCAGCTACAACGCGATTGGGATCAATCCGGGGTGATGCGGCCTTTCTGGCGCGTTCGGACCGTTCCTGGCGGCGCCTTCCAGGGCGACATCAACACCGCGAACGCGCTGGCGACCTGGCACGCAGCTACCGTCCGACTGTTCCGTCCGCAACTGGCCATGCGGCTGAACTCTACCGCCAGGGCGATCTGGACCCGAACCACCGCAGGGCAGCCTGGTGGGCGAGATCGGCATGGTGCAGATGCGCCGCGCATCCTGGCGCTGGGGTGGACGCGGACTGGCAACGGTCATGTGGACGTGCGCGGGTCGATGCCGACACTGGTCCTGACCGGCGCGGCGCTGCTCGAGCGCTCACGGGTGGCGCCCCAACGAACCCTGGCTGGTCGAGGTGTCGATCCCGCAGGGTCTGGACCTGACCCGGACGGGCCTGCGCACCCAGATGCGCGTGTCCGATTGGGAGCGTCTGGGCGTGCAGGCGCGCGGGGTGCCGATGCCGTCGGGGCGGCTGAATGCGTCGGTGATCCTGCCGCAGGGCTATCGCGGACCGGCGTTCATGATCTTCGACAATTTCCGCGTGATGTTCGAATGGAACCAGTCCTTCACCTATGTGGTCACGGCCGCCTATTTCGCCACGCGGATCGAAGGCGCGCCGATCTATGATGCCGGCAACCCCGATCAGGGGCTGGATCAGAACGGCATGCGCGAATTGCAGCGCCGGCTTGAAGCGCGCGGGCATGATGTCGGCGCGATCGACGGGATCCTTGGCGCCGGCACCCGGGCGGCGGTTCAGGACACGCAGGCGCAACTGGGTCTGCCCGCCGACGGTTGGCCCACGCCCGAGCTGCTGCGCCGTTTGTGATCCCGGCGGGGAATCGACACCGTGATTTTCCCTTGCGACGAACGGATGGGCCTCCATAATCCTTGCCCGAGGGAAACAGAGTATTCTTGTCCAGAGGGAGACACCAATGGGACGCCGTGACGAACTGATTGCCAAATACGCCGACGACCTGCGCAACAAATGCGGGATGGAGCCGGACATGGCGCTTCTGACCAAGGTCACCATTGGCTGCGGACCGTCGATCTATGATGCCGATGCCTCGACCGTGGCCGGCAGCCAGCCGGGCGAGATCGAAACCGTCAAGAAGAATTTCCTGATGAAGAAACTGGGTCTGGCCGATGGTCCGGCCCTGGACGAGGCGATCGCCGCCGCGATCGAGACCTACGGCAAGTCCGAGCGCAACAAGTATCGCGCGGTGATGTATTACATGCTGACCAAGCATTTCGGCAAGGAATCGGTCTACGGCTGAGGCCGGACCGCGCGGCATTTGCCTCAAATGCCGCGCAGCTTTCCTTTGCGGGAATCGCGCCTGCGTGGCAGGGTGTGTTCATGGGGCCAGGATGGCCCGGGACAGATCCAGTTTACACGTGTGGTGCGAAGGGCACGTGGGTAGATGGGGGGTTCCGGGCAACCGGAGCCCCCCATTGATTTTCCCGTATCCTGCCGATCGGACCCCGCGCATTCGCGCCGCCTTGGCGGGTGTGGGCGGCCGGTGCGTCAGATATCGGCAAAGCCGAACGCCTCGTAATCGCGGCGATAGGCGCGCCGTGACAGCGCGCGGATGTCATCGTCCAGGATTTCGTCCAGGCCGGTGTCGCCCTCGGCCCGATGGGGGGGTGGGGATGAATGGCCCAGGCGCCGGGCCAGCGCGGTCAGGTCCTGTTCCAGATCATCCTCGCGCAGGATCAGGTCGGGGAGGATTGCCTGGGCATACCCGTCCAGATTGGCCGCCTGCGAGGCAAAGGCCGGCCAGGGCTGCATCCCCGTCTGGCCCGACAGGCTGGCGTCGCAGAACCGCAGGAATGCCTTGAAACCGGCACGCTCGCCCTCGTCCGGGCGATACCCGAACAGCCGCGTCATGTGTTCGCGCACCGGCAGCATGTCGCCCGTCAGCACGCGGTTGCGAAACACCGCATGGGCGCGTTTCAACGGGTGGCGCAACACGGTAAAGGCGCGAAACCCGGTGTGAGAGCGGCGCCATTGCTCCAGCCGGCCCTGGTCGAAATCATGGGGCAGATCGGCCGGCGCGACCCTGTCCAGCGCCGCCATCCAGTCCAGCACCGACGCTTCGGGCCCGCCCCGCATCGGCAGGAACAGCAGCGGCGTCGTCGCCCCGGCATGAATGCCTGCCAGCAGCGGGCCGCGCCGGACCTCGAAATTCGGGGTTCGGGTCAGGTCGAACCGGTCGATCCGGGCCAGGGCGCGGGCCAGATCCTGCGGATTGGCCAGCTTTTGATCCAGCGGTTCCGGATTCTGTTTTTTCAGCGCGCGCGGCAGGTCCTGGATGTGCGAGGCAACCCCCAGCCAGCGCGCCAGACCATTCAGGACCGCCAGGTCGTTGGCATCGTCATAGCCGATGTAGAACGCCGACTGTCCCGTGGTCTGAAGACTGTGCAGGATCTCGATCTGGGTGGTGTGCAGGCGCGACAGATGGGTCTCGAACTCGGCTCCGTCAAAGGCGATGCGGGTCTGCTTGCGGTTCTTCACATCGCCCAGCTTCCACTGGTTGGTGGCCGCGGCGATCTTGCGGGACACATAGCTGTCCAGGGGATTGCGCGTCAGAACGATCTTGGCGCAGGCCGTATCCGCCAAGACATGGTCCCAGATCCGGCGGTCATGATCGTGGAAAAGCCGGAACCCCACCATGCGCCCGCCCCCCGCGCGCACCGCGTTGAGCAGGCGCCAGGGATCGCGGTCGCGCTGCGCCACCGTGACATCGCGGAAGCTGTCCGTTCCAGGGGTGTTGATGAACCCAGGGTTGAACAGCTCGCCATGACATTCGATGCCGTCAAAGGCGTTCAGGTTCGATTCCAGCAGGTTCGATCCGGTCCGCATCTCGGCGAGAACCACGAAATAGTCGAAGGCCATGCGTCATTTCATCCGGTGCGAGGGATCGGGACTGACCGGGGTCTGCGGGAATTCCCCCATCAGAACGGGCTGCATGCCCTGGTTGCGCAGCTCTTGCAGAAAGGTGCCAAAGCCGGACAGGTCCACCAGATCGGGGATGCGGATCAACCGTGCCTGGGAATGCGGGGCGATCTCGTCGAACAGGGTGTGCAGGGGTTCCGCCGGGTTTTCCAGGAATTCGGCCATCGTCCAGATCCGGATGCGCGCCCGGGTGCGCGGCGATTGCAGGATCTCCAGCATCTGCGTTTCGATGCGTTGCAGGCGCGCGGCCTCGCGGCGGACTTCGGCAGTCTGACGGCCCGAGCGATAGAGCGGCACGGCCCAGGCCCCCGAAATGACCGAGATCTGCGCATTGGAATCGGACGCCATCAGCCAGAGCAGGTCGAATTTCCTGCCCTGCGTGTCACCCGGGCCGAACTGGAAGCACTGCCGCTCGCCGCGCGTCGCCCACAGCAGGTTTGTCAGGAAGGCCCGGGGGTTGTAGTCGCGCAGACTGGCACTGTCGCTCAACCCGCCGGAAAAGATCTTTTCGCGGTTGGCGAATTCGACCTTGTGCGGCGCAAAGAGGTGACCGTGCACCCGGCAATTCGCCACCGCCGAAAGCCAGCCCTCGAAATCCTGAAAGACCTCGGTAAAGCCCTGAAAGACCGAATAGGGTTCGGCGGTCTGGCCGTTCTCGCGGTTCTTCACGGGAAAGCGGCTGGCCATATACAGCCCCGGACGCCCGCGAACCCGCTGGGCGGTGGCCTTGGCGAAATGCCGGTCGATGCGCGAGGGCTGCGGCTCGGCATCAGAGCCGGCCTCGCGCGGGGTGAGGAAATGCTGATAGAGGCGGTCGGCACCAGGCCATACCTTGCGCACCATGAAGCATTCGGATCGCCGCAAGAGTTGCAGGTGGTCATCATAGAACACATGCGGTCGCCCGGTATGATCGAACTTGCCCAGTGTCAGGGACCGGCTTTCGATACGGCGCGCGTGCAGCCGCACCAGGGTCTGGAAATAGCTTTCATCCGGGATCCAGACGCGCCGGAAATACTGCTCGAACGGGCGGCGCATGGGGTCGCGGAAGATGGCCTCAAGCGTTTCGCGCGTGAGGCACCACCACTGCGAGCCCATGTGCGGCACGATCCCGTCGGGCATGTCGCGCCGAACCCGCAACAGGCGCTGCGCCGCGACCAGCCGGTCGAACAGCCATTTGTTGCGCTTGAAGCCGATGGGAAAATGCAGCGTGAAGCGTTCCTCGTGCAGGCCGCCCTTGGTCCAGTTCACATCGGCCACATTCACCGATTCGATGAAATCGGTGTCGGGGTGACGATCCAGCCATGCGGCCAGTTCCGCGACAGGCCGCAGCGGCATACAGGCACCAGACAGCGCATAGACCCGTTCGACCTTTGGAAAGCTGTCCAGCAGCATTTCGGTCGCCGTCTGCATCGCGGCGACAAGCGACCAGGTGCCCCATTCGCCCCGGTGGCGGCGGCAGAACCGCACATCGGGCAGATCGGCCAGTCCCTGCACCATCGCCTGATAGCTGGCCGCGGGGGTCTTGGCATCGACATGGATCACCACCGGGCTGCCAGCCGAGGCCACATAGCGCGCCACCTGAACCGCACGGTCCAGCGCGGTGTGCACCAGCATGATGAAACCCAGCCGCGCGCTCACGCCCAGTTCCCCTTCGACATCAGCCCCAGGATTTCCAGCTGGCGCCAGTTGATGAAACGCTCGGACCATTTGTTCCACAGATCCGTGCGATCGGAAAGCGCGGCGGCATAGGCCTGATATTCGCGTCCGCCGGCGTAATGCTGCCCGCGTTCCAGTTCTTCGCGCGCCTTTTCGCCCAGCGTTTCCAGGAACTTGGCGTGCAGCAGACAGCCCGATGCCTTTTCGCCGCCCAGCGTGTCATAGGTCAGGTTCAACCCGCGCGGCAACAGCATGTGGGTGGAACTGACATAGGCATAGCCGCGATCCCATTTGACCAGGGGCACCTTGTTCAGTGCGGGCGCGTCGCGGGGCTGGTCCGCGAAAAAGCCGCGTGCACGCGGACCGCCCTGTATCCACAGGTTCGCATATTGGCCGTTGCGGGTTATCGCGTAATTCGCGCTGTCGAACCAATGCGCGATCTCAAAGGGATTCTGCCCTTCCGCACAAGGCTGATCGCCGACCGGGCCCTTGGGATACATGTCCAGGATCAGCGTGCCAAAGCTGCGCAACCCCGCGTCGTCCAGCCAGTCGGTGAGCGCGCGCAACGGGCGGGTATCGCAAAACGGATACAGAAAGAACTCGTCGACATCGACCACCAGCGCCCAACGGCCATGCGCGTGGCGTGCCAGCAGCGCGTTGATCCAATCCATGCCGAAGCGCGCCCCGGCATAGCTGGCCGAGGTCCGCCAGACCGAGACGTCAGGCTGGTTGGCCAGGTAGTCGACCGATCCGTCCTCGGACCCGTTATCGACGAACAGGAAGTGTTCCACCCCCAGGTCGCGGTAGTATTTCAGGAACCACGGCAACCGGGGCTTTTCGTTCCTGAGGGTCGCGAACAGCAGGATGCTGCGCGGTCCCAATGCGCCCGTGCGATCGGCGACAGGCCTGAGATCACGCGCCTTGCGGCGCGCGCGAATCAACCAGCGCTTGCGCTTCCACCGCAGGCGGTATGACGTCACAATCCCCAAGAGGACACCTGAAAACACCATTGTGATAAATCCGGTCTACCCTGCCGCGAATCAGGATCAAACCGAAAACTTGCGCGGCGGCCGTCAAGCATGGGCGGTTTACCCCCAGCCCCCGCGCGACATCAGCCCCTCGGCCTCGAGCTGACGCCATCCGCGGTAGCGGCTGGCATGGGGATGCCAAAGATCGGGGGCAGCGGTGAGCGCGTCATAATAGGCGTCAAAGTCACCAGGCGCGCCGAAATGCTGACGTCGGGTCTTTTCCTCGGCGGATCGGGCGCCGATCCCGGGCAGGAACTTGGTGTGCAACAGAACGCCCGACAGCTTTTCACCACCGCCGGTGTCGTAAATGCGGTTCAGCGCCCGTGGCAGCAGGGTGTGGGTGGAATTCACATAGGCATAGCGCCAGGACCATTTGACCAGCGGCACCTTGGTCAAGGTCGGCCCTTTTTGCGGGTCCTCGGCGAAAAAGGCCCGCGATCGTGGCCCGCCCTGAATCCACAACGCGCCGGTGTCAGGCTTTTGCTGGATGGTATAGTTGGCACTGTCATACCAGGGCAGGGCATCGACCGGGTCCTGGCCGGGGCGAAAGGTGGCGGTGTCCAGCGGCCCCTGGGGGAACAGGTCCAGCATCAGGGCACCGAGGCTTCGCTCGCCCTCGGCGTCGAGCCAGGCGGTCAACGCGGGCAGGGGCCGGGTATCGTGATGGGGATAGACCAGCAGTTCATCGGCATCGACCGTCAGGCACCAGTGGCCGTTGCCGTGACGCATCAGCAGCGACTGGACCCAGTCCACGCCGAACCGCGCGGCGCGGTAACTGGCCTGCGTATGCCAGAGCGAGACATCGGCCTGATCGGCCAGCAGGTCCCGGCTGCCGTCGGTGCTGTCGTTGTCCACCACCAGGAAATGCGCCACGCCCAGCGCGCGGTAATGGGCCAGCAGGTTCGGCAGGCGGTGCGCCTCGTTGCGCAGGACCAGGAACGCCAGGACATCGCCCTGGCGGATTGTCTCGGTCCGGTCGGCCAGCGACACCAGTTCGCGGCGCTTGCGCCAGGCCCGCGCCAGCCGCACCTGCCGCCGCCGCCGCCATCGCCATGCCTCGATCAATGCGCCTGCCTTGCCCATCCGCCCCTCACATTCGCGGGGCATCTTGCCTGAATTTGCCGCAAGGGTGAATCGGCGAATGCGAAGAGGGGGCCGTAAGCCCCCTCTCTGCCGATCCGGTCGATGTCGCGCTGCTTATTCGGCCGCCGAACGCATCGCCATCATGTCATAGATATAGTCTTCCAGTTCGTCGCGCAGGTCCTCGCGGGCCAGACCGAAAGACACGGTCGCCTGAAGGAAGCCGGCTTTCGATCCGCAGTCGAATCGCTGGCCCTGGAAGCGATAGCCATAGACGTTGTTGTGGGTTTCGATCTGCTTGGCGATGGCATCGGTCAGCTGGATCTCGCCACCGGCGCCGGTCTGCTGCCCGTCCAGCGCGCGCAGGACATCGGGCGACAGGATATAGCGGCCGATCACTGCCAGATTCGACGGCGCCGTGCCCGGGGCGGGTTTTTCGACCATGCCGCGCACGGGCAACAGCGGGCTGATGCCGGGCGGCACGTCCAGCACACCATAGGACGAGGCCTTCTCGGCGGGGACCTCCATTGCGGCGACCATGTTGCCGCCGGTTTCCGCATAGGCTTCGACCATCTGCTTCAGACAGGGCTTTTCGGCGGCGATCACGTCATCCGGCAGCAGGACGGCAAAGGGTTCGTCGCCGATCAGGTGGCGGGCACACCAGACCGCATGGCCCAGGCCCAGCGCCTGGTTCTGGCGCACATAGGCGATGGCGCCCGAGTCCATGCAGGTTTCATTGTAGATGTTCAAAAGGTCGGTCTTGTTCTTCGCCTTGAGCGATTGCTCCAGTTCGGGCGCACGGTCGAAATAATCCTCGAGCGCGCTCTTCCCGCGCGAGGTGACAAAGATGAATTCGGTGATCCCGGCTTCTCGGGCTTCGTCGATCGCGTATTGGATCAGCGGGCGGTCAACCAGCGTCAGCACTTCCTTCGGAACGGATTTCGTGGCGGGCAAAAAACGCGTGCCCATACCGGCAACGGGAAACACGGCCTTCGTGACTTTATTGCGCATCGGATTTTCCACCTTGCTGTAAGAGACGGACTTTTGCCCGCCGACAAGGGGGTTTTGCTGCGCAATCTGGGCGCGTTTATGGCTGGAAATCGAGCTTTTAGGGTTAATTTGGGGAAATTTGTCTGACGGGTCGGCGAACCCGCCAGAGTTGACTCAGCGAAGCATCACTCCCGGGGAGCGGACAAGAAAGAAGGGGTTCTCATACCCCGGCTTTCCATAGGTCAGCGGCATGTGGTCATCAAAGCGCAACACCTGCCCGCCGGCCCCCAGCACGACGGCATGGCCCGCGGCCGTATCCCATTCCATCGTGCGGCCAAGCCGGGGGTAGAAATCGGCCTCGCCGGTGGCGACCAGGCAGAATTTCAGCGACGAGCCCGCGCTTTTCGCATCCTTGACAGCGTAGCGGTTGATATAGGCGTCGGTCGCGGCATCCCGATGCGATTTCGAGGCGACGACCAGAAGCGCCGCGTTGTCGGGGTCCGACACGCCGAGGGCGGTTCGTGCGCCGGCGGTTTCGCCAAAGGGTGCCGTTTCCTCGACCGCGGACCCGTCGGCACGGGTATAGAACAGCCGTTGCTTCGCCGGGGCATAGACCACACCGCGCACCGGCACGCCATCCTCGACCAGGGCGATGTTGACGGTGAAATCGCCGCGCCGTTGCACGAATTCCTTGGTGCCGTCCAACGGGTCCACGATGATGAAGCGCGCGGCCTCGATGCGGTGAGAGTCCGTCAGCTCCTCGGTCACGACGGGTATGTCGGGAAACACCTGCGCCAGCTCGGCGCGGATCAGGGCATCGGCGGCCTCGTCGGCCTCGGTCACGGGGGAACTGTCGGACTTGGTGCGCGCTTCGAAATCGGGGCGGCCATAGACCTCCATGATGACCGCGCCGGCCTTCAATGCGATCGCGCGAAACGTGGTTTCAACCAATTGATGAAAGTCCTGGGTCATGAAACGCCTTTGGTATCAGGGTCGAGTTGATCGGCAACGGGTTTGGGCTTACCCTCTGCGCGCGCCAGAAGACAAGGCCGCGCCCCGGAACGGCGCCCCAGAAACGGCAGGAAACCGCGCGGATGCTCAGTAATCGCAGCCATGAGAACTGGTTCGCCTCGGCCTTTACCATTGCCGAGCTGACGTTTCATGCCGCGGTGCGCAGCGCGCGCAACTCGCACGGCAACGCGCTGATCGGGCTGCTGCTGAACATCTTCCAGACCGTCATGCTGGTCGGGGTGTTCTGGGGGATGTATTACTTTACCGGCTGGGGATCGCGCGGCATTCGCGGCGATTTCATGCTGTATCTGATGACCGGCGTGTTTCTCTACATGGGTCATATCAAGGCGATTTCGGCCGTGGTCGCGGCCGAGGGGCCGACCTCGGCGATGATGAAACACGCGCCGATGAACACCATCGTCGCAATCGGCGCCGCCGCCCTGGGCGAGTTGTATATCCAGCTTCTGTCGATGTTCGTGGTGCTGTTTCTCTATGACGCCGCCTGGCTGCCGCTGGATATCTACGATCCCCTTGGCTGCATCCTGATGCTGCTGCTGGGCTGGTTTTCCGGCGTGACGATCGGCATGGTGTTCCTGGCCGCCAAACCCTGGTCGCCCAAGGCCGTCCTGATGCTGTCCCAGATGTATTCGCGGATCAACATCTTCGCCTCGGGCAAGATGTTCGTGGCCAATGCGCTGCCCGGCGCGATGCTGCCGTATTTCACCTGGAACCCGCTGTTTCACATCATCGACCAGGCGCGCGGTTTCGCGTTCCTGAACTACAACCCGCATTACACCAACATCTATTACCCCGTCGCCATCACCTTTGCCGCGTTGCTTCTGGGTCTGATGGGCGAGTTCTACACCCGCCGCCAGGCATCGCTGAGTTGGGGCGCCAAACACTAGGAGCCTGCCATGATCGCCCGCGTTCTTGTCCTGCTGGTCGCGCTGTGCGCGGCACAAACGGCACTGGCCCAGGATTTTCCCGCGCTGCATCAGGTCACCGGCGTTGCCACGAACGATGTGCTGAACATCCGGGCGGAACCTTCGGCCCGCGCGTCCATCATCGGCAGTTTTGCCCCGTCGACGACCGACATCGAGGTGATCGGCCTGTCCGAGGATCGGGGCTGGGGCCTGGTGCGCGTTCTCGAGGGCGGCGGCTGGGTTTCGATGCGCTACATGGTCCGGCAAGGAACGGATCGCTGGATCGACGGCACGGTTCCCATGACCTGCGCGGGGACCGAGCCCTTCTGGACGCTGGCCTTCCACCTGCCGACGAATGGCGCGGATTTTTCCTCGCCCGATGGCGGGTTCTCCCTGGTTACCGATGCGCCCGACCTGCCGCGCACGCTGTATCCCCGCACCCTTGCCCTGCCCTTTGCCGGCGCGCGGCAAGGGTTCGCCGTGGTGCGCCAGGGCCTGTGTTCGGACGGGATGAGCGATCTGCCGTTCGGTCTGGAGGTGCAGGTCTATTGGCGTGGCGGCGCGGGCGGCGCCCTATCCGGTTGCTGCCGCCTGGGTCATTGAGCGGCGCTGCTTGCCAAGCGGGCGGGCCGGCGCCTAAATGAACCTGTGAACAAATCCTGAGCGCCCATGCCCCTCTTCATCGATGCCGATGCCTGCCCCGTGCGCGAGGAATCGCTGCGCGTGGCCCTGCGCCACCGAGTTGCGGTTCGGATCGTCTCGAACGGCGGGATACGGCCGGTCGATCATCCTCTCGTGCAGAATGTCTATGTCGATCAGGGCGCGGACGAAGCCGACAAATGGATCGCCGCCCAATCCGGGCCCGGCGATGTCGTGGTCACCGCCGACATTCCGCTGGCGGCACGCTGCATCGACACGGGCGCACAGGTGATCAAGCCGGACGGCATGGTGCTGACCCCCGCGAACATCGGTCAGGTTCTGGCCATGCGCGACCTTGCGGCGGATCTGCGCGCGGCCGATCCCTTTCGGCAGGGTTCGGGAAAATCCTTTACGCCGCGCGACCGGTCCCGGTTTACCCAGACACTCGAGCGTCTCCTGGGCACGCAACGATGAGGGCGGCGCCCTCGGTCCCCACGCTGGGCGCGCTTTGCGCGGTGGGTGGATCGCTGTGCTTTTCCCTGGGCGACATGGCGATCAAGTTCCTGTCGGGCGCATACCCGCTGCACGAGATCATTCTCATCCGCTCGATGATCGGCATGGCGATCCTTCTGGCGGTGATCATGCCGCTGGCGGGCGGCTATGCCCGGATTCGCACCCGCCAGCCGGGAAAACACCTGCTGCGGGGTGCTTTCGTGGTCGTGGCCAACATGGCGTTCTTTCTGGCGTTGTCAGCGATGCCGCTGGCGAATGCGACCGCGATCTTCTATGTCAGCCCGCTGATGATCGCCCTGTTTTCGGTGCTGTTCCTGGGTGAAAGGGTCGGTCCGCGCCGGTGGGCGGCGATCGGGGCCGGTCTGTTGGGGGTGGTCATCATGGTGCGCCCGGGCAGCGACACCTTCAGCGCCATTGCACTGCTTCCGCTGCTGGCCGCGGCCAGCTATGCCGGGTTGCAGATCATGACGCGCAAGCTCGGCCTCGGGGAAAGCGCCGCGACGATGGCCTTCTACATCCAGGTGACGTTCATTTCGTTCAGCGTCGTTTTCGGACTGGCGGTCGGCAATGGCCGGTTCGATCCCGGCGGCGATGGCACGCTGTCGTTCCTGCTGCGCGAATGGGTCTGGCCCGCACCCGCCGATCTGCCGTTCTTCGCGCTGGCCGGGCTGGGCACATCCGTGGGGGGGCTGCTGATTTCCCAGGCTTACCGGCTGTGCGAGGCAGCCCTGGTCGCCCCCCTGGAATATGTCGCGATGCCGATGGCGATTTTCTGGGGGCTGACGGTATTCGGCGATTGGCCCGATGCGGTTTCCTGGATCGGAATCGGATTTATCCTTGGGGCGGGTCTATACATGGTCTGGCGCGAGACCCGCGCGTCGTCTTGATAACGTTTTTGCGAAATGCAATTGACCTTTAATATAAGACCTGCCATTCGGTTTTTAGGAATTTTAAAAGGACGCGACGATGGATCTGGACGCACTGTCGCTTTCCGAGCTGAAGCAGCTCCGAAAGGACGTTGATACCGCAATCACCAATTTCACCGAACGCGAGCGCCGCAAGGCCCTGGCCGAGGTCGAAGCCTTTGCCCGCGAACGCGGTCTGTCACCTGCCGATCTGGCCGGTCTGGCGGTCAAGCGCACGCGCAAACCGGCGGCGCCCAAATATGCCAATCCGGCCGACCCCTCGCAAACCTGGACCGGGCGCGGTCGTCGTCCGCGCTGGGTGGACGCGGCTCTGGCCTCGGGAAAATCGCTCGACGATCTTTCAATCTGATCCATCACGGATCGTCATGTCAAAGGCCGCCCGACCGGGCGGCCTTTTTCAACTCCAGGTGGGATAATACCTGTTTCCGGGAGAAAGCGTGAATATCTCGCAACCCTCGGACGTAACGCCCACAGAATGTTCGAATTGCGCGGACAGGGATTTATCCCGGGTAATCGCGGTCCAGTCATCCGCCAGGACCTTTGTTTCCGCGCGGCCCAGATTCACCATCGGCTCGATGGTGAAAAACATGCCTTCCTCAAGCACCGCCTCGCGCCCCGGGCGACCGTAGTGCAGCACGTTCGGCGGGGCATGGAACACGCGGCCCAGCCCGTGACCGCAGAAATCGCGCACGACCGACATGCGCTGTGCTTCCACATAGCTCTGGATCGCATAGCCGATGTCGCCAAAGGTATTGCCCGGCCGGACCACCTCGATCCCCTTCATCAGCGCGTCATGCGTGACCTGGATCAGCCGCATCGCAAAGGGTTTGGGCGTGCCCGCGATATACATGCGTGACGTGTCACCATACCAGCCATCGACGATCACCGTGACGTCGATGTTCAGGATGTCGCCATCCTGAAACGCATCGTCGGTGCGCTTCTTCTCATTGCGGCCGGTGGGAATGGCGCTGCCGGGGATGCCATGACACACGACATGGTTGGTGCTGATGCAACTGGCGTGCTTGTAGCCGCGATACCCGATGGTCGCGGACCTGGCCCCATGGGCGTGCACCATCCCCTCGATCAGACGATCGAGTTCGCCGGTGGTCTGGCCGGGGGCGACATGCGGGGCGATGTCGTCGAGGATCTGCGCTGCAACCTGACCGGCCTTGCGCATCCCGGCAAAATCCTCGGCCGTATGGATGCGGATGCCGTCACGGGTGACATGGCCATGATGGGTATCGTTCACGGGCTGACCTCTTGTTCTGCAGGCCCTAGATAGGCGCTATCGGCGCGAAACGCCAGACTGCGGGCCATCGTCCAGCGGAACCGGCCCGGTGGCCTGCACCCCCTGCCGGGTGATCCGCGTGCCCAGCGCGATCATCCGCACGCCATTGGCGCGGGCGTCATCGAAGGCCGCGGCATACGCCGGATCGATATCGCCGGCGATGCGCACCCGCCCCACGTCATCGCGCGCCAGAAGATACAGCATCATCGCGCCACGACCCTGCCGGGCGGCCTCGGTCAGGTCGTGCAGATGCCTGGTGCCGCGCTGGGTGACGCTGTCAGGAAATTCGGCCCAGCCATTGCGGGCCAGGGTGACGCTCTTGACCTCCAGCAGGGTGCCATCCCCCAACACGAAATCCACGCGCGAGGATTGGCCCATCTTCACCTCGGCCCGGAAATCGCCCGCGTTCAGGAATCCGCCGCGCAGGGCCTCGGCCACGACGCGATTGGCAAGCGACGTATCCACCACCGCGCGGCCCTCGCCCGGTGTCTCGACCAGCTTCCAGGACCAGCGCAGCTTGCGGTTGGGGTCATCGTTGCCTTCGATCCAGCAGGTCATGCCGGGATCGGCCATGCCCAGCATCGACCCCGGATTCGCGCAATGGGCGGTGATCGTCTGGCCGTCCAGCTCCATATCCGCAAGGAACCGCTTGTAGCGGCGGATCAGCGTGGCGCGGCGCAGGGGGGTCTGGAATTCCATCCCGCAGGGATACAGGTGCCGGGGCCGATTGGAAACGCCTGCAAAGCGCGCTAACGTCGCCCCGATCAGGAAAGAGACCGCCATGCCGAACCCCACCGCCGCCATGCTCGTCATCGGGGACGAGATCCTCTCGGGTCGCACGCGCGACACGAACACGCATCATCTGGCCAACGCCCTGACCGCCCGCGGCATCCGACTGCGCGAGGTGCGCGTGGTCGCCGACGATCACGATGCGATCGTTCTGGCGGTCAATGCGCTGCGGGCCGGGTATGATCAGGTGTTCACGTCGGGCGGGATCGGACCCACCCATGATGACATCACCGCGGATGCGGTCGCCGCCGCCTTTGGCGCACCCATCGGCGTGCGCGAGGACGCGCATCAGATCCTGCGCGACCATTACCAGCGCACCGGGCTGGAGCTGAACGAGATGCGCCTCAGGATGGCCCGCATCCCCGAAGGCGCCACGCTGATCGACAACCCCATTTCCGCCGCGCCGGGATTCACCCTGGGCAACGTTCATGTGATGGCGGGCGTGCCGGCGATCTTCGAAGCAATGGTCGCGGGTGTTCTGCCTCTTCTCACGGGGGGCGACCCGCTGCTCAGCCAGATGATCGACGTGCATCGTGGCGAAGGGGAAATCGCGCGCCCGCTGGCCGATCTGGCGGCGCGGTTCCCCGCGCTCAGCTTTGGATCGTATCCCTACCAGAGAAACGGCGCCTATGGCACGCAACTGGTGGTGCGGGGAACCGACGCCGGGCAACTGGACGCGGCCATGGTCGAGCTGGCGAAACTGGCGGCGCATTCATGAGCCGCGCGCTTTTCGACGCGCTCGAAGCGACCTGGCCACCGGCCGCCAGCGCACGCACCGGCGTCTGGCGGCGCAACGATGGCGCCGGCGGGGGCAAGCGGGTCAGCGCGACGGTGCTGGAGGGCGCCTTTGACCCCGCCACCCTGCCCGACGACCCGCTGTTCCAGATCCGACCGGGACAAGAGGCGCTGGACAGCGCGCTGGATGCGCGGGGCTACCGCGTCGTCGATCCGACCGTGCTGATGGAGGCCCCCATCGACACCGTGGCCGAAGCGCCGCGCCCCGTGTCCCTGTTGCCCATGTGGCCGCCGCTGGCGATCCAGCGCGCGATCTGGGCCGAGGGCGGCATCGGACCCGACCGGCTGGCCGTGATGCACCGTGCCTGCGATCCAAAGACCGGCTTTATCGCGCGGTTCCAGAACCGGGCCGCCGGGGTGGGTTTTGTCGCTGTTCATGACGGGATCGCCATGCTGCACGCGCTGCACATCGAACCCGAATTCCGCCGCAAGGGCGTGGCGCGCTATGTCGTGCGTGGCATGGCCGACTGGGCGCGCCGGCAGGGGGCCACCTGTTTCGCGCTGGCGGTCACCCGCGCCAACGCCCCGGCCCGCGCGCTGTATTCCGCCCTCGGCCTGGCCGAGGTTTCCGCCTATCACTACAGGGAGACGACACGATGACCCGCATTTCCGCCCTCGATCTGCCACCCGTCGATCCGCTGCCCGAGGCCACCCGGCGCTATTTCGACATCTGCGAGGAAAAGCTGGGGATGATCCCGAACGTGCTGCTGGCGCACAGCTTCGACATCACCAAGCTGAACGCCTTCACGGCGATGTATAACGATCTGATGCTGGGCCCGTCGGGGCTGTCAAAGCTGGAACGCGAGATGATCGCGGTCGTCGTCAGTTCGACCAACCGGTGCTGGTATTGCCAGGTCGCGCATGGCGCGGCTGTGCGGCAACTGTCCGGCAACCCGGCCCTGGGCGAGGCGCTGGTGATGAACTGGCGCGTGGCACCGCTGGATGCCCGGCAGACCGCCATGCTGGCCTTTGCCGAAAAGGCGACAAAGACCTCCAGCGAGATCGTCGAAACGGACCGTCAGGCCCTGCGGGATGCCGGTTTCACCGATCGCGACATTTTCGATATCGCCTCGGTGACCGGGTTCTACAACATGTCGAATCGCGTCGCCTCGGCCATCGGGATGGAGCCGAACCCCGACTACCACGCCCAGGCCCGGTGAAAGGGGCTTGACCGGGGCGCCGGTCAGGTCACCTTACAGCATCCTTCCGTCAATCATGCGCGGGGATCGGGGGATTGCCCCCCTGCCCCGCATCAACGAGTCCGTCCGCATGACACAGAAAGCCCCGCTTATCACCCCCGTTCTGATCGGCGGGTGCATCATCATTCTGGTCGGCTTTGCCGCGCGGGCCTCGTTCGGGGTTTTCCAGATTCCGATTGCCAGCGAATTTGGCTGGCCGAGGTCCGAGTTCTCGCTGGCCATCGCCATCCAGAACCTGGCCTGGGGCATCGGTCAGCCGATCTTCGGGGCTTTGGCCGAACGCTTTGGCGACCGCAAGGCGATCATCCTGGGCGCGCTGACCTATGCGCTGGGGCTGGTGCTGTCGGCTTATGCCGTCACACCGGGCGCGATGCAGCTCTATGAGATGCTGGTGGGCTTTGGGATCGCGGGCACCGGGTTCGGCGTGATTCTGGCCGTTGTCGGGCGCGCGGCATCCGACGAGAACCGCTCGCTCGCGCTGGGTATCGCCACCGCAGCGGGATCGGCGGGGCAGGTCATCGGCGCCCCTGTCGCCGAGATCCTTCTGAATTCGTTCCCGTGGCAGACGGTCTTCATGATCTTTGCACTCGCCATCCTGGCAACGCTGTTCGCGCTGCCGATGATGCGCTCGCCGCAACTGGCCAGCCGCGCGGAACTGGAGCAATCGCTGGGTCAGGCGCTGACAAAGGCGTTTCGCGACCCCAGTTTCACGCTGATCTTCCTGGGCTTCTTTTCGTGCGGGTATCAGCTGGCCTTCATCACCGCGCATTTCCCGGCGATGGTGGCGGAATACTGCGGTGCGATCGCGCCCAACGGGTTCCTGGCCGCTCTGGGCATTTCCACCACCTCGGCGCTGGGGGCGGTGGCGATCTCGATCATCGGGCTGGCCAATATCGTGGGCACGCTGACCGCCGCATGGGCCGGCAAACGCTGGAGCAAGAAATACCTGCTGGCCGGCATCTACCTGGGTCGCACCATTGCCGCCGCGCTGTTCATCGCCCTGCCGATCACGCCGGGGTCGGTGCTGATCTTCTCGCTGGTGATGGGCGCGCTCTGGCTGGCGACGGTTCCACTGACCTCGGGACTGGTCGCGCATATCTATGGGTTGCGCTACATGGGAACGCTTTACGGCATCGTGTTCCTCAGCCATCAGATCGGCGGTTTCCTGGGCGTCTGGCTGGGGGGCAAGCTGTATGACGCCTATGGCAATTATACGCTGGTGTGGTGGATCGGCGTGGGCGTCGGCGCGTTCTCGGCCCTGGTGCACCTGCCGATCCGCGAGAACCGGCCACAGATGGTGCCGGCATGAGGGCGGTATTCGATCTGGATGGCACGCTGATCGACAGCGCGCCTGACATCCACGCCGCCGGCTGCGCCGTTCTGGCGTCCGAGGGGCTGCCCCCCGTGTCCGTGGCCCAGTCGCGCAGTTTCATCGGCAATGGCGCGCGCGTCTATGTCGAGCGGCTGGAACGTGCCGCCGCGGGCGACACCGATCCCGCCCGCACCGAGCGGATGCGCCAGCGGTTCGCCCGGGAATACGAGGTTGCCCACGCCCTGACCCGGATCTATCCCGGAGTGGAACAGGCGCTGGACCTGCTGAAATCGCGAGGCTGGCGTCTGGGCCTGTGCACCAACAAGCCCATCGCTCCGACCCGCAGCGTTCTGGCGCATTTCGGCTGGGCCTCGATGTTCGACATCGTCCTGGGCGGCGACAGCCTGCCCGTGTTCAAGCCGGACCCCGCCCCCCTGCAGGCCGTGCTGGACGGTCTGGGCGCCGGACCCGCCGTCTATGTCGGTGACAGCGAGGTCGACGCAGCCACGGCCAAGGCGGCGGGCATTCCCTTTGCCCTGTTCACCCAGGGCTACCGCAAGACCCCGGTCGATCAGATCCCGCATCAGCAGGCCTTTGACGACTGGGCGCACCTGCCCACCATCGCCGCGGCCCTGGCCCGATAGCCGTTTCGGGTTGCGATCCGGGGCAAAATGCCGTCTATGCCCGCCAACCCTGATGGAACCCGGTGAAAATCCGGGTGGCTCTTCCGGCCGCTGATCCGCCGGACAACCCCTTGCCCCATGCCGCCCCTCATGCCGGACCGCCTGAAAGGCCGTTCGACACAGGCAACCGGATTGCTCATGATCTCACTTTCGGACTACCGCGCCCAATGGTTCGGCAACATTCGTGGCGACCTGTTGTCGGGTCTGGTGGTCGCGCTTGCGCTGATCCCCGAAGCCATCGCGTTTTCCATCATCGCCGGCGTGGATCCCAAAGTCGGCCTTTACGCCAGCTTTTCGATTGCGGTGCTGATCGCCTTTGTCGGTGGACGGCCCGGGATGATCTCGGCCGCGACGGCTGCCACGGCGGTGCTGATGGTAACACTGGTGCGCGATCACGGGCTGCAATACCTGCTGGCCGCGACGGTTCTGGCCGGAGTCCTGCAGGTGGCTGCCGGTCTGCTGCGGCTGGGGCGCTTCATGCGGTTCGTGTCGAAATCGGTGATGACCGGATTCGTCAACGCGCTGGCGATCCTGATCTTCATGGCGCAACTGCCGGAACTGAACCCCGCAACCCCGGGTGTCACCTGGCTGACCTATACGCTGGTGGCGGCCGGTCTGGCGATCATCTACCTGTTCCCGCTGCTGACCCGCGCCGTCCCGTCGCCCCTGGTCACGATCATCGTGCTGACCACGCTGGTGGTGGGCATGGGCTGGGATGTGCGCACCGTGGGCGACATGGGCGCGCTGCCTGATACCCTGCCCGTGTTCCTGATCCCCGAAGTTCCGCTGACATGGGAAACACTGCTCATCATCCTGCCCTATTCTGCGGCGGTGGCCGTGGTGGGGCTGCTGGAAAGCCTGATGACGCAGAACCTGGTCGATGACCTGACCGACACGCGATCCGACCGCAATCAGGAATGCATCGGTCAGGGCGTGGCGAACATGGCGACGGCCTTCATCGGGGGCATGGCCGGTTGCGCGATGATCGGGCAGTCCATGATCAACGTGAAATCCGGCGGGCGCGGGCGGCTCAGCACCTTCACCGCCGGGTTCGTGCTGCTGATCCTGGTGACCGGGCTGGGCGATCTGGTGGCGCGCATTCCCATGCCGGCGCTGGTCGCGATCATGATCATGGTGTCCATCGGCACGTTTTCCTGGTCCTCGATCACCGCGCTGCGCGTGCACCCGCGTTCGTCGTCGATCGTGATGATCGCGACCGTGGTCACGGTCGTCTATACGCACAACCTGGCCATCGGCGTGCTGGTGGGCGTGCTGTTGTCGGGCATCTTCTTTGCCGGCAAGATCGCGCAGCTTTTCCGCGTGCATTCCACCCTGTCAACGGATGGCCGCTGCCGCACCTATGTGGTCGAGGGCCAGCTTTTCTATGCGTCGGTCGAACAGTTCGCCGCCGCCTTCGATTTCCGCGAGGTGCTGGACCGCGTGATCGTCGATGTCAGCCGCGCGCATATCTGGGATATCAGTTCGGTTCAGGCGCTGGACATGGTGGTGCTGAAATTCCGCCGCGAGGGCGCCGACGTGCAGGTGATCGGCATGAACGAGGCGTCGGAAACGCTGGTCGACACGCTGGCCATTCACGACAAGCCCGGCGCGATGGATGCGTTGACCGGGCACTGAGGAGGGACTGACATGAACAAGATCCTCGCGCTGCTGGACGGGTCGATCTATTCGGAAAGCGTCTGCCATCACACCGCCTGGGTCGCGGCGCGGCTCGCGGCCTCGGTCGAGGCGATGCATGTGCTGGGACGGCGCGAGGGCGTGGACAAGCAGGACCTTTCGGGCACCTTGCGGCTGGGGGCGCGCTCCAGGCTGCTGGCGGAACTGGCCGCGCTGGACGAACAGCGCGCGAAGCTGACCGCGCAGCAGGGCCATGCGATCCTCGAGGATGCGGTGGCGATCCTGCAGGCCGATGGCGTGGCGCAGGTCACGCCGCGCCTGCGCCGGGGTGACCTGCTGGACGCCGTGCGCGAGGTCGAGGGCGACATGCGCGCGATCGTTCTGGGCAAGCGCGGCGAAGGGGCGGATTTCGCCACGGGGCACCTGGGATCGAACCTGGAACGCATCGTGCGCAGCACCCGGGCGCCGGTCATGGTCGCGTCGCGGGCGTTCAAACCCATCGCGCGGGTGCTTCTGGCCTATGACGACAGCCCCAGCGCGCAGCGGGCCGTGGACCGTATGGCGGCAAGTCCCGTCTTTGCCGGGCTGGAGGTCACGGTGGTGCATGTCGGCGGCACTGACACGGCCCCCACCGACCCTGCCGTCAGCCGGTTGCGGGCGGCCGGCCTGGACGTGAGCGCCCGCGCCCTGCCGGGCGAGCCGGATGAGGTCCTCGGCCGGCTGGTCGCGGACGAAGGGTTCGACCTGCTGATCATGGGGGCCTATGGCCACAGCCGCATCCGCAGCCTGATCATCGGATCGACCACCACGGCCATGATCCAGACCGTGCGCGCACCCGTCCTGCTGTATCGCTAGGGTTCCAGCCCGGCGATTTCGCGCAGGTCGGTCATGCGGCTGGCAAAGACCGCCTCGAAGCTGGTCTTGCGCGCGAATTCGACCCCCCGGGCCGAGGCCGCGATGATCGATTCGCGGTCCGCGTGCAGACGTTCGATGAACCGCGCCATGGCGGCGGGGGATTTGCGCACCGCCCAGCCGGCCTGCGATTCCGCCTGCATCCGCCGCCACATGCGGTTGCGATACCCCAGGATCGGCAGGCCGCAGCCCAGGGCCTCGACATAGGAACCCTGCGGCGTCGGCAGGCGGCGGGGGTGCAGGAACAGATCGGCCTCGCGCCGCAACCAGGGCACCATCACCGGATCGAACGCCCCCATCGGTGCCAGCGTCACACGGTCCTTCAGGCCCAGCGCGGCGATCCCGTCGCGCAACCGCCCCTCAAGCGGGCCAGAGCCGAACAGCGCCAGCGTGAACGGCAGGCCGCGCAGGTCCAGAAGATGCGCAAGGCGCACCAGATCCTCGACACCGGACTGCGGGTCAAGCTGCCCGAACCAGGCCAGACGCAGCGGATCACCCCGGCGCAGGACCTCGGCCCTGGCCTGTTGTTCGGCCCCGCGCACGAACATCGGCGTGCGAATCCGGTTGTCAAGAAAGCGCAGCGCACGCGGATTCAACCGGCGATAGGCGTCATGGGCCGGATAGCCGTCGCACTGGATGCCGTCGGCGGCCTTGAGCGCGGCGCGCAGGCGCGGCTCCTGCCGGAGGGTCCAGACCAGGGACCCCAGCCGGCGGCGAATCGACCCCGGCCGCGTCATCACCTGTGCCAGGTGGCCGGACAGCGGCTCTTCGACCGTGTAGACCAGCTTGCCGAACCGGCCCAGCATCGCCTGCGGCAGATGCAAATACTGCATGTCGTCCGCCGCGACATAGACCAGCGAGGCCTCATCCAGCAGCAGTTCGGGCACCGGATCGCCCGGGTTCAGGATGATCAGGTCGAAACCCAGTTTTGCTGCCGCATAGCGCACCGGATCCTCGATCGGCACAGCGGTGCGGCGCATGATGCAGCGCACCGAACCCGGCCACAGCTGGCAATGCAGTTTCATGCTCTCGACGAATTTCACATCGAGAACCACCTCGCCGCCCGGCAATTCGATCAGCGGGGCCGGAGAGAGCATGACCAGGGATGCCATCGGACCTGTTGTTTCCTGCAACCGTTTGTTGCCTGAGAAAACAGTGGAAACACCCGAAAAGTCCATCCAAAATCGCCGCATGGCAAAGATTGGAACCTTTTCGATGCGTTCACGACTGTTTCGGGCCCGCGCAGTTCTGGTGGCTTTTGTCCTGGCACTTGCCCTGCCGGCGGCCGCCCAGATCGACGTCGCCCCGCGCGAGGGCCGGCGTGCGCTGGGCCTGAACCTGGCCGAGGTCGTCGGTTGGTCCACCGAACTGCCCTTCATCGACGTGATGCACAATGCCACGCGCTGGACGGGCCACCTGCCGAACCAGTGGGGCGGCATGGACGAGGATGCGCTGCGCGCGGCCGGTGCGCTGGATGACGAGGGGTGGATCGTGAATTTCCCGCGCAGCGTGCGGCGGATATCGACCTTCGTGTTGCAGGACCTGCCGGCGGGCATGACCTCGACCGCGGGAACCTGGCACGCCCAATGGGAGGGGACCGCCTATCTCGGCTTCAGCGGTGCGGTTCGCAACGTGCGGTATGGCGACCATTCCGCAACCTTCGACTATGTTCCCGGTGAAGGGGCGGTGCTGATCGAATTCAACCGTGGCACGCTGCGCAACCTGTCGGTGGTGCACGAACGCAATCTCGACCGGTTCGCGGCGGGCGAGATGTTCAACCCCGACTGGCTGGCCCTGGTGGGTGATGCCGCGCAATTGCGGTTCATGGACTGGATGCTGACCAACAATTCGCCCGTGCAGCACTGGGAGGAGCGCGCGCAGGTTTCGGATTATTCGTGGTCGCGGCGTGGCGTGCCTCTCGAGATCCTGTTGCGTCTTGCGAACGAGACCGGCGCAGAGCCCTGGTTCACGCTGCCCCATCTGGCCGATGACGCCTATGTCCAGGCCTTTGCCCGGATGGTGCGCGACGGCCTGCGGCCCGATCTGCGCGCCTGGTTCGAGTTTTCGAACGAGGTCTGGAACTGGGGCTTCCAGCAGGCGGACTGGGCCGAACAGAACGCCCGCAGGCGCTGGAACCAGGATTGGAAATGGGTTGAGTTCGGCGCCGTTCGCGCCGCCGAGGTGATGCGCCTGATCGACGGCGTCTATGGCGACCAGACCGCGCGACGGGTGCGGGTTCTGGGCCTGTTCACCGGCTGGCTGGGCCTGGAGCACGACATGCTGGAAGCCCCCGACTATATGGCCGAGGACCCAGCCCACCGCCCACCGCACGAGGCCTTCGACGTGCTGGCTGTCACCGGCTATTTCACCGCGGAACTTCATTCCGAACGCAAGCGCGAGATGATCCAGCAGTGGCTGCGCGACAGCCGGTCCGCGGCCGAGACCGCCGCCGATGCGCAGGGCCTGACGGGCGCCGCGCGCGACAGCTATGTGACCGAGCACCGCTTTGACCGGGCGTTGGACTGGGCAGCGGCCGAGCTGCTGAACGGTGGAACCTCGGGCGATCCCGAGAATTCGATCCAGGATCTGCTGGACCGCACGCTGGCCCATCATGTCGAGGTTGCGCGGCAATACGGCATGGGGCTGGTCATGTATGAAGGCGGCACGCATGTGGTTGTCCGCCCCGAGGATCACGGCGACACCGAACTTGCGGCGTTCTTCGAGACGCTGAACTACGCGCCGCAGATGGGCGAGCTGTATCGCGCGCTGATCGCCGGGTGGCAGCGGCTGACGCCTGCGCCCTTCATGGCCTATATGGATATCGGCAAGCCGTCGATCTGGGGAAGCTGGGGGGCGCTCAGATTCCTGGGGGACAGAAACCCGCGCTGGGATGCCCTGATGGAGGCGACCGCACCGTGACGCTGTCCGTGATCCTGCCGGCCTGCAACGAAGCCGCCTATATCGACGCCTGTCTGGATGCGCTGCTGGACTCTGACGGACCCCAGGGGGCGCAGGTGGTTGTCGCGGCGAACGGTTGCACGGATGACACCGTGGCCCGCGCCCGCCGGCATGAGACATCCTTCGCCGCGCGCGGTTGGCACCTGACCGTGCTGGACCTGCCGGCGCTGGGCAAGCCGGGTGCGCTGAACGCGGGCGACGCGGCCGCTACCCATCCGATGCGCGCCTATCTGGACGCCGATGTGCGGGTTTCGCCGCCGCTTCTGGGTCAGATCGCGGCGGCTCTGGCAGCGCCGGGGGCGCGCTATGTCTCGGGCACGCCCCGGGTCACGGCGCAGGGCTGGATCAGCCGGGCCTATGCCCGGTTCTGGGTGCGCCTGCCCTTTGTCGCACAGGATGTGCCCGGGTTCGGCCTGTTCGCGGTCAATGCAGCGGGACGCGCGCGATGGGGGGCGTTCCCCGCGCTGATTTCCGACGACACCTATGTGCGCATCCAGTTCGCGCCGGGCGAACGGGTCAGACTGCCCGCGGCCTATGACTGGCCGCTGGTCGAGGGCTTTGGCCGGCTGGTGCGGGTGCGGCGGCGGCAGGATCAGGGCGTTGCCGAACTGACCGCGCTGGAACCCGCCTTGATGGCGAACGAGGGCAAGGACAGCCCGTCGCGCGGCTGGCTGATCCGGCGCATGGTCGCCGATCCGGTTGCCTTTGCGGTCTATACCGCGGTGAAGCTGGCGGTGCGCCTGGGGGGGCGCGATCAGTCGGGCTGGGTGCGCGGGCGCTGAGCAAAGAGCTGCGCCAGCTTGGCGGCCTCGGTGTCGATGTTGTGGCGCATCATGACCCGGGCGCGGCCCGTGGTGCCCATCCGGCGCAGGGTCTCGGCCGGTGTGCGGGCCATTTCGGTGATGGCCTCGGCCAGCGCCTGCGCATCGCCGGCGGGCACCAGCCAACCGGTGCGCCCGGCCTGCATCAGTTCGGGCACGCCCGCGATCCAGGTCGCGATCACCGGGCGGGCTGCGACCATGGCCTCCATCACCACCATCGGCAGGCCCTCGGCGAACGAGGGGAGAACCAGCGCGTGCGCGCCCTCGATCGCACGGCGAACGCCGGCTTCATCCTGCCAGCCGGTCAAGGTGATCCGGTGGCCCAGCCCCTCATGTGCGATGGCTCGTTCGATCACGCGGCGCAATTCGCCGTCACCGACCAGCGTGAGATCCACATCCAGCCCGCGGCGCATGACCTCTGCCATGGCCTCGATCAGGATCATCTGTCCCTTCTGCTCTGAAAACCGGCCGACATTCACCAAGGTGACGGGCCGCGTTTCCGGATAGGGGCGCACGGTTTCATAATGCTGCGGTTCGATGCCGCAATGCACCACCTTGATGCGCGACCAGTGGCGATACTCCACCAGTCGGCACAGCTGGCTGCGGCCAAAGGACGAGATCGCAACGACGAAATCCGCCCTGCGGATCTTCATCGGAAGGGCCAGCGCGGCGGGTTTGTCGAATTCCTCGGGGCCATGCACGGTGAAGCTGTAAGGCCGCCCGGTCATCTGCGCTGCCAGCATCGCGACAGTCGTGGCATTGGTGCCGAAATGGGCGTGCATCCGTTCGATGTTGCGCGCCACCACCTGACGGGCGACGTAGGCGGCCTCGATGAAATAGACCAGATGCTTGATGAGGCCGGCCTCGGATCCGCGCGCGGCCTTCAGCGTCAGGGCCAGCGCACGCCACAGGCCCAGCGGGGAATGCAACCCGGCCAGGAACACCGACCAGATCAGCGCCGGCATGCCCTGCGACAGGACGTGGTCGGTCTGGGCCGCTTCCTCGCGGTCACCGGGATCGACCAGCGTGCCGTCGAACGGCCGCATCGCCAGACGCACCACGCCGACACCCCGACGCTCCAGCGCGCGGATCTCGCGGCGGATGAAGCTGTGCGACGGCGCGGGGTAGGTGTTCAGTATGTAGCCGATCTTCACGGGTTCACCTGTCTTGTCTCTGCCTACTCGCGCTAAGGGCGAAATCGGGCGAATTCAAGAAGTCGGCATGACATTGGCAAGGCGCTTGCCCCGCCACACTGGTGCCGTATTTACCACTTATCCCGGCAGGGAAAGCAGCCTGCCCCCGGGCGAGGCGATTCCCGCCACCGGAGTAACCCGTTTTGACCGATGCCGCCATGACCCCCGAATCCAAACCCCAGGGAACCGGATTGACGGCCCGCATCATGCGGTCGTCGATGTTCACCATCGCCGGGTTTGGCGCCCAGCAGGCAATCCGGTTCGCATCGAACCTGATCCTTGCGCGGCTGCTGTTTCCCGAAGCCTTCGGCACCATGGCGCTGGTGACGGTGCTGCTGGTCGGTCTGACGATGCTGTCCGATCTGGGTATCCAGCCGGCGATCCAGTCGTCAAAGCGCGGCGACGACCCCGATTTCCTGAATACCGCCTGGACGCTGAACATGATCCGCGCGGTGATGCTGTTCGCCATCGCCTGCGCCCTGGCATGGCCGATGTCGTGGTTCTATCACGAACCGCTGCTGCTGCAGATGATTCCGGTCGCGGCCACCAGCCTGTTGATCCTGTCGCTGGAACCGACGCGGGCCGAGACGGCCTCGCGCCACATGGCGCTGGGCCGGGTGACCATCCTGGAAATCAGCGCGCAGGTCATCAGCGTGATCGTCATGCTGCTGCTGGCCTGGGCCACGCATTCGATCTGGGCCCTGGTGGTCGGCAACCTGGTGGCCGCCGCCGCCCGCGCGGGGCTGGCCTGGGTCATCCTGCCCGGTATCTCGAACCGCTGGCATCTGGACAGCGATTCGGCGCATGAGCTGATCCACTACGGCCGCTGGATCTTTTTCAGCACCGTTGCCGGGTTCCTGGTGCTGCAAAGCGACAAGCTGATCCTGGGGCACTACCTGTCGCTGGAACAACTGGGCCTTTACAACATCGGCTATTTCCTGGCCGGGTTCCCGCTGATGCTGGGGCAGTTGCTGGTGCAACGCCTGATGATCCCCATCTATCGCGCCAGCCCCCCGTCGGAATCGGCCGAGAATTTCGGCCGCCTGCGCCGCATCCGGTTCATGCTGTCGGGCATGTTGGTGGCCGGTGTCACACCGCTGGCGCTGGCGGGTATCTATATCGTCGCGCTGCTCTATGACCCGCGCTATGCGTCCTCGGGTGCGGTGACCATGCTGGTTGCCATGGCGCTGCTGCCGCAGATGCTGTTCCTGACCTATGACCAGGTGGCGCTGGCCTCGGGCGATTCCCGCGGGTTCTTCACGCTGAACGCAACCCGCGCCGTGCTGCTGGTCTCGCTGCTGATCACGCTGGTTCCCCGCCTGGGCATCCCCGGCGCACCGCTGTCCATGGCCGCCACGGCCCTGCTGTCCTACCCGCTGCAGGTGCGGCTTGCGCGCAAATTCGGCGCCTGGGACCCGTTGCACGATGCGCTGATGGCAGCGGTTGCCCTGGCGCTTCTGGCGGTGGTGCTGGCCCTGCATGGCGATGTGCTGGTGCAGGTCTTTGACCTGTAGGGTCGCAATGACCTTTGTTCTGCCCTATTTGTGACAGGCTTTCCGGTCATCCCCTGTTAAGACTGTTCGGTATCGAGGGCGGCCCCAACGGGCCACCATGAGGGGTTCGCATGATCAACACGCGCATTCTGGAACAACGGCTGGGCTGGAAAGTGCCCCAGGACGGAAGCGACGAGGCCCCGGCGCCACCCTCGCGTCCGATCGCCCATGCGCCCATGCTTCAAGGGCGCGTCAGCGCCACCCGCTCGGGCATGCCGCGCGCGCGCCGCGCCGGTGGCGACACCGGATGGAGCGACGTTCCCGTGGTGATGAACAGCCCCGATCGCCTGGCAGCCAAGGGCAGCGCACCACCGTTTTCGCGTGGCACGGTCGGCGGCACGGCCATGGACCAGCTTCGCACCCAATTGCTGCGCGTGGTCGCCGACAAGGGCTGGCGCCGGATCGGCGTGACCTCGGCCCGGCGCGGCGCCGGGCGCAGCTTTGTCGCGGCGGGTCTGGCGGTCAGCATCGCGCGCCTGGAAACCCAGCGGGTTCTTCTGGTCGATGGCGACCTGGCCGAACCGGGGCTGGCCGACATGCTGGACCTCACCGCACCCGGGCCGCTGGACGATATCCTGTCCGGCACGCGCAACGCGCTGTCGCAACTGGTGCGCGCGGGCGATTCCATGGCGCTGGCGCTCAATGCCGTGCCGGTGCAGCAACCGGGCGAGCGGATGTATGCGCCGGATGCCATCCATCACTGGCGCGAGATGCTGGATTGCGCCATGCCGGACGTGGTGATCCTGGACCTGCCCCCGTTGCTGGAAGACGCGGTGATGCCGGCCCTGATGCCGCAGCTTGACGCGGTTCTGCTGGTTGCGGACGGGTTGAGCAGCACGGCCCGCGACATTCTGGAATGCGAGCGGATCCTGGACGGGCAGGTCCCGTTGCTGGGCATCGTCCTGAACAAATCCGAGGACCGCGATCCGCGCCGGTCCCCGCGGCGCCGCTGAACCGGGGGCACGCATGGGACCGATCCAGAACCTTCATGAGGCAATCAGCTTTCTGCGCCGCCGCTGGAAACTGATGGCATTCGTGCTTTTGCTGGGCACGGTGGGCGGCCTTATCCTGGCCGTGCGCACGCCGCGCGTCTATTCGGCCAGCGCGGTCATTCAGGTCATCAACCCCGTGATCGCCGTGCCCGAGGATGGCGCGGGAGGTGGCGCCACCACGCCCGACGTGACCCGTCGCGTGCAGGTGATCGAACAGCGGCTGATGTCGCGCGAGGCGCTGCTGGACCTGGCCCAGCGTTACAACCTGTTCGACGGCGCCCCGATCAGCCCGGTCGAACAGGTCGCGCAGATGCGGCAGTCGTTCAGCATCACCTCGGTCGCCGCCGCCCAGCAGGGGTTCACGCGCGATGGTTCGCTCTCGGCGCTGATCGTCTCGGCGTCGGACCGCAACCCGGAAACGGCGGCGGCCATCGCCAACGAACTGGCGAACGAACTGGTTCAGCAAAGCGTCGATGCCCGCCAGTCGAACGCACAGCAGGCACTCGATTTCTTCCGGTCCGAGGAAAACCGGCTGCAAGCCGCGATCACCGGGCTGGAGGACGATATCGCCAGCTACCGTTCGACGAACGAGGCCTACATGCCCGACGCGGTGACGGCCCGTCGCGAGGAACAGGGCCGGCTGACGGAATCCCTCATGGATCTGCAAACCCGGATCTCGACCGCGCAGAACGAGCTGGCGACACAGGACACCACCTCGCGCCGGGCGGTCACCCAGCGCCGCATCGCCCAGCTGAACGAGGACATCGATCAGTTGACCCATCAGGCCAGCGTCCTGAACGCCCGCGTGGCCGAGATCCAGGACCTGTTGACCCGGGCGCCCGGCTATCAGCAGCAGGTTCAGGCCATGGAACGCCAGATGGAGCAGTTGCAGACCCAGCTGACCGCCGCCGCCGATCGCCGGCGCGAGGCCGAACTGGGCGCCCGGATCGAGGACGACCAGCAATCGGAACGCTTCGAACTGCTCGAACATGCGTTGGTGCCGCTTTACCCCGTCTCGACCAGCCGCAAGAAGGTCGCATTGATGGGCGTGATCGCCGGGCTGGGGCTGGGTGGTTTGCTGGCCTATGCGTTGGAATGGCTGCAACCGGTGATGCGCACCGCGCAACGGATGGAACGCGATCTGAACCTGCGCCCGGTGGTGTCGATCCCCTTTGCCATGCCGCGGCGCGAGAAACGCCGCCGGCAGATGATCTGGGCCTTCGGCGGTTTGGTGCTGATCGCGGCGGCACTGGCCGTCGGGCTGGCGACCGGGCTGTTCTGACCCTTTCGCGGCCCGTCGATCCGGGGCAAAAGGCGGGAAACGAACGGGGTCAGCATGGATCAGCACATTCCCGTCTGGATCGACGGTCATCTGCAACCGATGGACAAACTGGCGGTGCACCAGCGCGGGCTGCGGCACCCCGCGGTGTCGGTGTTTGTCGTGGCGGGCGACCGGCTGCTGATCCAGCGCCGCGCGCTGGGCAAGTATCACACCCCGGGCCTTTGGGCGAACACCTGCTGCACGCATCCGCTGTGGAACGAAGATCCCGCCACCTGCGCGAACCGGCGGCTCGATGAGGAACTGGGCCTGACAGGTCTGGCGCTGGCGCACCGCGGCGTGGTCGAATACCGCGCCGAGGTCGGCAACGGCATGATCGAGCACGAGGTCGTGGACCTGTTCCTGGCCCGCTGCGACTCGCGCCCGGACGTGCGAGAAAACCCTGACGAGGTGATGGATCACCGCTGGATCACCGCCAGCGACCTGCACCGCGAGATCGAACAGCGGCCCGCTGCCTTTACCCCCTGGCTGCGGATCTACCTGCACGAACATGGCGCGCAGGTGCTGCCCGGGTTCTGAGCTCGCCGAATCGCGCCGCGATGGGGCAGGCTAGTCGCTGATGACCAGCACTTCCGCCGTGATGCAGACCCCGTTCCTGCCGGGGGTCAGCCATCCCTTGTGCAAGGTGGCATCCAGCGTCACCACCTCGGCCTCGATCCGGGCGATGCCGCTGTCCAGCGTTCCCCGCGTCAGCAGGATTTCGGTGGCATAGCTGTCGATGGGTGCCTGCCCGTCCAGTCGCGGATGCACCAGCGAACCCAGGCCCAGGATACGCCCGCGCGTGATCCCGGCCTCGGCGGCGGCCGCGGCGATTGCCGCGCCCAGGTCCTGATTGGGCCGGGTCGTGATCAGCGCAGCCCCCAGGCCGGCACCGGACTGAACCGGCTGGAACAGGGGGAAATGCGTCTCGGTATCGGCGGAAACGGCCAATCGTGCACCCCGTAGCCCCCACCCCCGCGCGCGGATCGGGTGCGACAGGCGGCTTTCATACGGCAGGATATGGCCGAAGCCCGGCCCTTGCCATCCCGGCGCATCAAAGGCCCCGTGCCCATGGATCCAGGGCTCACCATCCTTCATGCCGACATGCAGTCCCAGATGGTCGATGCGGCCCGCGCCCATCCGGTGAGGCCCGGCATACCAGGCGGCATGGGCCCCGGTCGGATCGGCGCCGGGAATGACGAAGTCGAGGTTGGCAAGACTCGCATCCTCGACCACCAGCCAGCCGCCGTCATACCTGGCCAGGGCCAGGGCGGCGGACCGCGCCAGGCTGTCGGTCACCGGCAGCGTGACCTCGACCGGTTCGGCGTGGCACGGGGCGACGGCCCAGCGCCGGGCCGGGGCAGGGCCGGGATGCGACAGCGTGGCGATCATTCGGGCGGCACCTGTCCGCGCGCTTCCAATGTCTCGCGGATCATCTTCTTGGTGATCTTGCCATAGGCGGATTTGGGCATCTCGTCCCAGAACACCACATGATGCGGCAGCTTGTAGCGGGCGATCTTGTCGGTCATCCATGCCAGCAGCTCGTGCGCCGAAATCGTGGCGCTCGGAACGCAAACGGCCAGACCGACCTCGCCCCATTTGCGATTGGGAACACCCAGAACGGCGACCTCGGAAATCGCGGGATGCAGCAGGATCTTTTCCTCGATCTCGCGCGGATAGATGTTCGACCCGCCCGAGATATACATGTCTGACGCCCGGCCGGTCAGATAGACGAACCCTTCGGCATCCATGTGCCCCAGATCGCCGGTGCGGAACCAGCCGTCCCGAAAGCTCTTCGCGTTGGCCTCGGGGTTGTTGTAGTAGCCGGCAAAGACGGCGGGCCCGGTGGCGCAGATCTCGCCGGTTTCAAGCGGCGCGCATTCGCTGCCGTCGTCCCGCTGGACCATCACCTGCATCCCGGTGCGCGCGAAACCGCAGGTGCCCAGCTTCATCTCGCCCGCCCCATGATGCACGGGGGGCAGGACAGTGATGTTGCCGGTCACTTCGCCCAGCCCGAAATACTGCACCAGCACCGGGCCGAGCGTGTCGAGCGCGGTGATCTGGTCGGCCCGATACATCGGCGCGCCCGCATAGATCACATAGCGCAGGCTGGAATGATCATGCGCGTTGACCGCCGGATGTTCGACCAGCAGCTTCACGATGGTCGGAACGGTGAACATGTTGGTGACACGGTGCCGTTCGACCAGCGACCAGACCTCGGCCGGGTCGAGCCTGGCGCCCACGGGCAGGATCGACGGCACACCATGCGCGACCTGTGCCAGTTGGTGAATTCCCGCGCCATGGCTGAGCGGCGCCACGACCAGCGACGCATCCTGCGCGCCCCAGTCGGCGCCGGTGCCGGGCATCAGGTCGCACAGGTGGTTGGTCACCACAAACCCCATCTGCCCATGGGTCAGGACCGCCGCCTTGGGCCGCCCCGTTGTGCCCGAGGTGAAGAAGAACCAGCAGGGATCGTCGCGCTGAACGGACTCGGCCGGACGCGAACGGCCCAGATAGGGGGCAATCAGGCGTTCGTAATCCTCGGCGAAATCCGCTGCGCCGATGGCGATGGTGAAATCGAGGGTCGGCGCACAGGCCGCGGCATGGGCCGCGAATTCGGCCCCGACCAGCATTCCCCGCGCCTCGGAGGACTGCGCCAGAAAGGCCACATCGTCCGGCGTCTGGCGGAAGTTGGCGGGAACCCAGACGCAACCCGCGCGCCAGCAGCCGAACATGGCCTCGAACATCTGGTTGTTGTTGGCGGATTGCACCAGGATCCGGTCGCCTTTCCGCACCTTGAAACGGTCGATCAGGACCTCGGCAAAGGCGGCGGCGCGGGCCTCGATCTGGGCCCAGCTCCAGGTGGTGTCGCCCCAGATGAAGCCCGGCGCATCGGGATGGCGGCGGGCGATGTCGGTCAGGAAATGCGACAGGTTCATCACCCGCGTGCTGACCGGCCGAATGCCGCCGGACAGGTCCGACCTCATTTCACGCGCTCCAGGATGGAACAATAGTTTGCGACCGAAACACCGCCCATGTTGAACACGCCCGCGATGCGCGCATCCGCGACGGCCATGTCGCCCGCCTCGCCAGCCAACTGCATCGCCGCCATGACATGCTGCGACACGCCGGTCGCGCCGATCGGATGCCCCTTGGACTTCAGCCCGCCCGAGGGGTTCACCGGCAGCCGGCCATCCTTGGCCGTGATGCCCTCACGGATGACACGGTGGCCCTGGCCACGCTCGGCCAGGCCCATGGCCTCGTATTCCAGCATCTCGGCCACGGTGAAACAGTCGTGCGTTTCCACAAAGGACAGATCCGCCAGTGTCAGCCCCGCAGCGTCCAGCGCGCCGGCCCAGGCCTTGCGCGCGCCTGCGAATTCCAGCACGTCGCGCCGCGACATCGGCAGGAAATCGTTCGCCTGCACCCGCGCGCGAAAGGCGATGGCGCGTTTCAGATCGCGCGCTGTGTCGGCGTCGGCCAGCACCAGGATCGCCGCGCCATCGGACACCAGCGAACAATCCGTGCGCCTGAGCGGTCCGGCAACATGGGGATTCCTGTCTGACGGCGTGTTGCAGAAGTCGAACCCGAAATCCTTGCGCATATGGGCATAGGGATTGGCCATGCCGTTCGCGTGGTTCTTGGCGGCGATCATCGCCAGCGCATCCGACTGATCGCCGTAACGCTGGAAATAGCTGCCCGCGATCTGACCGAAGAGGCCCGCGAACCCGCCCTGAACCTCGGCCTCTTCCTTGACATAGGATGCGCCCAGCAGGATGTCGCCCACTTGCACCGTCGGGGTCGCGGTCATCTTTTCGGCACCGACCACCAGCGCGATGCGGCCCCGCCCCGATTCGATGAAATCCATCGCGCCGTAGAGGGCCGCCGACCCCGTGGCACAGGCATTTTCAAAGCGCATCGCGGGCGTGTGGCGCAGCCGGTCATCCGCCAGCGCGACCAGTGCGGCCTGAAAGTCCTGCCGGCTGAACCCGCCGTTGAAAACCCCGACAAAGATGCCGTCCACGTCCTCGGCACTGACGCCCGCGTGGTCCAGCGCCGGGGCCAGGATCGACGCGATCAGACTTTCGGTGTCGGGTTCATCAGCCTTGCCGAAACGCGAATGGCTCCAACCGACGATCTGGGCGCGGGGCATGGCGGGTCTCCTCTTCTGATACAGGCAGGAATGCAACACATTCGCGCGCTCTTGCCCAGAGGGTTTGGCGCGCTGGACAGGCGCCCGGTCGCTGCCCTATCCCATGCGGGGTGGAGAGCGGGACATGCCCAGAACAAAGGCAAAGCCGAAGGCCAGTGTCGATGCCGTGGTGATCGGGCGCAATGAAGGGGCGCGGCTGGTTGCGTGCCTGGCATCGCTTCAGGGGCAGGTCCGCCGCGTGGTCTATGTCGATTCCGGCTCGACCGACGGCAGCCAGCAGGCGGCGCGGGACGCCGGCGCGGATCTGATCGAACTGGACATGACGCAGCCCTTCACCGCCGCCCGGGCCCGCAATGCCGGACTGAAGGCCCTGAAATCCGCGCCGCCCGATTTCGTGCAGTTCGTTGACGGCGACTGTATCCTGCGCGACGGCTGGATCACCCGTGCGACCGCTTTTCTGTCCGAGAACCTGCGTGCGGCTGTGGTTTGCGGGCGACGGCGGGAACAACACCCCGAAGCCAGTGTCTACAACACCCTGATCGATGCCGAATGGAATACGCCCATCGGTGCGGCCCGGGCCTGCGGCGGGGATGCGCTGATGCGCTATCAGGCGGTCACCGCCGTGCGCGGGTATCGCGATGACCTGATCGCCGGCGAAGAGCCCGAACTGTGCCTGCGGCTGCGCGCGCAGGGCTGGACCATCTGGCGGATCGACACCGAAATGACCTGGCACGACGCCAACATCACCCGATTTTCCCAATGGTGGAAACGGACCGAGCGCGCCGGCTATGCGTTTACCGAAGGCGCAACGCGCTTTCACACCCCCCAGGCGCCGCACTGGCAGGCCGAGGCAAACCGCATCTGGGTCTGGGGCGTGGCCATTCCGCTGGCGGCGCTGCTGGGTTCGCTGTGGCATCCGGCGGCACTGCTGGTGTTGCTGGTCTATCCGGCGCAGGTTCTGCGTCTGAGCCGCCGGCTGGGTCTGGCGGGCGCTTTCTTCAACACGCTGGGCAAGTTTCCCGAGGCGGTCGGAGCACTGCGGTTTCATATCCGCCGGTTCAGTGGCGCCAGGGCCGAACTGATCGAATACAAGTAGCGGTGGGGGGCCAGCCCCCCACACCCCCCGCCAAAGGGGGCCGTCTGCCCCCTTTGGAAACCCCCGAGGATATTTGACGCACAAAGATGGGCATGGTTAACGAATGGTGAATGCCCCCATCTTTGTGCCGGAAATATCCCGGGGGTGAATTTGCGCAGCAAAGAGGGGGCTGGCCCCCTGACCCGCTTACCGCTGGCGCCAGGCCCGGGCTGCCTCGCCGGGCAGGATCAGCGCGCAATCCGCATAGCGTTTCGCCAGGCGGCGCGGGTTCGACATCATTCTCCACGCCCATTCCATGGCGATCGCGCGCACCCATTTCGGCGCGCGTTTCTGCCGCCCGGCCAGGAAGTCGAGCCCTGCACCAATCGAGGCGAATCCCATATGCGGCACCACGGTTCGGCCAAAGGCTGCGAAGGCTTCCTGTTTCGGTGCGCCCAGCGCGATGAAGGTCAGCCCCGCTCCCGAGGCGGACAGGCGATTGAGGATGGCGCGGGCCTCGTCTCCGGTCGGGTCGAAGCCCATGGGTGGCGCGATGCAGAGGCTGACGTTCAACCCGGGAACGCGCTCCTCCAACGCGGTGGCGGCAGCGGCGAGGGCCTCGTCCGTCGACCCCATCAGGGCCACTGGCACCCCTTCGCGCGCGGCGAGGCCGGCCAGCGGCAGCACCATGTCCGATCCGGGCACCAGGGACACGGGCTTATTTGCCAACCGGGACAGCCAGACGATCGGATTGCCATCGGCGCAGACCAGGTCCTGGGCGGCATAGACGGTGCGGAAATCCCGGTCTCGGGACAATTTCACCAGATGGTCCAGATTGATCGTCGCCAGCGCGAACCCCTCGTGGTCACGAAACCGGCGGCGAACCTCGGTCAACAGGGTGACGGCGTCGGGCATGTTGACCCGGATCACTTGCGGCGGAAAGGAAAACTCCACGAAACCCTCATACTCTGGACGCATTTGGCCTTCAGCATGTCCGCTTGGGGCAGACAGACCCACGGTGCACAGGTATAGTTGCCGCATCGTGAATGCGAAAGCCCCGGCAGAGGGCCCGCGAGGCGAACGGATCGAGCCATGACACCGAAACCAGTGCCATGTGACCCAAGGGGCACGCGGGCATGCTAGAGATCGGCAATACCAATGCGATGCTGGCCCTGCTGGGCTGGCCGATCGCGATCATCGTGATGTTCCGAAAAATGCCGCTGGAGCGGGCGCTGATCTGGTCGATCCTGGGCGGCTACATGTTTCTGCCGCAACTCAGTGCCTTCAACTTTCCGCTGGTTCCGCCGCTGAACAAGGAAAGCATCCCCAACCTGACCGCCTTTTTCGTATGCTGGTCGCTGTGGCACCGGATGCCGGCCCTGTTTCCGCAGGGATGGGTCGGGCGTCTGCTGCTGATCCTGTTCATCGTCAGCCCGGCGGTCACGGTCCTGACCAACCTGGAGCCGATCCAGTTCGGGGTCGATCACTTTGGCACGATGCGTCTGGTCGATCACAACGCGCTCGAGGTTCCCGGGCTGCCCGGGCTCAGAATCTACGATTCCGCGTCCGCGCTGGTTCAGCAGGTTTTCCTGATGCTGCCGTTCTTCCTGGCACGCGAGGCGCTGAGCACGGAAAAGGCGATACGCGAGATCCTGTTCGCGCTGGTCATCGCCGGCGCCATGTATGCCCCCCTCATGCTGTGGGAGGTGCGGTTCAGCCCGCAATTGCACACGCGGCTTTACGGGTTCTTTCAGCACGACTTTGCCCAGGCGATGCGTCAAGGCGGGTTTCGGCCGTTTGTCTTCATGCCGCACGGGCTTTGGGTTGCGTTCTTTGCCTTCATGGTGGCGATGGCCGCGGCGGCACGGGCGCGTTCGGCCCCGGCCGATCAGACCGGCAAACTGCTGCTCGTGGTCGGTTTCGGATTCTTCCTGGTGGTGCTGACAAAGTCGATGGGTCCGCTGATCTACACGCTGATCTTCGTGCCGTCGGTGCTGATTCTGCGGCCTCGATTGCACCTGCTGCTCGGTGTTGTCATCGTGTCACTGGTGATAGCCTATCCGATGCTGCGCGGATCGGGCGTGGTTCCGACCCACGAGATCATCCAGGAGGTCCAGCAGATCAGCGAGGAACGCGCGCAATCGCTGGAGTATCGTTTCAACAACGAGGACCTGATTCTGAACCATGTCGCCGACAAGCCGCTGTTCGGCTGGGGGGGCTGGGGCCGATTCATGGTCTATGATCCCGCCACCGGCGAAAGCCTGACGGTGGTTGACGGCCAGTGGATCATCGTCATCGGCAACTACGGATGGCTGGGCTATATCGCCATGTTCGGGTTGCTGGCGCTTCCGGTCTTTTCGATCTGGCGCGAGGCACGGCGCCCCGGCGCGCAGCCGGTTCCGGTGACGGTGTCGGCGCTGGTTCTGGTGCTGGCGGTCAACATGCTGGACCTGCTGCCGAACGCCACGCTGATCCCTTTCACCTGGCTGATGGCCGGCGCGCTTCTGGGCTATGCCGAGGCCATGCGCACCGCCACGCTGGCCGCCCGGAACGCGGGGTTGGCCCGGGCGCATTCCGGTGTGGTTCTGGGACCGAGCAGACCGACACCCGACCGACCCCGCACCCTGATGTAGCGAGGTGCCACGTTTCGGCCTGAATATCGGGCCACTCTTGCCAAGAAATCGCGATTGTTTCCGGTTTGATTGTTGTCCTTGCAGGGTTGTCATGTCTGTTGTCACCGCTTCCGCCCCGTCCGAAACCGACCTCGCCATTGTCGGCATGGCTGCGCATCTGCCGGGTGCGGGGTCGATCGGGGCGTATTGGCACAACTTGCGGAACGGTTTGCGGGCCATCCGCCGACTGTCCGAGGACGAGCTGATCGCGGCGGGCGAGGACCCGGCGCTGATGCGGCAGGCGACCTATGTTCCCTTTGCCGCACCGCTGGAAAAATTCGCCGAATTCGATGCCGAGTTCTTCGGCTTTTCCCCCAAGGAAGCCGCGATCCTGGACCCTCAGCACCGCCAGTTCCTGGAGGTCGCCTGGGAAGCCCTGGAAAACGCCGGCCACACGCCCGAGGGGTTCAACGGCAATATCGGCGTCTATGCCGGCTGCGGCATGGGCAGCTATTTCTATTTCAACCTGTGTTCGAACCGCGATCTGGTGCGCGACGTGGGCATGTTCCTGTTGCGCCATACCGGCAATGACAAGGATTTCCTGTCCACGCGCGTCAGCCACATCTTCGACCTGCGCGGGCCCTCGGTGAACGTGCAGACGGCCTGTTCGACCTCGCTGGTGGCGTTGCATTACGCCGCGCAGGCGCTGTTGTCCGGCGAATGCGACATGGCGCTGGCGGGGGGCGTGACCATCGAACTGCCGCAAGGGCGCGGGTATCTCTACAAGGAAAACGAAATCCTCAGCCCCGACGGCGAATGCCATGCATTCGATCACCGGGCGCAGGGCACGGTCTTTGGGTCCGGCGCCGGGTGCGTGGTGCTGAAGCGGCTTGCCGATGCCGTCGCCGATGGCGATCACATCTGGGCCGTGGTCAAGGGCAGCGCGATCAACAACGATGGCGCGCAGAAGGCCGGCTACCTGGCACCTTCGGTCGAGGGTCAGGCGCGCTGCGTGGCCGAGGCACAGGCGGTGGCCGACACCCCCGCCGACACCATCGACTATATCGAATGCCACGGCACCGGCACCTATCTGGGCGATCCCATCGAAGTTGCCGCCATGACCGAGGCCTTTCGCGAAACGACCGAGGCCACGCAATTCTGCCGCATCGGTTCGGTCAAGACGAACATCGGACATCTGGATACGGCCGCCGGGGTTGCCAGTCTGATCAAGGTGGCGCTGGCGCTGCACCACAAGGAAATCCCCCCCTCGCTGGGGTATGAATCCCCGAATCCGACGATTGATTTCGCGGCCTCGCCCTTCGCGGTCAATGCGGTCCTGACCCCATGGGAAAGCCGCGGGCATCCGCGCCGCGCGGGGGTCAATTCGCTGGGCGTCGGCGGCACCAACGCGCACACGATCCTCGAGGAAGCGCCCGCGCGCGCACCTTCGCAGGAAAGCGACTGGCCGTTCCAGCTGTTCACCCTGTCGGCCCGCACCAAGGGCGCGCTGGACCAGCAATCCAGGAACCTGGCGCAGTATCTGCGCGACACGCCCGATGCCGATCTGGCCGATGTCGCATGGACCCTGCACAAGGGCCGCCGCGCGTTCGACAAGCGCCGCGTGGTCGTGGCCGAAAGCGCGGCCGAGGCCGCTGCCCTGCTCGACTCGGACAACCCGCGCAGGGTGTTTTCGCACACCGCGCTGGACAATCCCGATGTGGTGTTCCTGTTCCCGGGCGGCGGGGCACAATACGCGGGCATGGCACGCGACCTCTATGAAACCGAGCCGGTCTTTGCCGAATGGATGGATCGCGGGATCGAGATCCTGCAACCGCGCCTGGATTATGACATTCGCGCGCTGTGGCTGCCCGAACCGGGGGCCGAGGCGCAGGCGGATGCCGCGCTGAAACGCCCCTCGGTGCAGCTTCCGCTGATCATGATCACGGAATACGCACTGGCGCAGATGCTGATGGCCTGGGGCGTTCAGCCTGCCGCGCTGGTCGGTCATTCCATGGGCGAGAACACCGCCGCCTGCCTGGCCGGTGTCCTGTCGTTCGAGGATTGCATCGGGCTGGTGCACCTGCGCGGGTCGCTGTTCGACACGGTGCCAGCGGGGGGAATGCTGTCGGTGCCGATGTCCGTCACGGCGCTGGAGCCGTATCTGGGCGATCTGGATCTGGCCAGCGTCAACGCGCCAGAGCTGACAGTCGTGTCCGGCCCCGATGCCGCGCTGGACGATCTGGCCACCCGGCTTCAGGCCGAAGGGATCGAAACCCAGCGCATCGCCATCGACATCGCCGCACATTCGCGGATGCTCGAACCGATCCTGGCGCGGTTCCGCGCCTATCTTGCGTCGATTCCGCTCCATCCGCCGCGCTTGCCGATCATCTCGAACCGCACCGGACAGGCGTTGACGGCGGACCAGGCAACCAGCCCCGATTACTGGACGCAACATCTGCGCGGCACGGTGATGTTTGCCGATTGCGTCTCGACCCTTGCGGAAAACACCAATCGCATCTGGATCGAGGTCGGACCGGGCAAGGCTTTGTCCTCGCTCACCCGGATGCATGGCGCGGTGCCGCCGCAACAGGTTCTCGCCGTCCTCAGACACCCAGAGGAAGACATCGCCGACGATCTCTATCACATGGGGCTGCTGGGTCGGATCTGGGCGCTGGGCGGCCAGTTCGACTGGGCGCAGATCTGGGGGGAGGCGCGGCGCAACCGCGTGCCGCTGCCCAGCTATCCGTTCGACCGGCGCGAGTATTTCATCGCCCCCGCCGCGCCCAGCGCCCAGACCGCCACGGCCTTGCCGGCGCGGATCGAAGCGGTGGCCGACATGGGCACCCGCATCGGCTGGGTCCCGCGTTCGGCCGAGATCGAATTCGACGTCGACGTCGATCTGGACGAGACGCCCGCGGAAACCTGGCTGATCTTTGCCGATCAGGACGGCATTGCGGCGCCGGTCGTCGCCCGGATGCGGGCCAGCGGGCACAAGGTCATCGAGGTCCAGGCCGGCGACACGTTCCGCCGCCGCACCGACAGCACCTATACCCTGCCCACCGAACGCGGGCGCGAGGGGTATGACCAGCTCATTCAGGACCTGGTGCATCGCGGCACGGTCCCCACGCGGATCGCGCATTTCTGGCTCGCCTCGGGCGAGGAACGCTTCCGCCCCGGGTCCAGCGCGTTTCAGGCGCATGTCGAACAGGGCTTTTATTCCCTGATGTTCCTGGGTCAGGCCATCGGCGCCGAGGGGTTGACCGGCCCGATCCACATGACCGTCGTGACCGCAGGCGCCGCACAGGTGCGTGACGAGGATCTGCGCTGGCCGGAAAAGGCGATGATCGCCGGACCCGCGCGCGTGATCCCGCATGAGATCGCCGGACTGACCGTTTCGACCCTGGATATCGAGCCGGTCATGCGGCGGCGCGGGGGCCACCCCGATCTGGTTCAGCCGCTGTTGGAGGAGCTTTTTGCCGCCCCGGGCAACGCCATCGCCGCGCTGCGCGGCGGCAAACGCCTGGAACAACGCCTGCGCCCCCAACCGCTGACGCAGGACCCTGAATTGCCGCACGGTGCGGCCTGGGTCATCACCGGCGGGTTCGGCGGCATCGGTCAGTCAGTGGCCGAGGCCCTGATCCAGCGGACGGGCGCGAAGATTGCGCTGATCTCGCGCACGGGCTTGCCGCCACGCCAGGACTGGGCCGCACTGAAAGAGGCGGGCGACCCCGCGATGCGGCGAATCCTGCAGGTGGAGAAACTGGAATCGCTGGGCGCCGAGGTGGTGGTCGTTGCCGCCGATGTCTGCAACATCGACGAGATGCGCGCCGCGTTCGAGGCCGCCAGAACCCGTTTCGGCGCCATCTACGGCGTGATCCATGCCGCCGGCACGATCGACGACGCCCCACTGTTGGCAAAGACCGTCGGCAGCGTCGAAGGCGTCTTTGCACCCAAGGTGCACGGCACGCGGGTGCTGGATGCCCTGCTGCCGGACGGCGCGGTGGAACGGATCGTGGTGTTCTCCTCTACCTCGACCCTGACGGCACCGGCGGGTCAGGTGGATTACGTCGCCGCCAACGAATACCTGAACGCCTGGGCAAAGGCCCGCAGCGGCAAGACCCGCGTGACCGCGATCGACTGGGGTATCTGGGCCGAAGTCGGCATGGCGGCCGACGCCATGGCAACCCGGCTGGGGCAGGGGCCTGCGATGCCGGAAACGCCCACATCCGTGCCGTTGCTGGAAACCGCAGGCTTCGACGCGCAGATGAACCGGCGTTTCCGCGCGACCTATTCGACACGGATGTGGCTGCTGGACGAGCACCGCACCAAGGACGGTCGCGCCCTGGTTCCCGGCACGGGCATTCTCGAGATCGCGGCGGAATCCCTTCATGGTCAGGGCGAGGTCGAGCCGTTCGAAATCACCGACCTGACCTTTTTCCGTGCGCTCGAGGTCGATCAACCCCGCGCCGTCACCGTGACGCTGACGCGCTCGGACGCGGGCTATGATTTCGCGCTCAGGTCCGAGGTCACGCTGCGCGGGCGCCGGGGATTTGCGCTGAATGCCTCGGCCCGCGTCAACATGGGCACCATTCCGGCCGCCGCGCCGCTGGACGTGGCCGCGATCGCGGCCCGATGCACCCGCGACGTTCTCGAGGACCCGAACGGTCTGGCCACCGGGCAAGAGGCGCACCTGGCCTTTGGGCCGCGTTGGCGCGTTCTGACGCGGCAGGCCTATGGGCAGGGCGAGGGGCTGGCCCATCTGGCGCTGCCCACGGCCTTCCGCACGGATCTGGATCAGGGCTTTGTGCTGCATCCGGCGCTGATGGACCTGGCGACCGGCTGGGCGATGGGCCTGATCCCGGGGTATCAGGGCCGCGCCCTGTGGGTGCCCGTTTCCTATGGTCGCGTCCGCGTCTATCGCGCGCTGCCCGCCGAGATCGTCAGCCATGTGCGCATTGCCCCGGCTGAACCCGGATTCGCCAGTTTCGACATTACGCTGGCCACGCCGGACGGACAGGTCTGCGCCGAGATCGCGCGCTTTTCCATCAAGCGGCTTGACGGCGGCTTCGGCGCGCCGGCGCCGCTGTTGCCGTCCGAGGTGGCGCTGGATGAAAACCCTGCCGACCGCGCCCTGAACCCCGGCGAGGAACGCCTGGCGCGCAACCTCGCGCAGGGGATCACGCCCGCGGAAGGGGCCGAGGGCTTTCTGCGCGCCCTGGCGACGGGTCGGTCGCAGGTGGTGATTTCGTCTCTGACCTTGCCCGAACTGATCCTGGAAGCCGCGCAGCCGCCAGAGCAGGAGACCGCCGAGGGCCAGAAATTCGAGCGCCCCGACCTGGACAGCGACTATCTGGCGCCCCGCAACGATGTCGAACGGATGCTGGTGGCCATGTTCGAGGAACTGCTGGGTGTGCAGGGCGTCGGCGTGCAGGACAGCTTCTTTGACCTGGGCGGCCATTCGCTGATCGCCGTGCGGCTGTTCGCGCGGGTGAAAAAGACCTGGGCGGTGGATTTCCCCATCTCGCTGCTGTTCGAGGCCCCGACGGTGGAAAAGGTCGCCGCCCGCGTGGCCGAGGTGGCCGGCATCACCGAGACCGGCGATGCGCCGGCGGTGGCCACGCCGCAACGGCGCTATGAGTTCCTGGTCCCGATGCACGAGGGCGAGGGTGGGGCAAAGACCCCCTTCTTCCTGGTGGCGGGGATGTTCGGCAATGTGCTGAACCTCAGGCATCTGGCGCAACTGCTGGGCACCGACCGGCCGTTCTATGGCCTTCAGGCCCGGGGGCTTCTGGGTGGGGCCGACCCGCATCGCCGGCTGGATGACGCCGCGCGCGACTATCTGGCCGAAGTCCGGCAGGTGCAGCCGCATGGGCCCTATCTGCTGGGCGGGTTTTCCGGCGGCGGATTGACCGCGCTGGAAATGGCCCGCCAGCTGAGGGCCGAAGGCGAGGACGTGCGCCTGCTCACCTTGCTGGATACGCCGGTTCCGATGCGTCCGGCGCTGACACGGGCGGACAAGGCGGCGATCAAGCTGGCCGAGTTCAAGCGCAAGGGCCCCGGGTATCTGAAGGAATGGCTGGACAACCGCCGGGCCTGGAAAGAGGAACAGGCGCAAATGGCCGACGAGGCCGCGGGCGAGGGTGACAGCGGCTTCCACAACCGCGCGATCGAGGCCGCCTTCCGCGATGCGCTGCCGCATGTGGCCCTGTCGCCGTATGACGCGCCCGTCGCCCTGTTCCGCCCGCCGCTGGATCGTCACTGGAAGGTGACCGGCGGACAATGGGTGAGCCGGGCCAAGGAATATGTGTATGATGACAACGACTGGTCGCGCTGGATGCCCAACCTCAGCGTGCACGAGGTTCCCGGCGACCACGACAGCATGGTGCTGGAACCCAACGTGCGGGTGATGGCATCCAGGCTGCGCACCCTGATCGCGGAGGCCGAGGCATGAGCAGCGTTCTGTGCGTGATCCTGAACTGGCGCACGGCCGAGATGTCGCTGAAAGCGGCACAGGCGGCGATGGTCGCGATGGAGGGAATCGACGGCGCGATCACGCTGGTCGACAACGACTCGCAGGATGGGTCCTTTGAGGCCATGGTCGCGGCCAGCCGCGACTGGCCGCGCGTGCGGGTGCTGCAGTCGGGTCGCAATGGCGGCTACGGCGCGGGCAACAATTGCGGTATTCGCGCCGGTTTGCCCGATGGCTCGCGACCGGACTACGTCTATATCCTGAACTCCGACGCCTTTCCTGCGCCGGATGCGATCCGCGCGCTGGTCGCGTATCTGGATTCGCACCCCGACGCAGGCTTTGCCGGGTCCCATATTCACGGCGAGGACGGCGCACCGCACACCACCGCGTTCCGCTTTCCGTCGATCGCCAGCGAGTTCGAGGGCGCGGCAAAGACCGGGCCGGTCTCGCGGTTGCTGAAGAACGCCATTGTCGCGCCCCCCTTGCCCACGGTCACGACGCGGGTCGACTGGCTGGCAGGCGCCAGCGTTCTGATGCGGCAATCCGTGCTGGACCAGATCGGCGTGTTTGACGAAACCTTCTTTCTGTATTTCGAGGAAACCGACCTGTGCCTGCGTGCCGCGCGGGCCGGCTGGCCCACGGTCTATGTCGTCGAAAGCCGGGTGATGCATCTGGGATCGGTCAGCACGGGCATGAAGGACTGGCGCCGGGTGCCTGCCTACTGGTTCGCATCGCGGCGACACTATTTCCAGAAGAACCACGGGCGGATCTATGCGCTGACAGCAACGCTGGCGCATGTGGCGGGGCTGGGGCTGTATGGTCTCAGGGTGCTGGTGCAACGCAAGAAACCCCATACGCCGCCACATTTTCTCCGCGATCTTGTGAAACATGAATGGGGAACGCGCAGACCCCAGGAGAGTTAGAATGACCCCGTTTTCCAGTGTCCTCGTCGGGAATGAATCCCTGCTGGTCGAATGCGCGAAGGTTCTGATCGGGCGCGGGCATCGCGTCGACGCCATCGCCAGCCGCAACGCCGATGTCATCCGTTGGGCCGAAGGTGCGGGCATACCCGTCGTCGCCCCCGGAGCCGGGATCGAGGATCGGATTCCGGGCGAATTCGACTGGCTTCTGTCCATCGCCAACCTGTCGGTTCTGCCTGACCGGCTGATCGCGCGCGCACGCAAGGGCGCCGTCAATTTCCATGACGGCCCCCTGCCGCGCTATGCCGGTCTGAATGCCCCGGTCTGGGCGCTGCTGAACGGCGAAGCGCTGCACGGCATCACCTGGCACCGCATCGAAAGCGGGATCGACGAGGGGCGCATTCTGGAACAGCGCCTGTTCGACGTGACGCCCGAGGATACCGCCTTTTCGCTGAACGCGCGCTGCTATGGCGCCGCGATCGAGAGTTTTCCCGCGCTGGTCGATGCGTTGGAGCGCGACGAACCCGGTCAGGTGCAGGACCTGTCGCAGCGCACGCTGTGCATGCGCGACGATCGGCCCGAGGGTGCGGCGCGGCTCGATTTCCGCCGCACGGTGGACGACGTGTTGCGCCTGGCGCGCGCGCTGGATCACGGGGGCTACTGGAACCCGCTGGCGTTGCCGAAGATCGAAACCGCCAAGGGCGTCTATGCCGTGGCCGCGGCCGAACGGACCGAAGGCACGGGCGCGCCCGGCACGGTTCTGGAAAGCGGCGAAACGCTGGTCGTTGCCTGTGCCGATGGCGCGGTGCGGCTGGACCTGACCTGTCTGGGGGGCTTGCCTGTCGACTCTGTCGCGGCTGTGGGCGATGTCCTGACGGCTGCGCCTTTGGCGCTGTCGCAGGCGATGTCGGCCGTTGCCAGAGGCGATGGCTACTGGCGCAAGGCGCTGACCGGCTTTGTCCCGGCGACGGTTGCGGTGAAGGCAGACGGCACCGGCATCGCCACGCGCGCGCTGTCGGGCGTATCCGCCCGGCGCGCGGCGGCGGTGATCGCGGCCTATGCGCCGGGTGGCTGGGCCTATCGTGGCCCGGCGACCGAGGCGGCGCATGCGGCCGCGCCGGGCTACATCGCTGCCTGGCTGCCGATGACGCCGGTGGGTGAAACCCTGGCGGATCTCGAATCCGCCATCAGCGCCTTTTGCGCGAGAACCGCGACACACCCCTCGTATGCGCGCGATCTGATCGGCCGCGATCCGGCCCTGTCGCCGGTTTCGACGCCCGTCCTGGGCCTGTCCGAGACCGGCGCTCGGATCGACGGCACGGCGCTGTGCATCGTCTCGGGGCCGGACGGCGCCAGCCTGTCGGCCGATCTGGCACAGATGGACGAGGCGACGCTGGACCTTTTTGCCGCGCGCATCGCCCATCTGGCAGAGGCCGAGGGACCGATCGCCGCGCTCGATCTCCTCAGTGCGGCAGAGCGGACGATCCTGGATCGGTTGAACGACAGCGCGCGCGCCTTTGACAATCAGACCATCAGTCGCCTTTTCGAAGCGCAGGTGGCACGCACCCCCGATGCCGTGGCGCTGGTGTTCGAAGGCACCAGCCTGACCTATGCGCAACTGAACGCGCGGGCGAACAGGGTCGCGCATGTGCTGGTCGCCATGGGCATCACGCCGGATACGCCGGTTGCCCTGTGCGCCCGCCGCTCGCCCGATCTGTTGATCGGCGCCCTGGGTATCCTGAAGGCGGGCGGTGCCTATGTCCCGATGGACCCGGCCTATCCGGCCGAGCGGTTGCAACACTTCCTGACCGATTCCGCGGCGCCCGTGATCGTCACGCAATCCGCGCTGATCGACGCGCTGCCCGAACATTCCGCCGACCTGCTGGTGCTGGACACCGACACGCGGCTGAGCACCGCCAGCGAGGGCAACCCGGCCGACGGCGCCGCGCCCGGGAACCTTGCCTATCTGATCTATACCTCGGGTTCGACCGGAAAGCCCAAGGGCGTGATGGTCGAACACCGCAACGTCGCCAACTTCTTTGCCGGGATGGATGACCGTATCCAGCACGATCCGGCGGGGGTGTGGCTGGCGGTCACGTCGCTCAGTTTCGATATTTCGGTGCTGGAACTGTTCTGGACTCTGGCGCGCGGGTTCAAGCTGGTGCTGACCTCGGACGAGGACCGGATGATGGTCTCTGGCGGGTCGATGCCGGTGTCGGAACAGAAAATGGACTTCAGCCTGTTCTACTGGGGCAACGATGATGGCCCCGGCCCCCAGAAATACGAACTGCTGCTCGAGGGGGCGAAATTCGCCGATACCCATGGGTTCAGGGCCGTCTGGACGCCGGAACGCCATTTCCACGCCTTTGGCGGACCTTATCCGAACCCCGCCGTGACCGGCGCCGCCGTGGCGGCGGTGACGCGGAATATCGATGTGCGGTCAGGATCCTGCGTCGCGCCGCTGCACCATCCCGTCCGCATCGCCGAGGAATGGGCGGTCATCGACAACCTGACGAACGGGCGTGCCGGGCTGGGGATCGCCAGCGGCTGGCACCCGGTGGATTTCGTGCTGCGGCCGGAAAACAGCGTGCCGAACAACAAGGCCGCGATGTTCGACACGATCGACAAGATCCGCCGACTGTGGCGGGGTGAATCGGTCGCGTTCGATCACAATGGCGAAACACGCGAGATCCAGTCCCTGCCGCGGCCGGTGTCGAAAGAGCTTCCGCTTTGGCTGACCATTGCCGGCAACCCCGACACCTGGCGCGAAGCTGGCGAGATCGGCGCGAATGTCCTGACGCATTTGCTGGGACAATCCATTGACGAGGTGGCCGGCAAGATCCGGATCTATCACGACGCCCTGCGCAAGGCCGGTCATGATCCCAGGGACTTTTCGGTCACGCTGATGCTGCACACCTATGTCGCGCGCACCCGCGAGATCGCCCGCGAAACCGCGCGCGGCCCGATGAAAAGCTATCTTCTGTCCGCCGCCGGGCTGGTCAAGCAATACGCCTGGGCCTTTCCGGCGTTCAAGAAACCCAAGGGCGTGTCGAACCCCATGGATATCGACCTCGGCTCGTTGAGCCAGGACGAAGTGGACGGAATCCTGGAGTATGCCTTCAACCGCTATTTCGAGGATTCGGGCCTGTTCGGCACGATCGAGGACTGCCAGCGCCGGGTCGAGCAGCTGAAACGGATCGGCGTCAACGAGATCGGCTGCCTGATCGACTATGGCATTCCGACGTCGCAGGTGCTCGAGGGGCTGTATCCGCTGGCCGAGGTTCTGCGGCGGTCGAATGCACCGGCCCAGCTGGCGGCTGACGATTTCTCGCTGGCGGCGCAGATCCAGCGCCACGGCGTGACCCATCTGCAATGCACGCCGTCGATGGCCCGCATGCTGGTCGGCAACGACGAAGCCCGCATCGCATTGTCGCGCGTCAAGCAGATCATGGTTGGCGGCGAGGCTTTGCCGGGTGCTCTGGCCGCGGAACTGGCGCAGATCACGGGCGCGCCGGTGCAAAACATGTATGGGCCGACGGAAACGACCATCTGGTCCACCACGGCCATGGCGCAGGGCGGCGAGGGTGTTGTCGGCATCGGCACGCCGATCGCCAACACGACGCTGCATGTGCTGGATGACGACCAACGCCCGGTTCCCATCGGGGCTGAGGGCGAGCTGTGGATCGGTGGTGCGGGTGTGACCCGCGGCTACTGGAAACGGCCCGAGCTGACGGACGAGCGGTTCGTCCAGATCGGTGGCGCGCGTCTGTATCGAACAGGCGACCTGGTGCGGTTGCGCGCCGACGCCGGCATCGATTTCCTGGGGCGCGCCGACCACCAGGTGAAGCTGCGCGGCTACCGGATCGAATTGGGCGAGATCGAAACCGTGCTGGATGCGCAACCCGGGGTCACCCAAAGCGTGGTCATTGCGCGCGAGGATCAGCCAGGCGACGTGCGGCTGGTGGCCTATGTGCTGGGTTCCGCGGATACGGGCACGCTCAAGTCCGCTTTGGCGCGCGAACTGCCCGCGCATATGGTGCCCGCCCATGTCGTGCGGCTGGACCGGTTCCCGCTGACGCCGAACAAGAAGATCGACCGCAAGGGCCTGCCTGCGCCTGCGCTGGTGCGGCCCGCCGTGATCGAGGCGCCCGTCGCGGCGAATGCCGGCGATACCCTGGCCCGCATCGCCGGAATCTGGCAGCATGTTCTGGGCGTGGCCGAGGTCAAGCCGGCGGACAACTTCTTCCAGTTGGGCGGTCACTCGCTGTTGGCGGTGCAGGCCCATCGCGAGATCCGCGAGGCACTGGCACTGCCCGGGCTGTCGATTACCGACGTGTTCCGGTTCCCGGTGCTGTCCGCGCTGGCGGGTCATATCGACGCCAAGCTGAAACCCTCGGGGCCGAAACCGATGGACGCCGCACCAGTCGAACCCGAGGCAGCGCGGGGACGCCTGGATGCCATGTCCAAACGGCGCGCCATGCGGGCCGAACGGCTGAGCAAGCTGGGATGAGTCTGGCCACTCTGGCAGCCCGGGTCCTGCCCGGGCTGTCCCATGCGGTCGAACCCGTCGGCCCGGCAGATCTGTTTCCACAGGAAGCCCAGGCCATCGCGGGCGCGGTGCCCTTGCGGCAGCACGAATTCGCGGCGGGTCGAAAGGCCGCGCGGGCGGCGCTGCGGCGGCCCCTGCCGATCCCCATGGGTGCCGATCGCGCGCCGGTCTGGCCGCCTGGCTGGGTCGGGTCGATCACCCACGCGGGCGGTTGGGCGATTGCCGCTGTCTCGGCCGATCACCGGCTGCTTGGTATTGACCTGGAGCTGGATGACGACCTGCCCGCCGACATCTGGGACACGGTGCTGCTGCCATCGGAACGCGACGGATTGCACGGGCGTGCCGATGCCGGACGGCTGGCGCGCGTGATCTTCAGCGCCAAGGAAAGCGCCTACAAGGCCCAGTATCCGCTGAGCCGGGCGCTGTTCGGGTTCGAACAGTTTGCCGTCGACCTGGGCGAGGGGGTCTTTACAGCCACCTTTCAGGGCGCGGTCGGTCCGTTTCGGCGTGGTGATCGGTTCGATGGACGGTTTGCACGGGCTGACGGGTTCATTCTGACCGCGATCGCGCAATAAATCGCGCCGCCGCCTGGCCGGCGTGCAGTCCCGTTGCCAGACAGGCGGTCAGCAGGTAGCCGCCGGTCGGGGCCTCCCAGTCCAGCATCTCGCCGGCGGCAAAAACGCCGGGCAGCGCATTCAGCATCAGATCATCGCTGAAAGCGTCACGGCGGATACCGCCAGCGGTCGAGATTGCCTCGTCCATGGGGCAGGGTTCGATTACGGGAATCGGAAGTTTTTTCAGCACCTTGGCGCGGGATTCGGAATCTGCCGGAAAGGGCCGCGCGCATTCCAGAACAAGGGCGAGCCGCGCACCGGTCACTCCAAGCTTGCGCAAGGTGTTCGTGGCGGATTCGCCCTTTGGACGCGCCATCAGCCGTTCGGACAGGCGCGTCGGCGCCAGATCCGGGAAAAGATCCACATGCAGCGCGGCGCCGTCCCTCAAGGCCCGGCTGACCGCGTAAATGCCACCCCCTTCAAGCCCGCGGGACGTGATCACCGCCTCGGCCCGCACATGTTGGCGGCCTGCGATCAGGGCGATATTCTTCAACGGCGCGCCGAAATGCTGGCCCATATGCGGCGACCAATCGACCACAAACCCCATGTTCGCGGGTTGAAAGGGCGCCAGCGAAACGCCCCGTTCAGCCAGCAGCGCCGCCCAGGCGCCATCCGATCCCAGCCTGGCCCAACTGGCGCCGCCCAGCGCCAGCACGGTTGCGGCGGGGTGCAACGTGCGCGTCCCCTCGGGTGTGTCAAAGGTGAAATCCGGTGCGCCCGTCCAGCGCCAGCGGGTGCGTAGATCAAGACCCCGACGGCGCAAGTCGCCAAGCCAGGCGCGCAGCAGGGGAGAGCCCTTCATCACCCGGGGAAAAACGCGGCCCGAGGATCCGGTGAAAACTGGCTGGCCCAGGGCACGCGCCCAGTCCTGCACCTGAGCGGGACCGAACCGGGCCAGAAAGGGCCCCAACCAATCGGCGGACTCCGCATAATGTGCGACGAAATCGGCAAGCGGTTCATCCTTGGTCAGATTGAGGCCCGACTTTCCGGCCATCAGCAGTTTGCGGGCGGGCGATGGCTTGGCCTCGGCCAGGATAGTGGCGACTCCGGCGCGCAAAAGCTGATCGGCCGCCATCAGGCCCGCAGGCCCCGCGCCGATCACAAGGGCGAAATCAGTTGTCATAGCGGCGCCAGATCGCCTTGTCGCCCATCCTGGCGATCATCGCCTCATGCGCGGCGGCTTCGTCCCGGGTCAGGCGGGCGGGCAGCGGCGTGGGGCGCGGGCGCGGGCGCCATCCGGTTTCTGTGGCACCCGGAACCCGGGTTTTCTGCGGCTGGACGCCCAGCGCGAAATCAGGCTGACGTCCGCCGATCAGTTCAAGATAGACCTCGGCCAGGATTTCAGAGTCGAGCAGCGCGCCGTGCAGGGTGCGGTTCGAGTTATCCACACCGAACCGGCGGCACAACGCATCCAGCGTCGCCGGAGAGCCGGGAAACTTGCGGCGCGCCATCATCAGCGTGTCCACGACCCGGTCCGTGGGCAACAAACGCTTTCGCGCGCGCTCCAGTTCGAAATTGAGGAATTTCATGTCAAAGGCGGCGTTGTGGATGACCAGGGTTCCACCATCGACGAAATCGAGAAAGGCATCGGCGATCTCGACAAACCTGGGTTGCGGACGCAGGAAATCCTCGGACAGGCCATGCACGGCAAAGGCCTCGGTCGGCATGTCACGTTCGGGGTTGATATACTGATGATAGGTGCGGCCTGTCGGCATGTGGTTGAACAGTTCGACACAGCCGATCTCGACCAGGCGATGCCCTTCGCCCGGTTCGAATCCGGTGGTTTCGGTGTCCAGAACGATCTCACGCATGGGGACGGCTTCCGGTCAGTCTGGCAATCAGTTCGTGCACGGCGGCGCGGGTCTGATCCAGGGTCAGGGTTTCTATCACATGGGTTGCGCGCGCGCGTTTCTGCGCGTCAGGCATCTGTTTTGACAGGATCGTTTGCAGATGCGCATCAGTCATGCCCGGACGGGCCAGGACCCGGGTGCGCTGAACCTCGGCGGGGGCCGTGACGACAAGCGTTTCGTCGCAGTATCCGTCGCCGCCGGTTTCGAACAGCAAGGGCACGTCAAGAACGACCAGCGGTGCGTCGGCGTTGTCCTGAAGGAAGGCCGCGCGCGAGGCCGCGACAAGCGGGTGGACCACGGCTTCGATGCGTTTCAATGCAGCGGGGTCGGCGGCGATCCAGTCCCGCAGGACGGCCCGGTCGATCGTGTCGTCACGGACAGCGGCGGGATGAAGATGCGCGATGGACGGGACCGCAGCACCGCCCCGGGCGTAGAGCTGATGCACCGCGGCATCGGCATCCCAGACAGGCACACCGGCCTCGCGGAAGAAGCCGGTGGTGGTCGATTTTCCCATGCCGATGGAGCCGGTGAGCCCGAGGACCACGCTCATGCCAGGACCGCCCTTCGCAGATCGTCATCAACTGTGGGGCGCGTTCCGAACCAGCGTTCGAACCCGGGCGCGGCCTGGTGCAGCAACATGCCCAGCCCGTCGACACCCAGGTTGCCGCGCGACCGTGCCGCCGCCAGAAGCGGGGTTTCCAGCGGCGCATAGACCAGATCGTTGACCACCGCTGACAGGGGCAGCGCGGTGAGGTCCAGGTCCAGAGGCGGCTGGCCGGTCATGCCCAGCGCGGTGGCGTTGACCAGCGTGTCGCAGCCGTCAAGCATGGACGCGCGCTGAGACCAAGGCACGGGGACAACGCTGGGCCCGAAATCGGCGGCCAGATCCGCGGCACGGTCCTGAGTTCGGTTGGTCAGCCGGATTTCCTGCGCGCCGGCATCCTGAAGCGCGACGATCACCGCGCGGCTGGCGCCGCCGGCCCCGATCAGTGCCACCCTGTTCGGCGCCCAGTCGGGCAGCGTCGCGCGGATGTTCTGGGTGAACCCGTAGGCGTCGGTATTGTCGGCCTCGATCCCGTCGGGGGTGAACACGAGGGTATTCGCCGCACCGATCCGGTCCGCAAGCGGCGAGACGCGGTCGGCGAGCGCAAGCGCGGTTTCCTTGTGCGGGATGGTGACATTCGCACCGACGAATCCCATCCGCGGCAATTGCGCCAGCGCCTGGGAAAAATCCTGCGGCGCGATCGACAGCGGAACGTAATGGCCGGCGATCCCGTAGCGCGCCAGCCAGTGACCGTGCAGCCGGGGCGATTTGCTGTGTGCCACCGGGTAACCGATGACCGCGGCGAGGGGGATGGAATGGCTCAACCGTCAATATCCTTGCGCAGCGTGAGGATCGAGAGCAGCTCGATCAGCGGCAGGCCCTGAATGCTGAACAGATCGCCTTCGATCCGTTCGAACAGACGAACGCCGGGGCCTTCGATCTGATAGCAGCCGACACAGTGGCGGATGTGGTCCCACTGGGCGGTAACATAGGCTTGCAGATAGGCATCCGAGACATGGCGCATGGTCAGTCGCGGAGTGGCGACATGGCGCCAGACGGGCTGTGCCGCGGCGTAGAGAACGGCGGCGGTGTGCAGGCGATGGGTCTTGCCTCGCAGGGCGTCCAGTTGGGCAAGGGCGTCCTGGGGCGTGTCCGGTTTCGCAAAGATCCGGCCGTCACATTCGAGGATCTGATCACAGCCCAGAACCAGAGGGGCGTGTGGCGCGATCTTCATGGCCTTATGTTCGGCCAGAGCATCCGCGATGTCATGCGGACCGGCACCTTCGGCCAGAAGCGACTCGCGCAGGTTTTCCTCGTCGATGCGGGCGGGGCGGATGTCGATCTCGACGCCGGCATTGCGCAACAGCGTTGCACGAATGGTCGATCCCGAGGCGAGGGTGAGGACAGTCATGTGGATAAACCTGTGCGAGGGCGCAGGGCAAACGAGGGGGTAACGGCGGCTTGCGTTCAGATCGCGTTTCCCGGGGAGTTTTGTCAAGCCGGCGGGGGCGCTTATCCACACGGGAAAACCTGAACCCGCGGGGTGAGGACAGAGTGGTGAACAGCGGGAATTTCCCCGGTCAGACTGCTTTTTATGGTTTATTTACAATATCTTGCAATCCGGTTGTCATAGCAGTGACTTGTGGATGAAACCGGGGAAAACCATGGAATGCCTGTTATCCCCAGTGCATTCTACATCATCATCTTTCTTTCTATTTTTCTTTTTTTAAGAAGACTGTTGGAGGGGTTGCGCCCCCGATCTTGTCAGATTGACTTGCGCAGAGAATTCGCATAGGTGGGCGGCAAAGCGGCACCGTCCGGTGTTTGCGTCTTCCGATACACATGACCGAGAAAACCGGTGCGGATGCGCCGAAGGGGGCTGATCATGGCCGAGAACCGTTTGAATCTGTTCGAGCTGAAGGCTCAGACGCCGGCTGCCTTGCTGGCCATGGCCGAAGAGCTTGAGATCGAGAACGCGCCGTCGATGCGCAAGGGCGAGATGATGTTCTCGATCCTCAAGGAGCGGGCCGAGGAAGGCTGGGAAATCGGTGGTGACGGCGTTCTTGAGGTCCTGCAGGACGGGTTCGGTTTCCTGCGGTCGACCGAGGCCAACTATCTGCCCGGTCCTGACGATATCTACGTTTCGCCGGACATGATCCGTCAGTTCAGCCTGCGGACGGGTGACACCATTGAAGGGGTCATCGTCGCTCCTGGTGAGAACGAGAAGTATTTCGCGCTGACCAAGGTGACGCGGATCAACTTTGACGATCCGGAGCGCGCGCGCCACAAGGTGCACTTCGACAACCTGACCCCGCTCTATCCGGACGAGCGGTTGAAGATGGAAATCGAGGATCCGACGATCAAGGACCGTTCGGCACGGATCATCGATATCGTTGCGCCCCTGGGGAAAGGTCAGCGTGCGCTGATCGTCGCGCCGCCGCGTACGGGCAAGACGGTGTTGATGCAGAACATCGCGCATTCGATTTCGAGCAATCACCCCGAGTGCTACCTGATCGTTCTGCTGATCGATGAACGCCCTGAGGAAGTGACCGACATGCAGCGGTCGGTGAAGGGCGAGGTCGTGTCCTCGACCTTTGACGAACCGGCGTCGCGGCACGTTGCGGTGGCCGAAATGGTGATCGAAAAGGCCAAGCGGCTGGTCGAACACAAGCGCGATGTGGTGATTCTGCTCGATTCGATCACCCGTCTCGGGCGGGCGTTCAACACGGTTGTGCCGTCGTCGGGCAAGGTTCTGACCGGCGGTGTGGATGCCAATGCGCTGCAGCGGCCGAAGCGCTTTTTCGGCGCCGCGCGCAACATCGAGGAAGGTGGATCGCTGACCATCATCGCGACGGCGCTGATCGACACCGGCAGCCGCATGGATGAAGTCATCTTTGAAGAGTTCAAGGGCACCGGCAACAGCGAGATCGTTCTGGACCGCAAGGTTGCGGACAAACGGGTTTTCCCGGCGATGGACATTCTGAAATCCGGCACCCGAAAGGAAGAATTGCTGGTGGACAAGGCCAACCTGCAAAAGACCTTTGTCCTTCGGCGCATTCTGAACCCCATGGGGACGACCGATGCGATCGAGTTCCTGATCTCGAAGCTGAAACAGACAAAGACGAATGGCGAGTTCTTCGATTCGATGAACTCCTGACCGGAGGTTTGTCATGGAAACGATCGTTGCCCTGGCCACGGCACGGGGCCGGGCGGGCGTTGCGGTCGTCAGAGTTTCGGGACCAGAGGCTTTTTCGGTGTGCGAGTCCATTGCCGGGCGCGTGCCGACCGAGCGCGTGGCAACATTGGCCCGATTGCAGGACGCGGACGGCGCGCTGATTGATCACGGCCTGGTTCTTGTCTTTGGCGAAGGCCGGAGTTTCACGGGCGAACCCGTTTGCGAGTTCCAGGTCCACGGCAGCGTCGCCGTTGTTTCAGCCCTGATCCGGGCCTGTCTGAGCGTCGAGGGTGTGCGCGCAGCAAACGCGGGCGAGTTCACGCGACGCGCGTTTCTGGCCGGGCGCATGGATCTGACCGAGGTTGAGGCCTTGGCCGATCTGATTGATGCCGAGACCGAAGCGCAGAGACGGCAGGCGTTGCGTGTCCTTGATGGCAGTGCAGGGCGGATGATCGCGCAGTGGCGCGAGGATCTGCTGCAGGCCAGCGCGATGCTTGAGGCGGCGTTGGATTTTGCAGACGAGGAATTGCCGGACGATTTGACGACCCATGTTCTTGAGCCGTTGTTTCGTGTTCAGGCCGGATTTGCCGAACAGCTTCAAGGCAGACGGTCCGCCGAGATCGTTCGCGACGGATTCGAGATCGCTATCGTAGGCCCCGTCAATGCGGGAAAGTCTACACTTCTCAACGCCTTGGCAGGTCGCGAAGCTGCGATCACCTCGGAACGAGCAGGCACGACGCGCGACGTGATCGAGGTTCGCATGGAGATTGCGGGACACGCGGTCACGCTGATCGACACTGCTGGATTGCGCGAAGCGACGGACGAGATCGAGAAGCTGGGTATCGATCGGGGGATTGAACGAGCACAAGCCGCGGATTTGCGCGTTCATTTGTTGGCGGCTCCTGGTGAAACGCCTGTCGGAGTAAGGGGTGGCGATATTGTTCTTCTGTCCAAGGCCGACATCTGGGGTTTGCCCGGTGTATCGGGGAAGACGGGTGAAGGGATCGCGGCCTTGATTCGCAGCATCGAGGGGTCCCTGGCACAGAGGGTGACGGGTTCCGAAGTGTTTTCCAGAGAGCGTCATTTCGACCAGATCGAGCGAGCCGGCAACCATCTAGGGCATGCGATTTCCACGTTGGAGCGTGGCGGGCCATGGGAGCTGGTCGGGGATGATCTTCGACAAACGTTGCGAAGCCTCGATGGAATTGTGGGGCGTGTGGATGTAGAAGATGTACTTGGGCGAATCTTTTCGTCGTTCTGCATCGGGAAATGAGGCTCGTTTCACGTGAAACATTTTGACGTAATCGTGGTGGGCGGAGGCCATGCCGGCGTCGAAGCGGCCCTTGCTGCGGAGCGCCGCGGAGCGACGACAGTTCTGGTGACCTTTCGAAAGGCCGATTTGGGCGTCATGTCATGCAATCCGGCGATTGGCGGCATAGGAAAGGGACATCTGGTTCGCGAGATCGACGCTTTGGGCGGCATGATGGGCCTGGCCGCGGATCATGCGGGCATTCAGTATCGCCTGCTCAATCGATCGCGTGGGCCGGCTGTCCAGGGCCCGAGAGTTCAAGCGGACCGGCGAAGGTATGCCGAGTTTGTGCAGGCTTATGTCAGGGAAAAAGTTGATCTTTCGGTCATAGAGGGCGAAGTTGTCGACCTTTCCGTGACGGGTGGTGCAGTTGACGGGGTTGTTTTGGCCAGCGGAGATTTGCTGCGTGGCAAGACCGTGATTCTGACCACAGGCACATTTCTGCGGGGAGAGATCCACATTGGTCGCGAGCGCCAGTCCTCAGGGCGCAGAGGTGATCCCGCCGCCGATCGCCTCGGCGACCGCTTGCGCGAGGTGGCAAGCGGCATTGGTCGCCTGAAAACCGGAACGCCTGCGCGACTGGATGGTCGGACAATTGCCTGGGACAAGATTGGCCGGCAAGACGGGGATGAAAGCCCTGTCATGATGTCGTTTATGAATGTCGCTCCCGTTGCACGGCAGATCTCTTGTGGTGTAACCGAGACAAACGAACGCACACATGAGATCATTCGCGACAGCCTTCATCTGTCTGCCATGCGCTCGGGGAACATCACCGGCATTGGCCCTCGATACTGTCCGTCGGTCGAGGACAAGGTGACGCGATTTGCTGAAAAGATCTCGCACAATGTCTTTCTGGAACCCGAGGGGCTGGAAAGTCCGACAGTCTACCCAAACGGCATTTCAACGTCGCTGCCCAGGGATGTGCAAGAGGCTTTCATCAAGTCGATCCGCGGCCTTGAACAGGTTGAAATTCAGCAGTTTGGCTATGCGATCGAGTACGACTTCATCGATCCCCGTTCTCTGACGCCACATTTGGAGTTCCAACCTATTACAGGGCTTTTTCTGGCTGGCCAGATCAATGGCACAACCGGCTATGAAGAGGCGGGTGCACAAGGCCTGCTTGCCGGTGCCAATGCTGCTGCTCGAGCGGGCCGGGGAGACCTCCTGCCATTGAGCCGGTTTGACAGCTATGTTGGGGTCATGGTTGATGATCTGACTTCAAAAGGCGTTACGGAACCCTATCGAATGTTCACGTCTCGCGCAGAATATCGACTATCACTTCGCGCTGACAACGCAGACCAGAGGCTCACCGCTTTGGCGGAGCAGCATGGTTTGGTTTCATCAGGTCGACGGATCCAGTTTGAGAGAAAGATGAAGCACTTGAGAGACCTCAGGTCGCAGCTGGACGCTCAGGATTTCGGCGTTTCTGATTGGGCAAAGGTGCCGCTGGTTCGGCCAAAGGATGGTAGGAGACGCAGTTATCTGGACGTCGCGGCCTTGATTCAGTCCGAGCATGGCACGGTGGAAGCGCTCGCGTCAGTTTTACCAGGCGTTGATCGCTCAGTCCTCTCTCAGGTCGCTATCGATGCATTCTATGCGCCATATGTGGACCGGCAGGCGGCCGAAGCAAAAAAGATCAGCACTGAAGAAGGCTTGGAGATACCTCCGGAGTTTGATTATTCGATTCTTCCATCCTTGTCGGCGGAAGTCCGGGCGAAGCTGACTTCTTCACGACCAACAACGATTGCTGCCGCTGCCCGAATTGAGGGCGTCACGCCAGCGGCGGTGGTCTCACTCTTGGCTCATCTGCACACTGAGAAAAGGGCGCGGCGTGCGAAACAAGCTTGATCTTGGCCACTTTGCGCGCCTGGATGTTTCACGTGAAACACTGGAAGCTCTACAGGAGTTCGAAGCGGCCACTCTGAAGTGGTCGGCAGCGATCAACCTGATTGCAGCCGGCAGTGAACGCGATCTCTGGCGACGTCATATTCAGGATTCCGCGCAATTGCTCGACTTCGCGCCGGAGGTTTTTCACAAATGGTGTGACATTGGCGCAGGCGGCGGTTTTCCCGGCCTTGTCCTTGCAATTCTGTGCAAGAGGCGTGAACCCCGGCCGCGGTTCGTTCTTGTCGAGTCAGACAGTCGTAAGTGTGCTTTTCTCAAGCTTCAGGCCTCAGCTCTCGATTTGCCGGTAGATGTCGTCAATCAGAGGATCGAAAGCATGGATCCCGCGGGTGCCGACATTCTATCCGCTCGCGCGCTCGCACCACTCCCCATTCTGTTGCAGCACGCTCAGCGGCACCTCTCAAGCGACGGTATCTGCCTGTTTCCGAAGGGCAGGAACTGGCAGGGCGAAGTTGATCTGGCGCGCAAAACGTGTCAGTTCGACCTGCAAGTTTCGCCAAGCATTGTCGATCCTGAGAGCAGGATCCTGGTCATTAGAAACGTTCGCCAGAAGAAAGCAGACTGATGAAGATCGTTGCCATTGCCAATCAGAAGGGCGGTGTTGCCAAGACGACGACCGCCATCAATCTCGCCGCGAGCCTGGCAGAGAGCGGTTTCAAGGTTCTGGTTATCGACATGGATCCGCAAGGCAACGCGTCGACGGGCTTCGGAATCGCCGCAGATCAACGTGCGCACACGATCTACGACCTGCTTCTGGGCGATTCGGATGTTATGTCGGTCATTGTTCCTACTCCGACCGCTCGCGTCAGCATCATTCCGTCGACAACCGAATTGTCGTCATCGGACGTTCAGCTTTACAATGTCAACAAGCGAAGCTTTCTTCTGAGGGATTCCTTGGCAAGCAAGGGTCTTACGGAGCAAGCCTTTGACTTTGTTCTCATTGATTGCCCGCCCTCGCTGAACTTGCTTACCGTCAATGCGCTGGTTGCCGCACACTCGGTTCTCATTCCCTTGCAGAGCGAGTTCTTCGCTCTTGAGGGGTTGTCGCAACTCATGTTGACCATCCGTGAGATTCGGCAGACTGCGAACCCGGCCCTGCGGGTCGAAGGCGTGCTTCTAACCATGCACGACCAGCGAAACAACCTTTCGCAGCAGGTCGAGCGGGACGCACGCGATACCTTGGGCGGCCTGGTCTATCAAACCGTGATCCCGCGCAACGTGCGTCTGAGTGAGGCGCCGTCCTACGCGGTGCCAGCACTCACCTATGATCCGCTTTCCAAAGGCGCCGTGGCCTATCGCGCCTTTGCTGAAGAGTTTCTCAAGAACAACAAAGTGCTCGCCAAGGAGGCCTGACATGAACCAGCGCAAGAATGAGCGTCGTGGCCTTGGCCGGGGACTGTCTGCCTTGATGGCGGACATTGGTGTCGACGCTCGTGTCAACGATCCGGTTGTGGAAGGGCAGCCGCAGCGATCTGCCTTGCAGACACTTCCGATCGACGCAATTCAGGCCAATCCAGAGCAACCACGCCGCGCCTTTGATGAACGGGCGCTCGAGGAATTGTCCCGTTCCATTCAGGAAAAGGGCATAGTGCAACCGCTTGTCGTTCGCCCCCTTGCCGGCCAGCATGGCAAGTTCGAGATCGTCGCTGGTGAGCGCCGATGGCGTGCCGCGCAACTCGCCAGGTTGGGTGAGGTGCCGGTATTGATCCGAACTTTCAGCGATCAGGAAGTTCTGGAAGTCGCGATCATCGAGAATATCCAGCGGGAAGGGCTGAATGCCATTGAAGAGGCCGCAGGGTATAAACAGCTGATCGAAAGGTTCGGCCATACCCAGGAAAAGGTCGCGGACGCTCTGGGCAAAAGCCGTAGCCATATCGCCAACCTGTTGCGCCTGTTGACGTTGCCGCAAGATGTTCAGAACATGGTGATCGCGGGTACGATTTCGGCCGGCCATGCGCGTGCATTGGTAACCGCGCCCGATCCCGTTGCCTTGGCGCTGAAAGTCGCGGGCGAAGGGCTTTCAGTCCGCGAAACTGAGGATCTTGCGCGCCGCGTTGGACATCAGCCATCCCACAAACGCGGCGATACGCGTCAAAAAGATGCGGACACCAAGGTTCTGGAAGACGACCTTTCCGCGAATCTGGGTATGAGCGTGGTGATTGATCACCGTGCTGGTGGGGAAGGGCAGGTCATCATCCGTTACAAGACGTTGGATCAGCTGGATCAACTCTGCCAACTCCTGTCTTCTGTCCGTTGATTGCTGTCAGAGCAACTCGCGAAGAATGGCGTTCAACAAGGGGCGGCCCTTTTTGGTTGTGATGAGTCGACCGTCTGCCTGTACGACAAGGCCGAGTTCTTCCAGTACGATCAACTTATCTTGCGCCAGGGGCCGGCCGCGCAACGCTCCATGCCTCGAGAGATCGAGCCCCTCATTCAGTCGCAAAGACATCATCAGGTATTCGCTCGCCTGTTCTTCTCCAGTGAGCCGAACTTCCTGGGTGGCCATGTTGTTCTCGCGTTGCTCAATCCATTGCGAAGGTGCAGAAATGCTGACTGTCGCCAGCCTCTGTCCGTTCAAGGTCACGCGACCATGGGCGCCCGGGCCAATCCCGACATAATCACCGTAACGCCAATAGATCTGATTGTGCAGGGATTCCTCGCCTGGAACGGCGTGGTTTGACGTTTCATAGGCTGCAAGACCAGTTGACTCGCACATCTCTTGTGTCAGGTCGAACATGTCCGCACAGGTTTCGTCGTCTGGCAGTCCAGGCAGCTTCCCAACGCGGTGTCTGGCACCAAAAACCGTCCCGTCCTCGATTGTCAACTGATAGAGCGAGAGGTGTCGCGGCCCCATGGCCAGCGCGGCAGAGAGCTCGGCACGCCATGCCTCCAGTGTCTGGTGCTGACGGGCATAGATCAGATCGAAACTGGCACGGTCAAAATAGTGCGTTGCCACATCCCAGGCTTTCAGCGCCTCCCTTGCGCTATGTTGGCGGCCCAACAGGCGCAAGTCACGGTCATTCAGTGCCTGAATACCCATTGATACGCGATTCACACCGGCGTCGGAAAAAGCGCGAAACCGTCCCGCCTCGACTGATGTCGGATTGGCTTCCAGCGTGATCTCGATGCTGTTGCGAAATCCCCAGGCTCGGCGCGCCGCATCGATCACAGCTGCCACAGTCTCCGGGGGCATCAACGACGGGGTTCCGCCACCGAAAAAGATTGAATCCAGAACCCGCCCCTGGGTTCGCTCACCCCACGCCGCGATTTCAGCAACATAGGCCTTCAGCCAGCGTTCCTGGTCAATGCGAGAAGAGACGTGGCTGTTGAAGTCGCAATAAGGGCATTTCGATGCACAGAATGGCCAATGGACATAAAGCCCGAAACCGCCATTTCGCCAATCCTCCAGGTCGGAATGTTTCACGTGAAACGATGGGCGAGCAGGGCCTGCATCGCCCGCGCTCTGTGAGAGATCCCATTCTTCTCCGAGGGCTCCATTTCGGCAAAAGTCTGGCGCTTTCCGTCAGGCTGAAACATGGGGTCATAGCCATGGCCGAGCTTGCCACGAATGGGCCAAACCAGCCGCCCAGCGACCGACCCCTCGTAAACCTCGTCGTGACCGTCTGGCCAGGCCAGGACAAGAACGCACTGAAACTGCGCAGTCCAGGGCTCGGGCGCCCGGGCCGAAACCAGAGCCTCGTGCGTTCGCGTCATCGCACGCATGAAGTCGCGACCACCTGGCCCCTCGGCCCAATCTGCGGTGTACACACCCGGCGCGCCATCCAGTCCATCCACACAGAGGCCACTGTCATCCGCCAGCGCCGGCAAGCCTGACGCTTGCGCCGCCGCGTGGGCCTTGATCCGAGCGTTTCCGACAAAGCTGGTCTCGGTTTCCGCAGGTTCCCCCAGGCCCAGTTCCTGCGCTGAAACCAGGGTCACGCCATGCGGCGCAAACAGGGCGCGCATCTCCTCGACCTTCCCCGCGTTATGGGTGGCGAACAGAAGCCGATTGCCCAGGGACGACATCACAAAGCCGCCTTTTGCGCCGAAACCAGATGGGCCACGCCGATTTCCGCCAGATCGACCATGTGATCCAGGTCATTGCGGGAAAAGACCGTGCCTTCGCCAGACATCTGGACCTCGATCAACCGGCCGTCTCCCAGCATGATGAAGTTTCCGTCAACTCCAGCGGCGCTATCCTCGTCATAATCCAGATCGAGAACAGCCTGCCCGGCATAGAAACCACAGGACACCGCGGCGACATGCCCGATGATCGGGTCCGATGCGATCGCCCGCGCCTTCATCAGCGTATCAACCGCCAGCCGCAAAGCGACCCAACCACCGGTAATCGCCGCACAGCGTGTGCCGCCATCGGCCTGAATCACGTCGCAGTCGATTGTTATCTGTCGTTCGCCCAGCGCGGAACGATCAACGCCAGCGCGCAAGGATCGCCCTATAAGGCGTTGAATTTCAACAGTTCTTCCGCTCTGCTTTCCCTGCGCCGCCTCACGACGATTGCGCGAGTTGGTGGCGCGCGGCAGCATCCCGTATTCCGCCGTCACCCATCCCAGGCCCGTGTTCTTCAGAAATGGCGGCGTGCGGTCCTCGACGGTGGCCGAGCACAACACATGCGTGTTGCCGACCTTGATCAGGCACGAGCCCTCTGCATGACGCATCACACCGGTTTCGATTGAAACCGTCCGCATTTCATCTAATTTTCTACCCGAAGGACGCATATCCGGCTCCCGCTCCGCTTTGTTCCCAGATACAGGGGCGACCGGGCCGGATGCAACCGGATTGACGGACCGCGAATCAGAACCCATGCCCGCCTCAGACCAGACGAAAGCCCTTCACGACCTGAACGAACGCGCCCGCGAGGTATTCCGCCGCGTGGTGGAATCCTATCTGCACAGCGGCGCCCCGGTCGGCTCTCGCACCATCACCCGCGATTTTCATGAGAAACTGTCAGCCGCGACCATTCGCAACGTGATGCAGGACCTTGAATACCTCGGTCTGCTCGAAGCGCCGCATGTATCCGCCGGCCGGGTGCCGACGCAGCAGGGCCTTCGTCTGTTCGTTGACGCCTTGCTCGAGGTCGACCCGGTAACCGCCGCCGATCGCCAGATGCTGGAAGCCACGCGCGGCACGAACGAGCGCGACATCACCACGATGCTCGACCGCGTCGGCAGCGCGCTTTCGGGAATCACCAAGGGTGCCAGTCTGGTCCTCGCGCCAAAGCATGAGGCGCCGATCAAGCATATCGAATTCGTGCCGATCGCGAACGACCGGGCGCTGGTTGTCCTGGTGTTTGCCGATGGCCAGGTCGAGAACCGGGTTTTCACACCCCCGCCCGGCCTGCTGCCTTCGTCGCTGCGCGAGGCCGTGAATTTCATCAATGCCTTCGCCAGCGGTCTGACGCTCTCCGGCCTTCGCCAGCGCCTGCGCACCGAGATCACCCAGCGCCGGCAAGAGATCGACAGCATCGCGGGCGACCTGGTCGAACGGGGCATGGCGATCTGGGAAAACGAGGGCGAGCGGCATGAACGGTTGATCGTCCGCGGGCGGGCAAACCTGCTGGATCAGACCGATGCCGACGGCTTGCTGCGCATCCGCGAACTGTTCGACGACCTGGAACGCAAACGCGATATCGCCGAGGTTCTGGACCTGACCGAACGTGGCGACGGCGTGCGTATTTTCATCGGCGCCGAGAACAAGCTTTTTTCTCTGACGGGTTCCACTCTGGTGGTTTCTCCATATATGAACGCCGACAGCAAGATTGTCGGCGCGGTCGGCGTGATTGGCCCCACACGGCTGAACTACGGGCGCATCGTGCCGATTGTGGATTATACAGCCCAGCTCGTGGGACGGATGCTCTCCGACCTGGGTTCCGAGTAAGAGGACGACATGGCAGAGCCACAAGAAACCCCGGTCGAACCGCAAGTCGAGACCCCCGACACCCCCGATCTCGACCCCGCCGCGGCCCTTGATGCGGCCGTCGCCGCGTTCGAGGTCGAACGCGCGGAAATGCGTGACCGGCTGATGCGGTCGCTGGCCGATCTGGAAAACATTCGCAAGCGGGCCGAAAAGGACCGCCGCGAGGCCGCAATCTATGGCGGCCAGAAGCTGGCGCGGGACATGCTGTCGGTCTATGACAACCTGAACCGCGCGTTGTCGCTGATGGACGACGGGTTGCGCGAACAGGCCAAGGGCCTGGCCGAGGGGTTGGACCTGACCCTCAGGGATCTGTCGAACATCTTTTCGCGCCACGGCATCGAACGGGTCGCCCCCGAGGTCGGAGAATCGTTCGACCCGCATTTCCACGAAGCGATGTTCGAAGCCCCGGTTCCCGGCACCAAGGCCGGCCAGATCATCCAGGTGATCTCCGAGGGGTTTCGCCTGCACGAACATCTTCTGCGTCCGGCGCAGGTCGGCGTGTCCTCGACCCCGGGCTGACGCCCCGGTCGTCGGCAGGATGGGCGCCGCCGCCCATCCGCCGCCCGACTCTAGGACTCGCCCAGCAGATCCCGCAATTCATACAATAGCCCCAGCGCCTCGCGGGGGGTCAATGCGTCGGGGTGAATGTCCTTCAGCCGCGCCTCGACCGCCGAGCTCGCCGGCGCCGCCTTTGCGGCCGCGCGCTGGGGCACTGCGGCGAACAGGGGCAGATCGTCGATCAGGGACTTTGCCCCCCTCTGGCCCTGATCGCCCCGTTCCAGCATGTCCAGAACCTCGCGGGCGCGGGCGATCACCGCATCCGGCAATCCCGCCAGCCGCGCGACCTGAACCCCATAGGACCGGTCCGCCGCACCCTTGCGAACCTCGTGCAGAAAGACGACCTCGCCCTCCCATTCGCGGACGGTGACCGTTGCATTCTCCACCCCGTCCAGCCGATCGGCCAGCGTGACCATTTCGTGATAATGCGTCGCGAACAGGGCCCGGCACCGGTTCACGCCATGCAGATGCTCCAACACGGCCCAGGCGATCGACAGGCCGTCATAGGTCGCGGTTCCCCGTCCGATCTCGTCAAGGATCACAAAGGCTCTGGGCCCGGCCTGGTTCACGATGGCTGCCGTCTCGACCATCTCCACCATGAAGGTGGACCGCCCGCGTGCCAGATCGTCCGAGGCACCGACCCGGCTGAACACCTGTTCAACCAGTCCCACCCGGGCGCTGCGCGCGGGCACATAGCCACCCGCCTGTGCCAGAATGGCGATCAGGGCGTTCTGTCGCAGAAAGGTCGATTTGCCGGCCATGTTCGGGCCGGTCACCAACCAGACCGCCGCGCCCTTGTCGCCCGGCTCCAGGTCCAGTCCGTTCGCGACAAAGGGCTGCCCGGCGCGCGCCAGGGCCGCCTCGACCACCGGATGTCGCCCGGCCTCGACCACGAAATCCCGGCTGTCGTCCACCTCGGGCCGGCACCAGTCCCGCACGCGCGCAAGCTCGGCGAACCCTGCCGTCACGTCAACCTCGGCCAGCGCGCGCGCGGCACCGTGAACCGGACCGGCCGCTTCCAGAACCGCGCTGCGCAACCGGTCGAAGATCCGTTTCTCGATCTCCAGCGCACGCGCCCCGGCATTCAGGATCTTCGTTTCCATCTCGGACAGGGCGACGGTGGTGAACCGCACCTGATTGGCCGTTGTCTGCCGATGCACGAAGCGTTCGTTCATGGGCGGCGACAGCATCTTTTCGGCGTGGGTCGCCGTCGTTTCGATGAAATACCCCAGCACGTTGTTATGCTTGATCTTCAGCGAGGGGATACCCGTTTCGCTCGCATACTCCGCCTGCATCCGGGCGATCACGCCGCGCCCCTCGTCCCGCAGTTCGCGCGCTGAATCCAGGTCCGCATCGACACCCGCCGCAACGAACCCTCCGTCGCGCGCCAGCAGGGGCGGGTCCTGAACCAGGCTTGTCGCCAGCAACCCGGCCAGCGCGTCATGGCCGGTCAGCGCCTGGCGCGCCATGTCCAGACTTTCGGGCAGGGCAGGGGTCATCAACCCGGCGACGACCGCTGCCTGTGCCAGACCGCTGCGCAGCATCGCCAGGTCGCGCGGTCCGCCGCGCTCCAGCGCCAATCGGGACAGGGCGCGGTCCATGTCAGGCACCGATTTCAACGCGGCCCGCAGATCGCCGCGCAGAAGATCGTCGCCCACCAGGGCCGCGACTGCGTCCAGCCTTGCGTGGATGACACCCAGGTCGCACGACGGTGACGACAGGCGCCGTTCCAGCAGACGCGCGCCGCCGGCGGTCACCGTCGTGTCGATCGCTGCCAGAAGCGATCCGTCGCGCCCGCCTGCCAGGGCCTGCGTCAGCTCCAGATTGCGCCGGGTCGGCCCGTCGATCTGCATGGCCGCCGCCGCGCTTTCCCGAACCGGCGGGCGCAGCAGCGGCATCCGGCCTTTCTGGGTCAGGTCCAGGTAATCCGCCAGCGCGCCCAGCGCCGAACTCTCGGCGCGGGCAAAGGCTCCGAACCCGTCCAGCGTGTTGACCCCGAACAGCGCGCACAATCGTTTCACGCCAGCCGCGCTGTCAAAGGCTGCGCGCCCGCGTTCCGCCAGCGCCAGGCCCATGTCGGCCGCCATGTCGCGAAGATCGGTTGCCAAATCCTCGGGCACGACCAGTTCGCGGGCGCCCAGCCGCGACAGTTCAGGCGCCAGCCGCATCCGAGGGCAAGGGACAACGCGGAACTCGCCGGTGGAAATGTCGGCCCAGGCCAGCGCAGCCTCGCCGCGAATGTCGCTCCAGGCGGCCAGGTAGTTGTGGCGCCGCGGCTCCAGCAAGGCGTCCTCGGTCAGGGTTCCGGGGGTAACCAGCCGCACCACCTCGCGCCGGACGACGGATTTCGCCCCGCGTTTCTTGGCTTCGGCCGGGTCCTCCATCTGTTCGGCGATGGCGACGCGGAACCCCTTGCGGATCAGGGTCAGCAGATACCCCTCGGCCGCGTGGATCGGCACGCCGCACATCGGGATATCCTCGCCCAGGTGCTGACCGCGTTTCGTCAACGCGATATCCAGCGCCGCCGAGGCCGCCACCGCGTCGTCAAAGAACATCTCGTAGAAATCGCCCATGCGGTAGAACAGCAGCGCATCCGCGTGCTGGGCTTTGATTTCCAGATATTGCGCCATCATTGGCGTCACACCGGGCTGCGGATCGCTCACGGCCTACTCCCTATTCGTCGCGCGACCCTACGAAATCGGCCCCGCAGCGAAAAGGCCCTGTCGCCGTTGTTGTTCCAGCGCATTCCGCGCGCTATGGAAGGTCGATCTGGAGGACCCCATGTCGCGCAAATCCCGCATCACGCCCGAAGAGGCGCTGGCCTATCACTTTGAACCGACCCCCGGCAAATACGAGGTCGTGGCCTCGACCCCGATGGCCACCCAGCGTGACCTGTCGCTGGCCTATTCGCCGGGCGTCGCCGTGCCGGTCGAACATATCGCGCGGGATCCGGGCCTGGCCTATGACTATACCGTCAAGGGCAACATGGTGGCCGTGGTGTCCAACGGCACGGCGATCCTGGGAATGGGGAACCTGGGTGCGCTGGCGTCGAAACCGGTGATGGAGGGCAAGGCCGTCCTCTTCAAACGCTTCGCCGACGTGAACGCCATCGACATCGAACTGGCAACCGAAGATGCCGACGAGATCATCAAGGCCGTTCATCTGATGTCGCCCACGTTCGGCGGCATCAACCTCGAGGACATCAAGGCGCCCGAGTGTTTCATCATCGAGCAGCGCCTGAAGGAAGTGTGCGACATTCCGGTGTTCCACGATGACCAGCACGGCACCGCCGTGATCTGCGCGGCGGGTCTGATCAACGCGCTGGAACTCTCGGGCAAGCGCATCGAGGACTGCCGCATCGTGCTGAACGGGGCGGGGGCTGCGGGAATCGCCTGTCTGGAACTGCTGAAAAGCATGGGCGCCCGACATGACAACTGCATCATGTGTGACACCAAGGGCGTGATCTATCAGGGCCGCACCGAGGGCATGAACCAGTGGAAATCGGCGCATGCCGCCGTGACCGATGCCCGCACGCTTGAAGAGGCGATGGTCGGGGCCGACGTGTTCCTGGGCGTGTCCGCCAAAGGGGCGGTGACGGCCGAGATGGTGCAATCCATGGCTGACAATCCCGTCATCTTCGCCATGGCCAACCCCGACCCCGAGATCACGCCGGAAGACGCCCATGCCGTGCGCCCCGATGCCATCGTGGCGACCGGCCGGTCGGATTATCCGAACCAGGTGAACAACGTCCTCGGTTTTCCCTATCTCTTCCGCGGGGCGCTGGACATTCACGCGCGCGCCATCAATGACGAGATGAAGATCGCCTGCGCCCGCGCCCTGGCCGAACTGGCGCGCGAGGACGTGCCCGACGAGGTCGCCATGGCCTATGGTCGAAAGCTGAGCTTTGGCCGCGATTACATCATCCCCACGCCCTTTGACCCGCGGCTGATCTACACGATCCCGCCCGCGGTGGCCAAGGCCGGGATGGATACCGGCGTGGCGCGACGGCCGATCATCGACATGGATGCCTATCGCCACACCCTGCGCTCGCGCATGGATCCGACCGCGTCGATCCAGCAAAGCCTGTTCGCGCGGGCCCGTCAGGCCCAGTCCCGCATGATCTTTGCCGAAGGCGACGACGAACGCGTGTTGCGCGCGGCGGTGGCCTATCAGCGGTCCGGTCTGGGCAAGTCGCTGGTCGTCGGACAGGATGACGATGTGAAACGCCGGCTCGAGGCCGCCGGCCTCGGTGACGCGGTGCGCGAACTCAGCATCGTCAACGCGGCCAACACCCGGCACCTGGATGCCTATAAATCATTCCTTTACAAAAGGTTGCAGCGCAAGGGCTTCGATCAGCGCGATGTGCACCGCATGGCGACCCGCGATCGCCACATCTTTTCGGCTTTGATGCTGGCGCACGGGCATGGCGACGGTCTGGTTACCGGCGCCACCCGGAAATCGGCGCTGGTCATGGACATGATCAACCATGTTTTCGATGCCCGGGCGCAGGATGGTGCGGTCGGGGTTTCGGCCCTGTTGCACAAGGGCCGCATCGTTCTGATCGCCGACACCCTGGTTCACGAATGGCCCGAGGAAGACGACCTCGCCGACATTGCCACCCGTGCCGCCGGGGTTGCCCGGTCGCTTGGCCTGGAACCGCGCGTGGCGTTCGTCAGTTTCTCGACCTTTGGCTATCCGGTGTCCGAGCGCGCGCAGAAGATGCACCTTGCCCCCGATGTGCTGGACAGGCGCGGCGTCGATTTCGAATACGAGGGCGAGATGACCGTGGACGTGGCGCTGAACGCCAACGCGGCCGCGCATTATCCGTTCTCGCGCCTGACCGGGCCGGCGAATATCCTGGTGGTGCCGGCGCGGCATTCGGCGTCGATCTCGGTCAAACTGATGCAGGAAATGGCGGGTGCCACCGTCATCGGCCCCATCCTGACAGGGGTGCCAAAGCCGATTCAGATCCTGTCCACCGGTGCCACGGTCAATGACATCATGAACATGGCGGTCATGGCCGCGTGTCGCGTGGGTCTGGCACCGAAATGACGGTCTATTGCCTGGGCTCGATCAATATCGATCACGTCTATCGGCTGGCGACGCTGCCCCACCCGGGCGAGACCCTTTCGGCCCGCGCGCATACGCCCGGGCTGGGGGGCAAGGGCGTGAACCAGTCCGTCGCCGCGATCCGGGCCGGGGCGACGGTGGTGCATATCGGGGCTGTGGGGCAGGGCGATTCCTGGATCGAGGAGGCGCTGGCCCGCCACGATGTTCCGCTCGATCATGTGGCGCGCGTGGCGCAGGCAACGGGGCACGCCATCGTCGCGGTGGACGATGCGGGCGAAAACCAGATCATCATCTTTTCCGGCGCCAATCTCGCGCAGGATCCGGCCAGGATCTCTGCCGCGCTGGCAGGCGGCGGACCCGGTGACTGCCTGCTTCTCCAGAACGAAACCTCGCACCAGGTCGAGGCCGCGGCCCAGGCCCGTGCGCGCGGCATGGCCGTGTTCTATTCCGCCGCGCCCTTTGCACTGGACCCCTTGCTGGCGATTCTGCCCCACGTCACCCACCTGCTGGTCAACGCGGGCGAGGCGCGGGCGCTGATACAGGCGACCGGGCAGGCGCTGACCGATCTGCCGGTTCAGGCCGTGATCGTTACGCGCGGCGCCGAGGGGGCGGAATGGATCGCGCCGGGCTCTGCAACGGTGGTCGTGCCCGCCTTTCCGGTAACGCCCGTAGACACGACCGGCGCGGGCGACTGTTTCGCGGGCTCTCTGGCCGCCGCGCTGGACCGGGGCAATGCCCCCGAACAGGCGCTGCGCTACGCCGCCGCGGCGGCCGCGTTGCAGGTGACCAGGCCCGGCGCGGCGGGTGCGATGCCGTTGCGGGCCGAGGTCGAGGCGCTTCTGTCAGGCGCCTGATCCAGAAATCTCCGCATCGCGGCCATGATTTTGTCCCGATTCACCCTTCATTCAGGATTTGCCGCCACGCTGCGGGAAACCACCGAAGGGGACCCCCATGAACACGCAGGTCGATTCCGCCGATTATTCCGCCGCGCCAGACCGCGCGGGGTTCTCGCTGTCAGCCGGTGGCGGGCTGGCGCTGGCCGTCATGGTCGGCTCGCTGATGTGGATCGGGGTTTTTGCGCTGGTCTTTTGACGAAAGGGCGGGCCGCGTCGCCGCAACCCGCCCTCGTGAACCGGACCATTGAAAGGGGTTACTTCCCCTTCACCCGTGCATTCCGCGTTGCGATCAGTTTCAGGCGCAGCGCGTTCAGGCGGATGAAGCCGGCAGCGTCCTTCTGATCGTATGCACCCGCGTCCTCTTCAAAGGTCACATGCTTTTCGCTGTAGAGCGAATGATCCGACCAGCGGGCCACGGTCCGCGCAACGCCCTTGTAGAGCTTCAGCTTCACCGTGCCCGTGACATGCTCCTGCGTCTTGTCGATCAGGGCTTGCAGCGCCTCGCGTTCGGGCGAGAACCAGAAGCCGTTATAGATCAGCTCGGCATAGCGGGGCATGACCGAATCCTTCAGGTGGCCCGCGCCCGCATCCAGCGTGATCTGCTCGATGCCGCGATGGGCCTCCAGCAGGATCGTGCCGCCGGGGGTTTCATAGACGCCGCGCGATTTCATGCCGACAAAGCGGTTTTCCACGAAGTCCAGCAGCCCGATGCCATGCTTGGCGCCGTAGTCGTTCAGCTTGGTCAGGATCGTCGCGGGCGACATGGCCTCGCCGTTGATTGCCACCGCGTCGCCCTGCTCGAACGTCACTTCGATGAACTCGGGCTCGTTCGGTGCATCCTCGACCGCGACGATACGCTGCGCGACATAGTCGGGCGCCTCGACGGCGGGGTCCTCCAGAACCGTGCCCTCGGACGAGGTGTGCAGCAGGTTCGCATCGACCGAGAAGGGCGCCTCGCCACGCTTGTTCTTGGCGATCGGAATCTGGTTCTGTTCCGCGAATTCCAGCAGCTTGGTGCGCGATGACAGATCCCAGATGCGCCACGGCGCGATCACCTGGATCGACGGATCCAGTGCCAGTGCCGACAGCTCGAAACGGACCTGATCGTTGCCCTTGCCGGTCGCACCATGGGCGACGGCATCGGCGCCGTGCTGATGCGCCAGATCGACCAGATGTTTGGAAATCAGCGGCCGGGCAATCGAGGTGCCCAGCAGATACAGCCCCTCATAGACCGCGTTGGCGCGGAACATCGGGAACACGAAATCGCGGACGAACTCTTCGCGCACATCGACGATGTGGATGTTTTCTTCCTTGATGCCCAGCATCAGCGCCTTGGCGCGCGCGGGCTCCAGTTCCTCGCCCTGACCGAGGTCGGCGGTGAAGGTGATGACCTCGCAGCCGTATTCGGTTTGCAACCACTTCAGGATGATCGAGGTGTCGAGCCCGCCGGAATAGGCCAGCACGACTTTCTTGGGCGCGGACATGAGCAAACTCCATGTTTGGATCGCGCCTTCGCTATCGTCTTTGCGGAACCGGTGCAACACCTGCCAGCGATTGACATCCTGTCATGCCGTCGCAAAGACTGATCGGCAACGTCAGGTTGCGAGGGTGTCATGCTGGGCTTTCAACTGTTTCTTCACGCGCTCAGGATGATCCTGGGCAATTTCGGTGCGGCGGTCCGTGTGAGCCTGCCATCCCTGGTCGCCATCGTCGTGGTGGCGGGCCTGTCGATCACGCTGTTCCCCGCGCTGGGGATGATCGAACATCCCGCCATGATGGAAACGGCGCCGTTCAGCGCCGGTGGCGTCGCGATGGTGTTTCTGTCGGCGGTGGTCATGGCTGTCGCCTTCCTGTGGTCGGCGGTTGCCTGGCATCGGTTCATCCTGCTCGAGGAATATCCCGGCGCCACCGGACCGCGCTGGAACGGGGCGGCGATCTGGCGCTATTTCGTCGCAGGGATCGTGCTGGGGCTCGTTCTCGTGCTTCTGGGTGTGGCGCTGGGCATCGTCGTCGGGATTGCGAGTTTCGCCTTTGGCCGGCCCGGGGGCGACGGCGCCATGGTGCTTGGCGCGGTCCTCATGTTCGCTCTGGTCGTGGTCCCGCTCATTCTGGTCTCGTACCGCCTGTCGCCCATCCTGCCGGCGGCAGCCGTGGGCGAGAGACTGTCCATCAAGGACGCCTGGGCCGCGACCCGCGGGGCGTTCTGGCCATTCCTGATACTGGCGATCGTGACCTCGCTTGCCAGTTGGGCGCTGGGACTGCCGACACCCATCCTGATGCGCGCCTCGCTGGTGTTGGGCCTGATCTGGACCATCGCGGTGCAATGGGTGACCATGCTGTTCGGTGTGTCGATCCTGACCACGATCTACGGCTACTTTGTCGAAAAACGGAACCTGAATGCCTGACTCCCGACCCGAGTTGCTGCGCGGCGTGGTGCATCCCTGGCACCACGATATCTTCGGCCACATGAACGTCCGCCACTATGCGCCGTTCTTCGATGATGCGTCCTTTTTCCTCTACACCGCGCTGGGCATTCCCGTGTCCTGGATGCTGTCGGATCATGGCGTGCACGTCGTCTCGGCCAAGGCCGAGACGAATTTCATTCAGGAACTGAAGGCGGGCGACGGGTTCATCATCGACGGCGCGGTGCGACGCCTGGGCGGTCGGTCAATGACCTTTCACATGCGGATGAGTCACGCCGAAACCGGCGCGCTGCACGCGACCTATGACCTGACCGAGGTGTTCTTTGACCCAAAGACCCGAAAATCGGCACCGATGCCCGATGCGGTGCGCGAGAGGCTCGCGCCCTATCTGATGCAGGAGTGACCCGCGCCTCATCATCTTGTCGCAAATACGCTCGGGGGGTCCGGGGGGTGGAAAACCCCCCGGCTCCGCTCACAGCACATACCGGCTCAGATCGGTCGAGCGCGCCAGTTCGCCGATGTTCTCGTCCACGAACGCGGCATCGACCGTCACCGATTGCCCGGCCCGGTCCGGCGCGACAAAGGACAGATCCTCGAACACGCGTTCCATCACCGTATAAAGCCGGCGCGCGCCGATATTCTCGACCGAGCGGTTCACCTCGGCGGCGATGGCGGCCAGGGCGCGGATGCCGTCGTCGGTGAAGGTGACCGTGACTTCCTCGGTTCCCATCAGCGCCGCATATTGCAGCGTCAGCGCGTTGTCGGTCTCGGTCAGGATACGGACGAAATCGTCCTCGGTCAGGGCGCGCAGCTCGACGCGGATCGGCAGCCGGCCCTGCAACTCGGGCAGCAGATCCGACGGCTTCGCCACATGGAACGCGCCTGACGCGATGAACAGGATGTGGTCGGTCTTGACCGGCCCATGCTTGGTGCTGACGGTCGTGCCCTCGATCAGGGGCAGCAGATCCCGTTGCACCCCCTCGCGCGAGACATCGGCGCCCCGCGTTTCCGCCCGGGCGCAGACCTTGTCGATCTCGTCGAGAAAGACGATGCCATTCTGCTCCACCGCCTCCAGCGCGGCTGCCTTCACGGTTTCTTCATCCAGCAGCTTGTCGGCTTCCTCGCCCAGCAGGATTTCGTGGCTTTCCGCCACGGTCATCCGCTTTTTCACGGTCCGCCCGCCAAACGCCTTGCCGAACAGGTCGCCCAGGTTCATCCCCTGCGCCTGCATCCCGGGCATCTCGAACATGGGCATCTGAGGCGCGGTTTCCGCGATCTCCAGTTCGATCACGGTGTCGTCCAGCTCGCCGGCACGCAGCTTCTTGCGGAACAGATCGCGCGTGCCGGACCGCGAGTCCTTGCCGGCGATCGCATCCAGAACCCGTTCTTCCGCGTTCTGCTGGGCGCGGGCGTGCACCTCGTCGCGCATGGCTTCGCGGGTCATGATCATCGCCGCATCGACCAGATCGCGCACGATCTGTTCGACATCGCGCCCGACATAGCCGACCTCGGTGAATTTCGTGGCCTCGACCTTGAGGAACGGCGCCTTGGCCAGCTTGGCCAGCCGGCGGCTGATCTCCGTCTTGCCGACGCCTGTGGGGCCGATCATCAGAATATTCTTGGGATAGACCTCGTCGCGCAGTTCGGGGGCCAGCTGCTTGCGCCGCCACCGATTGCGCAGCGCCACCGCAACGGCACGCTTCGCCTCGGCCTGGCCGATGATGAAGCGATCCAGCTCGCTGACGATTTCGCGGGGGGTCAGGTCGGTCATCCGAGGCTCCTGTTCCATTTTCGCATCACTTAGACAGCGGCCCGGCCCGATTCAACCAAGTGCATGGGCAGGGCGCGGTTTGTTGGCCGGAACTCTGCCTTTCCGCCGCGGAAGGACCAAAGCCATGCGGCCCAGCCGCCTCGATCCCTTGCCTGTCACGCCCAGACGCCGAATGCCGGCGTCGTGGCTGATGGCGGTTTGGGCGATGCGATCGTGGACAGAGGCCCGACGATTTTTCCGACCGGCGCCGCGCAGTCTTGCAGGAACTGGTCGAAAAGGATGGCACCTGTCCGGGTGTCACCCGGCGATCCGTTCCACCGTCAGATTGCCATTGGTATAGACACAGATCGACGCTGCGATGGCCATGGCCTTGCGGGCGATGTCCTCGGCCGGCAGGTCGGTTTCCATCAAGCCGCGGGCGGCCGCGGCGGCAAAGTTCCCGCCCGAGCCGATGGCAGCCACGTCGTATTCCGGTTCCAGCACATCGCCCGCGCCGGTCACCACCAGCAGGTCCTGTCCGTCGGTGACGATCAGCATCGCTTCCAGCTTTTGCAGATACTTGTCGGTGCGCCAGTCCTTCGCCAGGTCCACGCAGGCGCGCGCCAGTTGGCCGGGCGTGGCCTCCAGCTTTTTTTCCAGCCGTTCCAGCAAGGTAAAGGCATCGGCGGTCGAACCGGCAAAGCCCACGACGACCTCGCGGCCGGGCGGGCCGATGCGGCGGACCTTGCGCGCGGTGCCCTTGATGACCGTTTGGCCCAGACTGACCTGTCCGTCACCGGCGACCACCACCTCACCGCCCCGGCGCACCGCCAGGATCGTCGTGCCGTGCCAACCCGGGAAGTTGTCGTCTGCCATTTTCATGCCTTTCCGTTGCTGGGTCCTATATGGCGGCGACGGGGCCCGCTCGCAAGAACCCCCTCTGGCGGGGTCCCGGATCGGCGGATAAGCTGGCGCCATGACGCCCGTGCACACCCCTCTCTGCCTGCCTGACCCATCGGCCACCGACGCGCTGGCCCGGCGCATGGCCCCGCTGTTGCAGCCCGGCGACGTGGTGTTGCTGCAAGGGCAGATCGGCGCGGGCAAGACCCAGTTCGCCCGCGCGCTGATCCACGCGCTGGGCGTGGCCGAAGACGTGCCATCGCCCACCTTCACTCTGGTCCAGACCTATGACGCCGGGTTCGACATCTGGCATGCCGATCTCTACCGTCTCAGCCATCCGGATGAGGCGGTGGAGCTTGGTCTGCTCGAGGCTTTTGAAACCGCCCTCTGCCTGGTCGAATGGCCAGAGAAACTGGGCGCCGATTGGCCAGAAAAGGCTCTGACATTGCGATTTTCAGTGTCTGGCGAAGGGCGCGAGGTGGCGTTTCTTTCGGACAACCCCGCCTGGCACGAGCGTTTGGCCCATGTTTGACCCTACCCCCGACCCGCGCGTTTTCGGTGTGCCACCCGGTGCCGATTTTCCCCGCGTTCTGGCGCAGGGCTTGCGTGACCGGCTTCGCCCGCATCCGCCCGAGGCCATTGCCCGTGTCGAGGTTCTGGTCAACACGGCCCGCATGCAGGTCCGCCTGCGCGACGCGCTCATGGACCTGGGCCCCGGGTTTCTGCCGCGTATCCGGCTGATCTCGGATCTGGCCGAGGGCGAGGGAGCCCCCTTGCGCACCCGGCTGGAACTGGCGCAACTGATCCGCCAGCTGTTGCAGAGCCAGCCCGATCTGGGCCCCACGTCAGCCGCGTTTTCCCTGGCTGAGAGCCTGTTTTCCCTGCTTGATGAAATGCAGGGCGAGGGGGTCTCGCTGGATGTTCTCGACTCGCTCGACGTCAGCCAGCACTCGCAGCATTGGGACCGATCCCTGCGGTTCATCCGGTTGATCGCGGGATTCCTGGGGCCGACCTCGGGGTCGCAGGCGCGGCTCAGGGCGGCGGTTCAGCGATTGACCGCGCAATGGCGGCATGAACCGCCGCAGCATCCGGTGATCGTGGCGGGGTCGACCGGTTCGCGTGGACCGGCGGCGTTGCTGATGCAGGCGGTCTCGCGCTTGCCGCAAGGGGCGCTGGTGTTGCCGGGCCATGACTTCATGATGCCTGACAAGATATGGAAAAACCTCGATAATCCACTCACGGGCGAGGATCACCCCCAGTTCCGGTTCGCCCGGTTCCGCCCCGTGCAGCCCTGGACGGCGGACGCTGCTCCAGATTCGGCGCGCAACGCCTTGATTTCGTTGGCTCTCAGGCCCGCGCCGGTGACCGATCAGTGGCTGCTGGATGGCCCCGCCCTGGGGGACATGACCCTTGCCTCGCGCGGTTTGTCCCTGATCGAGGCCCCGACACCCCGACACGAGGCCCTCGCCATCGCGCTCTGCTTGCGGGATGCGGCAGTTTCGGGCCGAAAAGCGGCTCTGATAACGCCGGATCGTGCCCTTGCCCGGCGCGTGACAGCGGCGTTGGACCGGTGGCATCTGCGCCCTGACGACAGCGCGGGGCGCCCGCTGTCACTGTCCGCCCCGGGGCGATTTCTGCGCCAGACCGCGGCCTTGCTGGGTGGAAATGCCAGCGCCGAGAGCCTGATAGCCTTGCTCAAGCATCCGATCGCCCACAGCGCGGCGGATCGGGGCACGCATTTGCGGCATGTGCGCGATCTCGAGATGCATTTCAGGCGCAACACCATCCCCTATCCCGATGCTGCCGCGCTGGGCGCCTGGGCTGCCAGGGCCGAGGATCGTGCGCCGTGGACGGAGTGGCTGGTTTCCCTGATCCAGGCCCTGCCCGGCGCGGGGGAACGGGCGTTGACCGACTGGGTCAGCGCGCATGAGGCGCTGGCGACACGGCTTGCCTGCGGACTCTCGGGTGCGGGCACCGGAGAGCTCTGGACCGAGGCCGCCGGCATCGAGGCGCGCGCGCTGTTCGACGATCTGACCCAGCAGTCGGAATTCGGCGGTGCCATGCTGTCTTTCGACTATTCCGCGTTGTTAGAGACACTTTTTGTTGGCCGCGAAGTCCGCGAAAGCCGTGAATCCGACCCTCGGGTCATGATCTGGGGCACGTTGGAGGCCCGGGCTCAAGGGGCGGATCTGGTGGTTCTGGGCGGCCTGACCGAGGGCACCTGGCCTGCGGCCACCAGTCCCGATCCCTGGTTCAATCGCCGCATGCGGATGGAAGCAGGGCTGTTGTTGCCTGAGCGCCAGATCGGCCTGTCGGCGCATGATTTTCAGCAGGCCGCCGGCGCCGCCTCGGTGGTTCTCAGCCGCGCCACCCGCAATGCCGAGGCCGAGACAGTGCCCTCGCGCTGGTTGAACCGGCTGTTGAACCTGATTGCGGGCTTGCCCGAGCAGCGCGGTGACGAGGCCTTGAGCCTCATGCGCGCGCGCGGACGCACCTGGCTGGACCTGTCCGAGACACTGGAAAGCGATCTGCGCGCGGTTCCCTCCGCCTGCGCCCAGCGCAATCCCCGGCCCGCGCCGGCGCCCCCGGCCGCGGCCCGTCTGACCGAGTTGCCCGTGACCCGGTTCGAAACCCTGATCCGCGATCCCTATGCGATCTATGCAGAACGCATCCTGCGTCTCAAGCCGCTCGATCCCTTGGCGGCCGAGGCCGACGCGCGGCTCAGGGGCACGGTGCTGCATCGGATTCCCGACGCCTATGTGCAGCAGTATCCACCCGGAACACCCGGGTCGGTCGATGCGTTTTTCGCCATTGCAGAGACGATTCTGGCCGAGGAATGTCCCTGGCACGCCACCCGGCTGCACTGGCTGGCACGGTTGCACCGGATCGCGGGCGCCTTTGTCGCCTGGAACGCGGGGCTGGATGGAACACCTGTCCTGACCGAGGAAAAGGGCGTGCTGCATCTGGTGGATCCGCCGTTCACGCTGACCGGGCAGCCCGACCGGATCGACCGCGCGCCGGATGGCCGGCTGAGGCTATACGACTACAAGACCGGCGCGCCGCCCAGCCCAAAGCAGCAGGAACATTTCAACAAGCAGTTGATCCTTCTGTCCCTCATGGCCGAGGAGGGCGCCTTCAAGGGGATCGACCCCGAGACGGTGGAAAGCGCGGCGTTCATCGGCCTGGGCACCAGTTTCAAGCAGGTCGCGGCCGATGTCGCGCCGGAAATGCTGGCAGAGCATCGCCGCCGGTTGGCGACCTTGATCGCCCGCTACGCCGATCCCGGGCAGGGATTCACGGCGCTTCGGGCCGTCGAGCTGGAACGCCATCATGGGGACTATGACGCGCTGGCGCGGCGTGGCGAATGGTTGCCAGGCGATGCCGCCGAAACCCGGCGTGTGGGGGATGCCGATGGATGAGGCGACGCTGAACCAGATCCGTGCGGCGGCGCCGCGGGAGTCGACCTGGCTGGCTGCCAACGCGGGCTCAGGCAAGACCAAGGTTCTGATCGACCGGGTGGCCCGGCTGTTGCTGAACGGCACGCCCCCGCAACGCATTCTGTGCCTGACTTACACCAAGGCCGCCGCCAGCGAGATGCAGAACCGCCTTTTCAAGCGATTGGGCGAATGGGCAATGTTGTCGGATGCCGCGCTTCAGCGCCAGTTGCAGGCGCTGGATGAGCCGCCCGGCGACGCCGAGCTTCTGCTCAATGCGCGCCGCCTGTTTGCCCGGGCCATCGAAACTCCGGGCGGGCTGAAGATCCAGACGATCCATGCGTTCTGTTCGTCTCTGCTCAGGCGGTTTCCGCTGGAAGCGGCGGTCTCGCCCGATTTCTCCGAGGTCGAGGAGCGCAGCCTGCAACAGCTGAGGGTCGAACTGCTGGATCGTTTTGCCCGGGGGCCCGAGGCCGAGGCGATGTCGGCACTGTTGCAGCGCCTGAACGAGGAGGCCTTTGGCACCCTGTTGGCGGAAATCGGCAAGCATAGAGACGCTTTTGACGGCGACATGCCCGATCTGAACGCGCTGTTCGACGTGCCGCGGGGCTATACTCTGGCCCGGTTGGAGGCCGATGTTCTGACAGGTGACGAGGCCGATCTCTTTTCCCGCCTCATCCCCAAGCTGCGCGCGGGCGGGACCAATGACAACAGGTTGGCGGATGCGCTGGCGCAGTGGCACGGGTTTGCCGACCTGCCGCTGCTGGAGGGCAAGCTGTTGGCCGGGGCCAGGACCAAGACGCCCTTTGCCGCCAAGACGGGCAAGCATGTGACCAAGGACACCGCCAAGACCATCGGCCCCGATGATCTGGCGGCGCTGGATGCCCTGGGCGAGAGGGTTCAGGACGGGCGCGCCCTGCGGATCGGCCTGACGGCCCTGGGGATCGCCGAGGCGCTGCATCGGTTTGCGCGGCTTTGGCTGCCGGCGTTCGACGCCGCCAAGGCCCAGCGCGGTTGGCTGGATTTCGACGATCTGATCCGTCTGGCGCGTCGGCTTCTGAGTGTCAGTGACGTGGCGCAATGGGTGCTGTTCAAGCTGGACGGCGGCATCGACCACATCCTGGTGGACGAGGCCCAGGATACCAGCCCCGAACAGTGGCAGGTCATCGACCAGTTGACGCAAGAGTTCACCGCCGGGCAGGGCGCCCGCGAGGATCTGCGCACGATCTTCGTGGTGGGCGATCGCAAGCAGTCGATCTATTCCTTTCAGGGTGCCGATCTGCACGGGTTCGAGACAACGCGCGAACGCTTCCGTCAACGGCTGGCGGATTCCGGGCAGGGGCTGGCGCTGATGGAATTGCGGCACTCGTTCCGGTCCTCGGATGCGGTGCTGCGCCTGGTCGATCAGTGTTTTGCGCAGGAATCGGGCGGCCTGGGCGGTGCGCCTGAACACCTGGCCTTTTTCCAGGGCATGGCCGGCCGGGTCGATCTCTGGCCAGCCGTGCCGAAAACCGACAAGCCCGACGAGACCGAATGGGACGATCCGATGGACCGGGTCGCGCCCGACAATCCCGACGTGGTGCTGGCCCGCGCCGTCGCCGCCGAGATCCGCGCCATGATCGACCGGGGCGAACAGATTGAGACCAGGGATGGCCCGCGTCCTCTGCACGAGGGCGATGTGCTGATCCTGGTGCGGCGGCGGGCGCTGTTGTTCAGCGCGCTGATCCGGGCGTGCAAGGCGCAGGGACTGGCGATTGCCGGAGCCGATCGCCTGGTGTTGGGCGAGGAACTGGCGATCAAGGACCTGATCGCCCTGTTGCGGTTCCTGGCCCTGCCCGAGGATGACCTGTCGCTTGCGGTGGCCCTGCGCTCGCCCTTGTTCGGCTGGAGCGAGGACGCGTTGTTCCGGCTGGCCCACGGCCGGCCCGGCTATCTGTGGGAGCGTCTGCGCGCGGATCCCGCCCATGCCGCGACCCGCGCCGTGCTGGACGATCTGCGCGGGCAGGTCGATTTTCTCAGGCCGTATGAACTGATCGAACGGGCGCTGACGCGGCATGATGGTCGCCGGCGCATCCGGGCGCGTTTCGGTGCCGAGGTGGACGAGGCCCTGGAAGCCTTTGTCGATCTGGCGCTCAGCTACGAGGACGGGCATGTCCCCTCGCTCGACGGGTTTCTGGGGTGGCTTGCCGCCTCGGACGCCGAGGTCAAGCGCCAGTCGGAATCGGCTGGGCATCGGCTTCGCGTGATGACGGTGCATGGCTCGAAAGGGCTGGAAGCGCCCGTCGTCATCCTGCCCGATACCGCGGCGCGCCCGGACCGGCACCGCAATGTGGTCGCCCTCGCCCAGGGGGTGCCGATCCTGCGTGCCGCCAGTGCCGAGGCCAGCATCGCCCAGCAGGAGGCCGATGCCGCCGAGTCGACCCTGCGCAGCGAGGAGAGCGATCGCCTGCTTTATGTGGCGCTGACCCGTGCCGAGAAGTGGTTGATCGTCTGCGGTGCCGGCGATGTCGAGGGGTCGGGAAGCTGGTATGGCCGCGTCGCGACGGCCATGCAGGCCCTGGCGCCCGTGGCCTGCGATTTTCCCACCGGCGCCGGGTTGCGGCATGCGCATGGTGACTGGCCAGACCGGTCGGTATCCGTCGCGGCCGCGCCGCCGGCCGTGGCCGCCGTGGATCTGCCGACCCTGCCGCCGGCGCCCGCCACCCCGCCGATGCTGACCCCCAGCGCGCTGGGCGGGGCAAAGGCCCTGCCCGGCGCTGGCGACGAAACCGAGGTTGCCCTGGAGCGGGGCCTTTTGATCCACCGGCTGCTCGAAGATCTGTCCCCACTGCCACCCGCGCAGCGCCTGGCGCGGGGCCAGGTTCTGGCCGCCGCCGCGCCCGAGGTTCTGGCCGAGGCGATGGCCGTGCTGAACGCCCCGGCGCTGGCGCCGATTCTGTCCGGCGATGCGCTGGTCGAGGTCGCCTTGTCCGGCAGCTGGCGGGGACGCGCGATGTGGGGGATCATCGACCGCCTGCTGATCGAACCGGATCGCGTTCTCGCCGTGGATTTCAAATCGAACCGGCAGGTCCCCGCAACAGCCGAACAGGTTCCCGAGGGGCTGCTCAGGCAGATGGGGGCCTATGCCCATCTGCTGGCGGGCCTTTATCCCGGTCGCCGGATCGAGACCGCGCTCTTGTGGACGGCGACTGCCACGTTGATGCCTTTGTCGGCTGGGGCGACAGGCGCGGCTCTTGGCCGCGCCGGGCTTGACCCGGATGTGGGGCCTACATAGGTATCGACAGAGCATTTCCAGCCCGACCAGATTCCCTTCAGGAGACACCCCATGGCTACCTTTCCCGTGACCGACGCCACCTTCGACGCCGAAGTGCGCAACAGCGACCTTCCCGTCGTCATCGATTTCTGGGCGGAGTGGTGCGGCCCCTGCCGTCAGATCGGCCCGGCGCTGGAAGAACTGTCGACCGAGTTCGAAGGCCGGGTGAAGATCGCCAAGGTCAACGTCGACGAGAACCCGCAAGTGACCGCTGCCATGGGCATCCGCGGCATTCCGGCGTTGTTCCTGGTCAAGGACGGCAAGATCGTTGCGAACAAGGTCGGCGCCGCGCCCAAGGCCGCGCTGCAAAGCTGGATCGAATCCTCGATCTGATCCGCCCGCCAGGGACCGATCGCACACGCCGGGCCATCGTGCCCGGCGTCGTGCTATGCACTGGCCCTGAGAACCTGCGCGCGCGGGGTGGTGGCCAGCGCCGGCGGGGCGTCATTCGAAAAGGCGATCATTAGCGCGCCGGTTGATGTGCGGCGGGCTTCGATGGTCAGCGTTTCGCCATCCTCCATCCGCATCACGCCGCGCACGGGTTTGCCGTCCGATGCTCCGGCGCGGCCCAGTGCCGCGACACGCGCCCAAAGATCGGGGTCATTGCTGGCCTCGCGCCAGTTCTGCAGGGCCTCGGGCAGGGTCACCGCGCCCAGCGACTCTTCGCCTTCCAGGGTCCACAAACGGGTGAAGGCGGTGTTGGTCAGCACCAGGTGCCCGTTCGGGGCAAAGACGGCGATCGCATCGTCCAACTGGTTCAGGACCGATTGGCTGGTCTCCATCTCGGCGCGGACATTGCGGGTCAGATGCGTTTCCGAGGTGATATCCTCGATCAGGAAGGCCAGCGCGCCATCGGGATGCGGACTGGCCGAGAACCTGTAGGTCTGCCCGCCGGGCAGGGACCAGGTTTCCGCGAAGTCGCCGCCAGGTGCCGAGGTCTCGATCTCGAGCAGGCGGCGCGCCCAGGTCCGATAGTCGCGCGGTTCGGGCATCACATGCTTTTCCCGCATCCGGTTGAGGAAACCCTCGATCCCGGGGCGGGACAGCAGGAATTCGGGCTCAAGCTCGGTCAGGTCGGTCAGGGCGGGGTTGAACATCTGCAGGCGGCGCGCGCGGTCGAACACCGCCAGGCCGATGGGCAGGGTGGCGAAGGTTTTCGTCAGCGTCTGGATGAAGTCGCGCTTGGTGCGTTCGGCCTGATGGGCCTCGTCCGCCGGCAGGGCGTAGACCAGCGTGCCGTCCCCGTCGTCGATGCGCGTGACATCGAACCAGGCGGGGCGGGCGTTGCCGGTGGCGGGCAGACCGACCCGGGCACCCGCACCGGGTTCGGCCACCGGGAACAGCGAGGGCAGCGGCCAGGACATCGGTTCACCGCGCTGCGAATCGCTGGCGCGGCGCAGATAGGCGTCGTTCGCCCAGGTGACCTGGCCGCCGTCGGTCTCGCGCCACAACAGCAGCGGCGCCGATTCACAGACCTGGCGCAGAAGGGTCAGCTCCTCTTGCAGGGCGCGATAGCTCAGTCGATCCAGGACGATGCTGGCATCTTCGGCCAGGGTGTCGATCAGCGTCAGACGTTGCATGCCTTCGACCCAGTCCAGCCGCAGGTCGGTTTCGCGCCCGTCGGGGCCTTTCAGCAGCGCGTGCCGGGTGGTCGGCAGATCCGTCAACGCCTGGGTCAGATCGGGAAACTCGCGCAGCAGGTGACGGGTCAGGCGGCCCCAGTCGGTGCCGTCCTCGCCTGCGGTCCGGTGCAGGGAATCGAGCAGCCTGTGACCGCGTTGGTTGGCATCCAGCAGGGTCTGACCATCGAACAGAAAGGCCGCATCGCCCGCCGCCGTGACCGCGCCGGTCGCCCGGATCCGGGGTTTGCCCAGGGCGCCTGCGAACATGAGAATGGCCAAAGCCGTCAGCGCCGAAGTTCCGACGAGGACGAGGGCAAGTGCGAACGTCATCTGCATGGGATCTTCCTGAAACCTGTCTCGCGATCCGTCACGAGTCGGCGTCAGGATTCGGTCCGATTGGTTAAATCCGGGTTAAGACCCGTTTACGGATCGTTGTCGATCTGCGCGTTCTCGCCCAGCGCGCGACGGGCGTCGGCCTCGATCGCGCGGCGTGGCCAGGTCACTTCGGCCATGGCCCCGCAACGCGGGCCGGCAAATCCGCGGGGCAGGCGATCCGGGTTGGTGCAGTTGTCGAACCGGACGGTCGCGCCAGTGCGTTCCAGCAGCGTCTTGGCGATGAACAGGCCCAGCCCCATCCCCTCGTAGCCCGGGCGCGGATCGTTGCGCGCGTCATCGGCGCGCCGGTCGCGCAGATAGGGTTCGCCGATCCGGTCCAGCAGGTTCGGCGGATAGCCCGCCCCGTCGTCGATCACCCGCAGATGGATGCGTGTGTCTGTCCAGCCGGCCTCGATCCAGACATGGCCTTGCGCGAAATCCACGGCGTTCTGGATCAGGTTGCGCAGACCATGCAGGATTTCCGGCCTGCGCTGGATCTCGGGCATTGAACCGGCCGTGCCCAGCATGTCGAAATGCACCTGCGGCCCGCGGTCGGTGTGGGGCGCGGCGGCATCGGCCAGCACGGCCTGCAGCGGCGCGTGGCGCATGTGCAGGTCGTCCTTTCCGGCCTGCCCCATGGATCGCAGGATGGCGCGGCAGCGGTCGGTCTGCTCGCGGATGACACGGGCGTCCTCGGCCTGCTCGGGATCGCTGAGGGCGTCCATCAACTCGCCCGAGATCAGCCGGATCGTCGCCAGCGGTGTGCCCAGTTCATGCGCGGCGGCCGCGACCACGCCGCCCAGGTCGGTCAGCTTCTGTTCGCGTGCCAGCGCCATGCGCATCGCCAGCAGGGCCTCGGTCAGGGCGTGCTTTTCACTCGCGATCGAGCGTGAATAGAACCCGATGAAGACGATTCCGATGACCAGCGCCAACCAGAAGCCGAATCGGAACAGATCGGGCAGCAGCAGAGGATCCCCGCCCAGGGTCAGGGGTTCGAACGAAAACGCCAGCAGCGACGCCAGCAGCATCGTGGCCCCGCCGAGGATCAGGATCGACCTGAGCTGCAACGCGGTGCCGGCGATCGTCACCGGCGCGATCAGCAGCAGGGCAAAGGGGTTGTTCAAGCCGCCGGTCAGGAACAGCAGCAGGGACAGTTGCGTCGTGTCGAACAGAAGCGTCAGCAGGGCCTCGATTTCGGACAGGCGTTTCGAGCGGGGGAAGACAAAGGTGCTGATGACGTTCGATACGGCGGAAACGCCGACAACGGACAGGCAGACGACCAGCGCGAATTCCAGATCGAAGACAAAGCGCGCGACCAGGAGTGCCGCGATCTGCCCGGCGACCGCCAGCCAGCGCACGCGGGTCAGCGTTTCCAGCCGGACCCAGTGGCCCTGCACATCGCGGTTCATCTGTCCCGGGGCGGGCGTGTCCATTGGCGGCCTGTTGTCGCGGTCACGGGTTCGCGCATTGATAAGCGCGGCAGGCTGGGGCATCAAGCGCGCGCACAGGATGAACGGAACGGAGAGCGAGACATGACACGCGCCTATGCAATCGGTGCAGCGGTTCTGACCGTGGTCTTTCTGGTGGTGATCGGGTTGTTCGTGGCCCGCCCTGCGTGGCTGGCCGGTCTGACGGGTGGCAGCGACGATCCATTTGCCCCGTGTCGTCAGACGGTGGTGCAAGGTGGCCTGTCGTCGATCGGCGGGCCGTTCACGCTGGTGAATTCGCAGGGCCAGACCGTGACCGACCAGGATGTGCTGACCATGCCGTCGCTGGTGTATTTCGGCTATACCTTCTGCCCTGATGTCTGTCCGTTGGACAATGCGCGCAATGCGCTGGCGACCGAGATCCTGGAATCGAACGGCATCATGATCCAGCCGGTGTTCATCTCGATCGACCCGAACCGCGACACGCCCGAAGTGGTGGGTGAATTCGCCGCGATCTTTCATCCGCGCATGGTCGGCCTGACCGGCAGCGAGGATCAGGTCCGCGCCGCCTCGCGGGCGTATCGCACCTATTTCGCGCGGCAGGACTCCGACGACCCCGACTATTACCTGGTGGATCACTCGACGTTCAGCTACCTGGTTCTGCCCGGGCACGGCACGGTCGAGGTGTTCCGCCATGACACCCCGGCCGAAGAGGTGGCGGCGCGCACGCAGTGCTTCGTCGAGCACATGTAATCCCGGCACATTCGTATGCGGAATCGTGCATCCGGGTTTGACCTCGGGCCGTTGTGACACTAGATCGATCTCAGCAACCCGGGGATACTGGCATGGCCGACGACAGCCCTCTCGATCTTGGCGAGGATCCCTCGCTGCTGCTGGTCGATGACGACGAGGTGTTCCTGAAGCGCCTCGCACGGGCCATGGAGCGGCGCGGATTTTCTGTCGAGACCGCCGCATCGGTGGCGGCGGGCAAGGCGCTGGCCGTGGCGCGCCCCCCGGCCTATGCGGTGATCGACCTCAGGCTCGAGGATGGCAACGGGCTGGATGTCGTCGAGGTTCTGCGCGCAAAGCGGCCCGATGCGCGGATCGTGGTGCTGACGGGGTATGGCGCGATTGCCACCGCCGTCGCCGCGGTCAAGATCGGCGCCACGGACTATCTGTCGAAACCCGCCGATGCCGACGAGGTCGTGAACGCCCTGTTGCAGCGCGAGGACGCCGTGCTGCCCGAACCGCCGGAAAACCCGATGTCGGCCGATCGCGTGCGCTGGGAACATATCCAGCGGGTCTATGAACAGTGCGACCGCAACGTGTCCGAGACCGCGCGGCGGCTGTCGATGCATCGCCGCACCTTGCAGCGCATCCTGGCCAAACGCAGCCCGCGTTAGGCAAACCACACCCTGAAAACCTGATTATCCCGGTCCGTCGCGGCCGGGATTGGTGCATTTGCATCATAGGCGACCCCACCAAAACATGTTTTCGTGACCCCTAAAAATACAAAGACCACCACACAGGGAGTTGACGACATGGTTTCCAGACTTGCCGGAGTCGCCGCCGCAACGGCGATCACCCTTGCCGCGCCCGCCTGGGCGGAAGGCGACGACATCCTCATCGGTATTCCCACCGCGCAAACCAGCCTGGCGGGCGTGGCCGACCACGCCGACTGGCTGAACGGCGTCAACATGGCGATCGACGACATCAATTCGCACGGCGGCGTCAACGGCCGGATGCTGCGCGCCGAGGTCGTGGATATCGACCTGCTGTCGCCGGAAGGGACGGTCGGTGCGATCCAGGCGTTGAACGCGCGCGGCGTCAGCGCCATTGCCTCGGCCTTTGTCATCATTCCGCAGCCGGCGATGGACGCGGCGGCGGCGACCGGCGTGCCCTACATGCACGGGAACACCTCGCTCGCGTCGGTGCAACTGGTGGAACAGAACCCCGAGCGCTACCGCAACATCTTCATGATCGACCCTGATGAAACCTGGTATGGCTACGGTTTCGTGCGGTATCTCGACCGGCTCGAGGCCTCGGGCGACTGGACGCCGGCGAACCACCGCATCCACATCGTTCAGGAACAGATCGCCTATACCCAGGTGATCAGCCAGGCGGCGCAGCGGGCCATCGCCGATTCCGACGGCCGGTGGGAGCTGGCCGCCGTGACCGATATCCAGTTCCCGGTCCAGGACTGGACCCCGGTCATCAACGCGCTGAAGGACGAGGGCGCGGGCGTGATCTTCGTCAGCCACTGGGTAGCCGCGGAGCTGGCGGCCTTTGCCCAGCAGTTCGCCTATGATCCCACGCCGGATTCGCTGGTCTATCTGCAATACGGCCCCTCGCAGCCCGAATTCCTGGACCTGGCGCGTGGCGCGGGCGAAGGCATGATCTGGGGCACGGTCCTGGGCACGCCGCGCACCGAACAGGGCATCGCCTTCCGCGAGGCCTATATGGCGCAGCACGGCGAGAACATGGGCGAGGTCTATCCGGCGTCCGGCTGGGATACCATCCACATGCTGGCGCAGGTCTGGCAGACCGTCGATCCCGCCGATTTCGACGCGGTCGGCAATGCGATCCGTGCGCTGCGCTATGAGGGCATCGCGGGCACCTACACCTTTGACCGTCCGCAGCAGCGCCCGCTGAACTATCCCTGGGAAACCGATGTGTTGGCGGATGGCATTCCCCACCTGATCTATCAGGTGCAGGACAACCACCACACCATCATCCTGCCCGCCGAACTGGCCGAATCGTCCTATCGCACCCCGGCCTGGGCGCAGTGATCCCGGCGGGGCGGGCCGGATCGTGGCCCGCCCCCCTTTTCGTCCCTGACCCTCCGGCCTGCGAGACGCGATGCAATCCCCTTCTTCCATCTTCGCCTGCGAAGGCGTCTGCCTGTCGCTGGGCGGTCGCCAGATCCTGCAGGATGTCGGTCTGCACGTCAGCCGCGGCGAGGTTCTGGGCCTGATCGGTCCCAACGGCGCGGGCAAGACCAGCCTGTTCGAGGTGCTGTCAGGCCGCTACGTCGCGCAGCAGGGCCGTGTGACGCTGGACGGGCAGGATGTCAGCAAGCTGGACATCGTGCGCCGCTCGCGCCTGGGTCTGGCGCGCACCTATCAAAGCCCGGTCGTGCCCTCGGCCCTGACGGTGGGCGAGACGTTCCGCGCCGCGCGCAAGGCGTATCGCCCGTTCCTGTCGCGCCACCGGGCGGAATGGGCGGCCCGGCTGGTCAACCTGACCGTGCCATGGAGCCGCCCGTCGGGCAGTCTGGATACCTTCGACCGGCGCAAGCTGTTGCTGGCCTGCCTGCTGATGCGACGGCCCAAGGTGTTGCTGATGGATGAACCCGCCTCGGGTCTGATCAACACCGAAATCGACGAACTGGACCTTCTGCTGCGCACGCTGGTCGATGAATACCACCTGGCGGTGATCGTGATCGAACACCGGCTGGAGCTGCTGGAAGCGTTGGCCGACCGCGTGACGGTGCTGAACCTGGGCGAGGTGATCGCCGAGGGCACGCCCGAGGGGGTGTTCAGGGACCCCGCGGTGCGCGCAGCCTATTTCGAGGGGGCTGGCTGATGGGCGCCGTTCTTCAGATCACCGACCTTTCGGCAGGCTACGGACCCCTGCGCGTGCTGCATGAGATCAACTTTACCGTGGATCGCGGCGAGCGGCTGGCGATTGTCGGCCTGAACGGTCACGGCAAGACCACGCTCTTTCGCGCCATCACCCATCTGGTCGGCTGGCAACGCGGGTCGATCCTGTTCGACGGGGTCGAAATCGGCGGGCAGCGCAGCCTGGGCGAAGGGCGGCGGACGCCCGGCATCGTGCGGCTGGGCGTGGCGATGACGCCGCAGGGGGACGCGATCTTTCCGGGCCTGACGGTGCGTCAGCACCTGGATTGCGGGGCCTGGTCGCGCCGGGCATGGAAGGAACGCGCAAAGCGGCGCGAGATGATCTTCGAGCTGTTTCCACCGCTGCGAAAGCTGGAAAATACCACCGTCGGCACGCTGTCGGGCGGCGAACGGCGCATGGTGTCGGTGGGCCGTGCCCTGATGACCGAGGCGCGGCTCTATCTGATCGACGAGCCCTCGCTGGGGCTGGCGCCGGTCATCAGCCAGCGGGTCATCGCCGCCCTGCGCGAAATCGACGTGCAGGATGGCGCGATCATCATCGCGGAACAGAATGTCAGCCTGCTGGACGGGCAGGTGGACCGGATGATCGGGATGCACGCCGGGCGGCTGCGCGGCGATGTCGGACATGTGGAGCTGGGCTGATGGATGCGGCACTGATCGTCTATGCCCTGAACCTCAGCGCGATCTATGCGCTGATGGCGATCGGCATTTCGCTGCTGTGGTCGTCCATCGGGATGCTGAACATGGCCCATGGCGCGACCTTCGCGGTGGCGGGCTATGGCACGCTGGTGATCGGCAATGCCGTGCTGCCCGGTATCGACAGCCTGTTCCACGGCTGGGCGGCGCTGGGCGTCATTCGGCTGGCGGTGCTGCTGGCGGCCGGGGTGGGTGTCGGTGCGCTGTTCGGGCTGGTGATCTATCTGCTGGCCTTTCTGCCGATCCACGACAAGGCGAACTTTGCCGTGCGCGGGATGATCGTCACGCTGGCGATCAACCTGGCGACGGTGCAGACGCTGTTGTGGTGGTTCGGCCCCCGGCAACAGGCCCTTCCCAGCGTTTTCGGGTTTGGCCGACTGACCCTGCTGGGCATTCCCGTGCGCTATGACCAGGCGGCCACCATCGGCGCCACGGCGGTGCTGCTGGGGGTGGCGCTGGCCTGGCTGCGCTACAGCCGCAAGGGGCTGGAGATCCGCGCGATGATGCAAAACCCCGAGGGCGCGGCGCTTTCGGGCATCTCGGTCCGCCGCACGGCGCTGCCTGTGATGGCGGTCACGGGCGCGATGGCGGGCGCGGCGGCGGTGCTCTTGTCGCAGACGGTCTATGTCAGCCCGGGCGCGGGGGCGATGCCGCTCATCAAGGGCATGATCATCGCGCTGCTTGGAGGGTTGGGGTCGGTTCCGGGGGCGGCGGTGGCGGCGCTGCTGATCGGCACGCTCGAGGCCGTCACCGGCGTGATCCCCTTCCTGGGTCAGCGGATGGTCCTGCTGGTGCAGTTCGGCTTCATCATCCTTGTGCTGATCGTCCGCCCGCGCGGCATCAGCGGCCTGTTGGACGAGACACGGAAATGACTGACCCGATTGCCCCCGTCTTTCACCGCGTCGGCAACCGGCGGCATGAATATGTGCTGGTGCCCGACGGCAAGCGCGACTGGCACCGCGGCCGCGTGCCGGGCCTCAGCCGTCACTGGCTGATGTGGCGCGGCGGGTATAACCCCAAGACCCTGCAACGCGAACGCCGCATGGCGGACAAGCGGCCGCTCTGGTGGTTCCTGGGGCTGGGTGCGCTGGCCTGTGCGGCGCCGCTCCTGCCCGATACGCTGTTGCAGGTCGCGGTGGTGTTCTGCGTGTTTGCCGCGATCAACGTCATCTGGACGCTGATCATCGGCGCGGCCGGCATCCTGTCGCTGGCGACGATGGCGGTGGTGGGTCTGTCGGCCTATGCGGCGGCGGCGACGAACGTGTTCCTGGGCGTGCCCTGGCCGCTGATGTTCCTGGTCGGTGCGCTGGTCGGTCTGGTGGTCGGCGGGTTGCTGGCGCTTCCCTCGACACGGATCGACGGGCTGTATTACGCCCTGCTCACCATCGGTGTGGCCGAGATCTGCCGCGTGTCGATCAGCCAGATCCGTGCCCTGGCGCCGCAGAACAGTTCCATCAACAATGTCGGCAGCTTCATTCCGCAGGACTGGTATCTGCAACGGCCCGGGCTGCTGCTGAGCTTCGCCTCTGCCTTTGTGCTGCTGCTGGCCGCGCTCTTCCTGTTCCGCACCATCAACTCGGAACGGTTGGGCCTGCAATTGCAGGCCGCGCGCGAGGACGAGGATTTCGCCGAGGCGACCGGCATCGACTATCGCCGCGCGCGCCTGAACGTGTTCCTCATTTCCTCGGCCGCGCTGGGGTTTGTCGGCGCCTATTACGCCATGCTCTACCGCTCGATCAGCCTGAACGTGTTTTCGCTGGACCAGCTTCTTCTGATGTTCGCGATGATCGTCATCGGCGGCATGGGCCGGGCCGAGGGGGCCGTGATCGGCACCGCGATCGTCGTGGTGATCGACCGCGCGCTGATCGACCTGGGGCCCTTGCGCATCATCCTGATCGCGGCGGTGATGATCGCCGTGACGCTCACCACCCACGCCGGCCTTGCCGATGTCCGCACCCAGTTCCGGGGCTGGCGCAACCGGATCAAATCCGAACGCCGCGCCGCCCGCACCCGCAAGGGAGGAGAAGTCATGCCAGAAGAGGCCACCGAGATTTCCGACAAGCAGGAGATCGCCTATCGCCGGTTCGACCGCCGCCTGCGCGACCGGCTGAAGGCGCTGATCACGCCCGACTTGCTGGAGGAGCACAAGGCCGCGCCGCTGGGTCCGCATTCCGATGCGCTTGCGCGGGTTCTGAACTATTTCCGCCGCGGCGAGATGCCCGACAAATATGCCATCCTGCAGGACGGTCCGCCCGAGGCCTGGACCTATACGGTGATGGCCCTGTCGGGCGAGCCGGGCAAGCCGCCGCGTGTCGTGGACGACCGCGTCTATCAAACCCGCGACGAGGCGTATCACGCCGTCTTCCTGCTGCGGGTCAACGATCTGTTGGAAAGCTGACGACATGGCCAAGCACCGCATCTTTGGTTACTGCACCCCCTGGTCGGTGAAACCCGGCGACGACATGCGGTTCATGGTCTCGGCCGAGGGCGTGACCGAAGCGCGCGCCATGCTGGTGCGGCTGCTGCACGGTGACGAGAACGCCGCCGGTCCCGGCTTTGTGGAACAGGAAATCCCCGGTGCGGTGCCCGATTTGCTGCACGTCCGCCGGCAGTTCACGCAAAAAGGCTCCTACGCCGAGGTTTCGGGCATGGAGGTTCACGACGTGGCCGACGGCAGCTTTACGCTGGCGGCGTTCGTCTTTCCGACCGCGCCCGGCACGCGGCGGCAGACGATGCTGGGGCGCTGGGACATCGCCGGGTCACAGGGCTGGGCGCTGGGCATCAACCCCGAGGGGCATCTGGAATTCTGGGTCGGGAATGGGCAGGACGTGGATCAGGTCACCGCCGAGGTGCCCCTGATTCCGCGGTCCTGGTATTTCGTTGCCGCGACCTGGGACGCTGCGACCAGGCGCGCGCGGCTGGTGCAACTGGGCCGGGTCGGGCGCTACAACGGCAAGCTGGGTCTGGTCGCGCCCTATGACTATGACAGCATCGTCACCTCGGCGCTGACCACCGCACCCCGTGCGGCGGTGGCCGAGGCGCCCTTTCTGTGGGCCGGGGCCAGTGACTGGAACGACCAGCGCGGCCGCTTTGTCGAAACGCTCTATAACGGCAAGATCGACCGCACGGGCCTGTGGAACCGTGTCCTGACGGATGACGAGATTCAGGCAATTTCCGCCGGTGCAGAGCCTGTTTCGCAGGGTCTCGTCGCCTATTGGGACACCACGGCGGGATATTCGGACGGCGGCATCGGCGATACCATCCAGGACCTGGGCCCGCACGGGCTGCATGCCCGGGGCGTGAACCGTCCGGTTCGGGGCATGACCGGCTGGAACTGGCAGGGCCGCGACGATTGCTTTCGGCTGAACCCGGGGCAATACGGCGGCGTTCATTTCCACGATGACGCGATGACGGATTGCCGCTGGGAACCCACGGTCGAATGGACGCTGCCCAAGGGGCTGAAAAGCGGCGTTTACGCGCTGCGGCTGACAACCGACGGCGCCGAGGATCACGTTCCCTTCTTCGTGCGCGCCGAGACACCGAAAGCGCCTGTCGCGGTTCTGATGTCCACCTTTACCTATCTGGCCTATGCGAACGAGCATCTGGCCTATGAGGCCCCCATCGCGCAGGCAATCACGGCGCACACGCCGATTCTGACCCGGCGCGACGTGGATTTCGTCAAGCTCAACGAATTCGGCCTGTCCACCTATGATCACCATTCCGATGGCGCGGGGTGCTGCTATTCCAGCTATCTGCGCCCGATCCTGAACATCCGGCCCAAGTATCGCAGTTCCGCGATGGGCTTCCCCTGGGCGCTGCCGGCCGATCTTTCGCTGATCTGGTGGATGGAGCAGTCGGGGTTCGACTATGAGATCCTGACCGACCATGACCTGCACGCCGAGGGCGCGGCGGCGCTGGACCCCTATCGCGTGGTCATCAATTGCACCCACCCCGAGTATTATTCGGAACGCATGATGGATGCGACCGAGGACTACCTGACCCGGGGCGGTCGCGTGATCTATGCCGGCGGCAACGGCTATTACTGGGTGTCCGGCCTGCGCGAGGGCGAGCCCGGCATCATGGAGGTGCGCAAGCTCGACACAGGGTCGCGCGCCTGGCAGGCCGAGGCCGGCGAGGGCTATCTGGCCAGCACCGGCGAACGGTCGGGGCTGTGGCGCTCACGCGGGCGGGCGCCGCAGAAGATCGTCGGCATCGGCTTTACCGCCGAGGGGATGGACCGCTGCACCCATTTCGAACGCATGCCCGACAGTTTCCACAAGCGTGTGGACTGGATGTTCGACGGCATCGCCGCGGATGAGAAGATCGGCGATTTCGGCCTGGGGCTGGGTGGGTCGGCGGGGATCGAGATCGACCGCTACGACCTGGCGCTGGGCACGCCGCCTCATACGCTACTTCTGGGCATGGCCGACGGGTTCTCTGACAACTATCCGCTGGTAAGCGAGGAAATCACCTATGCGTTTCCGGGGCGCGGCGGCACGCAGGACCCGCAGGTGCGTGCCGACATCACCTATTTCACCACCGCCAACGATGGCGCCTGCCTTGGCATCGGGTCGATCGCGTGGTCGATGGCGCTGCCGGTGAACGGCGGGCAGAACAACGTCGGGCGCTTCATGAAGAACGTGCTCGACGCCTTTGTGAAACCGGGCCCTCTGCCGGGCGGTGCCCATGTCGGCGAGGAAAAGCTGTGGCGTTGACTCAATCGACACAGGGGCACTACGCTGACCCCAGGTCAGGACGTCCAGAGGATCGTGCCATGCGCGAGGGGACGGAATTGCAAGCCTTCAGCCGATTCGTCGGCGCCCTGCATGAGGCGCGCCGCGATCTCGATGGTCCCGCCTTGCTGGACTGGGCGGCCGAGGAACTGTCCGGAATCATCGGCTTTGACGCGGCCTGGCTGGGCTGGGCCGACATGACGCCCCCGTCGGTCGAAATCATCGGCACCACCGTCCACAACCTGCCGGCCGACTACGTCGCCTTCTGGAACGTGATCCGCACGCAGGACCTGCTGGCCTCCGATGTAAAGAACATGAAGACCGAGGGTCGGCTGTGGGCGCAATACGATCGCGACGGTGACAGGCAGACCGATGGCATGATGGCGCTGGCGGATCGCTATGGGTTGCGCAAGCTCAGCGTGGTGACACGGGCGCAGGATCCGCTCAGGCCGCAATTGTTCATCTCGGCCTATCGTGGCGGAACGTCGGCGCGCAGTCTGGACATGGGCGAACTGACCTTTCTGTCCTGTGCGCTGGACCACATGCAGGGGATGCTGGATCGTGCCTCGGACGGCGGTGCGGGGGATCTGCGCCTGCTTGTCGACACCCAGGGCCGCCCGGTCGCGGGCAGCGCGGCGGCGTTGACGCTCTGGTCGGGCTGGCGGGATGAGCCGGGGCGTGGGGGTGCGACCTTTGACGATTTTCTGGATGCCCGGGGCTTCAACGTGCTGGCCAGCCCCACCGCGCTGGCTGGTGGGCACAAGCTGACCGAATTGCGGCTGATACCGCGCCGGATGCTGGACAATTTCTCGGCCAGGGAACGTGAGGTCGCGGAACTGATCGCCGAGGGATTCACCCACAAGGAAATCGCCCGCGAACTGGGTATCGCGCCCACCACCGTGCGCAACCAGACCGCCCGCATCTTTGAAAAGGCGGGTGTTTCCAGCCGCGCGGCGCTGACCCGGGCGATCCTGTCGGATCAGCCCGTTCCGCGCGATCTCTGACCTGCCCTTTCCCGCAAGACCGGAGGCCCCATGACGACCGGATTCTATTTCGATGAGCTGTGCCTGTGGCATCATCAGGGCGTTCAGCACGCGCTGGTCATGCCGGTCGGGGGTTGGGTGCAGCCCGTTGCCAGCGGCGGGCACCCGGAATCGCCCGAAACCAAGCGCCGGCTGAAGGCGCTGATGGATGTCTCGGGTCTGACGGCGCATCTGGATGTGCGCAGTGCCCGCCCCGTGACCCGTGCCGAAATGGACCGCGTGCATGTGGGGACCTATCTGGACCGGCTGAAGGCCGACAGCGACGCGGGCGGGGGCGAGGCCGGGTTCGGCGCCCCCTTTGGGCAGGGCAGCTTCGAGATTGCCGCCTTGTCGGCCGGGCTGGCGCGTCAGGCGGTGGCGGACGTGCTGGCGGGTGTCCACCGCAACGCCTATGCCCTGTCACGCCCACCGGGGCACCATTGCCGGCCAGATCAGGGCATGGGCTTTTGCCTGCTGGCCAATATTCCCATCGCGCTGGAATCCGCGCGGGCCGCGCATGGGCCGCTGAAGGTCGCGGTGGTCGATTGGGACGTGCACCATGGCAACGGGACCGAGGCGGTCTATCTGGATCGGGACGACACGCTGACGATCTCCTTGCATCAAAGCCTGTGTTACCCGCCCGAATCCGGCCTGGCCGCGAATCGGGGCACGGGGGCAGGGGCGGGTTTCAACCTCAACGTCGAGCTGATGCCCGGAATGGGGCACCAGACCTATCTCGACGCTTTCGATCTGCTGGTCGAACCCGCGCTGCGGCAGTTTGCGCCGGATCTGATCGTCGTTGCCTCAGGGTATGATGCGAATGCGTTCGATCCGCTGGCACGGATGCAGGCCCATGGCGGCACCTTCCGCGAGATGACGCGCCGGATCATGGCATTGGCCGACGATCTGTGCGGCGGCAAGCTGGTGGTCGTGCATGAGGGCGGTTATGCCGAAGCCGTGGTGCCCTTCTGCGGTCTGGCGGTGATCGAGGAACTGTCGGGCCATCGCACCCAGGTCGAGGACCCGACCCTGCCGATGATCCTGTCCACGCAGCCCGATGCCGCGCTGATCGCCTATCAGCGGGCCCGGCTGGAAGCCCAGGCGCGGGACTGCGGGTTCAGAAGCTGACGGTCTGCCCGCGCCCCTCGGCCTCGGCCCGGCGCAGCACATGCGACGCGGCGGCCAGGTCCTGCGCGACGATGCCCAGGGACCGATAGACGGTGATCGCCTCGGGGGCGGATCGTCCGGGCGCGCCGGTCAGGACGGCGCCGATCTCGGGCTTCAGGTGGTCCTCGGTGAGGGTGCCGGCCTTGAGCATGTCCACGATCTCGCCCGCCTGGGCCAGAAGCGACGGGCGGTAATCGCAGAACACCTCGGCGCGCAGGACCAGCGCGTCGTCCACCTCGCGCCTTGACGGGATCGAGGCGCCGACGACATTCACATGCTGCCCCGGTTCCAGCCAGTCGCCCGACAGCACGGGGGTGGCCGCGTTGGTCACGGTGCAGACAATGTCCGCCCCGGCAATGCCGGTTCGCACATCGGTGCCATGGGTGACGGTCAGGCCGGGATGGTGTGCGGTCGCGTGGGCGGCAAGGGCCGCCGCCTTGTGCGCGCGGCGGCCGACGATGTGCACCGATTCGATGGGTCGCACCGCCAGCATCGCCGCCAGGTGGTGTTCCGCCTGTTCGCCGGTGCCGACCATGGCCAGCCGTCTGGCATCCGCGCGCGCAAGGGCGCGGGTGGCGACGGCACTGGCGGCGGCGGTGCGGATCGCGGTCAGAAGCCCGGCATCCATCATCGCCACCGCACCGCCGGTTTCGCTTTCAAACAGAACCAGCGCGCCGCGATGACCTGACAGGCCCTTGTCCGGATTGGCGGGGAACAGGCTGACCAGCTTGACGCCATAGCACATCGGCTCACCCAGCGCGCCGGCCATGACCCCCATCATGTTCGGGCCGCCCACCGGCACGACCTGCCTGAGCGGCAATTGCGCCGTGCCTGCCGAAACGCCGCGCATGGTCCGGTCGATCACCGCGATGGCCTGGTCCATCGGCAGCAGCGCGGCGATGTCATCATTCGACAGGATTCTCATGCCTGCATCACCCCGTCATCGGTGGATTGCCAGTCGGCGGGCAGGGGGGCCAGCCCCAGCCGCGCGCGCAGCAGCCCGGTATAGAGAGCAGGCCGGATCAGATAGGGAAAATGCCCGCCCCAGGCAAAGCGGAATGCCGGCGCGGGGGCATTGCGCGCACGCACGGCGGCCCGCATCGGCGGCGGGATCAGCGGGTCGTCGGCGCTTTCGATCACTGTCGCGGCGCCGGGTTCATGCGACAGGGGCGGCAGGTCGGGGCCGGTCTTGATCCCGTCGAGGCGCGCGCGCAGTTCCGGCTCGGGAATGCGGCCGTCGGCCTCGGTCAGCAGGAATTCGACCATCTCGGCGTGGTCGGGATGGGCCTGGACCCAGGCGGTCATGCCCAGATGAAACCCCTTGCGCAGGTCCTCGATCGGTGCGGTCCACAGGTCCAGCGAATACGGTGGCCGGTGCGCGGCTTCGACGATCTCGTGCAGGGTGTTCGCGGCGAACAGATGCTGCACGCGGTCCGGATAGGTGCCGGCGAAATATTGCGCCAGATACCCGCCCAGCGACGAACCCAGCACGCAGACCCGCCCGATGCCCAGACGGTCCAGCAGCGTGACCAGGCTGGCCGCCCAGTCGATCACACCGCCCGAGTCGGGATAACTGACCGCCAGCACCCGCATGTCGGCGGCCAGCGGTTCGATCTGCTGGAAAAACACGTCCGAACGGCCCAGCGTTCCGGGCAGGAACAGAAAGACCGCGCCGGTTCCGCCGGTATCGATCAGGCCCCAGTCGCGCCCGTCCAGGTCGACGCGGGATTCGGGAAAGCGCGCCAGAAAGGCGTCGCGGGCGGCCATCAGGGAATTGGTCATGCGAAGGGGTCCTCGACCTTGGGCCAGTAGTTCAGGGCACGGTGCTGATAGGGAATCGCGGCGAAATCGGGCGTGATCGCCCCGGGCGAGGCGATGGGAATGATCGTGCTGGCGATCGGCGCGAAACCGGCGCGATAGTGGTTCGAGGATTTCACGCAGACATGCCGTTTGCGCCCGAGGTCGATGCCCAGCTGGGTAAAGGCCTCGGGGTGGAAGGTCTGTGTGCGGGTGTCATTGACCACCAGGTCGATATCGTCGGCGGGATCGCCGGTGCCCGCGTCGATCGTCAGCCGCACGATGGTGCCCAGATTGACCGGCAAGCTGCCGAAGCGTTGCGTCAGGTCGGTCGCGACGCGGCGGATGGTGACGGTCAGATCCAGCGGGTCCCCGGACATGGGACCGCATTTGCCGCCCAGCCGGACCGGCAGGGTCGCGCCTTCGCCCGCATCGACGCACAGCCGCACGACGCCCGGATCCCAATAGATCCCCGACGCGATCGAGGTCAGACCGCGATCCAGCATCGCCCGCAGCAGAAAGGTGGAATCGGATGGTGCGCCGCCACCGGCGTTGTCGGACATGTCGGCCAGCACGATCGGGCCGTGATTGTGACCGGCGGCGCGATCCAGCGCGGCGTCGATGCTCAACACCTGTTGAAAGATGGCCTCGCGCTCGCGCCACAGTTTTTCGCCCAGCTCGCGGGCCAGGGTTTCGGCCTGAACCGGGTCGCCATCGGTGATGGCCAGCGCCCGCGCCCCGGTGCGCGGGTGATCGCCCCAGGGAAAGCCGTGCGCCAGTGACAGCGACAGCACGCCGGGTTCCGATTCCCGCGCGATCATCGCATCGACCCAGGCGCGCATGGGGCCTTCGGGCGTGGGCATGCCCATGATGATGCGGCAGTCGTGGTCTCGCATCACCGGGTTCGTGCGCCCCTCGGCGGCATCGACCAGCAGGGTGAACAGGTCGCGCGCGCGCTCCAGCACGTCCACATGCGGGTATTCCTTGAAGCAGATCAGCGCCGTCGCATTGTGCAGCATGGCCTCGGTCAGGTGGCAATGCGGGTCCAGCGTGGCGCCGATCCTTGCCTCTGGCGCGATCTGCCGGATACGGGCGATCAGATCGCCCTCGCAGTCGGGATAGCCATCGGCGATCATCGCCCCATGCAATTGCAACAGGACGATGTCCACCGGCATCGCCGCGGTCAGGTCGCGCAGGATCTCGTCGCGGAAATCCTCGTAGACCTTGCGCACCGTCGGACCCGAGGGTTGGGCAAAGGCCGCCAGGCTTTCGACAACCGGCCAGCCCCGCGCCTCGGCCAGGTCGCGCCACAGGTGCAGGGCGCCCGTCCAGTAGATCGCGGGATGCCGGGTGGCGGTGCCGTGGTGGATGACCCCCTCGGCGAACCCTGCCAGTCCGGTCGGCATGGGAGAAAACGAGTTGGTCTCGGTGGCGAGGCAGGCAATGAAGGTTTTCATGGCATGTCCGGTTCAGGCTGCGGCAGTTGTCCGGTGGCCTGCATGGCGAGCCGCGCGAACAGGTGCAAAAGGATCAGGGCAAAGGCGAGCGGCACGGCGGCGGTGAACCAGATCATCGGCAGGGGGATCATCTCGGCCATGCGGCCCATGCTGCGCCCCAGGAAACCGCGCGCCATGTTCAGGTTGGGGCCGAACAGGCTGAACCAGATCACCGGCACCGCGAACAACAGGACGCCCGCCGCCCGGATCAGGGCCAGCGCCATGCCCGGGCCACCCCGCCGCGCGGCGGCGCCCGGAAACAGCACGGGATCGGCACCGGCGTGAAACGCGGCCGAGGCGCCCAGCATCCCCGCCCAGACCATCGCCCTGCGGGCCAGTTCCTCGGTCCAGACGGGCGGCGAGGACAGGACGTAGCGCGCGATGACCTGCCACCCGGCGGCATAGACCATGACCAGCACCGCCAGCACCGCGCCGATCAGGGCAACGGCGTTCAGCACGGCCGAGGTTCGGTCCAACCCCCGGGCGAGCGCATGGATCATCGCGCGCCCCCTGTCATTCGGCGATGGCGGCTTGCCATTGGGCAAGCTGCTCGGGCGTCACGATGGCGCTCCAGGTGCCTTCGGACGCGGTGCGGAACTCGGCGCGGGCCTCGGGCGACAGGTCCGAGATCTCGACACCGGCCGCGCGCAACTGATCCAGCACGCCGGTCTGGGTGCCCAGCCAGTCACGGTTGGCGGTGTTCGCGGCGGTGACGGCGGCGTCCACCGTGGCGCGATCGTCATCGCTGAGGCCGGAATACCAATCCTCGGATGCGATGGCGATGCGCAGCGATGGCGAGATTTCGGCCGGTGTGAAGTAGTGGATGAATTCGGTGTGGCCGAACAGCAGCGGCACGAATGCCGGGTTCAGATAGCCGTCGGCAACGCCCGTTTGCAGCGCGTTCGGAACCTCGGCCCAGCTCACGATGGTGCCGTTCGAACCCCAGGCGCGATACAGTTCGATCTGGCTTTCATCCAGGGCGCGCATCCGCAGGTCGGACATGTCGGACATCTGCGTGACCGCGTGGCGGGTGTTGAAGATGCCGGTCGCCGGACCGACGGTATCGACCGCCAGAACCCGCACGCCCGACGGGGTCAGCGCGGCATTGATCCGCTCCAGCATCCCGTGGTCATAAAGCGCGCGGTCCACGTCGCCCATGCCGTTGAAGAAATAGGGCAGGCGCAGGCCATAGATCAGGGTGTCGATCGATCCGACGATGCCCAGCGGCGACATGCCGACCTCGACCAGGCCCTGGGTCACCTGGTCGAACACCTCGTCGTCGCCACCCAGGGCGCCGCGCTGGTATTCCTCGGCTGCCATGCCGTGGTCGTTCAGATAGCTGGCAAAGGTATGGGCCCAGACATAGCTGCCCGAACCCTCCAGATCCGGCGGACTGTCCAGCGAGACCTTGATCTGCGCCTCGGCTCCGGTGGCCAGCAGCGCGAGAATGCTCGCGGCTTTCAGGATGGTCGTCGTTTTCATGGCTCCCTCCATGTTGGTTTTCCGTTGTCGGTCAGTTGCCCATCAACCCCATCTGGCGCGGCAGCCAGAGCGAGATGTCGGGAAAGGCGGTCAGCAGCACCAGAACGCCGATCTCGACCAGCAGGAACGGCAGGATCGCGCGCGCAAGGCGCCAATAGTTCAGCCCCGTCACCGTGGACACGATCAGCAGGCACCCGCCCAGCGGCGGCGAGATCAGCCCGAGGCACAGGTTGAAACACAGAACGATTCCCAGATGCACCGGGTCTGCGCCCTGGGCGATGGCAACCGGCGCCAGCAGCGGCACCAGCAGCGCCAGGGCAACCGCGATGTCCAGCACCATGCCGGACAGCAGGAAGATCACGTTCAGAAGGATCAGATACTGGATCGGGCTCAGGCCCAGGTTGGTGACGGTGTCGGCGATGGCCTCGGGCAGGCGTTCCATCGCGCCAAGGTATCCCAGCGCCGAGACCGCGCATATGATCATGAAGATCGAACCCGACAACATGGCCGTGCGCTTGAGCGACTCGAGGATCGCGCGCGGTCCCAGCCGGTCATAGAAGAACCCGGCGCCGGTCGCGGCCAGCACGGCGACGGCGGCGGCCTCGGTCGGTGTCATCCAGCCCAGCACGATGCCGCCGACGATGATCAGCGGGATCGACAGCGCGGGCAGGGCATGGGCCAGCGTCGGCAGCAGGGGCGGCACCTCGGCCGGGGCCAGGCGCGGGTGATCGTCGCGCCAGGCGTAAAACCCGTTCACCACCATCAGCGACGCGGCCAGCAGCAGGCCGGGAACGATCCCCGCGATGAACAGCGCGGTGACCGAGGTGCCCATCAGTGCGCCATAGAAGATCATGATGATCGACGGCGGCACGATCGGTCCGATGATCGACGAGGCGGCTGTGATCGCGCCGGCATAGGGCAGCTTGTAGCCCTGCTCGGTCATTGCCGGCACCAGCGTGTTCGACACCGCCGCGCTGTCCGCCACCGCCGAACCCGAGATGCCCGCGAAAAACACCGAGGTCAGCACGTTCACATGGCCCAGCCCGCCGCGCACGCGCCCGACCAGCGCCATCGCCAGGCGGATCAGCACCCGGGTGACGCCACCCCGGTTCATCACTTCGCCCGCCAGGATGAACAGCGGCATCGCCATCAGCGCGAACACGTCGATCTTGGAAAAGATCTGCTGGGGCAGGATCGCCAGATAGCGGCTGTTGTCGGTGGCCAGAAAGGCCAGCACCGTCGCCCCGCCGATCACATAGGCGATCGCCAGGCCTGAGGCCAGCAGCAGCGCGCCGATCAGAGGGACGATGTAGATCATGCCCGCAAACCCGGTCGGCCAGGCGAGAGCGCCTCGGCGGTGACGCCCTCGTCCGCGATCTGGGCGGGAATGGGCCGGCCCAGGGCCAGCGCGGCGGCGGTGCGGGCCAGGGCCGGTGCGCTCTGGATGCCATAGCCGCCTTGCCCGGCCAGCCAGACAAAGCCCGGCGCATCGGGATCGTGGCCCGCAACCGGGGCCTTGTCGCCGACAAACGACCTGAGACCTGCCCATTTGTGATCCACCCGCCGGACAGGCAGGTCAAAGGCGGCCTGCACCCGGTCGATGGCGATCGCCACGTCCAGTTCATCGGGCTGCGCGTCACACGGCGGCGAGGGGGTCTCGTCGGCGGGGGACAGCAGCAACTTGCCGGCCTCGGGGCGTATGTAGAACTGTTCCTCGACATCGACGGCCATGGGCCAGGCGTCAGGCCTGGTGCCGTCGGGTGCCGCGACCAGCACGGCGGTGCGGCGCCTGGGCACCAGACCGATACGGGTCACGCCGGCCATGTCGGCCAGCGCATCCGCCCAGGCGCCGGCAGCGTTCACCACGATATCGGCCTGAATGGCGCCCGCGGGCGTATCCACCCGCCAGCCCGCGCCGTCGCGTGACAGATGCGTCACCTCGGTCTTCAGGCGCAGGGCAGGGCCCAGCGCGCGCAGATACTGGCGATGCAGGGCTTCCACATCGATGTCGGCGGCGTCGGGGTCTACCAGCGCGCCGATGGCGTATCCGGGGCGCAACAGCGGCAACTGGTCCATCGCCTCGGCCTCGGAGAGGATGGCGCAGCCCAGTTCGGCCTGCCGCGTCGCCAGGGTTTCCGCCTGGTCCGAACGGGCCAGGGACAGCACCGCGCGCGGGCGCAGAAACGGATGGGGCCGATCCGCGGTCGGCGGGGCCATCAGGGCCGCCGCCGAGGCCCGCGTCAGCGCGCGGATGACGGGTGGCCCATAGGTCGGGGTGAACAGCGCGGCAGAGCGGCCGGTGGTGTGGTAGCCGGGCGCGGTCTCGCGTTCCAGCAGCAGCACGTCCTGCCCGGCTGCCGACAGCTCGGCGGCAACCGACGCCCCCGCGATGCCTGCGCCGATGACGACGATGCCCCGCTTTTCCGCCCCCTGCGACATTCTGTCCCCCTCTGATCTGGCGACGTTACCATGGATTTTCTGATCGGAAAGAGAATTTTTCCGATAGGAAAATCGAATTGCCTTTGACTTGCCAGCGGGTATGATCGCGCCATGACCGCGCCCGCCACGATCACCCCTTTTCCGGATAACCAGCGCGCCGAGTTCGGCCGCCGCCTGCTTGAGCTGCGCCGCGCGCGGGGCTGGACGCTGGCCGAGCTGTCCGAGCGGTCGGGTCTGGCGGTCTCGACGATCTCAAAGGCCGAGCGCGGCCTGATGTCCCTGACCTATGACCGCATGTTGCAACTGGCGCGCGGAATCGGCGTGGACATGGCCGAATTCTTTGCCGCCGACGGTGCCGCCTTTGCCCCCGGCAGCTTTGCACTGGCGCCCAAGGGCACGTTCGAGCGTCAGGAAACCCGGAACTACGTCTATGAGATGCTGTTCCCCGAAATCCGCAACAAGGCGATGGTGCCCATGCTGGGCACGCTCAAAGCCCACGACCTGATGGATTTCGACGATTTTGTCCGGCACCCGGGGCAAGAGTTCCTGATGGTGCTGGAAGGCGCGGTCACCGTTTTTGCCGAGGGCAAGACCCCGGTCACGCTGCGGCAGGGCGACAGCCTGTATTTCGACAGTTCGCGCGGGCATCTCTATGCCTCGGCCGGTGCACAGGATGCGCGCATCCTTGTGGTCTGCACCGAGGTCGAATCAAGCGGCTAGGGCCTGTCGGACGGCCGCCCGGGCGGCCGGCAGAAGGTCGGTTTCAAACCACGGGTTGCGCCTGAGGAACGCGTTGTTTCGCCACGATGGATGCGGCAGCGGAAAGACCCGTGGCGCGTGATCGCGCCAGCGCGCGACGGTCGCGGTGACACCCCCCTTGCTGGCCTGCGGGCCAAGATGCCAGCGTTGGGCATACTGGCCGATGACGAAGGTCACCCGCAGGTTTGTCAACTGCGCGAGTATTCCGCTGCGCCAGGTCTCGGCGCAGCAGCGGGGCGGGGGCAGGTCGGCGCCTTTGTCGTCATAGCCCGGAAAGCACAGGGCCATCGGCACGATCGCCAGGCGGCTGCGGTCATAGAACGTGGCGCGGTCCAACCCCAGCCAGTCGCGCAGTCGGTCGCCTGAGCGGTCATCGAACGGCACACCCGACTGATGCACCTTCAGACCCGGTGCCTGCCCGGCGATCAACACTCGCGCCGAGGGCGCCGCCCACAGCACGGGGCGCGGTTCATGCCGCGTGGCGGTGCGGGCGAACGCGGCTGCGCAAAGCCGGCAGGCCGCCGGGTCGGTCATTCCGCCGCGCGACGGGGCAGAACCCAGCCCGGGCGCGGGAAGTGGCAGGTATAGCCGTCCGGAATGCGCTCCAGATAATCCTGATGCTCGGGTTCGGCCTGCCAGAAAGCGCCGGCGGGTTCGACCTGGGTCACGACCCGGCCGGGCCACAGGCCCGAGGCATTCACATCCGCGATCGTGTCCAGGGCGGTCTGCTTCTGGGCCTCGCTGGTGTAATAGATGGCTGAGCGATAGCTCATGCCCAGATCGTTCCCCTGCCGGTTCGGCGTGGTCGGATCATGGATCTGAAAGAAGAACTCCAGCAGGTGCCGAAAGCTCAGCGTCGCCGGATCAAAGAGGATCTCGATGGCCTCGGCGTGGGTGCCGTGGTTGCGGTAGGTCGCGTTCGCGACATCGCCGCCGGAATAGCCGACCCGCGTCGCGCTCACGCCCGGAAGTTTGCGGATCAGGTCCTGCATGCCCCAGAAACAGCCGCCGGCCAGAATTGCGCGTTCGGTCATGTCAGTTCTCCTCGACCTGATCCAGATAGTCGCCGTATCCCTCGGCCTGCATCTGTGCCCTGGGGACAAAACGCAGGCTGGCCGAGTTGATGCAATAGCGCAACCCGCCCATTGCGCGCGGCCCGTCGGGAAAGACGTGGCCCAGGTGGCTGTCGCCGTGCTGCGAGCGGACCTCGACACGGATCATTCCATGCGTGGTGTCGCGATGTTCGGTCACATTGGCGATGGGCTTCGCAAAGGACGGCCAGCCACAGCCCGAGTTGAACTTCTGCGACGACGAAAACAACGGCTCGCCCGAGACGACATCCACATAGATGCCCGGTTCGAAATGGTGGTCGTATTCGCCGGTAAAGGGACGTTCGGTGCCGTTTTGCTGGGTCACGCGGTATTGCTCGGGCGTCAGTCGCTCCACCGCCTCGCGGGTCTTTTGATAGGGCATGATCCTCTCCCGTTCTTATGCGATCCAATGTGGTGCCACTTTCGCCCGGGGCAAGCCCCTTTCATCGCGCAACAGCCACGAGGACCGGTCTGGACAAAAGCACGAACCCATATTATATGGGTCCGTATCTTTTGGAGTCCTGCCCTGCCATGCACAGCCTCGGCCTTTTGCTTCATGACGTTTCGCGCCTGCTGAAGGCCGAGTTCGAGCGCCGTTCGCGCGAAACCGGGCTGACGCTGAACCAGTGGCGCGTGCTGGCCACGCTGTCGCGCAAGGGCAGCCAGACCCAGGCAGCCCTGGCCGCCGCGATCGAGGTCAGCCCGATGACCGTCAGCGACGTGATCGAGCGGCTGGAAAGCCAGGGGCTGGTGTCACGGGCGCCCGATCCGCAGGACAGCCGCGCCAAGCGCGTGACCCTGACCGAAGCCGCAGGGCCCACCATCGACCTGGCGCGCGAGGTTGCCACGCAGGTCTATGCCCGCGCTCTCAGCGGTCTGTCCGAAACCGAACGCGCCGCGATGATGCATGCGCTGACCCATATCTTTGACAATCTGGTCGTCATGGCGGCGACCGAGAAGGACGTTGCCTGATGAACGCCGTTTCCAAGAAAATCGACCCGACGCCCGCCCCGTCGCCCGCGCCCGCCAATGAAACGGTCGCCGCGACGCCGGTGTCCGCGCCGTCAAAGCCGCGCAAGCGCAGCCGCAAGGGCCTGATGCTGCTGGTTCCGGTGCTGCTGGCGGTGGGTGGCGGGTATGTCTGGCTGACCGGCGGGCGGTATATCGAAACCGACAACGCCTATGTGCATCAGCCCCTGGTGCCGATCTCGGCCGATGTCGCCGGCCGCATCACCGAGGTCTATGTGACCGAAAACCAGTATGTCCAGGCCGGCACCCCGCTGTTCGCCATCGACGCCGAGCCCTACCGCATCGCGCTGGCGCAGGCGGACGCGGCGCTGGCTGCCTCGCGGTTGCAGGTGGAGCAGTTGCGCGCGGGCCTGGTGTCGGCGCAGGCGCAGGTGACCGCGGCCGAGGCCCTGGCCCAGGTGCGCCACCGCGATTATGAGCGTCAGCAGGAAATGGAAAGCCGCGGTCTGTCCACGCCATCGGCGCTGGACAATGCCACGCTGGCCGCGCAGTCGGCCGACAATGCCGTCGAGCTGGCGCGCGCCGGTGTGGCCGTGGCCGTGGCCGCGCTGGGCGGCGATCCGCAGATTGCCACCGACGATTTCCCCGCCGTTCGCGCGGCCCAGTCGCAGCACGCCCAGGCCGAACGGAACCTGGCACGCGCGCAGATCGTGGCGCCGGTTTCCGGGGTTGTCAGCCAGATCGGCAATCTGAACGTCGGGCAATATGTGGCGCCCGGCACCTCGGTCGCCAGCCTGGTGCAGCGCGATGTGACCTGGATCGACGCCAACTTTCGTGAAACGCAGCTGGAAACCCTGACACCCGGGTTGCCGGTCACCATCAGCATCGATGCCTATCCCGATCTGGCGATCACCGGCACCGTCGATAGCCTGGGCGCGGCGACCGGGTCGCAGTTCGCGCTGATCCCCGCACAGAATGCGACCGGCAACTGGGTCAAGGTCACGCAGCGCGTTCCGGTGCGCATCGCGGTCCAGGCCGGCGATCTGGACCGTCTGCGCGACGGGATGAGCGCGGTTGTTTCGGTCGATACCGGGCGCACCCGACTGGATCGCCTGAGATGAGCGCCCCTGTCCTGTCGAAACCCAACCTCGAGGTTCAGCACCGGGGTTGGCTGACGGCGGCGATCATGCTGGCGACGATCATGCAGGTGCTGGACACCACGATCGCCAACGTCGCCTTGCCGCATATGGCTGCCAGCCTGGGCGCCAGCCAGGAAGAGATCAACTGGGTGCTCACCTCGTATATCGTCGCGTCGGCCATCGCCACGCCCATGACGGGCTGGACGGTGGACCGGCTGGGCCGGCGCAACCTGTTCGCCATTGCGATCGCGGGGTTCATGGCCTCGTCCCTGCTGTGCGGAATCGCGACCGGGCTGGAAGAGATGATCGCGTTCCGTGTCGCGCAGGGGATCTTCGGCGCGGTGCTGGTGCCCCTGGCGCAGACGGTGATCCTGGACATCAACCCGCGTGAACGGATCGGTCAAGCAATGGCGATCTATGGCGCCGGGATCATGGTGGGGCCGATCATCGGGCCGACCCTGGGCGGCTGGCTGACCGAATATTTCAACTGGCGCTATGTGTTTCTCATCAACCTGCCGGTGGGTGCGCTGGCGCTGATCGGCGTGCTGATCTTTCTGCCCAATGGCCAACCCCGCGCGCGGCGATTCGACTTCTTCGGCTTTGCCATGCTGGCGCTGGCGGTGGGTGCGCTGCAACTGCTGCTGGACCGCGGGCAGGCGGTGGACTGGTTCCAGTCGGTCGAAACCTGGCTGTATTGCGGACTTGCCATCGCCGGGTTGTGGGTCTTTTTCATCCACTGCTGGACGGCCGAGGATCCCTTTGTCGATCTGCGCATGTTCCGCGACCGGAACTTCTCCATGGGGCTTGTCTTCATCTTCATCATCGGCATGACGCTGTTTTCCGGGCTGGCGCTGCTGCCCCCGCTGTTGCAGGGGTTGATGGGCTATCCGGTGATGACCACCGGTCTGGTCATGGCGCCGCGCGGCATGGGAACCATGCTGTCGATGATCGTGGTGGGGCGGCTGGTGTCGAAATACGATGCCCGCGTGCTGGTGCTGTTCGGCCTGGGGGCGACGGCCGCCGCATCCTGGATGATGACCGGGTTCGACACGGTGATGGACGACCGGCTGGTGATCTGGTCGGGCGTGGTGCAGGGCTTTGGCCTGGGCTTTGTCTTTGTGCCGCTGTCCACACTGACCTTCGCCACGCTCGACGCCCGGTTCCGGGGCGATGCGACGGCGTTCTTCAGCCTGGTGCGGAACGTGGGGTCGGGTGTGGGGATTTCCATCGTCACCACGGTCCTGGCGCGCATGGTCTCGGTCAATCACGAGGAACTGGCCTCGCGCCTGACCATCGATTCGCCGCAGGTCCACATGCAGGCGCCGGGGCTGCTGTCAGGCAACCCGACCTATGTGCGGATCTTCGACGGGCTGGTGTCACAGCAGGCCGCGATGCTGGCCTATCTGGACAACTTCTTCCTGATGCTGCTGCTGACACTGGCGGCGGTGCCGATCGTGTTCTTCCTGCGCTCGCCCAAGGCCGGGGGACCCGCGCCGCAGATGCCCCCGGGCGAACATTGAGCCGTCAGGCGCCGGCCTGACGCGCGATGCGGACGAACTTGCGCGTCTGCTCCAGCGCCGAGTCGTGCGTGGCTTCGCCCGTCCGGTCCGCGATGCGGTCCATTGCGGCGGCGATGCCCCGGGCGGTGCGCTGCTCGGGCGGCAACCAGGCGCCTTCGGTTTCGGTGATGTGGGTCACGGCAAAGACCCCCGCGCCCGCGCCCAGGATCATGCGGGACGGGGCGTCCTCGTGTGTCAGATACAGCACGCCCGGCGAGACGGTCTCGGGCGCCAGAAGGGCCGCTTCCTCGGCCGAGATCAGACCCTCGGTCATGCCCGTGGCGGCGGTGGGGGCCAGGGTGTTGACGCGAATGTCGTATTTCGCGCCCTCAAGATGCAGCACGTTCATCAGGCCGATCATCGCCGCCTTGGCCGCGCCATAGTTCGACTGGCCGAAGTTGCCATAGATACCCGACGCCGACGACGTCAGCACCACGCGGCCATAGCCCTGGGCGCGCATGATCTCCCACACCGCCCGGGTGCAGTTGAAGCTGCCGGTCAGATGCACGGCCAGCACCAGCGCAAAATCCGACGGCGCGAGTTTCACAAAGGTCTTGTCGCGCAGGATGCCGGCGTTGTTCACCAGCACATCAACCCTGCCCCAGGCGTCCATCACCTGCGCCACGCCGCGTTCGACCGCTGCCATGTCCGCCACGTCGCAGGCGATGGCCAGGGCCTCGCCCCCCGCCGCGCGGATCTCGTCGGCGACGGTCTGCGGCGCGCTCAGGTCAAACAGGGCAACGCGCGCCCCCTCGGCGGCCAGTGCCCGGGCGTGACTGCGGCCCAGGCCAGCGCCCGCGCCGGTGACGATGGCCACGCGGCCGGTGAAATCCTTGCTCATGCGGGTTCTCCATAGACAAGCATGACCAGCCAGTCGGCCGCGACGGCCGGGCGGTCGGTTCCTTCGATCTCGACGGTGACGGAAAAGCGCAGCATCTGCCGGTTTCCAGGCCTGGCCTCGGTCCCTTGCAGGGTGAACACGGCCCTGACCCGCGCGCCCGAGGGCACGGGCGTCAGGAAACGCACCTTGTCAAAGCCGTAGTTCAGGCTTTCGCGCACCTCGGTCAGGATCGGCAACGCCTGCGCGGCCATGCGGCTGAGCATCGACAGCGTGAGAAACCCATGCGCGATGGTGCCGCCAAAGGGGCTGCCGGCGGCGCGCTGCGGGTCGCAATGGATGAACTGGTGATCCTCGGTCACATCGGCGAACGCGTCGATGCGGGCCTGGTCCAGAACGATCCAGTCCGACGTGCCGATGATTTCGCCGACCCGGGTGTCCAGCATGGTCATGCGTCATCCTCGCGGAACATGTGCAGGGGTGCGCGCGCCGATATGCCGCCATCCAGCGGCACGATCGCGCCCGAGACATAGGCGCCGCCGCGCCCGGTCAGGAACAGCACGGTGCCTGCAAGGTCATCCTCGCAGCCGATGCGGCCCATCGGCACCACGGCCGAGGCCGCCGATTTGCCCGCGTCATCGCCCAGCGAATAGCGCGTCATCCTGGTTTCGAACGGGCCGGGGGCGATGGCGTTGGTGGTGACGTGCCGGCCCGAGAATTCATTGGCCAGGATGCGGGTCAGGTGATGCACGGCCGCCTTGGACGCCGCATAGGAATAGGCCCCGTCGGCGATGGGCATCGTGCCCATGACCGAGCCGATGTTGACAATTCGCGCGGGATCCTGCGCGGTGCCCGACGCGGCGAGCATCGGCATCAACCGCTGCGTCAGGGTAAACAGGCCCGTCACATTGACCGACAGCACCCGATCGAAAGCCTTGAATCCGTGGCTGCCAAAGGGTTCCCCCCAGGTCGCGCCGGCGTTGTTGACCAGGATGTCCAGCCGGTCGGTGCGAGCCGCCACCTCGGCGGCCAGCGCGTCCACGCCGGCCTCGGTGCCGACATCGCCGGCAAAGCCCTCGCATGGGCCGATGGCGGACAGGTCCTGGGCCGCGGCGATGCAGGCGTCGCCCTTGCGCGAGGCGATCAGCACGCGGGCGCCGGCCGCCAGCAAGGCCTCGGCGGCGGTGCGGCCGAGGCCGGTGGCGCCGCCGGTTACAAGGGCGGTCTTTCCGGTCAGGTCGAACAGGCGGGCGGGGTCGATCATGGGGCGTCTCCGGTGAAATCCAGCAGGGGAACGGGTTTGCGCAGCGCCAGGTCAAAGGCCCGGTGCGCACGCGGCAGGTCATAGGCGATGAAGAAGCGTGCCAGCGTGGCGCGGGTCTCGCTGCCCGCGACCAGCGCCTGATCCAGCAGGATCCACGCCGCCAGCGTGGTGCCGAATCCGTCCAGAACATCGGTGGCGAAGCTCATCCAATGGTCGCGCGGGATCGCCGGCAGGGCCTGGCGCACGTCAAGGAACCTGGCCCAGGCGGCGGACAGGGCGTGAGCCTCGTCGGACAGGTCGGCGCGACCGGCGCGGTCAATGGTGCGGGCGATGCGTTCGGCCAGCATCTCCAGCCCGGCGCCGCCCTCCTTCAGCAGTTTGCGGCCGACAAAATCGATGCCCTGGATGCCGGTCGTCCCCTCGTGGATCGGGTTCAGGCGCTGGTCGCGGTAGAGCTGCTCGACATCGAAATCCCGGGTATAGCCATAACCGCCGTGGATCTGGATCGCGATCGCGTTGACTTCCAGTCCCCATTCCGAGGTCCAGGTCTTTGCCGCCGGCGTCAGCAGGCCCAGCAGCCTGTCGGCCTGCGCGCGGGCGTCCGGTGTTTCCGCGGTGTCCCGGTCATCGACCAGGCGGGCACAGAACAGGATCATCGACAGCGCGGCCTCGGCAATGGCCTGCTGCCGGGTGAGCATCCGCGCCACATCGGGATGTGCGGCGATGGCCACGGGGGCACCCCTGGGGTCGGCGCGCCCCTGCAGGCGGGTGCGCGCATAGTCCACCGACAGGGCGTGCGCGCGCATGGCGTTCGCGGCGGCGCCCAGGCCCACACCCAGCCGCGCCTCGTTCATCATGTGGAACATGATGGCCAGCCCCTGCCCGGGCTGCCCCACCAGCCAGCCGATCGCGCCGGCCTGCCCGGCGGGGCGAAAGCGTGTGCCTTCGCCGAAGTTCAGCAGACAGTTCGAGGTGCCCCGGTAGCCCATCTTGTGATTGAGGCCGGCGACCACGACATCGTTGCGTTCGCCGTTCGGCAGATGCTTGGGCACCAGGAACAGGGACAAGCCCCGGGTGCCCTCAGGCAGCGAGCCGTCGGCGTCGGGGATCTTGGCCAGAACCAGATGGTGAATGGTGTCCGAGATGTCCTGATCCCCGCCCGAGATCCACATCTTGTTGCCGCTGAGCCGATAGCGGGGTCCCAGATCGTCGTTGCCATCCGGCACCGCGCGGGTGCGCACATCCGCCAGCGACGATCCCGCCTGCGGTTCGGACAGGCACATGGTGCCAAAGGCGCGGCCATCCAGTTGCCGGGGCACAAAGGCGTCAATCTGCGCGGCGCTGGCGTTGTGCACCAGCAACCGCGCGTTGCCGACGGTCAGCATCGCGTAACCCGCGGTGGCCAGATTCGCGGCAAAGAAGCTGCCGGTCGCCGCCATGTGCACCAGTTCCGGCAGGCCCAGGCCGCCCTGGTCCGGTGCAAAGGGCGCGGCCATGAACCCGGCCTCGGCATAGGCGCGCAGCGCGGTGCCGGCCTCGGGCAGGACATGAACGTCGCCCTCGGGTGTCAGGCGGGGCTCGATCTGATCGGCTTTCTTGTAATGCGGAAGAAAGGTGTCCCTGGCCAGGCGGTCGGCCAATCCCAGAAGGGCCAGGATCGATTCGCGGTCATGATCGGCGAACCGGGGGCGGGCCAGGGTCTGGTCCAGCTCCAGCCAGTCGAACAACAGGAATTCGACCAGATCGGTGGGCAAAAGGGTGTCGGTCACGGCGCTCTCCCTTGCGTCGGTATGGGACAGGGGTAGCGCAGGAGCGTTTGTTGAACAATACAACATTTGAACCGACGCTGCGTTTCGTCTATCAGCATCGGGCAGCAGGAGGTCCGCATGTTCAATCGCATCGAGGTGAAGCCCGCCTATCGCGTGGTCTGCGAGACGATCGAGGCGCAGATCGTCGCCGGGTCCCTGCGCCCGGGCGATCTGTTGCCGACCGAAACCCAGCTTGCCGACAGCTTTGGCCTGACCCGCCATACGGTGCGCGAGGGGCTCAGGCAGCTTGAGGAAAGCGGCCTTGTCGGGCGGGCGGCGGGGCGGCGGCTGGCGGTCAAGGTGCCCGATCATGCGGAACTGGCCCCCCGCGCCACCCAGATCCTGCGGATGCAGGGCGTCACCTTCCGCGAATTGTGGGAAGCGTCGATGCTGCTCGAACCGGAATCAGCCCGCGGCGCGGCGGGGCAGATCACGGCGCAGCATCTGATTGCGCTGGAGGCCAACCTTGCCGCGATGGAGGCCGCGCTGAACGCGGGTCGGTCGATCATCGCGCTGGACGTCGAATTCCACGCGCTTCTGGCCGCCATCGCGGCCAACAAGGCGTTGATGCTGGCGCGCGAGCCGGTCTCGCAGCTGTTCTTTCCGGCCCTGAAACAGTTGTTCGATCATCCGCGCACCCGCGACACGGGCCCTCGTCGCCTGATCGAGGCGCACCGCCGCATCGTCGATGCGCTGCGTGTCCGCGATTCGGTCACGGCGGAACAATGGATGCGCCGCCACATGCAGGATTTTCGCCGGGGTTATGATGTCTGCGGGCTGGATACCGACCAGCCGCTTCCCGCCAGTTTCGTCTAACGGAACACTCTTCCATTTCGCTTGACCTGACGGGTTCGCATCCTTACGCCGGTCCCGGGAATGGAGGAACCGATGCGCTGGGTTGAGGATCTGATCGCCGACAAGCCGGTGGATGCCCCGGCGCTGATCGACCATGACGGCACGCGGCTCAGCTATGGCGCCTTGCGCGCGGCGGTCATCGACGGCACGCAGGCGTTGCGCGCGCTGGGCGTGCAACCTGGCGACCGGGTCGTCGTGGTTGCCGAAAACAGTGCCCTGATGGCCGTCGCCTTTCTGGCGGTGGCGGGCCTCAGGGCGTGGTGCGTGCCGGTCAACGCGCGCCTGACCGGGCCCGAGCTGGACGCCATCCGCGCCCATGCAACGCCGCGGGTGACGCTGTTCACTGCCGGCGCATCGCCCGACGCACAGGCCCACGCGACCCGTCTGGGCGCGGTTCCCGGCGGTGTGGTTCTGGGCGATCCCCTGCTTGCGCTGACCGATGCGCAGGCCCGGTCCGAGCCGGTTTTCGACACGCCCGCAAGGCAGGTGGCGGCGATGGTCTATACCTCGGGCACGACGGGCGAACCCAAGGGCGTGATGCTGTCGCACGAGAGCCTGCTGTTCAACGCGACCCATTCCGCCCGATCGCGCCAGATGGGCCCGGGTGACGAGATCGCCCTGTCCCTGCCGTGCACCCATATCATGGCGTTGTCCACGGCGCTGCTGGCGGCGTTCCAGTCAGGCGCCAGCGTCCGCCTGCTGCCCCGGTTCAGTATCGCCGGCCAGCTTCAGGCGCTGGCGCAGGGCGGCACCATCATGTCCGGCGTTCCGCTGATGTATGACCATCTGCTGCGGGCGCTGGAGCGAGGCGAACGGCTGGATGCGCCGCGGCTCAGGATGATCGGCTGCGGCGGCGCACCGCTGGACCCCGCGCTCAAGGCCAGGGTCGAAGCGGCGTTCGGCCTGCCGCTGGCCAACGGCTATGGCATGACCGAGGCCGGACCGGGCATTTCCAGCACGTCCTTCGGTCCGTATCGGGCGGATGGTTCGGTCGGCTATCCTTATCCCGGCTGCGATGCCCGGGTGGCGAACCCGGGGCCGGACGGCGTGGGCGAACTGGAGTTTCGCGGCCCCAACGTGATGCTGGGGTATTACCGCGATGCCGAAGCAACCGCCCGGACGATGACCGCCGATGGATACCTGCGCACCGGCGATCTGGTGCGGATCGGACCGGACGGCGCGCTGCATCTGGTCGGCCGCCTGAAAGAGGTGATCATCCGGTCCGGTTTCAACGTCTATCCGCCCGAGGTCGAGGCGGCCCTGATGACCTGCCCGGGCGTGGTGCAGGCCGCGGTCGCTGGCCGCAAGGTTCCGGGCAATGAAGAGGTCCTGGCCTTTGTCACGACCGACGGACGCGCAACGCCCGGGACGATCGCGGATCACCTGCGCGAACGGCTGGCTGCCTACAAGCAACCGCAGCATGTGGTGGTGGTTTCCGAAATGCCGATGACCTCGGCCGGGAAGATCCGCAAACCCGCGCTGGTGCGGCAATACGCGCCAGAATGACCGCTTGACCCCACGGAAAGCGCAAAGATTCTGCGTCTGCCCGCGAAAAGGGCGTTGAGTGCCTCGGAAAGATCGGCATGAATAGGGGCATGTCACCCGTCACTGCCGGGCAAATGCCGGTGGGGCGGTGCGGCCAAACAAAAAAGCCCAACTGGGAGAGGATCTGACTCATGAAAAAATTCCTGCTGACGACCGCGATCGCCGGTCTGACCGCTGGTGCCGCCTATGCCGATGACGTGAATATCGGCATCATCTTCGGCTTCACCGGGCCGCTGGAATCGATCACCCCGACCATGGCCGACGCGGCCGAGCTGGCGATGTCCGAGGTGAACGCCTCGGGCCTGTTCACGCTGGGCAACATCGTGCCCGTGCGCGGCGATGACGGCTGCATCGATTCGGGCCTGGCGGTCGCCACGGCCGAACGTCTGATCACCTCGGACCACATCCAGGGCATCGTCGGTGCCGACTGCTCGGGCGTGACCGGCGCCATCCTGCAGAACGCCGCGCGCCCGAATGGCGTGGTGATGATCTCGCCCTCGGCGACCTCGCCGGCGCTGTCCACCGCCGAGGATGACGGCCTGTTCTTCCGCACCGCCCCGTCGGATGCGCGTCAGGGCCAGATCGCGGCCGACATCCTGCGCGACCGTGGCGTGAACTCGATCGCCATCACCTATACCAACAACGACTATGGCGCGGGTCTGGCTGACGCGATCAAGACCGCGTTCGAGGCCGCCGGCGGCACCGTGACCATGGTTGCCTCGCACGAGGACGGCAAGGCCGACTATTCGGCCGAAGTCGCGGCGCTGGCCGCCGCGGGTGGTGACGTGCTGGTCGTCGCCGGCTATGTGGACCAGGGCGGGCGCGGGATCATCCGCTCGGCGCTGGACCTCGGTGCCTTCGATACCTTTGAACTGACCGACGGCATGATCGGCCAGAGCCTGCTGGATGCGATGGGGTCGGAACTGCAGGGGTCCTATGGCCAGCTTCCGGGCGCCGACAACCCCGGCACCCAGATGTTCCAGGATCTGGCGGCCGCTGCCGGTATCGACGGCACCTCGGCCTTTGCGCCGGAATCCTATGACGCCGCGGCGCTGATGCTGCTGGCGATGGCGGCGGCTGGTTCGACCAACTCGGCCGACTACAAGGATCACGTCATGGACGTGGCCAACGCGCCGGGCGAGGAAATCTATCCCGGTCAGCTGGCGCACGCGCTGGAAGTGATCGCGGCGGGTGGCGACGTCGATTATGTCGGCGCCTCGGCGGTGGAACTGATCGGGCCGGGTGAAAGCGCGGGCAACTACCGCGAGCTGGAAATCCAGGGCAACGAATTCACCACGGTTCGTTTCCGCTGATCGTCACCGACAACTGAAACAGGGATGGCCCGAGACTGCAGCGCGGTCTCGGGCTGTTCCCTATCAGGAGAACGCCCATGATCCGGGTGGAGAACCTGCACAAGCACTTCGGCGGCTTTCACGCGGTCGATGGCGCTTCGCTGCATATCGCCGAGGGGTCGATCACCGGCCTGATCGGTCCGAACGGCGCTGGCAAGACGACGCTGTTCAACGTGATTGCCGGGGTGCTGAAGCCGACCTCGGGCAAGGTCTACATGGCCGGCGAGGATATCACCGGGCTCGAGCCGCACGAGCTGTTCCACAAGGGGCTGCTCAGAACCTTTCAGATCGCGCATGAGTTCCACTCGATGACCGTGCGCGAAAACCTGATGATGGTCCCCGCGCGGCAGGCCGGCGAATCGCTGATGTCGGCGTGGTTCCAGAGCCGCCGGGTCCGGTTGGAGGACGAGGAAATCCGCCGTCGCGCCGATGAGGTGCTGGAGTTCCTGACCATCGACCACATCGCGGACCAGAAGGCGGGGCAGATTTCCGGCGGGCAGAAGAAGCTGCTGGAACTGGGGCGCACGATGATGACCGACGCCAAGATCGTCTTTCTGGACGAGGTGGGCGCGGGTGTGAACCGGACGCTGCTGAACACCATCGCCGACGCGATCGTGCGTCTGAACCAGGAGCGCGGCTATACCTTTGTCGTGATCGAGCACGACATGGATTTCATCGGCCGCATCTGCAACCCGGTGATCTGCATGGCCGAAGGCAAGGTTCTGGCCGAGGGAACCCTGGACGAGATCAAGGCCAACGAGCAGGTGATCGAGGCATATCTGGGCACCGGCCTGAAGAACAAGGTCAAGGCGGAGGTGGGCCATGTCTGAACATCCCGTCACACCCGATCCCGATGCCGTGCTGATCGGCGACGGCATGACCGGCGGCTACGGCAGCGGCGCGGATATCCTGCACGACTGCACCATCGCCGTGGACAAGGGACAGATCGCCGTGATCGTCGGCCCCAACGGGGCGGGCAAATCCACCGCGATGAAGGCCGTGTTCGGGATGCTGAACCTGCGCAAGGGCCAGGTGCGGCTGAACGGCGAGGACATCACCGCGCTGACCCCGCAGGCGCGGGTGGCCAAGGGCATGGGCTTTGTGCCGCAGACCAACAACATCTTCCCCTCGATGACGGTCGAGGAGAACCTGGAAATGGGCGCCTTCATCCGCGAGGACGACTATCGCGACACGATGGACCAGATCTATGACCTGTTCCCGATCCTGAAGGACAAGCGCCGACAGGCCGCCGGGGAACTCAGCGGCGGGCAGCGTCAGCAGGTGGCGGTCGGCCGGGCGCTGATGACCAAGCCCTCGGTCCTGATGCTGGACGAGCCGACCGCGGGTGTCTCGCCCATCGTGATGGACGAACTCTTTGACCGCATCATCGAGATCGCGCGCACGGGAATTTCCATCCTGATGGTCGAACAGAACGCCCGTCAGGCGCTGGAGATCGCCCACAAGGGTTATGTCCTGGTGCAGGGCGCGAACCGGTTCACGGATACCGGGCAGGCCCTGCTGGCCGACCCCGAGGTCCGCCGGTCCTTCCTGGGGGGCTGACCATGCGGTTTACCCTTTTCAGGACGGTTGCGGTGATGGTCCTGGGGGCCCCCGGCGCGGCGCTGGCATTCCAGACCTCCGACTGCCGGTTCGACCAACGCTGTGTCGCCGATGGCCTGTGCGAACCCACTGCGGTCGTGGCGCAGTTGCAGCGCAGCACGCCCATTGACGCGGTGATCGGCTTTCAGATGGACGCCATCACGCTGGGGCTGAGCTTGCTCGACTTCGACCCGACCCATGTGGTCTGGGGTGCAGATCATGATTCCGGGGCCTTCATGCTCCGCATCGACCAGGCGCCTGAGACAGTCGCGCTCACCTTTGTCGGGCTCGATGGCAAGGTCGACTGGGTCATGCACGGCACATGCGGGGATTTTCAGGATGCGTGAGACCTTCCGCGATCAGGCCCGCCCGGACACCCGGCACCCTGTGCCGGCCTCTTTCCCCATCGAAACCGGAAAGGCTTCGACATGGATATTCTGAACGCCCTGGTTCTTCTGGGCAACTTCGTGCTGATTCCCGCGCTCTCCTATGGCAGCCAGCTGGCGCTGGGCGCGCTGGGCATCACGCTGATCTACGGCATTCTCAGGTTCTCGCATTTCGCGCATGGCGACATCATGGCCTTTGGCACCATGGTGGTGGTGCTGGTGACCTGGCTGTTGCAGGGATGGGGCGTGTCGCTGGGCCCGTTGCCCACCGCCTTGCTGGCCCTGCCCGCCGGAATCGTGGCGACGGCGCTGGCGCTTCTGTTCATCGACAGGTCCGTCTATCGGTTCTATCGACGGGTCAAGGCGCAGCCGATCGTCATCGTCATGGCGTCGCTGGGTGTCATGTTCGTGTTGAACGGGCTGGTTCGCTTCATCATCGGGCCCAATGACCAGAACTTCGCCGATGGGGCGCGGTTCCTGTTCACGGTGCGCGATTTCCGCGAAGCGACCGGCCTGGACGAGGGGCTGGGCCTGCGGGTCAGCCAGGTGATCACCATCATCACGACGCTGGTCGTGGTGTCGGGGCTATTTTGGTTCCTGAACCGCACCCGCGCGGGCAAGTCGATGCGCGCCTATTCCGACAACGAGGATCTGGCGCTGCTGTCGGGCATCAATCCCGAACGGGTCGTCACCATCACCTGGCTGATCGTCGCGGTGCTGGTGACGGTTGCCGGCACGCTCTATGGCCTGGACAAGAGCTTCAAGCCCTTCACCTATTTCCAGCTTCTTCTGCCGATGTTCGCGGCGGCGATCCTGGGGGGGATGGGCAATCCGGTGGGTGCCGTGGTCGGCGCCTATATCATCGCGCTGTCCGAGGTCGGCGTGACCTATGCCTTCCGCAAGTTCCTGCAATACCTGCTGCCGGAAAGCTGGGCCCCCGACGGGTTGGTGCAGCTTCTGTCCACGGACTACAAATTCGCGGTGTCCTTCGTCCTGCTGGTCGTGGTGCTGCTGATCCGTCCGACCGGCCTGTTCAAGGGGCAAACACTATGAACCTTCGCAATATCTCGATGTTTGCCATCATGGCGGTCCTGCTGCTGCTGGTCGGCTTCCTGCAAAGCTGGTCGGTGGCGATGGGGCTTCTGAACATGTGTCTCATCTCGGCGATCATGGCGCTGGGGGTGAATATCCAATGGGGCTATGCCGGGCTTTTTTCGGTCGGCACCATGGGGTTTGTCGCGGTCGGCGGGTTGGCCGTCGTCCTGACCTCGATGCCGCCGGTGCACGAGGCCTGGGCGGCCGGCGGCCTGGGGATCCTGGCCGGTCTGGCGCTGGGCGTCCTGACCATCGTGGGGGCGGTGCAGGTCTGGAAACGGATGAAGCCCGGACTGGCCCGCACGCTGACGCTGATCGCCGTGATCGTCGTGGGCTTTGTGCTGTATCGCGCGGTCCTGGACCCGGCGGTCGACGCCGTGGAAGGGACAAACACCGCCGCTGCCGGGTATCTGGGCGGCGCGGGATTGCCGGTTCTGCTGTCCTGGGCGGTCGGTGCCCTGCTGGCGGCGGGGGTTGCCTGGGTCATCGGCAAGGTCAGCCTGGGGCTGCGGTCCGACTATCTGGCGATCGCCACCCTGGGCATCGCCGAAACCATCATCGCCGTGATGAAGAACGAGGACTGGCTGTCGCGCGGCGTGCGCAACGTGAACGGCCTGCCGCGTCCCGTGCCCTACGAGGTGGACCTGCAGAACAGCGTCGCCTTCCAGGGTTGGGCCGACTGGTTCGGCCTGAGCACGGTCGAAGCCTCGTCGCTGTTCGTCAAGCTGTGCTACGCGGTGCTGTTCATCATCGTGCTGGCAGCGATCATGTGGCTGTCGGAACGCGCCTGGCGCGCGCCCTGGGGCCGCATGATGCGCGCGATCCGGGACAATGAGACGGCGGCCCGCGCGATGGGCAAGAACGTCACGGCCCGGCATTTGCAGGTGTTCATCCTGGGATCGGCCATCTGCGGGCTGGCGGGGGCGATGCTGACCACGCTGGACGGGTTGATGACCCCGGGCGCCTATCAGCCGCTGCGCTTCACCTTTCTGATCTGGGTGATGGTGATCGTCGGCGGATCGGGCAACAACTGGGGCGCGGTTCTGGGCGGCTTCCTGATCTGGTTCCTGTGGGTCGAGGTCGAACCCATCGGCACCTGGCTGATCACTGTCGGCACCTCGGCCATGCCGGCCGATTCCGCCCTGCGCGCGCATCTGCTGGATTCGGCGGCCTACATGCGTCTGATGACGATGGGGTTGATCCTGCTGGTGGTGCTGCGATTCGCCCCGCGCGGCCTGATCCCCGAGAAGTGACGCCGTTTCACCCCGACGCCCCGCGCGCCTGCCCGGTCAGGCGCGCGGCTTGACCATCTTGAAGGTGCCGGTGGCGCGGGCGAGGACCTGGCCGGTCTCGTCCTGCACCACGCCTTCGGCAAAGTAGATGCTGCGGCCGCCGCCGACGCGGTGCCCCTCGCAGATCAGGCGCGTGCCGCCCCGCGGCTGCGACAGGTAGCTGACATTCAGATTCAGCGTGACCGAGGGCAGGAAGCTGTCGGGATCGCCCGTCCAGCCGCCGGAACTGCCCAGCGCCGTGTCCAGGATCGTCGCATAGACGCCGCCGTGGGGAATGCCCAACGGGTTCAGATGTTCGGGCCCCAGGGTCAGCTCGAATCGCGCGTAGTCCTGCGCAAATCCGGTTTTCTGCATACCGATATGGCCGGTGAAACCCGGGCGTGTGGGGAAAGCGGTCGATTCAGACATGGTCTTGGGGCCTCAGGCTCAGGGTCTTGGCCGCGCGCAAAAGGCGTGGCGCATAGGTATCCAGAAGCAGGGCCTCCGGGTTCAGAAAGGCAAATCCGCCGACATTGATCGCGGCAAGGGGGCGCCCTTGCACGGGCGGGACGGGCACCGCGATACCGTTGATTTCACTGCGCCATTCACCGAACGAGGTGCAAAATCCCCACCGCGCGAAATCCGCGCGGGCGCGGGCCAGGCCGCCGCGCAAGCGGTCGTGGCGGTCGGTGGGGGCGTCGCGCAGCGCCTCGTCCAGCAGGCTGTCCTGCGTATCCTGGGGCAGGCCCATCAGAATGGCCCGGCCGATGGCACTGTGGAACAACGGCACCTGGGCGCCCAGGTGAAACACCATCGACACCGAATTGGGTGACCGGTGAGTCGCCAGATAGACGACCGACTGGCCATAGCGTTCTCCCAGCGCGGCGGCGACATTGGGATTGTCGCCCGCGCAGATGTCGGCCAGTTCCAGCGCGGCGCGGTCTTTCAGGTCCATGCCGGCGAGAACGCCATAACCGAGCGCCAGCACCCCCGGCCCCAGGCGATATTCGCCCCCCGGTTCAGCCTGTTGCAGATAGCCCAGCTTGCACAGCGTATAGGTCAGGCGCGTGACGGTCGCCTTGGGCAGGCCCGTGCGCTGGGCAAAGGCGTGGTTCGACAGCCAGACCTCGCTGGGGCGAAAGGCACGCAGCAACGACAGCCCGCGGGACAGGGCGCTGACGAACTTGGGGTCGTCCGGGGTCTCGTCGTCGTTGGGGGTCACTGGCGGCTCCGGCCTGGTTTCGTTTTTCAGAATACTGTTCCGAAATGCGGGACTCAACCGCCCCTGGGCCGGATGCGCAGTGTCTCGCGCGACAGCCAGGCGCCGCAATGGTCGCATTTGTAGCGCGCCCGCAGGATGGAACCGCAGTCGTGCACGCGCAGGTCGGGCGGCGGGTTCCCGGCGTTGCACCAGCGGTCGCCCCAATCCGCGATTGCCAGAAGCAACGGGTAGAACCCCTCGGCGCGGGGCAGGACGGAATAGACCAGACGGCGGCCCAGGGCTTCCTCGCGGATCAGGCCCAGATCCATCAGCTTGTCCAGCCTGTCGCGGACGATACCCGGGCCCAGCGCCAGGTCCTGCGCGATGGCCAGCATGTGCCGGGGCTCCTGAAACAGCAGATACAGGATCTCGTTGCACGGCAGGTCGCCGACGAGCGACGCCGCCACCAGCCCCGCCGCATCGGAATTGGCGGTCACGCTGGCATCGTTGCGCCGGGCCAGACGCGGCCGGGGGTCGGATTCGATCTGTTCTGGCTGGGTGCGCTGAATGGTGACCGCGCCGCTTGTGACCGCGGTATCGCAGGCCGTGCAGCACCAATGCGCGCTCAGCACCTGACCACAGCCTTGATGCACGATATCGAAGGGCAGGATGTCGGCGCTGCCCGGGTTCGCCTGGTGCCACAGCCAGATCGCATACATGGCATCCTGAAGGTCCAGCGCCTTGGCCGTGGGGGCATAATCCATCGCCGCGTGGCCGGGGCTGGTCGGGCGGCGATACATCATCTGTTCCCGGCACAGATGGGCCAGCCGCAGGGACAGGGTCTGGCGCGGGATATTCAGCGCACGCTGAAAGGCACTGAACCGGCGCACACCGTTGAACAGTTCCTTCAGGATCAGCATGGTCCAGGGATCGGCCAGAACCTGCAACGCCCGCCTCAGCGAGGTCGCGGGCGGACCGGTCACGATGGGTTCACTGTCGTTCATGCGGCGCACCCAAGCACGGGCGCGCCGCCTTGGCAACATGTGGGGCGAAGGGCCATCCAGGAGGGTCAGGCCGCCGGCCAGATCTGCGCTCCGTCGATCCAGGTGGTGTGGAAGCCGATGCTGATGCGGCGCGGGATCTTCACCTTGGCGATCGGGCGGGTGATGTCCTCGGCGTCAAAGATCAGGCAGGCCGACGACCAGTCGTTTGAATCGGTGACGAAGGTCACGGCATAGGCCTTGCCCTCGGCCGAGTCGCGGGTGGCGCCATGGGCCGGGGCGATCGGGGCTTCGGATCCGTAGATTCCGGCACCATAATCAAACCGCTGCATCGCGCCGCCCTCGAGATCGTAACGCACGAACCCGCTGAAGGTCTGGCAGCGCCCTTCCAGCGACCCCTCATGCGGCAGAGGCAGGATCTGGTTGTAGGCATAGCGCGTCTTGCGGCCGACGAAATTGGCGTTGACGGTCGGGAACTCGGTGTTCAGGTCGTCCATCATCCCTTCGCGGGTTTCGCCGGTCCGGGTGTTGAAGCTCCACTTGTACATGACATGCGAGCGCCGCCGATACGCCATCATCGACGCCAGATGCTTGTCGGCGGGATCCTTGATCGGCATCGGATCCTCTTGCCGGCAGCCGGTCATGTGGACCCAGTCGCCATCCTCCCAGCTGTTCGAGATGTGGAGGATATAGCAGGGCTCGGCCTCGAACCACTGGACCTTTTGCGAGCGGCCGAACCGGTCGATCAGGCCGAACCGCGCGGGCACGTCGCGGTGAAAGCCCATCACGCGACGGCCGTGTTTCCGCAGCAGGTCCACGTCGTGATAAAAGGGCAGGTCGTGCAGGATCGCGTAATTCTCGGTCAGGCCCATGTCGTGCGGCGACCGGGGGCCGGCCAGGTCGATGTCGATGTCGAACTTCAGGGTTCCGTCCGCATTGGCCATGCCATAGGACATGTAGGGCGGTTCGTCCTGATAGTTGAAGAAGAACAGCTCGCCCGTGAACGGATCGCTTTTCGAATGCGCCGAGACATGGTGCTTCAGCTTGCCGCCCAGCCGCTCGCGGCCCACGGTTTCCAGCGTCAGCGGGTCGATCTGATAGGGATCGCCGGCCATGTACCACAGCGACAGAATCTTGCCGTTGTAAAAGATGACATCGGTGTTCGACACGTCCTTGATCGGCGTCCCCGGCAACCGGAAGTCATAGGGACCGGCCAGACCCGGCCAGATCGCCTTGCCGGCCTTGTCCTCGACGATGAAGGCGCCGTTGTGCAGGTATTTCTGCCGGAAGCTGGCCTTGCCGTCGCGGAAGTAGATCGCCCTCAGCAGCGCGTCGCCATCATAGTAGTGATACTTCTCGTTCACCGGCTCGAACCGCTGCGAGGGGCCGTTCATCACATAGGCGCCGCACAGATCCGCAGGGATCTCGCCTTCGACCTCGAGATCGTCGGCGTCGTATTCGATGTCGGTGGGTGCAAAGGGACCGTGCAGATAGGGGTGGTCATAGCGCCAGATCCAGTCCGGCGCATCCGGCGGCGGCGTGCCATCGGGCGCGAACATCCGAACATTGGCGGCGGTCACGGCGAGATCGGGTTCGTGAGACATGGCGCGATCCTTTAATGCAGATAACTAGACCAAAGATGCCCAGATTTTCGCGGCCGGTCAAGCCTGTCTCTGGCTATCGAGACCGAGATTCGCGCTGATTGGCGGCCGCGTCGGCGTGAACTCCCTGAATTTCAGGAATTTTTCGACAAGCTCGTTCCGCTCAACAAAACATAGTTTTAGAAATCAGAGTTTCGTCTTGACCAATCCGGCATGTTCAGTCTAGCAATACGAACATGACGAGGAGGAACCCGATGCCGCAACTGGTGTGCCTGCCCGGGCTGCTGTGCACGCCGGATCTGTTCGATCCGGTTCTGGAGGCAGTGGGGCAAGGCCACGCGATGGCGATCCCGCCTCTGGACGATTTCGAACGGCTGATCGCCCGACTGGCCGATTCGGTGCGCGAACCGACGGTCCTGCTGGGCATGTCGATGGGCAGCTACCTGGCGCTTGCGCTGGCCCAGCGCGTGCCGCAGCATGTCGCCGGGTTGATCCTGATCGGCACGACCGCCGCCGCCGACACGCCCAAGGGTGCGGCGCTGCGGGGCAAGATCGCCGCATGGGCCAGGCGCGAAGGGATCGCGGCACTGGCCGGAACGATCGCCGATTCGATGCTGTCGCAGGCCCGGCGCCAGGACCCCGCGCTGCGCGCGCAGATCCTGCGCATGGCCGAATCTCAGGGTCTGCAAACCTTTGCCGATCATCAGCAGGCGTTGGCCGGACGCCCCGATCAGACCGCCGGTCTGGGGGCAATCGGTTGTCCGGTGCTGGTTCTGACCGGCGCCGAGGACGCGGTGACACCCCCCGATGCCGGGCGCGCCGTGGCCCAGGGCGTGGTCGAGGGCCGGTTCGTTCTGCTGGACGGAATCGGCCACATGCCGGTGCTGGAGTGCCCGGACCTGGTCGCCGCCCATACCCGAGAGTTCCTGGAGTCCCTATGACCGATCTCACCACCCTTCGGCTTCCGGCGATGGCCGCGCCAATGTTCCTGGTCTCGAATCCCGATCTGGTCGTGGCCTGCTGCAAGGCGGGGATCGTCGGCAGCTTTCCAGCGCCGAATCTGCGTACCAGCGCGGAACTGGGCGACTGGATGGCCGAGATCCGCGCGCGTCTTTCCCCCGGCGATGCACCCTGGGCTCTGAACCTGGTGACCCATTCGACCAGCCCGCGCCTGGCTGGCGATCTCGAGCAGGTGGCAATCCATCAGCCGCCCGTTGTCATTACCGCGCTGGGCAGCCCCAGGCCGGTGATCCCCACGGTGCACGGCTATGGTGGTCTGGTGTTCGCCGATGTCGTGTCCGTCGCGCTGGCGAAAAAGGCGGCCGAGGCCGGTGCGGACGGGCTGGTTCTGGTCTGTTCCGGCGCAGGCGGCCACACTGGCGAGCTCAGCCCCCTGGTCTTTGTCGAGCGCGTGCGCCAGTTCTTTGACGGCCCCATCGCGCTGGCTGGCGCCATCAACACCGGCGAGGCGATCCTGGCCGCCCGGGTTCTGGGTGCGGACCTGGCCTATCTGGGCACCGCGTTTCTGGCCGCCGAGGAAAACATGGCGCAGCCGGAATACCGCCAGATGTGCGTCGATTCGGATGCGACCGACCTCATGGTGACACGGGCCTTTACCGGCGCGCGCGCCTCGATGCTGAAGCCGTCGATGATCGCCAAGGGCCTGGACCCCGCCGATCTGGAGTTCAAGGTCGCCAAGATGAACTTTACCGGCCGCAAGGACGAGGCGGTCAAGCCCTGGTCCGGTATCTGGGGCGCAGGCCAGGGGGTGGGCCGCATCGCCCGGGTCGAGCCAGCGGCGGACATCGTCGATCGTCTGGTGCGCGAATACGACGCCGCCAGGATCCGCGCGCGGGAGCTTTGTGCATGACCAGTCCGTTTTCCGCCGAAGACCGGGCGTGGTATCGGGACGCGGGCCTCTGGGGCGATGTGACGCTGCCAGAGATGTTCGCCGCGACCTGTGCGCGCGTGCCGGACCGTCTGGCACTGATCGATCCACCGAACCGCGCCGAGGTGTTTCAGGGCGCGCCCCGCCGCCTGACCTATGCACAGATGCGGGCCGAAGTGGACCGCATGGCCGCCACGTTGCAAGCGGCGGGGATCGGGCCTGGGTCGCTGGTGGCGACGCAGCTTCCGAACATCGCGGAAACGGTGATCCTGTATCTTGCCCTGTCGCAGATCGGCGCGGTGTTGAGCCCGATCTCCATCGCCTATCGCTCGGCCGAACTCAGGGATCTGTCCGGGGTTGCCGAATTCGATGCCTATATCTCGGTCGCAACGCTCAAGGGACAGCCGTTCTATGCCGAACGCATCGATGCGCTGCCGGAGTCGGTGCGCCGCTTTGGCCTGGGCGAGGGCCTGCCGGATGGGGTGACCCCCCTCGATGCGCGCGCCGGTGCGGTCGCGCCACAGGCGGTGCCGCTGGATGCCGACACCCTGTTTGCGGTGTTCTGGACCTCGGGGACGGAAGGGGTGCCAAAGGCGGTGCCCAAGACACACAACAACATGATGGCCAGCTCGCTGGGTGCCTGGCGGCTGCTGGATCTGCCCGATGGTGCCAATGTGCTGGCGCCGTTCCCGTTCGTGAACGCCGCGGCCGTGGGTGGTCTGATGATGTGCTGGATGCGAACCGCCGGGGCGCTGATCCTGCATCATCCCTTTGACGTGGACGTGTTCCTGACCCAGCTGAAGTCCGAGGACGTAGGCTACACCATGGTGGCGCCGACCGTGCTGGTCTATCTGCGCGAACAGGCGCGGGACCCCGATCTGCACCCGGCGCTGAATCGCCTGCTTGCGCTGGGCACCGGATCGGCCCCGCCCGATCCCGAGGTGTTCGTCTTTTTCGAACAGCAATTCGCCATTCCGGTGGTGAATTTCTTTGGCTCGAACGAAGGGGCGCAGATGTGTTCCTCGGGTGCCCGGGTGCCCGATCCGCGCCAGCGCGCCAGCTTCTTTCCGCGCGACGGCGACGAAAGCTGGCGACCGGGGCTGCGCACCGCGAATGGCGGCACCTTCAAGCTGGTCGATCCGGTGAGCGGCGAGACGGTCAGCGAACCGGGCGGATTGGGCGAGATGTATCTCAAGGGGCCGACGCTGCTGCCCGGCTATTATTCGCGCAAGGGTTTCGACCGCAGCAAATTCACGGCCGAAGGCTATTTTCCATCCGGCGATCTGTTCCAGATTTCCGACTGCGGCACGCTGATCCGGTTTCATGCCCGGTCCCGAGAGTTGATCGTGCGCGGCGGGATGAAGATCTCTCCGGTGGAACTGGACAACGCCCTGTCGGCGCTGCCCGGCGTGCGCGAGGTCGCCGTCGCCGCCTATGCCGATGCGCAGATGGGCGAAAAGGTCTGCCTGTTCGCGGTGATGCAACCGGGCGCCGCGCTGACACTGGAGGCGGTCAAGGCGTTCTGCGACCGCGCCGGACTGGCCAAGTTCAAATGGCCCGAACGCCTGGAATTCCGCGATGCGCTGCCGCGCACGCCCCTGGCGAAACTTGACCGCAAGGCGCTGGCTCGATGGCTGGCGGAAACCGGCGGCGCGTGATCCGCACGCGCCGTCATCTTCAACGAGTGGGAGGAAAACGATGTTGAAAAGAACCCTGACCGGCCTGGCCGCCGGGATCGCCCTGACGATGACCGCTCCGGCGGCCATGGCGCGGGATCTGGCCTTTGCCGTGTTCGTGCCGGCGGCCTCGCCGACGGTGCAGCGGATCTATCAGCCCTGGGTGGACTGGTTCAACGCCGAGGCCGCCGCCGATGACGTGCAGATCACGCTTTACGCGGGCGGCACGCTGGGCCGCAATCCGCTGGCCCAGGCGCAGATGGTGGCCGATGGCGTGGCGGATATCGCCCTGACCGTTCCCAGCTATACCCCCGGCGTGTTCCCCGATTTCGATGTCTTCGAACTGCCCGGTTTTGCGACCAGCACGCGCGAGGGATCGCTGGCCGCGCTGGAACTCTATCAGGAGGGGCAACTGCGCGGATACGAGGACTATTACGTCGTGGCGATGTATACCTCGGGCGCGTATCAGATCCACACGCGCGATCCAATGGCGACGATCGACGAGCTGGCCGGGCGGCGTATCCGCGTGGCCGGGCAGATCCAGACCGCCGTGATCGAGGCCCTGGGCGGCGTGCCGCAGAACCTGGGCGCCGGCGAGATGGCCGAGAACATCGACCGGGGCCTGATTGACGGCGCGATGACGGACGCCTCGGTCGCGCGCACCTTCCGTGTCGCGGATGTGGCGCCGAACCACTACGATTCGAACCTGGGCGTTCTGGTTTTCACGATCGTCATGAACCGCGATGTCTATGACTCGATGCCCGATCATGTGAAGGACCTGCTGGCACAAAGCGGGCAGTTCATCGCTGACCGCCAGATCGCGGAATACGGTGCCGCCATCGATGCCAACATGGCCGCCTGGCGTGACGATCCGGCGCACACCGTCGTGACCCCGTCGGACGCCGATCGGGCCGAGATCGCCGCCCGCGTGCAGCCCGTCATCGACCAGGTTGCCGCCGCCGCGACCCCCGGCCTGATCGAGGCCTACACCGCCAAGCTGGAAGACATCCGCGCCCGCTGAGGGGCCGATCCCGCAGGGGCCGGGTTCACGCCCGGCCCCTCGCCAACTCCCTCCAATCCCGAGGTGTGCCGTGCAGCGTTTCGAACGACCGTTTCTTCTGATCTCGCGGGCGGCGGCTGCCGCGGGGGTGCTGTGCCTTCTGATGGTTGCGGGTCTTTCTGTCGCCGACATCGTGCTGCGCGAGGCAACGGGCCATCCCATTCGCGGCGCCGGCGATATCGCCGGCCTGCTGACGATCCTGATCATCGCCTCGTGCTTTCCTGCCGGGCTGCTGGAACGGCGGCAGATCAAGGTGACGTTCCTGGGATCGGTCCTGCCCGCCTGGGCGAACCGCATTCTCGAAGTGTTCGGCGCGCTGATGACCGGGCTGATGTTCCTGGCGATTGCCTGGTTCATGACGCAGCACGCCCAGCGGGTCACGGCGAACCACCAGTATACGATGGTCCTGAACCTGCCGATCGCGCCGTGGTGGTGGATCGCCACCGCCTGTTTCTGGGCCTGCGTGCCCGCGCAGCTGTTCGTCATCCTGGCCGAGGCGCTGGGCTATTCCTCAACCGAGTCCGAGGTCTGAAATCATGGAACCCACCACCATCGGGTTGATCGGCATGGGGCTGATGCTGCTGATGATCCTGCTGCATGTGCCCATCGGCGTTGCCATGGGCGTTGCCGGGGTTGCGACCTTTGGCATGATCCGGGGAAATCTGGCGCCCGCTCTTACGCTGTTCGGCACCGAAACGGTTGGCAAGGTCGGCAGCACCGAGCTGGCGGTCATCCCGCTGTTCCTGTTGATGGGCAGTTTCGCCACGGTCGGCGGGCTCAGTTCCGATCTCTACCGCATCGCGCAGGCCTTCTTTGGCCATGTGCGGGGTGGGCTGGCGGTGGCAACCATCGGCGGCTGCGCGGGTTTCGGCGCGATCTGCGGCTCCTCGGTGGCGACGGCGACGACCATGACCCGCATCGCCCTGCCCGAGATGATGAAACGCAACTATTCGGAACGTCTGGCCACCGGCTCGATCGCCGCGGGGGGCACCCTGGGGATGCTGATCCCGCCGTCGATCATCCTGGTGTTGTATGGCGTGCTGACCGAGCAGTTCGTGAAAACCCTGTTCGTCGCCGCACTGTTGCCCGGGCTGCTGGCCGTGGGGCTGCATGTGTTGACCATCCTGATCCTGGTGCGCCGCAACCCCGCGCTGGCTGCGGCGGGCGAGAAACAGCCCTGGTCCGAATCCCTGCGCGCGCTCAGGAACGGCTGGACCGCGGTTCTGTTGATGATCGTGGTCACGGGCGGCATTTACGCCGGGATCTTCTCGGTCAACGAATCGGCGGCGGTGGGGGCGTTTCTGGCCTTTCTCATCGCGCTGCTGCGGGGCCGGTTGACCTGGCCCGGATTCTGGGCGGCGTTGCGCGAAACCGCCGCGACGACCTCGATGATCTATCTGATGACGATCGGGGCCTCGATCTTTACCTATGCGGTGACCATCTCGGGCCTGCCCGAGGTGATCGTCAACGGTATCCGCGACACCGGGTTGCCGGGGATCTGGGTCGTCCTGCTGCTGATGGTGATGTATCTGATCCTGGGGTCGATCTTCGAGACGATCTCGTCCATGGTCATCACCATTCCCTTCGTCTATCCGCTGATCCTGGGCTATGGCTATGACCCGATCTGGTGGGGCATCCTGACCGTCATGGTGATCGAGATCGGCATGATCACCCCGCCCATCGGCATGAATGTCTTTGTGATGAAGGCGATGCTGCCGCGCACCAGCCTGTCGACGATCTATGCCGGGGTGGGACCGTTCATCGTCGCCGATCTGATCCGCCTGGGCATCCTGATCGCGTTTCCGGCGGTGTCGCTGGCCCTGGTCAACCTGTTCAACCTGCCGCATTGAGGACCACCATGACGCACGCAATCACCTGGGTGATGGAAGCCGACCTGCCCGAGGGCAAGCGCCCCGAGCTGGAAGCCCTGATGCACGAGATGTGCGACGCCACGCGCGCCAATGAACCGGGTTGCCAGATGTATGACTGGTTCGTCAGCGCCGACGGCCGGACCTGTCACATCCTGGAACGCTATGCCGACGAGGCCGCGATGATGGCCCATATCGGCACCTTCAACCGGCAGTATGCGCGGCGCCTTTTCGGCGTCATCAAACCGCGCAGACTGACGGTCTATGGCGTGCCGTCAACGGACGGGCAGGCCGCGCTGGCCCCGCTGCGGCCGGTTTTTCTGGATCGTCTGGGGGGCTGACACGCCCGCGTTTCGCCTGTCGGAACAGCGATGCGATGAATTTTCGGGCAGACCGAAAAGATCATTGACAGACTAGCATTTTGCCGGAATCCTGAGTTCAACAACGTAACTCATTATCGCCGGAACACGAGGGATCGAACCATGAGCGTCGAAGTCGTCAAGCGGTTCAAAGGCAATATCGAACCCGGAGACCACCCCTATCTGCAAGGCCCCTGGAGCCCGCAGCACGAAGAGGTCAATGCAGATGACCTAGTTGTTCTGGAAGGTTCGGTGCCAACGGATATCGACGGTGTGTATCTGCGGAATACGCAGAACCCGCTGCACCAGGCGCTGGGGCGGTATCATCCCTTTGACGGCGACGGCATGATTCACCTGGCGGCCTTTCGGGACGGAAAGGTTCAGTATCGCAACCGGTTCGTGAAAACCAAGGGGCTGGCCGCCGAGATCGAGGCCGGCGAACGGCTGTGGGCGGGTTTGATGGAAGATCCCGCACTGTCCAAGCGCCCCGGCTGGGGTGCCCATGGGGCGCTGAAGGATGCCAGCAGCACCGACGTGGTGGTGCACGCGGGCAAGGCACTGACGACCTATTATCAGTGCGGCGAGGGGTATCGCATGGACCCCCTCACCCTGGACGAGGCCGGCATCCCCGACTGGTCGCCCGAGGATGGCATCTCGGCCCACACCAAGGTGGATGAACACACCGGCGAGCTGCTGTTCTTCAACTATTCGAAGAAGCCGCCGTTCATGCATTACGGCGTCGTCGACAAGAACGACACGCTGGTGCACTACGTCCCGGTGCCGCTGCCCGGGCCGCGTCTGCCGCACGACATGGCCTTCACCAGGAACTACGCGATCCTCAACGATTTCCCGCTGTATTGGGACCCCGAGGCCCTGAAACGCGACAAGCATGTCGTGCGGTTCTACAAGGACCAACCCTCGCGCTTTGCGATCATCCCGCGCCGGGGCCAGCCCGAGGACATCATGTGGTTCGAGGCCGAGCCCACCTTTGTCCTGCACTGGCTGAACGCCTACGAGGACGGCGACGAGATCATCCTGGACGGTTATTTCCAGGAAGACCCCATGCCCACCAATTACGACGGCGCAAAGCCCGGCTATGAGCGGATGATGTCCTATCTGGACCAGCACAAGATGGGCACCAAGCTGCATCGCTGGCGCTTCAACCTGAAGACCGGCAAGACGACCGAACAGCGGCTGGACGACCGGATCATGGAATTCGGCATGTTCAACCAGAAATATGCCGGTCTGCCCTATCGCTATGCCTATTCCGCGCTTCAGGTGCCGGGCTGGTTCATCTTCAATGGCTACGTCAAGACCGATCTTCAGACCGGCGAAAGCTGGGAGATCAAGCTGCCCGAGGGGCAGTTCGCCTCAGAGGCGCCGTTTGCGCCCCGCGTGAATGCCAAGGACGAGGATGACGGCTATCTTGTCACCTTCATCATCAACGAGACCACCGGCAAGTCCGAGGTCGCGCTGATCGACTGCAAGCGGTTTGCGGATGGCCCTGTGTGCCGGGTCCAGTTGCCGCATCAGCTGGCGTCGGGGACGCATTCGTGCTGGGCGAACGGCGCGGATTTCCGCGATGGCGGTGTTCTCGCCCGTGCGGCGATGGGGGGCTGAGGGATGGGGCTGGATCACATTCCCGACCCGCAGGACTGGTTCGTGCCGAATGCCAGCATGGCCGGTCCCTTTGCGCCCACCCACTCCGAGGTGGTCGCGCAGGATCTCGAAGTCATCGGCGAACTGCCGGCCGACCTGAACGGGATGTATGTCCGCAACGGCCCGTCGCCGGCCCATGCGCCGCATGGCAAGTATCACTGGTTCGACGGTGACGGGATGCTGCATTCCGTCCGCTTTCAGGGCGGACGGGCGACCTATCGCAACCGCTGGGTGGAAACCGACGGGTTCAAGGCCGAGAACGCGGCGGGGGAATCGCTGTGGCCGGGCCTGAAGGAACGGATGCCCGAAGGCACGCTGCCCGACGATGCGATGAAGAACACGTCGAACACCGATGTGAAGTTTCACAACGGCAAGCTCTACTCGATGTGGTATCGCGGCGGTTCGGTCTATACCGTCGATCCCGGCAGCCTGACCACGCTGGGAAAGCTGGAAAGCGATCCGCGTCTGGTGGGGTTGCAGATCTCGGCCCACAGCCGGGTTGATGAGGCGACGGGCGAGTTCGTCTTTTTCGCCTATGGCAACCGCCATCCCTACATGCATCACGGTGTCATCGGCGCCGACGGTGCGCTGAAATCGCTGATTCCGGTTGAACTGCCCGGCCCGCGCCTGCCGCATGACATGGCGATCACGCGCAACTATTCGGTGCTGCACGACTTTCCGCTGATCAACAATCCCGAGGCCCTGGCGCGGGGTCGTTACAGTCTGGAATTCCGTCAGGACTGGCCCACCCGTTTCGCGGTGATCCCGCGTCACGGCAGCGCCGACCAGATCCGCTGGTTCGAATTCCAGCCGCGCTACATGCTGCATGTCGCCAACGCCTGGGAAGAGGTGAACGCGCAGGGCGAGACCGAGGTGGTCATGCTGGGCACGCCCTATGCCAATCCGCGCGGCTATGACGGCGGGCTGGACGTGCAGCGCCTGCTGTTCACCATCGGCACGCAGGGCACGGATTACGAACTGTATCAGTGGCGCATGAACCTGACGACGGGGGCAACGAAAGAGGGGGTCGTGGACGACATCCTCAACACCGAATTCCCGATGATCAACACGCGCTTCCAGGGGGTGAAGAACCGCTTCACCTATAACGTGCTGATGGGCCGCCCGCGCACGCTGGAGCAGCCGCATTTCGCCGGGCTGGTCAAGTATGACCTGCAGACCGGGGCCGCGCTGGCCTATCACCCGGGCGAAGGCTACTGGTTTTCCGAGGCACCCTTTGCCCCGCGCGATGGCGCGGTGGAGGAGGACGACGGCTATGTCGTCGGCTTCGTGTGGAACGGGCTGGCAAACCGGTCCGAGGTGTGGGTGACGGATGCACGCGACATCGCCAAGGGGCCGGTCGCGCGTGTGATCCTGCCGCAGCGGGTGCCGCATGGGTTCCATTCGTGCTGGGTGCGCGAAGATCAGCTTTCCGCGGCACAGGTCGCGTGATGCTGGACGGCACCTGGCATCTGGTGGGATGGGAGATCGAGCTCGCGGACCGCGTGACCCAGCCCTTTGGTTCCAATCCCACGGGGCTGATTCACTACACCGCCGACGGTGGCATGTCGGCCTGCATCGCGCGGGCTGACCGGCCCCGCTGGTCCACCGGCAACCCCCGCAACGCCCCCGAGGGCGAGCGTCTGGCGGCGTTCGAGAGCTATTTCCATTACGCCGGCACCTGGCGGACCGAGGAACGCGCCGGCCACACCGTCGTCATTCATTCGGTGACGCATTCGCTGAACCCCGATTTCGTGGGGTCCGAACAGGTGCGCACCGTCGATCTGGACGGCGACACCCTGACGCTGTCGGCCCAGGAAGGTCCCCGGTTCCATCGCCTCAGGTGGAGACGCGGATGACCGACCATCGCGCCATATTCCAGCGCGCCCAGGCTGCCTGCGCCAGCCGCGAGTGCTGGTCGCCCTATCCTGAGATGCCGAAACTCTATCCCGATGCGGAAACCGCCGCACCGGCGGGCGAGGCCGCGTTTCGGGCCATGCTGGGCAAGCCCTTTGCGCTGGATCTTCCCGGCGTGACCGGTTGGGTGGGCGAGGAGGTCTCGCCCTATACGCAGGCGCCTTTGGGGATCACCTATCCGCAAGCCGATCCTCAGGCCCTGTTCGCCGCCGCCCGCGCCGCCCTCCCCGGCTGGGCGGCGGCGGATCCCGACGCGCGGGTCATGCTGCTGATGGAGGGGCTCGATCGTCTCTATGCCCGCCTGTTCACGCTGGTTCCGGCCGTCATGCACACCGCGGGTCAAAGCTACAACATGGCCTATGCCGGGTCCGGCGTGAACGCGCTGGACCGCGGGATCGAGGCCCTGGTCTATGCCGATCAGGCGATGCGCAGCGTGACGCCACGGGCGGACTGGGCCCGCCGTTTCGGCCGCGACGAGATCCGCCTGGAAAAGACCTATCGCCTGGTCCCGCGCGGCGTGGCGGTGTGCTTTACCTGCGCCAGTTTCGCCACCTGGAACGCCTGGCCGTCGATCCTGGCCAGCCTGGCCACGGGCAACGCGGTGATCGTCAAACCGCATCCCGCCAGCGTGCTGCCGATGGCGATCACCGTGCGGGTGTTCCGCGATCTTCTGGCCGAACAGGGGTTCGATCCGAATCTGCTGACGTTGTGCCTGGATACGGTGGCCGATCCGCTGGGCAAGGTTCTGATCCAGCATCCCGATTGCGCCATCGTCGATTTCACGGGATCCGCGCGCTTTGGCCAATGGGTCGAGGCCAACGCCCATCCCGCGATCGCCTTTACCGAGACCTCGGGCTGCAACACCGTGGTGCTTGCGGGCGCCGAGGATCTGGATGCCGCGATCCGGTCGCTGGCGACCACGATGTGCATGTTCTCGGCGCAGATGTGCACCAGCCCGCAGAACGTCTATCTGCCGCCCACGGTGGACACGCCCGATGGTCCGGTGCCGCGCGACGTGGTCGCCGACCGGCTGGCCGGGGCGATCGACGCGCTGACGCAGGATCCCCGGCGGGCCGGCATGATCCTGGCCACCGTTCAGGCACCGCAAACGCTGGGCCTGATCCAGTGGGTGCGCGACCAGGCGGCCGGGCGGGGCCGGATCCTGCTGGAAAGCCGGGGGTATGAGCACCCCGATTTCCCGGGTGCCCGCACCGCGACGCCGCTTCTGGTTCAGGTCGGCAAGGATGCGCACGACCTTTACGCAGAGGAACGCTTTGGCCCCATCGGCTTTGTCATCGACTGCGACAGCCCCGAGGATGCCCTGCACCAGGCGACCGAGGACGCGCGGTCGAACGGCGGGATCACCGGCTTTCTCTATGCCCGCGACGAGGGGTTCATCGCCCGGGCCGAGACCGCCTATGCCCGCGCGGGGGCGCAACTGACGATCAACCTGACCGGGGCGATGCCGCTGAATTTCGCGGCCGCCTATTCCGACTATCACGTCACCGGGCTGAACGGCGCCGGCAATGCCACGCTGACGACGCTGGCCTTTGTCGCGTCCCGCTTTGCCGTGGCCCAATCCCGCCGACCCACGAGGTTCCATGACTGACGCTCTTCGCCTGCCGGTCTTTGCCGCGCCCATGTTCCTGGTCTCGGGGCCCGATCTGGTGATTGCCGCCTGCAAGGCGGGGATCGTCGGCTGCTTTCCGACGCCCAATTGCCGCACGGTCGAACAGCTGGACGACTGGATGACCCGCATCGTGGCCGAGGTGGGCGATGCCCCCTGGTGTGCCAATCTGGTGACGCATTCCACCAACGCCCGCCTGCCGCAGGATCTGGCCCTGATCGCCAAGCACAAGCCGCCCTTTGTCGTGACGGCGCTGGGCTCGCCCAAACCGGCGATCGAGACGGTGCATGCCTATGGCGGCACGGTGATCGCCGATGTGACCTCGCCCAGACTGGCGCGCAAGGCGATCGAGGCCGGCGCCGACGGGCTGGCCTGCATCTGTGCGGGCGCGGGCGGGCATACCGGCACGCTGTCGCCCTTTGCCTTTGTCAGCGCGGTGCGCCAGTTCCACAAGGGCCCGCTGATCGTCGGGGGCGGGATCAGCGATGGCTGGGGAATCGCCGGGGCCATCGCGGCGGGTGCGGATTACGTCTACATGGGCACCTCATTCATCGCTGCGGCCGAAAGCCTGGCGTCGCAGGACTACAAGGACATGCTGGCGGCCGCGCAGATCGAGGATCTGCTGATCAGCGCCGGGATCACGGGCACGCCCGCAAGCTGGCTGAAGCCGTCGCTCAGGGCGAACGGGTTCGACCCTGACGCCATGCCGGACGCCCCGGACCGCGCCTATGACAGCAGCCAAAGCCTGAAAGGCAAACGCTGGGCCGATGTCTGGTCGGCCGGGCAGGGCGTGGGGGCAGTCACGGGCACCGAACCCGCTGCCACCATCGTCGATCGACTGGCAGGCGAATACGCCGCCGCAATGAACCGATTTCAGAAAGGCACCGCATGACCTATATCCTTGGATCGTCGCAGACAGATTTCGCCCGCGCATGGTCGCGTGAGGGGCTGGATATCTCGGACATGATGCGCGCCTCGGTTCTGGATGCACTCGAGGACGCGCAGGTCGATCCGTCGCAGGTGGGGTCGATCCATGTGGGCAACGCCTTTGGCGAAATGCAGCGCGAACAGGCCCATCTGGGGGCGATGGTCGCACAGGTCGTGCCGGAACTCTGGGGTGTGCCCGCGATGCGGCACGAGGGGGCGTGCGCCTCGGCCTCGCTGGCGGTGCTGACCGCCATGGCCGAGATCGAGGCCGGGCGCTATGACTGCGTGCTGGTCGTCGGCGCCGAGGAATTCAAGAACACGCGCGGCGATATCGCGTCGGTGAACCAGAATGCCGCCGGCTGGCAGGGGCACGAGGGGATCGACTGCAAATACCTGTGGCCGGCCGTCTTTGGCCTGGCTGCACAGGAATATGACCGGCGCTATGGTCTGGACCGGCGCCACCTGAACCGGATCGCCGAGATCAACTATGGCAACGCCAAACGCAACCCGCTGGCACAGACCCGGGGTTGGGAATTCAACGCGCTGTCCTTCACCGATGACGACAATGCCAACCCCATCATCGAGCCGGGCACCCGGCGTCAGGATTGCGGTCAGATCACCGACGGCGCGTCCTCGCTGGTGCTGGCGTCGCCGGCATTCGCCGCCGAATGGTCGCGCCGCACCGGAAAGCGCGCGGCCAGGATCGCCGGGTGGGGCCACCACAACGCGGGCCTGCGCTTCAAGGACAAGCTGGAGCGCAGCGGCGACTATGTGTTTCCGCATGTGCGCCAGACGATCGAGGATGCCTGGCGCCGCGCCGGTGTCAGCGGAATCGAGGCGATGAGCGGGGTCGAGACGCATGATTGCTTCACGACCACCGAATATATCGCCATCGACCATCTGGGCCTGACCGCGCCGGGGCAGAGCTGGCAGGCCGTCGAAGAGGGCATCATCGAGCCGGGCGGCCGTTGCCCGGTGAACATGTCGGGTGGTTTGATCGGTTGCGGGCATCCGGTGGGCGCTACCGGCTCGCGCATGTTGCACGACGCGGCGCGGCAGGTGCTGGGCCGGGCGGGTGACATGCAGATCGACGGCGCGAACCGGATCCAGACGCTGAACATCGGCGGCAGTTTCGGCACGGTCGTGAGTTTCGTGGTCGAGGCCCAGTAAGAGGCCCTCCACGCGGGAGAAGACGCCGCCTTTGCGGCAAACAGGGAGGACCGGATGACACATGCCGTCATCATTGACGCGGTGCGCACACCGCGCGGACGTGGCAATGCCAAGGGCGCCCTGCATGGGGTGAAGCCGGTCGATTTGCTGGCCGCGCCGCTGCGCGCCCTGGCTGACCGGCACGGGCTGGGCGACCGTCATCTGGCGGATGCCATTTTCGGCTGTGTCACGCAGACCGGCGACCAGGGTGCGAATGTCGGCAAGCTGGCCCTGATCGCGGCCGGCTATCCCGACAGTGCGCCGGGCCTGACGGTCAATCGCTATTGCGCCAGCGGGCTCACGGCGGTCGGCTTGGCCGCGCTGCGCGCGCAGGCGACGGACGGACTGGCCATCGGCGGTGGAGTCGAAAGCATGTCGCGGGTGCCGATGGCATCGGACAAGGGCGCCCTGACGCATGATTTCGCCTTTCAGAAATCCGCCGGTCTGGTGGCCATCGGCATCAGCGCCGATGCCGTTGCCACCGCCGAGGGGTTCAGCCGCGCCGATTGCGATGCCTTTGCCGCCGAAAGCCAGGCGCGCGCGGTCGCGGCGCGGGCCGAGGGGCGCTTTGTCTCTCTGGTGCCGGTGGGCGATCTGACGGCAGACGAGACACCGCGCGCGGGCACCACGGCCGAAAGCCTGGCGGCGCTGGCCCCGGCCTTTGCCGAGATGGGCGCGGCCTACGGGATGGACGCGGCGATCATGGCCCACACCGGGCTGGCGCATGTGGACCATGTGCACCACGCGGGCAATTCCCCGGCGATGGCGGACGGGGCCTCGGCGGTGCTGGTGGCCACCGAGGCCGCCGCCCGGCGCGCGGGGTTGACGCCACGCGCGCGGATCCTGGCGGTGGCGGAACAGGCCGTGGACCGCGTTCTGGCGCTGACCGGCAGCGTCGATGCCGCGAATGCCGCACTGGCGCGCGCAGGGCTTGGGGTGCGCGACATCGATCTGTTCGAGGTCAACGAAAGCTTCGCCGCGCTGGCCCTGCATTTCGCGCGCCACATGGGCGTCGAACCGGACCGGCTGAATGTGAACGGCGGCGCGATCGCGCTGGGTCATGCGATGGGCTCGACCGGGGGTGCCCTGATCGGCACGGCGCTGGACGAGCTCGAGCGGCGCGACGGCAAGCGCGCGCTGATTGCCGCCTGCGGCGCGGCGGGCCTGGCCGCGGCCGTGATCATCGAGCGCGTGGCATGAGCGAGGCGCCCGATCTCGATCTTCTTCGCGATGCGCTGAGCACCTCGGTGCTGAGCCACGCGCTGAAGATGATCGGCGATCGCTGGACCATGCAGATTCTCATGGGGGCCTTTACGGGGGTCAAGCGGTTCGATGATTTCCAGCAGCGCCTGGGCATCCCGCGTCGCACCCTGTCGGATCGGCTGAAGGCGCTGGTCCACATGGATCTGATGCGCCCGCGTCTGTATCAGGAACGCCCCGAACGGTTCGCCTATCACCTGACGCACAAGGGCATGGCGATCTACGAGGCCACCTTGATGACCTGGGAATGGGAGCTTCGCTTTGGCGAGCATCGCCTGGCGCTGCCGTCGCGGCTGGTGCACCGGACCTGCGGCCACGCCTTTGTGCCGCAGATGTCGTGCGAGGCCTGCGGGGAAACCGTCACCATCCGCGACCTGGACATGTCGTTGAAACCGAACCCGCGCCTTCCCTATGACCCGGCCGAACGGATGCGCACGCCCAAGGTCACGGTGAGCGACGGGGCGATGTCGCATCTCGCGCTCAGGATGGATCGCTGGACGCTGATGATCGTCTCGGCGGCGGTGCTGGGGTGCCGGCATTTCGACCAGATCGCGCATGTCCTCAGGATCAGTCCGCCGCTGCTCAGCCGGCGTCTGGCCGCGATGGTGGACGCCGGTCTGCTGACGGTCGAATCCGACCGCGAGGACGGGCGCCGCCGCGTCTATCTGCTGACCGCTGCCAGCCGCGGCCTGTTCCCCTATATCGTCCTGCTGTCCACCTGGGCCAGCGAGCACCTGTTCCACGAGCCCAGTTCGATCCGGCCCAGGCACAAGGCCTGCGGCAAGGCCTTTGTGCCGCGCGCCACCTGCGGCCATTGCCACGAGCGGCTGAATGCCTGGGACGTCAGTTTTCAAATGGGAGAGCCTGCATGAACGGTGCGCTGGACCTGTTCGCGCAAGTGACCGTCAACGGCATCGCCGTCGGGGCCATCTATGCGCTGGTGGCGCTGGGGATCGTGCTGATCCACAAGGCGACCGAAGTTCTGAATTTCGCCCATGGCGACCTGTTGGTGCTGTCGGCCTTTACCGCCTGGGCGCTGATCGAACGCGCCGGCCTGCCTTTCTGGCTGGTTCTGCCCCTGGTGGCAGTGGGGATCGGTGTTCTGGCCTATGGGCTGGACGCGGTGATCGTGCGGCGCATCGCCGGACAGCCGCAATTCGCCGGGGTGATGCTGACCATCGCGCTGGCGTTCATGATCCGGGGGGGTGTGAGCATGGGCTTCGGCCCCGATTCGCGCAGCTATCAGACACCGTGGAGCGGCCAGACAACCGAGATCGCGGGCATTGCCATGACCGAACTGTCGCTGGTCATCATGGGCGTCGCGTTGGTGATCGCCGTGGCGCTGTGGCTTTTCTTCAGCCGGACACGGCTGGGCGTGGCGATGCAGGCGGCCAGCCAGAACCAGCTTGCCGCCTATCTGAACGGGGTCAAGGTCAAGCAGCTCAACTCGCTCGTCTGGGCGCTGGGCGGGGCGACCGCGGCCATCGCCGGCATGTTCCTGGCGCCGGTGTCGCTGGTCGACACGGGCCTGTGGCTGATCACGCTGAAGGCGTTGGCGGCGATCGTCCTGGGGGGGTTCGGCAGCTTGCCCGGGGCCGTGCTGGGCGGTGTGCTGATCGGCCTGATCGAACAATACGCGGGCGTCTACATGCCCGATGGCTTCAAGGATATCGCGCCCTACCTGGTGCTGATCGCGGTGCTGATCCTGCGACCGCGCGGCATCATGGGCGAAGCCCACGGCCGGAGGGTGTGACGAATGCGCTTTGACTATCACACCCGCTATGCCCAGGGGTTCGCGCTGCTCAGGCACCGCAGCGACTGGGTGTGGTATGGCCTTCTGCTGGCAGGGTTGCTGGCGGTGCCTGCCTTTGGTTCGACCTATCTGGTGGGCGAACTGGGCTATGTGCTGATCCTGTGCGTGGCATCGCTGGGGTTGATGGCGCTGTCGGGGTTCACCGGACAGGTCAGTCTGGGCCACGCCAGCTTTGTCGCCATCGGGGCCTATGGCCATGCCTGGTTGATGGCCCATGGCGTGCCCTTCCTGCTGTCGATGCCGCTGGCCGGGCTGATCGCCGCCGCCGTCGGGTTGGTGGTGGGCATTCCGGCGATCCGCGTGTCCGGTCTCTATCTGGCGATGGTGACGCTGGCGTTCTCGATCGTCATCGAACAGGTGACCGGGATGTGGCGCAGCGTGACCGGCGGCTTCACCGGGATGCTGGTGGAAACGCCGCGTCTGATGGGGTTTTCGCTGGGGTCGCCGCGCGTGTTCTATTACGTCTGCCTGGTGACGGTGGTGCTGGTGTTGCTGGCGCTGGCCAATCTGATGCGCTCGGGCATCGGGCGGGCCTTTACCGGCGTGCGCGATTCCGAGGCCGCGGCCTATGCCCTGGGCATCCCGGTCAACCGGGTGAAGATCGGCGCCTTTGGTCTGTCCGCCGGGATCACGGGCCTGGCCGGCGCGCTGATGGCGCATCACATCGGCTATCTGACGCCCGACGCGTTCACGCTTCTCTTGTCCCTGGACATGGTGCTGATGGTGGTGATCGGCGGGATCGGCAGCCTGCGCGGCGCGATCCTGGGCGCGATCCTGATTTCGATGCTGCCCAACGCCGTGTCCTTCCTGAAATCCTGGCTGCCCGACGCTGTGCAACGGCAGACGGGGCTTGAGATCTTTGTCGCAGGGTTCGTGCTGGCGCTTTTCGTGCTGTTCGAGCCCACCGGACTGAACGGTCGCTGGCTGAAGATCCGCGCGCTGCTGGAAAACTTCCCCCTGTATCGCCGCGATACCTTCCGGCGGCAGAAATCCTACATGAAGTCGGAGCGGAACAGATGAGCGACGCACCTCTTCTGGAGCTGGACCGTGTGGCGCTGCATTTCGGCGGCCTCAAGGCCATTTCCGACCTGTCGATCGCCGTGAACCCCGGCGAGGTGCTGGCGGTCATCGGGCCGAATGGCGCCGGAAAGACATCGATGCTGAACCTGGTGACCCGGGTTTTCGATGCCACCAAGGGCCGCATCCTGTTCAAGGGGCAGGATATCGCCCGCGCGCCCCGGTCGCGAATCGCCCATCTGGGTATCGCGCGGACATTCCAGAACATCGAACTGTTCGATGCGGCCAGCGTGCTGGACAATCTGCTGCTGGGCCGGCACCGTTTTGGCGCCGGCGCCTGGTGGCAGCAGGTCCTGCGCACCCCGGCCCTCACCCGGATCGAGGAGGAGCACCGCGCCAAGGCCGAGGAAATCATCGAGTTCCTCGATCTCTCGCCCTGGCGCAACGCGATGGTTGCCGGCCTGCCTTATGGTGTGCGCAAGGTGGTCGAACTGGGCCGCGCCCTGTGTTCCGGTCCCGAGTTGCTGTTTCTGGACGAGCCCGCCTCGGGGCTGAACCCCGAGGAAACGCGCGACCTTGCCTTCTGGATCGACGACATCCGCAGCGATCTGGGCATCACCGTGGTGATGATCGAACACGACATGTCGCTGGTCAGTGCCGTTGCGGACCGCGTGGTCTGCATGGCGCAGGGGCGCCTGCTGGCCGAGGGTTCGCCCGCCGAGGTGCAGGCCCACCCCGATGTCATCGCCGCTTATCTGGGGACCTGACCATGCTGCTGGACGTGCAAAACCTGGAAACCTGGTATGGGCCGATTGCCGCGATGAAGGGCGTGAACCTGACCGTGGCCGAGGGGCGGATCACCGCCGTTCTGGGCGCGAACGGGGCCGGCAAGACGACCCTTCTGAACACGCTTGCCGGCGTCATCGACCCGTTCAAGGGCAAGGCGCTGTTCCAGGGCGAGGAGATCCAGGGCCTCGATGCGGACGAGATCGCGCGCAAGGGTCTGGTTCTGGTGCCCGAGGGGCGGCAGGTCTATCCCTTTCTTTCCGTGCGCGAAAACCTGTTGATGGGCGCCTTTGCCCGCAAGGACCGCGATGCGGTGGCCCGCGACATCGAGCGTGTGCATCAGTGGTTCCCCCGCCTGAAGGAACGCGATGCACAGCACGCGGGGCTTCTGTCGGGGGGCGAGCAGCAAATGGTGGCGATCGGTCGGGCCTATATGTCCGCGCCCAGGCTGCTGATGCTGGATGAACCCAGCCTGGGCCTGTCGCCCATGCTGGTGCACGAGATCTTCGGCATCATCCTGCGCATCCGCGACGAAACCGGCACCGCCGTGCTGGTCGTCGAACAGAACGCCGCCGTCGCGCTGAAGCATGGCGATGACGGCTATATCATGGAACTGGGGCGCATCGTCGCCGCCGATACCTGCGACGCCCTCAGCCAGAAAGAGGACGTGCGCGAGGCCTATCTGGGCGGCGGAAACGGGCACGAGGGGCAGTCGGGCACCGCGCAACGCTGGAAACGTCGAAAGACCTGGAGATGAGCCGATGAGCACCGAGATCCGCTTCATGGGCCACGACACACCGGCCCGCGTGTTCCGCGCCAGGGCGCAGGAGTGGGGCTCAAGGCCCGCCCTCAGGCACAAGCTGCGGGGGCTGTGGCAAAGCTACAGCTGGACGCAGTATTACGAACAGGCCCGGGCTGTCGGCCTGGCGCTGCGGGACCTGGGCGTCCAGCGCGGCGAGGTGATCGCCGTCCTGGCCGAGAACCGCCCGGAATGGTTGTTTGCCGATATCGGCGCGCAATGCATGGGGATCGTCGGGTGCGGGGTCTATCCGACCTCGTCCGCCGAACAGTTGCAATACATCTTGCGGGATTCGGGTTGCCGGGTGCTGGTGGTCGAAAATCAGGAACAACTGGACAAGGCGCTGTCGATCCGCGCCGAGTGCCCAGCCCTGACCCGCATCGTCGTGATCGAACGCGAAGGCTTGCGCAAGCTGAACGACCCGGGTGTCGAATTCTGGGATCGGTTCGTGCAGCGCGGCGAGGACATCGCCGCCACCCAGGCCCGTGATTTCGAGGACGCGATCGACGCCGGGCAGGCGGGCGATCTGGCCTTTCTGGTCTATACCTCGGGCACGACGGGGGCGCCCAAGGGGGCGATGATCTCGAACCGGAATGCGGTGTTCCAGATGTGCAAGGCGCCTGAGTATCTGGCCGCCAATCCAGGCGACAAGTCGCTGTCCTTTCTGCCGCTGTGCCATATCGCGGAACGCATGGCATCGGTGTTCAACGCGATCGCGCTGGGCCTGATTGTTCACTTCCCCGAAAATTCGGGCACCGTGCCCAACGACATCCGCGAAGTCGCGCCGCATATCGTCTTTGCGCCGCCGCGCTTCTGGGAAAAGATGCATTCGCAGATCGAACTCTTCCTGCGGGACGCGATCGCGCCGGCGCGCTGGATCTACCGCCGCGCGCTGGACCGGGGCCGCGCCGGGGTCGAGGCGCAGCTTGACGGGCGCGACCCGCCGGCGATGGGCCCGGTGGATCGGCTGGTGACGTGGCTGGCGTTCCGCAACATCCGCATCTTTCTGGGGCTTCAGAACTGCCGCAGCGCCCTGACGGGGGCCGCCCCGGTGCCGCCCGATCTGATCCGCTGGTTCCTGTCGGTCGGCGTCGAACTGCGCGAAGCCTTTGGCATGACCGAAACCTCGGGCTTTGCCACCGCGACACCGACGCGCGGGATCAAGCTGGGCTGGGCCGGCTCACCCGCCAAGGAGACCGAGATCCGCATCGGCGACGCGGGCGAGATCCTGATCCGTGGGGCGAATGTCTTTGCCGGCTACTGGAAGCAGCCCGAAAAGACGGCCGAGACGGTTTCGGCCGATGGCTGGCTGCACACGGGCGATTGCGGCGAAATCAGCGAGCACGGCTATCTGGCGATCCGCGACCGGATCAAGGACATCATCATCACCGCGGGCGGCAAGAACATCACCCCCACGCAGATCGAAAGCCAGCTCAAGTTCAGCCCCTATATCACCGACGCCGTGGTCATCGGCGAGGGCAAGCGGTTCATCACCGCGCTGGTGATGATCGACCAGGAACATGTCGCGCGCTTTGCGCAGGATCAGGCGATTCCCTATACGGATTTCGCCAGCCTGACCCGCGCCGCGGCCGTGGTCGATCTGATCCGCGCCGAGATCGACGCCGTGAACCCGCGTCTGGCCCGGGTGGAACAGATCAAGGATTTCCGCATCATCGACCAGCTTCTCACCGCCGAGGACGAGGAGCTGACGCCAACGATGAAGCTGAAGCGAAAGGTCATCGCGCAGAAATACGCGACCCTCATCGACGGCATGTATCCCGCCTGAGACGGCAGGAGGGAGTGGAGGACATGCCGAACGCACGATCACCCCGTCAAACCCAACATGGGAGGAATTCATGACTATGGACCGTCGTCAGATGCTCGCCACCAGCGCCGCCGCGCTGGCCATGGCCGGCGGCCTGCGCCTGGCGCGTGCCGCCGGGGTCAGTGCCGATGAGATCGTCATCGGCACGCATATCGACCTGTCCGGTCCCGCCGCCGCCGGCATGGCGCGGCTGCGCAACGCGACCGAACTGGCGATTTCGCAGGCCAACGCGGCCGGCGGCGTCCACGGCCGGCAGATCCGCTTCATCGTGGAAGACAACGGCAGCCAGCCGCAGCTTGCCGTGCGCGCGGTGCAGAAGCTGATCCGCTCGGACGAGGTGTTCGCGCTGCTGAACCCCTTTGGTTCGGGGACCAATGCGGCGACCATTGGCCAGGCGGTCGAATCGGGCACCATCGTCTTTGCGCCCTGGGCGGCATCGGCGGTGATGCATCAGGTCGCGGGCAACTCGCCCCTGGTCTTCACCACCGTGCAGAACTACAACACCACCATGCAAAAGGCGATGGAGCGGATGATCCCTGAATGGGGTTCGCAGCGCGTCGGCCTGATCATGATGGAAGGGCCCTTTGGCGACCTGATGCGCGCGGGGGTCGTTCCGGCGATGGCGAACCTGGGAATGGAGGTCGTCGAGGACGCCTCGTATCGCCCGGGCGAGATCGACTTCTCCTCGCAGGTGGCGCGGTGCCGGGCGGCGAACTGCGATCTCATCATCGCGGGCACGGTCATCCGCGAAACCGTCGGCGTCATGTCCGAGGTGAACAAGCTGGGCTGGAACGACGTCAAGGTGCTGACCGGCATTCCGGGCCGCGCCTCGCTGGTGGCGGCGCTGGGCGGCGCGGATGTGAACGGCCTCTACGGCATCGGCGGGTGGAAGATGTATCCGATGGATACCACCGATCCCGACGCCCATGCCTTTATCGAAGCCTATCGCGCGGCCTATGATTCGGACCCCGATGAAAACGCGATGATCGCCTATTCCTACACGAACTGGTTCCTGTCGTGTCTGGAAGCGGCGGGTCAGGACCTGACCACCGACAGCTTTGTCGCCGCGGCGCAGGCCAGCCATCATCTGGATTTCACCAGCTATGGCGAGCAGACCTTCGTCGACAACCACGCCATGCCTGAGCTGGTCTCGATCGACCAGATTCAGGATGGCACCTGGGCTCAGATCGTCGAGCCTTTCTGATCGCGCGGCGGGAGGGGGTGCGCCCCCTCCCTGTCCCGCCGTGACGGGCCGGGGCACCGATCCGTCGCATCCGGCATTGTGCCGGGTCCCCGGGTGCGGCTAGTCTGCGACCAGCCGAAACCCCGGAGGACCCTCATGAAAACCCGTGCCGCCGTCGCCTTCGAGGCGAAGAAACCCCTGGAAATCGTCGAGCTGGACCTTGAGGGACCCAAGGATGGCGAAGTCCTGGTCGAGATCATGGCGACCGGTATCTGCCACACCGATGCCTATACGCTGGACGGGTTCGACAGCGAGGGCCTGTTTCCGTCGATCCTGGGTCACGAAGGCGCGGGTATCGTGCGCGAGGTCGGCCGCGGCGTGACCTCGGTCAAGCCCGGGGATCATGTGATTCCGCTCTACACGCCCGAGTGCCGCCAGTGCAAAAGCTGCCTGTCCGGCAAGACGAACCTGTGCACCGCGATCCGCGCCACGCAGGGCAAGGGCGTGATGCCCGACGGCACCAGCCGCTTCAGCTACAAGGGGCAGACGATCTATCACTACATGGGGTGTTCGACCTTTTCGAACTTCACCGTGTTGCCGGAAATCGCGGTCGCAAAAATCCGCGAGGACGCGCCCTTTGACAAGGCCTGCTATATCGGTTGCGGCGTGACCACGGGTGTCGGCGCGGTGATCAACTCGGCCAAGGTGACGCCGGGCGCGAATGTCGTGGTCTTCGGTCTGGGTGGCATCGGCCTGAACGTGATCCAGGGCGCGCGGCTGGTCGGCGCCGACAAGATCATCGGCGTGGACATCAACGACGACAAGGCCCAGTGGGGCCGCATGTTCGGCATGACCGATTTCGTGAACCCGACGCGGATCGACGGGGACATCGTGGCCAAGCTGGTGGAAATGACCGACGGCGGCGCGGATTACACCTTTGACTGCACCGGAAACACCAACGTGATGCGTCAGGCGCTGGAAGCGTGCCACCGGGCTGGGGCGTTTCCACCGTGATCGGCGTGGCCGAGGCCGGCAAGGAAATCAGCACGCGGCCCTTCCAGCTGGTCACCGGGCGGGTCTGGAAAGGCAGCGCCTTTGGTGGCGCGCGCGGGCGCACCGATGTGCCCAAGATCGTCGATTGGTATATGAACAAGAAGATCGAGATCGACCCGATGATCACCCACACGCTGACGCTGGAGGAGATCAACAAGGGCTTTGACCTGATGCACCAGGGCAAGTCGATCCGCTCGGTCGTGGTGTTCTGATGGAGCGACTGCAACGCTGGCGCGCGCATGGCGGCTGGCAGGAGGTCTGGCGCCATGACAGCGCCGCTACGGGCACGCCGATGGAGTTTTCCATCTTCCTGCCCGAGGCGGCCACGCAGGGACCGCGCCCGGTGGTGTGGTATCTGTCAGGGCTGACCTGTTCCTGGGCCAATGTCACCGAAAAGGGCGAGTTTCGCGCCGCCTGCGCGCGGCTGGGTCTGGTGTTCATCGCGCCCGATACCAGCCCGCGCGGGGTGGATGTGCCCGATGATCCCGAGGGGGCCTATGATTTCGGCCTGGGCGCCGGGTTCTATGTGGACGCGACCCAGGCTCCCTGGTCGCGCCACTACCGGATGCGCAGCTATGTGGAAACCGAACTGCCCGCGCTGATCGCGCAGCATTTCCCGGTGGACATGCAGCGCCAGTCGATCATGGGGCATTCCATGGGTGGGCATGGCGCGTTGACGATCGGTCTGCGCAATCCCGGGCGCTTCCGGTCGGTCAGCGCCTTTGCGCCGATTGTCGCCCCGACCGCGTGCCCCTGGGGACAGAAGGCACTGGGCGGCTATCTGGGGGCGGACCCGGCGGACTGGGCCGCGTATGACGCCTGCCGCCTGATCGAGGCCGGTGCGCGCGTGCCGGCGCTGCGGGTGGACCAGGGTGCCGCGGACGGGTTTCTGGAAACGCAGCTCATGCCCGAACGTCTGAAGGCGGCGTGCGAGGCTGCGGGCCAGCCGCTGGAGCTGGCCCTGCATGAGGGATACGACCATTCGTATTACTTCATCGGCAGCCTCATGGGCGCGCACCTGGATTGGCACGCCCGGCATCTGCGCTGATCAGCGCCGACGCCGCATCGCCTCGAGCAGGGCGAGAGAGACATAGCCATCGGGCGGCATCCCGTGTGCCGCCTGCCAGTCCCGCACCCCTGCCAGTGTGCCCTGACCCACGCGCCCGTCGATCGCGCCGCTGTAATGGCCCGACCGGGCCAGCAGGCGTTGCAGTTCCTCGCGCTCGGACCGGTTCAGGGGCCGGTCATCGCGGGGCCAGTCGGCCACGAATCCGCGCCCGCCGCGCAGCCGGTCGGCCAGATGACCCACGGCGATCGCATAGGCATCGGCGTTGTTGTATCGCTTGATGACGCGGAAATTGCGGAACGTCAGGATCGCCGGCCCGCGCGACCCCGCCGGAAACAGCAGCGTCGCCTCGCCCGACCGGGGCAGATCGGCTCCGCGCACGGGTTGCAGGCCCAGCCGCCGCCATTCCGCGACATCGCGGCTGGTATTCGCCAGGCGCGGGTTGAAATCGCGCGGCACCTGCACCTCGACACCCCAGGGCTGGCCCCGCTGCCAGCCGTGACTGGACAGGTAGGCCGCGGTCGACGCCAGCGAATCGGTGGGATCGTCGGACCAGATGTCACGCACGCCGTCGCCGCGGAAATCGACGGCATAGGCCAGATAGCTGGTCGGGATGAACTGGGTGTGTCCCATCGCGCCCGCCCAACTGCCGGTCATGTGGCGCGCATCCACATCGCCCGACTGGATGATGCGCAGCGCGCCGATCAGTTGCTGTTCATAGAAATCCGACCGGCGCGAGGACATGGCCAGTGTCGCCAGCGCCGGGATGATCGGTGTCTGCCCCCTGAGCGTGCCATAGGCGCTTTCCATGCCCCAGACGGCGACGACGACCTCTCGGTCGACGCCATAGCGCGCCTCGATCTCGTCCAGAACGCGCCGGTGATCCCTGAGCGCGCGCTGGCCGTTTTCGATCCGGCTGCGTGAGACGGCACTGTCCAGATAGGCCCAGATCGGGCGGCTGAACTCGGGCTGGTGGGCCTCGCGTTGCAGGATATCGGGGTCGGGGGTGACGCCGGCAAAGGCCGCGTCAAAGGTGCGCGCCCGGATGCCGGCACTCAGCGCGCGGCGACGAAAGCCGGTCAGCCAGCGATCAAACTGCGGGTCGCGCCGGGTCGCGCGGGTGGGCGCCGTGCTGGCGGGCGCGCTCAGCCCCCGGGGACGCGCCTGCGGATGGCGCGAGCGGGCCGGCGCCGTGCCGTCCTGCGCCAGCCGGTCCGGCGGTGGCGGGGCCTCGCCGCCCGACGGACGCGCCTGCGGAAAGGGCGACCGTTCGACCGATGCCGCACCTTCGGCGGTCATGGCGAGGATGGCGAAAAGCCAGATAAGTCCGGCGCGCAACTGCATTCGGGGGCCCTGCTCGGTTCTTGTTTTCGCAAGAGTAGCGCAAAGCGGGCAGCCGGGAAAGCGAGCCGCGATCAGGTAAGCGGAACCACGCAATCGCAGATGCGCATCGCCACGCGCGCGCCGATCGCATATTGCTGCCCGGGGCCCGAGATGACCTCGAGGCAGGTATCGCCCTGCTGCACCCAATAGATCTGATCGTGGCCCCGGAATTCGCGCCCGACGATGGTGGCCGTGCCGTCGGCATCTGGGATGAGCATGATCTGTTCGGGTCGCACCGCCAGCCGCACAGCGCCGTTCGCGGCCCGGGTCATCGGCAGGTTGCCGAAATCGGTCTGCACGTTCATGCCGGTTGCGGTGCCGGTCAGAAAGTTGGACCGGCCGATGAAATTCGCCACGAATTCGCTGACCGGGTTGCGATAGATCTCGTCCGGTGTGCCGACCTGAACCACGCGCCCGCCATCCATCACGGCGATCCGGTCGGCCAGCGCCAGGGCCTCTTCCTGGTCATGGGTCACCAGAATGCCGGTGGCGCCGCTCTTTTTCAGCAGGCGGCGCACTTCCTGCCGGGTTTCGACGCGCATCTTGGCGTCGAGGTTGGAAAACGGTTCGTCCAGCAGAATCAGTTTCGGCGAGACCGCCAGAGCGCGCGCCAGCGCCACCCGTTGCTGTTGCCCGCCCGAAAGCTGGTGCGGACGCCGTTTGCCCAGATCGGCCAGCCCCACAAGCCGCAGCATTTCTTCGGCGCGCTCCTGCGCCTGGGTGCGGGGCAGGGCGCGCAGGCCGAACTTCACGTTGTCCAGAACGCTCAGATGCGGAAACAGGGCATAGTCCTGAAAAACGAAACCGATCCCCCGGGCTTCGGGCGGCAGATAGGTGATGTCGCGCCCTTGATAGATGATGCGGCCTTCGTCGGGTTTCTCGAATCCGCCGATCATCCTGAGGGTGGTGGTCTTGCCACAGCCCGAAGGGCCCAGGAGTGCCAGCAACTCGCCCTCGCCCAGGGCGAGAGACACGCGCTGCACCGCCGGACCTTCGGCATGGGCAAAGGTCTTGCGCAGGCGCTCGACCTCCAGAAGGGGGGTGGTCGGCCGCTGGCGATAGCCCAGCGGCGATGCCTCGGCCGGCATCCGGAAGGTCAGGGTCTTGGGCAGTTCGGTCATCGACAGTAATCCCTACCGTTGCACTTGGTTATGATCGGGGGGGCGGAATGTCAATTTGCCATGCGCCCGCGCGCGGGTCTGTGTTTTGACCGGATGGTCAGGGCGGGGATTGCGTGACAGCCTGCGCCCGCGCATAATCGCCTGCCCGTTTCCCTTGCCGGACGCATCATGACGCACGCCAGAAACCCCGGACTGCCGCTGACGACCGACTGGTTCGACCGCGTGCAGGTAAACCGCCCTGCCGCCGAGCGCCGCGCCGCCACGCTGACCACACGGCGCAGCGTGAAGAAGGAACACCAGGCCGCCTGGTTGGTGAACGCGATCCGCTGCACCGATCTGACGACCCTGGCAGGCGACGATACCGAGGACCGCGTTGCCCGGCTGTGCGCAAAGGCGCGCCGGCCCCTGGCGGATCACATCGTGGCCGGGCTGGGCCTGCAGGACATGCCGACCACCGGCGCTGTCTGCGTCTATCCGACGATGGTCGGCGTGGCGAAACGGGCGCTGTCGAACACGGGCATTCCGGTGGCGTCGGTGGCGACGGGTTTTCCGGCCGGGCTGATGCCGCTGGACCTGCGCCTGGCCGAAATCCGCTATGCCGTCGATCACGGCGCGGATGAGATCGACATCGTCATTACGCGCGCCCATGTCTTTGCCCAGGACTGGGTCGCACTGTACGACGAGATCGCCGCAATGCGCGAGGCCAGCGGCGCCGCGCATATGAAGGCGATCCTGGCGACCGGGGATCTCGTCACCCTGTCGAACGTCTATGCCGCGTCCATGGTGGCGATGCAGGCGGGCGCGGATTTCATCAAGACCTCGACCGGGAAAGAGGGGGTGAATGCCACCCTGCCTGTCAGCCTGACGATGGTGCGGGCGCTGCGCGATTACGGCGAACGGACAGGGGTGAAGATCGGTTTCAAACCCGCGGGCGGACTGAAGACTGCCAAGGATGCCATCGCCTGGCAGATCCTGATGAAAGAGGAAATGGGTCGTGACTGGCTGGAGCCCGACCTGTTCCGCATCGGTGCCTCGTCCATGCTGGGCGATGTCGAGCGGCAGCTCGAACACCATGTCACCGGCCGCTACGCCGCCGCGCACCGTCACGCCATCGCCTGAGGTTCCCATGCCCACCGTTTCCGAGGCTCTGTCACTCATGGATTATGGCCCCGCGCCCGAATCGCCCGCCGTTGCCCTGGACTGGCTGAACGGCCGGATATTCGGCCATTTCATCGACGGCGCCTTTACGGAACCGCGCGACCCGTTCGACAGCGTGAACCCGGCAACAGGCGCGGTTCTGGCCCAGGTCTCGCAAGGATCAGAGGGCGATGTGGCGGCGGCGGTCAAGGCGGCGCGCGGTGCGGCGCGCAAATGGGCCGGACTGTCAGGCGGGCAGCGGGCACGGCACCTCTATGCGTTGGCGCGGCTGCTGCAGAAGCGCGAGCGCCTGTTCGCGGTGCTGGAGAGCCTGGACAACGGCAAGCCGATCCGCGAGTCGCGCGACATCGACGTGCCCCTGGCGGTGCGGCATTTCTATCACCACGCGGGCTGGGCCGAACTGATCGCCGATGAATTCCCCGGGATGCGCCCGCATGGGGTCTGCGGGCAGATCATACCGTGGAACTTTCCGCTGCTGATGCTGGCCTGGAAGGTGGCGCCTGCGCTTGCGGCTGGCAACACCGTGGTGCTGAAACCCGCCGAACAGACGCCGCTGACGGCGCTGTTGTTCGCCGAACTCTGCATCGAGGCCGGCCTGCCGAAGGGCGTGGTGAACATCGTCACCGGCGATGGCCGGACCGGGGCGTCGCTTGTGGCCTCGGACGTGGACAAGATCGCGTTCACCGGCTCGACCGAGGTGGGGCGGATCATCCGTCGCGCGACCGCCGGCACCGGCAAGGCGTTGACGCTGGAACTGGGCGGCAAGTCGCCCTTCATCGTCTTTGCCGAGGCCGACCTTGAGGCCGCGGTCGAAGGGGTCGTCGACGCGATCTGGTTCAATCAGGGCGAGGTTTGCTGTGCCGGGTCCCGCATTCTGGTGCAGGAATCGGTGGCCGAGCGGTTCACCAGGCGGCTCAAGGCGCGGATGGCCACCTTGCGCGTGGGCGATCCCCTGGACAAATCCACGGATATCGGCGCCGTGGTGGACCGTGTGCAACTGGACCGCATCCGCGGCATTGTCGATCAGGCGGTGGCGCAGGGAGCGATTCTGCATCAGGCCCCCGCGCCGAACGGCCCGGGGTGCTTCTGCCCGCCCGCGCTGTTGACCGATCTGGGCGCCGCGAATATTGCCATGAGCGAGGAAATCTTTGGTCCGGTTGTGGCGCTGATGACCTTTCGCACGCCGGACGAGGCCGTCGCGCTGGCGAACAACACCCGCTATGGGCTGGCTGCCAGCATCTGGAACGAGAACATCACCACCGCGCTGGACATTGCCGCGCAGGTCAAGGCCGGGGTTGTCTGGATCAACGGAACCAACCTGTTCGATGCGAACGCCCCCTTTGGCGGTATGCGCGAATCGGGCTTTGGTCGGGAGGGTGCGCGCGAGGGGATGCTGGCCTATCTGACGGGCGCCTCGCCCAAGGGCCGCCCGCGCAAGGCACCCGGCGCGCTGTCACCACTGCCTGCCGGGACCTCGGGCGATGCGGTGGACCGCACGCGAAAGCTGTATATCGGGGGCGCGCAGAAGCGGCCCGATGGCGGCTATTCCTATGCCGTTCCGGGCGCGCAGGTGCCGCTGGGCGGACGCAAGGACATCCGCAACGCCGTCGAGGCCGCGCACAAGGCGACGGGTTGGTCAAAGGTCACGGGTCACAACCGCGCGCAGGTTCTCTATTTCCTGGCCGAGAACCTGAATGCGCGTGCCCGCGATTTCGCCCCCAGGGACGAGGTCGCCCTGGCCGTTGAACGGGCGTTCTACTGGGCCGCCTGGGCCGACAAGCATGATGGCAGGATCCATTCCACCGCCTCGGCCCAGGTCACGCTGGCGATGAAGGAACCCTTTGGCGTCATGGGCATCGTCTGCCCTGAGGAAGCGCCGCTTCTGGGGTTCGTCAGCACGGTGTTGCCGGCGATCGCGATGGGCAACCGGGTGATTGCAGTGCCCGCACAATCGAACCCGGTGCCCGCGCTGGATCTGTATCAGGTGCTCGATACCTCGGATGTGCCGGGCGGTGTGGTCAACATCGTCACCGGCCCCCGCGCCGAGCTGGCCGATACCCTGGCGAAACACGATGACGTGGCGGCGCTGTGGGTGTTTGGCGAGGACGCGCTTTGCCGCAACGTCGAGGAACAGTCGGCCGGGAACCTGAAACCGGTCTGGACCGAACCCACGATCCGCGACTGGTCCGGCGCTGAAGGGCAGTCGCGCGACTTCCTGCGCCGCGCAGTGCAGGTGAAAACGGTCTGGGTGCCCTATGGGGCATGACGATACCGTGCTGATTCGTGCGGAAACGCCGGCGGATCATGACGCGCTTGACCGGCTGATCACCGCGGCCTTCCTGATCCTGCCAATTTCGGACGGGACCGAGGCGCAGATCGTCCGCGGTCTCAGGGCGGATGGCGCGCTCTGGCTGTCGCTGGTTGCCGAACGGGCCGGTAAGCCGGTCGGGCATGTTGCCGTTTCCCGGGCCAGGGTTGGCGCGCAGTCGGGTTGGGCGCTGTTCGGCCCCCTCGCCGTGACGCCCGACCTGCATCGCCGTGGTATCGGTGGCGCCCTGATGCGGGCAGCATTGGATGAGGTGAGGGGGCAGGCCCCGGGTGCGGTGCTGGTGGGCAGTCCAGCGTATTACGGGCGGTTCGGCTTCCGGTCGTTCCACAGCCTGCGCATGGACGGCGTGCCGCAAGAGTTCACCCTGGCGCTGCCGTTTGGCGGGGCAGAGCCGTCGGGCACCCTGATCTGCCATCCGGCTTTCGGCGTCGAAGGGGGCGGGTGACGCGGCCCGAGGGGGCAGCACGCCGGCGCGGCACGGATGTGGCAAAGGAAAAAGGCCGGGGATCGACCCCGGCCTTTTTGCATGTTCGGTGCAATCCGATCAGTCCAGCTTGCGCTCAACCGTCTGGCGTTCAAAGATTTCGATGACGTCGCCCTGGCGGATGTCGTCATAGTTTTCGAACGCCATGCCGCATTCCTGGCCAGAGATGACTTCCTTCACCTCGTCCTTGAAGCGTTTCAGCGTTTTCAGCGTGCCCTCGTGGACCACAACGTTGTCGCGCAGCAGGCGGACCCCGGCGGACCGGCGGGCGACCCCCTCGGTGACCAGGCAGCCCGCGACCTTGCCGACGCCCGTGACCTTGAACACTTCCTTGATCGCGGCATAGCCGATGAAATGTTCGCGCACTTCGTCCTTGAGCAAGCCCGAAGCCGCCGCCTTGATGTCGTCGATCAGGTCATAGATGATCGAGTAGTAGCGGATCTCGACACCCTTTTGCGCGGCGGCCGTGCGTGCGGTCGCATTGGCGCGGACGTTGAACGCGATGATCGGCGCACCCGAGGCTTCGGCCAGGCCGACATCCGAATCGGTCACGGCGCCGACACCATAGTGCAGCACCCGCACGCGGACCTCGTCGTTGCCGACTTTCTCCAGCGCCTGAACGATCGCCTCGGCCGAGCCCTGAACGTCGGCTTTCACCAGCACGGGCATTTCGGCGACATTCTCGTCGGCCTTGGCCTTGGCCATCAGTTGTTCCAGCGTGGTCGCCGCACCGGCGGCGGCGCGTTTGTCCTTGGCGGCCTGCTCGCGGTAATCCGCGATCTCGCGCGCCTGGGCTTCGGTTTCCACCACGTTCAGAACGTCGCCGGCTTCCGGCGTTCCGTTCAGGCCCAGAACCTCGACCGGGACCGAGGGGCCGGCCTCGTCGACGCGCTCGCCCTTGTCGTTGATCAGCGCGCGCACCTTGCCCCACTGTTCGCCGACGACAAAGATGTCGCCCTTGCGCAGCGTGCCGTGCTGCACCAGCACCGTCGCGACCGGGCCGCGGCCCACGTCGAGCTTGGCTTCGATGACGGCACCTTGCGCGGCGCGGTTCGGGTTGGCGGTCAGTTCCAGGATCTCGGCCTGAAGCGCGATGGCCTCCAGCAGGCTGTCCAGACCCTTGCCGGTCAGTGCCGAAACCTCGACATCCTGCACGTCGCCGCCCATCTGTTCGACCACGACCTCATGTTGCAGAAGGTCGGTGCGAACGCGATTCGCGTCGGCGCCCTGCTTGTCGATCTTGTTGATCGCGACAATCATCGGGACGCCGGCGGCCTTGGCGTGGTTCAGCGCCTCGACCGTTTGCGGCATGACGGCGTCATCCGCCGCGACAACCAGAACGACGATGTCCGTGACCTGCGCACCGCGGGCCCGCATCGAGGTAAAGGCGGCGTGGCCGGGCGTATCGAGGAAGGTCAGCACCGCCCCCGATTCGGTCGTCACCTGATAGGCGCCGATATGCTGCGTGATGCCGCCCGCTTCGCCCGACACGACGTTGGTCTTGCGAATCGCATCCAGAAGCGAGGTCTTGCCGTGGTCCACATGGCCCATGATCGTGATGATCGGCGGGCGCGGCTGCAGATCCTCGGCCTTGTCCTGAACGGTGTCGATGACCTGTTCCACGTCCGAATCGGACACGCGAACCGCGCGGTGGCCGAATTCCTCGATCACCAGTTCCGCGGTATCGGCGTCGATGGGCTGGTTCATGGCGACCATCATGCCCATCTTCATCAGCGCCTTGACCACGTCGGCGGCGCGTTCCGCCATCCGGTTGGCCAATTCCTGCACCACGATCGTTTCGGGCAGTTGCACGTCGCGCGACTGCTTCTCGGCCTTGTGGCCCATGCCCAGCGCCTTGGCACGGGCCTTTTCCTGCTTGCGCTTCATCGCAGCCAGCGAGCGGTGCCGCCCGCCTTCGCCATCGAGCGCGGCGTTGAGGGTCAGCTTGCCGGCACGGCGGCCGCCATCGTCACGGGTCTTGCCGCGGTTGTCGCGGTCCTCGCGTTCGCGCTCGACCTTGCGCGGGGTCGGCGTTCCGCCACCGCGCACGGGGGCGGTGCGATCGGCACGATCACCGGCGGGCGCGCCCGCAGCGGGTGCGGCCTTGTCCGCGCGCGCCTCGGGGGCGGCGGCTTCGGCGGCTTTCGCGGCGGCCTGGGCCTTTTCAGCCTCGGCGGCCTTGCGGGCCTCTTCTTCTTCCTTGGCCTTGCGGGCGGCTTCGCGTTCGCGTTCCTCGCGTTCCTTGGCCTCGGCCTCGGCGCGGCGGCGCTCACGCTCTTCCTCGCGCTGGCGCTCCTCGTCGGCGCGCTGCTGCGCTTCCTCGGCCTCGCGCGCCTTGGCGGCGCGCACGGCCGCCAGCCGGCGTTCGAGTTCAGCCTCGGAGATCCCGGCCGGGCGACGCGATCCGCCGCCGACAGCCGCAGCCTTGGACGCCGCCGACCCTTCCGACGACGAGCCGCCACCGGGCTTGGGCACCACGACGCGCTTGCGCTTGGTTTCCACAACAACCGCCTTCGTCCGCCCGTGGCTGAAGCTCTGCTTCACCTGACCGGGAGTGGAGCCGCCACGCAGCCCAAGGGGTTTCTTGCCGTCAGTATCGCTCATGCGTCTCGTCAATCCTCTCCGGCGGGGGTGTCACCGCCGTCCTGCCCGCGCAATCGCGCAAGCTTCGCCGCTTCCTCTACTACACGCGCGGACAGACCGCCAGCGGCAAGCGCCGCATGTATCACATGTTCGCGGCCGAATGCCAAACCGATTTCCCGCGCTGTCAGGCAGGTGACATGTGCCCCCTCGCCCGGCGGAGGTCTGAGCTTGGTCTTGCCGCGCTCGGACCCGTCGGCGGCCTGGATCAGCACCGCCGCCTGTCCCGAGACCAGCCAGTCGCGCGCCTTTTCATAGCCCGCGACGGCCTGTCCCGCCTTTCGCGCCAACGCCACGAGTTCGATCACCCGCCGCGTCAGCAAATCCTCGACCATGCCGGCCAGCCCCTCGGGCACGGTGACCGGGGCGCGGGCGGCGCGGGCGAAAAGCTTGCGCTTCACGGCCTGCGCCATGGTGCCCGCGTCGGCCGCCACATAGATGCCCCGGCCCGGAAGGCGCCCCTCGATGTCGGGAACGACCTGGGCCTCGGGTCCGATGACAAAGCGGACAAGGCCGCCTTTGGGCTGCACCTCGCCCGTGACGATGCAACGCCGTTCCGGCTGATCCCGGTCCTTTGCGCGCCCGCCCCGCGTCATGGCTGGTCCTTACTCCTCGTCGCCTTCGACTTCGAGATCGTCTTCCTCAGGCTGTTCCAGATCGGCGGGATCGACCCAGCCCAACTGGACGCGCGCCGTCATGATCAGCGACTGGGCCTCTTCCAGGCTCATGTCGAAAGGTTCGAGAATGCCGTCGTCCTTGACCCGCTGGCCATCGACGGTGGTCCAGCCCCCCGCCAGTTCCCAGTCGGCGCAAGTGGCGAAATCGTCCAGGGTCTTGACCCCGTCCTTGGCCAGCGCCTCTACCATCTGGGGTGTCAGCCCCTCGAAGTCAATGAGGCTGGGTTCCGCGCCCAGCGACCGGGCGTTATCCAGCGCGGCCTGGTTGATCGCCTCGATCCGGTCGCGGGCCCGGGCCTGCAATTCGGTCGCGGTGTCCTCGTCGAAACCGTCGATCGACAGCAGTTCGTCCAGCTCGACATAGGCGACTTCCTCGAGGTTGGTGAACCCTTCGGCCACCAGAAGCTGCGCCATCATCTCGTCCACGTCCAGCGCATCCATGAACAGCTTGGTGCGTTCGGCGAACTCAGCCTGACGACGGGCCGATTCATCCGATTCGGTCATGATGTCGATGTCCAGGCCCGTCAACTGGCTGGCCAGACGCACATTCTGACCGCGGCGGCCGATGGCCAGCGACAGCTGTTCGTCGGGCACCACGACCTCGATGCGGGCGGCGTCCTCGTCGATGACGACCTTCGACACCTCGGCCGGTTGCAGGGCGTTGACCAGGAAGGTCGCCTGTTCCTCGTTCCACGGAATGATGTCGATCTTCTCGCCCTGAAGCTCGTTCACCACGGCCTGCACGCGGCTGCCGCGCATACCCACGCAGGCGCCGACCGGGTCGATCGAGTTGTCATAGGAAATCACGGCGATCTTCGCGCGCGAACCCGGGTCGCGGGCGACGGCCTTGATCTCGATGATGCCATCGTAGATTTCCGGCACTTCCATCTTGAACAACGCGGCCATGAATTCCGGCGCGGTGCGCGACAGGAACACCTGCGGGCCCCGGGCCTCGCGGCGCACGTCCTTGATGAAGCAGCGGATGCGGTCGTTCGGGCGATAGCTCTCGCGGCCGATCTTCTCGTTGCGGCGCAGGATGCCTTCGCCCCGACCGATATCGACGATGATGTTGCCGTATTCCTCGCGCTTCACGGTGCCGTTGATGATCGTGCCCACGCGGTCCTTGAACTCGTCATACTGGCGGTCGCGCTCGGCCTCGCGGACCTTTTGCAAGATGACCTGCTTGGCCGACTGCGCCGCGATTCGACCCAGTTCGACCGGCGGAACCTCGTCCGAGATCTCGTCGCCGATCTGCGGGTCGGCCAGATACTGCCTGGCCTGCTCGACGGTCAGTTCGGCGTGATGGTTTTCCAGCAGGTCATCCTCGACCACCGTGCGCACGCGGGTGAACTGGGCGCGGCCGGTCTTGCGGTCGATGTGGACCCGGATGTCCATGTCGGCGCCATACCGCGACTTTGCGGCGCGGGCGAGGCTGTCCTCCATCGCCTGAACGACCAGTTCGGGGTCGATCAGTTTCTCACGCGCGACCGCTTCGGCGGTTTGCAGCAGTTCAAGCTGGTTGGCGCTGGTGATGGCCATGAATCACTCCTCCTCGGAAGCGGTCTCGGTTTCGATATCGTCAAAATCGGTTTCGTTGATCACGCCCGCGCTCTTGCGGGCGCGCAGCGTTTCCTCGATCAATTCGTCCGTCAGGATCAGTTTGGCATCGCTGAGCCAGTCGAATTGCAACCCGATGGTCACCGGTTCGCCCTGATCGTCGATCTCGATCAGGACTTCGCCGTCCTCGGTGCCCTGAAGGGTGCCCTTGAACCGGCGGCGGCCGTCGATCAGTTCGCTGGTCTCGATGCGCGCCTCATGGCCCGACCAGGTGTCGAAATCCTTGAGCCGGGTCAGAGGGCGGTCGATACCGGGGCTGGACACCTCCAGCACATAGGCGTCTTCCAGCGGATCCTCGACATCCAGCACGGCGCCCACAAGCGTGGTGATCTCGCCCAGTTCGTCGATCTCGATGCCGCCCTCGGGGCGGTCGGCCATGATCTGCAAGGTGCGGGTCTTGCCCGACATCAGCCGCAGGCGCACCAGTTCGAAACCGGCGGCCTCGACGGCGGGTTTGACGATCTCTGCAAGACGCCGGTCGATCGCGGTGCGGGCGACCAGATCGCCGGGGGAACCGAAGTCGCTCATCGCGAACCTCCAGAAATGAAAAAACGGGCCGAAGCGGCCCGCGAAACTGTCCGGTGGGCTGCGAGTTTGGACCCCGCTGCGCCGCTGTTGCCCTGCCTTTACGCCTGCTTTCGGTAAACTTCAAGCGATATGTCGTCCGAGGCTGTTTCGCGCGCTGGAATTCGCCCATAGGGTCCGCCGTCATGATCCTGTCCCGCCGCCACATGCTGACCCTGTCCGCCGCCGCCGCACTGGTGCCTGCCCGCGCCGCGCAGGCCATCGCCAGCCGCCCCGATTCGCTGGTGGTCTGGCGGGGTCGGGGTGCCTATTTCGGCGGGTTCTCGGCGATCGAACTGCGCTCGGATCGCAGCCGTGCGCTGGTTCTGAGCGACCGGGCCTTCCTGGTGCGGGTGCGCCTGTTGCGCGACCCGGATGCGCGCCTGACCGGGATCGAGGAGATCGAGCATTTCCCCCTGTCCGGCGGCGGCGACAGCGAGGGGCTGGACCAGCGGCCCGACGGCACGCTGTTCGTGTCGTATGAGGGGCCCGCGCGCGTTGCGCGCCTCGCCGATGAACGGGGCGCGCCCCGGCGTCTGACACGCGCGCCCGAGTGGCGCTCGTTGCCGTCGAACCGGGCGCTCGAGGCACTGGCGCTGGACGCAAGCGGCGTCGCCTATACGTTGGCGGAAACACCCGACGGCGACAGCTTTCCCCTTTGGCGCCTGACCGATCGCTGGCAGGTCGCCGGGCGGGTTCCCTATCGGGGCGGTTTCGTTCCGGTCGGCGCCGATTTCGGGCCTGACGGGAACCTGTATCTGCTGGAGCGGAAGTTTCGCCTGGCCTTTTTCGCCACCCGGATCAGCCGGTTGCGCCCGGATGCCTGGGACCGCCCCGAGACCCTGGTGGAAACCGGCCTGGGCGCGCTGGACAATCACGAGGGGATCTCGATCACCCGCGACGGGCAGGGCCACCTGTGGGCCACCACCATCTCGGACGACAATCAGAGCGCCCTGCAACGCACCGAGATCGCGGAATTCCGCCTGAGCTAGGGCCGCGTTTCCCTGAGCATGTCCATGATCCGCACGAGTTCGGCGGTAATGCCGGGTTCTGACAGCGCATGACCGGCCATCGGCACCATGCGCAGCGTGCTGCCGGGCCAGTGGCGATGCAGGCGCCAGGCGGTGACCGGTGGGCAGATCATGTCGAACTGTCCCTGAACGATCGTGCCGGGGACATCGGCCATGCGCGACAGATTGGCGATCAGCTGCCCATCCGGGTCCAGGAAGCAATCGTTGGTGAAATAGTGATTCTCGAGCCGCGCAAAGGCGCGGGCATAATCGACCGGAGTGTCATGGAAGACCCGCGTCTCGACGCTGGCCAGCGCGTTCTCCCAATCCGCCCAGAGACGGGCAAAGCGCGCTTCCTCGGCGAAATTGCCACTGAACAGACGGCAATGATAGGCGGCGATCAGATCGTTGCGTTCGTCTTCGGGGATCGGATCGACGAAACGCGCCCAAAGATCCGGATAGAACCGGCCGGCACCCCCGCCATAGAACCAGTCCAGCTCCTCGGCCGTGCCCAGAAAGACGCCGCGCAGAACCAGCCAGGCCGCGCGCGCCGGGTGGGATTGGGCATAGGCCAGGGCCAGAGTCGCGCCCCAGCTGCCGCCGAACACGATCCAGCGGTCGATGCCCAGGGTCTCGCGGATCTGCTCGATATCGCGGATCAGATGCTGCGTGGTGTTCGCGGTGACGCTGGCATGAGGGCGCGACCGCCCGCAACCGCGCTGGTCGAACAACACGATCCGATAATGCGCGGGATCGAAGAACCGCCGCATCATCGGGCTGGACCCGCCACCCGGGCCGCCATGCAGCACGACGACAGGACGACCGCGCGGATTGCCCGATTCCTCCACATACAGGCTGTGGCCATCGCCCACGTCCAGAATGCGCCGCTCGTAGGGTTCGAGCGACGGATAGAGATGCGCGACTGCGCTCTTTTGTTCGTGGGACTTGTCCATCATCCGGTCTATATACCCCGCATCGCCCCATTCCACGCAGATGGCGGCACAAAAGGCAAGCCGGAGCCCCGAAATGACCACGACCACCATCGACCCCGCCGAAGTCGCCAAATTCGAAGCGATGGCCGCCGAGTGGTGGGATCCGCAGGGCAAGTTCAAGCCCCTGCACATGCTGAATCCGTGCCGGCTGGACTACATCACCCGCCAGATCGCCGCCGAATTCGACCGTGACCTGGCCACACCGTTGCCCTTTGCCGGGCTCAGGCTGCTGGATATCGGGTGCGGCGGCGGGTTGCTGTCCGAACCGATGGCACGGCTGGGGGCCGAGGTCATTGGCGCCGACGCGGCCGAGCGCAACCTGCCGGTCGCCCGCATCCACGCCGAACAGTCCGGCCTGTCCATCGATTACCGTCACACAACCGCCGAAGCGATGGCCGCCGAGGGCGAGCGGTTCGATGTGGTGCTGAACATGGAGGTCGTCGAACATGTCGCCGATCCACTGGCCTATCTGACCGCTTGCCACGACCTACTGAAGCCGGGCGGCCTGATGATCTGCTCCACCCTGAACCGGAATCCGAAAAGCTACGCCGTGGCCATTTTCGGGGCCGAGGTGGTGATGCGCTGGCTGCCGAAGGGGACGCATGACTGGCACAAGTTCATTACCCCCGACGAACTCTATGCGCTGATCCGTGATGCGGGTCTGGACCCCGTGGATCGCACAGGCATGGTCTTCAACCCGCTGCTGTGGCGCTGGTCGTTGTCCGAGCGGGATCTCAGCGTGAATTATGTGACGGCGTCGGTGCGCCGCGACTGACCGGACGGCAGGGGGTTTCGCCCTCGGCCGACGGCATTCCATGCCGTAGCCCTCGGGCGACCCGGTGGGGGGCGCTGCCCCCCACACCCCCCGGGATATTTCCGGCACAAAGAGGGGCAAGCTTGCGATCGCTGGCGGTTCCTTCGAACGAGAAAGGGCGCCGGCACGAGGCGCCCCCATCATCTTGTCCGAAATACGCACGGGGATTTTCAAGGGGGCGTGCCCCCCTTGAAGCGGGGGTGCGGGGGCGGCAGCCCCCGCTGCTTGCCGGTTCAGCTGCGCACCAGCCGTTCATAACTGTCCGAGACGTTCCGCGTCAGGTCGCCGACCTGGAAGTGGAAGTCGCCGATCTGTCCCACGGGCGTGACCTCGGCTGCGGTGCCGGTGAGCCAGCATTCCGAGAAGGTCGGCAGTTCCTCGGGCATGATGTGCCGTTCATGGACCACGATGCCCATGTCTTTCAGCATCGCAATGATGGTCTGGCGCGTGATGCCGTTGAGGAAGGCGTCGGCGAGGGGGGTATGGACCTCGCCATTCTTGACGAAGAACACGTTGGCGCCCGTCGCTTCGGCGACATAGCCGCGATAGTCCATGAACAAGGCGTCCGAGCAGCCCTTTGCCTCGGCCGCGTGTTTGGACATGGTGCAGATCATGTAGAGGCCTGCTGCCTTGGCCGCCGTCGGGATGGTTTCCGGCGAGGGGCGTTTCCATTTGGCGATGTCGAGTTTGGCGCCTTGCCATTTCGCATCGCCGTAATAGGCGCCCCATTCCCAGCCGGCCACCGCCAGCCGCACCGGATTGCGACGGGCCGAGACGCCCATGTCCTCGCCCGACCCGCGCCATGCGACGGCGCGCACATAGGCGTCGGTCCAGCCGTTGGCCTTGAGCATGGCGTATTTCGCCTCTTCGATCTGGTCGACAGAATAGGGGATCGGCATGTCCAGCAGGCGGCCCGATTCGATCAGCCTGGCCGAGTGTTCGCGGCTCTTGAAGATTTTGCCGGCATAGCAGCGTTCGCCCTCGAACACGGACGAGGCATAGTGCAGCGCGTGGGTGAGGATATGCACCTTGGCGTCGCGCCAGGGCACCAGTGCGCCATCCATCCAGATGAACCCGTCTCTGTCATCATATGCGCCGGCCATGGTCGTCTCCTCAGGGCACAGATTTCTGATTGTTGCGCAAGGCACGCTTTTCGGTGACATAATCTTGCGTCAATGTGGCGGTTTGCTATCAATAGATTCTTGGAAAGTCAACAACGCTGACTTAAACTGGCCGCGACCACAGGCGCAGGAGCATTTTCACACGATGGCGGACGTTACCACCAGCGGCGAGGCGTTGCTTTTCCTGACGGACGAGCAGTTGCGCAAGGGGATCGAGGCGATGTTCTTTGCCTATCGCGGGTTCACCGCCGATCCCGACCGCATCCTGGCCGATCTGGAATATGGGCGGGCGCATCACCGCGCCCTGCATTTCATCAACCGCAGCCAGGGCACCACGGTCAACAACCTGCTGGCGGTACTGGGTGTCACCAAGCAATCTCTGAACCGGGTGCTGCGCACGCTGATTGCGGACGGGCTGGTCGAATCGCGGGTCGGTCGCAAGGACCGCCGCGAGCGCCACCTGTATCTGACCGCCCGAGGCGCCGAACTGGAACGCCAGCTGTCCGAGGCGCAGCGCGCGCGGATGCGGGCCGCGTATCGGGCCGCCGGTCCGCAGGCCGTGGCCGGGTTTCGTCAGGTGCTGGAGGCGATGATGGATGAGACCATGCGCGCGCAGTATCATGCCCTGAAGGATGGCAAGTCATGAGCGACCCGTCCTCCGCCCATCTGCTGATCGTCGATGACGACGAGCGCATCCGCGAACTGCTGAAACGCTATCTGATCAAGCAGGGCTTCATGATCACCGCCGCCCGCGATGCGGCCCAGGCCCGTCGCCTGTTGTCGGGGCTGGCGTTCGATCTGATCGTGCTGGATGTCATGATGCCGGGCGAGGATGGAATCGCCCTGACGCAGTGGCTGCGCGAGACGGCCGTGACCCCGGTGATCCTGCTGACCGCGCGGGGCGAATCGCGCGACCGGATCGCCGGGTTCGAGGCCGGCGCCGACGATTATGTCGCCAAGCCCTTTGAGCCGCGTGAACTGGTGTTGCGCATCAACGCGATCCTGCGGCGCGCGCCCCGGGTCGAACAGGGGCCGACAGGGCCGCAGACGCTGGTCCTGGGCCGGATGCGGTATGACCTGGACAGCGGCGAGTTGCGCGACGGGGTCGATCCGGTGCGTCTGACGCAGACAGAATCGGCGCTGATGCGCATTCTGGCCGCGCGCGTGGGGCAGGTCGTCAGCCGCGAGGCGCTGGTGGATCATCTGGGCCGCGATCGGGGCGCGCGGGTCGAAACCGCGCAGGAACGGGCCATCGATGTGCAGATCACCCGGCTGCGTCGAAAGATCGAGGCCGACCCGCGGCGCCCGCGGTTTTTGCAGACCGTGCGAGGCGAGGGATACATGTTGAGCGCGGGGTGACGCGGGGCGGGACGAAAAGAACCGCACGCGAGGTTGAAAAAAGGGCGGATTCTGCCTTGACCCCGGCCTGAGTTCTTTCTAGTTAGCCTCGCATCGTGGGCCGGTAGCTCAGCGGTAGAGCAACTGACTTTTAATCAGTTGGCCATAGGTTCGATCCCTATCCGGCTCACCACTTTCTTCGAAACCCGGGCGTCTCGCCCGGGTTTCCTCGTTTTCAGAGGTTGCGCCAGAAACGCCAGTGCAGCAGCGCGGCGGCGGCGGTCAGGCCGGCGGTCAGCCCCAGCCAGATGCCCACGCCGCCCATTCCTGCGACAAAGCCCAGCCCATAGGCCACCGGCAGACCCACCAGCCAATAGGACACGGCCGCGATGACCATCGGCCTGCGGGTGTCCTGCATGCCGCGCAACAGGCCCATCGCCATCGCCTGCCCGCCATCGGCCAGTTGAAACAGCGCGGCGACCATCAGCAGCGATGCGCCGACGGGAATGATCGCGTCACGCTCGGGGTCGTCGGGTTTCAGGAACAGACCGACCATCTGTTCAGCGAACAGCAGATAAAGCAGCACCGTGACCCCGGCAAAGACCAGCGACAGCAAGACCGCCGCCAGGGCCGAGGCCTTGACCGCCTCGGTGTCGCCGCGTCCGCGCGCGCGGCCGACCAGGACCGTCGCCGCGCTGGCCAGGCCGAGGTGCACCATGAAGAACACCGCCGTCACCTCGAGCGCGATGGAATGCGCGGCGAGCGACAGTTTGCCGAACCACCCCATCATGATGGCCGAAGCGCCGAACAACCCGGTTTCCGCCAGCATCGCACCGCCGATCGGCAGGCCCAGGGCGTTCACCTGCCTGAGCGCGCCCCAATCCGCGCGCCAGAACCGTTGCAACAGGTGATAATGCTTCAACGCGCGCAGGTTGACCGCATAGATCAGCATGGCCGCCAGCGTCACGACCTGCACCGTGACCGAGGCGATCGCTGCGCCCCTGGCGCCAAGTTCGGGGAAACCGGCGTTGCCGAAGATCAGCAGCCAGTTGACGCCGATGTTCACGAACACGCCGCCCACCGTGGCCCACAGGACCACCTGCGTGCGCCCCAATGCGGCAAGGTAGCTTTTCACCGCCATGGCCACCAGCGCGGGGGCCATGCCAAAGCCGATGATCGACAGATAACCGCCACCCAGCCGGGCGACATCGGGATCCTGACCCATCAGGCCCAGCAGGGGGGCCGACAGCAGGAACAGCGGCAGCACCAGCAAAGAAAAGCCGATCGACAGCCACATGCCCATGCGGGTGGCGCGGCGGACCTCGGTGTCATCGCCTGCGGCTGCGGCGGTCGCGACCATCGGCATCACCGCCTGCCCATAGCCCGATCCCAGCGTGAACAGCACGAAGAACACGGTCGCCCCCAGCGCCCCGGCGGCCAGATCGGTGACCGAATACCAGCCCAGCATGATCGTGTCGGTGACATGCAGCGCGAACTGCGCCACATGGCTGCCCACCAGGGGCAGGCCCAGCACCAGAACGGCGCGGGCATTCGCAAGAAGGCCGGTTGGGGCAGGCATGGCAATGGTCCAGAACAAGGTCCGGGCGGAAATGGCGCCGGACCGTTCTCTATGCCTGCATATCAGGCAGAGGTGAACCCCTGCGGGACATTTAACGCGTGAAACGGCGGAACTCGGCCTCGGCCCGCGCCCAGACGCCTTGGTCAAGCCGGTCCAGCCCTTGCAGGTGGGGCAGTAGCTGCGCGGCAAAATCCTGCGACGATTCGACCGGAAGGAGCGAGGGCAGGTTGTCGATTGCCATCACGTCAAGCGGGGGCGTGGCGTGCACGCGAACGACCGGATGCGCCCAGTCCGTCGCCCGGTCATAGACCGGCACGGGGTTATAGGCGCTGCCGGGATCGCAGGCGATATCGCCGATGACGGTCAGCGCGCGGGGGCGGCCCCCGGTGTCGGCGGGCACAAAGACCGGACAGCCGGGGCGCGCCAGGATGCAATTGAAGAACAGGTCGTGCTGCAGCACCTGCGGGAAGGGGCCGCCGCTGGCGGTTTCGGCCAGGTCCCAGCGGGTCACGGGCAGGCCCAGGGCCGCGCACAGGTCGGCGGTGCCGGTGCCCACCCTGCCCAGCGCGCCGATGATCAGCGCGCGGGGGCGGTTGTCGCCCAACCGGGCCGCAAGATCCGCGATCATCGCGCCCTGGTCGGCCCAGCGGCTGACCGGCGGGCAGATCCCGCCCGCCTGCTGCGCGGTCCAGGCCAGAACGCTGACGCCCGCGCCCGCGAACCCCGCCCAATAGCCAAAGGCGGCAACCCGGCGGCCGGTTTCATCCACCAGCGATTCGAGGTCATAGAGCGTGCCGCCCCCCGCCTGAAACCGCGCCAGCAGGGCGGGGCCGTCGGGCTGACCCTTGTAGGCGTGGCCGAACAGGATATGGCGGTGGCGCAGCGGCGTGCCGTCATCGGGCAGTTCCTTGAGCCCGAAGATGATGGCCTCGGCCGGTGCCGCGGGCCAGCTTGCATAGGGCGCGGCGACGCAGCCGGCGTCGAGATAGGGTTGCAGCGGCAGGGCGCGGGCAGGGCTGTCCTCGATCGTCACGCGAAAGCCCTGGGCGATCAGCCGCGCGGCCCCGTCGGGTGTCAGGCCGACACGCTCTTCATTGGGGCGCTGCTCGGCCCGGACCCAAAGATGCACCATGTCAGGCTCCTGCAAAGGTTTCCCGAAGGATCGCCGACAGTTCCAGCGCATCCTCATCGGTGAAGGCCGCGGGCTGGTCGCTGTCCAGATCGAACACGCCGATCAGCACGCCGCCGCGCCCAAAGACCGGCAGTACCAGTTCCGACCGCGTGCTGGACGCGCAGGCGATGTGTCCGGGGAAGGCATCCACATCGGGAACCAGCTGCACCTGTTCCGTGCGTGCCGCCGCGCCGCACACGCCCTTGTCGAACGGGATCACCAGGCAGCCATGTCCGCCCTGATAGGGGCCGATCTTCAGCAGGCCGGGTTCGGTGACGCGATAGAACCCCGTCCAGTCGAACCGGTCATCCGCGTGATGGACCTCGCAGGCGACCGTGGCCATCAGGGAGACCGGATCGGTTTCGCCATGGGTCAGCGCGCGGATCGTCGCGGCGAGGGCAGGGTAATCGGGCATGATGCGGCCTTTGTCTGTCGAACCCGATGTGCCACAGCGCGGCAAGCGGCGGAAGGGGGGCCGTCTGCCCCCCTCTTGGCTGCGCCAATTCACCCCCCGAGGATATTTCCGGCACAAAGAGGGCGCGGCGTCAGCTGGCACCTCGGGGCATCGGGTTGGTGCCGGCCTTGTAGGTGGTCCAGTCGTCGATCTGCGGGTAGAACTGCCGGCGCCAGGCGCGCACCTTGGGGTTCATGAGGCGCCGCCAGAAGGGCGGGATCGCCGCCACGATCACCATGGCCGGGTAGCCCAGCGGCAGTTGCGGCGCCTTGTCGGTTCCGTAGGTTTGCAGCAGGGGATAGCGGCGGTCCGGCTTGTAATGGTGGTCGGAATGGCGCTGAAGATTGATGAGCAGCCAGTTCGACGCTGTCTGGGCCGCATTCCAGCTGTGATGCGGACGGACGTGTTCGTAACGCCCGTCGCCCAGATATTCCCGCGTCAGACCGTAATGTTCGACGTAGTTCGTCAGTTCCAGCAGCAGCACGGCGATGGCGGCCTGCAGCACGAACAGCACAACGCCCCAGCCCCCGGCGATGACCCAGGCCAGCGCAAGGAACGCGGCCTGAAGCACCGCATAGCGCCAGAACGGGTTGGCCGGGTGCCAGACGGATTTGCCGCCGCGGGCCAGCAGCGCGCGTTCGGCCCGCCAGGCGCTTTGGGGGCAGGACCAGAGCACGCGCAGGAAGAAGCGCCAGAACCCTTCATTGTAGCGGGCGGTCACCGGATCGCGGGGCGTGGCGACCCAGAGGTGATGGACCCGCAGATGTTCGCTGCGGAAGTGGCTGTAGAGGACCGAGGCCATCAGGACATCGCCCAGCCAGCGTTCCAGCGGCGGTTTCTGGTGCATGAGTTCGTGGGCATAGACGATCCCCACCCCACCCGTGGCGATGCCGAGGCAGCCGAACAGAAACGCCTGTTCGTGCCCGTTCAGATGGCCCGAGCGCGTGACCCAGGCCATCAGGCCGAAGATCATCGCCAACTGGATCGGTGCCCAGATCAGCGTGATCAGCCGGTGCCAGAACAGCCGCGATTCGGGGGTCTCGGTGTCGGGATTGGCGTGGTTCAGGCCCAGCACGCGATCCAGCAGCGTGAACACGCCGAACACATAGACATCGGCCAGCAGCGGCCAGAGTCCCCCCAGCCAGGCGCTGAGGACCATCACCGGCACCAGTCCAAGCGACAACCAGAAGGGCAGGGCAGGCATGGGGCGCGTCGCGGGCATGGGAACCTCCGGACCGCGAGTCTAACCGGAGCCGCGCGCGCCGAAAAGGTCATCGGTTGCCGCATGGTCCCAGACCTTGCGCATCACCGTCGGCAGGCTGGCCGGGTCGAAATCGGGGCGGAACGCACCGGTCGCGGGCACGCTGTCGTCAGGCACCCGGGCCAATGCGACCGTCAGCTCCAGGTGGAAATGGGTGAAGGTGTGGCGAACCGTTCCCTCCAGCCGGCGCCAGTCAGCGGGCAGGGGGGGCGCCGGTGCGGGATCGTCGACCCAGTCGGTTCCGGGAAAGCCGGGCATGCCGCCCAACAGGCCGCGCGGGGGGCGCGTTTCGATCAGCGGCGCACCATCCGCGCGGATGGCGACATAGGCGATGCCCCGGCGCGTCGGCTTGGGTTTTTTCGGCGCCTTGCGTGGCAGATCGGCGGCCAGGCCCCGTGCATGAGCCAGGCAGAACCCGGCCAGCGGGCAGGCGCCGCAGCACGGGTTGCGCGGTGTGCAGACGGTCGCCCCCAGATCCATCATCGCCTGCGCGAAATCGCCGGGGCGCCGTGTGGGGGTCAGCCGCGCGGCCAGCCGGGCAAGGACCGGCTTTGCCCGGGGCAGCGGCGTTTCCTCGGCAAAGACGCGGGCGGTGACCCGTTCCACATTGCCGTCCACGACGGTTTCGGGCCGGTCAAAGGCGATCGCGGCGATCGCGGCCGAAGTATAGCTGCCGATCCCGGGCAGGGCGCGCAGACCTTCGGCAGTGTCGGGGAAGGCGCCTTTCGCCGCGACCGCGCGGGCACAGGCCAGAAGATTGCGCGCGCGGGCGTAATAGCCAAGCCCCGCCCATTCGGCCATGACATCGGCGTCCTCGGCCGCCGCGAGCGCCTGCACATCGGGCCAGCGCGCGGTGAACCTGTGGAAATAGTCCCGCACCGCCGCCACGGTGGTCTGTTGCAGCATCACTTCGCTCAACCACACGCGGTAGGGATCGGGGCGCTGGCCGGCGGCCCGTTCGGCCGGTCCCACGCGCCAGGGCAACACCCGGGCAGCGCGGTCATACCAGCGCAGCAGCGCGGCGGAAGCTTCGGTTTCGTCACACATTCTTGACGCGCCCCTTCGTCGTCCCTCTGGCCATGGCCGGGGAATGGCTTAGAATACCTGCAACCGCCAGAAAAGCCCGGCCCTCTCGCAGCATGACCGCAGCAAAAGATCACTCCCAGACCGCACGCGCCAAAAGCGCCCGGCGGATGCGTGGCTTCGAGCCCGCGGGCGGACTGTTGCGCGAGCCGATTCGCAAGGCCGGCGAAACGCGCGGCTTTGCGGTGACGCGCCTGCTGACCCATTGGCCCGAGGTTGCCGGCCCCGATCTGGCCCCGCTGTGTCGCCCGGTCAAGGTCAGCTATGCGCAGCAGGGCCTGGGTGCCACCCTGACCCTGCTGGCGACCGGCGCCGCCGCGCCGCTGGTGCAGATGCAGCTCGAACGCCTGCGCGAGAAGGTGAACGCGATCTACGGCTATGCCGCCATCGCGCGGATCCGCGTGACCCAGACGGCCGCGCATGGCTTTGCCGAACCGCAGCGCCCGTTCGAGGGCCCCAACATTGCCCGCCCCACCCCTCAGGCGCTGCACCGCGCGCAAGAGGTGATCTCGGGGTTGACCCAGGGCGTCGGCGACAGCGCCCTGAAGGACGCGCTGGACCGCCTGGCGCTGGGCATCATGACACGTCAGACACAGCGCGGTCCCCAGACGGGCCGCGCGGAAGGAAAGGAAGACCGATGAAACGACGCACCCTTCTGCTTTCGGGCGGCGCCGCGCTGGCCGCCGTGGGCGCCTATGGCGGCTACACCACCCTGACGGGCCGCGATGTGCCCGGCATGTCCGCGCTGACCCCGAACGCCGCCTATGCCCAGAGCACCGGCAATGGCGATCCGGTTGACACATCGCGCGTGCAGGAGATGGAGCAGGGCAACCCCGATTCCGCTGTCACGGTGATCGAGTTCGCCTCGTTCACCTGCCCGCATTGCGCGCATTTCAACCAGACCGTCTATCGCCAGCTCAAGGAAGCCTATATCGACACGGGGCTGATCCGCTTCATCTATCGCGAGGTGTATTTCGACGCCTACGGCCTGTGGGCGGCGATGGTCGCGCGCTGCGGGGGCGAGATGCGCTATTTCGGCATTGCCGACATGCTCTATGCCGAGCAGCGCGAATGGACCCGTGGCGACGATCAGACGGCGGTTGCCGACAACCTGCGCCGGATCGGCCGCCGTGCCGGCATGACCGACGACCAGTTGAACGCCTGCCTGACCGACCGCGAGATGGCGATGGCGCTGATGCAGGTCTATCAGAACAACCAGCGCGAATATAACATTCCGGGCACGCCGTCCTTTGTCATCAACGGCACGCTCTATTCGAACATGAGCTTTGAAGAGTTCCAGGCGATCCTCGATCCGCTGCTGGGCCGCTCATGAGTTCCAAGCCGCTTGCGGGCCTGCGCGTCATCGAACTGGCCCGCATCCTGGCCGGTCCCTGGGCGGGGCAGACGCTGGCCGATCTGGGGGCCGAGGTCATCAAGGTCGAGGCCCCCGAAGGCGACGACACGCGCCGCTGGGGCCCGCCCTTCATTGATCGCGATGGCCAGCCGGTCGCGGCCTATTTCCACGCCGCGAACCGGGGCAAGCGATCCGTCGTGGCGGATTTCCGCACGCCCGAGGGGCAGGCCAAGGTTCGCGCCCTGCTGGCCGATGCCGATATCCTGATCGAAAACTTCAAGCTGGGCGGGCTGAAGAAATACGGGCTGGACCATGCGTCCCTCAAGGCCGATTTCCCCGGACTGATCTATTGCTCGATCACCGGCTTTGGCCAGGACGGGCCGTATGCCCATCGCGCGGGCTATGACTATATCATCCAGGGCATGTCGGGCCTGATGTCGATCACCGGCCCCGCCGACGGCGAACCGCATCGCGTCGGTGTCGCCGTGACCGACCTGTTCACCGGCGTCTATGCCGCAACCGCTATTCTTGCGGCGGTGGTCGAACGGGCGCGCACCGGACAGGGCGCGCATCTGGATCTGGCGCTGATGGATTGCGCGGTGTCGGTGATGGCGAACCAGGCCATGAACTACCTGTCCACCGGCACGCCGCCGGGCCGCACCGGCAACTGGCACCCCAACCTTGGGCCCTATCAGGTCTTTGAATGCGCGGATGGCCATATCATCATCGCCACCGGCAATGACGGTCAGTATCAGCGGCTGTGCCAGGTGCTGGGCCTGTCCGCGCTGATCGACGATCCCGCCTATCGCACCAATGCCGACCGCGTCCGCAACCGCGCGACGCTGTCCGATGCGCTGACCGCGGCGACGCGCACCTGGTCAAAGGCCGATCTGCTGAAAGGCTGCGAGGATCGGGGCGTGCCCGCCGGCCCGATCAACACCATGGACGAGGTTTTTGCCGACCCTCAGGTCAGGGCGCGCGGCATGGAGCTGGACCTCGGGGTTCATCGCGGCGTGCGCTCGCCCTTTGTCATTGACGGGGAACGCTGCGCCTCGGACCTTCCCGCGCCCCGGTTGGGCGAGGCCGATCGCTGACCCTCAGCGCCGCCCGCCGCCGCCCAGCCAGCCCTTGCGCCGGAACCACAGTGTCAGCACCAGCGCGATGAGCGCCATCAACAGCAGCACGGCGGGGTAGCCCCAGCGCCAGTGCAGTTCCGGCATGTCGACGAAGTTCATGCCGTAGACACCGACGATGAAGGTCAACGGGATGAAGATCGTCGCGATCAGCGTCAGGACCTGCATCACCTCGTTCATGCGGTTCGACTGCGCCGACAGGAAGATGTCCACCAGGCCGGTCGCGATCTCGCGGTAGGTTTCGATCATGTCGATCAACTGGAACGTATGGTCCTGGGCATCCCGCAGGTAGATGCGCGTCGCCTCGCCAAAGCGCGGGTGTTCCTCGCGCAGGATCGTGGACAGCATGTCGCGCATCGGCCAGATCGTGCTGCGCAGGCCCATAAGCTGGTGTTTCAGCGCGTGAATCATGCCGATCTGGACCAGGCCGGTCTCGTCGATGATCTCGTCTTCCAGCGATTCGAGCCGTTCGCCCATCTTGTCCACGACCGGAAAGAACGAATCGATGGCGGCGTCGATCAGCGCATAGGTCAGGTAATCCGCGCCGCGCGCCCGGATCGGGCTTTGCGGATTGCGCAACCGCGCGCGCACCGGGTCGAAAACGTCGCCCAAGCGTTCCTCGAAGGTGATCACCGTCTGACCGACGAGAAACACCGATACCTGTTCCGTGGTCAGGTCGCCGGCGGTCATGTCGGGCATCCTGAGGACCAGGAACTGGTGGTTCTCGTAGTCTTCGGCCTTGGGGCGCTGGTTCAGGCTGACGACATCCTCCATCGCCAGCGGGTGCAGGTTGAACACCCTGGCGATCTGCTGAAGCGTGGCCAGGTCGCCCAGCCCCGCAACATTCAGCCACAGAACGCGGCCGTCAGGCGGGGGGGCGATGTCGGGGGTGTCGGTTTCCTCGACCCCGTCCGGCCCGATGAGCATCGCGTGCATCCGGGGGGCCTGGGCGCCGGGATCGACGGTCAGCGTGCCCGGGGGCGAGCCGGGCGGGCTGCGGTGCGGTTTGCGGAAACGGAACAGACGAAGGGCCATGGCGACAGGTTATCGCGGGGCCGGCGCCTTGGAAAGCTGGACCGCCAGGATGCCGGCCATGATGATCAGCACGCCGACAACATCGGTCGTGCCCAGACGTTCGCCCAGCAGGGCCGCCGCGATGGCAACGCCGAAGAACGGATTCAGGAAGTGGAAGGTCGCACCCCGGACCGCGCCGATCCGTTGCACCAGCTTGAACCAGACCCAGGTTGCCGCCAGCCCCGGAACCAGCGTGGTATAGGCAAAGGCCGCCACCAGACGCGGGGTCCAGTGCACGGTGAGGTCCTCGAACATCACCGCCGGGCCGATCAGGGCCGCCGCGCCCACCAGCATCTGCAGGCCGACCACCATCATCACGTTCCCCCCGGACGAGGCCCCCCGCAGCGCCAGCGTGGCGATCGTCAGGGCGATCGCCGCCAGCACGCACAGCGCCACGCCGACAGGATCCAGCCCGCCGGAAAACCGCGCGCCCATGATCAGCACCACGCCTCCGAAGCCGGCGAACAGCCCCGCCACCGCCAGGGGTTTCAGCCGGTCGCCCATGAACAGGAAGCCCGCCAGCGCCACCAGCAGCGGCAAGGTCGAGGCGATGATCGCCGCGGCCGAGGCCTCGACCCACTGCATCGCAACGAAGTTCAGGCCCAGATAGGCCGCGTTCTGGCACAGGCCGAAGATGATTGTCGCCCGCCACTGGCTGCGGGTCAGGCGCCAGCTTTCGCCCAGCATCCGCGCCACGGCGATCCCGATCAGCCCCGAGATGAGGAACCGCGCCGACAGCGCGTACAGGGGCGGCGCATCCGCGACGATCATCCGCGCCGACGTAAAGGCCGACGACCACATGAAGGCAAAGGCCAGCCCCATCAACAGCGCGCGAAAATCCATAGGTCCCCCGGTCGGGCCAAAGGGGCCCGTCCCGCAGGGATACCGGGGTTTGCCGGGCGAGGGAAGGGGCCGGCACCCCCTTCCCTTCGCCCGGCCCCTCTGGCATCTTGGCGCATGGAAACGCCGATCCCTCCCCGAAAGTCCGTGTTACGCCTTTGCCGCATCCGTGCGGCACGGAGAGATCAGGCACAAGCATCGAGCAGAGCATGAAACCGACCCGTTCCCTACCCGTCGAACTCGCCCCGCAGGTCGATCCGCGCGCCTTTACCGACGCGGCCAAGGCCGTCACGCATTTGCGCGCGCTTTACGATCAGGCCACCGATTTTCTGGTCGCGCGCTTTCAGCAGGTGCTGGAAGATGGCCACCCCCGCGCGCGCTACCGGGCCTTTTATCCCGAAATCCGTCTGACGACGCCCACCTATGACCTGCCGGATTCGCGGCTGGCGTTCGGCTATGTTCCCGAACCCGGCACCTATGCCACCACGGTGACGCGGCCCGACCTGTTCAGCAACTATCTGGAACAGCAGATCGCGCTCTTGCTGAAGAACCACAACCAGCCGGTGATGATCGGGTTTTCCGATACGCCCATTCCCTTGCATTTTGCCATGGCCGGGCGCGGCGACGTGGCGCTGACGGGTGAGCTGACCTTTACCCTGCGCGACATCTTCGATGTGCCCGATCTGTCGATCACCAATGACGACATCGTCAATGGCGAGGGGGTGCGCAATGCCGACGGCTCGGTGCCGCTGGCACCCTTCACCGCGCAGCGCGTGGATTATTCGCTGGCCCGTCTGGCGCATTATACCGCGACCGACCCCGAGCATTTCCAGAACCACGTCCTGTTCACCAACTATCAGTTCTATGTCGATGAGTTCGAGGCCTACGCCCGCAAGGTCCTGGCCGATCCCGACAGCGGATATTCCGCCTTTGTCGCGCCCGGCAATGCCGTCATCACCGAGTCCGACGCCCCGATCGCCGCGCTGCCCCGTCTGCCGCAGATGCCGACCTATCACCTGAAACGCCCGGGCGGGCAGGGGGTCACGCTGGTCAATATCGGCGTCGGCCCGTCGAACGCAAAGACGGCGACCGATCATATCGCCGTTCTGCGCCCGCACGCCTGGCTGATGGTCGGCCATTGTGCCGGGCTCAGGAATTCGCAGTCCCTGGGGGATTTCGTGCTGGCCCACGCCTATCTGCGCGAGGACAACGTCCTGAACGAGGACCTGCCCGTCTGGGTGCCGATTCCCGCCCTGGCCGAGATCCAGATCGCCCTGCAAGAGGCCGTGGCCGAGATCACCCAGCTCAAGGATTATGAACTCAAGCGCATCATGCGCACCGGCACGGTCGCCACCATCGACAACCGCAACTGGGAACTGAGGGATCAGTCGGGCCCGGTGCAGCGCCTGTCGCAATCGCGGGCCATCGCGCTGGACATGGAAAGCGCCACCATCGCCGCCAACGGCTTTCGGTTCCGGGTGCCCTATGGGACGCTTCTGTGCGTGTCCGACAAGCCGCTGCATGGCGAGCTGAAGCTGCCGGGCATGGCCAGCGCGTTCTACAAGACCCAGGTGGCGCGGCATCTGCTGATCGGGGTGCGCGCGATGGAGCGTTTGCGCGACATGCCGCTGGACCGTATCCACAGCCGCAAGCTGCGCAGCTTTGACGAAACGGCCTTTCTATGACGCCGCGTGAGGGCCAATTCGCCCTATTTTTTGGCTGTTTTGCCGATGGCAAGGCGGCTTTGTGATTGTATGGCTTTCGTTCAGCCGATACACGCCATCTATCCCGCAGGGTTACACACAGCCCTGCGGAACCGAACATCAGACGGAGAGCACCAATGAACAAGCCGCTGACCAAGACCCAGCTCGTCGCCGCCCTGGCCGAGAAAATGGGCGCTGACAAGAAAACCGCCGCCTCGGCGCTGGACAATCTGGCCGAGCTGGTCGCCGCTGAAGTCGCCGCTGGTGGCGCCGTTACCCTGCCCGGTATCGGCAAGGTTTCGTGCCGTGCCCGCCCCGAACGCGAGGTGCGCAACCCGGCCACCGGCGAGACCATCACCAAGCCGGCCGACCGCGCCGTGAAGGTGACCGTCGCCAAGGCTCTGAAAGACGCCGTGGCCTGACCGGCCGCGCAGTCGCGCCTTGCCTGGGCCGCCCCAAGGGGCGGCCTTTTGCATGGCGGCGCCCCGCGTCATCGCGTCGCGGAGAACATATATACGAAATTGAATATTTATCTTGAAGCCGGTGACACCCGGGCCTAGCTCTGCTGCATCAACCGATGAACAGGAGAAGCCCGATGGCTTACACCGAAAAATTCCAGGCCCTCGCCGATGCCGCCCAGGCCCGCGTGCAGGGTGTCGCGCCCGCCGATGTCGCCGCGATGATGGCCAGGGGCGCCGTGGCGCTGGACATCCGCGACCCCGACGAACACGCCAAGGGGCATATCCCCGGCTCGCTCAACCTGTCGCGCGGGAAGCTTGAAATGAACGTGGAAGGGATGCTGCCCGATCTGGACACCGAGATCCTGTGCTATTGCAACGCCTACAACCGTGGTGCGCTGTCGGCGGCGACCTTGCAGGACATGGGCTACAGGAACGCCCGGTTCATCGCGGGCGGCCTGAACGCCTGGAAGGCGCTGTAAGGCGCCCAGTCCGAATTCCCGTCGCCGCACCCGGCCCGGGTGCGGTGCATCGGACACAGGTCCGCGATGTGTTTCCCTGTGGTCAGTTCTTTCCTGTCGACAACCGCAAGGGGTGGTAAAACAGGGGGCAATTCACTTCAGGGGAAACCGATATGACAGTGATTCGGAAAGTAGCTTCGCTCGTTGCGGGCTCGGCGTTCTGCCTTGGGCTGGGATCGGGCGTCGCTCTGGCCTCGGGTCCGGTCGAGGTCACGCCCGAACCCGTCGTGGTCGCGCCTGCACCCGCCGTCACCGACTGGTCGGGGTTCTATGGCGGTCTCAGCTATTCGGCCATCGGCGGGCAAATCACCAGGACGCCGGCGCCGCTGACGGCGCCCATAATCGGCACGGCCGGCCCCGGTATTTTCATGGGTTACAACGTTCAGCGAGGCCACTTCGTCTATGGCGGCGAGCTGAACTACATGCGGTTCACGGGGCGCTTTACGGGTTTTGTCAACACACAGGACAACAGCCTTGAACTGCGGCTGCGGGGTGGCTACGCCGTGCGGAACGTCCTGCTTTACGGTTTTGTCGGTCCGGCACGATCGTCGCTCTTTGGCGCGGGTATCAACAACAACCAGTCTGGCTACAGCTACGGTTTGGGAATTCAGGCGGCGTTGCCTCACAACACCTTTGTCGGGTTCGAACTGTCGCAGCGCGTTGTCAGCGGGCCGATTGGCGCCTTTACAATCGAATCGACGATCAACGCGGCGTCGCTGCGCTTCGGCTATCAGTTCTGACCTGACCGGTCACGCGATCGATGGCCGCACCGCTGTCGTGCGGCCATTGCCGTTTCAGGCCCGTTTGCCCACCACTGCGACGCCCAGAACGCCCAGCACCTTGGCCTCGATGTCTGCCGCCGTGAGGCCCGCCGCCTGATACATCTGTTCCGGCGAGGCCTGGTCGATGAACGCATCGGGCAGCACCATCGAGCGGTATTTCAGCCCGGCATCGAACACGCCCTCATCCGCCAGAAGCTGCGCCACATGGCTGCCAAAGCCGCCAACCGCGCCTTCCTCGATGGTGATGAGCGCCTCGTGATCGCGTGCCAGCCGCAGGATCAGGTCGCGGTCCAGCGGTTTTGCAAAGCGCGCGTCGGCCACGGTCGGGGAAATGCCGCGCGCCTCCAGCGCCTCGGCCGCTTTCAGGACCTCGGCCAGGCGGGTGCCAAAGGACAGGATCGCCACGCGCTTGCCCTCGCGGATCATGCGGCCGCGGCCGATTTCCAGTGGCACGCCGCGTTCCGGCATCTCTACCCCCACGCCGTCGCCGCGCGGAAACCGGAAGGCAATGGGCCCTGTGTCATGCGCGGCGGCGGTGGCGACCATATGCACCAGCTCGGCCTCGTCGGCGGCGGCCATCACCACCATGCCGGGCAGGTTTGCCAGATAGGCCACGTCGAAACTGCCCGCATGGGTGGCGCCATCCGCCCCGACCAGCCCGGCGCGGTCGATGGCGAAGCGCACGGGCAAGCCCTGAAGCGCCACGTCATGCACCACCTGGTCGTAACCGCGCTGCAGAAAGGTGGAATACATCGTGCAGAAGGGTTTCAACCCGCCCGCCGCCATGCCAGCGCAAAAGGTCACGCCATGCTGTTCGGCGATGCCCACGTCGAAACACCGCTGCGGGAAGCGTTCCGCGAACAGGTTCAGCCCGGTGCCGTCCGGCATGGCGGCGGTGACGGCGACGATCTTGTCATCGCCTTCGGCCGCCTGGATCAAGGCCTGCGCGAAAACCTTGGTGTAGCTGGGCGCGTTCGAGGGGGCCTTGTGCTGCTTGCCGGTCAGCACATCGAATTTCGCGGTCGCGTGCCCCTTGTCGGCGGCCAGTTCGGCCGGGCGATACCCTTTGCCTTTCTTGGTCAGCACATGGATCAGCGTCGGTCCGGTCGCGCGGTCGTGCAAGGTGCGCAGAACCGCCAGCAGACTGTCCATGTCGTGACCGTCGATCGGGCCGACATAGTTGAATCCCAGTTCCTCGAACAGGGTGCCGCCGACGGTCATGTGTTTCAGCATGTCCTTGGCGCGCCTGGCCCCCTCTTGCAAAGGCGGGGGCAGCAGGGACAGGGCGCCCTTGGCCGCGGCTTTCAGGTCCTGCAACGGTTGTTCGGCATAGAGCCGCGAGAGATAGGAGGACAGCGCCCCGGTTGGCGGGGCGATCGACATCTCGTTGTCATTCAGCACCACGAACAGCCGCTTGCCCAGATGGCCGGCGTTGTTCATCGCCTCGAACGCCATGCCGGCGCTCATGGACCCGTCGCCGATGACGGCGATGGCGTCACCCAGCGCCGGGTCGGGCGTGCCGCCCAGATCATGCGCCACCTTGAACCCCAGCGCCGCACTGATCGATGTCGAACTGTGCGCGGTGCCGAACGGGTCATAGACACTTTCGCTTCGCTTGGTGAACCCGCTGAGCCCGTCCTTCTGCCTGAGGGTGCGGATACGGTCGCGGCGCCCGGTCAGGATCTTGTGCGGATAGGACTGGTGCGACACGTCCCAGATCAGGCGGTCACGCGGCGTATCAAAAACCGCGTGCAGCGCCACCGTCAATTCCACCACGCCCAACCCGGCACCCAGATGACCGCCCGTCTCGCTGACCGCGCTGATGGTCTCGGCGCGCAATTCGTCGGCGACCTGCTTCAACTGCGGGTCGCTCAGGCGCTTCAGATCGGCGGGGCTGGAGACACGGTCCAGCAGCGGTGTGGCGGGGCGGTCTGACATGGGCCCTCCGGCTACTTGTCGCGGCTGATAACGAAGCGGGCCGCATCCCGCAAGGTCGCCGCCTGGTCGCCATAGGGTGCCAGAGCGTCGCAGGCCTGTGAAATCAACTCGGCGGCACGCGCGCGCGCGGGCTCCAGCCCCAGCAGCGACACAAAGGTCGCCTTTCCCGCCGCCGCATCCTTGTGCAGGCGCTTTCCGGCGGTGGCTTCGTCGCCCTCATGGTCCAGGAGGTCATCGGCGATCTGGAACGCCAGGCCCAGCGCCCGGGCATAGGCGGCGAGCGGCGCCTGATCCGCGCCCGACAGCACCGGGCCGACCGTGCATGACCAGCCGAACAAGGCGCCGGTCTTGCCCTGCTGCAAATGGATGATCTGATCCAGCGTCAGGGGGGCGGCAGCGCTTTCCGCCGCGATGTCCAGCGCCTGGCCCAGCACCATCCCCTGGGCCCCTGCCGCGCGCGCCAGCCCCGCGACCAGCGCGGCGCTGCCGGTTTCGGCCGCAAGCTGGAACGCAAGGGATTGCAGCGCATCGCCGGCCAGGATCGCCGTGGCTTCGTCAAAGGCCACATGCACCGTGGGGCGGCCCCGGCGCAGGTCGTCGTCATCCATTGCCGGCAGGTCATCATGCACCAACGAATAGGCGTGCATCGCCTCGATCGCGGCTGCGGCGGTCAGGGCGGTCGCAGGCGGCACGCCATGCAAGGCACAGCTTTCCAGCACCAGGAACCCGCGCAGGCCCTTTCCGCCGACCAGCGCGTGCGCCATGGCCGTGCGCACCCGGCTGTCGGGCAAGGTGCCCAACGCCGAATCGAGCCGCCCGGCCACAGCCTCGGCGGCGGCACCCAGGGCAGAGGGGAAGGTCATTGCGCGTCGAAAGGCGTGGTGCCCGCGGGCTGGCCGTTCTCTGCCAGGGTGATCTGTTCGATCCGGGCCTGCGCCTGCGACAGCTTGGTCTCGCAGTGCTTTTTCAGATCGGCGCCGCGTTCATACAAGGCGATGGACTTGTCCAGATCGACGCTGCCGCTTTCCAACTGGCCGACCACCTGCTCCAATTCCTTGAGCGCCTCTTCAAAGGACATTTCGCTGACCTGTTTCATGCGCTCCGCTCCATCAGAACCTTGATATGCGCGGCGGTCGAGGCCGCCAGCGCGTCGAGGTTATAGCCCCCTTCCAGCGCGCTGACCACCCGGCCCCCGGCATGGCGATCGGCCAGATCGCAGATCCGGCGGGTGATCCAGTCGAAATCCTGAACCTCCAGCGCCAGTTGTGCCAGCGGGTCGTCGCGGTGGGCGTCAAACCCCGCCGAGACGAGAATCAGCTCAGGCGCGAAGCTGTCAATGCGGGGAAACACCTGTTCGTCCCAGGCGGCGCGGAATGCAGGCCCGTCGGTCCCGGGCGGCAGGGGCAGGTTGATCACGTTGCCATGGGCGCCGGTCTCGTCCGCGCGCCCGGTGCCGGGCCATAGCGGAAACTGGTGGCTGGAGACGAACAGCGCGCGATCTTCGGTCCACAGCAGATCCTGGGTGCCATTCCCATGATGCACGTCGAAATCCAGAACCGCGACGCGGGCAAGCCCGTGGTGATCCAGCGCGCGCTTTGCCGCGATGGCGACATTGCCGAACAGGCAGAAGCCCATGGGCTTTGCGGTTTCCGCGTGATGCCCCGGCGGGCGGATCGCGGCAAAGGCGTTGCGCCCCTCGCCCGACATCACCGCATCCAGTGCGCCGAGAAGCGCGCCCAGCCCGTTCAGCGCCGCGTCCCAACTGCCCGACGAGATCCAGGTATCGGCGTCAAGCTGCACCTGGCCCAGAACCGGCACAGCGGCGCGGATCTGATCGACATAGGATTGCGGATGACAGCGCAGCAGTTCGGCCACCGCCGCCGGTGCGGCCTGTCGGCGGTCCAGCGCGTCAAAAACGGGATCATCGAGGGCAGACAGGATCGTGCGCAGCCGGTCCACCCGTTCAGGGTGCCCCTCGGGCGTGACATGGTCCAGACAGGCGGGATCGGTAAAGAAAAGGGTGCTCATTCCGACAAGCTAGCCGCGGCTTGGGGGCGCTTCAAGCGGCGTGATCGCGGCGAAACCGAGCCGCCCTTTCAACCTGAGGGAATCGTTGACTCTGACGGATCGGGCTTCATGCTGGGGAATCAAGCCCTTTCCCCGCAGAGAAAATCCTGTTCTTGGCTGCTGCGGTCCTGGCCGGTGGTTGGTGGTCTGCGTATGAGTGACGTCTGTTCAAATTCTCTTGCCCCGATTCAGTCCTTTCGCGATGTTCTCGCGGGCCGGTCGGCCAATCGGCGCAATCCCGGTGTTCTGTGGCCTGATTTCGACCAGCAGACCCATGCCCGCCTGTGGCGCCGCAATCGCCGGATATGCGAGGCGCCGGCGATCGACGAGCCGAGGGCGATCATCGACGGCCCCGCCATTTTCGTGTCGATGCAGGATGGTCATTTCGGGCACATCGTCGCCGAAACGGTGCCCCGACTGCCGCAGTCGCTGATCGAGGGGCGGGGACTGCCGCTCTATTTCTCGGCCGGCGCGCGGATGAGGGTGGCGGACACGTCGCGCGTGTTCCGGTCGGTTCTGAACTGGCTGGGCGTGGCCGAGGATCGCGTTCGGCTGATTCATCAGCCGACACTGTTTCGCGACCTGCATGTCGCCCCGCAGGCCGAGCATCTGGACGGCCCGCCGCCACCGGACAGCTATCTGGCCTTGCTTGAGACGATCACGGCCCACCGGCTGACCCGCCTGGACCCGCGCGGCGTGACCTTTGTCAGCCGCGCCGGGCTGCCCGACCACTACGGCCATCACGCGGCCGAGGGGTATCTGGCCGCTTGTCTGACCGAACTGGGCGTGCGGGTGGTCTATCCGGAATCCTTGCCCTTGCCCGACCAGATGCGGATCTATGCGGAAAGCCGCGCGCTGGTTTTCTCCGAGGGGTCGGCGCTGCATGGGCGGCAGTTGCTGGGGCGGATCGACCAGAGTGTTTCGGTCTTGAGGCGCCGTCATCACAGCACCGTCGGCCGGAATGCCCTGTTGCCGCGCTGTGCCTCGGTCGACTATGTGCCCTGCCTGAGCGGGGTGTTGCGCGTGACCGACAAGACCGGCCGCGAGATCGACTATGCGCTGGCCTCGCTCTATGCCGTTGAGCCGCTGATCGCGCATTTCGAAAGCCTGGGCGTGCCCCTGCGCCGGGTCTGGGACATGGCCACCTATCGGCGCCACAGGGACCATGATGTTCTGTCCTGGATTCGGGCGATGTATCACCCTGAGCGCGAGCATTGGCTTCGCCCGCAGAACACGCCGGACTATCTGCTGGATCAGTTCGAGCCCCTGGGCCTGGGGCATCTGCGTCCGCTGGCCGCGCAGATCATCGGTGGCCCTGATGCGCATCCGGTGCCGGCCGCATCGGCGCCTGTGCTGCTGGCGATCGCGGGCGATACCGGCGTGGATATTGTGCTGGCCGACCGGCAGGGTCGCCACCGTTGCATCGCAACGCGCGATGGCGGGCCCGGGGACTGGGGTGCGCTGCACCTGCATGGCGCCGGGGCCGATCCGGCGCGCATCCTCGGGCTGACCGACGCGCTGTCAGGCGCCCTCGCCCCCGGGGCTGTTCACGGGTGCACGATGGCCGACAGGGCCCTGTTGCGGAACGCCTGGCAGAGGGTCGGGCGCGTGGGCCTGCACCATGTGACGCAAGCCGGAACACTGACGCTGCTGCGCGCCCTGGCCACCGATCCCGAGGAGGTGGTGCGCGCGGTGCGCCCGCTGCATGACTACAACCGCTGCCATCTGGGGATCGCGCTGGCGCAGGCCCTGGTGCCGGGATTGGCCGCGCAGATTGCCGCCGGGCGGTTGAGCGGCCCGGTCAGAAACCGGATCGGCTATGCGTTGCGGCTGCTGGGGGATCTGTGCACCCGGGGCGGCGATCACGCCCTGGCGTTGACCTGCCACGAAACCAGCCTCCGCGCCGCTGAAAACCCGTTCCGCCGCCGCAACGCGATCGAGGCGGCCTATCGTCTGGGCGACCGGGCAAGGCTGGCGCACCATGTCGAGACCCTGCGCGAGCGCGGGCAGTTGCCGGGCGATCTGGCCGGGTTGATCGGCCGCTGATCCGTCAGCTCCACGGTCCGCCATAGTCGCGGCGCGGACGGCGCGGGGCCGGGCGGCCGGTGTCGCCCATTTCGCGCGCCAGGGCTTCCAGCGCGGCGATGCGGTTTTCGGTGTTGGGGTGGGTCGAGAACAGCTTGTCCCGCGCCCCGCCGTGCAACGGGTTGATGATGAACAGATGGGCCGAGGCCGGGTTGCGTTCGGCGGTGGGGTTGTCGATCCTCTCGGCATAGGCCTGGATCTTGCGCAGCGCGTCGGCCAGCCACAGGGGGTGGCCGCAGATCTCGGCGCCGACTCGGTCCGCCTCATACTCGCGCGAGCGTGACACGGCCATCTGCACCAGCGCGGCGGCCATCGGTGCCAGGAACATCACCGCGATCATGGCGATGGGATTGGTGCGTTCCCGGTCCCCGCCGCGAAAGAAGAACGCGAAATTCGCCAGCATCGAAATGGCCCCGGCAAAGGTCGCCGTGACGGTCATTGTCAGCGTGTCATAGTTGCGGATATGCGCCATCTCATGCGCGACCACGGCCGCGATTTCCTCGCGGCTGAGGCGCTGCATCAGGCCGGTCGACACCGCCACCGCCGCATTGTCGGGGTTGCGCCCCGTGGCAAAGGCGTTGGGCTGGTCGCTGTCGATCACATAGATCGCGGGGGTGGGCAACTGCGCGTTGCGTGCCAGATCCATCACGATCTGCTGCAATTCGGGCGCGGTGTGGGCATCGACGGGGCGGGCGTTGTGCATCCGCAGCACCGCCTTGTCGGAATTCCACCAGGTAAAGGCGTTCATGCCCGCCGCGATCAGCAGGGCGATCAGCGCGCCGGCCTGTCCGCCGATGATGTAACCCACCGCCAGGAACAGGCCGGTCATCGCGGCCATCAGGATCCCGGTCTTGACGTAGCCCATGGCTCACCTCCGTCTCTGACCGCAGATATGGGGCGGCGCGCGGCCGCTGCAAGATCAGAGCAGACCCTCGGCCTTGAACAGGGCGCGCACATCGGCACGGGGGCGGGCGCCGATATGGCCGATCACCTCGGCGGCGGCGATGTTGCCCATGCGACCGCAGGTTTCCAGCGCCTGCCCCGTCGCCAGCCCATACAGGAATCCCGCCGCGAACTGGTCGCCCGCCCCTGTGGCGTCGACCGGGGTGACGGTGCGCACGGGGGCTTCGACCCGGCGGCCGTTCTGGATCAGCACCACCGGATCGCCCGAGCGCGTGCAGACCACGATACCGCATTCCTGCGCCGCGCGGGCCAGCGCGTCGTCCAGATCGTTTTCCTCGTAGAGCGAGGTCAGCTCCTTCTCGTTGCCGATCACATAGTCCATCTCGTTGGCGACCAGTCGGCGGAAATCGGCGCGGTGGCGATCCACGCAGAACGGATCGCTCAGCGCGATCCCCACGCGGCCGCCGCCCTTGTGGCAGGCGCGCGCGGCTTTGAGGAAGGCTTCCTTGCCCTTGTCCTTGTCAAAGAGATAGCCCTCCAGGAACACGATCTCGCTGTCGGACATCACGGATTCGTCCACGTCCTCGGGGCCGACTTCGGCGGAAATCCCCAGATAGGTGTTCATCGACCGCTCGCCGTCGGGCGTGACAAAGATCATGGACCGCGAGGTCGGCAGCTCTCCGCCCGCGACGGGCGGGTTCACAAAGGCCGTGCCGGCGCGTTCGGTATCCTGCGCAAAGAACCGGCCCAGGCTGTCGTCGCGCACGCGCCCCACCAGCGCGGTCTTCAGTCCCAACGCACCGATGCCGGCGATGGTGTTGCACACCGATCCGCCCGAGGCCTCCTGCCGGTCCTTCATCGCGCCATAGAGCGTTTCGGCGCGGTCGCGTTCGATCAGCTGCATGATGCCCTTGTGGATCCCCATATGATCCAGAAAGTGATCGTTCACGGTGCTGATGACATCGACGATGGCATTGCCGATCCCGGCGACTTGGTAGCGTTTCACGGGGTTTTCTCCTCAAAAGGGCAAAGGTCGCGGATCAGGCAGGCACCGCACTTGGGTTTTCGCGCCACGCAGATATACCGGCCGTGCAGGATCAGCCAGTGGTGGGCATGGCGCTGGAACTCGGCGGGGATGTTGTCCTCGATCGCGCGTTCCACCACCTCGACCGTCTTGCCGGGTGCGATGCCGGTGCGGTTGCCGACACGGAAGATATGCGTATCCACCGCCTGCGCCGGCAGCCCCCACCACATGTTCAGCACCACATTCGCGGTCTTGCGCCCGACCCCGGGCAGCGCCTGCAACGCGGCGCGCGACGAGGGCACCTCGCCGCCATAGCGGTCCATCAGGATCTGGCTCAGCTTGATGACGTTCTTCGCCTTGTTGCGGAACAGCCCGATGGTCTTGATGTGGTCGATCAGGCCGTCCTCGCCCAGGGCCAGCATCTTCTGCGGTGTGTCGGCGACCGGCCAGAGCCCGCGCGTGGCCTTGTTCACGCCCGCATCCGTCGCCTGCGCCGACAGCGCCACGGCAACCAGCAGGGTGTAGACATTCACATGCTCCAGCTCGCCCCTGGGTTCGGGTTCGGCCGCCTGAAACCGGGTGAAGATCTCTTTGAGCGTGAGGTAGTCGAGTTGCGCGGTCATGCGGGCTCTTTGCCTTCGTTGCGGGGCGGGGGCAAGCGTCAGTCCTGCCGCGGCCGGCGCAGCAGCCGCCCGATCAGGAACGAGGTGCGGGGCGTATAGACATAGGCCGTGCGCGTTTCGGGCGCCGGGCGCATCTGCATCCGGACCAGGCCGAACACGATCAGCAGCAGATGTGCCAACGCGATGAAGAGGAACATCGACGCAGGCCCGAACGCCGCAATCAGCGCCGAGGCGATCACCGGGCTGGCGATGGCGCCCACGGCATAGAGGAACATCTGCGCCGCGCTCAGTTCGACACGCTCATGCTGTTCGGCAAAGTCATGCGCGTGCGCGGTCGAGATCGAATAGATCGGAAAGGTCGTGAAGCCAAAGAACCCGGCCGCCAGGAAAATCGTGACGATGTTGCCCTGCGCGCCCGCCACCATCGCCCCGCATCCCAGGATCGACGCGACCGAGATCCCGATCAGCACCTTGCGGCGATCGAACTTGTCGGCGATCCAGCCGATCGGGAACTGGGCAAAGGCCCCACCCAGCACATAGGCCGAAAGGAACAGCGCGATCCGGTCGGCCTCGAGTCCGACCGCGATGCCATAGAGCGGGCCGACCATGCGGAACGCGGCCCCCGTGATGCCCGAGACGACGACACCGACAGCGCCCAGCGGCGACTTCTGCCAGGCCATGCGTGGCCGCAACCGGGGTGCGGCGCCGGCGGCGGGGGCCTCGGCCCGGGTCAGCAACAGCGGAAACAGCGCGGCGCACATGAACAGCGCCAGCAGGTTGTAGCTGACATAGGCGGCCGGCGTCAGGAAGGCGATCATCACCTGCGCGCCCAGATTGCCCGACACATCCACCATGCGGTAGACGCCCATCGCCCGGCCGCGGGTCTGGTTGGTGACCTTGGATTGCAGCCAGGCCTCGATGATCGTGTAGCACCCCGCGACGGCCAGCCCCGAGGTCATGCGCATCACGGCCCAGGCCCAGGGATCGACCCACATCATGTGCGCCATGATGCCGATGGTGCCCGCGGCGGCAAAGGCCGCGAAGGCGCGTGAGTGGCCGACCGTGCCCATCAGGCGCGGCGCCCACCAGCAGCCGATGAAGAACCCCAGGAAATGCGCCGAGCCCATGGTGCCGATCTGTTCGGCGGTAAAGCCCAGCGCCGTGCCCGACAGCGCATCCAGCGGCACCACGCCGCCCAGTCCAAGCTGCAGCAGGAACACCGAGGCAAAGAGCGCGGCGAAAGAGATCAACAGGGTCATCGGGGGGCCTCGGGCTGGTGCGGATACCTTGGCCCGAAGCGCGTGTCCCGTCCAGACGCGAAAGCTTGACCATGGTGCGCCTTGCCCCCTAGCCTGCCCGCGGAAGGAGCCACCATGACCCTGCAGGACCCGCCCGCCGCCGGGCACAACCGACCGTCGCGCGCGCTGCCTGACGATGCGCTGGCCGGGATCGAGGTCACGGCCGAGTTCACGCGCTTTCGGCAGCGCGACGACGTGTTCACCCGCGCCTTCTGGGACGACAGCGTGCGCAGCAAGGCCACCGATGGTTTCTTTGCCAGCTATCGCATCGATGCCACGCCCCGAAAGGGCGACGGGTTCCAGCAGAAGGACTTTGCGCTGAGAAACGCCGCCTGGCTGATCAGCGATGTCGTCTCGAACCGCAGCGCCGCGACCGGCCGGCGCGAGGGGTTTCAGGCGCCGATCCAGCCCGACACGCCGGTGGCCCCTGTCCAGGTGCCGGTGGACGACCCGGCGCGCATGGCGGCCGAGGTCAAGCGCATCGCCCGTTTCTTTGGTGCCGACCTGTGCGGCATCACCGGGTTCGACGACCGCTGGATCTATGAAACCCAGGTCGATACCCGCGATTTCAGCGAGACGCCGGTCGATCTGCCGCCCGGGCTGACCCAGGTCATCGTGCTGGGCCACCAGATGGACCAGCCCCTGGTGCAGACCTATCCCAGCGCGCTGGCGGGTGCCGCCACGGGGCGCGAATACAGTCATGAGGCCGCCATCGTCATGCAACTGGCCGCCTATATCCGCAATCTGGGCTATCAGGCCGTGCCGTCGATGAACGACACCGGGCTGGTCATCCCCTTTGCGATCAAGGCCGGGCTGGGGGAATACGCCCGCAACCAGTTGGTCATCACACCGGAATTCGGGCCACGGCTGCGGTTTTCCAAGATCTTCACCGACCTGCCCCTGGCCCATGACCAACCCCGGCCGCGCGGCGTCAGGGCGGTTTGCGACATCTGCACCCGCTGCGCCGATGCCTGCCCGGTCAAGGCGCTGCCGTTCGGCGCGCCCTCCGACCAGGCCCCCAACCGCAGCGCCATCAAGGGCGTGGTCAAATGGACCTCGGACGCCGAGAAATGTTTCGGCTACTGGGCAAAGCTGTCGTCGGATTGCGCGATCTGCCTGCGTGTCTGCCCGTTCAATCGCGACTATGCCCGCTGGACGAACCGGGCCTGGCTGAAACTGGCGCTGTCCCCGCTGCGGCGCCTGGCCCTGTGGCTGGATGACCGGTCAAAGCGCGCCGCGCGACTGAAGCCAAAGGACTGGTGGGGCGGATGAATGCGCAGGTTCCGGGTGGTGCCCGGACGGTTCCGGCCCCAGGGTGAGGGTCCGGAACCGGGGGGTTTTCCACCCCCCGGACCCCCCGGAGCGTATTTTCGACAAGATGATGAGGCGCGGGTCATGGGTATGGAGCGGGGCTATCACTATGGCGTCATGGCGCGGGCGATCGCCGAGATCGACGCCGCCGGTGGCGAGCGGGTGTCGCTGGAGGATCTGGCGGCGCGGCTGGCGATGAGCCCCGCGCATTTCCAGCGGCTGTTCACGCAATGGGTGGGCGTGTCGCCCAAACGCTATCAGCAGTATCTGGCGCTGGGGCAGGCCCGACGGATGCTGGCCGAGAATTTCACCGTTCTCGATGCGGCGCATGAGGCCGGGCTTTCGGGTGCGGGGCGCCTGCACGATCTGTTCCTGCGCTGGGAAGCGATGACGCCCGGTGAATACGCCCGGGGCGGTGCCGGGCTGACGATCCGCTGGGGGTGGTTCGACACACCCTTTGGCGAGGCGCTGGTCATGGGCACCGAGCGGGGGCTTTGCGGCCTGGGCTTTGCCGCGGAAATGGGGCGCGACGCGGCGTTCGCCGACCTGACCGGGCGCTGGCCCCGCGCCCGTTTCATCGAGGATGCGCCCGCGCTGCGCCCCTGGGTCGAGGCCGCGCTGGGGGGGCGCGAAGCGCCGCTCTACCTGATCGGCGCGCCCTTTCAGATCAAGGTGTGGGAGGCCTTGCTGGCCATCCCCTCGGGCCAGGTCACGACCTATTCCGAGATCGCCCGCGCCATCGGGCAGCCCACCGCGAATCGCGCGGTCGGTGCGGCGGTGGGGCGCAATCCGATCAGCCTGCTGATCCCGTGCCATCGGGCGCTGGCCAAATCGGGCGCGTTGACCGGGTATCACTGGGGCCTGCCGGTGAAGCGCGCCTTGCTGGCCTGGGAGGCCGCGCGCGCCGATGCCGCGTGATCGGTGGTATTCCGCCGATCAATCGAACGTGACGGCGGGTCGTCTCTGGCGGGACTGTCAGGGCGGGGCGCCACGCGATACCTTGCCGTCAGTCATATTCAAGGAGTTTGCCATGACTGCGAAAAAGGCCATTCTTGCTGTCTCTGCCCTTGCGCTCGTTGCCGCCTGCACGCAGACGGACGGGCAACTGGACCGCCGCCGCACCGGCGCCCTGGCGGGGGGTGTGATCGGCGGGCTGGTCGGCGCAGCGAACGGCGGCAACAACAGCACCCCCGAGGTGCTGATCGGTGCCGGCCTGGGTGCCCTGGCCGGTGGCGCCATCGGCGGCGTCCTGGATCGCCAGGCGGGCGAACTGCGTCAGTCGCTGGGCCCGGACGTGGGGGTCGTGAACACCGGCAACGAGATCGTCGTGACCATGCCGCAGGACATCCTGTTTGCAACCGACAGCGCCTCGTTGCGGCCGGATCTGCAATCGGACCTGCGCACCATCGCGGCGAACCTGCAACGCTATCCCGACAGCATCGTCGTGGTCACGGGCCACACCGATTCCACCGGCACCGCCGCGCATAACCAGGCGCTGAGCGAACGGCGCGCGGATGCGGTGGCCAGCGTTCTGATCAGCTCGGGCGTGCCGGCGCGGCGGATCCAGGCGGTCGGCGCGGGACAGACACAGCCGATTGCCTCGAACGGCACGGCGTCGGGGCGGGCGCAGAACCGCCGGGTCGAGATCACGATCCGTCCGACCAACTGATACCCGTTCCGTCAGGTGCAGGGCCGGGCCATGTGCCCGGCCCCTTTTCGTGACAAACCCGTTGCTTGCCGGGGGCCGTGGTCATATCTTTTGACCAATCGAAGGGAAGGTCATGCCGTTTCAGCCGGTGCAACAGGAAAAGCTGGCCCAGGGGGTCGTCCGGCAGATCGAACTGCTGATCCTGCGCGGGTTGCTGCGCCCGGGCGAGCGTCTGCCATCCGAAAGGGAACTGGCGGAGCGGCTGGGCGTCAGCCGACCCTCGCTGCGCGAGGCCATCGCGGAATTGCAGGCCAAGGGGCTGCTTGTCAGCCGCGCGGGCTCGGGCGTGTTCGTGGCGGACATGCTGGGATCGGCGTTCTCCGAGGCCTTGATCAAGCTGTTCGGCGACCATGACGAGGCGGTTTTCGACTATGTCAGCTTTCGCCGCGATCTCGAGGGGATGGCGGCGGAACGCGCGGCGCGGTTCGGATCGGGAACCGACCTGAAGGTGATCGACGCGGTCTATCGCAAGATGGAGGCCGCCCATTCCAAGAAGAACCCGGCCGACGAGGCCGCGCTGGATGCCGAATTCCACCTGGCGATCATCGAGGCCAGCCACAACATCATCATGCTGCACATGCTGCGCGCGATGTTCGATCTGCTGAAGGAGGGGGTGTTCTACAACCGCCAGCAGATGTATCGCCAGCGCACCACGCGCGATCAGTTGCTGGATCAGCACCGGGCCATCAACGCGGCCATCCAGGCGCGCGATCCCGCAGCGGCCCGCGCGGCGGCCGAGGCCCATATGAGCTATGTAGAGCAAACCCTTGCAGATTTGCGCAAGGCAGACCGCAACGAGGAAATCGCGCAGCTGAGGTATCAGCACGAACTGGCGCGGGAATGAAGGACCGAGATGGCAGACTACAGCAAATCGGGCGGCCGCAGCGCCCCCGGCAAACAACCGCGCAACAAGACGGTGAACGAGCACCCCAAGGGCAAGCTGGGGGGCGGCGAGGACAAGGGCGCGTTGCTGGAACGCATGAAGAAGGCGGCCGAGGCGAAGAAAGGCGCGGCCGGGCAGGAGTGACCGGGGCCGTCCTGCCCAGCCAGCCCTGCAGGACTGCGCCGGGCTGATCGACCAGACAAAAAAACCCCCGGCACATGGCCGGGGGATCAAGTGGCGTCCAGAGCTTGGGGTTCCGGACGCTGGCGGTAAACTTGGGATCGTGTCAGGCGTCGCGGGCCATTTCGGACCGGATCTGCTGACGCAGGATGTCGATGGGGATCAACTGCCCGTCGCGCTTGAACTGCCAATACGTCCAGCCGTTGCACGAGGGCGCGCCTTCCAGCGCCGCGCCGACCTGGTGAATGGAGCCGCGATGCGTCTCGCTGACCAGGGACCCGTCGGCGCGCACCTTGGCGGGCTTGCCACGCGGCGAGATCAGGACCTCGCCGGGTCTGAGCATCCCGCGTTCGACCAGCTGACCGAAGGGCACGCGCGGTTCGGCCCGCTTGGACGAGGTGGTTTCCAGCGCCGAGGCGTCCAGTTTGCGCACCTTGGACAGTCGTCTGGTGGCGGCGGCGCGATAGCTGTCCTCGCGCTCGATGCCGATGAAATGGCGGCCCAGCATCTTGGCGACGGCGCCGGTGGTGCCGGTGCCAAAGAACGGGTCCAGCACGACATCCCCGGCATTGGTGGTGCCGATCAGGACGCGGTGCAGCAGGCTTTCGGGTTTCTGCGTCGGATGCGCCTTGTTGCCGTCGTCATCCTTGAGCCGCTCGTGGCCGGTGCAGATCGGCAGCACCCAGTCCGAACGCATCTGCGTGCCTTCGTTCAGGGCCTTGAGCGCCTCATAGTTGAACGTGTATTTCGATGTCTCGGCCTTCGAGGCCCAGATCAGCGTCTCATGCGCATTGGTCAGCCGCTTGCCCTTGAAGTTGGGCATCGGGTTCGACTTGCGCCAGATGACATCGTTCAGCACCCAGTAACCGGCGTCCTGAAGCGCCGCGCCGACGCGGAAGATGTTGTGATAGCTGCCGATCACCCAGATCGCGCCGTCGGGTTTCAGCAGCCGGCGCGCGGCCTTCAGCCAGTCGCGCGTGAACTGGTCATAGGCGGCGAAACTGGCGAACTGGTCCCAGTGATCCGTCACCGCGTCCACGGCCGAATTGTCCGGCCGATGCAGCGCGCCCTTCAGTTGAAGGTTGTAAGGCGGGTCTGCAAAGATCAGGTCCACACTGCCGGCTGGCAGGGAGTTCATGATCTCGATGCAATCGCCCGCAAGAATCTGGTCCAGCGGAAGCGTGTCCGCTTCCGGAGTCCGGGTCTTCGTTGCCATGTCTGCCTCGTTCGGGCGCCATCTTGTGCGTGCGTGGCGCTCCGTTACACACAAAGATGATTCAAACGAGAGTCCGCGTCAATTCCTTTTTGAATCAGCGCGTTATTTAATGTTCTTCACACAATATCTTGCGCACCGGGGCGAAGGACCGTCTATGATGTGGTGTTACCCCCAGATCCCGCAGGGCCGCGCGGTGCTGGGCCGAGGGGTATCCAGCGTTCTTTTCCCAGCCATATCCGGGGTTTGCGAGAGAAAGTTCACGCATGATCGCATCCCGTTCGACCTTGGCCAGGATCGAGGCCGCGCCGATCGACAGGCTGCGGGCGTCGCCCTTGACGATGGTTTCGGCGGGGATGGTCAGCCCCTTTGGCAGGCGATTGCCGTCGATCAGCGCGTGCTCGGCGGCGGGGTGCAGGGCCTCAAGCGCCCGGCGCATCGCCAGATGGCTGGCTTCCAGGATGTTGAGGGCGTCGATCTCCTGGACGCTGGCATGGGCGACGGCCCAGGCGACCGCGCTGTCGCGGATCAGCGCGGCAAGGCGCGTGCGCGCAGCCTCGCTCAGGCGCTTGCTGTCGTCGATGCCGGGCGGAATCCGTGCCGGGTCCAGGATCACGGCGGCGGCGGTGACGGGCCCGGCGAGCGGCCCGCGACCGACCTCGTCCACGCCTGCGACGCGTTGCCGTCCGGTTGCGGTTTCCAGCGAGAAGTCGGGGGTGATGCGAGCAGACGTCATGCTGACATGAACCACGCGCCCGGCGTCCGGGCAAGAGTGGGGGCGAACCTTGCGGCCCGCCCCCTTCCCGGCTGGGGGGCCGGGATCGTCCTGGACTGCCTATGTGCGTCAAGTCGGAACCAGCAACCAACCCACTCGCATCGAGACGACCTTGAAAGAGATTCGTGAATAAAGGATTTCGTCAGATCGCACGCAGCAGTTCAGGCATTCCGTTACCGGCGACGGTAGCCCTCGTCCTCGAGGCACCGGGCATTGTAGATCCGGTCGCCGTCGGTCGAGGTCACGCGGCACTGGCCCGGCAGGTCGCGCAGACCGGCGTCGCGCAGGCAACTGGACCAGTAACCGGCGACGCGGCGGCCGTTCTGGCGATAGTGCATCTCACAGCGATCCGGCAGCCAGGCCCTGCGGCCACGATCATGCCCGTGCCCATGGCTGGGCGGCGACATGCGGGGTGGGTCGGCATAGGGCGGGTCGTAGCGCGGCGGATCGGCGCGACGCGAATAGCCGCCGCGATAGCCGGCCTGATACATGCAGTCGGCGACATAGCCGGCGCGGTTGCGGCCCTGATAGCGGAACTCATACCGGCACTGGCCGGGCAGACCCTGATAGCCCGCGCGGCTGAGGCAGCGGCCGTTGTAGACATCGACATTGCGCCAGTCGATGCGGACCGTTTCCAGGCACTCGTTCGGCAGCACCCAGCGCCCGGCATACGAGGGGCGGTTGTTCTCGTCGATGGCGTGGACGATGGCGCCGATCACGATCGCCCCCGCAATGAAGCGGAAGATATCGGCATCGTCGGCCCTGGCCTGTTGTGGCGTGGTGGCAAGCCCGGCCAGGGCCACCGCCCCGGCGGCGAGGGTCATCGCCAACCGTCGCGAAAGAGAGGGGAAGGGAAAGCGCATGGCAGAAACCTTTCTGGCAATCACGGGAACGGGGACGGGCACCCCTGTGGGTCGGGGCAACGGCCGTCTTGGTTCAACCCTGCGACCGGCCCGACCTGACAGGCAATAGCGCCCCCCGGTTATCCGATAACGCCCCGCCGGCGGCGTCGTCCGCGCGGGGCGATATTGCATAGCGGCACCGCCGTGGGCATGGTCGGGGCAAGCAACGGACTCAGCCGTGCAAGGAACATGACCATGCGAATGAAGACCTTCTCACTGGTGGTTGGCGCGACGCTGGCGATGGCGCTGCCGGCCCATGCGGCCTGTTACGCCGACTATCGCGCCCAGCAACAAAGCCCCGTGCGATTCCACTACGGTGTCGCACAGATTTCGGACGGCGCCTGCAACAGCACCGGCGCGGCCGCGAACGAGTTGCGCAGCCGCCTCGCGCGGAACGGCTGGACCTTGGTCGATGTTTTGTCCACATTCAGGGATGATGGACTGGCGTCGAGGCGGGGCAATGCCGGACAATACTTCCTCCGTTACTGATCTGACGCGCGCGGGGTCGCGCGCGGTCTATCTGGGACTGGCCGCCATCGTCGCCATTCTGGCGCTGGCGGCCTTTCTGTTGTTCCTGAACCTGCCCGACACGAATGCCTTCAACGCCCGTGTCACGCAGATCTTTGCCGAGAACGCCAACCTGACCCAGGACGCCGAGCTGCGCCTGCTGGAAATCCTGGCGCAATCGGGAACCACCTTTACCGAGGTGCTGGTCAGCTACCGCGCGGTCATCTTCGTGCTGATCGTGTTTGCCAGCCTGCTGCTGATTACCGCGCTGGTTCTGGTGCTGGCGCTGATCGTTCTGAACCGGCGGCTGGCGGTGGTGCAGAAATCGGGGATCCAGGTGTCGTCGCTGGTGATCTCGCGCGGGGAACGCAAGGTCTATCTGAACGACATGGAATTCAACCTGACCGAAGCCGCCGTCGAAGCCCTGGCAGTCCTGGCCGAGGCCCGGATGGACGACGAGATGATGACCGGCGCGTCGCTCGAGGCCGTGATCTCGGGGCGCCGCGAGGCCGACTGCGAGGAAGCCGCCGGCGCAACCCGCATCAAGCGTCTGCGCGATTCGCTGGGCAACCAGATGGTCAGCGAACTCCTGGTGCGCAACATTCCCCGCCAAGGCTACATGCTGGCGGTCGAGAAGGACGTGATCCGGATGATCTGACGGCGCGTGCCCGCTGTCGGCCAAGCGAGACGCGAGCGGGGCCGCGGGAGGGGCGGCCCCGCTCACCCGGCCCTATTCGGCGGCGGCTTGCATCACCGCCAGGCGGGCCAGGTCCTCGAGATGGTCGGCGATGGCGCTGGCGATGGCGCGTTTGTCGTCGACCGGGGTCACGCCGTCGGGCCTGACCAGGAGCGCGCGCTGTTCGGTGCCGCGCGTGTCCTCGCCCCGCGTGGCGACGATCAGGCTGCATCGGTCCAGCCGTTTCGAGGCCACGCGGATCAGCTCGTCCTCGGTGACGCCTTCCAGATACTTGAAGGCGATCGTGTGCATCGCGCCGCCTGCGGCCATCGCCATGTCGATCACCTTTTCGGTGGGTTCCAGATCCAGCATCAGGCTGGCCTGGCCCGAGGCAATCTTGCCGGTGACCGCCTGTTTCGGCCGGTAATCCGCGACCCCGGCGGAAAACACCCCGGCCCAAAGCCCCGCGCCTGCCCGTGCGACCACGGTGTCGCGATAGTCGTCATAGGTGCGGGTCACGGTGATCGGCATCGGGGTTTTCGGACGCCAGGCGCCATCGCCCAGGATCAGTTCGGCCTCGGCGCCGCGCCAGGTCAGTTCCTCGGCGATGCGGGCGCCGAGGCGGCCGCGAAACCGGTTGACGATGCGGCGCACGCCGTCGATGGGCACGGGCGTTGGACCTGCCGTCACCATGATGCGCCGCCCGATCAGCGCCGAGGTGCTGAGCGCCCGGCCGACCGCGATGCACAGCAGTTCGGTATCCGGCAGGTTGTGCTTGCCATAGGCGTCGCGCGGGGCGATCAGCCGCACGCCCTGCGCCGCCAGCCTGCGGGCGTTGTCCACCAGTTGCGCGTTGTGCATGGTGCCGTGCATCGTCGGTGCGACCAGCACCTGCGTGCGCCCCTGTTCCATCCGCCCGAGGGCGGAAATCAGCGTCGCCGTCACCACGGTGTCGCCGATACCCTGGGCCATCTTGGCGATGGTGGAATGGGTGGCGGGCGCGACCAGATAGGCGTCGAAGGGCGCGCTGTCGCTCAGGTGTTCCGCCCGCCACGTCAGCGCGGTGACGACCGGCCCCAGCGTGGCCCATTCCAGTGCCTCGCGCGCGACGTAGTTGAGCGCGTCCTCACTGGCAAAGGCCACGACCGAGGCCCCGTGCCGCCTGAGCCCGCGTGCCACCTCGGGCGCCTTCATCGCCGCAATGCCTCCGGTGACCAGCAGGGCGATCCGCTTGCCCGCCAGCCGGTCGGATGCGGCCGGCACGTCATGGTCGCCCATGGTCGAGGGGGTCGGCGCGCCGAAGTCCCAGTCATACAGGCTCATGCCCGCACCTCCTGTTCGTCGGCGGTGGCGGTCGCCTCGGCCGCGCGGCCCCAGCGCAGATGTGCGCCCCGGGCGCGGTCCACGCGGGTGTTCAGGGCCTCGAAGTGGCGGGTCTGGAAGCGGCTCTTCTTGCCCATCTCGTCGATGATGCTGTCGGTCACCTGGATGTCGAACAGGTCGAGATGCTGGATCTCCATCGCCGGGATATAGGGCGCCCCCTCGGTCAGGACGGGTTCCTCGCGGTGGGCCATCCAGGGGAACATTTCCAGGAAGATGCGGTAACTGGCATAGTCATAGGACGAATCGCACCCGTGCCAGCGGTCGCCCAGTTTCACGGCGGCGAAATAGTGCTTCACCGTGGGCCGTTGCAGCGCCAGCCAGCCGGTCGGCATCAGTTTGCCCAGCACGCTGGTGGACATCGGGATTTCCACGAACCCGGCCTCGAGCCCCGCAGCGCGCAGCAACGCCACCTGGAGGTTGGTCTTGGTCGTGCACATGCCGACGCCCCGGCGCAGGGTGTCGGACGCGCGCTCCTGCCACGCGCCGAAGCGGTAGGGCATCTTGTGCACGAAGCGCAGCACCGCTTCGGCGGTCGAGGCCGGCGAGGCCCGCCGCAGACGCACCGCCTGGCGGCGGATTTCGGGGTGGTCCACATCGCACAGCATCGCGGGGTCCGGCAGGCTGTCCGGCGGTGTCGCGTCGGCCTCGGCGCTGTCGGCGGCGATCAGGGCCTTGGCCAGCGCGCGGCGCAGGCTGCGATTGCGCGGTTGTGCCCAGGTGTCGGCCCCGGTATCCAGCGACCAGACACGGGCGGGCAGGTCCATCGCTTGCAACCCCTGGCCCGAAGGTCCAAAGTGGTTGCCGGGTCCGAACCAGTCGCGCGGCCCGGCCAGCCGGCCGTCCAGCACCACATGCAGCGGGTGCGCGCCGGGTTCGGCCAGCGTGGCGCCGGGTGCCAGGGTCGTGACCTGGCCCTGGGCAAAGAGATCCTCGTCGAACGCATCCAGATAGAGGCCCAGAGTTGAATCACGAAAGAGATTCATCAATTCAGGGTTGAGCATTTGTGCAGCAGTCATTGGTAATTGTCCCCCATGTCATAGCTGTGCAGCAGACGGGCCGGCCTCTCCAATCGGGCAGCGATCCGAGACCGGTCACGAGGGCAGGTTAGCGTCCTCATGCACGCGGAAGAAGAGTTTTGTTGCCAAAAGGGAAACAAATCAGTGGATTGTTGCAAGGCGCGCGCCGGATCGTTTGCCCCCTGGCGCACAGGTTTCCGTAACGTCGCTTGGGTGCTTCCGAACGAAAATTAAGTTGAAACGATGCCATTGAACCGCAATTCTGGGGTTCAGGTGCCCATGAGGACCGGCACCGCCGACTAACGGCGGGTCAGGAGACGGGCACTGGTCTGGGAGGGCCACCCATGGATGTGTTGCAACTGCTGTTGAGCGGTCTCGCCAACGGCTGTGTCTACGGCCTGGTCGCGCTGGGTTTCGTGCTCATCTACAAGGCGACCGAGGCTGTCAATTTCGCCCAGGGCGATTTCATGATGCTGGGCGCCTATGTGATGGTCGGCCTGGTGAACCCTGAGTTTCTGGGCCTGAACTTCTGGGTGGCCGTTCCGCTCGCGCTGCTGATTCTGGGTGCGCTGGGGTATCTGCTGGACCTGACGGTGATCCGCTTCATGTTCGGTCAGAGCCAGACATCGGTTGTCATCCTGACCATTGCGCTGGGCTATGTGATCCGCTTTGCGGCGGGGCTGATCTGGGGGCATGAACCCGTGAACCTGCATTCGCCGCTGGCGCTGGGCGATGTGCGGATGGGCGGCGTGGTGCTGAGCCTGGCAGACATTGCCGTCATCGTGGTCACGCTGCTGATGACGCTGTTCCTGTTCCAGTTCTTTCAGCGCACCAAGCTGGGCCTGGCGATGCAGGCCGCGTCGCAGAACCAGATGGCGGCCTATTACATGGGCATTCCCGTGCGCCGCGTGCAGGGGGCCGTCTGGGCGCTGGCCGGGGTGGTCGCCTGCGTGGCGGGCATTCTCTATGCCTCCAAGGGAACGCTGGCGATCTCTGCGGGCTTCATCGGCATCAAGGCCTTTGCGGCGGCGGTCATCGGTGGGTTCGGCAGCCTTCCCGGCGCGCTGATGGGCGGCATCATTGTCGGGGTGATCGAACCCTTTGCCGCCCGCTACCTGCCGACGGGCTACAGCCAGATTGCGCCCTATGCCCTGCTGATCCTTGTCCTGGTGTTCCGCCCGCACGGGCTGTTCGCGCAGGTCCGCGTGAAAAAGGTCTGACCCGATGCGGTTCCATTTCAAGACAAGCTACGACCAGGACATCCGGCTGTTCCCCGACTGGTGGAATTTCTCCCTCTATGCGCTGCTTCTGGTGCTGCTGCTGGTCATGCCCTGGCTGATCGACGACTTCTATCTGGGCGAGATGACAAACGTGCTGATCTGGGCGGTCGCCGGGTTGGGGCTGATGATCCTGACGGGGCAGACCGGGCTGGTCAGTCTGGGCCATTCGGCGTTCATGGCGCTGGGCTGCTACCTGACGGTGAATTTCATGGACACCGGGATGCCGTTCCTGCTGGCCTTCGTGCTGGCCGGCGTCGTTACCGGCGTCGTCGGCGCGATCGTGGCCATTCCGGCGTTGAAGCTGCACGGGGTCTATCTGTCGATCTTCACCCTGGCATTGGCCATCCTGGCGGACGACATCATCGTCATTCTTGATCACTGGACAGGGGGCGTGAACGGCATCTATGCGCCCGAGATCTGGATCTTCGGATTCGAGATCAACCGCTGGGCCATGCCCGCAAGCTGGTATTATCTGGCGCTGGGCACCGCGCTGTTCGTCACGCTGATCTATCGCAACCTGTTGCGCGCGCCTTTGGGCCGTGCCTTTGCCGCCGTCCGCGACAGCGAGATTTCGGCGCAGGCGATGGGCGTCGATGTCGCGCGCACGAAAACGCTGGCCTTCGGGTTTTCCTGTGCCTTTGCAGGGATGGGCGGCGCGCTGATGGGCCTGTTCGCCGGCGCGTTCAACAATGAGACCTTCAACTTCCTGCTGGCGATCCAGCTTCTGATGATGATCATCATCGGCGGGCTGGGGTTCATCCACGGCGCGTTTCTGGGGGCGATCGTCATCGCCTTTCTGCCCCAGCTTCTGGCGATCGGCACCGATACGCTGGGCATCAACAGCGTGCCGGGGCTGGAAACCGGGGTCTTTGGCATGATCCTGATCGCCTTCATCCTGTTCGAACCGATGGGCCTTTATGGCCGATGGCTCAAGATCCGGACCTGGCTGGAACTGTTCCCCTTTGCCCGGCGCGACATGTTCCGCCGCCAGAAGACCTATCTCAAGACGGAGCGCCTGAGATGAGCCTTTTGACGCTGGAAAACGTGACGCTGAAATTCGGCGGTGTCACGGCGGTGAACAACCTGTCGATGTCGGTGAACGAAGGCGAGGTGTTCGCGCTGGTCGGACCCAATGGCGCGGGCAAGTCGACCGTGTTCAACATGATCAGCCGGTTCTACACGCCGGTGCGCGGGTCGATCGCCTTTGACGGCCACGACCTGCTGAAGCGCAAGCCCAGCCAGGTGCCCAGCCTGGGTATCGCGCGGACGTTCCAGAACATCGAGCTGTTCGAACGTGCCACCGTCTTGCAGAACCTGCTGGTCGGCCGTCATCGCCACCGCAAGACGACGCTGGTGGAAGAGATGTTCTTCATCGGCCGCACCCGCGAACAGGAGCGCCAGCACCGACACGCGGTCGAGGAAGTCATCGATTTCCTGGATCTGCAGGCCTACCGGGACAAGATGATCGCGGGCCTGCCTTACGGCGTGCGCAAGGTGGTGGAACTGGCCCGTGCGCTGGCGACGAAGCCGCGCCTTCTGCTGCTGGATGAACCGGCCTCGGGCCTGTCGGTCGAGGAAACGCAGGACATGCGCTGGTGGATCGACGATATCCGCCGCCAGATGGGCATCACGGTTCTGATGGTCGAACACGACATGGGCCTGGTCAGCAAGGTCTGCGACCGCGTCCTGGCGCTGGCCGACGGCGCCAAGCTGGCCGAGGGCTCGCCCGCCGAGGTGCAGGCCCATCCCGCCGTGATCGAGGCCTATCTGGGCACTGCCGCAATCTCCAAGACCGCGAATGCGAAAGGAGAGCGGGTATGAGCGCGCTGCTGGAGGTTCGCAACCTGGAAACCTTCTATGGTCCGATCATGGCCATTCGCGGTGTCTCGCTCGAGGTGCACAAGGGCAGGGTGGTCACGGTGCTGGGCGCGAACGGGGCCGGCAAGACGACCCTGCTGAAGACGATTTCCGGTATCATGGACCCCGAAAAGGGCCAGGTCCTGTTTGAAGGGCAAGAGATCCAGGGCCGCGAGCCGCACCAGATCGTGCGCCGGGGCATCGTCCAGGTGCCCGAGGGGCGCGAGGTCTTTCCGCTGCTCACGGTCGAGGAAAACCTGGCGCTGGGCGCCTATACGCGCAGCGACAAGGCCGAGATCGCCCGCGACCGCGACATGGTGTTCAGCTATTTCCCGATCCTTGCCGAACGCCGCCTGCAAGAGGCCGGCACGCTTTCGGGTGGTCAGCAACAGATGCTGGCCATCGGGCGCGGGCTGATGCTCAGGCCCAAGATCATGCTGCTGGATGAACCCAGCCTGGGCCTGTCGCCGCTGCTGACGCAGGAGATCTTCGCCATCCTCAAGCGGCTGAACAGCGACGAGGGCGTGACGATGATGCTGGTCGAACAGAATGCCGCGGTGGCGCTGGACCTGGCCGATCATGGCTATGTCATGGAGCTGGGGCGCATCGTCATGGCCGACACGGCAGAAAAGCTGGCCGCCTCCGAGGACATCCAGAGCTTTTACCTGGGCCACGCCAACGAAGGCGCCCGTGGCGAGCGGCGCTGGAAGAAGAGGAAGACCTGGCGATGAGCGCGCACACGAACGTCCCGGCGGAAAAGACGCTCAAGGGGATTCGCATCAATGCCGAGCCGGGCGTCAGCCCGATCCGTATCGACGGGCATGTCACCGTTCCGGCCCTGCTGCGCGCGCGCTGTCAGGAAAACGGGGCGGCGACGGCGCATCGCGAAAAGGACCTGGGGATCTGGCAGGCCTATTCCTGGACCGACTATCTGGACCACGCCCGCATGATCGGCATGGGCCTGCGCGCGCTGGGCCTGCAACGCGGCGATGTCATCAGCATCCTGTCCGAGGACAACAAGGAATGGCTGTATTGCGACATGGCGGCGCAATGCATGGGGGCCATCAGTTCCGGCGTCTATACCACCGACTCGGCCAGCCAGCTTGCCTATCTGGTCAACGATTCGCAGTCGAAGTTCCTGTTCGTCGAGAATGACGAGCAACTGGACAAGTTCCTCGAGGTCGCGGACCAGATGCCCAGCCTGATCAAGGTCATCATCCTTGATCCCGAGGGGTTGCACGACTTTCATCATGACAAGTGCATGATGCTGTCGGATCTCTATGACCTGGGCCGCAAGAACGACGACGCGGCCGTGTTCAACGCCGAGATCGACAAGACCCGCCCTCAGGATGTCTGCGTGCTGATCTACACCTCGGGCACAACGGGGATGCCCAAGGGCGTGATGCTGACGCAGGAAAACATCATGGCGGGGATGGAGATCAGCCTCTATGCGCTGCCTTTTGAAAAGCACGCCGAACAGCTCTGCTTTCTGCCGCTCTGCCATATCCTGGAAAGGCTGGTGTCGCTCTATACACCGCTGATGATTTCCTCGACCGTGAACTTTGCCGAAAGCCCGGAAACGGTGTTCGACAACCTGCGCGAGGTGTCGCCGCACGGGTTCATCGCGGTGCCTCGGGTCTGGGAAAAGATCTATTCGCGCGTGCTCATCATGGCGCAGGAGGCGACGCCACTGGGCCGCTGGGCCTTTGCCCAGGCGACCCGGGCCGGGCGCGCGCGGGCCGAGTATGTGCTGGACGGAAAGACACCGCCCGCGCTGGTTTCGCTGCGCTATCGGATCTGGGATTTCCTGGTGCTGGCAAACCTGCGCCGGATGCTGGGACTGGATCGCAACAGGCGCGGGTTGACGGGGGCGGCGCCGATCTCGCCGGAACTGCTGCGCTGGTATCATGCGATCGGCGTGCCGCTCTATGAAGGTTGGGGGATGTCCGAAACCTCGGGTGTGGGCGCGATGTGCCTGCCTGAACACAGCAAGGTCGGTTCGATCGGCCAGGCCATGCCGGGGGCCCAGTTGCGCATCGGCGCCGACGGCGAGATCCAGATGAAGGGCCTGAGCGTGTTCAGCGGCTATCTGAACAAGCCCGACAAAACCGCCGAGGCCTTTACCGAAGACGGCTGGCTGCGCACCGGCGATGTGGGGCGCATCGACAACGAGGGTTTCGTCACCATCACCGGGCGAATCAAGGACATCATCATCACCGCGGGCGGCAAGAACATCACCCCGGCCGAGATCGAGAGCCGGCTCAAGTTCAGCCATTACATCAGCGACGCCGTCATCATCGGCGACAAGCGCAAGTATCTGACCTGCCTGATCATGATCGATCAGGAAAACGTCGAGAAATTCGCGCAGGACAACAAGGTTCCGTTCAGCGATTTCCGCAGCCTGTGCCGGGCCGAGGCGGTGCTGGACCTGATCCGCGCCGAGGTGGACGCGGTGAACCGGGAATTCGCGCGGGTCGAGCAGATCAAGGATTTCCGCTTGATCGACGTGCTGTTGACCGCCGAGGATGAGGAACTCACGGCGACGATGAAACTGAAGCGCGCAACCGTCGAAACGCGGCACAAGGCGCTGATCGACGCCATGTATTAACTGGGCCTCGGAGGAGGGGCCCGCAAACGGGGAGGACGACACGACATGACGAAAAAGATCCTGATGGCGGCCGCGATGGCTGTCTCGGTCTCGGCCGGGGGCGCCATGGCGCAAACCCGCGGCGTGACCGACACCGAGATCCTTCTGGGCGGCGTGCACGACCTGTCGGGCGTGTTCGCGGCGGTTTCGACCCCTGCGGTGAACGGCGCGAACCTGCTGTTCGAACAGGTCAACGCGGCCGGTGGCGTGCATGGCCGCCAGATCCGGTATCTGGTCGAGGATCACGGCTATCAACTGCCGCGCGCGACCCAGGGCTTCAACAAGCTGATCGAGCGGGACGGCGTCTTTGCGATGCTGCTGAACCTGGGCACGCCGCACAACCTGGCGCATTACCCGCTGATGGAACGCCGCGGCGTGCCGAACATGTTCCCGCTGACCGCGGCCCGGGCGATCCTGCCTGATCCGCCCGGCATGAACTTTACCTCGTTCTCCAGTTACTACGACCAGATCGCGGCGGGTATCCAGTATCTGCACGAGACCACGGGCGCGACCAATGTCTGCTCGATGTATCTGCCGACGGACTTCGGCGAGGAAATTGCCCTGTCCTCGCGCGATACGGCTGAGCGGCTGGGCCTGAACTATGTCGACGGAACGACGCACCGCCCCGAGGAAGAAGACTTCGTCGGCGCGGTCAGCCGGTTGCGCGATGCGGGTTGCCAGATCGTGACCCAGGCGCTGGGCGTGCGCGCGGGCATCACCGTGGTCGGCACCGCCAAGCGGCTGGGCTGGGATGACGTCAGTTTCCTGACCTCGTCGGCGGGGTTCCTGGAACCCGTGGCGATGGTGCCGGGCGGCGTCACCGACGGTCTCTATGCCTCGGCCGGATGGCAGGATCTGCGCGCGCGCGCCGATCAGCCTGCGCCGGCAGAGTTTATCGCCGCCTATGAGGCGCGCTATGGTCAGCCGGCCTCGGGTTTTGCGATGCTGGGCTATACCGCCGCGCGTCAGGTGGTGATGGGGCTCGAGGCGGCGGGTCGCGACCTGACCACCGACAGCTTCCTGCAGGGCATGTATACGCTGGATTATGACGATGAACTGCTGGGCACGCATATCCGCTTCACGCCCGAGCATCACCAGGGCGCCAACGACATCTTCATCAGCCAGGTCGGCGGCGGTCAGTGGCACACCCTGACCCGCATCGACGGCGACACGATGGAGGCCGTGCCGGTCGAGTGATCGCGTCACGGACAGACAAGGAAAGGGGCCGCGTCATGCGCGGCCCCTTTTCTGATTCCGGCCGGTGCGTAGGGTGCGTGCAAGCACGCACCTTACCGGTCATTCGGCGGGCATCGCCTGGACCTCGTGCGTCAGCGGATGCGGCAGGTGCACCAGCATCTCCCTGGGGCAGACCTGCAGGAAGTTGCCCTTTTCCAGGTCCCAGTGGCGCAGGATCTCGGTTCCGCGCTGGCTTTCGGTTTCGGCCACATGCTGTTCGATCAGCGATTTCACCTGATCTTCCCAATGCGCCACGGTGACCGGGCAGGTCACCAGCGTTTCGATGTTCATCAGGTTCTGCGCCGTGCCGTCGGGGTCATAGACATAGGCCATGCCGCCCGTCATCCCTGCGCCAAAGTTGGCGCCGATGCCGCCCAGGATCACCGCCACGCCGCCGGTCATGTATTCGCAGCCGTTCGAGCCGCAGCCCTCGACCACGACCTGCGCGCCCGAGTTCCGCACCGCGAACCGCTCGCCCGCTCGACCCGCCGCGAACAGCTTGCCGTCGGTGGCGCCATACAGCACCGTGTTGCCGATGATCGTGTTATCGGCCGCCTTGAGCGGAGACGACATGCGCGGACGCACCACGATCAGGCCCCCCGACAGGCCCTTGCCGACATAGTCGTTGGCGTCACCGAAGACTTCCAGCTTCAGCCCGCGCACGGCGAAGGCGCCCAGCGATTGACCGGCCGATCCCGCCAGCTTGACCGTCAGGTGATCGGGCTGAAGGCCGTTCTTCATGCCGAATTTCTTGACGATATGGCTGGAGGCGCGGGTGCCCACGGTGCGATGCGTGTTCCGCACCGCATAGCTGAGCTGCATCTTCTCGCCGTCTTCAAAGAAACGGGCGGCGTCGCGGATGATCTCGCTGTCCAGGGTTTCCGGCACGGCATTGCGCGGCTTGTCGCGATCGTAGCGGATGTTGCGCGCGCCATCGACGGTGATCAGCATCGGGTTCAGATCGAGGTCATCGAGATGTGCCGACCCGCGGCTGACCTGCGTCAGCAGATCCGCCCGGCCGATGATCTCGTCGATGGACCGCGCGCCCAGCGAGGCCAGGATCTCGCGCACTTCCGAGGCATAGAAGGTGATGAGATTCACCACCTTGTCGGCGCTGCCGGTGAACTTGGCTCGCAGGTCGGGGTTCTGCGTGCAGACACCGACCGGGCAGGTGTTCGACTGGCACTGACGCACCATGATACAGCCCATCGTTTTTTTTTTAATGATGCGACGGCCG
>JACKKF010000012.1 GCA_020637555.1 Rhodobacter sp. | reverse complement strand
TGGGTGGCACGGTGTCGGGCGAACACGGAATCGGGCTGGGCAAGACCAAATACATGCGCAAGGAACACGGCGACGGCTGGGACGTCATGGGCGCCATCAAGGCCGCGCTGGACCCCGACGGGCTGATGAACCCCGGCAAGCTGCTGCCCGGAAACTGACACGAAAACGGGGGGCAATGCCCCCCGTCCCCCTGTGTGTCATGACAGTGCGCGCTCAGCCGAACGCGTCGGGCTCGGACGCCTTGCGCTGCGCGACATAGGCGGCCAGCGCCTCGTTGATGGCGGGGTCCAGCGCGGGGGCCTGATAGTCGCGCAGCAACTTGTGCACACGGACATTGGCCAGCGTCGCGCTGTCGCGGGCGCCTTCCTCTTCCCAGGTTTCGAACGGCTTGTAGTCCAGCACATCGGTGCGCCAGAACGCGGTCTTGAAGTTGGCCTGCGTGTGCGCGCAGCCCAGATAGTGACCGCCGGGGCCAACCTCGCGGATGGCGTCCATGGCCTGGCCGTTGTCATCCATCGAGATGCCCTTTGCCAGGTGATGCAGCGTGCCCAGCTGATCGGCATCCAGAACGAATTTCTCGTAGGACGAGACCAGACCACCCTCAAGCCAGCCGCAGGCGTGCAGCATGAAGTTCACGCCCGCCAGCAACGCCATGTTCAGCGAGTTCGCGGTTTCATAGGCCGCCTGCGCATCAGGCAGTTTCGAGCCGCAGAACGACCCGCCCGAGCGATAGGGCAGCCCCATGCGGCGTGCCAACTGGCCGGCGCCATAGGTGATGTGCGCGGCTTCCGGCGTGCCGAAGGTGGGCGCGCCCGAGTTCATGTCGATCGAGGTCACGAACGCCCCGAAGATCACCGGCGCACCCTTGCGGATCAGCTGGCTGTAGGCGACGCCTGCCAGAACCTCGGCCAGAACCTGCGTCAGCGTGCCCGCGACCGTCACCGGCGCCATCGCGCCGCCCACGATGAAGGGCGAGATGATCGCCGCCTGGTTGTGACGCGCATAGACCTCGAGCGCACCCATCATCGTGCTGTCGAAGGTCAGGGGCGAGTTGATGTTGATGAGCGAGGTCATCACCGTGTTCTGTTCGACGAAATCGTCACCGAACAGGATCTTGGACATCTTGACCGAATCCTCGGCCCGCACGGGTTCGGTCACCGACCCCATATAGGGCTTGTCGCTGAGCGTCATATGCGCCTGCAGCATGTCCAGGTGGCGCTTGTTCACCGCCACATCGGTCGGTTCGCAGACCGTGCCGCCCGAGTGGTGCAGCCACTTGGACATGTAGCCCAGCTTCACGAAGTTGCGGAAATCCTCCATCGTGGCATAGCGGCGGCCGCCTTCGTTGTCGCGCACGAAGGGCGGGCCATAGACCGGTGCCAGCACCAGGCCCTTGCCGCCGATCTCGACGTTGCGCTCGGGATTGCGGGCGTGCTGGGTGAATTTCGACGGCGCGGTCTTGCACAGCGCGCGTGCCAGGCCCCGGGGGATGCGCACCCGTTCGCCGGTCACATCCGCGCCGGCCTCGCGCCACAGCGCCAGGGCGGCAGGGTTGTCGACGAAATTGACGCCGATCTCTTCCAGCACCGTCTCGGCGTTGTATTCGATGACTTCCAGCGCCTCGTCGTTGAGGACCTCGAAGTTGGGAATGTTGCGCACGATGAATTTCGCGGTGTCCATCGACACCGCCGTGCGCTCGGCCCGCCGCGCGGCTCCACCGCCGCCCCGCGCTCGCCGTTCGGACCTGACTTCGTTCATCGCCTTCGCTCCAGCAGTCTGATGGTTCGCCGAGAGATAGGGCCACTTCCCTGCCCAAGCAGGGCGGGAAGCGTCCGAAACGGGCGAAACGCGACATGTCGCGCGCGGGCGAGGCCCCCTTACCGGGCGCGCAGCAGCCGTTGCCACAGTCGCAGCCCCCACAGGCGGCCGGCGACGAAATACAGCCCGATCAGCGCGATCAGCGCCCAGGCGGGCCAGCCGGACAGCGCAAAGCCGGACTCGCCGATATTGCCGGTCAGCCGCCCGATCACATAGCCGCCGACAAAGAAGATGGTGAGAAAGTCGAGAATCGCGGCCGTGACAAAGCGCCAGGTTGCGGGGGGATTGCTCATGCGGGGCTCCTGTATGCCGGTGCAGTCTAGCGCACTGCGCACCACGGGCAACGGGCCCCTTCGTCACACCGCCCTTGCACCCGCCCGCCCCCGCGCGCACCATGCGGGTCATGACCCGAGCCGATGCCCTTGCCGCCGCCGCCGACCGCCTGGACACGGGTGCCTTCGCGCGCTCCCTTGCCGCGCTGGTCGCGATCCCGTCCGAGAGTCAGCGACCCCAGGGCGCCCCGTTTCTGCGCGCCTATCTCGACGCTATGCGCGGGCGGCTCGAATCGCTGGGCTTTCGCTGCACGGTGATCGAGAACCCGGTGCCCGGCGCCCCGCCCCTGATGCTGGCCGACCGGATCGAGGACCCCGCCCTGACCACCGTCCTGACCTATGGGCACGGGGACGTGACGCACGGACAGGCCGGTCAGTGGGCCGAGGGGCGCGATCCCTTCACCCTGACCGAGGTCGCGGGCCGTCTCTACGGCCGCGGCGCCGCCGACAACAAGGGGCAGCACCTGGTCAACCTGACCGCGCTCGAGGCGGTGCTGTCGGTGCGCGGCCGCCTGGGTTTCAACGTCAAGTTGATCTTCGAGATGGCCGAGGAAATCGGCTCGCCCGGTCTGGCCGAGACCGCCCGGCACCACCGGGACCAGCTTCGGGCCGATGTCTTCATCGCCTCGGACGGGCCGCGCCTGCAACCCGACCGACCGACGCTGTTCATGGGCGCGCGCGGCGCCCTGAACTTCACGCTGGCGGTCGATCTGCGCGCCGGCGCGCATCATTCCGGCAACTGGGGCGGGCTGCTGGCCGATCCGGCGATGATCCTGGCGCAGGCGCTGTCCACCATCACCGACGCGCGCGGCCAGATCCGCATCCCCGAATGGCGGCCCCGGTCGCTGACGCCGGCGATTCGCGCGGCCCTCAGGGACCTGCCGATCGACGAGGCCGCCGGCCCCGCCATAGACCGCGACTGGGGCGAGGCCGACCTGACCCCGGCCGAACGCGCCTATGGCTGGAACAGTTTTGCCATTCTCGCCATGACCGCCGGCCAGCCCGAGGCCCCGCAGAACGCCATCGCCGGCCAGGCGCGGGCGGCCTGCCAGCTCAGGTTCGTCGTGGGCACCGATCCACAGGCCATCCTGCCGGCGCTGCGACGGCACCTCGATTCGCACGGGTTCGCACAGGTGCGGATCGACGACGGCGGCGGGCTGGGATTTCCGGCGACACGCCTGGACCCCGACGCGCCCTGGGCACGCTTTGCGATCGCCTCGATCACCGAGACCGCGGGCGGTGCGCCGCATGTGCTGCCCAATCTGGCGGGCTCGCTGCCCAATGACGTCTTTGCCGAGATCCTGGGCCTGCCGACGGTCTGGGTGCCGCATTCCTATCGCGCCTGTTCCCAGCACGCGCCAGACGAACACGCGCTGACCGCGCTGTGCCGCGACGGGCTGCGCGTGATGGCGGGCCTGTGGTGGGACCTGGGCGACCGGCCGCAAGGCGCAAAGGGCGAAACCTGATGGCAGCCTGGGCCGCCTTTGTCAGTGCGACGCTGTTCTTCCTGTTCGAATTCGTCACGCGCATTTCCCCCAGTCTGGCACCCGGCCCCATCAGCGCCTGGTTCGGTCTGTCGGCGGCCGGATTTTCGACGCTGTCGAGCCTGTTCTTCTGGGTCTATGCCCCCATGCAGATCGTCGTCGGGCTGGCGCTGGACCGCTACGGTGCCCGCCGCCTCGTGCTGCCGGCCATCCTGGCCTGTGCGGGCGGCATGGCCCTGTTCGCGCTGACCGCCGATCCGGTCATCGGTGGCGCGGGGCGCATGCTCACCGGGTTGGGGGCGTCCTTTGCCTTTGTCGGCGCGCTGTATGTGGTGAACCACCGCTTCCCGCCCGGCCGCTTCGCGCTGCTTTCGGGCGTGGTCAACGCGGTCGGCATGCTGGGCACGGCGATCGGTGCCACAGCCCTGTCGCTGGCGGTCGAGGCGCAGGGCTGGCGGCCCGTCTTTCTGGCCATCGCCGCCGCCGGGCTGGCGCTGTTCGTTCTGGCGGCTCTCGTGTTGCGCGACGGTCCCGATGCCCCGCGCCCGGCGCCGGAGCCGCACCCCCTCGCCCGCCTGAAACCGCTGATGCGCGACCGCCAGGTCTGGTTGATCGCGCTGGTGGGGGCGCTCTACTACATGCCCGTCAACGTCTATGGCGGCCTGTGGGGCAAGGCCGAGCTGATCGCCGACCGCGGCCTGGGCGATGGCATGGCGGAACTGGTCGCGTCGATGATCTTCTGGGGCATGGCGGTGGGCAGCATCGGCGCCGGGGTGATCTCGGATTCCATCGGGCGGCGGCGCGAGGTGCTGATCGCCGGGGCCGCCTTGTCGGGCACCGCCTATGCCGCCGCGCTGTTCCTGCCGGGCCTGGGCGCGGCCACGCTGGGCCTGCTGCTGTTCCTGGCGGGGATGTTCAATGGCGGGCAGATGCTGACCTTCGCCATGGCCAAGGAGGGGCACCCGACCGCCTTTGCCGGCACGATCATCGCCTTCGTGAACATGATCGGCATCGGCGGTGCGCTGGTGTTTCAGCCGCTGGTCGGCGCGCTGCTGGATGCGAGCGGCGGGTATGGCCTGCCGATGCTGACGATCCCCGGCACGGTGCTGGCCGCGGCCCTTCTGGCCATGACCCTGACCGAGCGACGCCACCCGGACCACGCGGCATGACGCGGCCTCTTGCCTCTGCCCCTGCGCGCGCTTAAAGCCTGCGCATGACCCAGCACATGCACGACCGCCTCCTGATCATCGACTTTGGCAGCCAGGTGACGCAGCTGATCGCGCGGCGCCTGCGCGAGCTGAACGTCTATTGCGAAATCCACCCCTATCAGAGCGTGACCGACGCCTTTCTGGCCGATTTCGCCCCCAAGGCGATCATCTTCTCGGGCGGCCCTGACAGCGTGACCCGCGCGGGATCGCCGCGACCGCCGAAATCGGCCTACAGCCTGGGCGTGCCGATCCTGGGCATCTGCTATGGCCAGCAGGTCATGATGCACGACCTGGGCGGCCTGGTGGAAGCGGGTCAAAGCCACACCGCCGAATTCGGCCGCGCCTATGTAGTGCCCACCGCAAACCGGCTGTCGATCCTCGACGGCTGGTTCCAGGGGGACAAGGGCCGCGAACAGGTCTGGATGAGCCACGGCGATCACGTCAGCAAGCTGGCGCCGGGGTTCGAGGTCTACGGCACCTCGTCGGGTGCGCCCTTCGCGATCACCGCCGATCTGGACCGCAACTTCTACGCCGTGCAGTTCCACCCCGAGGTGCACCACACCCCGCGCGGCGCGACGCTTTATGAGAATTTCGTGCGTCTGGCGGGCTTTACCGGCGACTGGACGATGCGCGCCTATCGGCAGGACGCGATCGAGAAGATCCGCGAGCAGGTTGGCGACAAGCGGGTGATCTGCGGTCTTTCGGGCGGGGTGGACAGTTCCGTCGCCGCCGTCCTGATCCACGAGGCCATCGGCGAGCAATTGACCTGCGTCTTTGTCGATCACGGTCTGTTGCGCCTGAACGAAGCCCGCGAAGTCGTGACCATGTTCCGCGACACCTACAACATTCCGCTGATCCACGCCGATGAATCCGACCTGTTCCTCGGCGCGCTCGAAGGGGTCAGCGACCCCGAGGTCAAGCGCAAGACGATCGGCAAGCTGTTCATCGACGTGTTCCAGAAATACGCGAACGAGATCGACGGCGCCGAATTCCTGGCGCAGGGCACGCTCTATCCCGATGTCATCGAATCGGTCAGCTTCTCGGGCGGTCCTTCGGTCACGATCAAGTCGCACCACAACGTCGGCGGCCTGCCCGAGAAGATGGGCCTGAAGCTGGTGGAGCCGCTGCGCGAACTCTTCAAGGACGAAGTGCGCGCGCTGGGCCGCGAACTGGGCCTGCCCGAGGCCTTCATCGGCCGCCACCCCTTCCCCGGCCCCGGGCTGGCGATCCGCTGCCCCGGCGAAATCACCCGCGACAAGCTGGAAATCCTGCGCAAGGCGGATGCGGTCTATATCGACCAGATCCGCAAGCACGGTCTCTATGACGAAATCTGGCAGGCCTTTGCCGCGATTCTGCCGATGCGCACGGTGGGTGTCATGGGCGACGGGCGCACCTATGATTACGCGCTGGCGCTCAGGGCGGTGACCTCGGTCGACGGGATGACCGCGGATTATTACCCGTTCAGCCACGAATTCCTGGGCGAAACCGCGACACGCATCATCAACGAGGTTCAGGGCGTGAACCGCGTGTTCTATGACTGCACCTCGAAGCCGCCGGGCACGATCGAACTGGAATGACCGCCGACTTCGGCCGACTGCCGGGTTGAGCGCCGCGAAACGCGGTCCGCTCTCGACCGATCTGGCGGACAAGGGCAGTCAGACGCCCGGGCCCGCGATCAGCCCTCAGCGGCGCCGTCGGCGCCCCATTCGACATGGGCGCGAATGGCGCCATCGGCGCGCACCCAGCCATTGCGCGCCGCAAACTCGACCATCGCCGCAAAGCCCCGGATCCAGGCATCGGTGCCGGGGGCGCGCGCCGTCAGCCACGCCCGGTCGACCCACAGAAACGGCGCGCCGTCGATCTCGACCAGCTCGCCGGCATCCGCCACCATTGCCGCCAGCGCCGCCCTTGCGCAGGGGCCACCGGGCACACGCAGATTG
>JACKKF010000011.1 GCA_020637555.1 Rhodobacter sp. | reverse complement strand
GAGGACAAGATGAGGGTCAACCGATTGTCCCGCGCACGGTTTCGCCCATCTGGGCGCGGTGCATGAGGACTTGATCCAGCAGGACGCAGGCCATCATCGCCTCGCCGACCGGCACGGCGCGAATGCCGACGCAGGGGTCGTGACGGCCCTTGGTCACCACCTGCGTGTCCTGTCCGTCGATGGTCACCGACTGGCGCGGGGTCAGGATGGAGGACGTGGGTTTCACCGCGAAACGCACCACCACCTCCTGTCCGGTGGCGATGCCGCCCAGAATGCCGCCGGCGTGATTCGACAGGTAATGCGGCGCGCCGTCGCGCATCTGGATCTCGTCGGCGTTTTCCACGCCGGTCAGCGCGGCCGAGGCAAAGCCCTCGCCGATCTCGACACCCTTGACGGCGTTGATGCTCATCATCGCCGCGGCCAGTTCACTGTCGAGCTTGGCATAGATCGGTGCGCCCAGACCCGCCGGAACACCACGCGCCACCACCTCGACCACCGCGCCGACCGAGTTGCCGTCCTTGCGCAGCGCATCCAGGTCCGCAGCCCAGAGCGCCGCGGTTTCGGCATCGGGGCTCCAGAACGGGTTGGCATCGATCTGGTCCCGGTCAAAGCGCACGCGGTCGATGGCACGCGCGCCCATCTGCACCATGTAGCCGGTCACCGAAAGGCCGGGCACCAGCGTTGCCAGAACCTGACGCGCCACCGCGCCGGCCGCCACCCTTGCCGCCGTTTCGCGGGCCGACGACCGACCGCCGCCGCGCGGATCGCGGATCCCGTATTTCTGCCAATAGGTGATGTCGGCATGGCCGGGGCGAAAGGTGCGGGCGATCTCGGAATAGTCCTTGGACCGCTGGTCGGTGTTGCGGATCATCAACTGGATCGGGGTGCCGGTGGTCCGCCCCTCGTAGATGCCGGACAGGATTTCGACCGCGTCATCCTCGCGCCGCTGCGTGGTGAAGCGGTTCTGCCCGGGTTTGCGCCGGTCCAGCCAGGGCTGGATGTCGGACTCGGTCAGCGCGATGCCGGGCGGGCAGCCATCGACCGTCGCCCCCAGCGCCGGGCCGTGGCTTTCGCCCCAGGTGGTCACGCGGAACAGATGGCCGAAACTGTTGAACGACATGGGCGCCCCCTTTGCTGGCGCCCGTCCTAGCGGCCCGGCGCCTGCCGCTCAAGTGCCGTTTTCCGCGGCCTTCACGGCGCGGCGATCGAGAAGGTGCGCGCGATCGTCCCGATCTTGTCCGACGCCAGATCGTGCACGATGTATTCCAGCGCGTAGTCGCCCGCCGGAGCGCCCGTCATGTTCAACGTCAGGGTCAGGTAGAACTCGCGGTTGCGCGCCCGGCTGGTCAGGCCCTGGCGCATGAAGGACTCCTGGCTGGCAACCACATCGCCCGCCGCGTTGCGCAGGACGATGTCGATATCGAAGCCGAAGGAAAAACGCCCGTCCGCTTCCTGCCGCCAGCCATAGCCCATCGGCTCGACATAGAGGACGATCGGCTCGCCCTGGCGGAACACGGTCGAGTCGCGCGCGTCGTAGAGACCATATCCGCCGGCGTCGCCGGTGACGAAAGCCACCGTGCGAAAGGTCAGCGGAAGGGCCTCCCACGCGGCATAGGCCGCGGCATCGGCGGCATTGTAGGTTTCAAGGTCCTGCGCCCCGACCGGCGCGGCCGCAAGCATCAGGGCAGACAGAACGGCGGGGGTCACGCGCAGCATGGGCATCCTTTCCGCAGTCGATCAGAAAACGGCGGCGACGTCATACATGACCGGCTCGAACCGGGAACAGAGCGCGGAAATGACGCGGTTGCGTTCGCGCATTTCCGGGGTGCGCAGCATGGCCTGGAAATCGCCGCGCTTTTCCCAGCGGGAATAGGTGGAAATGCGCGTTTGCGCGTCGTTCACATGAATGGCGCCCCCCAGAAACCCGGGCTGGTGGCGGATCACCTTGTCATAGGCATCCGTCAGGGCCTCGAGCACGTCGGAACAGGTGCCGGGGGTCATTTCAAAGGTGGACACGACCGTCTGGCCGTCAAAGTCGGGGGAGATGGCAAGAGACATGGGATCCTCCATTGGCTGCGCCCATGGTGCCCCCTTGCGACGCCGGGCGAAAGGGTTATGTTGCGCCCTACCTCGGGGTGCCGGATGAAACCGGCTGAGATGCGGATGACCGCGGACCCGTTGAACCTGAACCGGTTAAGACCGGCGGAGGGAAGGTGACAGGATGATCCTCCACCCCGACCCCGCCCGTCGCAATGGAGGAAGACATGACCCGTTCCATCCTTGCCGCGGGACTGCTGTGCGTATCCACGCAGGCAGCCTTGGCAGAGACACCCATACTGCACGTCCTGACCTATGACAGCTTTGTCAGCGACTGGGGGCCCGGCCCGCAGGTCGAGGCCGCGTTCGAGGCGCAGTGCGGCTGCGATCTGGTGTTCGACGCGGCTGGCGACGGCGCGGCGGTGCTGGCGCGGCTGCTGCTGGAGGGCACCCGCACCGACGCCGATGTGGTGCTGGGGCTTGACACCAACCTGACGGCGCAGGCGGCGGCCTCGGGCCTGTTCGCGCCGCATGGGCTGTCCCCGGCGCTGGACCTGCCGGCAGACTGGTCCGACCCGCTGTTCCTGCCCTTCGACTGGGGCTGGTTCGCATTCGTCTATGACAACACCCGTATCCCCGACCCGCCGGCCAGCTTTCGCGACCTGATCGCCAGCGACCTCAGCGTGGTGATCGAGGACCCGCGCTCGTCCACGCCGGGCCTGGGATTGCTGATGTGGGTCAAGGCCGCCTATGGCGACGAGTCCGCCGAAATCTGGCGCGGCCTGGCCCCGCGTATCCTGACCGTGACCCCGGGCTGGAGCGAGGCCTACGACCTGTTCCTGAACGGCGAGGCCGACATGGTGCTGAGCTACACCACGTCGCCGGCCTATCATCTGATCGCCGAGGGCGACGCGACGAAATCCGCCGCGCAATTCTCGGAAGGGCATTACCTGCAGGTCGAGGTCGCGGGCATGGTCGCCGGCACCGACCAGCCCGACCTGGCGCGGCAGTTCCTGGCGTTCATGACCACCGATGCCTTTCAGTCGATCATTCCCGAAACCAACTGGATGTATCCTGCCGTCACCCCGACCGCAGGCCTGCCCGATGGATTCGCCACGCTGATCCACCCGGCGCCGTCCCTGTTGCTGCCGCCCGACGCGGCGCTGGCCGCGCGCGATCCGGCGCTGGACGAGTGGCGGAATGCGCTGGCACGCTGAACCCCGGCTGATCAAACCGGCCGCCGCCCTGGTGGCGGCGGTTCTGGTGCTCTTGAATCTGGGGGCACTGGCGGCGGTCCTCTGGCGGGCCGACGGCGAGGCGACCTTGCAGCCCGCCGACTGGGTCGCCTTGCGGTTCACGGTCGTTCAGGCGGCGCTGTCCGCGCTGGTCTCGGTGGTGCTGGCGGTGCCGGTTGCGCGCGCGCTGGCCCGGCGCCGTTTCCCGGGACGACGGCTGCTGATCGCGCTGATGGGCGCGCCTTTCATTCTGCCGGTTCTGGTGGCGATCGCCGGCCTGCTGGCGGTTCTGGGCCGCAATGGCATGGTCAACGACGCGCTTGCGGCGCTGGGGCTGGACCGCGTCAGCCTCTATGGGCTGCAGGGTGTCGTGCTGGCGCATGTGTTCTTCAACCTGCCCCTGTCCGTGCGTCTGCTGCTGCAAGGCTGGGCGCGCATCCCGGCCGAGCATCTTCGCCTGGCGCAGGCCCTGGGCTTCGGCGCCCGCGCCCGCTTTCGCCTGATCGAAATGCCGATGCTGACACGGATCGCGCCGGGGGCGCTGGCGGCCGTGTTCCTGATCTGCCTGACCTCGTTCGCGGTGGCGCTGATGCTGGGCGGGGGACCGGCGGCAACGACGCTGGAACTGGCGATCTATCAGGCGTTCCGCTTCGATTTCGACCTGGGCCGCGCGGCGCTGCTGGCCCTGGTGCAGGCGGGGGTGGGCCTGGTCGCATTGGGGGTGCTGGGGTTTGTTCGCCTGCCGGCAACGAGGCAGGCGGGCCTCGACCGCCTGGCGCCGGCGCCGCCGGGCGGGTTGGCGCGGGTGCTGGACCTGCTGGCGATCTCCATGGCGGCGACGTTCCTGCTGGTGCCTCTCGGCGTGGTCATCGCGCGCGGTTTGCCCCACCTTGCCGACCTGCCGGCATCGGTCTGGGCCGCCGCCGGGCGATCGTTGGGGGTTGCGGCGCTGTCCACGCTGCTTCTGGCCGGTTTCACCGTCGCCCTGACCCTCGCCGGATTGCGTCGCCGATGGCCCGAAGGGCTGGGCATGGCCGCACTGGTGGCCTCGCCGCTGGTGATCGGCACGGGCCTGTTCATCGTGCTGAACCCACTGGTCGCCCCGTCCACGGTGGCCCTGCCCGTCACCGCGCTGGTCAACGCCGCGATGGCGCTGCCCTTTGCCCTGCGCGCGACACTGCCACCCGCCCGCCAGACCGAGGCCGACTTTGCCCGCCTGTCCGCCGCTCTCGGCCTCTCACCCGGGGCGCATCTGCGGCTGATCCTGTGGCCCCGGCTGCGTGCGCCCCTGGGCTTTGCCCTGGGGCTGGGCGCGGCCTTGTCGATCGGGGATCTGGGCGTCATCGTGCTGTTCGGACAGACCGGCACCGAAACCCTGCCCCTGGCCATGCAACGGCTGATGGGCGCCTATCGCAGCGAGGCGGCGCAGGGCGTGGCGGTCCTGCTTCTGGCGCTGGCACTGGGCACCTTCGTGCTGGTGGAACGACTGATCGGAGGCCGCGATGCTGGCGCTTGAGTCCCTTTCCATCGTGCAGGGCGGTTTCCGCCTGTCGGCGGACCTGACCATTCGCGACGGTGCGCGCGTCGCGGTCATGGGCCCGTCAGGCGCCGGCAAGTCCACGCTGATCGGTGCCGTGGCGGGGTTCGTTCCACTGGCGTCCGGCGTGATTCGCTGGAATGACAGCCGCATCGACGGCCTGCCGCCTGCGCGCCGTCCGCTCAGCATCCTGTTTCAGGATCACAACCTGCTGCCGCATCTCAGCGTTTTCGACAATGTGGCGCTGGGGCTGAACCCCGACCTGCGCCTCTCCACGGTCGAGCGCGCCTCGGTGCTGCGCGCCCTGGCCGAGACCGGCCTGGACGGACTGGAAACCCGCAAACCCGCGCAGTTGTCCGGCGGCCAGATCAGCCGCGCCGGTCTGGCCCGGGTTCTGCTGCGGGCCCGCCCCCTGATGCTGCTGGACGAACCGTTTGCCGCGCTGGGTCCGGCGCTGAAGGCAACCATGCTGGATCTTGTCGGGCGGATTGCCCGGGAAACGGGCGCGACCCTGCTGATGATCACGCACGATCCCGCCGATGCGCTGCGCTTGTGCGATCAGACCCTGCTTGTCGCCGACGGGCGCGCCCACGCCCCCGCGCCCACACGCGCGTTGCTGGACGATCCGCCGCCCGCGCTGAAAGCCTATCTTGGTTAAAGACCGCAGGTCCGGCGCAGCGCGCCGCGCGCGGTGCCGCTGCCGTTCAGGCCCATGCGGGTCACCAGTGCACCAGTGTCGGTCTGCACCTCCAGCCGCGTGCCCCAGCTGAACGCATCCAGGAAATCCTGCCCCAGCCCGCCCGCTGTCTGCCAAAGGCGGCCAGCGGGATCATAGGTCATCCGGCGTTCGAACCGCTGCCCGTCCACGACCAGGGCGACGGTCTGTGCAGCCTCGCCGCCGGCCGGCGCCAATGTGTCGCCAAAATAGTGGCTGAACCGGATGCCGCCGTCCGAGGCATCCTGGCGGCACCAGAAGGTCAGGCGACCGTCGTGATTGTCGCCTTCGGCACTGACCTCGACCGTATCGCGTGCGGGGGACCAGACCATCCAGTGACCCGGCGCGACGAAACGGAAATCCTCGGGTTCGCCCCAGCGCCCGACGGCAACCCATTGCGCGGCGGCGGGGAACCCGGCAAGCACCGAGGCAAGCGTGGTCAGGCAGATCAGGGCGGTTTTCATGCGGCAACCCATGCGTTTCGCGCAAGCCTAGCCAAGCAAAACGCCCGGTTCCAGAGGCCCGGAATGCAAAACGCGCCCTCGGGGGCGCGTTTCACGGGTCTGTGATCCGGGGGGATCAGCTGTTCTTGGCCTGATCCTTGATCGGCGCCCACAGACGCTTGTTGGTCAGATAGAGCAGCGAGGCCAGCAGCACCAGGAAGATGACGCCGACAAAGCCCCACATCTTGCGCTGCACCAGGTGCGGTTCGGCGGCCCACATCAGGAAGGCGGCCACGTCCTGCGCCATCTGGTGTTCGGTCGCTTCGGTCCCGTCCGAGTATTCGACCAGCCCGTCCGACAGGATCGGGGGCATGGCGACATTGCCGCCAAAGGCCGAGTTCTCGTAGAAGATCGCGCCGCCCTGTTCGGTTTCCTCACCGGTGAAGCCGGTGACGAAGGACGCGATGTATTCCGGACCGCCCATGCCGTGAATCAGCTGGTTGATGCCCAGGCCATAGGGACCGTGGAAACCCGCGCGGGCCTTGGCCATCAGGCTGAGGTCGGGTGCGTTTTCCAGCGACGAACCGGGGAAGTGGTCGGTGACGGTCGCCGTGCGGTAACCGCCCTGACCGTCGGACACTTCGTGTTCGGCGGCAAAGGCGCGCAGCGTGTCGGCGTCGATGGCCGGGCCGGTCGTGTCCGCCAGCGAGCGGAACGTGACCAGTTCCAGGCCGTGACAGGCCGAGCAGACCTCGTTGTAGACCTGCAGACCGCGCTGAAGCTGCGCGCGGTCATAGGTGCCGAAGGGTCCCTCGAACGAGAAGGCGTAGTCATGGACATGACCACCCTCCGCGGCCATCACCGGCGCGGTGCAGAGCGCCGCGACCGTCAGGGTCGAAAGGGCAAGTTTGCGGATCATGGTATTCAACCTCTTGCTTTCGATCACTCAGCCGGGATCTGCTCGGGCGCGGGGCCCGACTTCTTGGCGTGCGCTTTCACGGTTGCCTTGAAGTCCTGCTCGATGGTCGCCGGCGGGGTCGTCGGACGCTCAAGCACACCCAGCAGCGGCAGGATGATCAGGAAATAGGCGAACCAGTAGGCCGCACCGATCAGGGCGATGTTGGTATAGATGCCCTCGGCCGGCATCGCGCCCGCCCACATCAACACCACGAAGTCCACGGCCAGCAGCCAGAAGAACGACTTGAACATCGGACGGAACCGGCCCGAACGCACGGACGAGGTGTCCAGCCAGGGCGTCAGCGCCAGGACCAGGATCGCGCCGAACATCGCCAGCACGCCAAAGAACTTGGCGTCGATGATGCCGAAGCTGATCCAGTGCGCCGCGATCACGACCCAGACATCCGCGGTGAAGGCGCGCAGGATCGCGTAGAACGGCAGGAAATACCATTCGGGGACGATATGCGCGGGCGTCTGCATCGGGTTCGCCAGACGGTAGTTGTCGGGGTGGCCTGGGAGTTCGGCATGAACGCGACGATCGCCCAGAACACCAGCAGCACCACGACCAGCGCGAACAGGTCCTTGATCACGAAATAGGGCCAGAAGGGCAGCGTGTCCTTCTCGGCTTCTTCCTTGGAGCCTTTGCGCACGTCGATCCCGGCGGGGTTGTTGTTGCCGGTGTGGTGGAAGGCCCAGATATGCAGGATCACAAGGCCCGCGATCACGAAGGGCAGCAGGTAGTGCAGCGAGAAGAAGCGGTTCAGCGTGTAGTTGCCGACAGCCGGTCCGCCCAGCAGCCATTCCTGGATGGTCGGGCCGATGCCCGGGATGGCGCCGAACAGGCCGGTGATCACCGTGGCGCCCCAGAACGACATCTGACCCCGGGGCAGCACATAGCCCATGAAGCCGGTCGCCATCATCGCCAGATAGATCAGCATCCCGATGATCCGGTCACTTCGCGCGGGGCCTTGTAGCTGCCGTAATAGAGGCCGCGGAAGATGTGGATATAGACGGCGAAGAAGAACAGCGAGGCGCCGTTCGCGTGGAGGTAACGCAGCATGTAGCCGCCGTTCACGTCCCGCATGATGTGTTCGACCGAGGTGAAGGCCATGGTCGATTCCGGCGTGTAGTGCATCACCAGAACGATACCGGTGACGATCTGCAACACCGGGCAGAAGGCGGGACGATGCCCCAGATCCACCACCAGTTCAGGTTCTTGGGGTGGGAATCATCAGGGTGTCATCATAAGATCAGCCCGACGATCGGCAGGCGGCGGTCAAGCCACTTCTCCGGCCGGTCTTGGGCTCGTAATGGTCGTGGGAATCCGGACATGCCTCGTCTCCCTTAGCCGAGCTGGATGGTGGTGTCGTCGACAAAGGCGACAACGGGGATATGCAGGTTTTGCGGCGCCGGACCTTTGCGGATGCGACCCGCCGTGTCGTAGTGCGACCCGTGGCAGGGCAGAACCAGCCGCCGAAATCGCCCGCGCCGTTGCCCAGCGGCACGCAGCCCAGTGGGTGCAGACGCCGGTCATGATCAGCCACTCTTCCTTGCCGGGCATGGCGCGGTTTTCGTCGGTGGCGTCGGCGGTCGCCGGGAGATTCGCGTTCTCGGCGGTCGGATCGACCAGATCGCTCAGCGCCACCGCGCGGGCGGCGTCGATCTCGTCCTGGGTGCGGTGACGGATGAACACCGGCTTGCCCAGGAAGTTCACGGTCAACTGCGTGCCGACGGCAACGCCACTGATGTCGACGAAGATCGAGGACAGGGCCTGCACGTCAGCCGAGGGATTCATCTGGTTGACCAGCGGCCAGACGGCCGCCCCGGTCGCTACGACACCCGCGCCAGCGGTCGCGTAATACAGAAAATCCCGGCGAGTGCCTGCGTTGTCGTCTGCTTGGGACACGAGCATTCTCCATTTCAAGGTCATGGGTCCGGCAGATACGCCGAAACGAGCCGCAGTGTCCTGCAGCCTCCAAGCCGGGTGTTTAACGGCGATTTGAACGTCCGTCCAGCCGCGAAAATGGGGAATTATGCCGCACCATGGCCAGGCGGGTGCGGCGGCGCCGCGCATGGGCACCGTGTTCAGATAAGCCGCAAAAGCGTCACTGCAAGGGTCGCCGCGAAGCCTGCGAAGAAAAGCCCGACGCCCAGATTGATCCAGGGCGCCGCACGCAGGAAGGCACGCGCCGCAGGCGCGGTCGAGAACGCCAGCGCATAAAGCGCGTGCACGCCCCCGGCGACGACGCACGAGCCCGCGCAGAGCAGGGCCACGTCGCGGGGGCCGGCCTGCGCCACAGGAAAGATCGCGGTCATCGTCAGCCAGGTCGTCAGCGCCTTTGGATTGGCCATGAGAATCGACAGCGACCGCACCAGACCGCCCCGCAAGCCGACCCCCGCGCGCCCCGACGGCGCCGGGGGCGCGCGACGGCGCAGCGCATCCAGGCCCGCGCGGGCGTTGCGCAGGTAGCGGCTGGAAAACCACAACAGCAGACCGATGGCGACCAGGGTCAACCCCAGCCGGGCCAGGGGCCAGGCGGCCAGCAGCGCCGCCACGCCCAGGATCATGCCCAGGCACCAGACGGTGATCCCCAACCCGGTGCCCAGTGCCGCCCCCAAGGCCGCCCGACGACCGGACCCGATCGCCAGTGCGATCGTGTTCAGCACGTTGGGCCCGGGCGTCGCGACATTCATCGCCAGAAAGCCCCACGCCGCCAGAAAGGCCGACGCGGGCAGCAGCGTGTCCCCCATGATGCGCGGGTCAGGCCGCCGGCGGCAGCGTGGCCTGCATCGACGCGCGCTGCGCAAAGCGCGCCTCCCATCCGGCAAGGGCGGGGTGCGCGTCGCGCCAGTTGCGATCGGCGTGACGGAAATCCAGATAGGTCAGCGCACAGCCGACCGCGATCTGCCCCATGCACAGCGCGGCTTCGAGATGCGCCATCCAGCGTTCCTCGAGCGCGGTCAGCGCGCGGTCGATCTTGGCCCACTGCCCCTCGGTCCAGGCGGGCAGTTGCTGTTCGGGGCTGCGCAGCGCGGTTTCGTAGCGCATGAGAATCGCGGCATCCAGAATGCCGTCTGCGGTCGCCTCGAGGGTCAGCACCTCCCACAGGCGCGGGGCTTCGGGATAGAGCGCGGGCCCGCCCTGTGCCTGCGCGGCCAGGAACCGGCAGATCACCCGGCTGTCGTAAAGCGTGCAGCCATCGGGCCGTTCCAACGCCGGAATCTTGCCCAGAGGATTGGCGCCCAGCGGCATCCCCGAGGGGTCGATCGGCGTGCCCGTCGCGCCCTTCAGCGCCACCGTGTCCTCCTGCCCGGTTTCCCGCAAGAGCACCAGAACCTTGCGGCCATAGGGTGAGGTCGGGCTGTAGTGAAGCGTCATCATCGGTGAAACCCCCTGGCTGTCGTCGTGCGGGACGCTACCACAGCGCGCGGCCCTGTCCATGCCCCCAAAGGCACCCCGGGCAGGAACCAAGCGACTTGCAGGCCGGGCGTCCGGCCCGTTAACTGCGCGCATGGCACGGACACGCAGAAAGAAGACACCGAAACGCGCGCGGCTTCTGGACCGCGCGGCGGCGGGCATTCGCCGTCTGGTTCGCTGGGCTGCCCTGGGCGTGGCGGGCCTGGCCGTGCTGCTGGTGGCCTGGATCGCGCTTTACCGCGTCGTCGATCCGCCCGGCGGGCTCTACATGTGGAGCGAATCGCGCCGGCTGGGGGGAATCACCCAGAGCTGGGTCGATTTCGATGCCATCGCGCCGGTGATGGCGCGTTCGGCGGTGGCGGCCGAGGATGTGAATTTCTGCAATCACTGGGGGTTCGATCTGCGGGCGATCCGCGCGGCCCTGGCCGAGGGCGCGGATCGCGGGGCCTCGACCATCACGCAGCAGGTCGTGAAGAATACCTTTCTCTGGCAGGGCCGGAGCTGGGTGCGCAAGGCGCTGGAAGCCCTGATCACGCCGATGGTCGAAATCCTGTGGCCCAAGCAGCGCATTCTCGAGGTCTACCTGAACCTGGCCGAGTTCGACGAAGGCATCTTCGGCGTCGAGGCCGCGGCGCAACGCTATTTCGCCCGCAACGCGCGCGCTCTGACCGCCCAGGAGGCCGCGCTTCTGGCAGCGGTCCTGCCGGCGCCTCAGTCGCGCGACGCAGCACGACCCGACGGGTTCCTCTCGCGCAGGGCGGCCTCGATCGCGGACGGCGCCGCGACGATCGCGCGCGACAACCGCTCAGCCTGTTTCGGCGGTTGAAATTCCGCGCCGTCGCGTGCAAAGGGAAAGGGACAAGCCCCGAGCCGCCATGCAAGCCGCGCCCTATCAACTGCATCATGTCCCGCTGTCGCCCTTCTGCCGCAAGGTGCGGCTGACGCTGGCGGAAAAGCGCATTCCCTTCACGCTGAAGGAAGAACGCTATTGGGAAGGCGGGACCGAATTCCTGCGCCTGAACCCGGCCGGCAAGGTGCCGATCCTGCGCTACGAGGGCAGGCTTCTGTCGGAAAGCCAGGCGATCTGCGAGTTCCTGGACGAGGTTCACCCCGCGCCCGCGCTGATGCCCGAGGACCCGGCAGGCCGATACGAGGTGCGCCGGCTGTGCGCCTGGTTCGATGACAAGTTCCACGCCGAGGTGACCGCGAATCTGCTTTATGAGCGGGTCAACAAGAAGATCATGGGTCGGGGATACCCGGATTCCGAAAGGATCAAGCTGGGCTCGACGCGGATCAAGTATCACCTGGACTATCTGGGCTGGCTGCTCGAACACCGCCGCTGGATCGCCGGGAATGCGATGACGCTGGCGGATTTCGCGGCGGCGGCGCATCTGAGTTGTCTCGATTACATCAACGATGTGGACTGGGAGCGCGCGCCCTCGGTCAAGTCCTGGTATCAGACGATCAAGTCGCGCCCCGCCTTTCGCCCGCTGCTGGCCGATCAGGTCCCGGGTTTTCCGCCGCCCCGGCGCTATGCCGATCTGGATTTCTGACCAGCGGTCACGGCGGCGCGCGGGGGCAACGAGCCCCCGCGCGCCGCGCCCGTGTTCCACGGGCAGGGGGGCTGTTTGCCCCCCTCGCGCCAGGGCGCTCACCCCCCAAGGATATTTCTCGCACAAAGAGGGGGCGCCGGCATGGCGCTGAAGGCGGAAATGCAGGCGCAAGCCATGGCCGAGGGGTTTTCCGCCATGGGCGTGACCCGGCCGGACGCGATCCCCGCAGCGGCCGGGCGCCTGGCCGCGTTCGTGGCCGAGGGGCGGCACGGGCAGATGGGCTGGATGGCCGACCGGATGCTCTGGCGCGGCAATCCTGCCGCCTTGTGGCCCGACGCGCGATCGGTGGTGATGCTGGCCGAGGTCTATACCCCCGACGACGACCCTATGGAGGCCGTCGCGCGGCCTCACGCCGGGGCGATCAGCGTCTACGCCCGCAACCGCGACTATCACGATCTGGTCAAGAAACGCCTGAAACGGCTGGGCCGCTGGCTGATCGAGCGGGCCGGCGGCGAGATCAAGGTCTTTGTGGATACGGCGCCGGTGATGGAAAAGCCCCTGGCCGAAGCGGCCGGTCTGGGCTGGCAGGGCAAGCATACCAACCTGGTGAGCCGCGACCTGGGAAGCTGGTTCTTTCTGGGTGCGATCTTCACCACCCTGGCGCTGGAGCCCGACCCCCCCGGTGCGGAGCATTGCGGCCGGTGCAGGGCCTGTCTGGATGCCTGCCCCACCGACGCCTTTCCCGCGCCCTTCCAGATCGACGCGCGGCGGTGCATTTCCTATCTGACGATCGAGCACGCGGGCCCCGTCGATCCCGCGCTTCGGCCTTTGCTGGGCAATCGCATCTATGGCTGCGACGATTGCCTGGCGGCCTGCCCCTGGAACAAGTTCGCCCAGCGCGCGCAAGACATCCGCTACAGCGCCCGCGACGATCTGATCGCCCCGCCACTGGCGGACCTGGCAGCCCTGGACGACGCAAGCTTCCGCGCGCGGTTCTCGGGCTCGCCCATCAAACGGATCGGGCGGGACCGGTTCGTGCGCAATGTGCTCTATGCGATCGGCAACAGTGCCGAGCCCCGCCTGGCCGCCGTGGCGCAAACCCTTGCCGAGGACCCGGACGAGACCGTCCGCGACGCCGCGCGATGGGCGATGTCACGGTTGAAGCCGTGACATCGCCTGCGGCCAGGCCTGCGGGTCGGCGAGGGTCTTGTCGCGGCAAAAGGCGTTGCAGAACCCGAGAACCTGCCCTTGCACGCGCAGAAAATGCGTGACCGGCTTGCCGGAATAGGGGCAATCCGCGTTGATCGCCGGGCCATCGCAGACCTCGGCCGCCAGGGGCGCAGGGCCGGGCCAGGGACGGCGCGGATAGGGGCGATCGTAAAAGGCCTGATCGGCCCCGTCCACCAGGCCCATCGCCCGCCAACGCCGGAACGACGGATGGGCAAGATGCGCGCGGACATAGTCTTGCGCGGCCTCGCCCACCGGCAGGTTATAGCCGGCGATCCGTGCCGCGACCGGGGCGAAGAACGCATCCGCCGCACTGTAATCGCCACACAGCCACGGCCCCCCTGCCCCGCATTCCGCCCGCGCCCAGGACCAGAGCATGTCCAGACGGGCAAGATCGTCCAGCACCTCGGGCGGTGGCCCGCACTCGGCATAGGACAGACGCAGATTCATCGGGCAGTGGCCGCGCAGCGCGCCGAACCCGGCGTGCATTTCGGCCGCCAGGGCGCGGGCAACGGCGCGCGCCCTGGGATCGGTCGGCCAATGGCCAGCCTCAGGGTGGCGGCTGGCCAGTTCTTCGGCAATGGCCAGACTGTCGCCGATCACCACGCCCTCGGGCAGCCGAAGCGCGGGCACGGTGCGGGCCGGGGCAAATGCCTTGAGCGTTTCGGCAAAGCCGGGCTCGTAGAGGCGCGCCACCACCAGCCGGGGCACGAGCCCGAAGGCGTCGAAGAGAAGCCAGCCGCGCAGGGACCAGCTGGAATAGGCGCGATCGGCGATGCAGAGGTCATAGGCCATGGCGTGTCTCCTTGTCCGAGGCAGAATGCCGGGCATCGCGGCCGCTGGCAAATTCCGAAATGTGGGGAAATCGATGCACTTCGGTGATGGCGGACGGGGCGGATGCCGCGCCCGTCACGCAGCAACGGCCCGGCGGATATCCTGCCGCGCGAAGTCGATCAAGGCACGGATCTTGCGCGGCAGCGCGCGTCCTTCCAGGTAGATCGCGCTGATCGGCACGGTCTGCCCCTGATAGTCGGGCATCACGGCCACCAGCGCACCGGACTGCAGCGCGTCCACCACCGCAAAGCGCGGCACATAGGCCAGCCCCAGGCCAGCCACGGCCAGCGACGCCGCGGCACGGGCCGAATTCACATGGAACCGGCCCTGGACATGGGCGACATGCTCGGCTCCGTCGCGCAGAAAGCTCCAGCGGCGCGCGACCTGGCGATTGGTATCGACGATGCACCTGTGCTGGCCCAGATCGCCGGGGTGGGCCGGGGCGCCGTGCTGCGCGACATAGGCGGGGCTGGCCACCAGGGCGCTGTGCGCCTCGCCGATCTTGCGGGTTTTCAGCGATTGCATGTCCAGCGTGCCGATACGCAGGGCCAGGTCGATCCCGTCGCGCGCCAGATCGACGAACGCATCGCTCAGCCGCAGATCGAAGCTGAGGCCAGGGTGCTCTTGCGCAAAGCGCCCCAGCATGGGCGCCACATGGGACTCGCCGAAGGTCACCGGCGCCGAGATGCGGATCAGTCCGGTCAACCCGCGCGAGGTTTCGGCCACCCCCGCCAGCAGATCGTCCAGATCGTTGAGGATCGCGGGGGCCCGCGCCAGAAGATCCTCGCCCGCCGGGGTCAAGCCGACCTTGCGCGTCGTGCGCTGCATGAGCCGCACGCCCAGCCGTCCCTCGAGCGCGGCCACATATTTCGAGGTCAGCCGGTTCGAGACGCCCAGGAGATCGGCCGCCGCGGTGAAGGACCCGGTCTGAGCGGTCGCCACGAAGGCCTTGAGTTCGTCGGTGATGTCCATTGGATCATTAGGAATGAAATGGTGATATTCCTTCCATAACATCGCCATTTTATTGAATATGGCAAGGCGCTACATCCGAGCCATCGAAACAGGGCCGTCAGGCACGGCGCGCGAAAGGATGACGAGATGAAGATCGCGGTGATCGGGAACGGAAATATCGGCATGGGTCTGTCAACGGCCCTGGCCAGGGCCGGGCATGATGCGGTCGCGCATGGCCGCGACGCCGATCTGGCGGCGGCCGTTGCCGCGGCCGAGGTGGTGATCCTGGCCACCCCCTATGGTGCCGCCGCCGCACTGGCGGGCGCGGCCGACTATACCGGCAAGCTGGTGGTCGACGTGTCGAACCCGGTGAACGCCGATTTCTCGGGACTTGAGGTCGGGCATGACACCTCGGCGGCCGAGGAGATCGCCCGCCGGATGCCGGGTGCCGTGGTGGTCAAGGCGTTCAACACGCTGTTCGCACAGCATTACGCCGGCGACCTGACCATCGACGGCAGGCCGATGCAGACCTTTGTCGCCTCGGATGACGCCGACGCCCGAGGCCGGGTGATGGGTCTGGCCCGTGACCTCGGCCTGGCCCCCGTGGATGCCGGCCCCCTGAAAAACGCGCGCTATCTTGAGCCGATCGGGTTCATGAACATTCAGTTCGGCTATGTCCTGGGCCGTGGCACCGCCATCGCACCGGTCTGGGCAGGCCTCTGATCCGCAGGCGCGCCGATCGCGGCCGACCCGACGGGCGGGCCCTGTCTGCCCGCCCCCTTTTCAAGGAAACCCCGAAATGAACGCCAATCTCTCGCTCGCCGCCCTGCGTGACAGCCTGTCCCACAGCGATCGGATGCCGCTGGTGTTTCTAGGCCACGGCAGCCCCATGAACGCCATCGAGGACACCGCCTACAGCCGCGCCTGGTCCAGCCTGGGCCGCGCGCTGCCTCGCCCGCAGGCGATCCTCGTCGTGTCGGCGCACTGGATGACACGCGGCACCACACTGGTGAATGTCTCGGCCAGGCCCAGGACGATCCACGATTTCCACGGATTCCCGAACGCCCTGTTCCAGCAGCGGTATCCCGCACCCGGAGACCCCGCCCTGGCGCGCGAGGTGGTCACCTTGCTGGCCAGCCATCACGCCCAGGACGACGACACCTGGGGGCTGGATCACGGGGCGTGGACGGTGCTGAAATTCCTGTATCCGGACGCCGACGTGCCGGTGTTCCAGGTGTCGATCGACATGACGCGCGGGCTGGCTTATCAGCTTGAAATCGGGCAAATTCTTTCCGAACTGCGCGACCGGGGCGTGCTGATCCTGGGGTCGGGGAACGTGGTCCACAACCTGCGCGCCGTGCAATGGGAACCGAACAGCCGTCCGCATGATTTCGCGCAGGAATTCGACACCCTGTTCGCGCGCAAGCTGACGGACCGCGATTTCGCCGCCCTGTCCGACCGTGAGCAGTTGGGCAGCCTGCTGAAAATGGCGCATCCGACGGTGGATCACTATCTGCCCGCGCTGACGGTCGCCGGCGCATCCGATGCGCGCGACGACCTGACCTTCATGACCGACTCCATCGACCTCGCCTCGATCTCGATGCGGTCCTTCGTCTTTCATGCCCGGTAAGGAGACCGCCCATGCTTGTTGACGGACGCTGGATGGAAAACTGGCAACCCGTGCAAAAGGCCGACGGCAAGGGGCGTTTCGTGCGCCAGGTGTCGAGCTTTCGCAACTGGATCACGCCGGACGGCAGCGCCGGGCCCACCGGCGAGGGCGGCTTTGCGGCCGAAGCCGGGCGCTATCGGCTGTATGTCGCCTTCATCTGCCCCTGGGCGTCGCGCACGCTGATCGCACGCAAACTGAAGGGTCTCGAGGCGCTGATCCCCGTCACGGTGGTCAATCCGGTGCTGTCCGATCAGGGCTGGCAATTCGGTGGCTACCCCGGGGCCCAGGACGACCCGCTGTTCGGCGCCGCGTATCTGCATCAACTCTACACGCGCGCCGATCCGCATTTCACCGGGCGCGCCACCGTGCCGGTGCTGTGGGACATGCACCGCAACGTGATGGTCAACAACGAAAGCGCCGACATTCTGCGCATGTTCGACACCGCGTTCGAAACCCTGGCCCCGTCGGACCTGCGGCTGTATCCGTCCGATCTGGCGGCGCAGATCGACGCCTTGAACGCCCAGGTCTATGAACCGTTGAACAACGGCGTCTACAAGGCCGGGTTCGCCAGCAGCCAGCAGGCCTATGACGAGGCGGTCCAGGGCGTGTTCGAAACCCTCGACATGCTCGAATCGCGCCTGACGGGCGCTTACCTGCTGGGCGAGCGCCTGACCGAGGCCGACATCCGAACCTTTGTCACGCTGATCCGCTTCGACGCCGCCTATCACGGGCTGTTCAAGACCAACCTGCGCCAGATTGCCGACTATCCCCGGCTTCAGGCGTATATGGAGCGCATCCTTGCCCTGCCCGGCGTGCGCGAGACCGTGAACATGGATCACATCACCCGCGGCTACTATGCGATCAAGGCCTTGAATCCCAGCCGGATCCGGCCGGTCGGGCCTGACCATATCCTGCGGCTGATGCAAACCCCTGCCTGAAGGCGCGCCCCCGGCCATCCTGACCGCGGGCGCCACCACCCTGCCAATCCCTGACCAAGGACACCGCTCATGAGTTCCCCGATCGAACCCGCTCTCGACCCGCTCTATCAGGCCGCGCTGGCCGAGGGGCAGCCGCTGACCGTCTGGGCCGGCGGCGATGCGAAATCGCAATCGCTGGCCTATACCGCGCAGTTCGAACAGATGTTCCCCGGCATCCCGATCACCGTGACCGTCGACCTGTCGAAATACCATGACGCCGAAATCGACAAGCGCCTGATGTTCGGCCAGAATGTGCCCGATGTGATCCATATCCAGACGGTGCAGAACTTTCCCGTCTGGGCCAGGAACGGTGTCTTGCAACGCTATCGCCCGCTGGGCGTGGACAAGGTGCCATCGGCGTTCGTCGATCCTGACGGGTTCTTTGCGCCCATCGGCATCTTCCAGTTCGCCCCTTTGACCGATCACGCCCAGGTCCCCGATGCGCCGGCGGAATATCAGGACTTTCTGCGCCCCGATCTGAAGGGCCGGATCGTTCTGACCTATCCCCATGACGACGACGCGGTTCTGTATCAGTTCCTGCAGATCATCGCGCAGGAAGGCTGGGACTGGTTCCACGCCCTTCTTCGGCAGGACATCCAGTGGGTGCGGGGCACGCAAACCCCGTCCGAGGTGATCCGCGCCGGCAAGGCCGCAACGACCTTCACCTCGTATTTCCCGCTGGTCGCGCCCGAGGGGTCGACGATGAAGACCACGATCCCCGAGCGCGGGTATTTTCAGGCCTGGTATCAGATCGGCGGCATTCTGGCCAAGGCCAGGGCGCCGGCGGCGGCACGGCTGTATCTGTCCTATCTGCTGACCAGGTCGCACCAGAACCCCGCCTGGACCTTTCCGGTTCGCACCGACATTCCGGCCGCGCCGGGCCTGAAGGCGATCTCGGACTATTCGAATGCCTCGCCCGCGGGTTTCGCCAGGTTCATGCAGGACCGCGGCGCCATCGAACGCTGGCGGTTCATCTTCGAGGGCCTGATCGGTCCGGCCGAGGGCGTGAACCCGAACGTGCTGGACATGTGACAGACCGGGCATCCCGGCCGGGGTGCCCCCGCCCTCGCCACGCCGGCGTGGCCCCGCGCGGCGGCCGCCTGCGGGCCGGGCGGGGCCTTGTGCGGGCATGGGCCAGGGGTGTCCGGCGCCTGGCGCCGCGCGGCGGCGGGTTCCAAAGCCGCGGTCGCAGAGTGGTCAGGACAGGAAAAAGGGCTTAGGCATTTCTGCCTAAGCCCTTGAATTTCATGGCGGACCCGGAGCGATTCGAACGCCCGACCCCCAGATTCGTAGTCTGGTGCTCTATCCAGCTGAGCTACGGGTCCGCTGTGGGGCGTGATCTATCGCCAGCCGCCGGGCAATGCAAGGGGGTAGGCACGCTTTTCTGCATCCCTTTTTTCGCCCCGGGTCCCGTCACCCGCCGTGCGGCAGCCAGAGCCGGAATTCGGTGCCGTCGCCGTCGCTGCGCACCAGTTCGAGCCGCCCGCCATGACCGCGCACCAGTTCGGCGGCGATAACCAGCCCCAGCCCCGTGCCGCCCTTGCGCGCACCGCCCTGAAACGCGGCGAACAGGTTGTCACGGGCACGTTGCGGCAGCCCGGGGCCGGTGTCGATGACGCGGATCACGGTTCCGTCGTCCTGATCGTGGGCGCTGATCTCGATCGAGCCGGGCTGGCCGGTCGCCTCGATCGCCTGCCGGGCGTTGCGGATCAGGTTCGTCAGCACCCGAAAGATCTGCTCGCTGTCGGCGCGCAACATCAGCGACGGCGGCACGTCGATCAGGAATTCCACCGCGTCGGCGGTGGTGCTGGCCAGCCGTTCGGCATCGGTCACGTCCTCGATCAACGGGCGCAGGGCGATCTGGGTCAGGCGCGGCGGCGGTTCCTCGGCCTTGCCGAAGGCCAGAGTGCTTTCGCACAGGTTCACCGCGCGGTTGATGGCGTTCAGAAGCTTGGGCGCGGCGCGGTTGACGGCCGGGTCCGAGGATCCTTCCATCCGGTCGGCCACCAGGGACGCGGTGGACAGGATATTGCGCAGATCGTGACTGATCCGCGCCACCGCGCCCCCCAGTTGCGCCAGTCGTTCCTTTTGCCTGAGCGCCTGGGTCAGATCTTCCTGCATGTGTTGCAGGGCTTCCTCGGCCTCGCGCAGTTCGGTCACGCGCGCGTTCGGGGCGATGATGCTGCGGGCGTCCTCGGGCGCCTTGGCATAGGCCGCCATCGAGGCCACGACACGCCGAATCGGGGTCACGATCAGGGTCTGCACGGACAGGAACAGCAGGGCCGCGGTGGCCAGGGTGATGACCAGCGACAGCCACAACAGCCTGAGCGCATAGTCGCGCGTCGCGTCGCGCAAGGGCCCCGCGCCCATCGTCACCTCGATCAGCAGGCCGGCTTCCTGCACCGGATCGCCGATCAGCCGGATCACCGCCCCATCCGGAACGAACATCGCGCCGATTCCGTCCTGCATCAGATCGGGCAAGGGGGGATTGCGCAGATCGTAGGTTGCCGTCACCGGCCCCGGCACGGGCGAGGACAGCACCAGTTCGCGCACCGCATCGCGTCTGAGCACGACGTTGTAGACACCCGCGGTGTTCAGCAGTTCCTCGGCCAGCTTGTCGCTGATCTGCCCATCCGACGCGAGAAGCGCCAGCGCGGCGATCTGGGCGCGTTCCAGGCGGGTAAGTAGGTAATCCTCGCGGAAACGCGCAACCGAGGGCACGAAGATGAGCACTTCGGCCAGCAGCACGAAGAGCAACATCAACAGCAGGAATCGGCCCGAGAGCGTCCGAAAGAACATACCTGACCCACCAGGGGCGATCAGGGCACCAAGGCCTGAACCGTTCTGACCACCCGTTTCACCAAGGCATTATCAAAAAGTTTCGGGGTAAAATAGGCACCCGCGACACGTTTGGAAAGTTCTCCCATCGTCGGGTAGGGGAAAACGGCAGCCGCAATCGCGCCCAGTTTCAAGCGGTTGGCCAGCGCCACCGACCAGGGGGCCAGCATCTCGCCGGCCTGCGGTCCGGCAATGGTGACGCCGACAGGACGCCCCTTGACCACCATCAGCTTGATGAACCCTTCGGTGTGGCCCTCGGCGCGGGCACGATCGTTGTCGCCGTAGCCCTGGCGAAAGACCATCAACTCCGCGCCGTGGTCATGGCGTGCCTCGGCTTCGGTCAGGCCGATCTGCGCCAGTTCGGGGTCGGTATAGGTCACGCGCGGAATGTGGTCGGCGCGCACGCGCGCGGGCAAGGCGAACAGCAGCGACCGGATGACGACCCCGGCCTGATAGCCCGCCAGATGGGTGAACTGTCCGCGCCCGGCCGCATCACCGATCGCATACACCCGCCGGTTCGAGCTGCGCAGCCGGTCGTCCACGGCCACGGCGCCCTTCTCGATCCGCACGCCGGCGACATCCGGCTTCAGCCGATCCAGTGCGGGCCTGCGCCCGACAGCCATCAACAGATGCGTGCCCATCATCACCGTGCCACCCGCGACCTGCACCTCGATGGCACCGGCACGGCCGCCGATGCGTTCGACCTGCGCCTGTTCGACGATCTCGATACCCTCGGCGCGCAGGCGCGCCAGCACCAGCGCGGCCGCTTCGGGGTCCTCGCGGCCCAGCGCGGCGGCGCCTTCGATCACCGTGACCTTGCAGCCCAGACGGCGGTGCGCCTGCGCCATTTCCAGCCCGATCGGCCCGCCGCCGACGATCAGCAGATGACCGGGCGGTTCACGCAGGTCAAAGATCGTTTCGTTCGTCAGGCAGGGCACCGTGTCCAGGCCCGGAATCGGCGGGATCACCGGGCGCGATCCGGTGGCGATGACAAAGCGGCGGGCACGGATCAGGGCCTTGCCCGCCCTGACCTCGCGCGGGCCGGTGAATTCGGCCCAGTCGCGGATCACCTCGACACCCAGCCCTTCGAAACGCTCTTGCGAATCGTGCGGGGCGATGGCGGCGATCACCTGCGCGACGTGGTCCTTGGCGGCGGCGAAGTCGACCGTGGGTTCCTGCGCCGCGATCCCGGCAAAACCGCGCCGGTGCGCCGCAGCCGCCTTGCCGGACGCCAGCAGGGCCTTTGAGGGCACGCAGCCGTGGTTCAGGCAGTCGCCGCCCATGCGGTCGCCCTCGATCAGGACGACGCGCGCGCCCATCTGTGCCGCCCCCGCCGCAACCGACAACCCGCCCGAGCCGGCGCCGATCACGCAGATATCCGTCTTGATCCTTTGCATCAGCGCCTCCAGCCTTTCAGAACGACCGGCAGCAGCGACAGCGCCGCCAGCCCCAGGATCGGGCCCAGCACATAGGGCTCGAAGATGATGCCCAGATCGGGCGCCGCGCCGCGTTCGAACACCGCGCCCAGCCCCGCCCCGACCCAGGTATAGACCAGCCCCCCCGGAACGATGCCCAGCGCGGTCGTCCACAGAAAGCGCGGGGTGGCGATACCCAGAAATCCCGGGATCAGGTTGGCGATGAAGAACGGAACCACCGGGATCAGCCGCATGGACAGCAGAACCGGCACCTCGTTGGCGTGGATGCCGTCGATCAGCCGCCTGACCGTCCCGTCCGAAGCATCGATGCGCGCCTTCAGACCCGCCCCCAGGCCGGTCCGAACCGCCAGGAAGATCGCCAGCGCGCCCAGCGTGGCGGCGGCCACGTTGTAGATGACGCCGGGGAACACTCCGAACAGGAACCCGCCGGCCAGCGTGAACCAGATCGCGCCCGGCAGCGAAAAGGCCACGAACAGCGCATAGGCGAGGACGAACAGCGCGGGCGCCAGCACCGGATGGGCATCGCGGTAGGCCAGCAGCGCCAGCCGGTTGTCGCGCAGGACGTCAAAACCGATGCGGTCGCGCAGCAGGATGAAGCCCAGGGTCGCCCCCAGCACGATCAGGATCAATGGCAACATGCGGCGCAGGGACATGGCGAACCTCGACATCTGTCCCGGCAGGACGATCCGGCGGGGGCGAATGTTACACCCTAGGTGGCAGCCACCGCCGCGAACCGCAAGCGCATCCAGCCGTAAATCGCGATCAAGGCCGATCCCGCCGCCGCCAGTGCGTAGGGCACGCGCAAGGCCATGTCGCGCCCCAGCGGCCCCTCGAGCTGGGCGACGATCCACCCGCCGGCGATGGCCCCGACAGGCATCATGCCCCAGCCAAAGAAGCGGTAGAGACTGTTCACCCGGCCCAGCATCGCGTCGGGGATCAGCCGTTGGCGATACGACACCGTGACGAGGTTCCAGACCACCCCCGCGCCCAGCCCGACGAACAGCGCCGCGCCGATCAGCCCCGCATGATCGCTCAGCGCGACGACCATCCACGGCAGCGGAAACAGGCACAACGCCAGCCGCACGCTGGCCTGGCTGCCCAGTCGCGCCACCAGACGCGGGCCGAACAGCCCGGCGGTGACACCGCCCGCGGCCTCGACCGTCAGAAGCACGCCGTAATCCGCCGCGCTCAACCCCAGCCGGTCCTGCGACACCAGCACCATCAGCGTCAGCGCCATCGTGGTCAGCGCGTTCATCAGACCCAGCAGGATCGCCAGCCGCAGGATCATCGGGTGCGCGCGCATCCAGGCCCAGGCTTCGGCGGCCTCGGTCAGCGGGTGGCGGGGCGGAACGGGCGCCCGGCGCGGCAGGGCGATGAGCCAGACACACAAGGCAGCCAGGGCAAAGCCAGCCGCCTCGACCGCAAAGGGCGCGGGCACCGCCAACGCGATCAGCGCCCCCGCCAGCGGCGGGCCGACAAAGGCGCCGGCGATCCGCTCGATGCTCCACATCTGGCCATTGGCGCGTTCCAGGTCGCCTTGCGCCACGACCGAGGGCAGCAGCGTCTGCGCGGCATTGTCGCGCACGACCTCGGCCAGGCCCAGAAGAAAGGCCAGACCCGACAACGCCAGGATGGGCGGCAGGGGCGCCGCGACCGGCCCGGATGGCAGGCGCATGGCCAGCACCACCACGCCAAGCGCCAGCAGGGTGCGGAACAGGTCGGCCTGCATCATCAGCCGCCGCCGGTCCCCCCGGTCGATGATCACCCCGGCCGGAATCGCGAACAGCAGCCAGGGCAGCCGGGTGGCAAAAGCGACGGTGGCGATCAGCACCGGATCACGGGTGATCAGCGTGGCCAGCCAGGGAAAGGCCAGTGCCGCGATGCCATCGCCCAGGTTCGACACGGCGGTTGCGGAAAAGAGCAGGCGATAGGAACGGTTTGCCACAAGCAAGGTCATGGTGCATGGGGGACCGACCCGCCGAAACTGTCAAGGCAAAGGCGCTTTTTTCGGGGTTCCGGGCCGTGGGTCGATTGACTTGGGCCCAAGGCCCGGCTATTGCCCGGCCCTCAGAAGGAATTCCCACCCGAATCCCCGAAGGTATTCGGGTGCAAGACAAAGGACCGGAGCGATGAAACGCACCTATCAGCCCTCGAACCTGGTTCGCAAGAAGCGCCACGGTTTCCGCGCCCGCATGGCGACCAAAGGCGGCCAGAAGGTTCTGAACGCCCGCCGCGCCCGCGGCCGCAAGCGTCTGTCGGCCTGAGGCCAGCAGACCTGTCAGCACGATGACACCGCCGGACGCGCCCCTGACCGCCCCGATTTCGGGGACCCAGGCGGACCCGGCGGTTTTGTCGTGTCTGACGGTTCTGAAAAAGCGCGCCGAGTTTCTCGCCGCTGCCCGAGCCCGCCGCGTGCCCGTGGCGGGTTTTCTGCTGCAAGCGCGACAGCGCGACGGCGCCGAACCCGCCTGCGGCATCCGCGTCGGCTTTACCTGTTCCAAGAAGGTCGGCAACGCCGTCACGCGCAACCGTGCCAAGCGCCGCCTGCGCGCGCTGGCGCATGAGATACTGGCCACTCACGGACAACCAGGCTGGGACTATGTCCTGATCGGCAAGCCCGAGGTCACCGTCGCGCGGCCGTTTGACGCCCTGCGCGCGGATCTCGACCGCGCGCTTCAGCGCGTCCACGGCTGACGGCGGCGCGCGCCCTCGCATCCTCGTCACCGCTTTTCACCTTCGCTTGAAAGCACGTCGAGCAAACGGGTTTGTGTGTTTGCCTTGCCCGGCGATACCCCTAAAGTCTGCCATGCCCCCGGGCCGGGACGCCCGGGTGTTCAGGACAAAGACCAAGGGGAATTCATCATGATGCATCACCGGGCAGGCGCCAGCAGCGCCTTTGCCGTCGCAAGACCGACCGCCGGATGGGCGGTCCTGCGCTGGCTCAACCTCCTGGGAGTGGTGTTGCTCGTGGCCGCCCTGGCCCTGCCCGTCTATGCGCAGGACCGTCCGGTCAGCTTTGCCGATCTGGCCGACCAGGTCAGCCCGGCTGTCGTCAACATCACCACGTCGACGACGGTCACCGCGAACCTCGACCAGGGGATCCCGCAATTGCCGGACGGCTCGCCGTTCCAGGACTTCTTCAACGACTTCTTCAACCACAACGGCCCCAATGGCGGCCCGCAGCAGCAACCCCGCCCGCGCCAGAGCCAGGCGCTGGGGTCAGGCTTCGTCATCTCGGCCGATGGCTACATCGTGACCAACAACCACGTCATCGAGAATGCCGACGAAATCTCGATCGAGTTCTTTGACGGCACGCGCGCCGACGCCACGCTGGTTGGCACCGACACCGCGACCGACATCGCCCTGCTCAAGGTCGAAACCGGTCACGACCTGCCCTTTGTCAGCTTCGGTGACAGCGACGCCGCGCGCGTCGGTGACTGGGTGCTGGCGGTCGGCAACCCGCTGGGCCAGGGTTTTTCGGTGTCGGCCGGCATCGTCTCGGCCCGGGGCCGCGCGCTTCAGGGCAATTATGACGATTTCATCCAGACCGACGCCGCCATCAATCGCGGCAACTCGGGCGGGCCGCTGTTCAACATGAATGGCCAGGTGATCGGCGTGAACACCGCGATCCTGTCGCCCAACGGCGGGTCCATCGGCATCGGCTTTGCCATGTCGTCGCATGTGGTGCAGCGCGTGGTCGACCAGTTGCGGCAGTTCGGCGAGACCCGTCGCGGCTGGCTGGGTGTCCGCATCCAGGACGTCAGCGCCGATATCGCCGACTCGCTGGGCCTGCCCAGCCCGCATGGCGCCCTGGTGACCGAGGTCATGGATGGCCCGTCGCGCGCCGGCGGTGTCCAGACCGGCGACGTCATCACCCGCTTTGACGGCCGCGACGTGGCCGATACCCGCGATCTGGTGCGCCGTGTCGCCGACGCCGGCATCGGCCGCGCGGTCGAAGTCGTGGTGTTCCGCGATGGTCAGGAAGAGACCCTGCATGTGACCCTGGGCCAGCGCGACGAAGAGCGCCTGATGCCGGCCTCGGGCAGCGTGACGCCCGACCAGCCGCAGGCCCCGGCGCAGGTGCTGGGCCTCGAGGTGATGCCGCTGACCGATCAGATGCGCAATGACATGGGGCTCGACTCGGGGATCAACGGTCTGGTCATCCGCAATGTCGAGCCGGGCTCGGACGCGGAGACCAAGGGCCTGCGCGCCGGCGATCTGATCACCGAGGCGGGGCAGCAGCCCGTCACCTCGGTCTCGGAGCTCCAGGCGCAGCTTGACGCCGCACGCGAGGCCGGTCGTCGCACCCTGCTGTTGATGGTGCGTTCGAACGGCGACCCGCGCTTCGTCGCGCTGTCGATCAACTGAGCCTCTCTCGATCAGACCGGAAACCGGGCGTTCGCGCCCGGTTTTTTCATGCGCTCGACAGCCGCGGCCATCCGCCGCCACAAGGGCGCACCGCACCGATTTCGGCCCTGAGGGCGTCGCGTGTGACCAGATCACCGCCTGGCCGGGGTTTTCCCTGCTTTCCCGGGTGTCCCTGTCGGGGTCCTTGCCTGCGGGATCATGTGTCGCGCCCGGGCCGCCTGACCTTTGCTCGCTGCCCAAGCGCCGTGCGCAAGCGGCTGAGCGCCGCGCAAAGCCCGCCGGGCCCTGCCCTGCCCGCGCCGCGCAGGGCCTGTTCGGGTGTTCGTTCAGACCGGCGCGCCAGCAGCACCGCCCGGTCGATGTGATCCCGGGTGATGTAGGGGACAAAACCAAGCCGATCTCCGGCCTCGAAACTATCCTGATAGCGGCTCAACCTGTCCAGGTCCCCCCGCAGGGCCAGCGCCGCAAGATGCCAGATCGGCGCCGCGCCCGGTGCAGAGCTTGGCAAATCCGCGCGGGCGCGCAGCGCCTGGTCCAGATCTTGCGCCTCGGCCCATGCCAGGACCGCATCGCTGGCCTGCCGAATGTGATGCTCGACAATGTCGGGCGCGCGGTCCTTATACCCTTTGGACGCGGCAACCAGGGGCGCATAGGCGCTGCCTTCCGGGTCGATCGTCAGACAGGCCGCCGAGAATGCAGGCGTGGACAGCGAAAACACCGCTTCGAATTGCGCGGTTTGCGGCAGCGGCCGTATCCCGTAGACGATGCGCACGATGCGATCGGGCAACGCATATGTTGCGCCTTTGTCGCCGGTCTCATCGCGGTGGATCGACCACCCCAGTGTGCGCAGGACCCGCGTGGCGTCGCCTGTCTTCATCCTTCGGTTCCTCATGGGGTGCCGCCCCGCACCGTCGTCACCAAAGCCTCGGGCGCATCAAGGATGGGGCCGCCCTGCGCGACGCATATCACCCGGGGATTGACGCGCAACCCCAGAGCAACGCCCGCCTGCGCGGGTCGATGCCGCGCGGACAGGGGCGCTGCCGCGACGACACCGTCATCGAACGCCCTGGGCGATTCCTGATGTCCGAGTGCGTCTGTCTGCACGCCCGCAAGCCGCTTGATTTACGCCAGATCCTGTCCAAAAGATGGGGATGCGCTCAGTGCGGGCGATCTTGCGGAACGCCAGCGCGCAGGACCGCGAGCGGCAGATTTGCCCGCAATCGAAAAGGAAATGTCTGATCGGTGAAGCCCTGGCGCTGGCCCCACCCGGCCGGTTTCGCGTCTAATCGGCACAGTTGAGATCTCGAACCGGAGCACCCGATCCATGCACAGCCTGCTGAAAACGCTCGAAGCCCGGGGCGAGTTGCGCCGCGTTTCCAAGCCGGTGGACCCGCAGCACCAGTTGGCCGCCGTGACAAGGGCGGTGCAGCGCGCGGGCGGCGAGGCGGTGTTGTTCGAGAACGTGCAGGGCAGCGCGATGCCGGTTGTCTCCAACATCTTCGGCAGCCATCAGCGGTTGTGCGACATGATCGGCACGGGCGAACAGACCTTTTGTCAGCGTTGGATCGCCCTGACCGAGGCCTGCATCGCCGCCGCACCCGGCAGCTTTACCCGCCCCGCGACCGAGGCCGAAGCGGGCGGTTTCGTCAGTGGCACGCTGTCCGACCTGCCGGCGATCACCTGGCACGGGCGCGACGGCGGCCCCTATTTCACCAGCGCGATCTTTCTTGCCAACGACCCCGAGACGGGCGTGGCGAACCTGTCCTTCCACCGCTCGCAGCAGATTTCCGATCAGGAGTTGCGCGTGCGGCTGGGCGGCACCCACGACCTGGCCCGCTACCAGCGCGCGGCCGAGGAGAAGAACCAGGCGCTGGAAGCCGCGCTGATCCTCTCGGCCCCGCCCGAGATCTTCCTGTCGGCCTGCGCCTCGCTGCCCATAGAGGCGTCGGAACTGGCGATGGCGGCGCAGATCCGGGGCGAGCCGCTGGCGATGCGGCGTTGCGTGACCCTCGATCTGGAGGTGCCCGCCAGCGCCGATATCGTGGTCGAGGGCCGGTTCCTGCCGCACGAACGCCGCCCCGAGGGGCCCTTCGGCGAATTCATGGGGAATTATGTCGAGGTAGGCCCCAACCATGTCTTCGAGGTCACCCATGTCAGCTACCGCAAGGAGGCAGTGCTGCACGGCCTCCTCTGCGGCTCGCCCGAGGATCTGCGGCCGCTGGAGGCCGTGACGGCGGCGCGGGTCTATCGCGCGGTTGGTGCCGCGGTGCCGGGCGTGATCGACGTGAGTTGCCGGCCGAATGTGATGATCTCGATCATCAAGATCAGGAAGGCCTACGAAGGGCACGCGCAGCATGTGTTCCTGGCCGCGCTGGCCTCGCATCTCGATTACAACAAGGTGGTCATCGTGGTGGACGAGGATGTGGACATCCACGACCTCGATGATGTCATGTGGGCCTATCTGACACGGGGCCGGGCGGATACGCGGGCGATGATCCTGAACGACATACCGGGCTTTTACCGCGATCCGAAAAAGGATCACTGGGGGCGGCTGTGCATCGATGCGACGATGCCCTGGGGGCGCGAGGCGGAATTCGCGCGCAAGTCCATCCCCGGTCAGGACGAGATCGACCTCAGGGACTGGCTGGCATGAGCCGCGCCCCGGACCGGCTGATCGTCGGAATCTCGGGCGCCTCGGGCGTCCGTTACGGGGTGCGTCTGCTGGAGATCCTGCGGGACACGCCAATCGAGACGCATCTGGTGATGACCCCGGCGGCCGAGATCACGCTGGCGCATGAGACGGATCTGAAGGTCGCGCAGGTTCACGATCTGGCGGACCGGGTGCACGCGGCAAAGGATATCGCGGCCGGAATCTCCAGTGGGTCGTTCCGCACGCTGGGCATGGTGGTCGCGCCCTGTTCGGTGCGGTCGATGTCAGAGATCGCGACCGGCGTCACCTCGGGCCTGCTGACGCGGGCCGCGGATGTGGTGCTGAAGGAGCGGCGGAAGCTGGTGTTGATGGTGCGCGAGACGCCGCTGCATCTGGGGCATCTGCGGACCCTGAGCCAGCTGGCCGAGATGGGGGCGATCATCGCGCCGCCGGTGCCCGCCTTCTACAACCGGCCCGGCAGCCTGGAGGATATTGTCGATCACAGCCTCGGCCGGGTGCTGGACCTGTTCGGAATCGAGACGACTCTGGTCCGCCGCTGGAAGGAATGAGGGCCTGTCCCACGCCCGGGACAGGGTTAAAGTCCGGCGGTTCCGAGGTCCTTGGTTTGCCCGTTGGCTGTCTGGCAGGTATGCCCCACGCCGCAGGCCCTTGTTCGGGGGCCGGGATGGTCATCCTGCGGATGCTGGAAACCCGGGGCGCGACGCATCCTCTGGCTGTGGCGACACGTTGGCACAGCGGCCAGCCAGCTTGGCGGCGGCCGCTTCCGGCAGAAACACGAGGCGGTGCGGATCTATCCGGAACCGCCGCAATCCCCCTGCCCCGGGCCGAAGGCGTCGAGAAGCTGCGCGATCTCGCCCTCGGTCACCGGGGCGCCGCCGAGGAAATAGCGCAGGCCCGCCAGGGGGGCGGCATCCTGGGCGACGCGCGACGCCAGATGCGCGGCGATGATCCCGGCCTGAACCCGCTCGGCCGCCAGTTCCACCGCTTTCAGACGATCGCGGACCCCTTCGCGCGTCTCATCCGCCACCCCGGCGACCGTCCCCCGCAAGGCGATGCGCAGCGCCCGGGCCGGGCGCACGGCCGCGGCCCGCCAGGGTTCCGAGGCGGCGCGCAGTGCCTGAACCTCGGCCGGTGACAGGGGCGCGCCCAGCGCACGGGCGGCATAGCAGAGCCCCAGCAGGAGCATCACGTCGATGCCACCCTGATCCTGCAGGCGCAGGCAGAGGGGGGCGATGCCCGGGCGGGCATAGGCGGCCGTGATCGCCGCCCAGAGCGTGTCTTCGTCGCTCATTTCGCGTCGATACGGAAGGCGGGGGGCGGTGGTCTGGTCACATCGGGAACCGGGATGGCGTCGATCATGCGGCGGGTGAACTCGTGCTGGGGGTTGGACCAGACCTGCCGCGCCGGGCCGATCTCGACAATCTCGCCCTGATACATCATCGCAACGCGGTCGGCGAAGGTTTCCACCAGCATCAGGTCGTGGCTTATGAACAGGTAGCTCAGCCCCATGTCGCGTTTGAGTTCCCACAACAGATTGATGATCTGCGCCTGAATCGACACGTCCAGCGCCGATACCGGCTCGTCGCAGATCAGCAGATCCGGTTGCATGACCAGCGCCCGGGCGATACCGATCCTTTGGCGCTGCCCGCCCGAGAATTCGTGCGGGAAGCGGCGGCCCCAATCCGTCGGCAGGCCCACGCGCTCCATCATTTCGTGCGCGCGCTTCAGGCGGGTGGATCTCTCGCCGATCTGGTGGATGTCCAGCGGCTCGCGGATCAATTGCTCGACCCGCTTTCGGGGGTTCAACGAGGAAAACGGGTCCTGGAACACGCATTGGATATGCGGCCGAAAGCGTTTCAGGCCGAACCGGTCGAGGCCCGCGATGTCGTTGCCGTCATACGCGATCCGCCCCGAGGAGGGTGCCTGCAACCCCAGGATGGTGCGGGCGAGCGTGGTCTTGCCGCAACCGGATTCGCCGACCAGCGCCAGGGTTTCGCCCCGGTCGAGGTGCAGCGAGATGCCGCGAACCGGGTGGATCATCGTCTTGCCGACCCGGAAGCTCACATGCAGATCGTCGATGCGCAAAAGGGTGTTGCTCATGTCAGACCCTCGCGTCGGTGCCGGGGTGGTGGCAGGCGTAGCCATGCGCGCCTTCGATGGTCGGTTCGGGGAAGCGCGCGCGGCAAAGCTCGCTGGCATTGCCGCAACGCGGCGCGAAACGACAGCCGGACATCGGGTCGGCGATGGAGGGGACGGTGCCGGGGATCTCGCGCAGCACGCCACCCTGGGCCGAGGCACGTTCGGGGTTGGGCGTCGCGTCCAGGAGGCCCCGGGTATAGGGGTGGCGGGGAGACAGGAACAGGTCGCGCGTCGGCGCCTCCTCGGCCTTGTTGCCGGCATACATGACCATCACCCGGTCGGCGGTATGGGCGACCAGCCCCAGGTTGTGGGTGATGAGGACGATCGCCACCCCGGTATCGCGCTGCAGGCGTTTCAGCAGCCGCATGATCTGCGCCTGCACGGTCACGTCCAGCGCGGTCGTGGGTTCGTCGGCGATCAGCACATCGGGGTTGCAGGCCAGCGCCATGGCGATGACCACACGCTGCAATTGCCCGCCCGACAGCTTGTGCGGATAGGACCAGGCGAGGGTTTCGGGGTTCGGCAGGTCCACCTTGGTGAGCAGGTCGATGACCCTTGCCCAGGCCATCTCGCGCGGGAGCTTCTCGTGCTCCTCGATGACCTCGAGCACCTGTTTGCCGACCGGATAAAGCGGGTCCAGCGCGGCCATCGGTTCCTGAAAGACCATCCCGATCTCGGCCGCGCGGACCTTGCGCATGGCGCGGTTGTCGGCGATCGGAAGTTCACGACCCTTGAAGCGGATGGTGCCGCTGAGTTTCTCCACCGCGTCGGGCAGCAGGCCCATGATGGCCAGCGAGGTCATCGACTTGCCGCAGCCGGATTCGCCGACGATGGCCAGCGTCTCACCCGCGTTCACATGGAACGAGACGCCGCGCAGGATCAGGACGCCGGGCTTCTTGCGGACGCAGATCTGAAGGTTCTCGACCTGAAGGATGGGGTTGGCCATCACTGCCCCCTCTGGCTGCGCAGCCGCGGGTTGAGGTAATCGTTCAGCCCGTCGCCCACCAGGTTCAGGGCCAGCGCGGTGAGCAAGAGCGCAATGCCGGGGATGGTCATGATGTACCAGGCATCGCGGAGGTTGTTCTTGCCCATGCCGATCATCGTCCCCCAGGTGGTGACGTTCGGATCGCCGAACCCGAGGAAGCTGAGCGCGCTTTCCATCAGGATGGCCGTGGCGATCATGATGGTGGACATGACGGTGACGCCGGACATGGCGTTGGGCAGGATCTGCGTGAAGATGATGCGCCGGTCGCTCATGCCCACGACGATGCAGCCCTGCACATAGGCCTTTTCCCGCAGGACCATGAATTCGCCGCGCACGAGGCGCGCGATGGCGGGCCAGCTGACCACCGCCAGCGAGAAGATGATGACCTGGATCGACGGGCCGAGCACTGCGACGACGACGATGGCCAGCATGAATTGCGGGATGGTCTGAAAGAGTTCGGTCACCCGCATCAGCAGGTTGTCGATCCAGCCGCCGTAATAGCCCGCAAAGGCACCGACGAGGATGCCGAAGACCATGGCGACGGTGACCGAGGCAAAGCCCACCAGGAGCGAGATCTGCGCGCCGTAGAACAGACCCGCCAGGATGTTGCGGCCCAGGCCGTCGGTGCCCAGCGGCGCGCCCGGGTATTGGCCGGGCCATTGCAGCGGCGGACCCATCATCGTGTCGGGGGGCTGCGGGAAGAAGAAAGGCGCGGTGGCGGCCATGAAGAACACTGTCGCCAGCAGCAACAGGCCCAGCAGCAGCATCCAGTCGCGCAGGATGGCGGAAGCAAGGGATTTCACGCGGTCCATCACTTCAGCTCCACGGTCGGGTTGATGATGGCATAGAGCAGGTCCACCACCAGGTTGGCGACGATCACGAAGAACGAGCTGAGGACCAGGATGCTGAGCAGCAGGTTCAGGTCGCGCTGGAACATCGCATCGAACATCAGCCTGCCGACCCCGGGCCAGGAAAACACCGTCTCGGTCAGCACCGCACCCCCGAGGAAATTGCCGACATTGGTGCCGACGACCGTGACCAGCGGCAGCACGGCGTTGCGCAGAGCATGGCGGTAGGACAGCCGACGCTCGGAAATCCCCTTTGCGCGGGCCACACGGATGAAATCGAGGGACAGCACCTCGAGCATCCCGGCCCGGACCAGCCGGATGTAGATGGCCAGGTAGAAAATGGATTGCGCCAGCGCGGGCAGGATCAGGTGGTGTGCGATGTCCACGACCCGGTCCCAGCCGGTGTTGAAGGCCAGCACGTTCTCCATGCCCGAGGTCGGCGTCCAGCCCAGCGTCACGGCGAAGATCAGGATCATCATCAGGCCGATCCAGTAGGGTGGCGTGCCATAGAGCAGCAGGGCCACGAAGGAAATCACCCGGTCCGGCCAGCGGTTGGCGTAGCGCGCGGCGGTGACGCCGAAAACGATGCCGCCAATCACCGCGATGACGATCGCCGCGCCCATCAGCATCAGTGTTGCGGGCATACGGCTGAAGATCAGGACCGAGACCCGCTCGTTGAACACATAGCTATAGCCGAGGTCGAGCGTCGCCAGTCGCACGACAAAGGCCCAGAGCTGGCTGAGCAGCGGCTGGTCCAGTCCGAATTGCGCCCTGAGTTGCGCGATATAGACGGGGTCGGCGGTGCCTGCCTGGCCGGCCAGGGCCTCGGCCGCGTCGCCGGGGGCGAGTTTCAGCAGGAAGAAGTTGATGATGGCAATGACCAGCATCGCCAGCGCACCGTAGGCCACCCGCTTGGCCAGAAAGGCCCAGGGGAAGCGGCGTCGGATCGGTTTCATGCGGAGATTTCCGTAGGGCGTGCATCCGGCAGGCGGCCATCGGGCCGGGCCTGCCCGTGATGAATGGCCAGAAGCCAATCGTAGAAGCCATAGACCGGCAGGTCCAGTGCTTCGGTCAGCGCCGCCTGATAGGGCGGCAAGTTGGTGCATTCGAGAACCAGCGCCCGGGTATCGGGCGCGCGCTCCAGCAGGGCGCGGGCGGCACGGATCACCTCGGCCCCGGCCCGGGCGGGATCGATGGCGCGGTCGGGATCGTTGGCGCGCAGCACGGTCAGCAGATGCGCATCATCGGGCAGCGCGCCGACCGGCAGGTCCGGCGCGACGCCGGCGGCGGTCAGATGTGCCGGGGTGATCGAGCCCTCAAGGAGGCCCATCACCGCGACCTTGCCGTGCTGGCGCTGCCTGAGCGGGATCTGGAACAGCGCCGAGGCGGTGAAGGGCACCGGGCACCCCTGTGCCAGATTTTCCTGCTGGAAGACCAGAAGTCCGCAGGAGGTGGTGAGGAGTTCCGCGCCGCGCGCCACCAGCCGGTCGCGCGCGGCGCGGAAGCCCTGGGCCAGCGCCGGATCCTGCGGGTCGCCCCGCAGGATCCGGGTGATGCCGGCCCCGCCTACGGTTTCGTACAGGACCTTGCCGCCGAAGGTGCTTGCATTGCCGATGTCGCCGGGTGGCCGCGCGAAGCGTGTGTCCAGCAACATGACGCCGACAGGCGGCAGGGTCTGCACGGGATCGCTCATCCGGTGAAGGCGAGCGAGCCGTAGGGCGCGCGGATGCCGTCAGGGCCGGGAACGAAATTCTCGACATTGGCGGCGGCGATGGTGACGTAGATCGGACGCGCGACCGGCAGGATCGGCAGATCGGTCATGGCAAGCTGCTGGAAGCGCACGAAGAGGTCGCGGCGCGCCTCGGGGTCGGGCTCGACCGAGGCCTCTTCGAGGATCTGGTCCATCTCGGCGCTTTCATAGCCCGTCGAATTGACGAAGGGCGTTCCCTGCGACGCGGCCTTGGACCACCAGAAGCGCTGCAAGCCGATGGTCGGATCGGCGGTGACCGAACCCGGATAAAGCGTCAGATCATAATCGTATTCGCCAAAGACCGAGCGGATGAAGGTCGGGATATCGGCGCTGATCAGCTCCAGATCGACGCCCACGTCGCGGAAGTTCTGTTTCAGGAACTGGCCCATCCGATCATAGGTGTCGCCCACCGTCGGCGCGATCAGCCGCAGGCTGAAGCGCATCCCGTCGGCGCCCCGGGCGTATCCGGCGGCATCGAGCAGTTCATTCGCGCGGTCCGGGTTGTAGTCGTAGCTCGGGACATCGGCGGTGTAGAAATTCGGCAGGGTTTCCGGGATCGGGCCGGTCAGCAACTCGGCCAGACCGTAATAGACGACGCTCAGCATTGCCTCGCGGTTCATCGCGTGCATGAGGGCCTGGCGGACCTCCAGCTTGGCGAGGTGCTCGTTGCGCAGGTTGGTGTGGATCATGTCGAGCGAGTTGTTCATCTCGGTCCCGCGGGTATCGACCTGGAAATCCGGGCTGTCCATGAATCGCTGGACCTGGTTGACCGGGATCGGGCCGTCACCGGCCAGATGCAACTCGCCCGCGTCCAGCGCCGCGGCGCGGGCCGAGGGGTCGGTGATGATGCGGATGACCAGGCGTTCCAGCTTTGGTTCGCCCTCGCCCCAGTAATTCGGATTGGCGGTCAGGATGATATGCGAGCCGCGCTCCCAGGTCTGGAAGACGAAGGGGCCGGTGCCGACGGGGGCGTTGTTGGCCGGGTTCTGAAGGACATCGGTTCCTTCGTAGACATGCTTGGGCAGCATGGGCGATTCCCAGCCGGACAGCGCATACATCAGGGCCGGGGCGGGCTGGCTGAGGCGCAGAATGGCGGTATGCGCATCGGGCGTTTCCACCGCCGTGACGCTGGCCAGCGTCGAACGGCCGCGCGGATGGTGCTGCTTCAGGATTTCCATGATCGAATATTGCACATCGGCCGAGGTGAAGGGCTGGCCGTCGTGCCACATCACGCCCTCGCGCAGGGTGAAGGTGATGGACAGGCCGTCCTCGGCCACCTCCCAGGCGGTCGCCAGCGCCGGGGTGGGCGAGACGTCGAAATCGTAGCTCAGCAGGCCTTCGAGCATCTTGCCCGAGACGACGGTGACCGGCGAGGCGGTGTTGAAGGCAGCGCACATGGCGTTCGGTTCGGGCGTCACGCACATCGCCAGCGTGCCCGATTGCTGAGCTTTCAGCGGGCCGAAGGGCAGGACGCTGGCGGCGAGGCCGGCACCCGAGGCCAACAGCAGGGCCCGGCGGCTCATGGCGAAGGTCGAGGAGGTCGGTGTCTTGGTCATGTCATTTCCCTGTTGCGCGGGTCGAATTGCCCGGTTGCCCCGGTAGGACGCCGGGTGAGCTGTCGCTCTGTCGTCGGCGCCGGTGTCGTGGTTCCTTGAGTATTCCGGCGAGCCCCTGTTCTCGCCAGTAGGGGGGTTTCAGATTCCAGTTCTGATTTTTCTGTTATCGGTCATTTCACCGGATTGGCCCGCAATCAGGGGGTGAAGCCCGTTGCAAGTGCTCGGGCCCGGGTGAAACCTGTGCGAAATCAACAAACGGGAAACGCGAGATGGATCACCTGACGGGCGCCGGGGCGCTGGCCCTTCTGATCCGCGACTGGGCGGGGGGTCCGGCCTTCCATGTGCCGGGCGAGGGGATTCTGGAACTGGTGGACGCGCTCGAGGGCGCGGGCGTGCCGATGATCTCGTGCCGGCACGAAGCGGGCGCGGCGGTGGCGGCGCAGGCGGTCGGGCAGGTGACGGGGCGGCCGGGGATCTGCCTGGTCGGCCGGGCACCGGGGGCGCTGAACGCGGCGCTGGCCCTGCACACGGCGCGGACCGACGGCGCGCCGATGATCCTGATCCTGGGCCAGCCCTCGCGCGCGATTGCGGGGCGCGAGCCCTATCTGGCGAATGCGGATTTCGCGCAGGCCTTCGCGCCCTCGGCCAAATGGGTGGGGTCGTGTGACAGCGCGTCGCGACTGGTCGAGATGCTGTCGCGCGCCTGGGTGGAGGCGATGGGCGACCGTCGCGGGCCGGTGGTCCTGGCCCTGCACGAGGAGGTCTGGCACGAAGAGCTCCCCACCGCCAGCCTGCCCGCCACGCCCCCGCGACCGCCGCGCCCCCAGGCCCCGGGCGAGGATCTGGACCGGCTGGCCGATGCCCTGGACGCCGCCCGGCGCCCTTTGATCATCGCCGGCGGCACGGGATGGCGGGTCGAGGAAACCCGCTGCCTTGCGCACTTCGCCGAGGAAAGCGGCATCCCGGTGGCAACCGCCTATCGGCGCCGCGACCTGATGCCGGCCAGCCATCCGCTGATGGTGGGCGAACTCGGCATCGGCGCCGATCCGGCGCTGGCGCGGAGGGTGGCCGAGGCCGATTGCCTGCTGGTGCTGGGGATGCGGCTGGGCGAGATCAACACCTTCGGCGCCAATGTCTTCGAGGGCTACCGGCTGATCGAGGCCCCCCTCCCCGCGCAGGCCGTGCACCATGTCCACCCCGACCCGACCGAACTGAACGCGGTCTACCGCACCACCTCGGCGCTGCTGGCCCACCCCGGCGACGTTCTGGCGGGGCTGCGTGCCCGGGGGCCGAAACGGCGCGAGGCCGGCGATTGGCAACGCGACCTGCGCGCGGCGCGCGAGGCGTTTACCACCGGCAAGCCCTGTCCCGGCCCCCTCGACCTGAACGCGGTGTTCCGGGCGTTGCGCGCGGCCCTGCCCGCGAACGCCATGCTGACCGTCGGCGCCGGGGCCTATGCGCATTGGCCGCAACGCTATTTCGCGCATGAGGTTTTCGGCACCCAGCTGGGGCCGAAAAGCGGCGCCATGGGCTATGGCCTGCCCGCCGCCATCGGTGTGCAGGCGGCGCAGCCCGGGCGGCGGGTCGTCGCCGTGGCGGGCGACGGCTGCTTCCTGATGCAGGGCGAGGAACTGGCAACGGCGGCTTTGCACCGCCTGCCGATCCTGACAATCGTGGTGAACAACAGCCTCTATGGGGCCATCGCAGCCTCGCAAAGCCGGATGTTCGGGCGGCGCATCGGAACGGCGCTGGCGCCCGTGGATTTCACCGCGTTGGCCGGGGCGATGGCGGTCAAGGGCTGGAAAGTGCGGACGACCGCCGAGTTCGGCCCGGCCCTGAATGCCGCGCTGGCCGAGGACGGGCCGACCCTGATTGAACTGATCACAGGCGAAGAGGCCTTGAAACCATGAGTGACATCATCGTCATCGGCGCCGGGATTGCCGGTCTGACGGCTGCCTATCGGCTACATCGAGCGGGTCTTGCCGTTACCGTGCTGGAAGCGGGCGCGGTGCCGGGCGGGCGTGTGGGCGACCGCGAGACGCGGGGGATTCGCTACAACGCCGGGGCGCGGCTGGTCTATCCATTCTCCAAACCCTTCAACCGGATGCTCGATGAGCTGGGCCTGCGCGAGGAGCTGGTGCCGGTGCGCAAACTCTCGGCCCAGTGCGTCGGCGCGGGCGAGGATTGGCGGATCGAGCTGATGCCAGGGCCGGCAAGCCTGCTGACCCCGGGCCTGTCGCTGGCCGAACGGCTGCGCTTCATCGTCTTCGGCGCCGGGATGCTGCTGGCGAAGGCGCGGACCGATCCCGACGATGCCGCAAGCGCGCTGGCGGCGGACGGGGTGACGCTGGCAGACTACACACGGCAAAAGACCGGTGCGAATGTGCTGGCGCGGATGGTCGATCCGGTGTTCCGGGGCACGCGGTCCTGGAACTCCGAGGAAATTTCGGGCGCCTTCTTCGCCTCGACCACGCCACATCTGATCGGGCAGGACACGGTCTATGTGTTTCGGCAGGGCATGGCGACGCTGCCGAATGCGCTGGCCCGGGGCCTCGATCTGCGGTGCAACACGCGGGTGTTGGCGGTCCTGCCCTCCGGCGCGGGCTACGCGGTCGAGACAGAGGCCGGGACGCTGCGCGCCGACCGGGTGGTGATGGCGGTCGAGGGCTCGCTGGTCGCCGGGCTGATGCCGCAGATGGGGGCCGAGGATCGGGCGTTCTTCGACGGGGTGCGCTACAACTCACTGGGGATCGTGCATTACCGGCTGAAGACCGACGTGGCGCCGCGGATGAATTTTTTCGCGCGCGACGTCGCCGGGACAATCGCCACCTATCAGCAGACGGCCGCCAATCCGGCCAACGGGCAGGCCGCGCAGCTTTACGCGCAACTGTCGCCCGAGGCCAATGCACGGGCAAAGACAGAGGGGCGCACCAGCGATTTGCATGCGATCATCGAGGAGCGGCTGGTGCAGCTTTATCCGACGCTGAAGCAGGATTGCGAGGATCGGGTTGAGCAGTGGATCGAGCGGAAGCTGCCGACCTTCTACCCCGGCTATGCCCGCAAGGTGGCCGAGTTCCGCGCACGGAAGCACGGCGGGCTGGCCTTCTGCGGGGATTATCTGGCGCAATCGCTGCTGACCGGGGCGGCGGCGAGCGGCGAGCGGGCGGCGGCGCAGATCCTGGCGTCACTCTGAGGCGTCGCGGCCCTTGGCCGGGGCCGCGGCGTGTTTCGCGCTCGACGGCAGCACGCCGAAATGCAGCTTGAAGGCCGAGGTGAAACTGGCCTGCCGCTTGTAACCCGCTGTCTGGGCGATCTCGGCAATGGACAAATCGCCCTGTTCCAGCAGGGTCAGGGCATAGTCCATGCGGTATTTCTTGCGGTATTCAAAGATCGTCGTGCCGTAGAAGAACTTGAACCCGGCCTTCAGCTTGGTGGCGTTGGTGCCCAGTTCCTTGGCGAGGTTGGTGGCCGAATAGTTCTTGGAGAAATCGGTCGCCAGCATCTCGCGCGCGCGTTCGAACATGGCGAAGTCGCGCTGGGAAAAGCTCTGCGCGCCCTCGTCCGAGCCATCGTCCAGCGCGTCGGCGACCAGACAGATGATCTCGGTCAGTTTGGCCGAGGCCAGCATCAGGTCGCGCGGGCCGTCGAAGGGAATGTCCCACAGCGCCTGCAACGCCCGGACGAAGGCACTGTTGATCTTGCGCTCGACCAGCGGGATTTCCCCGGGCAGGGGCGCGAAGAGGCGCTCGACCGCTTCCGATTCGAGCCCGAAACTGTCGCGCAGCAGGCTGGGCGCGACGTAGATGCCCAGCAGCCGATAGCTGCCCGTCGGGAAGCGGACGGTATAGCTGAGGTCGGGCGGGCAGCGCAGCGCAACCATCGTCGCCTCGTGCACCCGATGGTCGTTGCCCTGCGCCTGCGGAGGGCTGCCTTCCTCCACGTCCCAGCTCAGGCGCACCGGGCCTTCGATCTGGAAATGCAGCTCGATCAGGCCCTCGTCGCGGACTTCCTCGTGCCGCTCGACCAGGGTGGTGCAATCGGTCATGCCGCAGAAGATCTGGTCGCGGACCGAGAGGAACCGGTAGAAGCCGGTCCCGGCATCGGCCGCCAGATCGACTCGGGCCGAAAAGAGCGCCTGCGCGCGATCGGCCAGAGTCTCGTATCGGTCGGGCTGAGCCGCGAGGCTGCGAAACACCCCCGCCAGCGTTCCGCTGTCGTCGCCGAACTCGCGCCGCCAAAGGCTTTTCACGGCGGAATGACTGTCGCGCTGGCCGGTCATGTCGGGCGGATCCCTCGCGTGCAGGCTATGCCGTGCCCGAGTTTACCGGCGCGACGCCGATACCTCAATCTCGACCTTGGCACCCGGGGCAGGAAGCTGGCAGACCAGAAGCGTGTTGGTCGGGCGCACGGCGTCGAAGTGCTTTTTCAGCACCATTGCCACGCCCTTCGCAAAACCGGGCTCGGTGATGTAGACGCGGACGGTCTTCACATCGGCCAGGCTGGCGTCGGCCTGCGCCAACGCCTGCGCGATCGAGGCCAGCGCGTTCTCCAACTGCGCCTCGACGCTTTCGGGGAAGGTCCCGTCGGCATCGGGTCCCAGGCTGCCCGAGACATGGATCACCGGGCCGTCGATCACGGCCTTGGCGAAACCGGCGAAATCCTCGGCCGGTGAGCCGGAAAAGATGCGGTCTTTCATGATGGTGGCGGTCATGGGCTCAGCCCTCCTCGGACTTGCGGATGATCAGCGCCTTCTTGCGCAGGAAGCGGTGGAAACCGCCGTGGCCATAACGGGTGCCGCCCAGACCCGAGGCTCCGAAGGCGGTCTTTTCCGCCCGGTCACCGACGCCGCCCATCGTGTCGAAATCGTTGATCCAGACGCCGCCCGCGTTGATCCGCTCGCCCACGGCGACCGCCTCGTCCTCGTCGCCGATCACCGTGGCGGAGAGGCCGAAAACCGTGTCATTGGCCAGGCGGATCGCCTCCTCGGGTTCATCGAAGCGGGCAATGGGGATGATCGGGCCGAAGGTCTCGGCCTGCATGATCTCCATGTCCTGCGTGACGTCGACCAGCACGGTCGGTTCGCACCAGATGCCGCCGTCCTTTTCGATCAGCTTGCCACCCGTCAGGATGCGGGCGCCCTTGGCCACGGCATCGTCAAGCTGCGCCTGCAGGATCTGCGCCTGACGGCGGAAGATGACCGGCCCGAGTTCGCCCGAATGCAGGCCTTCGGTGTTCAGCGTCAGGGCCCGGGTGCGGGCCACCACGCGGTCCACGAAGGTCGGATAGATGTCGCGCCCGGCATAGACCCGCTCGATGGAGCAGCAGAGCTGGCCGGAGTTTTCAATCGCGCCGCGCACGACGATCTCGGCGGCCTCATCGGCATCGGCGCCATCCAGCACCACCGCCGGGTCGTTGCCGCCCAGTTCCAGGAACGCCGTCTTGAACTGCGAGGCGGCGCGTTCATGCACCTTGCGGCCGGTGGGGACCGAGCCGGTGAAGACCACCATGTCGGTCACGTCGATCACCCAGCCGCCGGTCTCGCCGTCGCCTGCCGCGTAATCCAGCACGTCGCGCAGATGCTCGACCTCGGCAACCGCTGCCATGAACGGCGCGATGAAGCGCGGCGTCACTTCCGAAGGTTTGGCCAGAACGGCCGAGCCTGCCAGAAGCGCGGTGATGGCGTCGATCATCGACAGGATCAGCGGATAGTTCCAGGGCGAGATGATGCCGACCAGTTGATGAGGGACATATTGCTGGCGGAAGCGAAGCGTGCCGTCGCCCGAGGCGCCGGTCGCGGCGGCCAGCGCGGCCTCGGCAGTCGCGACGCGCATGCGCGTGATGCCTTTCAGCCCCTCGACCTCGGCCACCGACATGGCGTGACGGCCGGTATCGACCGAGAGCGCATCGACGATGGCATCGTAATGGCGGTCAACGGCGTCGCACAGCGCCAGCATCGCGGCCTTGCGCCCTTCGAGCCCGATCTCTGTCCATTTCTGCTGGCCCGCGCGCAAACGGCTGGCCTTGGCCTGGAGGGCGGGCAGGTCCAGGGCCTCGATTCTGGTGTCGACGATCCCGGTCCGGGGGTTCGTCACGTCGATTGCTCGGCTCATCGGGGCAGCTCTCCGTCATGGGTTTTCAGCGCGTTAGCCGCAGCATGCGGGCAGCCGGGTGCGGCGGAAAGACGGCCGGCGCCGATCCTTCCGATATCGAAAAACATTCGCCGGAAATCCGCAGGGCGGGGTGAGCGGCCTCAGTCCCGGGCCCGGTGCATCAGGTGGAAATCAGGACAATCAGGGTCGCGGCGCCCGCAGTCAGGGTCAGGCCGCGCCCGCAACCGCCGCATAGGCCGCCTGAGCCCGGCCCAGCGTATCGAGGTAGCGTGCGGCGGCCGCGTCGCGATCGCCGCGGGCCAACGCCGCGACGACGGCGGCATGATCCTCGGCCACGGCGGCGCGGTTTGCGGCCTCGGCCAGGGTCACACTGCGATAGGCCTGCAGGCGGTCGTTGCAGTGGTCGGCGATCTCGGTGAGAAACCGGTTCGGGCAGAGAGTGAAGAGCGCGCGGCGGAAGGCAGTGTTGGCGGCGATGAATTCGCGGGGGGCATCGGCGCGGATCGCGGCCATCTCGGCCTCGGACGCGGCTTGCAGCGCGGTCACATCGGGGGCTGTCGGGATCTGGCGCAGGATATCGGCCTCGACCAGCAGCCTTGTATGGAACATGTGCGCGACCTCCCGGGGGCTGAGCAGCGGCAGGCAATAGCCGCGGCCGCGTTCGGTGAGGATGCCATTGCCGACGAGGCGGAACAGCGCCTCGCGGATCGGCGTGCGCGAGGTTTCGAGCGCGGTGGCGAGCGCCGGTTCGGTGATCAGGTCGTCTGGGCCGTAATCGCCCGAGCGAATCGAGTCCAGCACCCAGTCGAAGACCTGATCGCTGAGCCGCTCGCGGCGCAGGACGCGGGGTTTGTCTTGGGTCGGGGGCATGGCGTATCCAGTCGGGGATCGGGGGCGCAGGATAGTTGGCAGGCGGGGGCGCGACAATGCTCCTCAGCCCGGTTCCAGGCCCGAGCGGCGGTCGCGGGCACGGGCCTCGGGCGCGCGCCCCGCGGGATCGCCGAAACCGGCGCCGCCAGGGACATCGAAACAAAGCCTTTCGCCGGGGCCGACGATCTGGAAGCCCTTGGGCTGCAAGTGACCTCCAGACGCGAGGCCCAGCGCGCCCATCGCTCCGGGGGTGCCGCCCTGCCGTCCCTGCGCCCGCACCGTGGTTCGGTCGAACATGGCAAAGAGCGCGACCGGGCTGCCGTCGCGGGTGGCAAGTTCGATGCTCTGCCCATAGCCGCCCCGGAAGGTGCCGTCGCCCGCCGATCCCGGGCGCAGTTCCTTTTTCCACAGCACGATCGGCGCGTGGCTTTCGACCACCTCAACCGGCATGGCGCGGACGCCCGACGGGAAGGCGGTGGTCGACAGCCCGTCCGCCATCGGCCGCGCCCCGCCGCCGCCCGCGTTGAAGAACAGCGTCTCCCAGGCCGGTCCCTGCCAGTCGCCGGGGAAATGCCGCGCAACCTCGGGCCCTCCGCGAAGCTGGATGCCCCAAAGGCCCGCCGAGCCCTCGGCCGGAACTTTCCCGGGCAAAATCTGCGCCAGACAGCCCAGCACTGCCTCGGGCAGGAACTGGCCGATGATGTGGCGGGCGCTGACCGGGTTGGGGCGGGTGACGTTGAGGATCGAGCCCTCGGGCGCCACGACGCGGACGGTGGACAGCGAGCCCGAGTTGTTGGGGACGGCGGCACCGATGATGCAGCGCGCCCCGAACGAGGCATAGGCGTTGGTGTAATTGTAGACCAGGTTGATCCCCTTGGGATGCGAGGGGCTGGTCCCGGCGAAGTCGAGCAGCACCTCATCCTCGCCAATGGTCAGGGTGCAGGTGATGGTGATCGGCGTGCCGAAGGCGTCCAGGGTGATGGTGTTGGCGGCGGAGGTCCTGGGCAGCTTGCGGATTTCCGCGATCATCGCGGCGCGCGAGCGGGCGAGGATCTCGGCGCCCACCTCCTGCAGATCTTGCAGGCCCAGCGTCGCCACGGCCTCGACCAGAACCTGCGCGCTGGCCTCGTTGGCGGCGACGTAGGAGAGGATGTCGGCCTCGACCTCATCCGGGGTGCGGACATTGGCGCGGATCATCGCCATCAGGTCGTCATTCACGGCGCCCTTCTTCATCAGCTTCATCACCGGGATCGCCAGCCCCTCCTCGAAGACCGAGGCGCCGTCCGGCCCCTGCCCCCGCCCCCCGATGTCGAGCTGGTGGCAGGTGCAGGCGAAGAAGCCGATGACCCGGCCATCCTTGAAGACCGGCGAGGTGACGGTAATGTCGTGCACATGCCCCGAGGCGATCCAGGGGTCGTTGGTGATCAGGTGGTCGCCGTCTTCCAGCGTGTCGGCGGGATGGACGGCCAACATCTGCGGCACGGCGGCGACGGTCGAGTTGACATGGCCGGGAGTGCCGGTCTGGGCCTGTGCGAGCATGTTGCCGGCCCGGTCGAACAGCGCCGCCGACAGGTCGCCCGAATCGCGCACGACCGGCGAGAAGGCGGTGCGCATCAGGGTGCGGGCCTGTTCCTCGACAATGGCGATGAGGTTGGACCAGATCACCTGAAAGCGGATTTCGTCCTGTGCGGGATTCATCTCAACCCTCCTGCCCGGTGTAGGTCAGCAGCACATGGCCGCCGGTGATGGTGCGCGCGTCAAAGCCGCGCGGGACATGGATCGTGGTGCCCTTGTCCTTGATCAGCGCGGGGCCGTGCAGCGGCTGCGGCCCAAGGTCGGCGCGCAAGATCTGGCGGGCGGGGATCATGGTGCCGGTTGTCAGGTCGTAAAGCGACGCGGTGTCAGGCAGGGAACGCTCCAGCCGGTCGGTGACGGCAGGCGTGGGGGCGGTGCCTTCGGCGGCGACGCGCAGGCTCAGCGCGACGATCTCGACCGGGATGCGGTCCAGCGCGCGTTTGTAGAGCGCGGCGTAATGGCTTTGGAACAGGGCATGCAGGCTGGGGGCGTCCCGATCGGTGAGGTCGATGTCCTCGACCGGTATCTGCAACGTCTGGCCCTGCCCCTTGTAGCGCAGGAACAGCGTGCGTTGGGCGACTTGCGTCGCGCCCGGGGCGGCGGCGGCGACGAAGGCGCCGGCCTCGGCCGCCATCTCGGCATAGAGGCGGTTGTAGAGGGCAGCGTCGAACCGGCCAAGGGGCATGGCCAGGCTGCGCGACAGTTCGTAGACCGCCTGCGCCTGCAGGAAACCGATGGCCGAGCCGATGCCCGCGCCCTGCGGAACGATCACCCGGGTGGCGCCCAGCTTGCGGGCGATGCGGGCGGCATGGATGCCGCCACCGCCGCCGAAGGCGATGATCGGCCGGAGGCGCAGGTCGACGCCCTTTTCGCGCGCATGTTCGCGGGCGGCGCCGGCCATCTGCTCCTCGACCACCTCGGCCAGCGCGGCGGCGGCGCCCAGCGGGTCGAGGCCGAGGGGATTGCCCACTCCCGCCTCCAGCGCCTGCGCTGCGAGCGCCGGGTCGATCTCGATCCCCGAGCCGTCGAAATCCCCCGGTGACAGCCGGCCGAGCTGCAGGTTGGCATCGGTCACGGCAGGTTGCGTGCCCCCCCGGGCATAGCTGGCGGGGCCGGGATCCGAGCCCGCGCTCTCGGGCCCGACCTGCAGACGACGCTGGCCATCGACCCGGGCCAGCGAGCCGCCGCCTGCGCCGATCTCCACCAGATCGATGACCGGGATGCGGGCGGGCAGGCCGCTGCCCTGCCGGTGCATGTGCTCGCGCGCCATCTCGAAGGACGGGCTGCGGCGGGGCATGCCCTTGTCGATCAGGCAGACCTTGGCCGTGGTGCCGCCCATGTCGAACGCAAGGATCGCCTCCTCGCCCAACGCGCGGGCCAGTTGGGCGGCAAAGACCGCGCCCCCCGCCGGACCCGATTCCACCAGCCGGATCGGGAAGCGGCGGGCGAGGTCCAGCGTGCAGAGCCCGCCGTTCGACAGGAACATGAACACCGGCGCGGTCAGGCCCAGCCCCGCCAGCCCGCTTTTCAGCCGGTCGAGATAGGTCGCGACCTGCGGCTGCACAAAGGCATTGGCGGCGGTGGTGGAAAACCGGGCGTATTCACCGATCTCGGGCGAAACCTCGGACGAGAGGCTGAAGTGGACCCCGGGCAGCAGCGGTTGCAGCACCTCCAGCGCGCGGCGTTCGTGGGCGGGATTCACATGCGCATGCAGGAAGCAGAGCGCAACGCTCTCGATCCGCTCGTCCCGCAGCCGATGGGCGAGGCGGTGAAGCGCCTCCTCGTCGAGGGGCAGCAGCACCGCGCCATCGGCGGCCAGACGTTCCGGCACGCCGAAGCGCCACCAGCGGGGAATCAGCGGCTCGGGCTTGACGATGGTGATGTCGTATTGGTCGAAACGCCCCTCATCTCCCATGGCCAGCACGTCGCGAAAGCCTTGGGTGGTGACCAGCGCGGTGCGGGCGCCCTGCCGGGCGATGATGGCATTGGTGGCCAGCGTGGTGCCATGGACGATGCCGGTGACGGCGGCGGGGTCGATTGCGGCCTCGCGCAGGATCTGCTGCACGCCGTCGAGGATCGCGCGCTCGGGCGCTCGGGGCGTGGTCGGCAGTTTCAACGTGACGAGGCCCCGAGGCGTGGCGAGGGCGAAATCGGTGAACGTGCCGCCCACGTCGATCCCGATGCGGATGTCACTCATTCCTGCCGCTCCTTCGCGTGTCGATCCTTGGCGTTGTTCATTATTCATTATTCATTGATACGTCAGAGATGCCAGACCACCGCCCGACCTGTCAATCGCCATTCCGCCTGGAAAGGCCCTTGTTTCAATTTTGAAACCACGCTGGAAGCGAGACCCGGCAGGCGGCGGCGCAAAGCTCGGTCATGCTGTCGAGGATCTCGGCTACCAGACCCCGACGGCCTTCGCCGCCCAACGCACCGCAATGGGCGATCGGCTCCGCACTG
>JACKKF010000010.1 GCA_020637555.1 Rhodobacter sp. | reverse complement strand
GATCGATCTCAAGCCCGCCGCGCCCCAGACGCAACGCCCCCCGGGACCGCGGCCGGCACAGACAGGCATCGGCGAAATACCCCTGCGCCAGGGCGTATCGTCGCCCGTCATGCGGCAGGCGGAAGGGAATGAAATGCGACTGGATGTCGGGCTCTCCGCCGTTGCCATGGGCGGCAAAGAACCCGCCGCCTTCGACGGTCGGCGAGGCGAATATCCCCGTGCCGGCGACCAGCCATTGCCAGGGCGCCATCGCCCAGCGATGCGCAAGGCGCGGCACCAGGCCATAGCCTGACCCGGGCCCCTGAAAATGCAGCCCGGCACCGGGATGGTCATGCAGATTGGCGCCGATCCCCGCCAGATCAAGGATCGGGTCCATGCCGGCCGCGCGCAGGTCCCCCGCCGGTCCCAGCCCCGAGGCCAGAAGGATCGCCGGTGATCCGATCGCGCCCGCCGACAGGATCACGCCCCTGTTTGCCATCAGATGCGCGCCATCGCTCAGTTCCACGCCACAGGCACGGTCGCCGCGCAACACCAGCCGCGTCACCTGTGCGCCAGTGCGCAGCGTCGCTCCCTGCGCCAGCGCCGGGCGCAGAAAGGCATCGGCGGCAGACCAGCGCCGCCCGGCGTGCAGGTTGAAGGCAAACACCCCGGCACTTTCCCGGTCGGGATGCGGGATCCGCCGGGGATCACCAGCCGGAAACATCGACGTCAGCGATTCCGTCAGCGGATGGGCCCCGGTCAGGCGCCGGGGCTGCACGGCGGCTTCAACGGCATCGAATGCGGGCGCCACCTCGGCCCAGGACCAGCCCGGCAGGCGCCAGTCATCGAAATCGGCGCCACGCCCGCGAAACCAGACCATCGAGTTGATCGACCCTGAGCCGCCCAGCATCCGCCCGCGCGGAATGGCGATCCGCCGCCCGCCCAACCCGGCCTGCGGCGTGGATTGGAAACGCCAGTCGCGCCGACCCCGGCCGATCATCCAGACCAGGCCGAACGGCATGCGCACCAGCGGTGACGAATCGTCTGGCCCAGCTTCCAGCACCAGCACCCGCCCGGCCTGGCGGGTGACCAGACCATGGGCCACCGCGCACCCGGCCGATCCCGCGCCGATGACGATGAAATCCCAGGACTGGCGGTCCGGTCGGGTCAAAGGCGGTCTCCGCTTTCGGCGTGGAACAGGTGGCAGGCGGCTGGCGGGATCGCGATGGCGACCGCGCTGCCGATCTCGGCCCGGAAGTCCTTTGGTGCCTTGACGGCGACCAGCGCCCCGCCGGCCCGCACCGTGACCATGGTGGCATCGCCCAGCAGTTCCAGCGAATAGATCGCGGCCGCGATCTGGCCCGCGCCCGTATCGGCCAGGGTTGCGTCCTCGGCGCGGAAGCCCAGCGTGACCGGCCCGTCCGGCGCATCGAGACCGGCAATGCTGACGTTCTGGCCACTGAAGACGCCACCCGCGACGGTGCCCGACATCAGGTTCATCGCCGGGCTGCCGATGAAACTGGCGACAAAGGTATTGGCGGGTCGGTCGTAGATTTCGGTCGGGCTGCCGACCTGCTGCACGACACCGCGGTTCATCACCACCACACGGTCGGCAAGGGTCATGGCCTCGATCTGGTCATGGGTGACATAGATGGTCGTCACCTGCAATTCATGCGACAGATTCTTGATCTGCGCCCGGGTCGAGACACGCAGCTTCGCGTCCAGGTTCGACAGGGGTTCATCCATCAGGAACACGTTGGGCTGCCGGACGATGGCGCGCGCCAGCGCCACACGCTGGCGCTGGCCGCCCGACAATTCGGCGGGACGACGATGCAGGAAGTCGGTCAGTTCGACCATCTCGGCCGCGCGACGCACCTTGGCGTCATGGCTGTGCGGGTCGATCTTGCGCACTTTCAGCGGAAAGCGGATGTTCTCGTAGACGTTCATGTTGGGATAGAGCGCATAGCTCTGGAACACCATCGCCACATCTCGATCCTTGGGGCTCAGGTCGTTGACGCGCGCGCCGTCGATCAGGATGTCGCCATCGGTCGCATCCTCGAGCCCGGCGATCATCCGCATGGTGGTGGTCTTGCCACAGCCCGACGGCCCCAGGAGCACCAGGAATTCCCGGTCGGCAATTGTCAGGCTGAAATCGGCCACGCCAACGAAAGAGCCCCATCGCTTTGACACGTTCTGCAGTTTGACCTCGGCCATGGCGCCCTCGTATTGCATACGTTTGTAATAACGCTAGTCCACGTTTGCGCCGCCCCGCAACACAAATAATAGGCGCGCGATGCATAAATAATTCTTGAAATGCTGGGGGTGCTTCGGGAAGATTGGCATACGAATGCAAAACAGACCCGATTCGGTTCGGGGCATCCATGCCGCCAGCAGGGCGGTTCTGACAGGGAGAGACCGATGACCTTCTTCAGACTGGCCGGCCTGACCACGGCGGCCGCTCTTGCGTCGAGCGCGGCCTGGGCAGGCTGCGACATTCCCGGCGGCGACGTGCGCGTTCTCGGCAATGATTATGGGTCGATCCAGACCCTCGTTGCCGGGGCCGAGGCCTGCGCGGGCGATGGTGTGACCGTCAGCGCGAACCTGACGACCGAACACCAGTCGCTTCAGGTCGCGGCCCTGACCGCCGACCCGGCGCAATACACAGCCGCTGTCGTGGCGAACTCGTCGATCGTGCCGTTGCTCAACAACGATCTGATCCGGTCGCTGGACGACATGGTTGCCCAGTATGGTCAGGACCTGAACCGCAACCAGATGATCACCATCGACGGGCATGTGATGGCCGTGGCCTTTCAGGCCAACGCCCAGCACCTGTTCTATCGCTCGGATATCCTGGAGCAGGTGGGCCTGCCCGTGCCGACCACCTATGAGGAGGTCCTGACCGCCGCGCAGGCCATTCGCGACGCCGGGATCATGCAGTATCCCTTTGCGATGAACACCAAGGTCGGCTGGAACCTGGCCGAGGAATTCGTCAACATGTATCTGGGCGAGGGCGGCCAGTTCTTTGAACCCGGTTCGGCGCGGGTGTCGATCAACAACGCGCAGGGCGTTGCGGCGCTCACCATGCTCAGGTCGCTGATGGCCTATTCCAATCCCGATTTTCTGACCTTCGATTCCAACGCCACCCAGGCGCTGTGGGAATCGGGCCAGATCGCGCTGGCCACGCTTTGGGGCAGCCGCGCAGCCGGCATCCTGGATGACGAGGGTTCGACCGAAGAGATCACCAGCCACACCATGCTGGCCGCCGCACCGACCGTCGGCGGTGGCTCGATCCCGGCCTCGACCCTGTGGTGGGACGGGATCACGATCGCCGCGCATGTCCCCGACGCGGATGCCGAGGCAAGCTTCCGTGCGTTCATGCACGCGATGTCGGCCGACTATATCGCGGCCCACAACAACGAAACCGTCTGGCTGGCCCCGGGCTATACCCCGACGCCGGCGGCGCAGGGCGTGTTCGCAACGGCCAACGCCGGCGCGCTTCCCTATCCCATGTTGCCCTACATGGGGCTGCTGCACACGGCCCTCGGTGACAACCTGTCCGAGTTCCTGCAAGGTCAGGAAAGCGCAGAGCAGGCGCTCGCCGATGCCGAGGCCGCCTATACCACGGCGGCGCGTGCGCAAGGGTTCCTGGAGTAACCGGAACACCACGCGGGGGCCCGTCGGCCCCCGCCTCACCATCGCGGAGGGGGCCATGCCGCATCGCACGTTCCTGTGGTTCATCCTGCCGTCCCTGCTGGCGATGGTTCTGTTCATCGCGCTGCCGATCGGGTCGGTCATCGTGCAGTCGCTGTATGTCGAACATCCGCAGGTGATGGTCGAAAGTGAAAGTTGCGGGCCATTTGGCTGCACCAGCGCAACCACCGTCGACCAGGCCGCCACCCGTGCGCTGCGCGAGGCCCACCCGCTGGGACGGTTCAACGGTCTCGGCACCTATCTGGATCGCAATCACCTTGCCACCACCGAGGTTTCCGCCGCCTGGCAGACCGCGACGGGACCGGGCGATTTCGTCAGCCGGCTGATGAACCTGCCGTTCTACAAGGCGCTGGCCTTTACCCTGACCTATACATTCGTCGTCACGCCGGTGGTGATCCTTGCCGGTCTGGCCATCGCGCTGGGGGTCAATGGCCTGCCCCGGCTGCTGCGCGGTCCGACGATCTTCGTTTCGCTGTTGCCGATGATCGTGACGCCCCTGATCGGGTCGCTGATCCTGTTCTGGATGATCGACGCCGACGGCATCATCGGCGCCACCCTGCAACGCATCGCCGGCGATCCCGACCTGTCGCTCAAGGCCTCGCCCGCGTTGACCTGGCTGACGGTGATCCTTTACGGCATCTGGCACCAGGCGCCCTTCGCCTTCATCGTGTTCTATGCCGGGCTGCAGACCGTGCCCAGCGAAACGCTCGAGGCCGCGCAGATCGACGGGGCGAGCCGTTGGCAGCGTATCCGCTACGTCGTCGTGCCCTACATGGCGCCGCTGGCGGTCTTTGTGACGCTGATCCAGCTGATGGACAACTTCCGCGTGTTCGAGGCGATCGTCGGCCTGTCGGCTGCGGCCAATGCGACCTCGTTGAGCTATTTCATCTATTCCGACCTGAACGGCGATACCCAGCAGTTCGGATCGGCTGCGGCCACGTCCATGCTGACGATCCTGGGCGTCGCGATCCTGCTGACGCCGGTGCTGATCCGCACCTGGCGCGACTTCAACCGCAAGAGGGTGTGATCCATGGCCAGCGCCGCAAATCGCCGCGCTCCGGCGCTCGTTGTCCTGTCCACGGTGCTGGTGCTGCTGTGGCTGGTGATCGCCGCCTTTCCGTTCCTGTGGACGCTGTGGGGCTCGTTCAAGGTGCAGGGCGATTTCTTTTCGCGCGCGGACTGGATGAACGCGATCTGGGGCACCCACACCATCGCCCAGACCGGCAATGCCTTTACCGCGCAGGGCTATTACGGCGCCTGGGTGCAGGAAGGGTTCTGGCGCGCGGCGCTCAACACCGGGATCGTGGTGTTCTTCACGGTCATCATCTCGCTGACCTTTGGCACGCTCGGCGGCTATGCGCTGGCGCGGTCGGGCTATCGCTATGCGTTCTGGCTGCTCATGCTGGCGCTGGTGTTCCGCGCGATGCCGCATATCACGCTGGTGTCGGGCTACCTGATGCCATTCTTCCAGTGGAACCTCTGGGGTCATCTGCCGACCGCGATCATCGTTCTGGTGGCGATCAACCAGCCGTTCACGCTGTGGATGCTGCATTCGTTCTTCTTGAACATTCCCAAGGATCTGGACGAAAGCGCGATGGTCGATGGCTGCACGCGGTTCCAGTCGTTCTGGCACGTCATCGTGCCGGTAATGTGGCCTGGCGTCATCACCACCGGGCTGTTCAGCTTCCTTCTGGCCTATAATGACTTTGCCGTGACGGCGATGCTGCTGAGCCGGGAAAATCAGACCATGGTGCCGCAAATCGCCAGTTTCCTCGGCTCGACTTACGAGGAAGGCAATGTGATGTTCGCGGTCGCGGCTGTCGTTTCGGCCACCGCGCCGCTGTTCGTGCTGATCCTGTTCTTCCAGCGACAGATCGTTTCGGGCCTGACCGCAGGCGCCGTCAAAGGGTAATGCCATGACCGACTTTCAGGCCGAGAAGGACCTGGTCCGCGCCTATTATGCCGCGCTTGACGCGGCGCCACCCCAGGCCACCGCCGAGGTCCTGGAACGCTTCTGCGCGCCGGATCTGTTGTGGCGGGGGTTTCATCCGTTCAACGAACAGCATGGGCCTGAATCCGTGGCGGCGCAGTTCTGGACGCCGCTCAAGGAGTCGCTGACATCGATGCAGCGGCGGCTGGACATGTTCTTTGCCGGCCGGAACGAGATCGACGGCTTTCAATCGGTCTGGGTCGCCTCGATGGGGCATCTCATGGGGCTGTTCGACCGCCCCTGGCTGGGTATCCGTCCGACGCGCCGGATCGCCATGCTGCGCTATGCCGCGTTTCACCGGATCGAGGGCGGGCGCATCACGGAAACGGCGATGTTCTTCGACATTCCGCATCTGATGATGCAGGCGGGGCAGAACCCGTTTCCGCCGCAGACCGGCGCGCATCTGGTGCAACCGGGGCCGATGACCCATGACGCGCTGCTGTTCGGCGTCACCGACCCCGAGGATGGCAAGCGCACCTTGCGCGCGATCAACGCCATGCTGGGCGACATCAGCCGCTGGACAGGCGGGTCCATCGACGGGCTTGTCGCCGAACTGCGCCGCAGCTGGAATGAGGACATGATCTGGTGGGGGCCCGCGGGTATCGGCGCGACCTATACCATTCCGCGCTATGCCGAGCAGCATTCAGGCCCGTTCCGGCTGGCCTTTCGCGATCGCCGGTTCAACGGTCACCTGTGCCGCATGGCCGAGGGGTCAGTCGGCGGTTTCTTTGGCTGGCCGAATCTGACCCTGACCCACCGCGGCGGCTTCATGGGTCTGCCCGGCACCGATACCCCCGCCGACATGCGCGTGATCGACATGTATCGCCGCGATGGTGACAAGCTGACCGAGAACTGGGTCTTCATCGACCTGCTGCATTGGGCGGCGATGCAGGGCCTGGATGTGCTGGGGCGGATGGACCGTCTGGCGGTAGCGGGGTGATCGCTGTCACGGCCTGTTGAGGTCCGTGCCCGGCAATCGTGATCGACCGTTCGGTCCCGCGTTCTTGATCCGTTGGCGGTTCTGGTCAAGACTTGGACGGCCAATCGCGACGGTTGAATCGCCTCTTGCCAGAAAACCCTTTGGCGACCGCGCGCCAGCGATGGACCCGCTCATGCCGACCCCATGCCATTCGGGGCCAAGGTTGTAACCCGAAACCGGGATTTGCCAGTGATCGACCTGTTGAAACGCGCCGTGATTCCGATCCTTGCCGCGCTGGGTGCGGTCCTTGCACTGGCAACCGGCTGGATCTGGCTGGGGCTGCTGCTGCTCGCCATCGTGGCGCTGGGTGTATTCGACTTTCTGCAAACCGACTGGACGATCACCCGAAACTTTCCCGTCGCGGGGCGCATTCGTTGGCTGTTCTACCGGCTGCGGCCCTATCTGCGGGCCTATATCGTCGAGGACGACCTGCACGGCACCCCCTATTCGTTCGAGGCGCGCAATCTCGTCCACGCCCGCGCGAGGGGCGAGACCGACACGCATCCCTTCGGCACCGAACGCGATGTCGACGCGGATGATTACCACTGGATCAGCCATTCCATCGCGCCAGAGCCGAACCCCGATACCAACCCGCGCGTCACGGTCGGCAATGACCAGTCGAGTCGGCCCTATTCGGCATCGGTGCTGAACATCAGTGCGATGAGTTTTGGCGCCTTGTCGGCCAATGCGGTAAGGGCGCTGAACCGGGGTGCCCGGCTGGGCGGCTTCTATCACGACACGGGCGAGGGCGGCTTGTCGCCCTATCACCTGGAAAACGGGGGCGATATTGTCTGGGAGCTGGGCTCGGGCTATTTCGGGGCGCGCGACCGTGACGGACGCTTTGACCCCGACAAGTTCCGTGACGCTGCCGCCAATGACGCGGTCAAGATGACCGAGATCAAGCTTTCGCAAGGGGCGAAACCCGGTCATGGCGGCTTGCTGCCGGCGGCCAAGGTGACCGAGGAAATCGCGCGCATCCGGCAGGTTCCCGCCCACCAGGATTGCCTGTCCCCGCGCGGCCATTCGGCGTTTTCCACGCCAATCGAGATGCTGGAATTCGCCGCGCGCATGCGCGATCTGTCGGGCGGAAAACCGGTCGGACTGAAGCTGTGCATCGGTCAGCCGCACGAACCTTTCGCCATCGTGAAGGCGATGTTGGAAACCGGCATCCACCCCGATTTCATCGTGGTCGACGGTGGCGAGGGCGGCACCGGTGCCGCGCCCCTCGAGCTGTCGGACTGGGTGGGCATGCCCCTGTCCGAGGGGCTGATCGTGATGCGCAATGCGCTGGTGGGGGCGGGCCTGAAGGATCAGGTCAGCCTTGCGGCCAGTGGCAAGGTCTATTCCGGGATGGGCCTGGCGCGCAACATTGCCCTGGGGGCGGATTGGTGCAACGCGGCGCGGGCCTTCATGCTGTCGGTGGGCTGCATTCAGGCGCAACGATGCCATCTCGGCACCTGTCCGACGGGCGTCACCAGCCAGGATCCGGGCCGCCAGCGCGGCCTCGTCCCCGAGGTGCAGGGCGACCGCGCCGCGCGGTTCCACGCCAAGACACTCGAGGCGCTGTCGGATATTGTCGCGGCCGCCGGGTTCAAGCATCCGCGCGACCTGCAACCGCATCACCTGATGCACCGCACCGGCCCCGAACGCGCCGTGCCCTTCGACCGTATCCACAGTTTCCTGCCCTCGGGCATCTTGCTGCAGGAGCCCGCCGACACGGTCTATGCCGACTGGTGGGCCGCCGCCCGCGCCGACAGTTTTCGCCCCGCGATCGATCTGGTTCCCGCGCGTGCGCGCGGTCACCTGCCGTCCCCCCGGATCTGAGGTTTCCATGTCCCGTCCCGTTGCCGACGTCGTCGTCGAAACCCTGATCCAGGCCGGTGCCCGGCGGTGTTGGGGGATTGTCGGCGACACGATCAACCATTTCACCGATGCGATCCGCCGATCCGACATGCGCTGGATTCATGTCAGGCACGAAGAAGCGGGCGGTCTGGCCGCCGGGGCCGAGGCCTATATGACCGGCGAACTGGCCGTTTGCGCGGGAACGTGCGGACCGGGCAGCCTGCACTTTGTCAACGGGCTGTTCGAATCCCATCGCAACGGCGCGCCGGTGGTGCTGATTGCCTCGGACGTGGCACGAACCGAGGTTGGCCTGGGCTTTCCCCAGGCGGTCGATCAGCGCAAGATCTATGAACAATACAGCGTTTTTTGCGAATACATCGCCCACCCGGATCAGGCGCGCCGGATCACCACCCTGGCCGCCCAGGCGGCGCTTGCCCGGGGTGGGCTGGCGGTGGTGATCGTCAACGGCGACATGTTCACCGAACGCACCGATGACGCGCTGGCTTGGGCGGTGCATCGCCCGGCGCCCGTCCTGCGCCCCTCGGACGCCGAGCTTGACGCGCTGGCCCGGGCCCTGACCGAGGCACGGCGCGTCACCCTTTATGCCGGGATCGGTGCGCGTGCGGCCCATGACCAGCTGGTTGCCCTGGCTCAGGCGCTGAAGGCCCCGGTCGTGCACACCACGCGCGCCAAGGAATTCATCGAACCCGACAATCCGCACAATGTCGGCATGACCGGCATCCTGGGCAACAAGGCAGGCGCCGCTGCCATGGATCGCGCCGATCTGCTGCTCTGCCTGGGCACCGATTTCGCCTGGACCCAGTATTATCCCGATGGCAAGCACATCATCCAGATCGACCGCGACGCGACTCATCTGGGCCGGCGCGCGCCGGTGCGCATGGGGCTGGTCGGTGATGTCGGCGCCACGCTGGACGCGCTGCTGCCCCGCCTGACCGGGGACAGGGACGGCGCCCATTTGCAGACCGCGCTGGACGATTGGGCCAAGGACCGCGAAAGCTATGCCGCGCGCGCCGATCAGCCGGACCCCGCGCTGATCCACCCGCAGACGGTGGCGCGCCTGCTGGACCGTCTGGCGGATGACGATGCGATCCTGACCGCCGACGGCGGCTCGCCGCAGGTCTGGTTGTTGCGGCATGTCACCGCCACCGGCCGGCGCAAGTTCCTGGTCAGCCTGTTGCACGGCACGATGGCGAATGCCTATCCACAGGCGATGGGGGCAGCGGCCGCCTTTCCCGACCGGCAGGTTATCGCATTCTGTGGCGATGGTGGCATGACCATGCTGATGGGTGATCTGCTGACGCTGGTGCAGGAAAAACTGCCGGTCAAGCTGTTGATCTACAACAACGGCAGCCTCGGGTTTGTCGAGATGGAGCAACGTGTCGAAGGGCTGCTGGACAGCTATACCGACCTGCACAATCCGGATTTCGCGGCCGTCGCCCGTGCTTGCGGCCTGCAAGGCTGGCGGGTTGACAGCGCCTCCGATCTGGAGCCGGCGATGCGGGACTGGCTGGCGGCGGACGGCCCGGCGCTGCTGGATGTAAAGGTCAACCGGATGGAACTGGTCATGCCGCCCCATGTGAAACCCGGGCAGGTCGCCGCGACCGGCCTGTTCGGTATCAAGGCGGTGCTGAACGGCCGCGCAGACGAGGTCGTCTCGCTTATCCGCGACAATTTCCTGAGGTAGCGATGCCTGACTGGCTGACCACGGTGTCGCATGTGTCGCTGCTGGTTGCAGGGCTCTGCGCGGCGTGGATTGCGCTGGATTGCCGCCGCAGACCGCAGCCGATGTCCATCATGGCGGCCGTCTGGCCGCTGTCGGCGTTGTTCGGGTCGGTGATCGTGCTGTGGTTCTATCTGCGTCACGGGCGCGCCGGGGCCGGACGGGGCAGGGCCCATGGGGCGCCGCCGTTTCCCGTTGCCGTGGCCAAGGGCGCGCTGCATTGCGGATCGGGCTGCACCCTGGGCGACATCATCGCCGAGGCGCTGGCCCTGATCGCGCCCGGTGTGCTGGTGCCTCTGGGTTGGCCGGGTGTCTGGCCCGAACCCATGTTTGCCGTGTGGGTGCTGGATTTCCTTTTCGCCTTTGCCATCGGCATCGTGTTTCAGTATTTCGCCATCGCCCCGATGCGCGGGCTCGGCGTGATCGACGGGCTGAAGGCCGCGCTCAAGGCCGACACGCTGTCGTTGATCGCCTGGCAAGTCGGCATGTATGGCGCGATGGCGATCGCCGTTTTCGCGATCTTTCGCCCGATGTATGGCGCGTCGCCGGACGCAACCTCGGCCGTGTTCTGGTTCGTCATGCAATGGGCGATGATCGCCGGTTTTCTGACCGCCTATCCGATGAACTGGTGGTTGATCCGTATCGGTATCAAGGAGCGGATGTGATGCGCCGTCTGGCTGTGGTCCTGCTGGTCGTGCTGGCCGCCCATCCGGCGTTGGCCCAGGGGTTTCTGACGCCCGAGGGTCCGGTCGCCGCCGCTCAACGCGAGCACCTGATCCGCGTGACGATGGTGACGATGATCGCGGTTCTGCCGGTGCTGATCGGCGTTCCGCTGATCCTGTGGCGATACCGGCGCGGCGGGCGCGGGGCCTACCGGCCGGGGTTCGACTTCTCGGCGCCGCTGGAAATCGCGATGTGGGGGGTGCCGGCGGCCATCATCGTGCTGCTGGGAACCTGGCTTTGGCAAAGCACCGAGGCACTCGATCCCTACGAGCCGCTTGGCACCGACCCTTTGCAGGTGCAGGTGATCGGTCTGAACTGGAAATGGCTGTTCCTGTATCCTGACCAAGGCATCGCCAGTATCGGCACCCTTGCCATTCCGGCCGGACGTCCCGTGCGGTTGCAACTGACGACAGACACCGTGATGCAGAGCTTCATGGTGCCCGCGCTGGCAGGGCAGATCTATGCGATGCCGGGCATGGTCAGCGACCTGAACCTGATGGCGAGCCGTGTCGGCACGCTGACCGGGGCGAACACGCAGTTCAATGGTACCGGCTTCGCCGGGCAACAGGTCGACGTGCAGGTCATGACGCCCGATGACTGGACAGCCTGGGTGCAAGGCGGGACGACCGCGCCGTCCCTGGATGCCGCCCGCTACGCCCGGCTGGGTGTTGCCGGAACCACCGCGCAGGCGTTGCAGGCGCTGTCCCTGCCGGACAGCCGGATGCATCTGACCGCGCCGGGCCTCTTTGCCAGTGTGGTCGCCCGCTATCATGACGGCGCCCCGCTGGCGGATCGGGACCAACCCGGCGCGCCCGGATTTCAACCGGAGTCGACGCCATGAGCGGGCTTTTCGGACACCTTGACTGGACCGTCACCCCCTTTGCCGCGGCGATCGCCGATCCCGGCACGAACACCTTCGTCGCGGCGGGGGCTGCGGGGCTGGTCGTCCTTGGTGCGGTGGCGTTGCTGGGTTTTCTGACCTGGTTCCGCCTGTGGGGCCCTTTGTGGCGCGACTGGCTGACCAGCGCCGATCACAAGAAGATCGGCGTCATGTATTGCGTCATCGGTATCGTGATGCTGGCACGCGGCGTCGCCGAGGGCGCGGTGATGCGCGCCCATCAGGCCATGGCGTTGAACGGCGGTCCGTTGAGCGCCGAGCATTTCGCCGAACTCTTCAGCACGCATGGCACGATCATGATCCTGTTCGTCGCGGCGCCTCTGGTCATCGGACTGATCAACATTGTCGTGCCTCTGCAGATCGGCGCGCGGGACATGGCGTTTCCGGTGATGAACCAGGTCAGCCTGGGTTTGACGGCGGCAGGGGCGGCACTGCTCATGATCTCGCTGGTCATCGGTCGGTTCGAAACCGGAGGGTGGAGCGCCTACCCCCCCTATACCGGCCGCGTGTTCAGCCCGGGCGAGGGGCCGGACTACTGGATCTGGTCGGTCGTTCCCGCCGGGATCGGGTCGATGCTGTCGGGGATCAACTTTGCGGTCACGATCTACAAATGCCGCGCCCCAGGCATGACCTACATGCGGATGCCGCTGTTCACATGGACGGCACTGTGCGCGGCAATCATGCTGGTCTATGCCATGCCGCCCGTAACCGTCAGCAGCCTGATGCTGGCGCTGGACCGCTACGCCGGGTTCCATTTCTTCACCAATGACCTGGGCGGCAACATGATGAATTATGCGAACATCTTCTGGATGTTCGGCCACCCTGAGGTCTATATCCTGGTGCTGCCCGCCTATGGTGTCTGGTCCGAGGTTTCCGCGACCTTCAGCGCCAAGACCCTGTATGGCTATCCGTCGCTGGTCATCGCGACCATGGCGATCGCGGTGATCGCCTTCACCGTCTGGCTGCACCACTTCTTCACCATGGGGCAGTCGGCATCGGTCAACATCGCCTTTGGCATCGCGACGATGATCATCGCCGTGCCGACCGGGGTCAAGGTCTATGACTGGATGGCGACCTTGTGGCGCGGGCGCATCCGCATGACCGTGCCGATGGTCTATCTGACCGGGTTCTTCATCCTGTTCGTGATCGGTGGCCTGACCGGGGTGATCCTGGCCAATCCGACCATCGACTATCAGGTGCACAACACGCTCTTTCTGGTCGCGCACTTCCATAATGTGCTGATCCCGGGCGTTCTGTTCGCGATGCTGGCGGGCATTCACTACTGGTTTCCCAAGGTGTTCGGCTTCCGCCTGCACGAGACATGGGGCAAGCGCGCGGCCTGGCTGTGGATCGTGGGTTTCTGCGTCACCTTCCTGCCGCTGTATGCGCTTGGCCTGATGGGGATGCCGCGGCGTTCGTCCAGCTTCGCCGATCCGGCTTTCGTGCCGCTGCAACTGGTTGCCGGGGCAGGGGCGGTCATCATCCTGCTGGCTTTGGCGGCAACCCTGGTCTGCTATGGCGTCAGCATCCGTCAGCGGGGGACCCTGGCGGTGCCATTTGGCGATCCCTGGGACGGGCGCACGCTGGAATGGGCCATGCCTGCGCCTGCGCCCGAATGGAACTTTGCGGTGATCCCGGCGGTCGCGGCACGCGATGCTTTCTGGGCCGAAAAGACCGGCGGCGACCCCTATGTTGCACCCGAACGCTATGAGGACATCGAACTGCCGCGCCCGACGGCCCTGGGCCTGGTCATCTGTGTCGCCACGACAGCGGCGGGCTTTGCGCTGACCTGGCATATCTGGTGGTTGGCCCTATCCGGTCTGGTGGGGATCGGTCTGGCGGTGATGGTGCGGGCGTTTGCCACGCAAACCACCCGCGTTCTGCCCGCCGCCGAGGTCGCTGTTCACCACGGTCGCTGGCTGGAGGCCGTTCACACCGCCCGGGGCATCACCCGCGATGCCGAGGACTCGCCCGCCAATCGCGGCCTTGCGGCCCCCGACACCGAGGTGACACCGTGACCGCCAATCTTCACCCCGGCCTCAATCTGGGCGAAAGCCACGGCGCGGCGCATCCGGCCTCGGAGAACCGGGTCTTCGGGTTCTGGGTCTTTCTGATGAGCGATCTCATTACCTTCGGGATCCTGTTTGCCACCTATGCGGCCAGCGGCACGCCGATGGGTCTGGCTGGCGGGCCGGGGCCCGCGCAACTGTTCGATCTGACCAGCGTCGCATTGCAGACCGCGTTCCTGCTGGCCAGTTCGCTGACCTGCGGCATGGCAAGCCTGTCCATGAAGGCACACGCCGGTGCCGGCCGCATCGCGCTGTGGCTTCTGGTGACGGCGCTGCTGGGGGGCGGCTTTCTGATGCTGGAGCTGTCGGATTTCGCCAGCATGCTTGCGCAGGGCGCGGGACCGGCCCGCTCTGGCTGGCTGTCGGGCTTTTTTGCGCTGGTCGGTCTGCACGGTCTGCACATCACGGCCGGCCTGCTCTGGATCGGTGTGCTGCTGGGTCTGCTGGCGGTTCAGGGGCTGAGCGACCGCGTCAAGACCCGGCTTCTGCTGTTCGCCCTGTATTGGCATTTCCTCGATCTGGTTTGGATCGGGATCTTTTCCATCGTCTTTCTGCGGGGGTTGGCATGACCGAAATTGACCGTGACCGGGGGCGCTATCTGATCGGCGCGGGGCTGTCGGCCCTGCTGACGATCCTGGCCTTTGCCGCCGTTGCGCTTGGCCTTTCAAGGGGTGTTGCGCTGGGGATCATCGGCGTGACGGCCGTGGCGCAGGTCATCGTGCAATTGCGCTGTTTTCTGCACATCGATTTCAGTCGCCAGAAGCGTGAGGACCTGCAACTCATCCTGTTTTCGCTGCTTCTGCTGGCGATCATGGCGGGCGGGACGCTCTGGATTCTCGCCAATCTGGCGCAAAGGATGATGTGATGTGCGAATTGTTCGCCATGAGCGCATCGCGCCCGACGGTGGTGCAATACACCCTGGACCGCTTCGCCCGCGAGGGTGGCGAGCGGCACCGCAACCGCGACGGCTGGGGGATCGTGTTTGCCGAGGACCGCGATGCGCATGTCTACCGCGAGGCCGCTCCGGCAGCCGACAGCGCGCTGGCGCGGATGGTGGTTGCGCGTGAAACACCCTGCCGCCATTTGATCGCGCATGTGCGTCGCGCGTCCAGGGGCGCGGCCCATCTGGCCAATACCCACCCGTTCACCCGGGTTCAGGGTGGAAGGATGCAGCATTTCGCGCATAACGGCACGTTGCACGGCATCGACGATCTGGCCCCCGGCCTGCGCGATGAATGCGTGGGCGATACCGATTCCGAACTGGCGTTTCTGATGCTGTTGCGCATCCTGCGGGACCTGCCGCACGGTCCCGGCGCCACGGCCGACCGGTTCGCCCGGTTCCGCGACTTTGCGGCGCGGATGGCAGAGCTGGGCGACGCCAATATCGTGTTCTTCGACGGCGAGACCCTGTTTGCCCACGCCCATCTGCGCATGTTCGAAACAGAGACCGGCCTGTCAGCGCCGTTGCCGCCAGGCCTGTGCCTGTGCGATCTTCGGCAAGGTGGCGCATGGCAAGGCGCGGGGGCCCATATTCCCGACCTGCCGGATCGCACGCTGCTGCTTGCCAGTGTGCCGCTCAGCCACGAAGGGTGGCACCCGCTGCCACCCGGGCGGGTTCTGGCGGTGCGCGACGGCCAGATCCTGCATCAGGCCGGTTGAGGTCCCGGCCGGGTGGGCGCCGGCCGGTCCTGTCGTGTCACCTGGGGTCGGATCAGGTCGGTTCTTCCCGCAGACCCTTGAAGATCGCCCAGCACATCAGCAGCAGCACCAGGGTAAAGGGCAGCCCGGTCGAGATGACCATGGCCTGCAAGGCAGCCAGACCGCCGCCGACCAGCAGCACGATCGCAACCGCCCCTTCGAATGTCGCCCAGAACACCCGCTGCGGCACCGGCGCGTCGATCTTGCCGCCGGCGGTGATGGTGTCGATCACCAGCGACCCCGAATCCGACGAGGTGACAAAGAACACGATCACCAGCACGATGGCGATGACCGAGGTGATCGACGACATCGGCAACCCTTCGAGCATCGCGAACAGCGACAGCGGCGGGTTGTAATTGTCGATGACCTGCGCCTTGACCATGGAAGTCGCCGGATCGGTCAACACCTGGTCGATCGCCACGCCGCCAAAGACCGCCATCCACAGGACGCAGACGATTGACGGAATGATCAGCACGCAGGTCACGAATTCGCGCACGGTGCGGCCGCGGCTGACGCGGGCGATGAACATGCCGACGAACGGTGACCAGCTGATCCACCAGGCCCAGTAGAAGGCCGTCCAGCCATCGCGATAGGCGTCATCCGTGCGGCCGATGGGATTGGACAGCGGCAACAGCTCGCGGACATAGGCGACCATGCCGTTGCCGAAATCGGTCAGGATGGCGATCGTCGGGCCGGCGATGAAGACGAACAGCAACAGCAGCGCGGCGATGCCCATGTTGATCTCGGACAGCAGCTTGACCCCGCCATCGAGACCGCGCAGCACCGAGAACAGCGCAATACCGGTGATGACCGTGATCAGCACGATCTGCACGGTGGTGCTGATCGGAACGCCAAAGACGTGATGCAACCCGGCATTCGCCTGCTGCGCACCGAAGCCAAGCGACGTCGCCAGGCCGAACAGCGTGGCGAACACCGCCAGAATGTCGATGACATGTCCCGTCCAGCCCCAGATCCGTTCGCCAAAGATCGGATAGAAGGCCGAGCGGATCGTCAGCGGCAGCCCCTTGTTGAACGAAAACAACGCCAGCGCCAGCGCGACCACCGCGTAGATCGCCCAGGGGTGCAGACCCCAGTGATAGATCGTCGCCGCCAGCCCCATTTCCCGGGCGCGCGCGACGTTCTCGGCGATCAGGTTGCCATCGGCATCGAACGGCGAGGGGGTTCCCAGCGGGCTCGAGATTGCCATGTGATAGACAGGTTCCAGCACGCCGAAGAACATCAGCCCGATGCCCATACCGGCCGCGAACAGCATCGCGAACCAGCCGACATAGGTGTAATCCGGTGTGGCGTCCTTGCCGCCCAGCCGAACCTTGCCCCAGGGACTGACGATCAGGAACAGGCAGAACAGAACGAAGATGTTCGCCGCCGTCATGAAGAACCAGTCGAAGGTCGATGTCAGCCAGGGCCTGAGCCAGCCAAAGAGCGTGCCGGCCTGTTCCGGCAAGGCCAGCGCGTAAAAGACAAAGGCAACGATGCTGAGACCGGAAACCAGGAATACCGGGTTGTGCACGTCAAAGCCGAATGGCCCGACGTTGCCTTCGATGTTGTCCTGTCCGATCGTGTAATCGGTATCGATGAGTGCGGTTTGCCCCTCAGGGGCGGGAATGCCTGCGTCGTCGGCATTGGACATCGCGCGTCCTCCTGTTCGGTGTTTCGGATCGTGGCGGCGCTGAGCGGGTCAGCCGCGCACCAGGAAGACCGAAGCCTTCGAGTGATTGGCCAGATGGCCACCGTGCGACGACCAGATATAGTCGGTCACATTCGGCATGTGCGTCGCCATCACCACCAGATCCGCGCCGAGTTCGGTCGCGGCCTCGGTCAGTTTCCGATCCAGATCGACCGCAGGGTCATGGGCGACGATCATGTGATCGCGCGCCTCGATGCCATGCGCGCTGCCCTGTTCGGCTGCGAATTGTCGCAGACGATTGCCGTATTCCTCGGGGTTGTGACCCAGGGCCCCGGGTTCCGGACTGGTGACGCCGACATAGGTAATCGACGCGCCGTCCCTGCGGGCCAGATCTGCCGCGATGGTCAACGCCTTGTCCAATGCGGACGCGTGACGCAAATCCACCGGAACCATGATCGTGTTGAACATTGTCTCCATCCTCGCGTTTCCGTGAGGGCCAGCATAGGCAAGAGCACCCGGCCTGTCCACCGATGGCCATGAATTTATTAGGAAAAGCGTCTTTTCAGTTTGTTGGGCCCGAATGCCGGGACCTTGCGGCGGTCAGACCAGCCTGACCGGGCCCGCCTTTGGTCTGTCCAGGGCCGCGCGACAACCGCCCTTCCCTGGCGCGGTCTTTGCCGGGATCGGACGGCTTTTTCAGCGTCGGTGTTTCGGCGTCCACGGAAACATCAGGCGCAGGCTTGCACCGTCGTCCAGCGGCGTGACCTGGACAGAGCCCCCTAGCGCGGCTGCGCGCTTGGCCATGTTGGCGGTGCCGTGGCCCGGCGTCACGCGGGACCGGGCCGGGGCCAGTCCGCCACGGTTTTCCAGGGTCAGTTCGATCCTCGTCGTGCCGTCTTTGCCCTGCCCCCTGCGCCCGGTCACGGTGATGGCCGTCGGCTTTCCGTGGCGCACCGCATTGTTGAGAGCTTCCTGAAGGATGCGCAGGATGTGAAGGTTGTCCTCGTGCGACAGATGCACATCGTCCGGCAGGTCGATCATCGACCAGTCCAGATCTATCTTCAGCGCCTCGAGCGGTTGCAGGCAGCGTTCCCGCAGGATCGCCAGGGTCTGCCGCAGGTCAGGCGAGGACACACTGGTCGCGTCGATGACGAAGCGCAGGTCGTTCAGCGCGTCCTTGGCCAGGTTGGAAATTTCGGACGTGTCATCGGTCTGGTGTTCGGACAGGGCAACGATGGTGGCCAGATAACCGGCCATACCGTCGTGCAGATCGGCCGTAATGCGCTGGCGCTCGGTCTCGGCGGTGCGGGCCTTGAGGGTCTCGGCCTCGCGGCGGTGGTAATCGGTCAGCATCCTTTCCTGCTCGCGCAGGCGGCTGCGCAGATGCTCGTTCGACTGGTCCAGCGCATCCGCGACACCTGACTGCCGCGTGATCACCTTGGCAAAGATCCCGGCCAGCAGGACGAACGAGACATAGCGAAAGACATAGATCCCCTGCGGATGGATGCCGGTCTTCAGCAGGAGATCGTGGAGTATCCCGGCCAGGAACGCGATCAGCGCGACGAACAGGGCCACGTCCTGAATCCCGCGATCCGGGCGGGTCTCGGTGCCGAAGGTCAGGAAGAAAGCCAACATGAAAGCCGAGGTCAGCAGGATCATCGCGAGGGTAAGCTGCACCAGGACGGTCACCGACATGAAAAAGGTCGCCGCGACCAGGCAGGCATATGTCGCCAACAGGGCCGACGACAGACGTTGCGGCGGGGGCCGGTCCTTGAAGGTCAACAGCAGACCGATCAATTGCAGCGTGCCGACTCCCGACACCGCAAAGACCTGATCGTCGATGCGGCTGAGACTGGGAACATAGGCCAGGATCAGCCCCAGTTCGACCGCGGCATAGGGGATCATCGTTCCGGCAAGCCAGTAGTAGACGGCATCTCGGGGACGAAGGACGGCGAAAGCGACGGACATCAGCGCCAGAAACAGCAAGGCCCCCAGCATTGCCGGGCGCATGGCGTTTTCCAGCAGCCGGTGCAACAGGACCGGTGTGACCAGCGCCGACCACGGACCGGCATAGACCGGGCCCAGGGCGCCGATGCGGCTCAGGTCCACGTCGACCGCGAGATCCAGCTCGCCCCCGGTGGCCTGCAGGATTTCAGGCGGCAGCGCCACCAGCGCCGAGGTCGACCGGATCGGACTGGCGCGGAAGCCGCCCGCGATGCTGTCGTGCAGCACATGGCCGCTGGGGGTCAGCACCTGCAAGCGTTGCTCGAACTGCGGGACCCAAAGGAAAAGCGTCTCGTCGGGTGCTGCAAGGGTCGGAATCCGGACACGGAAGATCCGGCGCATCTGGTCGGGCGTTTCGGCCATCCAGCGCCGCCCTTGCAGGAACGAGGCGATCAAGGCTGTTTCGCGGTCGGCTGGCAGATCCTCATGTGCGGCGACAAGCGGCGGCAGCGCGGGCGCCGGGGTCAGCCAGTCGCCCAGGGGCTGCAATCCCAGCCACACGGCCAGCGCCAGTCCGATCAACCCACCCGCAACCCGCAAGACCATCCCGGGCGGTTGCGGCACCGTCCCGCTCACAGGTCGATCAACCCCTGTGCCTGCGCCTCGTAGACGGCCTCGACACGGTTGGTGGTTTCCAGCTTCCGATAGATGTTGCGCACATGCACCGGGATCGTGTTTGGCGATATCCCCAGAAGCTTCGCGACTTCCTTGTTGGTGAATCCGCGGGCAATGGCCGTCAGGACCTCGCGCTCGCGCGGGCTCAGAAGATTGGGCACGGCGGGTTTCTGCGGTTCGCTCTCGGTGGCGGGATCGGCGCGGATTGAATCCACGATCTGCCGCGCGATGGTGGCCGACATCGGCGACTTGCCTTCCAGCACGGTTTCCAGCGCCGAGCGGATTCCATAGTAACTGTCGTCCTTCAGCACATAGCCCGACGCGCCACCCTTGATCGCCTCGAGCACGCGCGGCCCGTCGCGCAGGACCGAGACCACCACCGCCTGGGCGGCGGGTTGTTCAGACTGCAACAGGCGGATCGCCTCGATTCCGCTGCCATCGGGCAAGTCGATGTCCGCGACCAGAATGTCGATCTCGTGCTGGCGAATGACCTGTTGCGCGCATTCGAGCGTTTCACAGGCACTGACGAGGCGCGCGCGCGGCCAATCGTCGACGATCCTGGCAAACCGGTCGAGCAGGGGTCGGCTGTCCTCGAGCAGCAGGACGCGGACGACATCGATGGGTGTCGGGGGCACTGTCCACTCCTCTGCCGGCCTCTCCGTGACGGGGTTCACCCTGCACTATCCGCGCGACCGGCGCCCTGGGCGATACCCTGTTCTGAGTATACGCGGCCGGCCTCCCCGCTGGCAGTATAGCCCCGGTTAATCACTTTCGGGGAGGCAGAGATGCGCCTGCACACCATTTTTTCCATTGCGGTTCTTTGCACGGTCCCAATGGCCGCCCTTGCCGATGGCAACACCCACATGACGGGCGGGCACACCCCGTCGGCCGAGGCCGCGCGGGTCTATATCGCCAATCTCGCCGATGGTGACACGGTGACGTCGCCGGTCACGGTGGTTTTCGGCCTTCAGGGGATGGGCGTGGCGCCAGCCGGGGTCGAACGCGATCACACCGGCCACCATCATCTGCTGATCGATCGGCCGCCCTTTGGCTCGGTTGATGGCGACGATGCCTCGATGGGTCTGCCCTCGGACGAGCATCACCGCCACTTTGGCGGCGGCCAGACGCAGGTCACGCTGGACCTGAGCCCCGGCCCCCACACCCTGCAACTGGTGCTGGGTGACGCCGGGCATGTGCCGCACAACCCGCCGGTCATGTCGGAACAGATCACCATCAACGTCGAATAGACGCCCCGATCGAGGTTCCGCCATGACTGTGGATAGCATCGACCCGGCCCAGTTCACGCCAAGCGAATACTCGGCGATGATCGTCCGGCACCTGATGGCCGAGTCCGGGGTCGCGCGCGACGCCACGGTCTGCGACATCGGCACGGGGTCGGGCATCCTGGCGCAAACCGCGCTGAAACTGGGCGCGTCCCATGCGGTCGCCACCGACATCGACCCCGACGCGCTGGCTGTCGCCCGCCACGCCCTGGCCGATACCGCGCCCGGGTCGCGCTGGGACCTGCGTGCGGGGTCGATTTGGCAGGCCATCGCCCTGGATGAAACCTTTGACCTGGTCGTCGCCAATCTGCCGAACTTTCCCGGTGCGTCGTTCAGACCGGGCAATCGGTCGCCGCACTGGGCGTCGGGCGGGGCGGACGGGCGGCAGTTCGTCGATCCGTTCCTTGACGGCCTGGCAGCGCGCCTGAACCCCGGCGGTCGGGCGGTGTTCACCCAGAACCGATGCATCGGCCTGCAGCGCACGCTGGACCGCCTGGCCGGCGACGGTCTGTCGGCCAGCGTGCGCGATATCGTGCTTGTCGCGATGGGCCCAGAAAAATGTGCCGCTCTGGATCCCGATGCCGCGCGGGCGGAAGGTTTCGTGCGCGTCGGGCGGCACGTCTTTCTCGAGGTGTGCCTGATTGGCGCCGAAAAGCCCCGAAGCCTGATCTCCTGACGATACGAGGCCCGCGATGCTCCGCGCTCTTTCCCTGGTGATGCTTGCCGTGTCCTCTCTGGTTTTCTCCGGTCTGGCGCGGCCCGCGCAGGGCCAGACACCGGGCCAGACACAGGCGTTGAGCCCCGAGGTCGCTGCCTATCGCGCCCAGATCGAGCCCCGTTGCGGCACCAGCAGCCTGCCGCCCGTCGAAGAGCGGATCGTGTGCCAGAACGAGATCCGGATCGGGGTGCGCACCGATTACCCGCGTTTTGGCACGATGGGGCCGACGGGGCTGGAGGGATACGAGATCGAGATCGCGCGCGAGATCGGCAGACGCCTGGGTGTCCATGTGCAGTTCGAACCCGTCACACCGGTGACGCGGCTTTCCGCGGTCACCGAGGGCACCATCGACCTGGTGCTGGCGACGATGGGACACAATACGCAGCGCGATCCGTCGGCCTTTTTCCTGCGACCCCATTACTACAGTTCCGAAACCATCATCGTCGGACCCCGTGGACTGCCGATCCAGAACTGGGACGACATGGCCGGGCGCATGGTCTGCACGACGGTGGGCAACTATTCGAATGTGCTGCTGGCGCCGAATGTCGGGCGCCTGATGCTGTTCTCTCGGCCGCAAACCCTGATCGAGGCGCTGAATTCCGAACTCTGCCCGATGATCGCGCAGGATAACACGCTCCTGGTTCCGACCCTCGGGCTGCAGGATGACGGCTCGCGCTATCAGCGCCTGCTGGGCTTTGCCGCCGTGCCCTGGGGGATGGCCATGGCGCTGGATACGCCGCCGGCCCTGGCGACGGCGATGTCGAATATCCTGGCCGACATGCATCGCGACGGGACGTTCGTGCGCCTTGCGTCCGCCCAGGGGTTGCCGGTGCAATACCTGATCGACCAGCAGGCGCGCTGGAACACCGACCAGTGCCGCACCGCGCCCGACTCATGCCTGGACCCGCCGCTGGAAATGCGTCTGGACGCAAGCCCGGTCGCCGATCTCGCCGACCGGCTCGAGGCGCTGCTGACTGACACGCTGGGGGTGAACATCCGGCTCGGATTCATGGAAAGCGAGATCGCCTGGGAAACCTTCATCGGCGGCCTCAAGGTTTCACTTCTGGTGGTGGTGCTGTCTGTCGTCGGTGTCGTTCTGGTGGGGCTGGGGCTGGCCAGGCTGCTGATCAGTCCGCGCTGGCTGGTGCGCCTGCCGGCCCAGGTCTTCGTGCTGATCTTTCAGAACTACCCCATGTATCTGATCCTGGTCCTGATGGGGACGCTCTCGGCCTGGGCGCTGACCTTTTCCTATGGCTCGGCGATGCTGGCCGCCGTTGCGGCGATCTCGACCATCAATGGCGCCTTTGCCGGGCAGGCCGTGGCCGAGGCCTATCGCATCGTCCCCGCCACAAGCGGCCAGTCCCGGTTTCAGGCGGCGCTGGCCGTCGCGTCGTCCGAGATCGACGCCTATATCGTGAACGCCGTGCGCGGCATCTCGGCCGCCAGCATCATCGGCGTGCCGGACCTGCTGAACGCCATCAACGGCGTGACCGCGTTTTCGGGATCGCAGACCTTCTATTACTGGCTGTTGCTTGTGTTCTACGTCGCCATCGTCTTTCTGGCGGGCCATCTGACCAAGCGGGCGCTGCCCCTTGTCTTTCCGGGCTGGAGGTAACCTGCGATGACCGCATTCGATGCCCTGTCCGTCGATTTCCTGACCGAGTTCCTGGTGGGCCTGCGCCTGAACCTGCTGTCGGCCCTGATGACGCTGCTTCTGTTTCTGCCCGTGGCATTTGTGCTGGCCCTGGGCCTGCGGGCAGGGCCCCGCCCCCTGCGACTGCTGCTGCGGGGGATCCGGGCCGTGATGCATGCAACTCCGGTATTCATTGCCATGTTCTTTCTGGCCGGGATGCTGGGCGACGGCACCCGACTGCCGCCGCTGCTGGGCCACAACCTGCCGCTGGTCATCCTGATCCTGGGCAGCGCGCCCTTCGTCCTGTCCTACGGCATCAACCTGTTCGACGCGATGTTGCGCAAGCGCGCCGAGGGCGACCACCGTGCCGCGTGGCTGATCCTTCCCGGGATCGGGCGCGCCACGCAGGTGCTGATCTCGACCTCGTGCCTGGGGGCCGCGATCGGTGTGCCCGAGGCGATGTCGGTGGTGATGTATACGTCGGAACAGATCCCCGACCCGGCGAACCGCATGGTGTTCTTTGCTGTCTGCGGCGTGCTTTTCATTCTGGCGCAGCGACTGTTCGTGCTGCCCATCCGCATTTCCCACGGCGTGGTGGACCGGCGTTTGCGCCGTGTCGCTGCCGCCCAGACCTGACCGGCCCCGCCCGATCCCGAACCGCAGCGACCCGTGCCATGACCCCTGATCCGACCATGATCCCGGCGCTGCGCCGGCTGGACTCGCTGAGCGGGTTGTCCGACGCCGAACTTGCCCAGATCGCGCGCGACGCCGAAATCCGGACCTTGCCACGCGGAACCGTCCTGATGCGGCGCGGCGACCAGCCGGATGCGCTGTATCTTGTGCTGCGCGGTCGGTTCGTCGTGCTGTCCGATGGTCGCCCGATTGCCGAGATCGGCACAGGCGAGCCGGTGGGCGAAATCGGCTTTTTCGCCGGAACGCCCCGCAGCGCGACCGTGGTTGCCGCGCGCGAAAGTGCCGTCCTGCGGCTGGGGCGCGACAAATATGATGCCCTGATTGCCCAATCCCCGCAGCTGGTGCAGGGCATTCTGGCGACACTGGCGGCAAGGCTGGGGCGCAGCGTCGCGGCCACGCCCGAATTGCAGCCCCGGGCAGGCCGCGTGAGCGTTGTGATCGAGGCTGGCGGCCGCGGCCTGGACCCCGTCCTGGCCCGGGGACTGCAAGCCGAGTTTGCCGCGCGGTTCGACTGGCAGACGATTGTCGTGACCCAGGCCGAGGGGCTGGCCGATGCCGTCGCCCGTATCGAACAGGACGGGCAGCACGTTCTGCTGATCGTGCCCGATGCGCAGGACGATGCGCTGACCTCGGCGGCGCTCGCCCAGGCCGACACCGTGGTCATGGTGCGCGATGCACGCGATGCGCCGGGGCTGACCGGCCTGGAACACCGCATCCTGGCCGAGACCCTGCCCGAGAACCTGCACCTGGCCCGCTGGTTCGTCTCGGGCCAATCCGTGACCGGCGGGGGCGCATGGCTGGCCGACCGCCCTGTGGCGCTGCATCACAACATTCGCGCCGGCGTGGCAGCCGATATCGCGCGGCTGGGTCGCTTTCTGCGAGGCGAGGCGACGGGCCTGGTGATGTGCGGCGGCGGGTCCTTTGGCACGGCCCATTTCGGCGCCTGCAAGGCCCTGCAGGAAGCGGGCATCGAGATCGACATGATCGGCGGCACCAGCATCGGGTCAGCCATCGCCGGGGCCCTGGCCGCCGGCATTACCCCCGACGACGGGATCGCGATGCTCGAAGACATGTTCCTGCGCAAGAAGGCGATGTCGAAATATGCCTTTCCCCGCTACAGCGTGCTGGATCATCAGGTGTTCGATGTCGAATTGCGCCGGCATCTGGGAACCGGCGATATCGAGGATCTGCGCGTTCCCTTTTTCGCGGTGGCAACCAGCCTGACCGAGGCCGCGCGCGTGACGATCCGGCGCGGTCCGTTGTGGCAGGCGGTGCGGGCGTCGACCTCGTTGCCGGGCATTTTTCAGCCTTTCGTCACCGCCGAGGGGCATGTCTGGATCGACGGAGGGTTGATGGACAACACGCCGATCGGCGTGATGCGCTCGCTCAAGCCGGGGCGCAACATCGTGCTGGGTTTTCCATCGACCGAACCGATGACCTCGGCGCGCACCTATGACAGGTTGCCGGGCCGGTTCGAGGTGATGCGCAGCCTTGTCAGCGGCGCGCCGGCCGATGCGCCCCCCTCGCTGTTTGCGATCCTGGCCGATGCGATGACGATCACCTCGCGCCGCGCGCTGGCCGATATCGCGCCGGGCGAGGATGTCTTTGTCGAAGTGCCGCTGCCACGGGGCATGTCGTTTCTGGATTGGACCCGGGGACGCGAGGCCTTTGACGGGGCCCATCGCGCGCTGCGCGACCGGCTTGACGGGGCAGGGACCCCCACGCTGGCCATGTTGCGCGGATAAGGCGTCGTCAGGCTGACGCGGTTTCGGACAGATCCGCCAGATTGCCGCGCGCGACGGGATCGTCCGGGAACGATTCGAGGATGCGGGCATAGAGCGCGCGTGCGCCCGCGGCGTCCCCCGCGCACCGCAGGTCAAAGGCCTCCCATGTGAGCCGTGCCAGGAGTTGCCTGTCGGCCGAGGGTTCCAGATCCGGCCCGTGGCCCACGATACCCATCAACTCGTAGACGATGATCTGCGCGCGGCGGCCCTTGACCTGCACCTCGCCCATCGGGCGCACCCACAGGGCGCTTCCGGCCTCGCGATAGACGGCATGGCTGATGCAGATGCGGGTGCCATACGCCTTGTTCAGGGCCTCGAGCCGCGCCGCGATGTTCACCCCGTCGCCCAGAACGGTATAGTTCAATCTCTCGGACGAGCCGATATTGCCCACCACCACCGCATCGCTGTGAATGCCGATCCTGATGTTCAGGGGCTTGCGCCCGCGGTGCTCAAGATCGTCGTTCAGCCGGTCGATCGCATGGGACACGCGCATCGCGGCGACACAGGCGCACAGGGCATGATCGTCGATCACATTGGGCGCCCCCCAGAACGCCATGACCCCATCGCCGATGAACTTGTCGATCGTTCCGCCCTCGCGGTTGACTTCGGCCGTCGCGATGCTCAGATAGTCCGAGATGCGCTCGACCAGTTCCTGCGCGGGGATCGTTTCCGACAGTTCCGAAAACCCTTCGATATCCGAGAAGAACACGGTCAGGAACCGGCTGCTGCCGCCGATGCTGATCTGCTGTTCGGTTTGCAGCAGGTCACGCACCAGGCTGACCGGCACGAACGAGGCAAAGGTGCGGATCGCCGCGTCCAGCGTTTCGACGGCTTTCGACAATGCCGCGATTTCGCGGATGCGCGACCGGGGCAGGTCCGTCATCGGATCGCGATTGAGCTCGCGGATCCGCTCGACATGGGTCACCAGACGTTCCAGCGGAGTGGCCATCCGCCGGGCCAGGAACCAGATGACGACGATCTGGGCCAGCGTCATGCCAAGCCCCGCCAGCAACAGGCGTTGGTTGCTGAACCGGATCGCGGCGTTGAAATCGTCCATCGGCGCAATCACCAGCACCTGCCACGCCTTGTCGCGGGTGGCGGCGATCGGTTGCAGCGACGCCGCGTATTCGGCACCGTCATGGGTCAGGAAAAAGGTCTGACCATCGACCGCCGCGCGGGCGCGCTGGCTATAGGCGATTCCGGCCAGCGGATCGGCCCAGTCCGACACATGCGGCAGCCGCAAGCGCCCGTTGTCGTCATGAAACGAGACGCGTTCGGCGGAATTCGCGATCACATTGCCCTGGGCATCCAGGATGAAGCTGATCGACCCGGGGCTGACCAGGCGCTCGGCCAGGTAATGCGAGAGACCGTCCAGCGTCAGGTCGATGGCGACGATCCCGGCAAGATCGCCGTTCCAGTGGATCGGCGCCGCGATGGTAAAGCCGACCAGCGACAGCGCCGCGAACAGATCGGGGTCCGAGACCGTCAGGGCGTCCGCCTGCTGGGTGATCTGATACCAGTGGCGCGCGCGCGGATCATAGGGATTGAGACCCTGGGAAACGCCCAGCGGTTCGCCATCGAGCGTTTCGAACGCATAGGTTTCCAGCCCCTCGCCCTGTGCGGTCGGGATCACCGTCCGCCGCGCGAACCGCGTGCCGGCGGGCAAGGGGTTTCCATGCACTTCCTGCCCGGCAAACATGCGCCGCGCCTGAAGGAAACGGCCGTCCCGCTGCAAGCCGACATAGGCGCTGACGACATCGGGCGTTCCGCGCACCGCCGCGGCCAGAACGTCGATGGCCCCGTCGTCCAGGAACAGGTCCGGCTGTTGTTGCCCGGCTGCGGCCATGGCCTGAACCAGCGTGGAAACTTCGCGGAACAGCGTATCGACGCTGTGGACCACGTCGGCCTGGTGCTGGGCGATGCGGGTCAGGGATTCGTCGCGCGCCCTGCGTTCGGTCACGACGTAGTTCATCGTGATGATCGTGACGAGAACGGGCAGCGTCAGCGCCAGGAAAATCGCCAGGATCACCCATTTCAGCCTGGGGCGTCTCACCCTGACACCCAGGCGATAGCGACATAGGTCAGGTGATGCACGAGCTGGTCCAGACCGTGCAGGCTCCAGAACCCCCGCGTCGCCGGCGTCAGTTTCAGGCGCTGGCCGATGCGCTCTTTCGCCCAGTCGACGTGATAGTGGATCAGCAGTTCCACCGCGGCGATTCCGACCGACACCCAGGCCAAACCCCCCGCCAGCAGCAAGATCGCCGCCGTGAGCAGTGCGTGCAAGCCGGCGTGCAGCAGCCCGCCGGGGTGGCCATAGCGGCCCTTGTTGCGAAACATGTAGGGGCCTTGCAGCACATAGTCCGCCAGCAGATGCTTGACCTGAAGCGCGACCAGCAGCGTCAGGATCCCGGGCGTCATTGCGCGCCGCCTTGCTGGCTGTCGTTCATCGCCGCAACGGCCAGGCGCAGTTGTTCGGCCTTGTCGTCGGTCAGGGCGCCGGCCTGTGCAAGCGCCCTTGCCATGGCATCATGCGCGGCCTGAAACAGGCGCCAGCCGTTGCCCCAGTCCAGGAATCCGACACCCCTGAGGGGCGCGATCTCGAGCAACAGGTCGGGGTCGATCGGCGTTGCGGCCAGTTGCCGTTGCGATGCCACGATCATGGCGCGGGTCAGGATCGACGTGATCGTGGGCAATCGGGGGTCACTCCGCCGCCGCCAGAGCAGCCGCCTGAGCGCGCCCAACCGCCCCGGCAGGTCCGCATACCGCCCGGAAACGCGCCATTCCTTGCCCTGCTTGAAATTGAGGACCAGATTGGGCCCCTCCTTCAGGTCGCGCATGACACGGATCGGCACATTGTCGATCATCGCTCCGTCGATCAGAACCTCGCCCTCGGATGTGACCATCGCGGGAAAAACGGCGGGGATCGCGCTGGACCCGCGGACGGATTCCCAGACAGGGCCGTGGCGCCCGACATGGATGTCGTTGCGGCTCAGACTGGTCGCAACGGTAAAGAAGTTGATCGGCAGGTCCTCGATGTTGGTGCCGCGATAGCTGTGCTGCAATCCCCGGTCCAGAGGCCGCTGGTCAACGATGCTGAACAGCGGCGCCGTGAGTTTCTTCATCGCCTTGCCCTTGATGAAGATGGCGTCATAGTGATCCATCGCTTCGTCGGGCGTGTATCCCACGGCCAGGGCAGCCCCCAGCGCCGCCCCGACGCTGGTGCCGCCGATCATGTCGATTTCGATGCCTTGCGCCTGCATGGCCTTGATCACACCCAGATGCGCGGCCCCGAATGCGCCGCCACCACACAGCACGACCCCCAGCGCGGTGCCCGTGATGAACCGCGCCAGCCGCGCCAGATCCGCCGCGGAATCGGCCGCGACGTGATGGCACAGCGCCACCGGGCGGTCGGCAAGCCAGGCTGCCGTGTCCTGGATCGGCGTGTCGGCGCCGGGCCTGACCAGGGCCAGGTGCAGATGCGCCGGCCGGGTGTTTGCAAGGATCTCGGCCTCGAGCGGGGAAAGCGGGTTTCGCGGCGGGGACGCCACCAGAAACACGGTGTCGCTGTTGCGGGCGACCGCGGCCGCGTTCTCGGCCTCGTCGCACAGGATGACGGTTCTGCGGCCGCTGGCCTCCTGTTCGTTCAGCCAGGGACCGACGGGATCGGCGCCCCGTTCGGACAGGCGCAGGGTCTGCCAGTCGCGATGGAGGCCGAGCGCCGCCACCAGGGATTCGGTGAATGACGGGTCCAGTCCGTGCCCGTCCGCCGCGACAACGGCCACCAGATTGCCCGCGCGGGGGCGCAGCCGGGGTGTGGTCGGCGTCGCCCGCGCCAACCGCGACGAGACCGACTGCAGGATGGTCCGGTCCAGACCGGGCGTTGCGCGGGAAACCGCATCATAGTCGGCATGAGTCAAGACCAGCACGTCGCTGTCGCGCGCCGCGATCACTGTCGCCGTTCGCAGGCCACCGGAAAAGAACGCCAGCTCGCCTATGGGTTCGCCGGCGCCGATCTCGGCCACGGGCACATCGCCGGAAAGCACGGTGAACCGCCCCGAAAGAACAAGGAACAGATCGTCCGAAGCGTCGCCCTGACGGATCAGAACCTCGCCGCGCGGGACCTGGCGCTGACGTGTTCCCGCCAGGATCCGGGACAGCGCGGCGTCGGACAACCCCTCGAAACAGGGTATCCGGGCAAGCGCCTGCAGCATGTGGTCCTGGGCAAACACGGTCATGGCCGATCCTGGCAGCAAACCACCGCGCAACAGCGCGCAATCGAGGCAAACAGCGTTCGGGACATCGGCCCCCCGGCGTTGGAACGAGAACTGGGGAAACTATCCACGAGCGGCGCGCCCGGAAAAATACCTCATCCTGAGTATCGGGGCGGGATCGGCAGGCCGGGGCGCAGGGTCAGTCGAACAGGTCGATTTCCTCGTTGATCTCGTCGATGACGGCGATGCGTTGCAGCGCGCTGGGGCCCGCCTCGGCCACAAAGGCGATGGCCATCAGACGCAGCAGGCTGGTGAAGGTCGTATGACTCGGCACCAGGCCGTAATTCGCGACATGGCACCCGATCACCAGCCTGGAGAACCGCTTGGCCCGCGCATAATAGCGGTGATCGCTGAGGGTGATGACATTCATCCGTGTCGTCCGTGCATAGGCGGTCAGCGCGGACAGGAAGCGGGGGCGCGGCTCCAGCGTCAGCAGGATCAGGGCGTCCCTGGGGCCGGTCATCGCCAGTTCATCGGCCCAGGCGCCCGGCTCCTGGCCCAGCAGGTGCACATCGGGACGGATGCGGGCAAAGAGGGACCGCGCATACCGGGCGATCCCGGCCTCGGCGCCATAGCCCATGATCCAGATGCGCGGCGCATCGATCAACAGGCGCGCGGCATCCGACAGCAGATCGGGGCGCATTTCCTCGAAGGTGCGGGTCAGGTTGACCAGCTCAAGTTCCAGGTGATCCCCGATCGACCGGCCCAGGGCGATCCCCTCGGGTTGGGTGGCGGCATAGACATAGGGCTGGGTGCGGTTGCGCTCTTCGCGGGCCTGGGTGCGCGCTTCCTCGAAATCCGTGTAGCCGAGGTTGCGAAAAAAGCGCGCGGTGGTGGCCTTGGACACGCCGGCCATGGCGGAAAGTTCGGTCGCTGTGTGCGTTTCGATCATTGCCTGATTCTCGAGCAGCAGCGCCGCAAGTTTTTGCTCGGCCGAGGTCAGGCGCGAGATTCTTTCCTGAATTCTGAGAGTTAGTCGTGTTGCCATAAATCTTTCGCCGAGCCTTAGAGATGGCTTGATTAAATGAAACACCTGTTTCATCGTAATGAAACAATGAAACGGAGCACTCCGATAATGTCGAAATCCAAAATCATCCGCCAGCAAATTTGGGGCAAGCTTCACGATGTCGCGCGCCCCGACACGCGGTTTCACATGAATTTTGCCGAGGTGATCCCCGATTTCGACGGATCCGAGACTGCGACCGAGCATCTCGTGGAAATGCCGACCTATCAGTCGGCGAATTTCAGCTTCATCACCCCCGACAATTGCCTGGTGGATCTGCGCCGCCGCATGATCGCCGAGGGCAAGACCTTTGTGATGTCCACCTATGGCATCTATCGGGGTTTCCTGCTGATGGAGCCGGGCATGGTTCCGCCCGGGGCAGAGCTCTATGCCGCCTGGCTGGATGGCATGGAACATTTCGGCCGCCCCATCACGCTGGAAGAAATCGCCGCGCGCGGGCGCTTCGATTTCATGGTGACGGGGGCCTCGGCGGTGTCGCGGGACGGGGTGCGGTTCGGCAAGGGCCACGGGTTCTTTGACCTCGAATGGGGCATGTTCACCGATCTGGGCCTGGCCGACGAGGACACGCCCGTCGTCGCCGTGGTTCACGATGTCCAGGTGGTCGAGGAAAAGCTGATCCCGTCCGAAACCGATATCCTGGTCGATTACATCGCGACCCCTGGCGGCCTGCATACCGTCGAGCGCACCGCAAAGCGACCGCGTGGCGTGAAATGGGCGCTGCTCGATCCCAAGCAGATCGACGACACGCCCCCCTTGCAGGAATTGCAGCGCATCCAGGGCATCGCCTGAGTGCTGTTCCCCTCTGCTCAACGCTGAAACACAAAGGACCTGACATGAGACTCTCGCTCAACCGACGCTCCTTCCTGGCCACTGGTGCCGCCGCCTCTGCCCTGCCGTTCCTGCCCCGGCGCGCGCGTGCGACCACGCCCTTCACGATGCAGGCGTCGTGGATCAATGACGCCGAATTCTCGGGCTATTTCCGGGCCATCGATCAGGGCTATTACAGCGACGAGGGCCTGGACCTGACCTATCTGTCGGGCGGCCCCGACGTGATCCCGGAATCGACGATCATCGCCGGTCGCGCCGACCTGACGCTGACGACACCCGACACCACGATCAAGGCGATCGCCGAGCAGGGGGCGCCGTTCAAGATCATCGGCACGCAGTATCAGAAGAATCCGATCGGGATCGTGTCGCTGGCGTCGAACCCGATCCTGTCGCCCGCCGACATGGTCGGCAAGACCATCGCCGTGCCGCCCGTCAACACCGTGAGTGTCGAGGCCGTGCTGGCCATGAACGGGATCGACCGCGCGTCGGTCAATATCGTGCCCTATGCCTATGACCCGACACCGCTGATCAACGGCGAGATCGACGCCAGCCTCGATTTCACGACAAACGTGCCCTACACGATCTCGATGATGGGGCGCGAGGCGGTGTCGTTCCTTCTCTATGATTTCGGTTACACCACCTATAACGACACCGTCGTCGTGACCGAGGAAACGCTGGCCAGCAAACGCGCCGAGCTGGTCGCCTGGCTGCGCGCCAGCCGCCGTGGCTGGACCGAGAACCTGGACGATCCGGCACGCTATCCCCCGACCTGGGCCGACACCCATTTCGCCGGAACCGGGCGCGAGATCGCCAACGAGGTCTTTTTCAACACCGCGCAAAAGCCCCTGATCGAAAGCCCGGCGGGCATCTTTGCGATGACCGAGGAAGGGATCGAGGGCAACCTGAGGGCACTGGCCGCGGTCGGCATCAACGGCACGCGCGACATGTTCGATACCACCCTGCTCGAGGAGATCTGAGCATGAGTTCACCCGCGGGGATCACCCTCGACCATCTGTGCAAGACCTTTCGCGCACGCGGCAAGGCGGTCGAGGCCCTGCGGGATGTCAGTCTTGACTGCCCGCCCGGCAGCTTCACGGCGCTGATCGGGCCGTCGGGATGTGGCAAATCGACCGTGCTGCGCACCGCGCTGGGGCTTGAAACCCTCGACTCGGGCACGGTGCGGATGGCGGACATGGGCCCCGAGAAGGCCACGCGCGCAGGATTGACCGGCGTTGCGTTTCAGGACGCGGCGCTGCTGCCCTGGCGAACCGTGGCGCAGAACGTCGCCCTGCCGCTAGAGGTTCTGGGCCGTGCTGTCGGTCCCGAACAGGGCCGCATCCGCGAGCTGATCGACCTGGTCGGCCTCAAGGGGCGCGAGAATGCGTTGCCCGGCGAATTGTCTGGCGGGATGCGCCAGCGGGTCGCCATCGCCCGGTCGCTGGTCACCGAACCGCGCATCCTGTTCCTGGACGAACCCTTTGGCGCCCTCGACCAGATCTTGCGGCGGCAGATGAACATCGAACTGCAACGGATCTGGGCCGAAACCGGGGTCACGACACTGCTGGTCACCCACGGCATCGACGAGGCCGTGTTCCTGGCCGACCGCGTGGCGGTGATGCAGGCCGCGCCGGGCCGCATCGTCGATGTGATCGACGTGCCCTTTGCCCGCCCGCGAGAGCCTGCGCTGTTCTCGGACGACCGGTTCCACCATCTTTGCGACCAGATCGCGGGTGCGCTGCACGGGGGTCACCATGCCGGCTGAGGCCCCCGGCGGGCGTCTTGCCGCGCTGGTGCGCGCGCTATGGCCGCTGGTTGCGCTGCTGGCGCTGTGGGAGTTGGCGGGACAGATGCGCTGGGTCGCCGGCGGCGCCCTGCCCGCGCCGACACAGATCCTTTACCGCTATTGGCAGGACTGGGGCGACTATCCGCGCCATATCCGCGCGACGCTGATCGCATCGGGCGCGGGGTTCGTGATCGGCAATGCCATTGCGGTTGCGGCCGGGCTTCTGTTCGTGCTGGCGCCCGTCACCGGCCGCATCGCCCGGGGATTGAACATCGCGATCTTTGCCCTGCCGCCGATCGCCATCGCCCCCATCCTGTCCTTGACGCTGGAAGGGATGACCCCGCGCATCGTCCTGGCTGCGCTGGGGGTCTATTTCGTGACCATGCAGGCCACGGTCACGGGTCTGCAGCAGTTCGACAGCAGGGCCGGGGATCTGGTGCGCGCCTATGGTGGCGGCAAGGCCGCGGTGATGCGGTTCGTGCAGATCCGGGGGGCGATCCCGGCGATCCTGTCCGGCTTTCGCGTCGCCGCGCCGAATGCGGTTCTGGGGGCGATCCTGGCCGAATTCGGCGGTGGCGGGCGTTGGGGCCTGGGCACCTATCTGCTGGGCTCGCTGGGGCGCGGCGATCCGGCGCGGCTGTGGGGCATCGGGCTGACCGCGACGGCGATTGCCGGTCTCAGCTATGCGCTTTTTGCCGTCATCTCGGCCCGGATGCTGGGGCGCACGCGGGCGGTCTCGCTGAACCCGTCGGCGCCGCCCAGCGAAACGCGCGAACCCGTCAACCTGCCGGTGATGCTGGCATCGATCCTGCTGCCCTTCGCGCTGTGGTGGGCGGTTCTCTGGGCCTTGCAGGTGCCGCGCATGATCGGCAAGTCGCCCTGGGACGTGATCGACTATCTGTTTCTGTCCGCCCAGTCCGCGCAGGCGCAAGAGCGGTTGCTGGGGGCGCTGCTGCAAACCCTGCCGATCACCCTGATCGGCATGGCCGCGGGTCTGGCGTTTGCCTTTGCGCTGGCGGTGTCCTCGCGGCTGACCCCGGGCTTTACCCGCGCCTTTCTTCCTGTCGCGCTGGTCACGCAGACGATGCCGCTGGTGGCCCTGACGCCGCTTCTGGTGCTGATCCTGGGGCGGGGCACGGCGGTGACGCTGTGGATCACCATCTCGGTGACCTTCTTTCCGGCCTATGTCATGATCGCGCAGGGGTTGGCGCAGGTTCCGCGCGCGGCGCTGGAATTGCCGCGCGCCTATGGCGCGACCGCCTGGCGCGAGCTTCGGCTGGTGGCGATCCCGGCCTCGGCCCCCTGGGCATTGGCGGCGGTGCGGCTGACCGCCCCGCGCGCGCTGCTGGGCGTCATGATCGCGGAATGGCTGGCAACCGGGCGCGGGCTGGGCAATCTGCTGAACCAATCGCGCGGCTATATGGATTTCAGCATGATCTGGACCGTCGCGCTGGTCAGTGTGTTGCTGTCGGTCGGCTTCTATCAGGTCGCACTCTGGATTGAACGGCGGGTCATGGCGCGGATGGGCGGCGGCTGAGGGCAGCCGTGCCCTGTTCCGCGCCCGGGCGCGGATCAGGGTGCTGCCGCGCGATGGGTCCTGAAGCTTTCCCAAAGAGCGTTTGTCGTGCGACTGCTGCGGCCCAGGGTGCGGACCGCATTGACCCTGAGCCGTGCCGTTCCCAGAGTTTCGGGCAGAAGAAACAGGGTGTCGTTGGCCAGTTCCCGTTCGATCATCGACTTCGGCAGCCAGCCAGCCAGTGGTCGCCCCTCGACCAGCCGCACGACCGCAGGTGTCAGGGCGGTCTCGATCCGTGCCGAAACGGTCAGCCCTGACGGCAGGTCCGACAGACATTCATCCCGCAAGACGCGCCCGAGAAACCCGTCGGTCGGATAGGTCACGCAAGGCAGATCCAGGCCCGCACCCGTCGCAATCGCCGTGTCGAGGTGATCGCGAAAGCTCGGATCGCCCGTGACCGGCACCAGGATGTCCTCCTCGATCGTGACCCGCTCGACTTCGATCGCGCCCAGGGCCAGCGGCAGGCGATCGGTCTCGTGGCAGATCAGCACGTCGGCCGCACCGGTCAGCAACAGGACCACCCCCTCGGACCGGTTGATCGAACGCAGTCGGACCGCCAGGGACGGCAACGAGTATTCGACCCTCTCGAAAAGTCGCGGCATGAGCGAGATCGCCAGACTGTGCTGCGCCGCGATGATGACCCTGGCGCCCTCGGCCTGGGAGCGCCGGAGATCGTCGCGGAGCTGGCGAAAGGTCGCCGCCGCGGCGCGCAGGTCGGGCAGCAGCGCCAATGCTTCCGGATGCAGGCGCAGGGGCCGCCGCGACCGATCGACCAGCGACGCCCCGCACCACGATTCGATCGCCGCGATCCGGCGCGAGAACGCGGGCTGGGTCACATGGCGCGCGGCGGCAGCACGGGCCAGAGTCCCATGTTCCTCGAGCGCGATGAGATCCTCGATCCAGCCGACATCCATGCCCATCAATATGCAATTTCCGCATATTATCACAAGAACAAAGCATTGGACGGCCGCGTTACATCAAAAATATGGTGATTAGGGTTCCTGGCAGGCTATCTGACATGCTGTTTCTCGTGATCTTCGGACTGGCGATCATCGGCCTGGTGGCTGGGGGGGCGATTGCCTATGTCGTGGGCGCGGCGTCAGTGCTCAGCTTCATCGCGGGCGGATCGACCGATTTCCTCGCGATCCTGCCGCAGCGGATCTTCAGCCAGCTCGATGTCTTTGCCTTTCTTGCGATGCCGCTGTTCATCCTGACCGGCGACCTGATGAATCGCGGGGGGGTGACCAAGGCGCTGATCGACCTTGCCATGGCGCTTGTCGGCCGGTTCAAGGGTGGTCTGGGGCATGTGAACATCATGGCCAGCGTGTTCTTTGCCGGTGTGTCGGGCTCGGCGGTTGCCGATGCGGCGGCGATGTCGAACACCCTGGTACCCGCGATGCGCGCGCGCGGCTATTCCGACACCTATGCAGCCGCGGTGACAGCGGCCTCGTCGATCATCGGCCCGATCATTCCGCCCAGCGTCATCTTGATCTTTTACGGTGCATTGATGGGGGCCTCGGTTCCGGCGCTGTTCGCCGCCGGTGTCGTGCCGGGGCTGCTGCTGGCGGCGGTGCTGATGGCGATGAACAGCTGGTATGCGCATCGGCACGATCATCCGGGTGGCGCCGGAGTCGAAATCCCCCGTTTCTGGCCGGCCTTGTGGCGGGCGCTGCCGGCCCTGCTGCTGCCGGTCATCATCCTGGGGGGCGTCCTGTTCGGATTTGCCACGCCTGCCGAATCGGCCGCGATCGCGGTTCTGGCGGCCCTGGCGATCGGTGTCGCGCGCCGCGATCTGGACTGGCCCGGGATCGTCAAGGCAGGCGAGCGCACCGCCGTCATGCTGGGGGCCGTATTCGTGATCCTGTGCGCGATTGCGGCGTTTTCCTATCTGGCGGCTCTCTATCAACTGCCGCGTCGTCTGGGCGACGAGGTGGCCACCCTGGGCCTGGGGCCCATGGGCTACCTGATGGCGGTGAATGTCGTCTTCCTGCTGGCCGGGATGGTGATGGACGTCAAGGCCGCGGTGGCCCTGATGGCGCCGATCCTTGTGCCCGTCGCGATCGACATGGGCGCCGACCCCGTGCATCTGGGAATCGTCATCTGCTTCAACATCACGCTGGGCCTGCTGTCGCCGCCATTTGGCGGTGTGCTCATCATCATCGCAACCGTCACGGGTGTGAACTACTGGGCGCTGGTGCGGGCGGTGGCGCCGTTCCTGCTCGCCCAGATCGGCCTGCTCCTGGTCCTGACCTTTGTTCCCGACATCACGCTATGGCTGCCCCGGGCTTTGGGGCTCATCTGACTTCATGGGAGAACACGACATGAAACACCTGGCACTTTCGGCCCTGCTGGCCGCAACCCTGGCTCTGCCGGTCTCGGCACAGACTATCCGCATCGCGATGAACGATGCCGAGGACAGTGTCACCAACGGCGAGTATGCCTTTGTCGAGGGCTTTCGTCCGGTGGCTGAAGCCGGGGGTTTCACGGTCGAGGTCTTTCCGTCGAACGCCCTCGGCAACGAGGAAGAGCGGCTGAGCCAGACCGCGCAGGGCCTTGTTCAGGTCAACCTGGGGGCCGCGACGGCGCCAGCATCGATGAGCCCGCTTCTGCGTGTGACTATCCTGCCCTTTCTGTTTGCCAGCACCGAGGAATTCGATCGGGTGATGGCCGAAACCGACCTGATGGACCACATCAACGCGCCGTTGCTTGAGAACGGCGTGCGGATCGCCGGGTTCAACGTGCGGGGCCTGGATGCCGGGTTCTTCAACACCCACACGCCGGTTGCGACGGTCGAGGATCTGCAGGGCCTGCGGATGCGCGCGCTCAATCGCGGGCAGGTCGCGTTCTTCAGCGCCCTTGGTGTCAGTTCCACCATCGTTGACTGGTCCGAGGTATCGAATGCGCTGCAGACCGGGGTTGTCGACGGCTATGTGAATCCGCCGAACTCGGCGCTGCGGACGGGCCACACCGAGTTCCTGCACCACTATACCCCGGCGGCGCTGGCACCCAGTTTCCGCGCGGTGATGATCTCCGAGGACTGGTATTCGGGCCTTTCCGAGGGTGATCGCGCAACCATCGACGCCGCGATGGTCGCCGGCCTGCAGGCGAACCGCGCTTGGCTGCCCGGATGGGCCGCACAGGTCGACGCGCGCTTTGCCGAGGCCGGTGTGACCGTGACCGAACTGGCGCCCGGAGAACGCGACCGGCTGGTCGAGATGTCCACCCCGATCCACGCCCAGCTGCTGGGTGACGAAGGAATGGCGCTGGTCACGGGTGCCCTGAACCAGGTTCGCGGGCACTGACATGCGCGCAGCCCTCATTGCCCTGTCGAACGCCTTGCACGCGGTCACGCGGCTGGTCGCGCTGGTCATGCTGCTGGGGTTGGTGGGGGCGGTGTCCCTGCAGGTCGTGGCGCGCTACGGGTTCTCGGCCCCGCCGGTCTGGACCGAGGAAGCGGCGCGGTATGCGATGATCTGGGTCGGGTTGATGGGGGCTGCCATGTCATTCAAGGCGCGCTTTGACCCGGCGCTGTTCACGCCCGGCACCGGACCGCGCGGCCAGGTGATCCTGCGCATGATTCAAAGCGTCTATGTCCTGATCTTCATCGCGCCGGTTCTCTATTACTGTTTTGTCGGAACCAACGGCACCTTCGCCCGCAGCTTCCTGGGCCGCGCGCTGCGCTCGACCTCGGGGGCGATGGATCTGCCGATGATCTGGGTGGCGGTCGCCGTGCCGCTGGCCTTCACGATCATCCTGATCCACCTGGCCGCACGTTGGGCGGGCGACAACCGCGACCTCAAGTCGGACCTGTTGACATGAGCAAGGCTGACCTCATCCTGCGGAGCGCGCGGTTGATCGACGGCACGGGCGGCCCGTCACTGACCGGGGATCTGGCGGTGACCGACGACCGGATCGCGGCGATGGGCGATCTGACCGACTGGCGCGCCGGGATCGAGATCGACGCCGCCGGGCTGGCTCTGACGCCCGGGTTCATCGACAGCCATTGCCACGACGATCTGGCGTTGCTGCAGACCCCGCTGCTTGAACCAAAGATCAGCCAGGGCGTGACCACGGTTGTCAACGGCAACTGCGGGTTTTCGCTGGCACCCAATCCGCCCGGGCGCGGCCCGCTGCCGCAACCGCTGGCCTCGCTGGTGCCGGATCCGGCGCTGATGTTCCCCGATTTCGCCGCCTATTTCGCACGGCTGAGGGATGAGCCTGCGGCCGTCAATTCGATCTGCCTGTGTGGTCACACGACGTTGCGCCACGCGGCGATGGACCGGTTCGACCGCCCCGCAACCGCGTCCGAGATCGCCACGATGCGCGCCCTTCTGGACATTGCGCTGGACCAGGGCGCTGCGGGGATGTCGACAGGGCTTTACTATCCGCCCGCGACAGCCGCCCCGACCGAGGAAGTGATCGAGATCGGCCAGGTTCTGCGCGCGCATGGCGGGCTGTATGTCACCCATATGCGCAACGAGGCCGACGGCGTCATCGACTCGGTCCGGGAAACGCTGCGGATCGGGCGCGACACCGGCGTGCCGGCGATCGTTTCCCACCACAAATGCATGAACCCGCAGAACCACGGCAAATCCGCGGTGACCCTGGCCATGATCGACGCGGCCCGCGCGGCGGGTCAGGATGTGGGGCTTGATGCCTATCCTTATGTCGCGGGGTCCACCTTTCTGTTTCCGGACCGTGTCGAACAGGCCGCCCGCGTCATCGTCACCTGGTCCGAAGCCATGCCCGAGATGGGCGGCCGTGACCTGAGCGACATCGCTGCCGACCTGGGCCTGTCGCTGCCCGAGGCCGCGAAACGGTTGCTGCCCGCCGGCGCCATCTATTTCCAGATGGATGAAAGCGATCTGCGCCGCATCCTGCGCCATCCCCTGACGATGATCGGTTCCGACGGGCTGGTCGCAGACCCGCACCCCCATCCCCGCGCCTGGGGCACGTTCCCGCGGGTGCTGGGGCACTATGCCCGCGATGAAAGCCTCTTTCCGCTGGAAGAGGCCGTGCACCGCATGACCGGATTGACGGCCGCGCGGTTTGGCCTGCAGGACCGGGGTGTGCTGGCCCCGGGCGCCTTTGCCGATCTGGTGCTGTTCGACCCCGCCACCATCCACGATACCGCCAGCTTCGCGGCCCCAAAGCACCCGGCCACGGGACTGCGCGGCGTCTGGTGCAACGGCCGCCAGACATGGACCGGACATGCTGCCACGGGCCTGCGCCCGGGCCGCGTTCTGGCCCGCATTTCCTGACTGATCTCGAAAGGACCCCGCCCGTGATGCTGTCCCGCTTTCCGCGTGTCCGCCTTGGACATCTTTCCACGCCGCTCGAACCCATGCCACGCCTGAGCGCGGCCCTGGGCGGGCCCGAAATCTGGGTCAAACGCGATGATTGCACCGGCCTGTCCACGGGCGGCAACAAGACCCGCAAGCTTGAGTTCCTGATGGCCGAGGCGCAGGCGCAAGGGGCCGACATGGTGATGACCCAGGGCGCAACCCAATCGAACCACGCGCGGCAGACCGCGGCGGCGGCGGCCAGACTGGGCATGGCCTGCCACCTCCTGCTCGAGGATCGGACCGGATCGACCGATCCGAACTATACCGGCAACGGCAATGTGTTGCTGGACCATCTGCACGGTGCAACAACCGAGACCCGTCCTGGCGGACTGGACATGAACGCCGAGATGGAATCCGTTGCCAACACGTTTCGGGAAAGGGGGCGCACCGTCTATACCATCCCCGGAGGCGGGTCGAATGCCACCGGCGCCCTGGGGTATGTCAACTGCGCGTTCGAATTGCTGGGCCAGATCAACGATCTGGGGCTGGTGTTCGATCATCTGGTCCACGCAACCGGCAGCGCCGGCACCCAGGCCGGGCTGATCACCGGATTGGCGGCATGCAACGCGCAATTGCCGCTGCTGGGCATCGGCGTGCGTGCGCCCCGGCCCGTGCAGGAGGACAACGTCTTCAAGCTGGCCTGTGCCACCGCCGAGAAACTGGGCTGCCCCGATGTCGTCGCCCGCGCGGATGTGGTGGCGAACACAGACTATGTCGGCGAAGGTTATGGCATCCCGACAGAGGGCGGGCTGGAGGCCATCCGCCTGTTTGCGGAACTGGAAGGGTTGTTGCTGGACCCCGTCTATTCCGCCAAGGGGGCTGCGGGGATGATCGACCTGATCCGTCGCGGCACCTTTCGCAAGGGTCAGAGGATCGTCTTTCTGCATACCGGGGGGGCTGCGGCCCTGTTCGGGTATGACAAGGCGTTGCGGGCCTAGGGACGCTTCCGAACGGGACGCCCAGGCGCCCCGTTCGGGATCTTGTCGCCGCCCGTTTCAGCGATGCCGCACAAGGCACCCCGCAAAGGGGCCGCTCGACGAACGCGCCCATGCCCTGCTCAATTGAAGATCAGGGCGATGGCAGGGAAGGCGACAAGGACCGCCAGCCGTATCAGATCAGATGCCCAGAAGGGCATGATCCCTCGGAAAATCGTTGTGATCGGCACGTCGCGCAGCACGCTGCGCAGCACGAACACATTCAGACCGATCGGCGGCGAAATCAGGCTGATCTCCGTCACGACGACGACGAGAATGCCGAACCAGATCGTCACGTTCGCGGGATCTCCCAGCCAGCCTGATCCGAAGTCCAGTGAAAGGACCAACGGATAAAAGATCGGCACGGTCAGCAGGATCATCGACAGGCTTTCGAGAACGGCGCCAAGTATGATGTAGATGACGATCAACGCCAGGATGACCGTATAGGGCCCCACGTCCAGCCCGCTGACCCAGGCAAGGATCGCATCCGGAAGACCCGCGTAGCTGACGAAGTTGGAAAAGACCTCGGCACCGATGATCAGCGCAAAGATCATCGCCGATGTCCGGGCCGTGTCGATGCAGATCGCCACATAGTCGCGCAACGGCAGCTTGCCTCGGACGATGGCGATCAACAACGAGACCAGCGCGCCGACCGCGGCGGCCTCGGACGGGGTGAAGATGCCCCCGTAGATGCCGACCATGATCACCGCGAACAGCCCGACCACGGCGATCACTCCGCTGATGTCAGAGCGCGAGATGGTCTCGACCCCCGCTTCCTGAGGGGCCAGGTCCGGCTTCAACCGCACGGTAACCGAGACCGCACCGATGTAGAACAGCACCCCCAGCAGTCCGGGCAGGATACCGGCCATGAACAGCTTCCCGATGTCGGCCTCGGTCAGGAGTCCATAGATGATCAGGATGACCGAAGGCGGGATCAGGATGCCGAGAGTGCCGCCTGCCGCGATCGAGCCGGTGGCCAGGCTGTCGGCATAGCCGGTCTTGCGCATGGAGGGCATCGCGACCTTGGACATGGTCGCCGCCGTGGCAAGGGATGATCCGCAGACCGCCGAGAACCCGCCGCAGGCCACGATGGTGGCCATCGCCAGCCCTCCTTTCAGCCGATAGAGCGCCCGATGTGCGGTCAGGAAAAGCGCATCCGAAACACCTGATCGGGTCAGGAGGTTCCCCATCAGAATGAACAGCGGGATCACCGACAGGGTAAACGAAAAAACGGTGTCGAATGCCGCATTGCCGGTCAGGCGCAGACTGGTTTCCCAGCTGCGAAGAAACGCGAACCCGACGGTGCCGGTGATGATCATCGCAAAGGCGATTGGCACCCTGAGCAGGACTTGTCCGAAAAGGGCAGCGAAGGCGATAAGTGAGGGGATCATTGCTATGCTCGCAGGCTCTTGACGATTTGACTCAAGGCGATGGCAGCGCCAATGGCACAGGCGGTCGCGGCGACCCAGGCGATGATGTTCAGCGGAATGTTCAGAGAATTCGAGACCGAGCCATAGCGGGCAAGCCGTTCAGCGTGTTCGGCCAACTGCCAGGCAAGACAGCCGAAGACCAGAAATTCCGCCGTTCTGCCCAGAACGATCCGAATGCGGTTGCCCAGCGTTGACTTCGGCTCCCAGAGTTCGACTTCGACGTGAGCGTTGGAGAACATCGCCAGCGGCATCGCCAAGAAGACCAGGCACACCAGCAATATTTCGATCATCTCGAAGGCCCCCTTGATCGGTGCATTCAGCGCATAGCGGGCAACGACATCGGCGCCGGTCAGGATCATCATGGCGGTCAGAATGCCGGTAACCCCCAGGCCGAGAGCCTTCTCAAGGGTGCGCCAGGCCGTGGGGGCCTGACGCTGGGTTTCACCCGAGACGTTTGCGGTCTCGTTCTTCATTATTCGGCCAGCTCCCGCAGGGCCGAGAGTGCGGCCGCACCATCAAACCCCTGCGCGGCGACCGCCTCTGCCCACTCGGCTTCGCGGGCCGAGGCGATCTGCTGCACCCGCTGCAGAACGGCGTCGGACGCAGCGTAGAATTCGACGCCGTGGGCTTCGCCGTCCGCAAGGCCCGCCGCATCCGCCTGGTTCCAGACCCGACCGGCGTTTTCGGCCAGGACTTCGCCCGAGATTGCCGAGATTGCCGCGCGGTCCGCGTCGGAAAGATCAGCCCAGCGGTCTTCGTTCATGACCATGAACCAGCTTGTGTTGTAGAGCCCGCCCGGCACGCTCATCGAATAGGCAATGTGCGGCGACAGGTTGAAAGCCCTCAAGGCTTCGGCCGGAAAGGTCACGCCGTCGATCACCCCGGTCGAGAGCTTTTCGAACACTTCGCCCGGACCCATGAACTGGGTCGTCGCACCCAGGTCTTCGACCAGTTCCGCGATGTAGCCACCGGGAACCCGGATCTTGAGGCCGGCGAAGTCGCCCGGTTCGTCAATCCGGTGCTGGTTGTTGTGAAACATGCCCGGTCCATGCACCCAGAGACCCAGCAGGTGCGTGCGCTCGTGTTCGGCGGCCGCGTCGAGGTCGCCGCCGTAGACCCGCCAATAGGCGACCGAGGTGCTGACGGCATCGTCACCCAGGAACGAGAACTGGCCGATACGCGATCGAAGGAAGCGATCATCGGTGGTGAAGGAATGCAGCCCATAGGTGATGTCGGCGATACCGTCGGCTGCCAGATCGAAGTGCGCGGGCGGCGGCCCAAGCGGGCGCGGAAGAATGCGAACCGTGACACGTCCCTCGGTCACCTCGGCCACCTGATCAGCCCAGGGCTGAATCACGCCGGTCACGATCGGATGGGTCGGCGGCAACCAGGACGACAGGACGTATTCCTCGGCCTGGGCGGTGGTTGCCGTGCTCGACACCGCAAGAACGGACGACAGGGCAAGGCAGGACAGGCCTCCAAAGAGGCTGTTGGCAATTTGCTTGATCATTCGGGAATTTCCTTTTGAGTGCGGGCGCCGGATCAGGCCGAGGCCCTGCCGTCAATCGAATAGGCGCCACCGCCTTTGACAGCAAAGAAGATGGCTGCGATCCCCCAGAGCACCGGGTATTCGAAGCCGCGGGCGGTCCAGAAGAAACCGTTGCCCAGATGGAACAGGACCGCAAAGCCCATGAACACCGCCACCGCAACGGCGGCGAACCGTGTCATGAACCCGGTGGCAATCATCAGGCCGCCAAAGAATTCCACGACGCCAATGAGGATGGCCATCAGTGTCGGGGCCGGATAGCCAACGGATTCAAGAAAACCCGCCGTCCCGGTGATGCCGCCGCCTCCGAACATGCCAAAGAGCTTCTGTGCCCCGTGGGGCATCAACAGAAGTCCCGTTGTCGCGCGCAGCGCAAGCCAGGCGAGCCCGTCGAATCGTTGCATCGAACGGTCCAGACGATGGTTCAGTCCTGCGAGAACGCCTTTGTTTTGTAACGATTGTGTATTCATGTCCCTCCCTTTCACTGGATGCGGTGACCGACTTCTTCGGTGCACATCACCAGGGAACATTTGATTACAATTGAAACCATGTCAACACTAGTTTCATTTGAAACCTATTTGTCACAAGTTTCGATTGAAACCACTGTTCCGGCGTAATACATCCCACCCAGAATTCGACCAACACAGAGCGGACAGCGGGCGCGTGCACAAAGGTGGCGCGCCCTTCAGACCATGGGAGGTTTTTCAGCATGTCGCTGTTAATATTAGAAGAATTCTTCCCGTATCACACCCGGTTGTTCTACCGCCAGGTAAGCTCTGCCGTGACACACGTGTATGAGACACGCTACGGGCTGAAGCCCTATGAATGGCGCACGATGGCGATTCTCGGGCCTGACGGCGATTTCACGGCAAACGAGATTGTCACCCGATCCAGCATGGACAAGGTCTCTGTCAGCCGGGCCATCACCTCTCTGAAGCAGCGAAAATGGATCCTGTCCAAGGCCAACAAGCATGACGGAAGAAGCCGGCTGATCAGGCTCTCGGCCGCAGGGAAAACCGTCTATCAGGAACTCGTTCCCTTGATGCTCGAAGTCGAACAAAAGCTGCTTTCGGTCTACACGACAGAGGAGGTCGCCGAGCTGCGCAGGCTGATGGCGAAGATCGCAGACCAGGATTGCGCGAAGTTCGTCGTGTAGCCACGCCCTGGACGTGCGGATCGGGATGGCGCCGGCGGAATTCGGATCGTCACGCGCGTTCGGGTCCATTTTGCGGGGGCAACGCTGGACAATCGCGCATCGGCGCCGCAGGCTGACCGGGTGTCGCCATGCAACCCGGGCCCCTCCCCTGCCGTCGCTTGTTTCGCCAAACCTGTTGCTTCAGCGTCTCTTGCTCAAGGGGCGGCTGCGCCAGATCCAGATGGTGGTCGCGGTGGCGCGTTCGGGCAGCATGCAGCAGGCCGCGCGGGATCTGGCCGTTTCCCAGCCGGCAGTGACCAAGGCCGTGAGCGAGATCGAGGCCGATCTGGGCCTGACCCTGTTCGAGCGCCACGCCCGTGGCATCCGCCTGACCCGCGCGGGCAAGAACGTATTGCCGCTGATCGAGCGGATATTGCGTGCCACCGAGATGTTTACCCAGGCTGTCGCGGCCGAGCGCAACTCGGGCTCGTCGATCCTGCGCGTCGGCGCCGTCGCGGCGGGGATCAACAGCTTTCTCGCCGAGCGCGTTCCAGGCTTTTGCCAGGCCAATCCCGATATCATGCTCAAGGTCGACGAGATCGACGGGCGCCATATCCTCAGCCTGGTGGCCCGCGACGAATATGACGTCATCGTCTGCCGTCCGCCGTCCGTCCCGACCGATGGCTGGAGCTTTGTTCCGGTGATCGAGGACGAGCACGCGATCATCGCCGGGCCCGCACATCCGTTAGCCGGGCGCGCGGTCGTGACGATCGACGACCTGCGGCGCTGCCGCTGGCTGATGCCGCCCGCCGGTGTGCCGGCCGAACGATTGCTACAAACCCTGTTCGAAGGCAACGAGCCGCCGCAAATGGTCCAGTTGCCAACGCGGTCGCACACGCTCAACCGTGCGACGGTGCTGGAGCTTGGGCTCGTCTCGGTTGCCCCGGTCAGCATCTTTGGCGCCGAACTGAAGGATCGCCTGCTGACGCGGATCAATTTCCCCTTGTCCAGCGCGATGCCGCCCCTCGGATTGCTGTGCCCCGACCAATCGACGGGCAACGCGCTGGACCGGTTCGTCGCCGCCATGGCACCCCGTCGCGCGCGGGCCGGTTCAGTCGCTGAACCCTAGCCGGGTCAAACAGGCATCCACCAGATCGGGCGCAACGCCGATCGCATCGCCGGGCCTGGGCAAGGTCACGCCCGCACAGCGCGGATCGGTGGCAAGGGCCTCGTCCAGCCCCTCGCCGGTCGTCTGCATCCGGGCGACCAGATCGCGCATCAGCTCATGCGCGCTGCGCCGGCCCAGACGCTCGGCCAACTGCACCGTCACGCTTTCGGTGTAGATCGCTCCGCGCGTGCGGCCGATGTTGGTCAACATCGCGTCGGGGTGCACATGAAGCTGGTTCAGCATGCCCTCGGTGCACGACAGGACCTGTGCCATATCGATGCACATCTGCGCCAGGGCGCCGTTGTGCAGCGCCGAGTCCCTCTCGAATATGGTCACGATCCATTCCAGCAGCACGGTCAGCGACGCCGATACCTCGCGCGCACGCGACATCACCTCGAGGCACAGCGTCGGATTCGACTTGTGCGGCATGGTCGAGGACCCGACCGTCGCGGTGCTGAGCGAGACCTCGCGCAGGTCGTCGCCCTGCAACAGAAAGATCTCCTGCGCGATCCGCTGGCATCCGCGGGCCGAGATCGCGACAGCCGCGCCGAAATCGGCATACAGATCGTTCGAGCCCTTGGTATCGACCGGTTCGGGCGCCCCAAGGCCGAGTTGCGCCATCACCTGCTGTTCGACCTGAATGCCCAACGGTCCCATGGCGGCATGGGTGCCGACCGCGCCGCTGAGCACGCCGCTGGGAAAGCGGGCCGCCCAGGCCATCAGGCGTTCGCGGTCGCGCCGGCATTCGGTCAGCCAGGTCGCGACCTTCGCGCCAAAGGTGATCGGCAGCGCGTGTCGGCCCAGCGTGCGGCCGATCATGGGGGTGGCCCGATGCGTGGCGGCCAGTGACGCCAGCCGCGCCTCGATCCGCCCCAGCGCGGCGTCATAGACCGCAACGCTGCGATGCAGAAGAACCACACCGATGGTGCGGAACACATCCGCGGTGGTCGTTCCATAGTGCAGCCATTCGCGACCCTCAGGCGCGATCCCTTCGCTGAACGCATCGAGGATGGCGACCATGGGGTGGCCCACATGCGCGCGGTGGCGCATCACGGCCTCGGGGTCGGGGCGCCATCCCGCCGCGCCTGCCTGGATCGCGCTGGCGGCCTCGTTCGGGATGATACCCAGCCCGGCCTGCACCCCGGCCAGAACCGACTCGATTCGCACGATTTCGGCCAGCACCGATTCAGGTGCGAAGAGGGTGGCGACCTGCGCGCGGGTGCCGGCGGGATCGTGCAGGGATCTGTCATCGAGGATGGTCATTCTTGCGTCCTAGTTCGCGTCCATCACCGCCGAGGGCAGCCAGGTCGAAATCTCGGGAACGAAGGTGATCAGCAGCAAGAGCCCGAGCATCAGCAGGAAGAAGGGCAGCGTGCCGCGCAGCACCTCGGAAACCGGCCGCCCGGTCACATTCGAAAGCACGAAAAGGTTCAGCCCGATCGGCGGCGACAGCAGCGCCAGTTCGATGTTGATCACCATCACCACCGCGAAATGCTCTGGTGCGATGCCGATCTGGGTGATGACCGGCGCCACCACCGGCACCACGATCAGAATGATCGCAACCCCTTCCAGGAACATCCCCATGACCAGCAGGATCACATTGAGAACCAGCAGGAATTGCCAGGCCTCGAACCCGCTTTCCACGACCTTGCGGGCCAGCTCCTGCGGTGCGCCCGAACGGATGATCACCGCCGACAAGAGCGAGGCCCCGATCACGATCACCACAACAATCGAGGTGCGGCCAATGGAATCGGTGAAGAAACCCGCCAGGGTGCGGAAGCTGCGCACCTTGTAGAACACCACCACCACGAGCAGCGCCACCACCGCGCCCAGAACCGCGGCCTCGGACAGGGTGACAAGGCCGCCGTAGAGCCCGCCCAGAATCACCACCGGAATCGCCATCGCCGGCAGCGCCCGCAGGTTGTCATGGACAAAGCTGCGCCCGTCCACGAACGGCATGGGATGGCCGCCGACGCGGCGTGCCACGATCAGCACATAGCCGGCGAACAGCGCCGCCTGCAGCAGACCGGGGATCACGCCGGCCAGAAACAGACGGGGAATCGACACCTCGGTAATCAGTCCGATCAGGATCATCGGCAGACTGGGCGGGATCAGGATACCCAGCGTTGCCGCCGCTGCGGTCAGGCCCATCGCAAAGCTGGGCCTGTAGCCCCGCTCGACCATCATCGGCACCAGCAGCGATCCCATCGCCAGCGCGGTCGCCACCGAAGAGCCGTTGATCGCCGCGAACACGGCGGTGGCCGCAATCCCGGCCAGGGCCAGCCCGCCCGGCAGCCAGCCGATCCAGGTCACCGCCGCATCGAACAGCGACCGCGCGACGCCACCGCCACGCATCAGCACGGCGGCCAGCAGGAAGAACGGCACCGAGACCAGCGCCGAAGTGTTGAGGTGGTCGAGCACATGCTGGCCGATCCCGGCGACCGACATCCCGTCGACAAGCAGCATCAGGGACGAAACGAGGATCAGCCCGACATAGATCGGCACGCCGAGGGCCAGAAGGGCGGCGATGACCAGCCCTCCCATCAAAAGCATGAACGGGGTCATGGGTTACTCCGGTAGCTCGGGTTCGGTCTGAGGCATGGTTTCGCGCCCGAGGGACACATCGACCGCGCGTTCGAGCAAAAAGACGATCTGCAGGGCGAAGCTCACCGACAGGGCGAGGTAGAAGATCCACATCGGCGTGCGCAGCGTGGAGATCGTGCGCTCATCCCACATCATTGCCTCGGTCACCACTTGCCAGCCGGACCAGACCAGGAACCCGCTGATGCCGATCGCCAGGGTCAGGGCAAACAGCGTGGCCCAGCGTTGCGCCTGCGCCGAAAACCGGTCGAACAGGAAATCGACGCGGATATGGGTGCCCCGCCGTGCGATCCGGGCCGCCCCCAGCAGGTTGGCCCAGATGATGATGAAGATGGTGATCTCCTCGATCCAGTCGAGCGAGAATTGCGACGAGACGTAGCGACCGATCACGCCCATCAACGCCAGGCCGAGAGCGATGACGAAGAGCACGGTGATGATGCCCCCGATGAGGGCATCGACCGCGTTCAACATGCGCTTCATTGCAGCGCCGCCTGCAGTGCCGCATGGGCGAGATCCAGCACCTCGGGCGAGATCTCGAGCTGCTGGATCAGCTGCTCCTGCGCCGGTTGCAGACGTTCGCGCATCGCCGCCGCTTCTTCGGCCGGCTGGTCGACAAAGACCATTCCGCCGGCTTCCAGCGTCTGGCGCGCGGCGTTCTGTTCCTCGGCTGCCGCGACGCGCTGTTGCGGCACGAACTCGGCCCAGGTATCGCGGACCATCTGCTGCTGCTCGGCCGTCAGCTGGTCCCAGTAGGCCTGGCTGATGATCGGCACATAATAGCCGATCGCGACGCGGTTGAGATAGGCATAGCGCAGACCTGTCTCCTGCAACGAGGCCGAGACGATCGAGGCATTCGACGACATCATCGCGTCAATCGCGCCCTGCTGCAAGGCCAACGGCACATCGGTGAACGGCAGCGTCACCGGCGTTGCACCGGCTTCCTCGATATAGGCCAACGTGCCTGCACCGCCCGGGGTTCGGATCTGCAGGCCCTGGAAATCGGCCAGCGAGTTGAGCGGACGGTTCGTCGAATAGGTATTGATCTCGCCCAGGATATACCATCCGGTCAGCGCCACGACGTGCATCTTGTCCGCGACCATCTGCGCCAGACGCTGCCCCACGGGACCATCGACGATCTGATCCATCTGCGCCGCGTTGGTGCCCATGAACATCGGCAGGCTGAACAGGTTGAGATTGCTCTCGATCCGGGCAAGCTGTGCCGCCGAAACGATGGCCATCCCGGCATCGCCGCGTGCCACCGCCCGGCCCGCATCGCGACTGGAATAGAGTTGGCCCGAATCGAAGACCTCGACAGTCAGGTCCCCGTGCGAACGCTCGGTCAGCGCATCGGCGAAATGGCGCACATAGACGTTGCGCACATGGGTGGGGGGCGTGTCGAGGGTGATGGTCAGGTTTGGTCCGGCAAGGGCCGGCGCGGCGGTGGCGATACAGGCGGCCAGCACCAGGCCGGCGCGGCGCAACGGGCGCGAAATGGTCATGTCAGTCTCCTCCCAAGGATGGAGCCGCAACTCCAACATCCATCGGGCTACACCGAAAAGATATTCGCGAATAATAAGAAATTCTCGAAACCTATTCCTTTTGGTTATCAATGGCTGGTCCGCTGACGCCCGCGTCCTCGTCCAAGTCCGTGGTCAGCAGCGGCGGATCACAGACCCCTCGCGGTTGGCACGCGATGAGGGGATGCCCGGCAGAAAGAAAGATCTTGCAGGGTGAGGCGGGCCATTTTATGAAAGTAACGTCACTTTTATTTTCGAGGTCCGTCAATGGCGACCGCCGCTGCAGCAAGACCGCCGGACGATCTGGCCCGGCTCTCCTTTCCGCAGCACCTGGCGGTTGCCAGCGCGGGCCGTCCCAAAGGCGACCGGACGCGGGCGCAGTTGCAGATCGCCGCCTGCACGATCCTGCAGACCGAGGGGCCGCAGGGGCTGAGCGTCGCCAGCATCTGCCACGAGGCCGGCGTTTCAAACGGCACCTTCTACATCTACTTCCCCGACCGCCATGTGCTGCTCGATATGCTGCTGACGGAATTTGTCGCCTTCCTGCAATCGTCGATGCGCGCCGCCAGCGACAGAGGGATCAGCGGTGCCGCGCGGGCGGCAACCCGGGCCTATCTGGACCTGTTCGAGCGCAACAGCGGGCTGATGCGGTGCCTGATCCTGCCGCTCGAAGGGTTCCCCGAGGCCCAGGCCGCGTTTCAGCGGCTCAACCGTGAATGGATCGACATCGTGGTCGCCTCGGTCGAACGCCGCCAGGGACGCGATGGCACCGCGCCGCCGATCCCCCGCGACGAACTGCGCAGGCGGGCCTATGCGCTTGGCGGGATGGTGGATCAGTATCTGTCCAATCTGTTTTTCTCAAAGGATCCGGGATTGACCGAGGTGTCCCGGGACCGCGAGGCCGTTCTTGAAACACTGTCCCTGATCTGGGACCGGGGGATGTCACGATGAGCACCTTGACTGACGGCGAAAAGCGTCCCGTGGCAGAGCTGGAGCCGCATATCCAAAGTCTCTGGCAGCGTCAGGGGGCGTATGTTGCCGAAACCTCGGCGTTTTATCGGGCCCTCTGGCAAGGGCGCAGGCTGCCGCGCGACGTGCGTGACCTGCCCGAGCTGCCGCTCTCGGACAAGGCGCAGTTGCGGCAATCGCAGGCCGATCATCCGCCGTTTGGCGACTATCTCGCCGCCCCGCGCAGCCTGGCCAACCGCCTGCATCGGACTTCGGGCACGACGGGCCAGGCGATGAACCTGGCGCTGTCCGCCCGCGACGCCAGCATCACGCAAGAGGTCGGTGGACGCTGCCACCGATCCGCAGGCCTGACGCCCGATCACACGGTGGTGCATTGCCTGAACTACCAGATGTGGATGGGCGGGTTGACCGATCACATGACGCTCGAGGCGACGGGTGCCCTGGTAGTTCCCTTTGGAGTAGGCTCGACCGACCTGCTGATCCGCACCATCCGCGACGTCGGCATCACCGCCATTTCCTGCACGCCGTCCTATCCGGCCGTTCTGGAGCGCGTGATCGCCGACCATTTCCCCGGACTTGCGCCGCGCGATCTGGGTCTGAAACTGGGCCTGTTCGGCGGAGAGCCGGGACTGGATGATCCGGCGTTTCGTGCCCGGCTGCGCGATACCTGGGGAATGGAACCGCGCAACGCGAACTATGGCGTGTCAGATGTGTTTTCCAACTTTGGCGCCGAATGTGCGCATGACACGCGGTTGCATTTCATGGCTGCGGACGTTCTCTATCCCGAACTGATCGATCCCGACAGCGGGTCGCCGATCGCGCTGGAAGCCGGCGCGCGCGGCGAACTGGTTCTGACCCATCTGGTGCGCGATTGTCAGCCGCTGGTGCGGTTTCGCACCGGAGACATCGTCGCGATCGGCGATACCGCGCCCTGCGCCTGCGGATGCACGGGTTTCCGCTTTTCGGTCATCGGGCGTTCGGATGACATGGTCGTGGTGCGGGGTCTGAACATGTTCCCGTCCATGGTCGCGGCCGTTCTGAATGAAATCCCCGAACTGTCCGGCGACTATCGCATCACCCTGGACAGCCCGCCACCCCATGACACCCTGCCGGTCACGGCAGAGCTGGCACAAGGCGTCGAATCCACCGACGGGCTGGCGCGCAGGGTCGAACTGGCGATCAAGTCCCGGCTCGGTGCCAGCGCGACTGTCACACTCTGCCCGGCCAACACCTTTCCGCGCACCGAAGGCAAGACCAAGCGCGTCATCAGGAGCACGCCATGACCGATTTCCAGTATGACACGGTGCTCAGCACCCTCGGCGCCAAGGGCGTGCGCACCATCGCCCTCAACCGGCCGGACAGTCTGAACGCCATGAACCGGCAACTGATCGACGATGTCGCGCGGGCCTTTGACGACGCCAACGCCGACCCGGGAACGCGCGTGATCGTCTTTACCGGCACTGGCAAGGCCTTTTGCGCAGGGGATGATCGCAAGGCGCATATCCACCCCGAAACCGAGGAAGAGGCCCGCGCCATGGTCAACGCCATCCAGCGGGCCACCCATGCGATCACGCTGGGTGCCAAGCCGGTCGTCGGGGCGATCAATGGCTGGGCGGTGGGCGGCGGCTTTGAATGGGCAATCAATTGCGATTTCCCCATCTGGGCCGAAAGCGCCCGCGGCTTCTTTCCCGAGGTGTCGCTGAACCTGTTCGTCACGGGCGCCGTCACATCCTTGTTGCCCGCCCTGGTCGGCCTGAACAAGGCGCGCGAAATGCTGATGTTCGGCGATCGCTATGCGGCGGCCGAGCTGCGCGATATCGGCCTGGCGTGGAAGGTCGTCGCCGATGACCGCCTCATGCCCACGGCGATCGAAACGGCAGAGCGCCTCGCGGATCTGCCGGCGCTGTCGGTCCGGGCGATGAAACGGGTTCTGAACCACGCCGCCGTGCCCGACCTCTACCGCGCGCTTCAGCTTGAATCCGACGCCACGGTTGCCGGCTTTCTGGACCCGGAAACCACCCGGCGGCTGAAAGCGTTCTGACCGCCGCGCGGCTACATGCGCCCAAGCCGGTCCTCGTCATCGATCACCCGCAGGGCGCAGCCGTCGCCTGACCATCGCCACAGGACGATGTTCAGGCTGTGTTCGGTCGCGCCCTTGGCAAAACTGCGGATGAGAAGGCCCGCAAAACCCTCGGCGATCAGCGCGCGCGCAAAATCCTGCGTGGCAACGGGTCGACCATCCAGCATGGCCATGCGCCAGGCCGGGTCGGCCAGGGTTCGCGCCGACACACCGCGCTGCCGCAAGCCATCAAGCGCGCGCGTATCGAAGATCGGCCCCAGGTCCGCAGCATAGGAAACCAGGATCGTCGGTTGCAGGCTGCCGGCCTGATTGGCCTCGCGCAGGGCCGTGGCCGGATCGAGTGCGGTGTAAAGCGCCGGTATGCCGCGCGCGTTGAACCGTCCCCCATGCAGTTCCGCGCCACGACCCGAGAGCGGGTCGCGCGCATGGATCGGGTTCAGGGCGCGATAAAGCGGCCCGGTGTAACGCCCCTCGGCCAGCGGCATCAGGCAAAGACACCCGCATCGACCGCGTCGATATAGTCCAGCACCTGCTGCGCCTTGCCATCCTGCACAAGCTGCATCGCCGTGCGACCGTCAAACCCCGGCAAGGGTTCGGACCGATACCAGGCATAGGCAATCAACGCCGACCCAAAGCGCGGCTCGACCTTGTTGAGAACCTCGACCAGTTCGCGCAGCCGGCGTTGGGTCTTGTCAGAGTTGATGCGCGTCCGCCGTTGCAGGGCATCCTTGCCCAGGCCGACGGTCAAGGCGATCTCCTCAGCCGAGGTGCGCAATGCGGTGGCGATCTTGCGGGGTTCGAACTGCCCGCCTTCGGCAAAATGAGCAAGCTGCATGGCACGCATCCAATCGGTTATTTTTACAGTATATAGCGTTATTATGTCTGAAAAACAAGCCATGCGCACGGACCCTGCGGCCCTGCGCACCCATCAGGTGCCCGCGATCATTGCGCCACCACCCACACCCTGTAGCGCCCCTGCCCGGTGACTTCACGGATCAAACCGCGCTCGGCCAGAATGTCGATGTTGCGCTGGACGGCGGCGCGGCTGGCCCCGGTTTGCACCTCGGCCAGCGGTGCGGTGACCTGGGGCCAGCCCTCGAACACATCCAGCAGCCGCGCCGGGGTGCGGCCTGACAGATCCGCCGTCGCCGCGTCGGCCCGGCGGCGCCAGTCGGTCAGCCGGTCCAACTCCATCAGTGCCGCCAGCGTCGCCTGTTCCGCCCCGGCGATCCAGGCCGCGAGCTTCTGTTTCGGCGCGCCCTGTCCCCGGAACGCCCCGGGCCCGGTCATGGACAGCGGCAGGAACAAGGCCCCCTGCCCCGGCAGGCGGCTCATGCCGGCGGCGTGGCGGGCGGCCAGCACGGCGGCCTCGTGATCGCGCGCCCTCTCAGGGCCGATCATGCGCCAGGCGCTGAACAGGATCGCGGATTGCACGACGGGGTGAAGGGGCTCGACGCTGGCCAGAAGTTCGGCCAGATCGGGGATGGCGCCAGGGTCGGGGTCATCGTCCGGACGCTCGAGGAATGCCGCCAGCCCCTCGACCGGCGCGCGCCCGCCCGAAAGCCGCCGCACCGCCCAACCGGCCCTTGCCAGTGCCTGCTCGGTGTCCTCGGTCGAGCCGATCCGCAGCCCGACCCACAGGCCCAGCCGTTCAGACGACAACCGGTCCCCGGTCCACCAGCTGAGGTCCGCCGCCTCGCACAGGGCCAGCCGCTGTCGGATCCCGGGCGCCGCGCCGCGCAGCCGCACGTCCAGCTCGCCAAACACCTGCGTCAATCGCGCAAGGTCGCCGCTGTGCGCGTCCTGCGCCGCCCGCCACTCGGCAGGGTCGAACAGGGCACGCCGATCCGCCAGTGGCAGCGGCGGGGCACCGGGGGGCGCTGGTGCGTCATCATCGAGCGGGCCTGGCAGGAACCACAGGTCTTCCTCGGGCGTGTCGCCGGGGTCGTCCCAGTCACGCGGGGTCTCGGGTCCGGCCATGTCAGGGTGTTGCGTGCAGCACGACATAGCCGCGTCGCGTTTTCGCAGTGGAAAGGCGGTCTCGCGCCCTCTCGGCTGCGGCGCGGCTGTCAAAGCTGTCGATCCGGTCCCGCCCCCGGGTCCCGATCCGCCCCCAATTGCGCATCAGCACCCAGGTTCCGAACAGGTCGCGCTCCACGTCCATCCGGTAGAAGCGGAAACAGTTCAGATCCGGCTCACGGTGTTCGAGATGGGCGATCAAGGGGGATGACCTTTGATTGATTTTGTTAATCATAGCAAAGTGGTGATTCCTGTAACACGCATTTTTCCAATCTTTTGCGCGCTACATGTCATGGGATCGTCTCGGACGCATAGTCTCGATAAGTATGCCTTATCGTGACTCTTGATCTGGGCGGGTAAAATCGTCATTCTGTGGGCATCTCAGCCCTCGATTGGCCTCGCCAGATGCTCCAACCACACTGCGAAATCTGCTTCCGAACGCGCCCCGCTGGCGAGGTCTTCCATCATCTGCACGCCGTCCGTTGGATCAGGGCGGAGTGCGAAACCGTTCAGCCGCAGAAATGTCAGCGTGGCCACAAAGGCAGTCCGCTTGTTGCCATCAACAAAGGCATGCGCCTTGGCGATGCCGAAGCCGTATGCCGCCGCCACCTCGAAAACCGTGCCCGCCTCATAGACCGCGCGGTTCACAGGACGCGCCGCCGCCCCTTCAAGAAGGGTAACGTCACGGGTGCCGGGCGCCCCGCCGTGCCGCGCGATCTGTCGGTCATGGATGGCATGAAGCACCGGCAGCGGCACCCAGATCCATTCCCTCACGCCAGAGCCTGCAGAAGGTCGCGGTTCTCATCCATGACGATCTCGGCCGCTTCCAGAGCCGCAGCGACGTTCGGAGCGTGCGGCATCAGTTTGAGCGAGCCGTCATCACCGCGCACCACGAACAGCGTGTCCCCAGGCTTGACGTCCATCATCGCCAGCATCTCGCTGGTCAGGGTCATGACCGCCGAGTTGCCAACTTTACGAATGCGTGTTTCGATCATCTTGGGACCTTCAACGTGTATACGTCAGGATATACAGTCGCCAACGTCTGGAATCAAGGTCTCGCCTGTATGCCGCTGATCCCCCTGCCCTCCTATGCCCAACTTTCGGATGCCGATGACCAGGCTCTCGCCGCGCTGTATCGCAAGGGCACCCCTGCCAACACGTTGCGCGCCTGGGAGCGGGACCTGGCCTATATCGCCGCCTGGAAGATGGCGGCGGTCGGTCGCCCCCTGTCCTGGCCCGAGGATCAGGAAATCGCCCTCAAGTTCCTGCTGCATCACGCCGAGGACCTGACCGACAAGCCAGGCGCCGCGCGCGACGTGGCCGACGAACTGATCGCGCTGGGGCTCAGGCGCGCGCTGACCGCCCCCGCCCCGTCGACGCTGGACCGCCGCATCGCCAGCTGGCAGGCGTTTCACCGGATGCGCAACCTGCCCTCGCCGTTTTCGGCGCCGCTGGTGCAGCAGGCGCGGCAAAAGGCCCGCCGCGCCATTGCCCGGCCACACAAGCCGAAATCACCCCGCCCGGTGACACGCGAGGTCCTGCGGACCCTGCTGGCAACCTGCGACGACAGCCTGCGCGGGATCCGCGACCGGTCCATGCTGACGCTCGCCTTTGCCAGCGGCGGGCGGCGCCGGTCCGAGGTCACCGCGCTGAATGTCGAGGATATCCGCCGCGATGACTTTGCCGAGAAGGGCCTGGTCTGGTTGCGCCTTCTGGAGACCAAGACCACCCGCAAGGACGATGCCCCGCGCCTGCCGCTCAAAGGTCCCGCCGCACGGGCGCTTGTGCATTGGATGGAATGCGCGCAGTTGACCACGGGCCCCCTGTTCCGCCCGGTGTCGACATCCGACCGCCCCCTGCCCCGCCGCCTCGCACCCGACGCGCTGCGGGTCATCCTGCGGCATCGGCTGAAGCTGGCTGGCCTGCCCGAGGACTACGTCACACCCCACGGACTGCGCGCCGGCTTCTTGACCCAGGCGGCCCTCGATGGCGCGCCTCTGGCCGCGGCGATGAAGCTCAGCCTGCACCGGTCTGCCATCCAGGCGCAGAGATACTATGCCGATGTCGAGATCACCGAGAACCCGGCGACGGACCTGTTGGGCGAGTAAGACCGCCAAAGCGCACCCCGCCCCGATTCGCCCTTGTCGAGGCCCCCTCATGGATTTGGGGTCCTGAAAACCGAAACCACCATATCTGGACCTTGAGGCCGCAAAACCGCTGAAATCGCGGGTTTTCAGGTGCTTGCGACGCGTCCTTGATCGACCGCCCCCTGGCTGCACCCGGGTCCTCTGGGCCGATTGCCCAGAAAAGTGTTGCCTGGGGATAAGTTGCGTGTCATCACACTTGTCGACGCTCGACTGCGCATTTATTGCATTTCAGCGTCAAAACACAAAGGGCCCGGCAAGAGGCCACAGGGCAGATAGGCATAATGAACCAGGAAACGACCCCTCAGTCCATTGCCGCGATGATCGCGGCCAATGCCGCGCGCCTGTCTACCGCGCTGGACGACCATATGCGCAACAGCTTTCGTCCGGAAAGCCGAAAGACCCTGCGCAAGTTTCACCCGTTCGAGGTGTCGGAACTGACGGGTATCAGCCTGTCAAACCTGCGCACCCGCCATCAGGAGGGGGATTTCCCCGAGGTCGAAACGGACTCGCGCGGGCGGCGGATGTATTCCGCGGCTGAAATCGACCAGATCCGACATGTCATGGCCCGCACCGGCCGCAATGGGGATGCCTATCTGCCCGGCCGCCGCGACGGGGACGCCCTGCAGGTGGTCTCGATTGTCAATTTCAAGGGCGGCTCCAGCAAGACCACGACCGCCGTTCACCTGGCACAACGCTATGCCCTGCGCGGATATCGCGTGCTGGCGATCGACATGGACCCGCAGGCCAGCCTGACCACCATGTTCGGCTATCGCCCCGAGATCGAGTTCGTCGAAAGCGGCACGGTCTATGATTCCCTGCGCTATGAAGACCCGGTGCCGCTGAGCCAGGTCATCCGCAAGACCTATTTCCACAATCTGGACCTGGCGCCGGCCGGCCTCATGCTGTCCGAATACGAGACCGAGACCGCCTATGCCCTGCAACACCGCGTCGAACCGCCCTTTACCCAGCGGCTCGCCATCGCGCTGGACGAGGTCGAGGCCGATTATGACCTGGTTCTGATCGACTGCCCGCCGCAACTGGGCTTCACCACGATGACAGCCTTGCTGGCATCGACCGGGTTGCTGATCACGGTGGTGCCCAGCATGCTGGACGTGGCCTCGATGGCGCAGTTTCTCGAAATGGCGGGCGAGACGGTTCGCACGCTGGAAGAGGCGACCGGACCGATCGACTGGGCGTTTCTCAAGTTTCTGATCGCCCGCTATGAACCGACCGATGTGCCGCAATCGCAGATGGCGGGGTTTCTGCGGTCGATCCTGCTGGATCAGGTGCTGACCACACCCATGCTGAAATCCACGGCCATTTCGGATGCCGGCATGACCCAGCAGACCATTTACGAGCTTGAGCCATCGCAGGTGGTGAAAAAGACCCTCGACCGCATCCTGGAAAGCGTCAATGGCGTTGCGGACGAATTCGAGAAGACACTCCAGCGCGCCTGGGGACGGGAGGCTGACTGATGGCACGCCGCAACATATTCCAGCCCCCTGCCCCGCCGGACACCGCACAAGGCCCGGCCACGGAACCCGCGCCCCGCTTTCCCAACACCGGCGCCATGAGCGGCATTCGATCGACCCTCAAGGACCTGTCCAGCAACGCGGTGCGAGAGATCGCACCCGAGATGATCCTGGACGATGGGCCCAAGGATCGACTGCGCATCACGGACGAGGATGTCGCACAGCTGGCGGAAAGCCTGCGCACCCATGGCCAGCAGGTGCCGATCATGGTGCGCCCTGTGGCGGATCGGCCGGGACATTACCGCATCGTCTATGGGCGCCGGCGACTGCATGCACTCAGACGTCTTGGGCAACCGGCCAAGGCGCTGGTGCGGTCGCTTTCGGACCACGAGGCAATTCTGGCCCAAGGTCAGGAAAACGCCGAGCGCCTGGACCCCAGTTTCATCGAAAAGGCGCTGTTCGCAGCCAGCCTTGGGGAAAGCGGCTATGACTCGGCGGTCATTCAGGATGCGCTGGCAATCGACAAGGCCATGCTGTCACGCATGAACAAGGTCGCACGAGGCATCCCGACCGAAGTGATCCAGCGTATCGGATCCGCCCACGGTGTCGGCCGCCGCCGCTGGGAGGACCTGGCGGACGCGGCGCGCGAAAACGATCTGGACCTGAACGCCATCGCTGATGAATGCGGGCTGGATAGCGTCACCAATTCGGACGGACGGTTCGACCGGCTCGGCGCCGCGGTTCTTGCCATCACCAGGCCGGACCGCCCTGCCCCCCCTGCCCTGCCCGTCACGCTGGCAGACGGCACGGTTCTGGGCGAGCTCAGCGAAACGGCGCGCGGACTGACACTGAAGCTTCCCAAATCTGCGGCCCCTGCATTCAACGAATGGCTGCGTGACAACGCCGAAACCGCTTTGCGCCGGCTGCACGCCGATTGGCAGGCGAGCGAAGGATCACCCAGACCCAGCAACAAAAAGGGAGCACGATAAACAGCCAGAAAGAGAAAGAGCCCCCCAAGGTTTCCCCCGGAGAGCCCGATCTGTCTTTGCACCTTCAGATTTAGCAGCTTCTCCCCACCAGTCAACAACAACCGATTCGGTTGATCGGAAATTCGTGACCTCTTGATCGAGTCACGGACCTGGTGGCGCATTTCTCGGTCCAGCTTTCGTGAAGACATCATGGCATTCGTTCAAACCTCTGCGGCCCTCGGGCAGCGGGATGGTTCCGTGTTGTCCGCGGACAACCCCTGCCCCGAACGGCACATCGTCATCGACCTGCTGCGCAAGGCCGCCCCTTTGCTGGGCCTGAAACCCCCGGTGATCGTGACGCTGGACGCGCTGTTGTCCTGCCTGCCGCCGCGTCGCAACCATCACACTGTCTTTGCCTCGAACGCGACGTTGTCCTTTCGGCGCAACGGAATTTCCGACCGAACGATCCGCCGGCATGTGGCGGCCCTGATCGAGGCCGGGTTGCTGGTCCGCAATGACAGCCCCAACGGCAAACGGTTCATGCGTCGGAACCCGGTTCAGGACTGCGCGCTGCGCTTCGGCTTTGACCTGTCGCCGCTGTTTGCGCGACTGGCAGAAATTGCGCACATGGCAGCCGATGCAACCCGGCGCGAGGAACAGCGCCGTTATCTGCAAGGCAAACTGCGCGCAGCCATTCATCGCCGCCTGCAGATCAGCCCCGAGGACCACGACGCCCTCATGGCGCAGCGGTGCCTGCGTCGAAAACTGGACCTGACAACACTGGAAACCCTGCTGGCCACGATGGAAACCGCCCCTGAGGATGGCCCCGCCGACATGCCGCCGCAGAGCGTTGAAACACCTGTTCCGTCCGCCAGCGACGGCCAGAATGTCCGCCACCATCATAAGTCAAGGGAAGAACATATTGATAAGAACACGCCAGCGGTTTCGGTTGCCGACATCCTGACCGCTTGTCCCGAGGCAGCCGAATTTTCGCTGAGACCCATCAGCACGCCTGGTGACGTGATCGCCCATGCCCGAACGCTGGCGCCAATGGTCGGGATCGACATGGCAACCTATGACGCGGCAGATCAGCACATCGGCACCTTGCCGACGGCGCTGGCCGTGTGGATCGTCATCAAGTTGCAGACACGCATCCGCAACACCGGCGCCTATTTCCGATCGATCACCAGCGGCACCCGGGCACACAGCTTTGACCCCTACGCCATGATCGCCCGTCTCGCCCGCCAAACCCCTGTCTTGCCGGCCCCGTCATGAGGTTGTCCGCGGACAACTGGCGGTCTGGGTCAGGTCAGGTTCAGCCCGCTGACAAACGCCGCGAGCCGCGATCGGAAGTGCACGAGCCTTTGGGTTCCGGCATTGGAGCGAAGACTCCAGACTGCCATGTCACGGTTCTGCAGCGCCGTGGTGATCGGCACCGGCCACAATCCATGATGGTCTTGCAAATACGCGGCGCTGGCGCTGGGAAGAAAACACAAGCCCTGAACACGGGTCACGATGCGGCTCAACATCGCGACATCGGCGGCGACGCGTATCTTTGGAACAACCTGCGGCAAGCCAATGATGTCCAGCAAGGCGCGGGTCGAACCGAACAGGTCCCACAACGCGGCCACGTCGATCCAGTGCCGATCCGCCAGCAGGGCAGGGTCCTTTGGCCCGGGAATGGCGTGCAACGGGTCGTTGGCGGCCGCGAACACCGAAAGCCGATCGGGAAAGAGCGCCTCTTGCATCAGGGGGGCGTCGGAACCCTCGGGCCTGGCCGGGGCGATGACCACATCCAGCCATCCCTGTGACAGATCCTCAAGCAACCGCGCCGCCGGCGCAGCCACCACCGACAAGGAATAGGGCCAGTTGTCCAGGATGGATCGAGACAGAAGATCCCCGATCCCTGCCGCCGCCAGCAAGGGTTCGACCCCCAAACGCAATTCGCCCTGCAGTCCCTGCTTCCAGACCTGGGCTGCGACCTGCGCGTGGCGGGAATGGTCCAGAATGGCGCGTCCGTCCTGTGCCAGTTGCAACCCGATCGCGGTGGGCGTGACGCCATGACGCTCACGTCGTAGCAAGGGGGAGCCGACGCGTTCCTCAAGGATCCTGACCGACCGTGACAGGGTTGGCTGGCTCAGGTTCAGCCGTTCAGCCGCGCGACTGATCGAGCCGAGCTCGACGATAACCGCCAGTTGGGTCAGATGGCGCGGGTCCACAGGTATAGAACCTTTTCATGGCACAGGCAGTTTTGCCAATTTTCTACATACCACTCCGTTTGACAATCCGAACCTTGCGCCGCCTGCGATCCCGGCCCGATACGCAGGGCAGGGCGCGCCCCTGCGCCCGAGGGTGCAAGCCCTTGACCCGGGGCGGGGTGGCGGTGTCTGTTGGGGGCATGTTCCGTCGTCTTGCTGTCTTGTCCCTTTGCGCCGCGCTGTTGCCGGGTCTGTCCATGGCCCAGCGTTTACCCGGCGCACGCAGTCTGTCCGATACGCCCTGGGGCTATGCCATTGTCGCCTCGCCCACGCGCGCGGGGGCGGAATCGCAGCGGTTCGAATTGCGGGCGGGCGATTGTGGCGCCAATAACGGCGGCGACGATTGCACCCGCGACCGCGAGAGGACCGAGTTCCGCCCCGATTTCGAATGGACCCCCGGACAGGAAATCTGGTTCGGCTTTTCGGTGCTGCTGCCGCAGGGGTTTCCGGTCTCGGATCAGGTGAACACGACACTCGCCCAGATCCATCAGCGCGGCGGTCCGGAACGTCGCGCAGGCGGGCGGGTTTCGCACCCCCCGGTGATGCAGATCGAGGCCCGCGGCGACTGGTTGAGCGTGACCGTGCATGTGCCGGATGCGCCGAATATCCACCGCAACCTGATGCGCCTGGCCGCCATGCGGGGCGGCTGGCACGATCTGGCCATCGGTTTCGACAACCGTGAACCCAGGTTGACGATCTGGATCGACGGGCAGGAGCGGGCGGTCGTCACCGGCTGGGCTGCGCCCCTGCCAGACATCTACTATCTGAAATATGGTCTCTATCGCAGCTTTGTCAGCCGGCATGGCGGGCCGATGGCCACCCAGATCGCCTGGTTCGACGAAGTGCGCGTCGGACCCACACGGCAGTCCGTGCGGGTCGATGCGTCCAATCCCGTCGACTAGGCGTCAGTGCATGTAGTGATCGCGGCAGAACAGCTTGTCCGAGAGCGCGGCCAGCGCCGGCGACATGCGCTGCGCAACAACCAGATCGCAGTCCTCGGCAAACCGGGCGAAGTCGGCGCTGTCCTCGGGACCGTCAAAGACGGCGATGCGGGTGCCGGTGTCGGCGATGCGCGCCGTCAGTTCGGCCAGCGTGTCAAAGGCCGCTTGCCCGCCGGACCGGACAACGCCCACGCGCGCGGCGCCGCGTTCGGTCACCTTTGCGACCAGCACGTCGAGTCGGGCTGCGTTGGCCTCGATCAGGCGGGGCAGGACCCGTGCGCCCGAGGTTTCCCCGAAGGCGTCGGTCAGATGTTCGGTGCTGCGCGGAAGGCGCTGGCCGCCAAAGCCGAAACAGGGGTTGTTCGCCCCGCGTCCGATCCGAGGGTCCAGGCACACGCCGTCGATCACCTGGCGGGCATTCAGGTCATGCATCAGCGCGTAGCTGTCCAGTTCGTTGAAATAGGCGACCCGCGCGGCCAGATAGGCCTGCGAGAAATGCTTGACGGCCTCGGCCTCGGCCTCGCCGATGCAGCGGACGGGCACATCGGACAGCGCAGCATCCTTGAGGGTTTCGGCAATCATGCGGCCTGCCGCACCCCGGTCGCCCACGACGATCTGCGCGGGATGCAGGCTATCCGTCAGCGCATGGCTTTCGCGCTGAAATTCGGGCGCATAATAAAGCGCGGGCGCGTTCAGACGGTCGCGCATCACGCGCGTATGGCCGACCGGCACCGCGGACCGGATGACAACCGGCACCCCGGGGCGCTGCGACACGGCGCAGGCAATCGCCGTGTCAAGCTCGCCGGTCAGAAAACCGCCGGTTTCCGGGCAATGCGGCAGCGGCGTGGCGATCAACACCATATCGGCCTCGTGCAGGGCCTCGGTCGCATCCGAGGTCGCCCGCAGATCCAGTGACCAGCGTTCAAGATACGCACCCAGGCCCGGGTCTTCGATCGGATAGGCCGCTTCGTTGATCGCCGCGACCCGGCTGGCAACCGGCCCCGTCATCACCACGGAATGCGTGCGTGCCAGCGCGAGCGCGTCGCCAAGCGCCACATGTCCAAGGCCAAAGATTGCAATGCGCATGATGGGTGTCCTTTGTGTGCGCGCCGAGGCGCGGTCTCAGTTCTGGCCGAACAGGTCGCGGGTAAAGACCTTGGCGCCGAAGGGGGCAAGATCGGGGGTCATGCGGTTCGCGATGATCAGATCACAGGCGTCGCCAAAACGGCCCAGGTCGCGTTCGACGCGGTGGCCCAGAACGCTGTCCTCGGTCCAGGCCGGTTCATAGATCACCATCTCGACGCCCGCGTCTTCAAGCAGGGCGATGATGTCCTGAACGGCGCTTTGCCGGAAGTTGTCCGAACCCTGTTTCATCACGAGACGATGAACCCCGACCCGCTGCGGCCGACGCGCCAGGATCGCCCGGGCCAGCGCCGCCTTTCGTGCATCGTTGCCTTCGACGATGGCGCGCATCATCTGCTGCGGAACGGCGCCGAAATTGGCAAGCAACTGCTTGGAATCTTTGGGCAGGCAATACCCGCCATAGCCAAAGGACGGGTTGTTGTACTGGTTGCCCACATGCGGGTCGGCGCACAGGGTTTCGATCATCTCGCGGGCGTCCAGGCCGTTGGCCATGGCAATCGTGTCCAGTTCGTTGAAGAAGGTCACGCGCAGCGCCAGGTAGGTGTTCGCGAACAGCTTGATCGCCTCGGCCTCGGTCGAGTCGGTCAGCAGCACGGGAACGTCCTTCTTGATCGCGGCGGCGCGGAACATCTCGGCGATGCGTTCGCCGCGCGCGCTGACCTCGCCGACCACGATGCGCGACGGGTGCAGGTTGTCATAGAGCGCCCGGCCCTCGCGCAGGAACTCGGGCGAGAAGAGGACATTCTTACAGCCCGTGCGCGCCTTGAGCCCGGCCACATAGCCAACCGGGACGGTCGATTTGATGACCATCAGCGCATCGGGGTTGATCGCCGTCACGGCGTCGATCACCGATTCGATGCTGGATGTGTCAAAGGCGTGGGTTTCGGCATCATAGTTCGTCGGCGTGGCGATGATGACCACCTCGGCCCCAGCATAGGCGACCTCGGGGTCGACGGTCGCCCGCAGGGTCAGCGAGCCGCTGGCCAGGTAGTCGCTGCATTCGCGATCGACGATCGGCGAGCGGCCCGCGTTGACGTCGCGCACCCGTGCTTCGGTGATGTCGATGGCCGTGACCTCGTGCTGACGCGACAACAGGATCGCGTTCGAGAGTCCGACATAGCCCAGTCCTGCAACGGTGATTTTCATGACACGGGTTCCTCTGACAATCACATCGCCATGGCGCGCAGCGCCGGCATCAGGGTGTTGATCTGCTGCGCGGGGTCCAGCCCGGTCCGTGCCGTCGTGATGACGACCGAATCGCCGGGTTGCAGCATCAGTTGACCACCGAGCGCGGGATCCAGCGCGCCGCCGGCATCGAGTGTCAGCGCCTGAACCCGGCTGCCGGCCGCTCGACGCAGCACATAGACGCCCTGTCCGGGTGCGGGCATTCCGCCAGTCCGCACGATCTGTGCCAGGCTTGTCGGGGTGGGGCCCAACGCGATCGTATCGGCCCGGCTGTCACCACGATACAGGCGCACGGTGCGCGTCGGCACCGGATCGGCGCTGCGGGCCGCCCAGCCACCCACGCGCAGCACATCGCCATCCTGCAGCACCGGGGTCGGCAGGCCACGGGTCATGAAGCCGCGCATGTCCACGCTCTGCTCGACGCCGTTGCGGATGATGGTCACGCCCGCATTCTCGCGGCCCTGGGCGAAACCGCCCGCGGCGTTGATCGCGTCGATCACGGTCAACGGGGTTGTCGTCAGCGACTGCCGGCTGGGACGCGCGACATCGCCCACGACCGCGACATGCCGTGCATTGAAACCGGTGACGCGCACATCGACCTGCGGACGCGCGATATACTGCGTCAGCCGTTGGGCGATCTCGGCGCGCAGCGCGGGCAGGGTCTGGTTGTTCGCGGGCACGCGGCCCAGGAACGGCAACTGGATCATGCCGTCGGCTTCGACCAGATAGCCGGCCTCGGCTCCGCCGGGCACGGTCATTTCGGGTTCATCCACCACGAAGAGCTGCACGACATCGCCGATACCCAGGCGATAGGTCCAGCCCGGCGTTGCGCCGGCGGGCATGGCGTATTGCGCCACGTTCGCCTGGGTGATGGCGATCATCTCGACCGGGCGCGCACCGTCGATCTGCGCCGCATCATACTCGGCCGAGGTGTTGAGCATGGTCGCCGGTTCCGTCCGTGCACTGCCGCAGGCGGCAAGCGCAAGTGCCGACGCCAGCAACAGAAGGGCAGGGCGGTGCAGAATGCGGGTCGGGTGCATGGCGATGGGCTCCGGTGAACAGTCAGTAACCATTGATGATCTCCGCGGCGATGTCTTCGACCCGCAGGTCGAACCGTGCCGAGTTGGAGTTGACATTCGAGATGATGAGAACGATCGAAACGAAGGCCACGACCGAGGCCAGCAGCATCACTTTCGAGTCGGTGCGCGGGCGTGCGGCCATCGCATTGGCATCGGCCTTGCCGCTGCCGGTGTTCTGGCGGGTCCATTTCTGCACGTTCGGGTTGTGCGACACAAAGATCTTGATCGCGGCGCCGCCGATCTGGCCGTAATAGGTCAACAGCGGGAAGATCGGGTGCCACCGTTTCGAGATCACGCCAACCAGGCCCGAGTGCACGGTGCGCGTCAACGCAACCCACAGCAGATAGACCAGCAGGAAATAGGGATCGTGCAGGATCGCGGCCGCCCCGAAGAACACCACGCCGAACAGCGGGGTCCACATCGACGCCTTTTGATCCATCAGCGCCAGCCAGGTGAACAGGCCCAGACGTTTGGGCCCCAGTTTCAGCGCCTTGAAGCCACCGCGGGTCATGTTGCCGAACCAGCGGCGTTGCAGACCGAAGGTGTCGCGCACGAACCCTTTCCCCGGCAGCGATTCAAGGCAGTAGATCACGACATCCGGCACATAGGTGACATCCCAGCCCTGTTCGACCACCCAGCGCCAGGTCGACTTGTCGTCACCCGTCAGCATGACGATGCGGCCCAGCCGGGGGTGGTGGATCACGTCCTCCAGCAGGTTCGCGGCAAAGTTCGGATCGGTCACGATCTGACTGCGGAACATCGACCAGCGGCCGGTCAGAACCAGCACGCGGTTGCTCAAGGCCATCGACGACATGTAGACCTGCCGCTGTGCCATGCGCAGGCGATACCATTCGCGCGCCAGCGTGCTGCCCGCGACCAGGGGCGTGTTGTCCAGCGTCAGCGCGCCGACGCGCGGCTGGTGAAGCAGGATCGGCGCCGTCGCCCGGATCGTGCCCGGACGCACCAACGTGTCGCCGTCCATCAGGATCGCCGGGCAATCGGTCGGCACGCCCATGTCGCGCAACCGGGCCAGCGCATCGGCCATGGCCGACCGCTTGCCCGTGCCGTCCTGCAGCGTAAAGGCCAGGCGGATGTGTTCAGTGCCGGGAATGGACCCGTGGACATGCGCGATCAGCGCCATGTCCTCGCGCGAGGACACGGCCGCGATCACGGTGCCATGCCCGCTGTAGTCCAGTATGTCGCGAAACAGGTTGCCATAGACGGCGGCGTTCATTTCGTCGCCCATCTTCCAGCTCAGGCACACCACGGCGACGTGGCGGCCATTGGCGGGGGCGTGGGCCTCGGCATCGCGGCGAATGGCAGGAAACACGTTGCGCGTGAAGCTCCAGGCGCGCAGCAGGTGAAACCCGCCCCACAGCCAGCGCCATGTGCCGATCAGCCCCATCGACGCCATGAAGGCTGCGTCGCCCGGTGTCAGCACGCGCGCCGGGACCAGATCGAACAGCATGACGATCAGGCATCCCCAGAGAACACCGGCGATGACATAGCTCGACGTGGGCGAGTATTTCAGATGCGGAGATGCGGCTGCCATCACACACCCACCGTCGCGCGCAGCGAAGCCCAGAGGCTGCTGGTGATGACCTGCACATTCGCGACCATGCCCACCGGCGCATGCAGCGGCTGGTCGGGAGTGATTTCCACCCGCGCATAGCGGTCGGCCGCAAAGACGTTGTCCTGAAGTCCGGTGTAGCCCGGCCAATGCGCGCTGTAGTTCAACCGCGCGACATGTCCGTTCACGCTGGTGCCGTCGGCCAGTTCCACCCGGGCCGGGTCGCCGATCGAAATTCCGCGCGCGGTCTCGCCAAGGATCAGCGCGTGGACGGTCGGCGCCTCGGCCCCCACCAGAACGGCGACGGTATCGGCGGGCGCGGCCCATTCCCCGGGACGGCGCTCGATGTCCTGAACGGTGCAATCGCAGGGCGAAACGATCGGCGCGCCAAGCGCCGGATCGGTGCCGGTGCCGGCCATGCCGGCCAGCTCCTGATCCAGGGCGGCGATCCGCAGGTCCACGGTTTCCAGCGTCGGCGTGGTGCCGCGCAGGTCGCCCTGCGTCACGCCCATCGGTGTCAGGACGGCTGCCTGGGCCAGGGCATCCAGACGCGACTGCGCCTCGAGCACGTCGGATTGTGCCTGCAAGACCACGGCTTGCTGGGCCGCGCGTTCGCGCTGGCGGGCGGCGGTCGGCAGACCGCTGGCGCGCAGGGTGGCCAGGGTCGCGCGTTCGATACCCAGCCGGCGTTCGGCCAGATGCAGCGATTCGGTCAGGCGGGTGCGATCAGCATCGAGACCCTGCATCGCCACTGTGGACAGCTGCGCCATGGCATTGCGGCGCGACATCAGTTCCGCGCGTTCGGCTTCCAGCGTGCGGCGGCGGTCGGCCATTCCCTCGGCGCGGGTGTCGCCCCCTGACGGGCGCACATAGCCCAGAATGTCGCCCACCGAGATCCGCTGCCCCGGGGCCACATTGATCTGCGATACCGTGCCTGCCACCGGGACCGAGATCGCGGTCGCGCCTGCCGTCACGGCGGCATAGCGCGCCTTGACCGTAGCCATGTGGTTGTAGGTAACAGCCCCGGCGGCCGCCAGGGCGACGCCGGCCAGCGACAATTGAAACCCGGTGCGGAAGTTGCGCATACGCTCGCCGGTCTGGACGCGGGCGACGCGGGTCTGTTCGGTTTCGTTCAGCAGTTGGGTGAGGCTCATCGCCTTGTGCGCCACGACGTGATCGACAATGCGGTGAAGAACCTCGGCCTGGGCACGGTCGAGGTCCACAAAGACATAGCTGGTCTGTTGTGCACCCTCGTTTCCGTCGGCACGCGCCTGAACGCGCATTTCGATGCGGGTCGCGCCGCTGCCGATCAGGACCGTCAGGTCGAACACACGGCCGACGCCCGGGGCCAGAACGCGGGGAATCGGGGCCTCGAGCGTGAAACCGTGCACGCTCCAATGTGTCGTGCGCATTTCCACGCCTTGCCAGACGATCGCCATCGGTTCGACGACACGCACCGGATCCTGGGCCATGGGCGCGCGGGGCAGGGGGGCCAGGTCAGGCGTGACGATCTGCGCAGACACGCGTTGCTCGGTTTGCGCGGGCCAGTCGTCGCCCGTGTATCCTGTCCCGTTCATTGCCAACGCTCCACTCAATCCCGACTAGGTGCACAATCGGATCGTTTCCGATGAGAGAGTAATGTTGGCGTAATGCGTTCAAATTAAGGCAACTTCGAAACAAAGTCGCCTTTCATACCGCTGATTGTCTGTGCTGCGGATACAATGAAGCCGCGCAAGGCTGCCCTGTGTCAGGTGCGCGCGGCTTCGAATGCGCGCCACGCCGCCTGAAACCGGTCAAAGTCGAAGCCGGGCGCGCGGGCGGCATCCAGGACGATGCGTTCGGTGCTGAGCAGCCTGTCGATCGCCGCGCCCAGATCAGGCAGCACCTCGGGCGGGATGACCAGCGCGCCGTGCCGGTCAGCATGGACCAGATCACCCTCGTGGACAGTCAGGCCAAAGACCGTCACGGGTTGGCCGATCTCGACCACATGCACAAAGGCATGGCTGGGACCGACCGATCCGGCGATGACGGGAAAATCGGCGGGCAGATCCCCCAGGTCGCGCATCACCCCGTTGGTCAAGGCCCCGGCCAGGCCAAAGCCCTTGTGCACGGTGGTGTTGATCTCGCCCCAAAAGGCGCCGACGGCCCCGGCCCCGTCGAGATCCTGCACCACGGCCAGGGCCGGGCGCGGGCCGCCAGCCATGTGCCGGTAATACGCCATCCGGCGGTCGCGGATCACCTCGGCAGGGTCCGAGGGCGGGGTCTGCGCGCGGATTGCGGCGGTGCGGGCATAGCCGACGATGGCGCGCGCATCGGGATCGCTGGACAGCACGGTGCCCCGCGTGAATCGGTCGAAGCCGCGCTTGCCCTGGGCGACCTCGATCGCATTGCAGACAGTGGGGGTATCAACCGATTCCAGTTTGGAAAGAAGGGTCGCGTCCATCATCAGACCTCCAGCCAGCGGCGCAGCGCCGCGTTGGTGCGTTCGGGTTGTTCCAGCGTGGGCAGATGGCCGGCCTGGTCCAGGATTGTCAGGGTCGAACCGGCGATCAGCGCGTGCATCCGTTCATGGCGTTCGACCGGGCAGAGCGCATCGTCGCGCCCGCACAGGATCAGGCTGGGCACCGAAACCGTGCGCAGCGTGTCCTGCTGATCGGACCGATCACGCAGCGCAATCGATTGCGCGACAAAGGTCGCTGGGCCCAGGGACTCGGCCATGTCCATGCACAGATCCAGGATGCGGGCCTTGTCGGGACCGTCCGACAGGTAGTTCGGCTTCATCTCGTCGCGCATCACCGCGCGCAGATGGCCCGCGCGCACCTTGTCGATCTGGGGCCCGCGCCGGGCCTGGACCTGGGGCAGTTCGGCCCGAGGGTTGGTATCCAGCAACGCCAGCCGGGCGACGCGCGCCGGGGACTGGCGCAGGATCTCCATCGCGACGATGCCACCCATGCTGAGACCCGCCAGCGCAAAGACCGGCGGCGCCTGATCCAGCACCCGCGTCGCCAGCGCGCGGATCGTGTCGGCACCCGACAGGTCCGCCACCAGAATGCTGCGCCCGGCCGACAACGCCGCGATCTGGGGTGCGAACAGGCGCGCGTCGCACATCATTCCGGGCAAGAGAACCAGCGGCAGGGTCACGAGACGCGCGCCGCCCCTTCGGCCAGGGCGCCCAGCTTGGCATAGGCGATTTCGGGATCGACCGCGCCGAACCCGGCAAAGGTGCCAAAACCGCAGTCGCTGCCAGCGATCACGCGGTCGGCGCCGACGATGTCGACGAACCGCTGCAACCGCTGCGCAACAAGATCGGGATGTTCGACGAAGTTGGTGGTCGTATCGACGACGCCGGGCACAAGGATCTTGTCCTCGGGGATATCGGCGCGGCGGTCGCGAAAGGTTGCCCATTCGTGCCCGTGCCGGGGGTTCGATGTCTCGAACAGCACATAGCGCGACCGGGTTGCCATCAGCGTGTCGAACATCTTGCCCATCGGGATGTCGCAGACATGCGGCCCCTCGTAATTGCCCCAGCAGATATGCACCCGCACCCGGTCTTGCGGGATGTCGCGCAGGGCGTGGTTCAGGGCCTCGACGTGCAGGGCGGCGACCTTGACAAAGGCATCGTCGTCCAGGTCGGTGAACAGCATGTGACGGCTCAGCGCCAGGTCCGGGCAATCGAGCTGCAGGTCAAGCCCGGCGGCAACGATGGTTTCGTATTCCTCCTTCATCGCGTCAGCCAGCGCGGCGAGATAGGCCTCGCGCGTCGGGTAATAGGCGTTCTGCAGGAACAGGCTGATGACACCGGGCGACGCGGCGTTCATGAAGCCGCGCTGCGCCCCATGTCGGGCCATGGCGGCCTTGAGGTTGGCGATATCCTTGTCCAGTTCGCCCTGACCCCGGGAAACCACCGGCCCCACGCACATCGGCCGCGCATAGCTGGGGGTGCCGCCCTCGTCGGCGATCCGCTTCAGGAAGCTGGGGAACAGTTTCAGGTCGGCGGGCGCATTGCGCGGGCTGTCGCCGTCAAAGCCCGTGTAGCGATCCTTGACATAGGTCGCATAGCTGATCTTCGAGGTTTCTCCGTCCGAGACGATGCTCACCCCGGCGGCGACCTGCCTGCGCACCGTTTCATCGACGGCCGCGGTCATGCAGGCATCGAACGCGGCCGTGTCATAGGGGGCCTGGCGTTCACGCGCAAAGATGAAATCGACGACCTCCTGCGTGCGGGGAAGGCTGCCGACGTGGGTGACGGGAACGGGCATGTCAGTCCTCCTTCCAGCCGGTCCAGGTCAGGCCCGCCGGATCGTCGGTGTTGCGGATGCGATAGAGACTGGCCTCGCCGGTCATGGCGGGTTCGATCCCGTGCGACAGGCCGGGCGGCACGGCGCAGGTATCGCCCGGGTTCAGAACGGTTTCGCCGCCGTCCCAGTGCAGGCGCCAATGCCCCTTGACCGGCATCAGGATCTCGTGGCGGTCGGTGGCGACGCGGTCGGCCGGAATCGAGCCGCGGGTCAGGAAGTCGACCTCGAACCCCGGGCGATCCTTGAGCAGCGCGTCGGCGCCGATCACGCGCGCGGGTTTCTTCATTGCCAGCGCCATCAGGTCCCAGTAGCGGGCGACGTAATCGCGCACGACGGCCTCGGCCGGAACCACGGGGATTGCCGCGCAGGCGTCCTCGGACAGGGGCGCCATCGGATGGACATTGTGCGGCAGGCTCTCGCCGGCCTTGGTGTCATAGATCACACCGTTCTCGCCCAGCACCAGACCGTGATCGCGCGCGTCTGCGATCACCTGCGGCGCCCAGACCACGCCGCCGCCCGCATCGTCGCCACCCAGGATCGACATGATCATGCCATAGTCGGTGCCGACATTCTCGAACCCGCGAAAGATGCCGGTGGGGATGTTGAAGATGTCCCCCTCGTTCGCGATGAACTCGCCGTCGGTGCCATGGCGGCCCCAGAAGAACCGCCAACGACCCTTCAGAACGAAGAACACCTCGGCCGTGCGGTGAAAATGCAGTGAGTTGCGGCACTTCGGCGGCTGGCCCGCGGCACCGATGTTGAAGCCGGGTGTCTCGCGGATATGGACATGCTGATGCGGGCTTTCGGTGACACCGGCGCCGATGATGGTGAAGTTCTCCTTCTGATCCGAGCCGGGCGTATGGGCATCGATGAAGGCGGTGCGGCAGGGCCGCAGGTCACCATAGCGGACGATGCGGGCGTCCATCTCAGCGGGGGTCATGAGTCACCTGTCTGTAGGAGGATCTGCTTCCAGATCGCGATTTCATCGAAAAAGGCGTATTCGCGCCGCAGGCCCCAGGGTCCGAATTCGGCATGAGAGATGCCGAACACATGAACGCGCGCGCCGGTCGGGCGGCCAAAGGCGCCCCAGCCGGAATGCGTGCCATCCAGCGACCAACGCACAGCGGCTCGGGGGCTGAGCATCCCGCCGTCCATGCCGATCTGATGATGGATGCGGAAGTCGGCGTCAGGAAACGCCGACCGAAGGCCCAGCCAGAACCGGCATACCGCGTCGCGGCCGATCGCCGTCTGGGCGCCCGCATATTCGCCGATCACCGCGCGGTCGTAATCCGCGATGATGTGGTTGAAATCCTTGGCCATGACGCGATTCAGGGACTCGGCATAGCGCGCGCCCCAGGGATTGTCGTTTCCCCGGCCATGATAGCCGCCGTCAACATCGTGTTCCGGCAGGAACGGCCGACCGGCGTGATCCGGGCCGCCTTCGTCGTGGATCAGTTGCGCGGCAAAGGCGCGCGGTTCCAGCCCCATTTGCCGCACCATGCCGCCATAGTCGCGCACCAGCCATTCGTCATGGATCTGATCGCCCCGGACAGCGCAATCGGCGATCACCCGCACCGTCCATTGCCGACCCGTCGCCGGGCCGAACTGGCCGTCCTGCGTGTGGGTCGCCGTCGTCAGCAGCCGGTGCGAGGACAGATAGCCGTCGTCCGCGTGCTGCGACCAGATGACATCCTCGGCGTAAAGCTGGCGGTCTGGAAACTCGTGGCAGGTGGCCATCGTCGCGGCGATCACCCCCTGGTTCCCGCGGCTCACCCCCATCGGCGAACGCACGGGAATGTCCGGCGCATAATAGCGGTTCAGGGTTTCGATCCCGCGATCCTCCCAGATCTCGCGGGTAATGCCGATGATATAGTCGGGCAGGTCCGCCCATTTGCCGGCGAATCCGGTCATGTGTTGAAGCCTCTCGGTTTGCGGGCCGAGCCGCGGATCATCAGCGGCCCGGGAATGCGGATGTGGCGCGGATCGGCATCGCCCTCGATGCGCGACAGGATGGCCTCGACCGTGGCCTCGACCATGCGATTGATCGGCTGGCGGATGGTGGTCAGGTCATAGGCGGACCAGGCGGCCATCGGCACGTCATCATAGCCCACGACCGAGACATCGCCCGGCACCGACAGGCCCAGTTCGAAGCGCAGGACATCCAGCACGGCAAAGGCCATGTGGTCATTGCCCACGAACACCGCATCGGGCCGGTCGGCCCGACTGAAGAGTCCGCGCGCCAGATCCGCGGCGGTCTCGCGCTTGTAGAGACCGTCCTCGACCGCGACGGCGTCGGTGCCCAGATCGCGCAGCCCGCCCAGGAACCCCGCCGTGCGGTCCTGTCCGGTCGAGGACCCCTTCCAACCGGCGATATGCGCGATGCGCCGGTGCCCGCCCGCAACAAGGAAGTTCGCGACCGCCCGGCCCCCGGCGATATTGTCCGATGTCACCTCGGACAGGCGCGCGTCGTGCTGACCGCGGTTGAACATGACCACCGGAATGCCTGCGCTTTCGCAGCGCATCACGACATCGTTCGACATCCCGACCGAGGCGGTGACGATCCCTTCGACCTGGTAATCCATCAGCTCCTGGACGACGGTTTCCACACGCTCGGGGTCGTTGCCAGCCATGAAAAGCAGGACGTGATAGCCGCGCTCTTGCAGCGCGGTCGCCAGCTTCTCCATCGCGACCGGGTAGAACTGATTGTCCAGATACGCCACGACCAGACCGATCATCCGGCTTTTGCCGGTGATCATCGCCCGCGCCAGCGAGTTGGGTCGATAGCCCAGCTCGTCCGCCGCCCTGCGCACCTTTTCCGCCGTCGCGGCCGAGGCCGAGGCCCCAGAGAAAACCCGGCTGACGGCCGACTGGCTGACGCCGGCGCGCCGCGCGACATCGAGTGAGGTGATCTTGTTCGCCATTGTCGCCCCCCCTCAATCCGCGGTCCAGCCGCCATCGATCAGCAGGCTGGTTCCGGTCATCAACGCCGAGGCATCCGAGGCAAGGAACACGACGGGGCCCATCAGGTCCTCGACCTCGCCTACGCGGCCCAGCTTGATCATGCGTTCGATCCAGGCCTTTCGTTCGGGAATCGCCAGCGTCTGTTCGCCCAGAGGCGTGCGGATGAAGGTGGGGCAAAGCGTGTTGACGCGGATCCCGTGACGGCCCCATTCGATCGCCATCGCCTTTGTCATCCCTTCCAGCGCGTGTTTCGTCGCGCAATACACCGCCCGGTCGACGCCGCCGACGTGGCCCATCTGGCTGGAGACATTGATCAGGCTGCCGGGCTTGCCCGCCGCGATCAGCCCGCGGGCCACTTCCCGGGTCAGAAAATAGGCCGCACGCACGTTCAGGTCGGTGACAGTGTCATAATCGGCAGGGCTGGTATCCAGCGCGGGCGTGTGCCGCGCCAACCCGGCCGAGTTGACCAGAACGTCGAACGGCCCGTGATCGGCAACGGCCCGGGCTGTCGCGTCAAGGTCGGTGATGTCGAGCGCCAGCGCCCGCGCCGGGAAACCAGCCTCTCGCAAGGCGGCCGTAACCGCGTGCAGGCGGTCCGCGTTGCGGGCAACAAGCGTGACCTCGGCACCGGCGTCGGCCAGCGCCACCGCGCAGCCCAGCCCGATTCCCGAGGATGCGCCAGTCACCAGCGCGTGCTTGCCATCCAGTCGGAAGGAAGGGGTTCGGGGGAGAGTCATGCTCATCGGGTCAATCCTGGATCGAGGGTCATCGGGCCGAGCCTGCGCGCCTTGTTGAACGCCCGCAAGCGGGCAAACACGTCCACGCCCAGTTGCGCATACAGGTCCAGCAGATCGACCAGCACCCAGTTCTCGCGGATCAACCCGTCCTCGATCCGCCAGAAATCGAGACTGCGCAGCAGAACCTCGCGACCCGCCGGGGCGATGCCCATCCAGCCGTCGCCCGACAGTGTCAGGCGCATGTTGGGCCAGCCGGTTTCGCAGACATAGTCGCCTTCGGCGATCCAATGCGACATCAGATCGCCCATCGCGTCCAGCTTGCGGTCGGGCATTGCCTGAAGAAACGGGATCTGGTGCCAGTGGCGGAACCCGGCGATGCCCCGCGCCGCGCCAATCCCCGCGGGGCCATACCAGTTGAACCGGGGATGCCAGTGCGCCGCCAGGTTCATCACCGTCGGGTCGGGATCGGCCGGGTGCCGGCACAGGTCCGTCAGCATCGCGACGACACGCGCCAGCGCGGCCGCGCCATCCCCCGATACCGCCAGTCCGTCCCCGCTCATCGGTCCCGGGGTGCTGAGAAAGGCACCCAACTGCGGGGCCATCGGCCAGGCCCCGGCCTGCATCATCAGTTCGGGGATGTCCCAGATCGCCTGCATTTCGACGACCTGGCCCGCCTCGACGCGGAAAAACTCGTGATAGCGCATGTGCGCCAGATGGCCGGTCGGCGGAATGTCCAGAAAGGGCGCCAGAAAGGTGCCCATATAGGCCCCCATGCAGCCGATCCAGTCCTGGCCTTCGGCGGTTGTGCCGGCCAGCACGATCTGATCGCGCCGCTCGAGATCGGGCAGCGCATTCAGCAAGGGGGCATAGGCAACCCCGGTCAGCGCCCCGGGCCCCGCAAGATCACCGAACGGGTGGCAAAGGCGCAGCACGGCGTCGGGCGCCATCAGCCCCTCGAGAGCCGTGCGCAGCCCCGCCAGCGAGGCGGTCTCGGCCGTCTTGCGAAATGGCGCGATCAGCGATTTCAACTGCTCGGCGGTGCTCATGTCCTGGTGCCTCGTTGCCCGGGTCCGGGCGCGGTCTCAGTCCGCCGCGCCGCCATACGGCACATTGCGACCGCCATAGCGGCGCACCCGGATGTTGCACTGTTCGGCATGACCGACGAACCCCTCCAGCAGGCACAGCCGGCTGCCATAGGCCCCGATCAGCGCGGCGGCCTCGTCGGTGGTGACACGCTGATAGCTGTGGGTTTTCAGGAATTTGCCGACCCACAGCCCACCGGTGTAGCGCCCGGCCTTCTTCGTCGGCAGGGTGTGGTTGGTGCCGATGACCTTGTCACCATTGGCGACGTTGGTGCGCGGGCCCAGGAACAGCGCGCCATAGCTGTGCATCCGATCGAGAAACCAGTCGTCGCGGTCGGTCATCACCTGGACGTGCTCATAGGCCATGTCGTTCGCGACCTGCAGCATCTCGTCATAGGTGTCGCACAGGATCACGTCGCCATAGTCGCGCCAGCTCACGGCGGCGGTGTCGCGGGTGGGCAGGATCGCCAGAAGGCGATCGATCTCGGCCAGGGTGCCCTCGGCCAGCTTGCGGCTGTTGGTGATCAGGCACGCGGGAGAGTTGTAGCCATGTTCGGCCTGCCCCAGCAGATCGGTGGCGCAAAGCTCGGCATCGACCGTGTCGTCGGCGATGACCATGGTTTCGGTCGGTCCTGCGAACAGATCGATGCCCACACGGCCGTATAGCTGGCGCTTGGCTTCGGCGACAAAGGCGTTGCCCGGGCCAACCAGCATGTGCACGGGTTCGATCGTTTCGGTGCCGAGGGCCATCGCACCGACCGCCTGCATGCCGCCCAGCACATAGATTTCATGGGCGCCGCCCAGATGCATCGCCGCAACGATCGCCGGATGCGGCGCGCCGTTGACCGGCGGGGCCGAGGCGACGATGCGCGGCACCCCCGCCACATTCGCTGTCAGCACCGACATGTGCGCCGAGGCGACCATCGGGAACTTGCCGCCGGGAACATAACAGCCGACCGATTGCACCGGGATGTTCCTGTGGCCCAGGATGACGCCCGGCATGGTTTCGATCTCGATATCCGTCATGCTGGCGCGCTGCGCCTCGGCAAAGGTGCGGATCTGCTTCTGCGCAAAGCGGATGTCTTCCATGTCACGGGCCGAGACCTGTTGCATCGCGGCCGCGATCTCGGATTGCGACAGGCGGAAACCGGGCGGGTCATAGTTGTCGAACCGGGCGGACAGGTCGCGAACCGCCGCGTCGCCGCGCGCTTCGATATCCGCCAGCGTCGCCTCGACGACAGCGCGCACCTTGGCGTCGTCCTCGGCGCGCTCGTCGGCGGGTTTACCGGACTTCAGATGCGAAATGGCCATGGGGTCCTCTTTGTCTGGATCAGGCGGCCAGCGCGTCGGTGGCGATCATCTCGCCGGCGCGATAGCCGATCATCATGGATGGGGCGTTGGTATTGGCCGAGGTCACGGCCGGCATGATGCTGGCATCGGCGACCCACAGGGCCCGCATCCCCCGCAGGGCCAGGCGCGCCGTGACCGGCGCGTCGGTATCGGTGCCCATGCGCAGCGTGCCAACCGGGTGATAGGCTGTCGCGGCATGCGCGCGCAGATGGTCGCGGGCGGCTTCGGGGTCGGTGATGTGGCGGCCGGGGCCGACCTCGGGTGCGCGGCGTGGACCGAAATCGGTCCGCTGCAACAGGTCGCGCAGGCGAAGCCACCCGGCCGTCAAGGTATCGAGGTCGGTTTCGTCGGCGAACAGGCCGA
>JACKKF010000001.1 GCA_020637555.1 Rhodobacter sp. | reverse complement strand
CGCAGCCCGCCATCGGTGCGCAGCGTCACCCGGTCGCGCAGGTTGTTCATCGCCAGCACCTGATGCGCCTCGGTCAGGCCCATTTCCCACGGCAGGCCCGCGTATTTGACCGAGGTCGCGGGACTGGCGCCCGTGCCGCCGTTATGCCCCGAAATCAGGATCACGTCGGCCTTGGCCTTGGCCACGCCCGCCGCGATGGTGCCGACGCCCGAGGACGCCACCAGCTTCACCGTCACCTTGGCGCGCGGGTTGATCTGCTTGAGGTCGTAGATCAGCTGCGCCAGATCCTCGATCGAATAGATGTCATGGTGCGGCGGAGGCGAGATCAGCGTCACACCGGGGGTCGAATGGCGCAGGCGCGCGATCAGCGCGGTGACCTTCATGCCCGGCAGCTGGCCGCCCTCGCCGGGCTTGCGCCCTGGGCGACCTTGATCTCCAGTTCCTCGCACTGGTTCAGGTATTCGGCGGTGACGCCAAAGCGGCCCGACGCCACCTGCTTGATCTTGGCCGAGGGGTTGTCGCCGTTCGGTTCGGGGTGGAAATGCGCCGGATCCTCGCCACCTTCGCCGCTGTCCGACTTGGCGCCGATGCGGTTCATGGCGACGTTGAGGGTCTTGTGCGCCTCGGGCGAGAGCGCGCCCAGCGACATGCCCGGCGTCACGAACCGCTTGCGGATCGAGGTGATGCTTTCCACTTCCTCCAGCGGGATCGCGCGACCCAGCGGCTTGAAGTCCAGCAGATCGCGCAGGTGGATCGGCGGATTCGCCTGCATCGCCGCCGAATACTTGCGCCACATGTCATAGCTGGCGCGGTCGCATGCCGATTGCAGCAGGTGCATGGTCTGCGCTTCCCAGGCGTGCTTCTCGCCCGAGCGGCGCGCCTTGTAGAAGCCGCCGACCGGCAGCGGACCGACCGGGGCCTTCCAGCCCTTGGCGTGGACCTGTTCCAGTTTCCACTGGATGCCGTGCAGACCGATCCCCGAAATGCGGCTGTGCATCCCCGGGAAATATTCGGCCACCAGCGCGCGGGACAGGCCCACGGCCTCGAAGTTCAGGCCACCACGATAGGACGAGATGACCGAGATCCCCATCTTGGACATGATCTTCAGAAGGCCCGCGTCGATGGCATCGCGGTAATGGCGCATCGCATTGGTGAGCGAGCCGTCCAGCAGGCCGCGTTCGATCCGGTCGGCGATGGTATCCTGCGCCAGATAGGCGTTCACCGTGGTCGCACCGCAGCCGATCAGCACCGCGAAATAATGCGGGTCGATGCACTCGGCCGCCCGCACGTTGAGCGAGGTGAAGGTCCTCAGGCCCTTGCGGGTCAGCCACGAATGCACCGCGCTGGTCGCCAGGATCATCGGCATCGGCACACGGCCCTCGCCCTGATGTTCATCCGTCAGGACAATATGGCCCGAGCCCGAGCGCACGGCGTCCTCGGCCTCGGCGCGGATCCGTTCCAGGCCCTGGCGCAGCGCGTCCTCGCCCGCCCCGTCGTCAAAGGTGCAGTCGATGGTCACGACGCTTTCGCCGAACTGGGCGACCATGACCTTGAATTCCTCGTTCGCGATGAACGGGGATTCCAGCACCAGGATTTCGGTCTGCGCGCTGCTTTCGTCCAGCACGTTCTTCAGGTTGCCAAAGCGCGTCTTCAGCGACATCACCCGGCTTTCGCGCAGGCTGTCGATCGGCGGGTTGGTCACCTGGCTGAAGTTCTGGCGGAAGAAGTGGCTGAGCGGGCGGTAGATCTTTGACAGAACCGCCGACGGCGTATCATCGCCCATCGAGGCGACCATTTCCTTGCCGTCCTCGGCCATTGGGGTCAGGACCTGCTCGACCTCCTCCATCGAGAAGCCGGCCGCGATCTGGCGGCGGCGCAGGGGCCTCGCCCCGGAACATCGCCTGTTCGGGCACGTCCTTCAGCAGGTTGTTCAGCTCGACGATCTTTTCGATCCAGTCGCCGAAGGGCTGGCTGGCGGCCAGACGATCCTTGAGCGCCACGTCGCGGTAGAGCTTGCCCTCCTTCATGTCGACGGCGATCATCTGCCCCGGTCCCAGCGCGCCCTTTTCGCGCACGCTCAGTTCATCGACCGGCACCATCCCGGCCTCGGATCCCGCGATCAGCATCCCGTCGCCGGTGACGACATAGCGCATCGGGCGCAGGCCGTTGCGATCGAGCCCGCCGCAGACCCAGCGGCCATCGGTCATCGCCAGGGCGGCCGGGCCGTCCCACGGTTCCATGACCGAGTTGCAATAGGCATACATGTCCTGCCAGGCCTTGGGCAGTTCGACCGTGGTCTTGGACCAGGCTTCCGGCACCAGCATCGTCTTGGCCATCGGCGCCGACCGGCCCGAGCGCACCATCACCTCGAACACCGCGTCCAGAGCGCCCGAATCCGAGGTGCCGGCAGGGATGATCGGCTTGATGTCCTCGGCCATGTCGCCGAACGCCGACGAGGCCATGCGGATCTCGTGCGACTTCATCCAGTTGACGTTGCCCTTGAGCGTGTTGATCTCGCCGTTATGGGCCAGCATGCGGAACGGCTGCGCCAGCCACCATTGCGGGAAGGTGTTGGTCGAATACCGCTGGTGATAGATCGCAAAGGACGAGATGAACCGCTCGTCCAACAGGTCGGGGTAGAACACGGCGACCTGTTCGGCCAGCATCATCCCCTTGTAGATGATCGACCGGCACGACAGCGAACACAGATACAAGCCGGAAATCCCGGCGGCCGCGACCGCCTTTTCGATCCGGCGGCGGATGACGTAAAGCTCGCGCTCGAACGTCTCCTCGTCGGTGCCCTTGGTGTTCTTGATCAGGATCTGTTCGATCTCGGGGCGGGTGGCGTTGGCTTTCTCGCCCAGAACCTCGGTGTTCACGGGCACATGGCGCCAGCCATAGATGTAGTAGCCCATGCGCAGGACTTCGGTTTCCACGATGGTCCGGCAGCGTTCCTGTGCACCAAAGTCGGTGCGGGGCAGGAACACCTGGCCCACCGCGATCAGCGCGTTCAGGTCGGGTTCGTGGCCCGTGCGGCGGATCTGGTCATAGAAGAACGGGACCGGGATCTGCACATGAATGCCCGCGCCGTCGCCGGTCTTGCCATCGGCATCGACCGCACCGCGGTGCCACACGGCCTTGAGCGCGTTGATGCCGTTTTCCACCACCTGGCGCGAGGGCTTGCCGTCGATCGACACCACAAGGCCCACGCCGCAGGACGCGTGTTCGTCCTCGGATTTGTAGAGGCCGTTCTCATGCATCCAGGCGCGCTTGGCTTCCTCGGCTGCGACCCAGCTTTCGTCATAGACGGTCATGGCGATCTCCTTCTCACTCGCTGTCGAGCAGGCTGAATTTTTCGATGCAGTCCTGCCGGGTCATCAGGGTCCGGCCCTCGCCCGCATAGGCATAGCTGTCGGGCTTGTGGTCGATGTAGATTTCGTTCGAGAATTCCAGCCCGTTCGGATCGTCGAACAGGCCGATGGGCAGTTCGGTGTCGCCGGCATAGGGGCCGTCGGCGGTCACGCGGAAATACAGATTCGAGCCGCACTCGCGGCACCAGGCGCGCATCGCCCAGGCACTGGTCTGGCGCGTGGCGATGTGATCCGCGCCTTGCCAGTCGATATTGCCTGTCGGCACGGTCAGGCCCAGCAGCGCGGACCCCGTCCAGCGGCGGCACATCTCGCAATGGCAGGCGCCAAAGCGGGTGTTGGTCAGCCGGGCGCTGAACCGCACCGCGCCGCACAGGCATCCGCCGGTTCTGGTCTGGGTCATGCCGGGGCCTCCGCTTGGGCAAGCGAACTCATCAGGGCGCCGCAGCCATGTTGGGGCACTTCGCCCAGAAAGCCGGGTTCGCCGGGATACACAAAGTCGACCGGGCGGGAATCGCGGGTCACTTGCTGGCCATCGGGATCGGTGAACTGGCGGACACCGGAAAAGAACCGCCGGTGCCGGGCCGAGACATATTCATGCCCCGAAACCGAAACCAGGTCCTGCCCGTCAGGCGTGGACATGCGATAGGCGTATTCCGTCGACAGCAGCTCCTCGCCGTCGATGATCGCGCGCTCGCCGGTGAGGCGGTCATAGCCCGTCACCCGGATCGCCATGCCGTCACGGGTTTCGCGAAAGCTGTAGCGGTTTTCCCCGGTGGCCAGAAGCTGGGTCAGCGACACGGGCTCGTCGGTGTCGTCGACGAACCGCGAGACCTCGCCATCCGGCAGAACCTGCGACCACATCCAGCGGCCTTCCTCGTCGGTGGCGGCCATGTAGAAGGGCCCGTCCTGGCCAAAGTCGATCCGCAGGCGCGGGCCGGCAGCCGATGGGCACAAATAGTGATGTTCGACGGTGCAGTCGCGGTTCTGAACCGTCAGATAGGCGGTGCAGTCCGGCGGCACCGAGACACCCTGCGCCAGTGCCGTCCCTGCGATCAGGGACAGCATGAGCCCGGGGGCAAGGCGCGCCCGCCCGATCATTCCGCGGCGACGGAAGCGGGTTGCGCCAGATAGTCCAGCATCGCGTCGGCGGCCTCGCGGCCATCGCGGATCGCCCAGACCACCAGCGAGGCACCGCGCACGATGTCGCCCACGGCAAAGACGCCGGGCAGGCTGGACATGTGGGTGGCGTGGTCGCAGCGGATGGTGCCCCATCGCGTCACGGCCAGTTCCGGCACCCCCCACAGAGAGGGCAGGGCCTCGGGCTCGAATCCCAGGGCCTTGATGACCAGATCGGCGGGTTCAAGGTAATCTGCGCCCTCGATCAGTTCGGGCGACCGGCGGCCCGAGGCATCGGGCGCCCCCAGGCGCATGGTCTGCACCACCACGCCCGAGACACGGCTGTCCCCTTCGAACCCGGCGGGCGCGGTCAACCAGACGAATTCGACGCCCTCTTCCTCGGCGTTCTGAACCTCGCGCTGCGAGCCGGGCATGTTCTCGCGGTCGCGCCGATACAGCAGCTTGACGGATTCGGCGCCCTGACGGATCGCCGTGCGCACGCAGTCCATCGCCGTATCGCCGCCGCCCAGGACGACGACGCGCTTGCCCTCGGCGTTCAGCACGCCCGAATCGTAGTCCGCAACCTCGTCGCCAAAGCTCTTGCGGTTCGACGCGGTCAGATAGTCCAGCGCCTTGACGATGCCGCCCAGGTCGGATCCCGGGGCCTTGAGGTCGCGCGACTTGTAAACGCCGGTGGCGATCAGCACGGCGTCATGCTTGCCGCGGATCGCGTCAAAGCTGATGTCCTCGCCCACCGTGCAATTCAGCACGAACTGCACACCGGCGGCTTCCAGCTGTTCGATGCGGCGCATGACGACCGGCTTTTCCAGCTTGAAGCCGGGAATGCCATAGGTCAGCAGCCCGCCGGCGCGATCATAGCGGTCATAGACCGTCACCTGAACGCCGGCACGGCGCAGACGGTCCGCCGCGGCCAGCCCCCCCGGGCCCGCGCCGATGATGCCGACCGACTGGTCGCGTTCGGCCCTGGGCGTGCCCGGCGTGACCCAGCCGTTTTCCCAGGCCGTGTCGGTGAGGTATTTCTCGACAGCGCCGATGGTGACGGTGCCATGGCCGGACTGTTCGATGACGCAGTTCCCCTCGCACAGGCGGTCCTGCGGGCAGATGCGGCCGCAGATCTCGGGGAAGGTGTTGGTCGATTGCGACAGTTCATACGCCTCTTGCAGGCGGCCGGTTGCTGTCAGCATCAGCCAGTCGGGGATGTTGTTGTGCAGGGGGCAATGCGACTGGCAATAGGGCACGCCGCACTGGCTGCACCGGCTGGCCTGCTCGGCCGCTTTCTCGGCGGCGAATTCCCGGTAGATCTCGTCGAAATCCTCGCGGCGTTCGTCGGCCTGCCGTTTGGAGGGCATCTCCTTGGGCTTGGTGACGAATTGAAGCATGCGCTGAACAGCCATGGCGGGGCCTCCCAATGTGTCGCGCAGACATACGACGATCCGCGAAACAAGAAAAGTCAGTATGTGTTACCTATCGGCACTTTATTTTCCCTGGGGCGCGCTTTGATCGGGTCAATCCGCGGGAAAATAGGTATCGACACGGACCTATTTTTCGCCCTTTCGATTCCGCAAAAAGCGGTTAGTCTGCGGCCATCATCACCCGGGACAGCGCGATGAGCTTTCTTCACATCCTGATTCTTGCCTTGATTCAAGGTATTACAGAGTTTCTGCCAATCTCGTCGTCGGCCCATCTGATCCTGTTCCCGCAACTGACCGGCATGGCGGATCAGGGGGTCGCGATCGATGTCTCGGTGCATGTGGGCACCCTCGCGGCGGTCATGCTCTATTTCCGCGCGGATGTGATCGCGGTGCTGCGCGGGATCCCCGACATGATTCGCGGGCGGCTCGAATCACCCGGCGCGCGCATGGCGTTCCTGCTGTTCATCGCCACGATTCCGGTGATGGCGCTGGGGCTGGTGCTGAAGGAAACCGGCATGATCGACCGGATGCGTTCGATGGCGGTGATCGGCTGGGCGATGCTGGGCTTTGGCCTGGTTCTGTATGCCGCCGACAAGCTGGGCACCGAACACCGCCGGGCCGAGGGCTGGACCCTGCGTGACGCAATCATCCTGGGCCTGTGGCAGGCCGTTGCCCTGATTCCCGGCACCTCGCGGTCCGGCAGCACCATCACCGGCGCCCGCTTTCTGGGGTTCGAGCGTCACGATGCCGCGCGCCTCAGCATGTTGATGTCGATCCCGACGATCATTGCCTCGGGGCTGCTGACGGCGCTGGATCTTGCGGAAAGCGCGAACACGCAGGCGCTGCATGACGGCGCGATCGGGGCGGTGATCTCGTTTCTGGCGGCGCTGGTGGCGTTGAAGCTGATGATGCGGTTCCTGGCCGCTGTCAGCTTCACGCCCTATGTCATCTACCGCGTGATCCTGGGGATCGCGCTGCTGTGGTTGGCTTATTCCTGAATGCGCAGGCCCTTGGCGGATTCCTTGATCGCTTCATACTGACCGGCCGGGCGGAAACGCCACAGATAGGTCGGCAGGATCAGGTCCATGGGCGTGGGGGCGATGCCCAGGGCGCGCAGGCCCTTGGCGCCCTCGGCCACCACATTATCGGTTTCCAGTGCGGCCAACTGATCCCGCGTCAGCGTGGAGTTGGTGTAAAGACCCGCCGTCAGGACCTGAGCCGCGCCCAGCACCCGGGCGCTCAACCCGGCCATCCAGCCCGGCATGTTCACGATCACGCGCTTGCGGCGGATCTCGGTCAGCATCATTGCCATGAGATCGCGGAACGTCATCGCATCGGGGCCGCCCAGCTCATAGGTGCCGGCGGGAACCTGACCCATGGCGGCCTTGGCGACGGCGGCCGCCACGTCGTCCACATACACCGGCTGCAAGCGGGTCTGACCATGCGCGATCGGCAACACCGGCGAAAACCGGGTCATGGCGGCGAAGCGGTTGAAGAAACCGTCCTCGGGGCCAAAGATGATCGAGGGGCGCAGGATCACCGCACCCGGGAAGGCGGCGAGGATCGCGGCTTCCCCCGCGGCCTTGCTGCGCTGATAGTCGCTGGCCGACTCGGCGCTGGCCCCGATGGCCGAGATATGCACCAGTTGCGCCACACCCGCGGCTGCGGCGGCCCGGGCGACGATATCGGCGCCTTCGGCCTGAACGGCGGCAAAGGTGTTCTTGCCACGTTCGAACAGGATGCCCGCGCAGTTGACGACCGCGTCGGCCCCGTCGATCACGGCCCGGACCGAGGCCTCGTCGCGGATGTTGCACAGGATGGGTTCGACCTGACCGACCGCGCCATAGGTGCGCACATACAGCCGTTCGTTCGGTCGCCGCGTCGCGACCCGCACACGCCACCCGGCCTGAGCCATGCGCCGCGCGACATAGCGCCCCACAAAGCCCGAGCCGCCCAGGATCGTGACCAGTTTCGTCATCTCGCCCTCCGCGCCATGCATCATCGCCTTGACTGCTCAATACCCCTGCACCCCCAGCGCCACAAGACAAAACCAAACCGGGCCCGGGGGCTTCGCCGCGGTGCGGCAGAAGAATTTTCGACGCGCCCGGCGATTTTTGCGCGCGCCCCGTTGACAGCATCGGGGACCGGGGATAATCAGCCGATCACGCGACCTGCCCAGGTGGCGGAATTGGTAGACGCGCAGGTTTCAGGTACCTGTGCCGCAAGGCGTGGAGGTTCGAGTCCTCTCCTGGGCACCAAAATAAAAACGCCCGCAAGATGATGATCTTGCGGGCGTTTTTCTGTTCTGAACCGTGGGGTCGGCCAGTGCCCCGGGGGGCTGGCGCGGCGGCGGGCAGGGCGCTTCGGGGACTGTGAGGCGCGATGCGATGGTGCGCGGTGCATGGCTTGCGCCCGGTTGGAAGCTCGCGCAGATTGGCCGGATGTGCGAGTGGGGCAAGTGCGTATGAGCGTCAGAAATCTCGATCTCAATCTGCTGTCGGTCTTTCACGCGATCTATGAAAGCAGATCCATCAGCGGCGCCGCCAAATTGCTCGATCTCAGCCAGCCCGGGGTTTCGCATTCGCTGAAACGGCTGCGCGCGCAGCTTGGCGACAAGCTGTTTGTCCGCAAGGGGAACGGGGTTGAGCCGACCGTCTATGCCGAATCGATCGCGGGGCCGATCAGGGCGGCGCTGCTGTTGCTGGAAACCGGCCTGGGCCCCTCGGCCGAATTCGATCCCGGGACCTCTGCCAGGCACTTTCGCCTGATGATGGCGGATTTCGTCGAGCCGATCATTCTGCCGGATCTGTTGCGGTTGACGGACGGCAATCCGGACGTGACCTTCGAGCTGGTCTCGCCGCAGACCATGCTGACCGAAGAGGCGATCCTGAGTGGCAGCGTCGATCTGGTGGTCTATCTGCAGTCCGACATGATGCACGAAATCTCGGTTGAACCGCTGTTCCCGACGGACATCGTTCTTGCCATGCGCAAGGGGCACCCCCTGCTGGGCGACAGTGATCCGGTGCTGGCCTTTGCCCGATACAAGCGCATCGTGCCCAATCTGCGCGCGGGTGCGGTCAAGAATTTCGACAAGGCCAAGGTCGCCCAGCAAACCGATCGGAACTATGCGTGTCTGGTGCACAGCCTGCGGTCGATTCCGGCCCTGCTGTCGACCACCAATTATGTGTCCACCTTGCCGCGCCTTTTCGCGGCGGAGATGGCCGAACTCTATGGGCTGGTCACGCTGCCGGCGCCGTTTCCCCTGCTGGTGCAGGATCACACGATGTCGTGGCACCGCAAGAATGACGGCGACAAGTCCCTTGTCTGGCTGCGTCGGACGATCACCGAGACCATCGCGCGGAAACAGGTCCGGGCCGATCAGATCTTTGGTGCGCGATAGCGGGCCTTGTCGACGCGGCGCTGGCAAACAGCCAGACGGCAACGGGGCTGACCAACATGACGCACAGGATACCATAGGACAGGGCCCGGTCGCCCGCGCCGGGTGCGAAAGCATCGCTGAGCGCGCCGATCACCGTTGCGCCGACAGCCATGCCCCCGAAGTTGAACAGCAGCAGCAGGATCGCTGTCGCCATCGGCCGCTGATGGCCGGGGATCTGGGCATAGACGAACGCAAAGCCGGGCCCCCAGAAGGCAAAGCTGAAGAACGTCGACAGCACAAAGGCCGCGATGCCGACAAGGGGCGTGGGTATCAGCAGGAAGACCATCTTGAACAGGGCGGCCACAGCGACCGTTCCGGCAACGACATACAGCCGATAGCGGGCATCGCGGCGGCCCATCCAGTCCACGGCCAGGCCGCACAGGGCTGTGCCGGTCCCGCCGACAAACCCGGCCACAAGGGCAATCATGGCCCCGGTTTGCGACAGGGTCAGCCCGTATTGCCGCACGAATACGGTGGGAACCCAGACACCCGTGCCGATGACCAGCGCCCCCATCAACAGGAACGCGATCAGGGCACGCCGGGTTCCGCGTTGCGAAAGCAGCGTGCGCAAGGTTTGCGACAGCAGGGCGTCGCGCGCATCCGGGTCGCCATGGACGGCGCGCGCCGGTTCGACCGCAAGGCGCGCGAACGCGAGCGCGACGATCAGACCCAGCAATCCGGCACCGGCAAAGGCCCAGCGCCATCCCAGCATCTGGCCCACCACACCGCCGATCAGGGCCGCCAGCAGGACGCCGAAATTCGCGCCCGATGCGAAGGCCGAAAGCGACGAGGCGTGCCTGTCTTCCGGGAATAGATCCGATATCATCGAATGGGCCGGCGCCACGGCCCCCGCCTCGGCCGCGCCGATGCCCAGGCGCGCCACAAGCAGATGCGCGAACCCCTGGGCCCCGGCCGAGGCCAGGGTCAGGGCGCTCCATGCGAATACGGATACCGAGACGATGGCGTGACGGCTGCGCGTAAGACAGAGTGCCGCAACCGGAAAACCGACCAGGACGAAGACCGCCGCAAAGGCGAAACCTGTCAACAGCCCCAGTTGGGTGTCGGTCAGGCCGAATTCCAACGCGATCGGTTCCAGCGCAAAGCTCAGAATGTTGCGATCCAGCTGTGCCACCGCAAAGACGCACCACAGCAGGAACAGCGTTCGTCGCGCGTGCGGGGCTGGTTCGACCGTTGAGGGCGTCATGGAAACTCGTCAATTACAGCGGTAACACTATTCGTCCGACGTTAGCACAATCCGTCAGACGGGAAAGCGCCACGGCAGTCTGGATGTCCGGGTCCAGGGCGCGACACTACTCGGAATCGGGGTCCGGGGCGTCGATCTCGACCAGCTCGATCTGCATCTGGTAGCAGGTGCCCTTCTGGGTGTTCTTGAACTCGACCGTGACCATGTCCCCGATCGCCGTGAAGTCGCTTGCGTTCACGCAGGCCAGGGTTCCCAGCTGCGAAATGCCTTCGCTTCCCTTTCCTTCGTAGAACGCGATCTTGACGAAGTCGTTGAACCGCATGATCGCGCCGGGTTCGAGTATGTTTCGCGGATCGCTGGTGTCCTCGCTCATCTCGAAAGAGTTGGTGATCGGATAGACAAAGACGTTGCCGGCTCCGCACAGCGAATTGCCATTGTCGCAATCAGGCGACCAGTTGAACCGGCAGTCGTCGTAATGCTTGCTGCCGCTTTCGGACACCAGACATGTGACCTGGTTGACCCTGACCGTGTGGGTGTAGCTGCCGGACTGAAACGCGGGAACGTTGCCGCCAACATTTCCGGCATAGAAATAGGCCTCGTCGGCGGCGACGGCTTCCTGTTCGCCGAACCCCGCGGCGATGAAGATCATCTTCAGCACGCTGCTGTCGACTTCGCCGTCCTGCCCGTTCTTGTAGTATTTCTTGCGATCATCGCCCGCGCAGAACGCGGCGCCTTCGAAGCCCAGCCCCGCGTCCTCGTCGACTTCGCCGCCGAAATAGAGGCCGTTGATGCTGGCCACGGGCTCGTACCAGATGCCGAACGCCAGGTCGCCATCGAACCCTTCCTCCGCCCCTTCGGTTATGCCGCCCGCGGCAAAGATGACGGCGTTATCCGTCGTGTCCAGGATGTCCATGACAGCCCCGCAGCACCCGGATATTCCGACCATCGTGTCGACCTGCCCCATCAGACCGATCGACACCGCCTTGATGTTCAGCTGTGACTTCAGCAGGTTGATGACTTCGCTGATCGCATCCGTCGCCAGGGCATCGACAGCAAGCTTGAAAAGACTCTGCGGATTGGTCGTCGAGATCATCTCCTGACCCTTCGACGACTGCTCGAAGGAGGTCAGCGCATTGTTGATCGCCACGACCGTTGACGGGTCCAGAGCCGTGCTGGTGCAGGTCGGCAGGTTTTCGTCGGTAATGGTGACCGTGATCTCATAGTCGGCCCCGTCCGAGCCATACACCCGCACGGTGCCGGACGGGGACTCGGGGGTGAAATAGGCAGAGCCCAGAAAGTCATCGGCCGAGAATTGCGTGAGGTTCTCGTCGTTGTCCCACAGGCTGACATAGCATGTGTGGTTGAAGTAATACACGACGTTCGGCGTCCAGTCCTTGCTGGCGTTGTTCATGAAATTGCCGATCAGAAGGGGGAAGCGGGCTGGCGCGCCGCCATCCGATTGCACCCGGATCAGAACGTTGTCCCCTTCGTCGCCGCCGTCGTCGTTGACAGAAACCGTGTCGATGCTGAGCTTGGCCATGAAGTGCTCTCCTTTGCGGTGGCAGGGTGATGGCGTCAGAACTTGACTTCGAACCGCAGTTCGCCGCCGACCGAGCGATGCCCCGGCGCGCCGATACCGTCGTAGAAACCGCCGATGGAAAACCGCCCGTTGTCGCCCAGGTCCGTTCGGAACTGCATGTCGACGCGACCGCGCAGGCCGCCTGTCGCGGCGATCACCGGGCTGGAACCACCGCTGGACATCACGTCCGAGTAGCTGGCCGAGACGCCCGCATCCATGGTCCATTGCCGGGCGCCCGTGTTCAGCGGCATGCTGACATCGAGCCCCAGCGAGACCTGCCGCAGCGCGACCCTCTGGCTTGCGATTGTGTTCCCCAGACCGTCCACATAGGCCTGTTGCTCGTCATCGGTATAGGCAAAGGCCAGCCTCGGGCGCCAGGTGGTCTCGCCTCTGCGGACCTCGCCGGTGATCGCCAGGGTTGCCAGCCGCCGAGTCGTGGTGAAGGTGTCCGTGTAGGTGCCCAGCGGCGAGACGCTGTTGCGCGAACGCCCCCATAGCAGCCGTCCGTCGAAATACAGCGGCTGATCGGCAAGACGGGCCACGAAATAGGGCCCGACCAGCCAGCCCCGTCCATCGACCGTGCTTGCGCCATTGGTATTGCCGGTCTGGTCGATCTCGACCATGGCGCCGACCAGAGCATTTTCGTTCAGGGCATGGTGCCAGCCAAGAACGCCGAACAGATACGAACTGCCCGTTCCGGCGGTTTCCGACCGTGATGCGCTCAACTGATACCAGAGGGGCCGGCCCGGGCCCGAGGCGATGTTCACGTTCAACACCCCGCGCGACGCCTGAACCATGAACTGGCCTGGTCCGTCGCCCTGATCCGCGAGCAGAGAGACCAGATCGGGCTGGCTGGACAGCAACTGGTTTGCCCGTGTCGTCATGAAGTCCGCGACCAGGGACTGCGTTTCCGCGACGGTCCGGTTCTGCGCGCGCAGGGTGCCGGAGGCCGTGTTCGGTGCGCCATGGCTATTGACCGCCACCGCATCAGGCACCTGGACCGAAACGTCCCCGGTGCCCGATGACGTGATCTGGACCGTATAGGACGCGCCCGAACCGCTGATCCCCGTAACCGCGCCGTTCGTGACCAGCAGGTCGCCGGACACGAACCCTGTCACCGGCTCCGAGAAAACCACCTGCACCGAAAGGTTCGCTTGCCCGACAAAGCTGTCCGGCAACCCGGTGATGGTGACCGACGGCCGGGTGCTGACAAAGTCCGACACCGCTTGCACCGCGGCGGTGTTGCCGTTTCCGGCCGCGTCATGGGCCACGCCGGCCGCGATGTCCAGCGTCACCGGGCCGACCGCAATCGGCGAGACCGTCACCGTATAGGCGGTGCCCGCGCCGCCGAAGGCAGACAGGGTCGCGTTCGACACCGTGATGTCGCCGACCGTGAAATCCGGAACGGATTCAGTGAACACGATGCGGATCGTGAACGGGCCCGAGCTTTGCGCCGGAACATCCGCGAACGTGACGGTGGGGGCGGTGCCGTCGAAGGTCGCGGTGACCTGGTTCGAGGCGGTGTTGGCGTTGCCGGCGGCGTCGTGGAAGGTGCCGGCGGCGACCGACAGCGCGACCAGCCCGTCGCCCTGGGGCGTCAGCGTGGCGGTGTAGCTGGCGCCCGATCCGCTGAGCGTCGCGTCGGCGTTGGTCAGCGAGAGGTCGGCCAGGGTGAAATCGGTCGCGGCCTCGCTGAGGGTGATGGTGGCGCTGTAGCTTCCGCCCGAGAGGGTGAGCGCGCCGATGGTGATGGTGGGGGCGATCCGATCGACCGTGTGAACCGACCCTGCATTGAAGTAGGGTGTGTAGCCGTTCGTGCCGTTGCCGCTGCCCGTGTCATCGACAATGTTGGTGTTCGGTCTCAGATCGAGCCGCAATGTGCCCGCACCGGCGACTGGGTAGACATACACGTCGACGGCACTGCCATCGCTGAAGGGAACGGATGCGACAGTCCCCGTCGCATTGCCGGAGACCGTGGTGACGATGAAATCGTCGATCGAGATGTTGTGTGCGATCTTGTTGAACGTCACGACATAATGGAGCGTTCCCGCGTTCGCTGCCGGCGATCCCGAGAGCGCGATGGACACCACCTGAGGCGGGCTGCTGTAGACGGCGGAAACCGTGTTCGACGCGGTGTTGCTGTTGCCGGTGTCGGCCTCGGCATACCAGATGGTTCCGGGCCGGGAGTCGGTGAAACGTCCCGCCGCGACCGACAGGGTCACCAGACCGTCGCCCTGGGGCGTCAGCGTGGCGGTATAGCTGGCGCCCGATCCGCTGAGCGTCGCATTCGCGTTGCTCAACGTCAGATCAGCGACGGTGAAATTGCTCGAGGCCTCGCTCAGGGTTATCGCGGCGGTGTAGGTGCCGGTCCCCGTCGGTGTCAGCGCACCGATGGAGATCGTCGGCGCGGTGGAATCGACCGTCAGGACCTGGCCCGACGTGAACGCCGGGACATAGCCGTTGGTGCCGTCGCCGTTGCCCGCAAGGTCCTGGATGTTGGTGTTCGGCCTCAGGTCCAGCCGCAGGGTTCCGTCGCCGGAGAGACCGTTGACGTATTGGGTGAAACGGACATTGTCGAATGTAATAGACCCGGCCGCGAGGGATGCCGTTACGCTGCCGGTTGTCGTCAGTGTCAGATCGTTTGTGGAAAAATTGACGATTTCCTCGTCAAAGAAGATCCGGAACACTGCGGTGGTGCGCGGGTTGCCCGCTCCGATGTAGTTGATGGCGGTCACACCGGGCGGTGTCACGTCCTGCGCCATCGCAGGCTGGGTCAGACCCAGAAAGGTTGACGTTGCCAGCCACGTCACCGCAACACAACGCAAGAGCACCCGCTTCACCATGACAACTGTCCTTCCCCCGGTGTTTCAGAGCGAATCATCGCGCGCTGCGCGTCGGACCCGGTCTGAAGTTCTGTTAGGAAGGCTGACGTGCTGCGGATAGCCGATGGCACGAATGGGCCACATTCATAAATTGAATAGTCTAGGATAATCCTTTTTCACCAAAGGATTGCTGCACGGATTTTTTATTGCCGCGCCAATCGCGACCGGCCCGGCCGCCGGCCAGGTGTGCCGCGAAAGGGCGGGTTGGTGGTCAGTCTGAAAACCTGTCGCGAAAGGGGCGGGCCAGTCGGCGGCGCAGGATGGCAACGATCAGCCATCGCATCAGGGCAAGGGGCACGAATGCCCAAAGGAACAGGAGAGACGGCGCCTTGTTCGAGATCATGAAGAAATTCGCGACATAGTTGAATTCCACCCGAAACCCGCCCAGGGACGCGTTCCTTTTGCCAGTGGGGTGCGCCATCCTAGGGGCGAGCGCGCGCCAGGTTTCCGGGGTATCGCGGAAAACGATCTGAAAAACGGGGTCGCCCAGTCGCGGTTGGCAAAAAGCCTGATAGGTCAGGCCATGCGCGTTTCCACGGATGTTGGCCCGGAAATGCGAAAAATGCCGGGCGAAATCAAAGACGAATTTCCATTGAAACCGGGCGCTTGCCACGGAAAGAGTTCCGAACCGAAGCACCTGTTTTCCGGCAGACCGGATCGAAACCGGGATCCCGTGTTTGCTGAGCTCCGCGTAAAGGCTGTTAAAATACCGCCATGGATCGCGGTGAACAAAGAGCCAGTCGACGGACTGGAATCCGGCAGCATAGGCCAGGTTTTCAAAATCCCCTGCCAGATGGGTCTCAACCAGGGCGTTCTCAAAATCCTCGGCCGACACAAGAACACGGTCGCAGCCCGCGACCTGCGCCGATTCCCGAAGTTCCGCCAATTTTTGCGCCAGCGTATCGTGGTCACGGCCGATCAGCGCCAGTGGAAGGCAATGATGGGCCGGAACGCCCGGGGTGAGTTCGGTATAGAGAACGCCCCCTTCGGCCAGGAGCTGCGCGTTTCGGTGGCAGAGGACCTGGAACGCAGTTGTCGCCGTCTTGTGCAGACCGGCGTGCACGAAAAGCTGCATCACCTCACCTGGCCCGGAACGCTGGGCCTACGCAAACAAGGTTAAATTACACACACATTGATGATATCACATTTTCGCTGAAATTAAAACCAAGGGAAATTTCCGATATTTACTGCCGTCGCTTCCGGTTTTGATAATTACACACATGAAATCGTGAAGACGGTCAAATGGCAGCGATAATAGCGGCCCGACAGGCATCGCCCGCACAGGCAAGACCCCCGGCGCCGGCTGGGCCGAGGGTCATGTGGCCGGTCAGCCCTGTGCCTTCAGCCAGTCGGCCATGCGGTGCAGGGCGGTGCGGCTGGCCTCGCACCATTCCATTGCACGCAGATAGCCGTGTATCAGCCCGGCACCGCGATCCAGAACGACGGGCACGCCGGCGGCCTCAAGTGCGGCGGCATAGGCCAGGCCGGAATCGCGCAGCGGATCGTTCTGGGCGACGGCGATGAAGGCCGGCGGCAGGCCGGCGTGGCTGTCGGCGACCAGGGGGGCGATGCGCGGGTTGCTGGCCAGTTGCGCCGTGTCGGGGGAATACATCGCATTGACCGTATCCATGCCCTTGACCTGCAGCAGCGGCGCCTCGGCGTTCTCGGCATAGCTGGGGCGGTCACGATCGAAATCGCATGCGGGGTAGATCAGAAGCTGGGCGATCAGCGGCACATCCGAGCCGCGCAGATCCAGCGCCAGCGCCGCCGCCAGATTGCCGCCCGCGCTGTCGCCCCCCACCGCGATGCGCGCGGGGTCGATTCCCAGCATCGCCGCATTCGCATGGGCCCACCGGGCCACCGCATTGCACTGGTCGATGGCGGCGGGATAGGGGTGTTCGGGTGCCAGCGCATAGTCGACGCTGATCACGGTCTGCCGGTTCCAGGATGCGATGCGCGCGGTAATGTCCCAGTGCGTTTCGGGCGAGCCCTGCATCCAGGCGCCGCCGTGCATGTAGATCAGCGCCGCCTGCTGGCTGCCGTCGCTGTGTCGAAAGACGCGCACCCGCACGGGGCCGGCCTTGCTGTCTACCCAGTGTTCGGCGGTGCAATCGACATCGTCAGGCGTGGGCAGGCGCATCTCGGCGGCGATCACCTCGAACCGCTTGCGCCGATCGGCGGGGCTGGCGCCAGCGGGAAGCACCGCCCATTTTGCGCCCCAGGCGGCCAGGAAGGGGGTCAGCTGCGGGTCGATCATCGGGGCCTCTCGGTGCTGGATGGTGGCAGACAGGGCGGGGTTGCGCAGCACCAGCCGCAGGATCGAGTCGACGGCCTGGGCGCGGATGCGGCTTTGCCCCGCGGGTTGGAACAGCGCGTTGCCGAAGCTTTCGGAAAAGCTGGGCTGGTTCGAGACGTTGAAGAACGACAGCGCCGAGATGTGCCAATGCAGTTCCAGCGCGGTGATGTCGTCGCGAAACTGCCCTTCGGCCTGACCGCGTGCACAGATGCTGTCCAGCTTCTGGATCGCTCCGGCGTTGACCCGGCCCATCAGCCCCGAGGCCTTCAGGTTGGCCGCGTTGTGCACGTTCTCGATCATCACCAGACGGATGAAATCGGGGTTTGACCGGTGGTGGTCAAAGGTGAACTCGACCAGCGCGCGCAGGGCTTCGGCGGGGGGCAGGTGATCCAGACGCAACGCGCCCTCGCCGGCGCGGACCTTGGTATAGGCAGCCTCCAGCACCTGCAGGTAAAGCCCCTCCTTGTCGCCGAAATAGTAATAGACCATCCGCTTTGACGTGGCGGTCTGCGCGACGATGTCCTCGATCCGGGTCGAGGCGTAGCCCTGCCGTGCGAAGATCTGCGTGGCGGCCGTCAGGATCGCCCGTTTCACGCCGTCGGGATCCTGTTTCCAGCTTTGCCGGCCTGATCCCCCGGTGCCCATCTCGCCCATGCGATGCGTCCTCCCGTGTCTGGGATTTAACCTAGCAATACATTTTTGTTGACACAATGAACTTCGGTGAACATTTTAGGCTGGCGAACGAGGAGCCGCATCCCATGACCGCATCCGTGCAAAGCCTGCCGGGCCATCCCGCCGCGACATCCGTGCGCGTCGGTCTGATCGGTGCCGGGATCGCGGCGTCGCGCACGCCCCGGATGCATGTCGAGGAAGGCCAGGCCCTGGGTCTGGATTATGACTATCGGCTGATCGACACGGATCTGCTGCCCCTGCCAACGCCGACGATCGCGACCTTGCTGGATCGCGCCCAGGCCGACGGACTGGCCGGGGTCAACGTCACCTTTCCGTTCAAGCGCGCCGCCATGGACGCGGTGGACGAGGTCGCGCCTTCGGCCGCGGCCGTCGGGGCGACAAACACGATCGTGTTCCGGGGTGGCCGGCGGATCGCGCACAACACCGACTATTCCGGCTTTGCCCAGGGCTTTCGTCGCGGCATCGGGGCACGACCGCATGGCAGCGTGCTGCTGCTGGGTGCGGGTGGTGCCGGCGGGGCGGTGGCGCATGCCTTGCTGGATCATGGCGTGAAACTGCTGTTCATCCATGACACCAATCCCGCCAGCCTGACGGCCCTGATCGGCGCCATCGAGGCCCGACTTGGGCCGGGGCGGGCGCGGGCGGCCCGGGATCTGCGCGTGGCGCTGGCTGCTGCGGATGGTGTCGTCAACGCCACGCCCGTGGGCATGGCCAAGCTGCCCGGCACCCCGATCGACATGGCGCTGATCGAGCCCCGCCACTGGGTTGCCGATATCGTCTATTTTCCGCTGGAAACCGCGTTTCTGGCGCAGGCGCGGGCCAGGGGATGCCACACCATCGACGGCTCTGGCATGGCGGTCTTTCAGGCCGTTGCCGCGTTCGAGCTGTTCACCGGGCTGGCGCCCGATCCCGCGCGGATGCGCGCAACCTTCGACAGTTTTACCTGAACGACCAAGACCTCGGGGCCTGGACCCCGCCGAAACGCACATGGGAGGAGCACATGCGTTTGACCCTGAAGACCACCCTCGCGACCAGCCTTGTCGCGCTGACCCTCGGAGCCGGCGCCGCGCAGGCGACCGTCGATCTGGTCTATTCCGACACGGTGTCGGAAAATGACGTCCGCTCGCAGCTTCTGCAATCCGAGTTCGGGGATTGCCTGGGCGACGAGTTCAACTTTCAGGCCTATCACGGTGCCACGCTGGTTGCGCAGGGCACCGAACTGACCGCGATGCAGCGCGGAAACCTGGACATGGGCAACCTGGCGATCTTCGATTTCCAGAACCAGGTTCCGGCCGTGGGCATCCTGGGCATGCCGTTCCTGTTCCGTGACTATGCCCATATGCGTGCCAGCTATGACGGCGGCGTGCTGGACGATCTGCTTGGCCAGGTCGAGGCAGAGACCGGCGTGCATTTCCTGGCCTTCCCCTATATCGGCGCGCGTCAGCTCAGCTATATCGGTGATCGCCGCTACATGACCCCTGAGGATCTGGCCGGCGTGCGCCTGCGGATGCCCGGCGGCGAGGGCTGGCAGTTCGTCGGTCAGGCGATGGGCGCGACCCCGGTTCCGGTGCCCTTCACCGAGGTCTACACCGCGCTGCAGACCCATGCGATCGACGCGCAGGACAACGGCTTTCCGGCCACCCATGCGATGCATTTCGACGAGCTGATCAACCATCTCGCGCTGACCAACCACCTGATCGCCGCGAACGAGTTCACGATCTCGCAGTCCAAATGGGACAGCATGACCGCCGATCAGCAAGCGCGTGTGCAGATGTGCGCCGACCGGTTCGAGGCCGCGCTGGACGCGGAAACCCTGCGTCAGGAATCCGAACTGCAAGCCACGTTCGAAGCAGCGGGGATCGATGTCTACACCCCCGACCTCGAAGCATTCCGCAGCCATGCCGCGGCGATGTATCTGAACTCGGACTACTCGGCCGCCTGGCCCGAAGGGCTGATCGACGCGATCGCCGCTGTCGGCCGCTGATCCGACCCAGGGGGCGGCCCGCGCGTGGCCGCCCCCGCTGTTCCTGCGTTCCGACAGAAAGGTCCTGCCATGGCCCGCCTCGCGCCCCTCGTCGGCTGGTTGCAGCGACGCGCCGAGAATTTCATCGCGTTGCTTCTGTTGGGCATGTTCCTGACCTTCCTCTTCCAGATCACCTTTCGCTATGTGCTGGCCCTGCCTGTCAGCTGGACCAACTGGACGGTCGAGTTCGTCTCGATCGCGTGGCTTTGGGGGATCCTGTTCGGCTATGCCTTTGTGGTGCGGGATTCCGACATCATCCGGCTGGATATCGTCTACAACGCGCTGCCGGTCGGATGGCGCCGCGTGTTCGACGTGATGACGGGCCTGACCGTTGCCGCGATCCTTCTGTGGACCCTGCCGAAGTGCTGGGACTACGTCGAATTCATGTATCGTGAACGCACACCCGCGCTGCGCATCCGCTTCAACTATGTCTTTGCCATCTACATGGCCTTTGCGGGTGCCGTGATCCTGCGCAGCCTGATGAACGTCGTCGGGGCGATCACCGGGAAGGGCGGACGCTACATCACCCCGACCCACCCCGAGGGCCACGATTATGACTGATCCCTTCACCGTCTCCATGGTGCTGATCGTGGCGCTGGCCATCATGGGCCAGTCGATCGGCGTGTCGATGCTGGCCGGGTCCTTTGTCTATCTGCTGCTCAAGGGGCTGGACCCGTCGATCGCGGCCGAGACCATGTTGCAGGGCCTGTTCAACGGCTACACGCTGCTGGCGGTGCCGCTGTTCATCCTGGCGGCCGACATCATGAACATCGGCTCGCTCGCCGACCGCCTGCTGCGCTTCGCGCAGGCCCTGGTGGGGCGCTTCAAGGGCGGCCTGGGGCATGTGAACGTGGTGTCCTCGGTCATCTTCTCGGGCATGTCGGGATCGGCCGTGGCGGATGCCGTGGGCATGGGCAAGATCATCATCACGATGATGACCAAGGATGGAAAATACACGCCATCCTATGCCGCGGCGATCACCGCGGCCACCGCGACCGTGGGGCCGATCATTCCGCCATCGATCCCGATGGTGCTGTATGCGCTGGTTTCGGAACAATCGGTCGGCTACCTGTTCGCCGCCGGTATCCTGCCGGGCCTGCTGATGGCGGTGATGATGGGCGTGACGAACGCCGTCATGGCCCGCCGGCGCGGGTTTCCCACCGATGACAGCATTCCCCTGCGCGAACTGCCCAAGGCGACGTGGCAGGCGATCCCCGCGCTGATGCTGCCGGTGATCCTGCTGGGCGGGATCTATGGTGGCGTCATGACCCCGACCGAGGCCGCCGCCGTCGCCGCCGCCTATGCGCTGGTGATCTCGGTGGTGCTGTATCGATCGGTCAAGGCGCGCGACTTCTACCTGGCGCTCCTGGGGTCCGCGCGATCGACCGCGGCTGTGGGGATCCTGATCGCGGGGGCGATGGCGTTCAACTATGTCATCACCCGCGAGAACGTGCCCGACACCCTTGCGGCCCTGCTGGACGGCATGAACCTGAGCGCGACGGGCTTTCTGATCGCCGTCAACATCCTGTTCCTGGTGCTGGGCTGCGTGCTGGAAGCCGGGGCGCTGCTGCTGATCGTCGTGCCGATCCTGATCCCCACGGCCCATGCGCTGGGAATCGATCTGGTGCATTTCGGCGTGGTCCTGGTGGTCAACGCGATGCTGGGGCTGATCACGCCACCCTATGGGCTGCTGCTGTTCATCGTCGCGTCGATCACCAGACAGCCGCTGATGCCGATCATCAAGGATCTGGCCCCCTTCATCTTCATCCTGATCCTGTCGCTGGTGTTCATCACCTTCTCGCCCGATTTCGTGCTGTATCTGCCGCGTCTGCTGGGCTACGCGGGGTGAGGAATTCCGCGATGCGCGCCCGGTCAAAGGGGGCGCATCGACACGAATCCCCCTACCCAGGACGGCGCGCTGGCGTTAGACCGGCGCGCGAAACGGCTTTCGAGGGGACCCATGGCGAACACGCTCTACAAGAACGACCTGCCGGACGGGCTGGACCTGGGGTCCGTCGTGGCCATTGATTGCGAGACGATGGGCCTGAACCCGCACCGCGACCGCCTGTGCCTGGTGCAGCTCTCGGGTGGGGACGGCAATGCGCATCTGGTGCAGATCACCCAGGACCAGACCGACGCGCCCAATCTGAAGCGCCTTCTCGCCGACCCAGGGGTGTTGAAACTGTTCCACTTCGGGCGGTTCGACATCGCCGTGATGTATCACCGGTTCGGCGTGCTGGCGTCGCCCGTGTGGTGCACCAAGATCGCCTCGAAGCTGGTGCGCACCTATACCGACCGGCACGGGCTGAAATATCTGTTGGCCGAGATGCTGAACGTGGACATCTCGAAGATGCAGCAATCCAGCGACTGGGGCGCGGACGAGATCACGCCCGCGCAAAAGGACTATGCCGCCTCGGATGTGCTGCATCTGCACCGGCTGAAGGATGCGCTGGAATCCATGTTGCGCCGCGAGGGGCGGATGGAGACCGCGCAAGCCTGTTTCGATTTCCTGCCGCACCGTGCCGCCCTGGACCTGGCCGGCTGGCCCGAGGTGGACATCTTCGCGCACTGACATGAGCATGACGGACCAGCGCCCGCGACTGACGCGATATTCCCGCACGGTCGGCATCCTGAAGGTGGTGCTGCCCCTGACGGCGCTGGTTCTGCTGTCGCTGGTCTTTCTGACTGCCCGCACCATCGACCCCCGCCTGGCGATCACCACCGCCGAGATCGATGTCGAGGATCGCGCCCGTGATCCCCGCCTGTCCGGCGCGCGCTTTGCCGGGGTGACCGAGGATGGCGCCGCGCTTACCATCGTGGCCGAAACAGCGCGGTCCGACCCGCACGCGGCGCTCAAGCTGGACGTGACGGGCCTGACGCTGCACCTCGAAGGGCAGTCCGGCGAGGATCTGATGGCCGAGGCTTCGGAAGGGGTGATCGACCGTGGCGCAGGCCGTTTTGCAATGTCGGGCGGGCTGGACCTGACGGTGACCCCGGGATACGCGCTGCGCACCGAAACCTTGACGGGTCTGCTGGATTCAACCCGGATCGAGGCCCCCGGGCAGGTGACCGGCAGCGCCCCGGCAGGCGAAATTACCGCCGCACACATGCTGTTACAGGCCGATTCGACCGATGGCGCCGGTTACCGGCTTGTTTTTGGGGGCGGTGTAAGGTTGTTATATCAACCAGAGAATTGAGGAACCCCGATGTTGCGTCTCGTCCCCGGCCTGATCCTGGCGCTGTTCGCGCTTGCCGCGCCCGCCCTGGCCCAGGAGGGCGTGCCGATCAGCTTTGGCCAATCGCTGCGCCTGGACGGGTCCGCGCTGGAGGTGACCGCCGACACCTTGCAGGTGGACCAGACCACCGGGGCCTCTGAATTCTCGGGGAATGTGCTGGCCGTGCAGGGCGAGATGCGGATCGCTGCCGATGCCTTGCGGCTAGAATATGCGCCCGGCACCACCGAAGGATCGCAGCGGATCAGCCGGCTGATTGCCTCGGGCGGGGTGACGATGGTGACCCCTGCCGAAGCGATGGAGGCCGAGCAGGCCGTGTGGTCACTGGACAGTCAGACACTCGAGATGACCGGCAACGTGATGCTGCTGCAAGGGCAGAACATGTTGTCCGGTCAGCGGTTCGTGGCGGATCTGCGCAGCGGCGCCGGTCGCATGGTCGGCCGGGTTCGCACCACGATCCGCACGGACTGATCGCCGATGACCGAACTGACCCAGGCCGAGGGCGGGCTCGAGATTGTCGGGCTGCGCAAAAGCTACAAACGGCGCCCCGTGCTGCGCGGGATCGACCTGCGCCTGCGTCGCGGTGAGGTGGTCGCCCTGCTGGGCCCCAACGGATCGGGCAAGACGACGTGTTTCTATTGCGTCGCGGGGTTGGTTCCGGCGGACAGCGGGCGGGTGACGATCGATGGCACCGATGTCTCGGGCTGGCCGATGTATCGCCGCGCCCGCATGGGGATCGGCTACCTGCCGCAGGAGATGTCGATCTTTCGCGGTCTTTCGGTCGAGGACAACATCAAGGCCATTCTCGAGATCACCGAACCGGACCGTGGCACGCGCGAGGCCCGGCTTGAGGAATTGCTGGACGATTTCTCGATCGCGCGCTTGCGCAAGTCGCCCGCGCTGGCCCTGTCCGGCGGCGAGCGGCGCCGCGCCGAGATCGCGCGCTGCCTGGCCTCGAATCCGTCTTTCGTGCTGCTGGACGAACCGTTCGCGGGGGTGGACCCGATCGCCGTTGGCGAAATCCGGTCGCTGGTATCCGATCTGACGGCGCGCGGGATCGGCGTGCTGATCACCGACCACAATGTGCGCGAGACGCTTGAGATCGTGGACCGGGCCTATATCCTGCACGACGGAACCGTGCTGATGAGCGGCACCCCGGACGAGGTTGTGGCCGATGCCGATGTGCGCCGGGTGTATCTGGGCGACAGTTTTCGCTGACGCTGTCCCATGGCGCTGAACCCGCGCCTGGAACTTCGGCAGGAGCAGCGCCTTGCGCTGACCCCCGAGGTGCGCGTGCGTCTCTCGGTGTTGCGCATGACCCCTGCGGAACTGGCCGAGGAAGTCGCCCGCGAAGCGGCCCGCAATCCGTTCCTGCTGATGGATCCGATGCGTGCCGTGTCCGCGCCTCTGCCCCTGACCGAGGACCTGGCCGCCGCCCCGCAGTCTTTCCACGAGGACCTGCGCCGTCAGCTGGGGCTGATGGACCTGCCCGCGCCAACCCATGCGGCGGCGCTTCTGCTGGTGGGCGAACTGGATGACGATGGCCTGCTGGACACCGATATTGACGTGCTGGCCGCCGAACTGGCGATCGATGCCGCCCCCTTGCGTGCCGGCCTGGCCGCGTTGCAACGCTGCGAGCCGGTCGGCGTTGGGGCGCGGGATGTGCGCGATTGCCTGCGCCTGCAACTCGAGGATCGGGGGCTGGCGCGCGATGCGGCGCTGGCGACACTGGATCAACTGGCGGCCTTCGCCCGGCACGACTGGGCGACGGCGGCGCGCGCGCTGGGCCTGACGCCTGCCCAGGCCCGCGAGAGGGCGGCCTTGCTGCGCAGCCTGTCGCCCCGCCCCGTCACCGCCGGCCCGACCGAGCGCGTCGCCCTTCTGCGCCCCGACCTGCGGCTGGTGCGCCACGACGACGGCACGTTGAGTCTGGCCGCCGACGACAGCGCGCGCCCGGCCGTCGGGCTGGATGCCGCCATGGTGCGCCGGGCCGAGGCCGAGGGCTTTGCCGCCGATCTGCTGCAACGCGCGCGCGCGCTGATCGCGGCGCTGGAACTGCGCGGGCAGACCCTGGTGCGAATCGGTGGCTGGCTGGTCAGCCGACAGGCCGGGTTCTTTGCCGCCGGCCCCGCCGCGCTGGTGCCGGCGACGCAGGCCGCCCTGGCCGCCGATCTGGGTTTGCACCCTTCCACGGTCAGTCGCGCCCTGGCCGGCAAGGCCGTGGATGTGGACGGCCGGCTATGGCCGATGACCGTGTTCTTCTCGTCGGCGCTGCCGGGACAGGATGGCCCGGTCTCTGCCCGTGCGGTGCAGCGCCGTCTTGCCGAGCTGATCGCAGCCGAGCCGCCGCAGCGTCCCCATTCCGACAACGCACTTGCCGAGATGTTGCGCGCGCAGGGCGTTGACATCGCGCGCCGAACTGTCACCAAATACAGGGAAGGCCTGCGCATTCCTCCGTCGCCCAGGCGGCGCAGACTGGCCGCCGACCGGCGTGGGGAATGATCCGCAACGACAGGCCGAGAACGGCGGAACGCCTCGGTTCATACCGACCCAGGGCTGTCCGCCAGCACGAAGGAGAGGCCCATGCGGTACCAGATCAGCGGAAAACAGATCGACGTCGGTGAGGCGCTTCAGTCGCATGTGAAAAGCGAACTGGGCGAAGTGATGGACAAGTATTCCCAACGTCCCACCGATGCGCTCGTGGTGTTTTCCCGCGATGGCCACAATCATGTTTGCGAATCGATTGTTCATTTGTCGACCGGGCTTACAGCCCAGGCCAAGGGCCAGGCCGCCGACATCTATGCTGCGTTCGATGCGTGCTGCGAGCGCATGGACAAGCAATTGCGCCGTTACAAGAGGCGCCTGAAGGACCATCACCGGGAACGGACTGGCCCGGTTGAATTCGCCGAGGCATCCTCGTATATCCTCGCCGCTGAGGATGAAGCGGACGGAACCGAGCCGGACTCGTTGCAGCCGATGATCATCGCCGAGATGGAAACGCGGATTCCGCAGATCTCGGCCGGTGAGGCGGTCATGCAGATGGAGTTGGCCCACTCCAACGTGCTGGTGTTCCGCAACGAGCGTCATGGTGGCCTGAATGTGGTTTACCGGCGTGACGACGGGAATATCGGCTGGATCGATCCGCAGTGACGTGTCGGGCCCCGTGCGGCGAATGTCGCCGGGGTCCACCCACCAGGGCGAAGAAGGCAGGAGCGACTGCATGGAACTGGCCGATCTGTTGACCCCCGGAGCGATCCGGGTCTGCAACGCCGTGAAAAGCAAGAAGCGCCTCTTTCAGGACCTCGCGGAAATTGCCTCCAGCGCGCATGGGATCGACGAAGCCATCGCCATCGACGCGTTGCAGGAACGCGAAAGCCTGGGTCCGACCGGGGTGGGGCACGGCGTGGCGCTGCCCCATGCCCGCATCGACGGGATCGAGCGCGTGCGCGGCATCTTCATCCGGCTGGACCGGCCGCTGGATTACGGGTCGGTCGATCGGGCGCCGGTCGATCTGGTGTTCGCGTTGTTCGCGCCGCGCGATGCCGGGGTCGAGCATCTCAAGGCGCTGGCGCTGGTCTCGCGCACGCTGCGGGACGCGGGTGTCTGCACAAAGCTGCGCCAGAACGAAGAGCCCGACAAGCTGTTCGCCATCCTGACCGAACACCCCGACAGCAAGGCTGCCTGACTCAGAACGGCACAGGCGCGCGAAAGGTCATCGCCGCGCCGGTCGTCGGGTGCCGCAGGCGCAATTCCTCGGCGTGCAGCATCAGGCGCGGATAGTCGCGCGCCGCCCCCGTGGCATAGAGCGGATCGCCCAGGATCGGGTGCCCCAGCGCCAGCATGTGCACGCGCAGCTGGTGGCTGCGTCCGGTCAACGGTTTCAGCGCCATGCGGGTATTCCCGCCCTCGGCACGCAGGACCCGCCAGTCGGTTTGCGCCGCGCGGCCGTTCACCGGGTCCACCATCTGCCGGGGGCGGTTCGGCCAGTCCACGATCAACGGCAGGTCCACGCGCCCCTTTGGCTCGGTCGGATGGCCCGCAACCAGGGCGATATAGCGTTTCTGGGTCTTGCGGTCCTCGAACTGCCTGCCCAGATGCGCCTGCGCCTGGGGCGTCAACGCAAAGACGATAACGCCCGAGGTATCCAGATCCAGCCGATGCACCAGCCGCACCTCAGGGTGCAGGGCTTTCAGGCGGGCGATCAGGCAATCTGCCCGATCCCCGCCGCGCCCGGGCACGCTGAGCAACCCGGACGGCTTGTCCGCCACCAGGATGTCATCATCGAGGTGCAGGATGACCGGGGCATCCGGCGGCGGGGCATAAATGAAATCGTTCATGCCCAGGGCTTAGCGCGGGTGGCGGGGGTCAGTCCAGCGCGCGCAGGAGTTTGCGTTCCAGTGGCGCCAGCACGCTGCGCAATGTGGTGCCGCGCTTCAGCACCTGCCCCTCGGGGCCGAACAGGGCATACAGGCCCTGGCGATGGCGCAGGGCTGGTATCTTCTCGACGCGATACAGCGGGTTTTCGGCCGCGCGGCGAAAGATCGAAAAGACCGCCCGGTCCCGCAGGCAGGAAATCCCATAATCGCGCCAGAGCCCGGCGGCGACATGGCGGCCATAGACGGACAGGATCTCGCCCAGTTCGAATCGGTCGAAACTGACCTGATCATAGGGGGCGGGCGGGGGAACGGTGTTCTGGACGTTCATGTCGGAATCGTGACGCCGCAAGACGCGGAAATCAAGGGATTCGCCGTGATCCGGGGCAAAGGCGGCCAATTTTCCGCAGTCTGACCACCGGAGAACCGCGAAAACGCCATGCTCGGCTGCAAGACTGGGGGCCCTGTGAAAGGTAGGTCGCGCCGATGCCCCGGATGGCCCCCACCATTCGAGGCGGCTGCGCGATATCTGGCGGGCCGGGTGCCCTTGCGCCCGGCCCGTCCTGTCATCCGCAACTGATGGCGACGATCTGGCGCCGGTTCCGGCGGCTGACTTCGACATTCAGGCGGCGCGGGTTGTAATCCATCGTCACCGGATCGCCCGTGGCGAACACCCGGATCGGACCGGCCACCGCAAAGGTTTCGGGCACCGGACCGCCGACCAGGTGCTGCAGGTCCGATGCGCCGCAGGCGTCAGGCCCGGGAAGGCGCGCGGCAGGCCCGCCGCGCGCACCGGGCGAAACGCGGGGCGTGTCGGTGCGCGGTGCGACACGCGGCTCGCCTGCGCCTGACGCGCCGGGCGACCCTGGCGAAACGCGCGGCGGGGCGCGATCGGCGCCACCTGGCACAACGCGCGGCATCGTCGGGCCGGATAGGCCCGGCGACATGCGCGGCGGGGCTGGCTGGCCGCTCATCTGGCACGCGCCCAGCAGGATCGCCGCGCCAAGGGGCAAAAGGGCTTTCATCGGGGCCTCCTTTCCGGCGGCAAAGCGGGGCCGCCACTGGACAGGCCCCCATCAAACCAATATCTCGCCCGCATGGCCCAGAAAAAACACGACCCCAACAGCAAAGTGATCGCCGAAAACCGCCGCGCGCGGTTCGATTACTTCATCGAGAGCGATCTCGAATGCGGGATCATGCTGCTGGGCTCCGAGGTGAAGTCGCTGCGTCAGGGTGGGGCCAACATCGCCGAAAGCTACGCCTCGGTCGAGGATGGGGAGTTGTGGCTGGTCAACAGCGCCATCGCTCCCTATGCCCAGGCAAAGACCTGGGGGCATGAGGAACGCCGAAAGCGCAAGCTTCTGGTCAGCCGCAAGGAACTGGCGCGGCTGTGGGCGGCGACGGCCAAGCAGGGCATGACGCTGGTGCCGCTGGTGATGTATTTCAATGACCGGGGCATCGTGAAGCTGAAGATCGGCATCGCCAAGGGCAAGAAGCTGACCGACAAGCGCGAAACCTCGGCCAAGCGCGACTGGGATCGCCAGAAGCGCAGGTTGCTGAAAGAGCAGGGCTGAGGGTCAGCCCAGCCGCGTGCCGGGCGGCCAGTCCAGCCCGCGCAGCAGGTCGTCGGCCTCCATCGGGCGTTTGCCTTCGCGCTGGGCACGGTCGATGCGAACCGCCCCGGTGCCACAGGCGATCGTCAACCCCTCCAGCACCTGGCCCGGCTCGGCCGTGCCCGGCACCGCGATGGCGTTGAGCAGTTTCAGCCGGCCGTCGGGCGTGTCGCACCAGGCACCGGGAAAGGGTGACAGACCGCGGATCTTCCGTGCGATCGACTCGGCCGGATCGGACCAGTCCACGCGGGCCTCGGCCTTGTCGATCTTGGCGGCATAGGTGACACCCGAGTCGGGCTGCGGCACGGGCACCAGATCGGGCAGGTGCGCCAGGGCCTGACCGATCAGCCGCGCGCCCATGGCGGACAGGCGGTCGTGCAACTGGCCCGTGGTTTCCGCCGCGCCGATGGGCGTGGCCTCGCGCAGCAGCACCGGGCCGGTATCCAGGCCGGCCTCCATCCGCATGATGCACACCCCGGTTTCCGCATCGCCTGCCATGATCGCGCGGTGAATGGGCGCCGCCCCCCGCCAGCGTGGCAGAAGCGAGGCGTGGATGTTCAGGCAGCCGGCCCGCGGTGCGTCCAGCACGGGTTGCGGCAGGATCAGTCCATAGGCCACCACCACCGCCACATCGGCATCGAGCGCGGCGAAGTCCGCCAGTGCCTGCGGATCGCGCAGGCGGGTGGGATGGCGCACCGGCAGGCCCAGTTCCAGCGCCCGGGCGTGCACGGGTGTCGGGCGTTCCTGCTTGCCCCGGCCGGCGGGACGCGGGGGTTGGCAATAGACGCAGACGACCTCGTGCGCGCGATGCAGGGCATCCAGCACCGGAACCGAGAATTCGGGTGTTCCCATGAAGATCACGCGCATCGGCACCTCGCAGCGGCATTGTCGCGGCGTTTCCGCCGCGCTAGACCGGGGCAGGTAACCCCGTTCGGTGGGCAGGATCAAGAATGCGCATCTTGTCTTGGCTGTTCTACACGCTGGCAGGACTGCTGGCGGCCGCGGCCACCGCGTTCTTTCTGTATGCGCAATCGCTGGCCTGTGCCTTTGGCAGCCCGACCGGGCGCTGCCGCTGGCGCTGGCCCTGGCAGTTGCCGGCCGAGGACGTGCAGATCTTCATCCTGCTGCCCCTGAGCGGGGTGGCGGTGCTGGTTCTGCTGGGTTGGCTGGCAGGGCGTGCCGCGCGGCGTCAGGACTGATGCTTGCGCGCCTTGCGCAGCAGCATGTCGCGTTTCACCTTGCCGAGGCGATCAAAATACATCTGCCCGTTCAGATGGTCGATCTGGTGCTGCACGCTGGTGGCCCAGAGACCGACAAAGTCCCGCTCCTCGGTCGCGCCCTGATCGTTCAGAAAGCGCACGGTCACGGCCCGGGGGCGGCTGATGCGGGCGTGGACACCCGGCAGGTTGGGGCTGGCCTCGTCATGGTCGCGCAACTGGATGGATTCGTGCAGCACCTGGGGATTGGCCATGCGCACGGCCTGACCGCGCCCCTCTGACGCATCCACGACCGCCAGCCGCAGCATCACGCCGATCTGCGGCGCGGCCAGTCCGACGCCGGGCATGGCCTCCATCGTGTCGATCATGTCGGTCCAGATCGCGCGGATCTCGTCGGTGATCGCCGCGACGGGCTGGGCCGGGGTGCGCAGGCGGATGTCGGGCCAGGGCAGGCAGCGGCGGATGGTCATGATGATCCCAGGGCAGCCAAGAGGGGGGAGATGGCGATGCGGTCGTCCTCGGGCAGCAGGTCGATGCAGAGGCGGCCGTTCAGGTGGTCCAGCTCATGCTGGGCACAGACGGCTTCGAACCCGTCCATCCGGGCCTGGACCGTGGTGCCGTCGAGGTCCGTCCAGCGCAGCACGATCCAATCAGGTCGCGCGACCGCGGCGGGAACGCCGGGGATGGACAGGCACCCCTCGGTCTGCACCGCCAGCGTGTCCGAGGCCGCGACGATTTCCGGGTTCACGCAGACCCTGGGGCTGCGCGTGCCCTCTTTCCAGGTGCAATCCATCACGAACACGCGGCGCGGCACCGCGACCTGTGGCCCGGCCAGCCCGCGCCCGGGGGCGGCATACATGGTTTCCAGCATGTCGGCGGCAAGCTGACGCAACGCGGCATCGAACGCCGTCACCGGCGTGCAGGGCCGGCGCAGCATGGGGTCGGGAAACTGGACAATCGGCAGGATCGGCATGGCGCGGGGTTATCACCCGTCGCGCCGCCCGTCCATCGCCCAATCGGGCGGAACGGGTTGCCCCTTGATGTGCGGCTCACCGGCCAGCGGCGGCACGGCAATGCCGCTGGCAATTGCCCCCAGCAGGCGCGGAAAGGGTGGCACCCGGCCGACGGGCGCGACGATCCGGTCGCGAAACCAGGCAATGGCGGCACTGTCCGACTGATACTGCGGCGTCAGGAACCGGCTGGCGGCCTGATAGACGGTCAGATGCCCGCGCCGCATCCGCCAGAACAGCGGCAGCGCGTCGTCCAGGGGCGCCTGATCCAGGGCCCGTGCCAGCGCCAGCGCATCCAGCAGCGCCATGTTCGCCCCCTGTCCCAGTTGCGGGCTGGCCCGATGTGCGGAATCGCCCAGGTGCACCAGCCTCTCGGCCCAGGGACGGCGCAGGGTGCCGTGGGAATAGCGTGCCAGAGTCATCTGTGCGGGGTCCTCGATCTGCGCCAGGAACGGCGCCAGCTCGGGCCAGAGGTCCAGCGCCTCGGCTTTCCAGGGCGCCAGCCCCCGGGCCTGCCAGTCGGCCAGATGATCGCCCCTCAGCGACCAGAAGAACGCGGCCAGCGGCTTGTCATCGTCCGGTTTCCGCCCGATGGGCAACACCCCCACCATTCGCCGCGCGGCCCGGTAGCGTTGCGAGAGGCGGTCGGCCGGGATCCCCGTTTCGGGCCAGTGCAGCGTCGTCCACAGCGCGCCATAGGGCAGCGGGCACGCGATCAGCGGCGACAGCGGCGAATGCGACCCCAGCGCATCCACGATCAGATCAAACGGTCCGATGCGACCGCCCCCGGTCAGCAGGACCCGCCCACCAGGGGCCAGCACGCTGCCCGTGATCTCGGTCGCGGGTGTCACCCGCAGGCCCAGCGCCAACAGCCGCTCATGCAGGGCGGCGAACAGGCTGGCCCGGTGCATCCCCAGGCCGTGCAGGCCCGGCCCGGCGGCGTCATAGCGCACATCGAGCGTGCCCGCGCCGGTCACGGCCTCGCGCCCGTAGAGCCGCAGCACCGGGGTGCCAAGTGCCCGTGCCCGGGTGCCCGCGCCCAGCCAGTCCAGCACGCGCTGGCCCACCGGCTGCACGACCAGACCGGAACCCACGGGTCGCGGGCGGTCGAACCTGTCGAAAACACAGACGTCATGCCCGGCCAGGCGCAGCGCGATCGCCGTCGCCAAGCCGCCAATTCCCGCACCCGCCACCGCGATGGAGAGGCGCGTCGCCATCCCTCAGCCGCGCGCGCGTTCGCGCTTCAGCTTTTCCATCTTGCGCGTGATCATCTGGCGTTTGATCGGGCCCAGATAGTCGATGAAGAGCTTGCCGTTCAGGTGGTCGAACTCGTGCTGCGCGCAGGTTGCCCACAGGTGATCGAATTCTTCCTCATGCCGCTTGCCGTCCAGCCCCAGCCACGCCATCCGCACCCGGGCGGGGCGCGTCACCTCGGCGTAGTGTTCGGGAATGGACAGGCAGCCTTCCTCATAGGTGTTGCTTTCGTCCGAGGTCCAGGTGATCTCGGGATTGATCAGCACCATCGGCTTCGCCGCGGTGTCCTTGTCCTTGACGCAGTCCATCACGAACAGCCGCTGCATCACGCCGACCTGTGGCGCGGCCAGCCCCACACCGGGGGCTTCATACATGGTTTCCAGCATATCCTCGGCCAACGCGCCGATTTCGGGCGTGACGGACGCGATGGGATCGCAGACCTTTTTCAGGCGGGGATCGGGATGCAAAAGGATGTGTCGCAGGCTCATGGCGATGATCTAGGCGATTGCGGGCCGCTTCGCAATGTCCGGGCTTGCGCTGACCGCTGGAGCGGGCATCATGCTTCACATGAGAAGGAGACCCGCATGAATTTCGACGAGATCATCGACCGGCGCGGCACCCATTCGGCCAAATGGGACGTGATGGAGGCCCTCTATGGCGTCAGCCCCGAGGATGGCATTTCCATGTGGGTCGCCGACATGGATTTTCGCCCGCCGCAGGTGGTGCAGACCGCGCTGGCGCACATGCTGGATCACGGGATCTATGGGTATTTCGGCCCCGATACCGACTATCGCGCGGCCATCACATGGTGGATGCGCAATCGCCACGACTGGACCGTGAACCCGGCACATATCTTCACCACACACGGGTTGGTCAACGGCACCGGCCATTGTGTGCACGCCTTTACCCAGCCCGCAGACGAGGTGGTTCTGTTCACGCCCGTCTATCACGCCTTTGCCAAGGTGATCCTGGGCGCGGGCCGCAAGGTGCTGGAATGCCCGCTGGTCGAACGCGATGGCCGCATGACCATGGATTTCGCCGCCTATGACGCGCTGGTGACCGATCGCACCCGGATGATCGTGCTGTGTTCGCCGCACAACCCCGGCGGGCAGATCTGGACCGCCGAGGAACTGCGCGGCGTCGCCGACTTTGCCCGGCGCCATGATCTGCTGCTGGTCTCGGACGAGATTCACGCGGATCTTGTCATGCCGGGCCACAAGCACACCGTCATGGCCAATGCGGCGCCGGATATCGCCGACCGGCTGGTGATGATGACGGCGGCGACAAAGACCTTCAACATCGCCGGCGCGCATACCGGCAACATCATCATCGCCGACGACACCCTGCGGGCCCGGTTCGAACAGTATTTCCTGGGCACCGGCACATCGCCGAACTCCTTCGGGGTGGCCATGGTCACCGCCGCCTATTCGCCCGAAGGCGCAGCCTGGGTCGATGCGCTGATGGCCTATCTCGATGAAAACCGCCGGATCTTCGAGACCGGCATCGCGGCGATCCCCGGCGCGCGGGTCATTCCGTTGCAGGCGACCTATCTGGAATGGGTCGATTTCGCGGGCACCGGCATGAGCCCCGACGAGATCGCCCGCCGTATCGAGCGGGACGCGCGTATCGCGGCGAACCATGGCGATACCTTCGGGACCGGGGGCGAGACCTTCATGCGCTTCAACATCGCCACGCCGCGCGCGCGGGTGATCGAGGCGGTGGACCGGCTGCAGAAAGCCTTTGCCGATCTTCAGTAGGGTCCAGGCTTCTGCAAGGTCTAGGCCGGGCGGGGCAGATACCCGTCCGGCCCTGTCCGGTCCTCGGCATAGTCGCGAATCGGCCGCGTGCCGATCACCGTCTCACGCTTGAATTCATAGGTCATTTCGCCGCTATCCTCGGTCGCGGCGACAATCAGGGCACGGCTCAGATGGCGGGGGCCGTCGTAGATGTCCACAAACCCGCGTGGCGGTTGCGGACGGCTTGCGTCGACGGCAAAGCCCTTGTCCCAAAGGCGCAGGATCGGAAACACGGCATCGCCGGCATGAACGCTCAACCGGCTGCTCTTTCGCTGCGCCCGGGTTTGCGCGGCCTTCAGACCGCGCCGAATGTCTTCTGGCAAGAATTCGAACATATCAGACTCCCATCCCGTGCGGATATGGTTGCCGGCGATCCTGGCAAAAACAAGTTACCGAACGATGACGGCGTGCGTTCTTTTCAACCTGTGCGCTGACGAACACACGCTGCGCCTGCAGCGCGGTTGACGTGCGGCAGTGCAGAGACGAAATTTCTCTGCAAAGGGAGGGCCCCATGGGACAACTGATCGATGGCCAGTGGTCGGACACCTGGTATGACACCGCCTCGACCGGGGGCGCATTCAAGCGCAGCGTCGCGGGGTGGCGCAACTGGGTGACGGCGGATGGCGCACCGGGGCCGAGCGGCCGCGGCGGGTTCAAGGCCGAAAGCGGGCGCTACCATCTGTATGTCTCGCACGCCTGCCCCTGGGCGCACCGGACGCTGATCGTCCGGCAGATCAAGGGACTGACGGATCATGTCACCGTGTCGGTCGTGCACCCCGACATGCTGTCCCGCGGATGGGAGTTCCGCACCGATTTCCCCGGCGCCACCGGCGACACGCTGTTCGGGGCCGAGGTTCTGCACCAGATCTATACCCGCGCGGATCCCGGGGCGACCTGCCGGGTGACCGTGCCCGTTCTGTGGGACCGCGAGACCGGCACGATCGTGTCGAACGAAAGCTCTGAAATCATCCGCATGATGAACGCGGCCTTTGACGGTATCACCGGCAATACGCTGGACCTGTGGCCGGTTGGCCTGCACGACGCCCTCGACCCGGTCAACGCCCGGATCTATGACACGCTGAACAACGGCGTCTACAAGGCCGGGTTTGCGACCACGCAGGCCGCCTATGACGCCGCGGTGGGACCGCTGTTCGACACGCTCGACTGGTTGGAAGAGCGGCTCTCGCGCAGCCGCCATGTGATGGGCGCGGCGCTGACCGAGGTCGATATCCGGCTGTTTACCACCCTGGTGCGGTTCGACACGGTGTATCACGGGCATTTCAAATGCAATCGCCGCCGGATCGTCGATTACCCCAATCTCTGGGCCTATACCCGCGATGTCTACCAGGGGCCGGGTATCGCCGGGACGGTTCACATGGACCACATCACCCGGCACTACCATTACAGCCACGAGACGATCAATCCGCACCGCATCGTGCCGATTGGTCCCGTGCTGGACTTCATGGCGCCCCATGGGCGGGGTGACAGGTAGGGTGCGTGCGAGCACGCACCTTACGGGTCATGCGTCCAGGTTTTCCACGCTCAAGGCATTGCGCTGGATGAACTCTCGGCGCGGTTCCACCACATCGCCCATCAGCTTGGAAAAGATGTCGTCGGCCTCGGCCACGTCCTCGATCCGGACCTGCAGCAGGGTGCGGGCCTCGGGGTCCAGCGTGGTCTCCCACAGTTGTTCGGGGTTCATCTCGCCCAGACCCTTGTAGCGTTGCAGCGTCAGGCCGCGCTGGCCCTCGTCCAGCATCGCCTGCAACAGATCGATGGGCCCGTGGATGATCTGTGACCGATCGCGCCGGCCGAGGGCCGAGGCATCGGCATAAACAGCGCGCGTCTCGCCCGAAATCCGCGACAGCCGCCGCGCCTCGCCCGAACGCAGGACCGCGCCATCGAGGGTGCGCAGTTCTTCGACCCCGCGCAGGATCCGCGACAGCTTGATTCCGTGGTCCTGCGTGATCCGTCCGGTCCAGCCGCGTTCGTATTCCTTGGCGACCATGTCCAGCCGCCGCGCCACATCGTCGGCCACCGCCTGAAGATCGGCATCCGCGCGGCCCGGGTCAAAGGCCCCTGCCAGCGCCGCCTGTTCCAGAATTCCGCGCGGATAATGCGTGGGGAAGGCGTCCAGAACGCGGCGGAAGCTGCGCGCCGCCTCGACCACGCGGTGCAGGTCGCCGCCGGCGATCTCCTCGCCGGTTTTCAGCTTCAGGATGGCGCCGTCGATCCCCTGGGCGATCAGGTAATCCTCGAGCGCGGGCTGATCCTTGAGGTAGACCTCGGACTTGCCGCGCGCGACCTTGTAGAGCGGCGGTTCGGCGATATAGAGATGCCCGGCCTCGATCAGCTGCGGCATCTGGCGGAAAAAGAACGTCAGCAGCAGCGTGCGGATATGCGCGCCGTCCACGTCGGCGTCGGTCATGATGACGATCTTGTGGTAGCGCAGCTTGGACAGGTCGAATTCGTCGCGCCCGATGCCGGTGCCCATCGCGGTGATCAGCGTGCCGATTTCCTGCGACGACAGCATCCGGTCAAAGCGGGCGCGTTCCACGTTCAGGATCTTGCCGCGCAGGGGGAGGACCGCCTGGTTCTGGCGGGACCGCCCCTGTTTGGCCGAGCCGCCGGCCGAGTCCCCCTCGACCAGGAAGAGTTCGGATTTCGCGGGGTCGCGTTCCTGGCAATCGGCCAGCTTGCCGGGCAGGCTGGCGACATCCAGCGCGGTCTTGCGGCGGGTCAGGTCGCGCGCCTTGCGGGCGGCCTCGCGGGCCAGCGCGGCCTCGATGATCTTGCCGACGATCTGGCGGGCAGGGCCGGGGTTTTCCTCGAACCACTCGCCCAGTTTCTCGTTCACCAGGTTTTCGACCGCGGGGCGCACCTCGGAGGAGACCAGCTTGTCCTTGGTCTGCGAGCTGAACTTGGGATCGGGCACCTTGACCGACAGGACGCAGGTCAGCCCCTCGCGCGCGTCATCGCCGGAAAAGGCGATCTTTTCCTTTTTCGCGATGCCGCTTTCCTGCGCGTATTTGGTGATCGTGCGTGTCAGCGCGCCGCGAAAGCCCGCCATGTGGGTGCCGCCATCGCGCTGCGGAATGTTGTTGGTGAAGGGCAGGACGTTTTCGTGGTAGCTGTCATTCCACCACATCGCCACCTCGACCCCGATGCCATCCTTTTCGCCGGCAATGAAGATCGGCTCTGGCATGACCGGCTGTTTCGAGCGGTCCAGGAAGCGCACGAATTCGCGCACCCCGCCCTCATAGCAGAATTCGGATTTCAGGGGTTCGGCGGGGCGCTCGTCCTCGATGACGATATGCACGCCGCTGTTGAGGAACGCCAACTCGCGCAGGCGGTTTTCCAGCGTCTTGAAGCTGTATTCCAGGTTCGAGAACGTGCCGTCCGGCCGGTTCGTCTTGGCCGAGGCCAGGAAGCGCACCTCGGTGCCTTTCTCGCCCTCGGCGGCGGGGCCGACCTCGCGCAGGTGGTCGACCGTGTTGCCGTTTTCGAACCGCGCGACCCATTCCTTGCCGCTGCGCCAGATACGCAGTTCCAGCCAGTCGGACAGCGCGTTCACCACCGAAACGCCAACGCCGTGAAGGCCGCCGGAAACCTTGTAGCTGTTCTGGTCGAATTTCCCGCCGGCGTGCAGTTGGGTCATGATGACCTCGGCCGCCGAGACCCCCTCTTCCGCATGGATGTCGGTCGGAATGCCGCGCCCGTTGTCGCGCACCGACACGCTGTTGTCGGCATGGATCTTCACGATCACCGAGGTCGCGTGACCGGCCAAGGCCTCGTCAATGCCGTTATCGACGACCTCGTAGACCATGTGATGCAGGCCCGAGCCGTCATCGGTATCGCCGATATACATCCCCGGGCGCTTGCGCACCGCGTCCAGACCCTTGAGAACCTTGATGGAATCCGCGCCGTATTCCTCGCGCGGGGCGGGTTGAGCCGTCATGCCGTCCGTCCGTGATTATACTGCACGACTGATAGCGGATTCCGGGGGGGTTGTCACGCGCCGGACACAAGATTTGGGGCGTCAGGTGAAGGGGATGACCAGGCCCACAAGGATCAGCAACCCGCCTGACACCTTGTTCAGGCGCGCCAGTGCGCGCGGGCTGCGCAAAAGCTGGCGGGCGCGATGCAGAAACAGCGCCAACCCCAGATTGCCCAGCATCGGCACCGTGGCCGAAACGCCGATGATCGCCGCGATGTCGGCGCCGGTCACACGGCTGAGATCGAAGAACCCGGGCAACACGCCCATGTAGAACAGGATCGCCTTGGGGTTGCCGATGACCGCCGCCACGCCAACGGCAAAGCCGGGCAGGATCCCGGGCCGTGTCATGCGGCTGTCGGCGTCGGGTGCCCGCGCCGGGGCCCGCAGCAACAGCACGCCCATGACCAGAAAGACCCCGGCCGCGACCCATCTGAGCGCGGACAGGAAGTCGCCATAGACCGACAGAATCCAGCTGAGGCCGAAGATCGCGCAAAGCGGCCAGACCAGATCCCCCAGCGCGACACCCACCGCCAGCGGCCAGGCGGCGGCCATGCCGCCGGACAGCGCGCGCGCGGTCAGGGCCACCCAGACCGGGCCGGGGATCGCCCACAGCACCGCCATGCCACCCGCATAGAGCAGCAGTTCCTGAAGCGTGACGGTCATCATGCCAGCCGACCTTCGGCGTCGAGCGGCCAGAACGGGTTGTGCGCCAGTTCCCAGACATGGCCGTCGGGGTCGGCGAAATAGCCGGAATAGCCGCCCCAGAACACCGCGCGGGGTGGTTTCAGCGCGGTTGCACCCGCCGCGAGGGCCTGCGCATAGGCTGCGTCCACCTCGGCCACCGAGGGGTAGTTCTGGGCCAATGTCACGGCGCCGGTGCCCAGCGCGGCCGGGGATTGGCCCTGATCCTGGGCCAGGGCCTCGCGCCCGAACAGCGCCATCTTCATGCCGCCAAGGTCATAGAAAACCACGCCCGGGTTGGTATCATCGCCGTGCCAGCCCAGCGCGGCATAAAAGCCTTTGGCGCGGGCCAGATCGGCCACGCCCAGGGTTACCAGCGTGATGCGTTGAGGGGTCATGGCAGGCAAACCTCTTGCAACCGCGAGTGTCCCGCGGTTTCGGTGACCAGGAACGCTTGCGCCCGGGCGCCCAGCGGGGTGAACAGTTCGGGCCCGGTCCCGGTGAGAAAGGCCTGCGCCCCCAAGGCGCACAGCGCGTCATAGAGAGCGGCGCGCCGCCCCTCATCGAGATGCGCGGCCACCTCGTCCAGCAGCAGAACGGGCGCCAGGCCCTGATCCCGGGCCAGCGCCCGCGCGTGTGCAAGCACCGTCGCGATGAGCAGGGCCTTCTGTTCCCCGGTCGAACATTGCGCGGCGGGCATTCCGCGGGCGAGCCACAGCGCGCCCAGGTCGGCGCGATGCGGCCCGACCAGGCTGCGCCCGGCCTGCATGTCGCGCCGCCGCCCTTCGGCCAGGGCGCGGGCCAGATCGGATTCGGTATCAGGCGAGTCGTCCAGCAGCGCCAGATCGGCCTGCGGAAACGGGCTGGAGGGATCGGTGGCGCTCTCCAGTCGGGCCAGGGCGGCGCGGCGGTTCTGCGTCATCTGCGCCCCGCACAGCGCCATGCGCTGTTCCAGTGCCACATACCAGGCGGCATCGGAGACGCCCTCGCGCAGCAGCCGGTTCCGTTCGCGCATGGCCTTGTCGTAGCCCAGCGCGGCCTCGGCGTGGTCAGGGGTAAAGCCCAGCACCAGGCGGTCCAGAAACCGCCGGCGGCCTTCCGCCCCTTCGATCCACAGCCGGTCCATGGCGGGTGTCAGCCACAACATCGGCGCAAGCTGACCCAGCGCGGATTGCGGCTGCGCCTTGGCGTCGATGCGGACGGACCGGGGCTGGCCTGGACGGGCCTCGGTCAGGATTTCGTGCGGGGTGTCGCCGCGCAGCAGCTCGGCCTCGATCCGCCAGCCCAGCCCGGCCTGCCGGCCGATCAGGTCCTCAGGCGTCGCGCGTCTGAGGCCGCGCCCGGGAGACAGCAGCGAGACCGCTTCCAGCAGGTTGGTCTTGCCCGCGCCATTGTCACCATAGAGGGCGACCGGGCGGCCGTCGAACACCGCCTGAACCCGAGGATGCGAGCGGAACTGCGACAGCGTGAGGCGGGTGAGGTGGAGCGACATGAAACCCCGACGGACGGTTTGGCGCGGTCAGGGGGGCCTTGCCCCCCTCTTCGGCTGCGCCGAATTCACCCCCCAGCGTATTTGGGACAAGATGATGGGCGCGGTCGTGTCAGACGCGCATCGGCATCACGACATAGACCGCCGAGGAATCCGAACCCTCGCGCACCAGCGCCGGGTCGCCCGAGGCATTCAGCATGAACACGGCATTCTCGCGGTCGATCTGGCTGGCGATTTCCAGCAGGTATTTCGCGTTGAAGCCGATTTCCAGACGGTCATCGCCGTAAGCCACGACCAGCTCTTCCTGCGCCATGCCACTGTCGGGCGAATTCACGGTCAGCGTCACCTTGTCTTCTTCCAGGATCAGCTTCACGGCGCGCGAGCGTTCGGACGACACGGTCGCCACGCGGTCCACCGCCTTGGCGAATTCGCTTGCGTCCACTTCCAGCCGCTTGGTGTTGCCGGTCGGAATCACCCGGGTGTAATCGGGGAAGGTGCCGTCGATCACCTTGGACGTCAGGGCGATTTCCGAGGTTGCGAACCGCACCTTGGTTTCGCTGACGGAAATGGCGATATCGGCTTCGTCATCCTCGAGCAGCTTGCGCAATTCGTTGACGGTCTTGCGCGGGACGATCACGCCGGGCATCCCCTCGGCGCCGGCGGGAAGGGGGGCGTCGATGCGGGCGAGACGGTGGCCATCGGTGGCAACGCAGCGCAGGACGCGACCGTCCTCGCCCTCGGCCACATGCAGATAGACGCCGTTCAGATAATAGCGGGTTTCCTCGGTCGAGATCGCGAATTTCGACTTTTCGAACAGGCGACGCAGGACACCGGACCTGGCGCTGAAATTGGTCTGGTATTCGGACGAGGCCATGACCGGGAAATCCTCGCGCGGGAGGGTGGCCAGCGCGAAGGTCGAGCGCCCGGCTTCGACCGTCAGGCGGCCGGTGCGGGGATCGTCGGTCAGCGAAACCAGCGCGCCATCGGGCAGCTTGCGCACGATCTCGTGCAGCATGACCGCCGAGACCGTGGTCGCGCCCGCGCGTTCGACCATGGCGGGGGCCTTGTCCACGACCTCGATATCCAGGTCGGTGGCGCGGAACGATACGGTGTTGCCCTCGGCCTCGATCAGCACATTCGCCAGGATCGGAATGGTGTTGCGGCGCTCGACCACGGATTGTGCCTGGCTCACGGCCTTCAGCAGCGTTGCGCGTTCGATGCTCAGCTTCATCGCGATACCCTCCGACACATCAGGCCGGTGCCGACAGGAGCCGGCCCGGCCAGTCTTGTTCTGTTCCTGTTTGTTTGCGGCCCTTTGCGGGCCGCGTCAAGGTCAGCTTTCCAGAAGCCGCCGCAACAGATCCAGGTCCTCGCTCAACTGCGAATCGCTGGCGCGCAGTTCCTCGACCTTGCGAACACCATGCAGGATGGTGGTGTGATCGCGGCCTCCGAAACGGCGGCCGATCTCGGGCAGCGAACGGGTGGTCATCTGCTTGGCCAGATACATCGCGATCTGCCGGGGCCGGGCGATGGTGCGCAGCCGCTTGGGGCCGATCATGTCGGACAGGCGGATGTTGTAATGTTCGGCAACCTTGCGCTGGATTTCCTCGACCGTGACCTTGCGTTCGGACGAGCGCAGGATGTCCGCCAGACAGTCCTGCGCCAGATCCAGCGTCACCTCACGTCCCAGCAGCGAGGCCAGGGCGAAAAGCCGCGTCAGCGCGCCTTCCAGGACGCGGACGTTGGTGGTGATGCGATGCGCGAGGAATTCCAGCACGTCGCCGGCGATCGCGACCTCGCCATAGGTGGCGCGATTCTGGTCGACCTTCTGTTGCAGGATGCCCAGACGCAATTCGTAGTCGGTGGGGTGCAGATCGACCACCAGCCCCGAGGACAGGCGGCTCTTGATGCGTTCCTCGAGGTCCTTGATCTCGCCGGGTGCGCGATCGGCGGAAATCACGATCTGCTTGTTCTGATCGATCAAGGCATTGAAGGTATGGAAGAATTCCTCCTGCGTCGATTCCTTGCCGGCGATGAACTGGACGTCATCGACCATCAGGATGTCGACGGAGCGGAACAGGCTCTTGAAATCCATGATCTGCTTTTCGCGCAGCGCCTGCACGAAGCGATACATGAACTGTTCGGCGCTGAGATACAGCACCCGCGCGTTGGGATTGCGGGCCTGAAGTTCCCAGGCGATGGCATGCATGAGATGGGTCTTGCCCAGGCCGACGCCACCATAAAGGAACAGCGGGTTGAAGGCCGCCGCGCCCCCTTCGGCCACGCGGCGCGCGGCGGCATGGGCCAGAGCGTTGGGTTTGCCGACAACGAAATTGTCAAAGGTGAACCGTGCATCCAGCACCGCGCCGGGAAGGTCGTCATCGGCGCGGGGCGGCTGGGCCGGGCGGGGCGCGGGCTCGACCGAGGCCAGGGTGCGCTGGACACGTTCCTGGGTTTGGGGGCTGCGGGGCAGAACGGTGATTTCGATTCGCTGGGCCACCGATCCCCGGGCGTTCAGGACGCCGACGATCTGATCGGCGTAATTCCGGGTGACCCAATTGGCGATGAAGTTCGTCGGCGCGCTGAGCTGGGCGACACCGCCGTCGATTCGCGTCAGTTCCAGAGGGGCGATCCAGGTCGTGAAATTGTTGTCGCCGACCAGTCTCTTGAGTTTGCTTTGCGCATCGCCCCACACACCGTTTGTCATTCTGTCCCGACCCATGGCCCGCAAAAAGAAACGCGGGTTCTTCCAGTTATTGTTTGTTTGGCCCGGTTTCTCCGGGTTCCACTGACACGCCACAAACCCCATGACCCGGCAGCAGGTCATGCCGAAAACGACAGGGGGGCGGATTGCGCGATGCGCAACGGAACACAGGCAACAGCAACGACACCGGACCTGCCGGCCCGATCAAGCACATCAACGCGTTTCAGACGACCCCCCCAGGGCTTTGTGAATCGCAGGGGCAAGCTAGCAACAGGTCCGCGGGCCCGTCCACCGAACAACTTGCTTGACAGCACCTGTTACAAAAAGGAATCGGAACAGCGTGGGTTTCGTGCCACAGCCGCCCCCCACGACGCATGAAAAAAGCGCACCCAGGGGTGCGCTTTTTCCTTTAATTTTAATGACTTGATCGCGTCGGATCAGGCGCCGATGGCTTTCACGCGCGACGCCAGGCGCGACATCTTGCGCGCAGCGGTGTTCTTGTGCAGCACGCCTTTGGTGACACCGCGGGCCAGTTCCGGCTGAACCGCAACCAGCGCCGCCTTGGCGGCCGCCGCATCGCCCGAGGCGATCGCTTCCTCGACCTTGCGCAGATAGGTGCGGATGCGCGAACGGCGGGCTTTGTTCACTTCAAAGCGGGCTTCGTTCTGGCGCGCGCGTTTCTTGGACTGGGGCGTATTGGCCATGTCTGGGCTCTTTCCGGGTCTGTTTCAATATTGTTGCACACAGACCCACCGATCCACAGGGATCAGGTCGATTCTTGCCTAAGCGGGCCCACGCGCATGTGCGGCGGCGTATAGGGCAAAGCGGGCGGAAAGGAAACAGGAAAGTTCTGTCATGCGGATCAGGCGATTCACCGGCACGATCGGGGCCGGGGACCTGCGCGCGTGACAGCAAAAGGCCGGGCGAAGGGCCCGGCCGTTTCGCTCAGCGATCGCGGAACTGCGCCTCGCGCTTTTCCAGAAAGGCGCTCATGCCTTCTTTCTGGTCCTCGGTGTTGAACAGCGCGTGAAAGACCCGACGTTCGAACAGAATGCCCTCTCGCAGCGTGGTTTCATAGCTGCGGTTGACCGCTTCCTTCACCACCTTGGTCGCGATGCCGGATTTGGACGCGATCTTCTGCGCCGCGGCCATCGCTTCCTCGATCAGCTTCTTGGCGGGAACGACGCGGCTGACCAGGCCCGAGCGTTCGGCCTCTTCGGCATCCATGAACCGGCCGGTCAGATGCATGTCCATCGCTTTCGACTTGCCGACAAAGCGGGTCAGGCGCTGGGTGCCGCCGATCCCGGCCACGACGCCCAGGTTGATTTCCGGCTGGCCGAACTTGGCGTTGTCGCCTGCGATGATGAAATCGCACATCATCGCCAGTTCGCAGCCGCCCCCCAGGGCGTAGCCCGCGACCGCGGCAATGATCGGTTTGCGCACGGCCAGCAGCGCGTCGGTTTCTGGGGTGAAGAAATCTTCCTCGAACATGTCGACAAAGCTCTTCTTCGACATCTCGCTGATGTCGGCGCCCGCGGCAAAGGCCTTGTCCGATCCGGTCAGGACGATGCAGCGCACCTTGTCGTTCTTGTCGGCGGCTTTCAGCGCGTCTGCCAATTCGCCCAGCAATTGCGAGTTCAGCGCGTTCAGCGCCTCGGGCCGGTTCAGGCGGATCAGCGCGACGTAATGCGCGATTTCGACGACAATCGTTTCATACGCCATGAGGGGTTCCCTTTGGTCGTTTTCCGCGCCCGTGCATATCAGGATGGGGCGGGTGATCAAGTTATCTCTGACAGACCGGACAGTAGTAGGTCGACCGCCCGCCCTGCACCATGCGGCGGATGATCCCCGGGCACGCCGGCGTCGGGCAGGGGGCGCCCTCGCGGTCATAGACCCGAAAGGCGTGCTGAAAATATCCCAGTTCGCCGTCCGCCTGACGATAGTCCCGCAGGCTGGACCCGCCTGCGGCGATGGCCTCGATCAGGACGCTGCGAATCTCGGTCGTCAGCCGCTCCAGCCGGGCCCGCGCGATCCGCCCACCCGCCCGCTCGGGGTGGATGCGGGCACGGTTCAGGGCCTCGCACACATAGATGTTGCCCAGCCCGGCCACTAGTTTCTGATCCAGCAGCAGCGCCTTGATCGGTCCCTTGCGCCCGGCGAGGCGGTCGGCCAGATACTCGGCGGAAAAGGCATTTCCCAGGGGTTCCGGCCCCAGCGCGGCCAGCAGCGGGTGCAGTTCGGCGCTGGTGGTGGCGACCAGATCCATCGCGCCGAACCGGCGCGGATCGTTGAAGGTGACGCGCGCGCCGCCGGCCATGTCCAGAACCACATGGTCGTGTTTTTCCGCCGCCGGGTGGTGATGGTGAAACTGACCCGGCACATAGGGCGCCGCCAGTCCCGAAATGGTCATCCGCCCCGACATGCCCAGATGAATCAGCAGCGTCTCGCCGGTGTCCAGATCGGCCAGGATGTATTTCGACCGCCGGCGCAGCCGCTCGACGCGCGCGCCGGTCAGACGGTCAGCCATGCGGTCAGGAAAGGGCCAGCGCAGATCGGGTCGGCGAATCTCGGCCCCGGCGATGCGCTGCCCCTCCATCGCCGGCACCAGCCCGCGGCGGACGGTTTCAACCTCGGGCAGTTCGGGCATCGGAGACCTCGGGACGGGGAACGCGCGCACAGGGTATCCGTGGGCATCGCTGCGGACAACGGGGTCCGGCGGGGCGTCCCGGTCGCATTGTGAGACCGGCCAACCTCGGCTAAGGAGGGGCGACGCGCTAGATTAGGGTGGCAGCATGAGCCCGACGGACCAGACCCGCACCACGCATTTCGGTTTCCAGACCGTGGACGAGACCCGCAAGGCCGGCATGGTCCACGGCGTCTTTTCCTCGGTTGCGTCAAAATACGACATCATGAACGACCTCATGAGTTTCAGCATTCACCGCGTCTGGAAAGATGCGATGATGGACTGGCTGGCGCCGCGCCCCGGACAGCACCTGCTGGATGTCGCGGGTGGCACGGGCGACGTGGCGTTCCGCTTTCTGCAGCGCGCGGGTGACACGGCGCGCGCGACCGTCCTGGACATGACCGCGCCCATGCTGGACGAAGGCCGCAAACGCGCCGAGGCCGAGCGCATGGCCGACCGCCTGGACTGGGTGGTGGGCGACGCGATGGCGCTGCCCTTTGCGGCCAACACGTTTGACGCCTACACGATCAGTTTCGGCATCCGCAATGTGGTCCGCATCCCCGATGCGCTGGCCGAGGCCTATCGGGTGCTGAAACCCGGCGGCCGGTTGATGGTGCTGGAGTTCAGCCAGATTCCCAACGAGCTGATGCAGAAGGTCTACGATCTCTATTCCTTCCAGATCATCCCGCGCATGGGGCAGGTCGTGGCGGGGGACCGCGACAGCTATCAGTATCTGGTCGAATCGATCCGCAAGTTTCCCGATCAGGACAGCTTTGCCGCGATGATCCGGCAGGCGGGATTCGGGCAGGTGAAATACCGCAACCTGACGATGGGGATCGCGGCGCTGCATTCCGGTTGGAAGATCTGACGTGAAGGGCCCGCACAACCTCTGGCGGTTGATCCGGACCGGTGCCACGTTCGAGCGCACCGGCGCGATGCGCGTCGTGCTCGAGGCCATGAACGTGCCGCCCCGCCTGCGGTTCGTCGCGCGGGTCATGGGGTGGCCCTTTGCCTGGCTTGGGCTGAAGGGGGACCCCGCGCTGCCGCCCGTGACGCGCGCACTGACCGCCTTGGGGCCTGCCTATATCAAGTTCGGGCAAATTCTGTCGACGCGGCCCGATATCGTCGGGTTCGATCTGGCGAATCAGCTTCGCTACCTGCAGGACAAGCTGCCGCCCTTTCCCACCGCCCAGGCGCGTCAGATGATCGAGGACGCGCTGGAACAGCCGCTGGACACGCTGTTTTCCGAATTTTCCGAGCCCGTGGCGGCCGCCTCGATCGCGCAGGTTCATCGGGCGCGTGCCGCCGAAACCGGCGAGGATGTGGCCATCAAGGTTCTGCGCCCGGGGATCGTGCGGGCATTCCGGCGCGATCTGGATGCCTTCTATCTGGCGGCCGGGATCATCGAAACCTTCCTGCCCTCGACCCGGCGCCTGCGCCCGACGGACGTGATCGCGCATTTCGAGGGCGTGGTCATGGGCGAACTGGATCTGCGGCTGGAGACGGCCGCCGCCGCCGAATTTGCCGCCAACACCGAGGCCGACGCGGGCTTTCGCGTTCCGCGCCCGGTTTGGAGCCTGTCCGCGCGCAGCGTGATGACGCTGGGCTGGGCCGAGGGGGTGTCGCTGGGCGACAACGAGGCCATCGATGCGCTGGGCGTCGACCGGATCGAATTGGGCGAACGGGTGCTGCGGCTGTTCCTCAGCCACGCGCTGCGCGACGGGTATTTCCACGCCGACATGCACCAGGGCAACCTGAAGGTCGCGGCGAACGGCGATCTCATTGCCTATGATTTCGGCATCATGGGGTCGATCGACGAATACACGCGGCGCGTCTACGCCGAAATTCTCTACGGGTTCATCCGCAAGGATTACCGCCGCGTTGCCGAGGTGCATTTCGAGGCGGGCTATGTTCCCGCCGACCGCGACATCGACGAGTTTGCCCGCGCGCTCAGGGCGGTCGGCGAGCCGATATTCGGGATGCAGGCGGACCGGATTTCGATGGCGCGGCTGCTGAACTATCTGTTCGAAGTGACCGAGCGGTTCGGCATGCAGACCCGCACCGAACTGATCCTGCTGCAGCGCACCATGGTGGTGGTTGAAGGGGTCGCGCGGTCGTTGAACCCGTCGATCAACATCTGGACCGTGGCGCAGCCCGTGGTCGAGGACTATATCCGAACCAATCTGGGCCCTGCCGCCCTGATGCGCGATCTGGCCCGGACGGCGCAGGTGCTGGCGCGCTTCGGCCCCCATCTGCCGAACGCCGTCGAGCAGGCCCTCATTGGTTTGCGCGAACCCCGCTCCGCCCCCGAGCCCCGGCGCGATCTGTCCGCCGTGGCCTGGTTTCTGGCCGGTGCGGGCCTCGCCGGCGTTGTGGCGCTCGCGGCCGTGCTGATCTGACGGCATGGACCGGCGCCGGATCAATCGGTCGGTCGCCGCAACCCGGTGACGCTGGCACTGTCGACCATCAGGCCGCCGGGCATGACCAGCATCGTCGCGCCGTTCTGATAGCGAGCCTCCAGCACCGGGACATAGGCGGCAACCGGCTGCGTATCCAGAATCGAGTCGCCCTGACGCGATTCAACCTCGAACGTGTAGGTGCCATCGGGCAGGCGCGTGCCGCTGCTGTCGAGCCCGTCCCATCGATAGCTTTGCGCGACCGGGTCGATGGGGCGGCTGTCGACGATCGCGCCGGTTGAATCGCGCACGATCAGCGTGGCGGTCTCTGCCCCCAGGGCAGGGTCCGGCGCCAACGAGATGGCATCGCCGCCATACCAGGCGCCGCCGAACACCCGTGCCTCCATCCCGACCCAGGACCCCAGGTCCGAAAGACCGCCCTGGCCGAGCATGGCGTTCAGCAGCTGATTGGTGAAGGTCTGCTGTTCGACCCCGGCAAAGGTGGCAAGCTGCACCGCGAAATCCGAGGCATCCATCGGGTTCAGGGGATCCTGGTTCTGCATCTGGACGGTCAGCATGTTGAGAAAGGTCAGATAGTCCGACTGGTTGGTCGAGGCTTGCGCGCCGGTCGCGGCCGCATTGCTGAAAGACGAGGTGATCTGCATGGGAAACTCCGGTCAAAGGCGCAGGTCGAGACGGTCGGTGGACAGCGGGCGACAGGGCGGCGGCGTGATGGGCGATGTCCGGGCATCCCCGGATGGCGGACCGCCCCCGGTTGCGTCACCGTCGCGCCCACGCCCGCCCTGTCCATGGGCGAAGGCGCCCGGCGGGGTCTGTCCCTGGCCGGATTGACCGCCATCGAAGCGCAAGGACACCTGCGTATGGCCCAGTGCCCGCAGGTCCGTTTCCAGTGCGCCGATGTGCCGCCGCATCAGGTCCAGTGTCTCGGGCCGTTCGGCGTGGACGACCAGCAGGCTGCCCTGATCGTGACTGATCAGTTTCAGACGCACGGGGCCCAGTTCCTCAGGGTCGAGCCGCAGATCAAAGCCGGGACCGTCCCGTTCCGGCATGGCGGCCGCAATCTGGGCCGGGACATGGCGCAGGGTATCGGCCAGCGGCGCCGACCCCGGCGACGCCAGTGTCGGCGCGTGGGCTGTCGGCATCGGCGCCACGCTGAACGGCACATCCCCCGCGGTGTCAGCCTCTGGGCGCAGGGGCGCGGCGATCAGGCCTTCGGTCGCAATCGGCGGGGTCGGTGCGGTGGTTGCGCGGGGTCTTGCGACTGGCGCTGCCTCTGGCGATGGCACGGGCGCGGGCACCGCGCGCGCGGCGTGGTCGGGGGTCGGTGTGATGGTTGGGGGCGCGGCGGCGATCACTGGGCCCGATCCCGGTGCAGGTCCCGGTGCAGGTCCCGGCTCAGGCCGTGCGGTTGGGGCGAACGCGGGTGCCGGAAAAGGGGCTGGCTGTTTCAGCCCCGGCAAAAGTGCGACGCGATATTCGCTGCCGGAAAGGCGCTGCGCAGGTCCCGGGCGCTCGGTCAGGCGCGCGTTCCTGTCCAGGCGCGGGCGTTCGCCGATGTCGGACGGTGGCACGCCGGCGACCGGCCCTGGGGCGCGTTCGACCGGCACGGGGCGATCCACGGGTGTGTTCGGCGAGACCTGTGAAACAGCGTCGTCCGGCGACCCGGCAGGCGCGCCTGCGCGTTGCGTCGGCAGCAGAATCGCGGCTTCGGCGGCGACGACGGGTATCGCCGGATGCGCCACCCGGGCTGGTGGTGCGAGTCGATCGGCGCGCGCCTGGGGGACGAGAAAGGCGCCGTCCTTGACGCCTGCCTGACCTGCGGGCGTTGGACCGCCTTCCAGGACCAAAGCCGCGGTGACGGTGTCGATCGTCGGTTCGATCGGCGGTGTCGGCCTGTGGGCAGGCAGCGGACTGCCGGTCGAATCGGGCGCCGCCGCAGCGATCCGGGTATCCGGGTCGGGGCTCGCCACGGGCATCGCTGCCGGGGCTAGGGGCGGGGCAGGGCAGGTGACTGTCGAATCACCCGAATCCTCCACGGGGTCATCGCGGTGCCCGGGCGCGCCGTCGGTCGGATCGAACGCCTGTGCCGGTGTCGTGTCTGGCGCTGGCGGCCGCCCGAAGCTATCGCGCAACTGCATGAAAACGTGATGGAATTCACCAATCTGCGGCATGGCGCGGGTTGGGCGCGCGACCAGCAAGGCCGTATCGGGCAAGAGGGCGGGCAGCATGAAGAACCTCGATCATTCGGGTTCTTCCGGTCTAGCAGCCGTTGGTTACCGCTTCTTTACCGACATCGGCGACGGTGGGCCCAGAGAGAGGAGCCGCTCATGACCGTGATTCCCCCGACCCCGACCCCGGCGCACCGCGCGGCGCCGCCCGACGCCCTCAGGCGCAGTGCCGAGGCACTGGAAAGTGCCTTTCTGGCGGAAATGCTGAAAGCCGCCGGTGTGTTCAAGCCGTCGGAAACCATGGGCGGCGGCGAGGGGGAGGAGCAGTTCACCTCGTTCCTCGCCGATGCGCAGGCGCAGGCGATGGTTGCACGCGGCGGCATCGGTCTGGCCGATTCGATCGAACAGGCGCTGCGTGTCCGCGCGCAGGGCCGTCCGGCCGGGAGCGGGCAGTGAGCAAGGGCGATCTCACCCGCATGATCGCCCTGCTGGATCGCGAGCGCGCCGCGCTGGCGACGGTCGATCTGCCGCTGCTTGAGCGGCTGTTGCCCCGCAAGGCGATGTTGCTGGCCCGGATCGAGGCGGACAACGGCGCCGACCCGCGGGCGTTGCGGCGGATCGGCGACGCTGCACGCCGCAACGCCCGCCTGTTCGAGTCCCTGATCGCGGGAATGCAGGACACGCGCGCGCTGATCGCGCGGGTGCGCGCCGGGGGGCGTGGGCAGACCTATGGGCGCAACGGCACCCGGGCCGAGCTGGACCCGCCAACAGGAACCTTGCACCGGCGCGCATGACGCGTGGCAAAGGGCGGCCCCGGGGGCCGCCCTTTTGCCGTTCCGATCGCCTGTTGCCCCCTGTCGGGATGCACGGATTTCGCCGCGAATTTGAAGGAAATGCCCGGTGTATGCCCCGTGACGGTGCGGTCACGATTAAGTCCATCTTAGCGAATCGCAGCGAGGGTTGCAGGGCACCCAGGTGGTGGCGCGCCGTCCGGGAACCCGGATCGCCGCAGGTCCAGAAAGGGCTTGGTCGCCGTTCGCGAAACGGCAAGCAACCGGCGTGAAGACGCCTTCAAGACAAGGGAACACCAATGTCCTCGATTCTGACCAACAACTCCGCGATGGTCGCGCTGCAAACCCTGCGCACCATCAATACCAACATGTCCAAGACCCAAAATGAGATCTCGACCGGCAAGTCGGTCACGAACGCGCGGGACAATTCGGCGATCTGGTCCATCTCGAAGACGATGGAATCGGACGTGAAGGGCTTCAAGGGCATCGCCGACAGCCTTGCGCTGGGTTCGTCCACCATCGCGGTCGCGCGGTCCGCGTCGGAACAGATCACCGACCTGCTGACCGAGATCAAGGGCAAGATCGTTGCCGCACAGGAAGACAACGTCGACCGTGACAAGATCCAGACCGACCTTTCGGCGCTGCGCAACCAGATCTCGTCGATCACCGGCGCGGCACAGTTCAACGGTCTCAACCTGCTGTCGAACCGCGAGGGCGGGGCGACGGTTGCCAACGTCGTCGCCAACACCGGCACCGGTGCGGGCGTCATGGGATCGGGCACCGTCAACATCCTGTCGTCCCTGGATCGCAGCGCGACGGGTTCGGTGACGGCCTCGACCATTTCGGCCAGCAAGGCGGACCTGGGAATGCAGGCCTCGGCCGCCGGCGCGGGCACCGATATCGCTGCGTCGGCATTCAGCGGCGCGGGGGCGATCACGGCGGGCAACACCGGCACGCTGACGGTCGCGGGCGATACCACCACGACGGCCCGAGCCGGCAACAAGGTGCTGGCCGGCGACACCTATACCATTGGTGGCCTGACCGGCATCTCCAACGCGGTCCGCTATGTCGCGCGGGATGGCGATACCGTGCAGGATATCGCGTCCAACCTGACCAACCGCCTGAACTTCGAAGCGGAATCGGCCGGCGTGAAGATTTCGGCGTCGTTGGGGTCGAACGGTGCGATCACCATCACCAACAACACCGCGGCCAGCATCACCACCACCGCTGCGGCCACCACCGCCGGCACGGCGGGCGGCGGGCTCGAAATCCTGAAGGATATCGACGTCTCGACCGAAAACGGTGCCAAGGCCGCGCTCTCGGCGATCGAAGGCCTGACGCAGACCGCCGTGGGCGCTGCGGCGGACTTTGGTTCCGTCCAGGGGCGCATCGATGTGCAGAGCAAGTATGTCAACAGCCTGATGGACTCGCTCAAGGCGGGGATCGGGTCGCTGGTCGATGCCGATATGGAGGAAACCTCGGCCCGGTTGCAGGCGTTGCAGGTCCAGCAGCAACTCGGTGTGCAGGCTCTTTCGATTGCCAACCAGGCGCCCCAGAACATCCTCTCGCTGTTCCGCTGAGGACTGGGGGACCGGGGCAGCCCCCGGTCCCTCGCTGCCGCCTGACCCCTGACTTCGCACAAAGAGGCTCCCGATGAGCGTCGCCACACACGCGCACTCGACCTATGCCATCCATGCCGGCGCCCTCAGGACACCGCGCGATATCGAATACGACGTGATTGCCCGGATCACCGGCCGTCTGCATGCCCATCTGCCACATGTCAGCGGGCGCGTTGATGCATCGCTTGCTGCGGTTCTGAACGACAATCGCCGTTTGTGGACGGCGTTTGCTTCGGATCTGGCCCATCCGGACAACAGCTTTGACCCCGGTTTGCGGGCCCGCCTGTTCTATCTGGCCGAGTTCACGCTGAAACACACTGCCGATGTGCTTTCGGGCGCAGCCAGCGCCGATGTTCTTGCCGAGATCAACACAGCCGTGATGCGCGGCCTTCGCGGCCAGGGAGCAGGCGCATGACCGGCTTGATCCTGAAACTTGCGCCGCATGAACGGGTGCTCATCAACGGCGCCGTGATCGAGAACGGCGAACGGCGCAGCCGGCTGTCGATCGTGACACCCAACGCGAATATCCTGCGCCTGCGCGATGCCATCCACCCCGAGGAGGTGCGAACTCCGGTGCGGCGCGTCGCCTATATCGCGCAACTGGTGCTGTCCGGCGATGCCGACCCGGACGAGGCAAGCCCGCAATTGCTGCGCGGGATCGAGCAATTGAGCCAGGTCATGACCGACGCCGACAGTCGAAGCCTGTTGGACCGTGCGTCGCGCGCGGTCATGAGCCAGGAATTCTACCCGGCGATGCGGCACCTCAGGGCCCTGCTGCCGCGCGAGGAGCGGCTCTTTGCGGCGATGCGGCAATGAGCTTTCAACCGATCCTGCCCATGGACGGCTATGTTGGCTGGCGCTTTCTCCAGCGCACGCTGGACAGCCAGCAGCGCAGTTTCGCCAAGACACCCGCCGCGCAGCGCGATGAAACCTATTTCCGCGAGACGATCGGCACCATCACCAGTGCAAAGGCATTGGTCCAGGATCGCCGGCTCCTCAGGGTGACCCTGACTGCATTCGGTCTGCAGGACGATCTGCCGAACCGGGCCTATGTGCAGAAAGTGCTGGAAAGTTCGGTCTATGACGACCGCAGCTTTGCCAACCGTCTGGCGGACAAGCGGTATCTGGCACTTGCCAAGGCGTTCAGCTTTGCCGACCGTGCCGTTCCGCGCAACCAGTTGAGCGGATTTGCCGACACCATTCTGACGCAATATCGCGATCGGTCCTTCGAAATCGCGGTTGGTGACCAGAACGATTCGATGCGCATGGCGCTGGCTCTCGGTCGGGATCTCGGGGCGCTGGCGGCGCAGGACAGCAGTGAAGCGACGCGCTGGTATACCGTTCTCGGCACACCCAACCTGCGGCAGGTCTTCGAGACGGCCTATCACCTGCCATCCAGTTTCGGCACCCTCGACATCGATCAGCAGGTCGAAATCCTGAAGACCCGAACGGAACGTCTGACCGGATCGAACACCATCGCCCAGTTCACCGATCCTGAGGCGGTCGATGCGCTGACCCGGCGGTTCTTTCTGATCGGACAGGTGGCCCAGATTCAGGCCTCGGGCATGCAGAACACCGCGCTGACCCTGCTTCAGACGGGTCAGGCATCGCTGAAGGCCATGCTGGGACGCTGACGCCCGATCGGGACCAGGCTCGAGGCATGGCCCTGCACGCCATCCGTGCCGTGGACACGGCTTGCACGCCGGCGCGCCGCGGCGGCGACCCGCGCGTCAGACGGCGGATAGCGGCCCTGAGGCAGGCGGCGCTGCTGCCCAACATGGCGGCACATGCATTGGAAAGCTGCCGGATCGCCCGGCAACCGGTGTCTCGCCTGCTGCGACTTGCGCAATATCAACGACCGGGGCGGGTGAAAGGGCTAGAATCGCGGCAAGGGAAAGGAGCACGACAGCCATGACCATGTATCCGATCACCGCTGTATGCCGGCTTTGGCAATCGCAATTCGAACAGTCCCTGCGAATTTGGGCGTGGTGGGCACAGTTGATCCCGCAGGAAAGCGCGGCCGAGCTTTCCGCAGATGCCGAGGCCGAGGGCAGGGCCGCGTCCGCCAACGCGACCCAGCGACGCAAACGCCCCGCGGCCGAGGCGGCCTGAGGGCACTCAGGCCGCGCCCCGGATTGCCCAGCCCGCGAAGACCCTCTCCAACGCCACGATGGCATAGTAGAGAACGATCCCCATCGCGGCCAAAGCGAGAAGAACCGCAAACATCAGCGGGAAGTCGCTGTTGGTCTGCGCGCTTTGAAACAGATGCCCCAGTCCGCGACCGTGCGGGGTGATGATCTCGACCAGGTTGGTGCCGATGAACGCAAGGGTCACGGCAACCTTCAACGCGCCGAAGAATTCGGGCAAGGTCTTTGGCAGCGCAATCTTCCAGAATACCATGACCCGGCTGGCCCCCAGGCTGCGCAGGATGTCCCGGTATTCCGGTTCCAGGGTGCCGAGCCCGATGGCTACCGACACGGCGATCGGAAAGAAGCTGATCATCAGGGCGATCAGGATCGTGTTGAAGTCGTGGTGCCCCACGAACATCAACGCGACCACCGGAACGACCGTGGCCTTGGGGATGGCGTTGAACCCGACAAGCAGCGGATAGAGCGCGTCATTCATCACGCGGGACAACCCCATGACCATGCCCAGCGCCGTGCCAAAGACGACCGCCAGCGCCAGCCCGACCACCGTGCGCCACAGGGTTTGCCAGCCATACAGCCAGAACAGGGGCTGATAGCGCAGATAGGCCGGCCACAGGTCGCTGGGCGAGGCCATCTTGTAGTCCGGCCATCCCATGGCCCAGACCAGTCCCTCCCACAGGGCCAAGAGCAGCGCGATCGCGGCGAGAGGAACGGCAACCTTTTTCCAGTCCATCATGCCACCTCGCGCCCCTGGGCGATCTGGATTTCGTGCCGTAGCTGCGCGAGCCGCGCGACCTGTTCTGGCTGGTAGAGCATGTCGAGCGGCCTGGGCCCCGGCAGGTCTATGGTCATCACCGATTGCGTGGTGGCCGGGCGGCCGGACAGCACCACGACCTGATCGCCCAGATACACGCTTTCGCGCAGATCGTGGGTGATGAGCAGGGCGGTGAAGGGTTCACGCGCGCGCAACTGGTGCATGGTTTGCCAAAGATCCTCGCGCGTGAAGGCATCGAGCGCGCCAAAGGGTTCGTCCAGGATGAGAACGTCGGGCCGGTGCACCAGCGCGCGGCACAGGCTGGCCCGCTGACGCATCCCGCCCGACAGTTCGCTGGGACGCCGGGTTTCGAAGCCGTCGAGACCCACCATCGCCAGAAGTTCGCGCGCGCGGGCCTCTTTCTGGCTGCGGGGCATCGTCGGGGCGACGATTTCGAGCGGTAGAAGGACGTTGTCCAGGATCGTCCGCCATTCCAGCAACACCGGGTTCTGAAAGGCCATGCCGACGGTCTTGCGCGGACTGGTGACGCGCTCGCCATGCAGCCAGACCTCGCCCGCGTCGGGGATCATCAGGCCGGCGATCAGCCGCGTCAGCGTGGATTTTCCGCAACCCGATGGACCGACCACCGCGCAAAAGCTGCCCTCGGGGATGTCAATGTTCAGGTTTTTCAGCACCGGCAACGGCCCGGATTTGGTGCGATAGGCGTGCGAAACGCCCCGGATCTCGATCAGGTTGCCCACGCGTGCGCGTCCTCCGTTCGGCTGCGCGACCCTGCCCCGAACGGTCCGGGGCAGGGCCGGCCTGCTCATTGCATCGACAGGCTGCCATCATCGGGCAGATAGGCGTCGGTGAAGTAGCGCGCCGGATCCGGGGTATGGGCAAAGCTGTAGCTCATCGCGATCTGGTCCAGCGAGGTCGCAAGGCGGGCCGCGTCGATATTGCCCAGCCCGTTTTCCATCACCCAGGGCGTCAGGATGTTGTCGTGCAAGGCCATCGTCAGGCGCGCGACCTCGAGGTCACTGTCCAGTGCGGGGTTGCGTTGGGCGATGGCGGCCACGCCCGCCGACGGATCGGCAGCGGCATCACGCACACCATGGGCGACGGCCCGCAGGAAGCCGGTCACCAGATCAGGGTGCGCGGCGGCCCAGTCGGTGTTGACGATGATCGCGTTTCCATAAAGCGCCACGCCATAATCGGCCATCAGCATGACCGACAGGTCCTCGGCCGGGACGCCCAGCCGGATCGTGGACAAATACGAGGTGAAGGAGAAGCCTGTCACCGCGTCGACCTCGCCGGCCGCAAGCATGGGTTCGCGCGTGGGAAAGCCGACGGGTTCGACGGTGATCTGGCTCAGGTCCAGCCCCTGTGCGGCGGCAAAGACCGGGAACTGTGCCCAGGCACCATCGGGGGGCGGGGCACCCAGGACGCGCCCTTGCAGATCGGCGGGGGTGCTGACGCCCTGGCTGATGCGTCCGATCACGGCAAAGGCCGGCACGTCATACATCATCATGACGGCGGTTACGGGGGCATCGGGGTTCTGGTCGATGAACTTGATCAGGCTGGCCATGTCGGCAAAGCCGATCGGGAAGGCGCCGGTCGCGACCTTGGGGATCGCATCCAGGCTGCCTTGTCCGGGCGCGATGTCGACGGTCATCCCCTCGGCCGCGAAATAGCCGTTGTCGATGGCCAGGAAATACGGGGCCGAGGGCCCCTCGAAGCGCCAGTCCAGCGTGAAGGGCACGGCGGTCTGGCCAAACGCGGGCGCGGCGATGGCGCCCAGAACGGCGGCGAGAATCAGGGGTCGAGTCATGGTGGGGCTCTCTGAATGCGGCGGACTGACCCATCTTGTGGGCGGGCGCGCCGTTGGGAATGCTCCGTGCCATCCATTGCCGCGCTGCGGCGACATGCGGTGAAGAAACAGGCGCTTTGCAGGGGCCTTTGCGCAATCGCGCGCCGGGTCGCGCGCCGGCATTTCAGGAAACCCTTGAAACACCTGTCGGGAAACCGGATGAATGCCGGATTATTCGGCGGCCATGTCCAGCGCGGGGCGTCCCAGGTCCAGCGCCGCCAGATCGCGCACCACGCCGCGCATCACTGTCTGAAACGCGGCGAAATCGGCGCGGGGTTCGATCCGGGCCTCGTCCATGTAAAGGGCCCGGTCGATTTCGATCTGGATCGCATGCATCCCCTGCGAGGGTTGGCCATAGCGTTGCACGATATAGGCGCCGGCAAAGGGGGCGTTGCGCGCGACGGTGAACCCGGCCCTGCGCAGGACCGATTCCACCGCTTCGACAAGCCCGCCCTGCGCCGATGCCCCCCAGCGATCCCCGACGATCACATCGGGTCGCGCGGCGCCGCGGGCGACATGACCGGCCAGCGCCTCGTGCGGCATCGAGTGCATGTCGCACAAAAGGACCTGTCCGAACCGCCGGTGCTGCCGGGCCAGCAAGTCGGACAGCGCGGCATGATAGGGCGTCCAGTAGCGCGCGATTCGCTCCTGCGCCTCGTCCATGGTCAGCTTGCCGTGGTAGATCGACCGCCCGTTGGCCACCACCCGGGCCAGAACCCCCAGCCCCGAGGCGATGCGCGGGTTCAAGGGGGCCCTGGGCGCGCCCTGAATCAGCGCGGGGTCCAGTTCGTCCGACGCCCGGTTGAAATCCACATAGGCGCGCGGCACATCGCTGTGGATCAATGTTGCGCCAAATTGCGGCGCGTCAGCCAGCAGAAGATCGACGAACGCATCCTCGGACGAGCGCAGGATTCGCGCGTTGACCTGGGATCGATCCAGCAGATCCGCCGGATAAACGCGCCCCGAATGCGGCGAGGCAAAGACCACGCCGGAACGCGGTTCTTCAGGTTCGACGATATGAACGGGGATCGGCATCTGCGGCATTCCTCTGCCGGGACTATAGCGGTGAAAATTGCGCTGCGGAAAGCCCTTGAACATGGTCGCGAGTCCTTTTATAGACCCGTCCACAGACGCGGCTTGCCCCTCGTGGTGGGTCGATGTTCCGGGCGCGTAGCTCAGTGGTAGAGCACTACGTTGACATCGTAGGGGTCACAAGTTCGAACCTTGTCGTGCCCACCATCGCCCCTCGTGGGCAGGTGACCATCGCGCCCCAAGGCGAAAGCCGGCGGGGCGTTAAAGTTTCAAGGCGCCTGGCGCCGCGAAGAGGAGAAGGCCGATGAAGGTCAGAAATTCGCTGCGCTCGCTCAAGCAGCGCCACCGCGATTGCCAGATCGTGCGCCGCAAGGGCCGGATCTATGTGATCAACAAGACCCAGAAGAAGTTCAAGGCCCGTCAGGGCTGATCTCTTCGGGATCCGAATCGATGGGCCGCACCGGGGCAACCGGCGCGGCCCATTTCGTTGTGGGGTTGGTCGCGAGCCGTCACGGCGGGCGGCCGCAGGTGGGCCGGTGGCCCACCCGGCCCGGCGCCGGGGATCAGCGCAGGATGTCCACCATCCCTTCGGCCATCAGGCGCGCGACGATCGAGGGTGTCAGATAACCCGTGACCGGCAGATCGGCGGTGCGCTGGTATCGCCGGATCGCCCGCCGGGTCTGGCGGTCGAAGGTGCCATCCACCGGGCCGGGTTCCAGGCCCAGCCGCTCCAGCCGTTGCTCGATGATCTGACGGGAAAATGCGGGCAGGTGCATCGCGTCTTCCTCGGCCTGCGCCGCTTGCGTATCGACCTGCGGCTGGCGCGGGCGGCGCAGTTCCTCGATTCGGGCGGTTGCCTGATCGGCAAAGGCGCCCTGGGGATAGTCGGCCAGATAGGCGCGATAGGCTGGCACCGTGTCCGCCTGCTGCGCCTGATCCCAGGCGGCGCGGTCGCGGGCCTGCGCGGCGGCGCGGCGCTGGGCGTCGATCTGGTCAAGCCGATCCTGGGCGATGCTGGCAAAGATCCCGTCTGGGTAGCGGTCCAGATAGGCGCGCATCCCGGCCTCGTCCCCGCCCGAGCCCGTGTCGCGCCAGAAAGCCCGGTCCTGACGTTCCTGTTCGCGCTGGCGTTCGCGCGCCTCGGCTTCCAGTTGCGCGGCCCGCCGCGCGCCCTGTTGCGCCAGTTCAAAGATCTGGTCGCGGTTCAGGAATCCCGTCTGTTCGAACCGGTTGGCGCCCTGCCAGGCGCCCACCGCCGCCCGCGTTCCGCGCCCGAATATCCCGTCGATGCCCCGCGGATCGAATCCCAGGATCGTCAGGTCACGCTGAATCGAGCGGCGTTCATCGCGGCTGAGACCAAGCGCGGCCTCGACCCTTTCGGGCGTGTTCAGCAGGCGCTGGCGGGCCTCTTGCGCCTGCTGGGCATAGGTGCCGTTCGGATAGGCGGCCAGATAGGCATCGTAACCCTCGACACTGTCCGCGTCGACGGCGCTGCCCCAGGCCTGACGTTCGGCATCGACGGCTGGCTGCCAATCCGCGGGCAGGAAGGTCAGATACGGCGGGTTGAACCCGTCGATCCTGAGGTCCGATCGCCGGCCCACCGCCGTGCCCAGATTGGTCCCGGGTGCCGCCATGTCGCGCAGGAAGGCCGCGATGCTGGCACCCGTGCCATGCACCAGCGTCACGCCTTGCGGCACGGTCAGCGTGCCGGGCAACCCGGGCTGAAACCCGCTGGCGGGCGTGACGGGAAACCCGTAGTCGGCGATCGCCACGACCGCGCCGCCCTGGATCTGCCCGGCCAGGGCCAGCAAGGTTTCAAGCCGCACACCATAGCTTTCGATGGTCGCGAAATCGGGCGTGCGGGCTTCGGTGCCCATCAGCCAGATCCCATGGGCCGCGTTGATCGCATAGCCTGAAAAGACGATCACCACGCGCTCGCCATCACCGGTGCGCAACCGCGCGCCCAGGTCGGACAGCGCGGCGCGCAGGGCGTCAGTGCCCAGGTCGGTTGCCACGTCCACATCGAACCCGGATGCGCGGAACGTCGCCTCGGATTGCACCACGGCGCGTGCGCCGCGCGCGTCGCGCAGGGTGGCGTAATCTTCGTTCGCAACGATCAGGACCGTCCCGGTCGAGGCCCCGGCCCCCGAGGGGGCCATTGCGTTGGCGGCGGCGATCAGGACCGCGAAAGCGGCTGTGAAACGGGTCGTCATGGCTGGCCTCCGTGGCAGGATGCGGAGGGGTCAGGTTACTCGTAGGTGCGCAGATCCTCGATCACCTTGCCGTCATTGGGCAATGTGCCGGGTGGCACAAGTTCCACAGTCCCCCGCATTTTCAGCGTATCCAGCACACTGCCCTCATACAATGCCGGATTGGTCGCGCGGGTCTCGATGCGCACGGTCATCACGTCCATCTCGCCCTGACGCGAGGCCACGACGCGCGCGCGGCTGACCTCTTCATGGCGGCTGACAAAGGCGGCGACCTGCTCAGGGCGGACGAACATGCCCTTGATCTTTGTCGTCTGGTCGGCGCGCCCCATCCAGCCCTTGATGCGCAGATTTGTGCGACCGCAGGGGCTTTCACCCGGCAGGATCGCGCTGAGATCGCCCGTGGCGAACCGAACCAGCGGGTAGTCCCGGTTGAGCGTGGTCACGACAACCTCGCCCACCTCGCCGTGCGGGACGGGATCGCCGGTTCCGGGGCGCACGATCTCGACGATGACGCCTTCGTCCAGAATCATCCCTTCAAGCGCCGCGCTTTCATAGGCGATATTCCCCAGATCGGCGGTGGCGTAGCACTGGCGGCAGGTGATGCCCCGGTCGGCATAGGCCTGGCGCAGGCTGGGGAACAGCGCGCCACCGCCGACGGCGGCCTTGGTGATCGCCAGCGGCAGGCCCAGCTCGTCGGCCTTGTCCAGGATGATCTTCAGGTAGTCCGGCGTGCCGGCGTATGCGGTCGTGCCGATGTCCCGGGCCGCCCGAACCTGCAATTCGGTCTGGCCGGTGCCGGCGGGAAGCACGGCGGCGCCGACCGCCCGCGCGCCGTTTTCGAACATCATGCCGGCTGGCGTCAGGTGATAGCCGAAACAGTTCTGGACGATGTCGCCCTTGCCGATGCCGGTGGCGTGCAGGAACCGGCCCAGCCGATACCAGTCATGCGCCGTGCGTCCGGGCTCGTAGATGGGCCCCGGCGACTGAAAGACATGCTCGAATTCATGCGCCTTGAGTGCGGTGTAGCCGCCGAAGGGTGCCGCATCCGCCTGTGCCGCGACCAGTTCCGATTTGCGCAGCACCGGCAGCGCGGCCAGCGCGGTCGCGTCGGTGATCGCCTGCGCGTCGATGCCGGCCAGCGTGCGGCCCATTCCCGGGGTCGATTGCGCGCGGGCGATCAGGGCGGGCAGGTCACGCGCCAGATCGGCGGCACGTTGATCGGCCGAGCGGGTTTCCAACGGGTCGAAATACTGGCTCATCGTGTTCGCGGGCTGCCCCGCCTCCTGTTCACGCAACGACGCAGAAATTGGCCGGTTCATGCCAGCCAACGCTTGCGGCGTCGATAGCTGCGCACGTCACGAAAGCTTTTGCGGCCCTTGTCCGACATGCCCAGATAGAATTCCGCGACGTCGGGGTTTTCGCGCAGGGCCTTGGCGGTGCCGTCCATCACCACGCGACCGTTTTCAAGGATATAGCCCGTGTGTGCGTAGCGCAGCGCCACGTTGGTGTTCTGTTCCGCCAGCAGGAAGGTCACACCCTGTTCCTCGTTCAGGCGCTTCACGATCTCGAAGATCTGTTCCACAAGCTGCGGCGCGAGACCCATCGAGGGTTCGTCCAGCAGGATCGTCTCGGGGCGCGCCATCATCGCGCGACCGATGGCGACCATCTGCTGTTCCCCGCCCGAGGTATAGCCGGCCTGGCTTTTGCGCCGGGTCTTCAGCCGGGGGAAATATTCATAGACCATCTCGAGGTCCGCCGCGACCGCGCCGCGGCCGTCGCCGCGGGTGTAACTGCCGGTCAGCAGGTTTTCCTCGACGGTGAGGTGTTCAAAGCAGTGCCGGCCCTCCATCACCTGAATGATGCCGGTCTTGACCAGATCGGCCGGGTTCTTGCCGGCGAGGTTCTCGCCGCGATAGACGACCGACCCCTTGGTCACGTCGCCGCGTTCCGATTTCAGCAGGCCCGAGATCGATTTGAGCGTGGTCGATTTCCCCGCGCCGTTGCCACCCAGAAGGGCCGTGATGCCACCCTTTGGAACGCTCAGGCTGACGCCTTTCAGCACCAGGATGACGTGATTGTAGATCACCTCGATGTTGTTGACTTCGAGCAGCGTCTCTGACTGGGCATTGGTGTCGAACATGGCACGGGTCCGTCGGATGAGAAGAGGAGAGGGAGGGGCGCCGCAGCGCCCCCCCGGACGATCACGTCAGTTGCAGGTCGCCGGCGTGATGTTGTTTTCCTGGGCATAGGCCGCAGCGTCCTCGGCTGCCAGCTGACCGATCAGCTCGCGGTCCGACTGGATCCAGTCGGTGATGAGGTGCCAGCGCCCTTCCGCGGCATTCCACTGCTGCAGCATCGCCTGACCCGGGCCGCCGTGGTTGGCGCAGGTCACCTGGAACGGCGCCGAGAAGGACGGCAGACCCAGTTCGGCCAGACGTTCGTTGCTGATGTTCAGGTGCTCCATGCCGTTGCGCATTTCCTCGGGCGTGATCTGGGCGTGACCGGCCAGTTCCTGCGCCGTGCGTGCGGCTTCGACCGCCAGCATCGCGGCATAAAGACCGCGCGAGTAAACCGCCGAGCCGATCTGATCGCCCGCGCCGGCCGCCAGACCGCGATCGACGACATACTGCTGGATGTCCTGATAGACCGGATACTCGGTGCCGATCCCGTGGAAGGTCAGCGCGGTATAGCCGTCGGCGCCATCGCCCACCGGAACCACGTCATTTTCCGAGCCCGACCACCAGATGCCGATGAAGTGGTCCATCGGGAAGCGGATGTTCGCGGCTTCCTGGATCGCCACGGCGTTCATCACGCCCCAGCCCCACATCAACATAATCCGGGCGTTCGCGGCGGATTTGCAGCCCTGCGAGCCTTGCTCGGCCGGGGTGATCGACGGCGATCTGCACCAGTTCGAAGCCAGACGCTCGGACAGGATTTCCAGCGTGCGGGATCGGTTCACGCCCATAGGCCGAGTTGTGGTAGAGCAGGACGATCTTCTTGCCGTCCAGCGACCCGTCGTTCTGGCTGAGCAGATAGTTGATCGCGACCGAGGGCCCCGTCAGTAGTTGGCCGGAAGTTGAAGATGTAGGGAAGGTCGCCCTTCATCGCCGAGGATCCCGATAGCCTGTGGTCAGCATCGGGATGTGATCTTCGGTTGCCCGCGGGATCAGCTGATAGGTGATCCCGGTCGACAGCAGCTGAATGACCATCAGGCTGTCGCCACGCACCGATTCGTAGCATTCACGCCGCGTTCGGTGTTATAGAGCGAGTTTCGCATTCGGTGATGCGGATCGGCAGGCCGCCGATACCGCCGTCGCGCTCGTTGATGAGCGTCAGATAGTCGTGGTAGCCGTCGGCAAAGGGATGCCGCCAGGGGGCGTAGAGATGATCCGATAGCTGGAGCATCGGGAAGTGCAGGTTCTGCGCGACGGCGGGCGCCGCCAGAACGGTGGTCGCCGCGAGCAGTGCGGCCAGCTTGGTCATCTTCATTGGTTTCTCCTCCCAGTCGAAGACGGTTGTTATTCCTCCGGTCCGGCCCGCGATCAGTGCGGGAAGGGCCAAAGACGCAGTTTTTCCTTGATCGTGCGCCACAGCGCAGCCATGCCGTGCGGCTCGGCGATCAGCACCACGACGATCAGCGCACCGATGATCATCACTTCCAGATGCCGGGCCAGATCGGTCGGCCAGCCCAGCGTGTCCACCAGCGCCAGCTTCAGCAGCACCGGCAGGATCACCAGGAACGCAGCCCCCAGGAACGACCCCAGGATCGACCCGAGGCCGCCGATGATGACCATGAAACAGCACAGGAACGACTTGTTGATGCCAAAGGCCTCGCCGGCCTCGGCCGCGCCCAGATAGACGCCGAACATCAGCGCACCGGCCACGCCCACGAAGAACGACGACACCGCAAAGGCGCTGAGCTTGGCGATCAGGGGGTTCACGCCGATGATCTCGGCCGCGATGTCCATGTCGCGGATCGACATCCACTTGCGCCCCACCGTGCCGCGCGTCAGGTTCCGCGCCAGCCAGGCCATGCCCACGGCAAAGATCAGGCAGGTCATGTAGACGGCGGTCGAACTGGCCGATGCGCCGGACACGGTGACGCCGAACATGGTGCGTTCCGGCATCGAGATCTGCCCGGTCGGCGAATGGTTGTAGAACCAGCTCACCCGGGTGAACAGCCAGATCAGGAAGAACTGCGCGGCCAGCGTCGCAACCGCCAGGTAGAACCCCTTGATCTTCAACGAGGGCAGGCCGAAAAGCACGCCCACCCCGGCGGTGATCAGCCCCGACAGCACGAACACGATATAGAGGTTCAGGTCAGGGAAGCTGGTGGTCAGCTTGAAGGTGGCATAGGCGCCGACCGCCATGAAGGCCGCCGTGCCCAGGCTGAGTTGCCCGCAATACCCGATCAGGATGTTCAGCCCCAGGGCGGCGATCACATAGATCAGGAAGGGCACCACGACCGCGTTCGCCCAATAGTCACCCAGGATGAAGGGCATGACCAGGAAGGCGAACCCCAGCGCCACCCAATAGGCCGCGCGGTCGAACCGGATGGGGAAGGTCTGGTTGTCGCTGGCGTAGGACGTCTTGAAATCGCCCGCTTCACCGGTGAAGCATCGTGTCAGACCCTCCGATGATCTTTTCGCCAAGAACAGGCCCTGCGGACGGAACAGCAGGAACAGCAAGAAGCAAGCATGTAGGCGAACCAGTTTTCAGTCGCGCCGCCGATGATCGGCTGCATGAAGAAGTCGAAGAGTTTCTCGCCGACGCCGATCAGCAACCGCCGACGATCGCTCCCGGGATCAGGGTGAACCCCGCGAGGATCAGAACCGGCAGCGCCTTCAGCGCGATCAGGCTGAGCAGAACTACGCGATTTGGAACCCCATGACCCCGCGACCAGCGCGACGATGCCAGCGATGGACCGGTCAGCACCCAGATGAACCGCAGCGAGATGCCGACCGACAGGGCGGCGTGTGAGTCGTCAGCCACGGCGCGCAGCCGCGACCCTGTTTGGTGTATTGCGAAGAACACGACCAGCGCCGTCACGCAAGCACGCCCGCGATCACCAGCGCCCAGAGGTTCAGCGTGTCCAGATAGAACCATAGCCAAAGATGTTGTAGGTCACCTCGTCGACCCAGCTCGACATGCCCTGCGGGATGCCCACGTCCAGGCGCTTGACCTCGGCGCCCCACATGATGTCGCCCAGACCTTCCAGGAAATAGGACAGGCCGATGGTGGCCATGAACAGGATGATCGGCTCCTGGTTGACCAGATGCTTCAGCACCAGCCGTTCGATCAGCCAGGCCAGCGCGACCATCACCGCGACCGTCAGCAGGATCGACAGCAGGCTGGGCAGCGTCCAGCCAAAGTTCTGGACCGAGGTCCCGAACACCGCATTGATGAGATGCGAGAAGGGGATCTGCCCCTGCTGGAAGCCGACCAGCGTCAGCGCGGCGAACAGGGCCATCACGCCCTGGGCAAAGTTGAAGATGCCCGAGGCCTTGAAGATCAGCACGAACCCCAGCGCAACCAGCGAATACATGATGCCGACGGTCAGCCCGTTCAGGGCCGCTTCCAGCGCGAAAAGGACCGTATCACTCATGGGCCACCCCCAGATAGGCGTCGATGACGTCCTGATTGTTGCGCACCTCGTCGGGCGTGCCGTCGCCGATCTTCTTGCCGTAATCCATCCCGCGACGACCCGTCGGACAGATCCATGACCACCCCCATGTCGTGTTCGATCAGCACGATCGTGTGCCGGAATTCGTCGTTCACGTCCGGAGATGAAGCGGGACACTGTCCTCCTTCTCCTCGACGTTCATGCCGCTCATCGGTTCATCCAGCAGCAGGATCTGCGGTTCCGCGCTGCCCGAGGCGCGCCAGTTCCACCCGCTTTTCAGGCCATAGGGCAGGCGTGCGACCGGTGTCTTGCGGATGTGCTGGATTTCCAGAAGTCGATGACCTTCTCGACCTTCTCGCGGTGTTCGTCTTCCTCGCGCTGGCCTTGCCCACCACATCACTGGGCGGGAAGCGGACTCGCGATGTTCATGCGCCCGGTCATGATGTTGTCCAGAACCGACATCCCTCGAACAGGGCGTGTTCTGGAAGGTCCGCACGATCCCCCATACGCGCCACCTGATAGGGGCGCATCCGCGAGACGCTTGTAACCCTTAGCAATCACGTCGCCTTCCTGCGGGTTGTAGAACCCCGAGATGACGTTCAGCATCGACGACTTGCCCGCGCCGTTGGGGCCGATGATCGCGCGGATCTCGCCCGCGGATGTCGAAGCTGATGTTCTTGATCGCCTCGACCCGCCAAAGCGCAGGGTGATGTTCTTCAGTTCCATCACCACGCCGCCGATCTGGCGGCCATCGGCATGACATAGCCTTCTTGCGTGCCAGCATTCCCTGCCCTTATTCCGCCGCCACCTGCGCCGCGCCGGTGTCGAACACCCTGGCGTCGCGCAGTTCCAGCGTAGCCTTCAGCACGCCCTTGCGGCCGTCTTCGTAGCTGACCTCGGTTTCGGTGTAGACCGAAGGCGCGCCGTCATAGAGCCCGGCGATCAGATCGGCGAATTTCTGTTCGACGATGTTGCGGCGGACCTTGCGGGTGCGGGTCATCTCGCCGTCGTCGGCATCCAGTTCCTTGTGCAGCACCAGGAAGCGATGAACCTGGCAGCCCGACAGCATCGGGTCCTGCGCGACCGAGGCGTTGACCTCCTCGACGTGTTCCTGAATGGCGCCCAGGACGCGCGGGTGGCCGGCCAGTTCCTGATAGCTGGAATAGGCTATGTTGTTCCTCTCGGCCCAGTTGCCCACGGCGGCCAGATCGATGTTGATGAAGGCCACGCAGCGATCCCGCCCGTTGCCGAACAGAACGGCCTCCAGGATATCGGGATAGAACTTGAGCTTGTTCTCGACATACTTGGGCGCGAACATCCGGCCATCGGCCAGCTTGCCCACGTCCTTGGCGCGGTCGATGATCCTGAGATGCCCGGTCCCTTCCTCGAAGAAGCCGGCGTCGCCCGTGGCGACCCAGCCTTCGGCATCCTTGGTCGAGGCGGTGCTTTCGGCATTCTTGTAATATTCGACGAACACCCCGGGAGAGCGGTAGAAGACCTCGCCATTCTCGGCGATGCGCACTTCCACACCCGGGCTGGGCACGCCGACCGTATCCGAGCGCACCTCGCCATCGGGCTGCTGGGTGATGAACACCGACGCCTCGGTCTGGCCATAGAGCTGCTTCAGGTTGATCCCCAGCGAGCGGTAGAAATCGAAGATCTCGGGGCCGATCGCCTCGCCCGCGGTATAGGCGACGCGGATGTTCGACAGACCCAGCGTGTTCTTCAGCGGGCCATAGACCAGCGCCTCGCCCATGCGGTATTTCAGCCGATCGCCGGCACTGACGGGCTTGCCGTCCAGAATGTCGCCGCCGACCTTGCGGGCGTGGGCCATGTAACGGTCGAACATGCGCTTCTTGGTGGGGCCGGCGTCCTCCATGCGGATCATGACCGTGGTCAGCATCGTTTCGAACGGTACGCGCGGCGGCGCGAAAGAAATGCTGGGCCCGATCTCGCGCAGGTCGTGCATCATGGTTTCGGCGTTCTCGGACAGTTACGCAGAACCGGTCAATAGGCCTGCCCGACCGAAAGATGAAATCGCCTACGAGCATCGGCGAATAGGCGAGAATTTCTCGTTCAGGCCCAAGATGGTCCGGACACGGGCCTTGGCGGTTTCGATGATGTTGCGGTTCGACAGAACCACGCCCTTGGGCTTTCCTGTGGTGCCCGAGGTGTAAAGCATCACGCAGGTGCTGTCATAGGTCAGCTCGGCCCGGCGCGCGGCCAGTTCCGATTCGAACCGGCTGTGGCCTGCGCGACCCTCGGACTGCACATCCTCCAGCCAGTTCATGCGGGCATGGTCGTATTTGCGCATTCCGCGCTTGTCGAGGTAGAGGATCTGCTCGATCCCCGACACGTTTTCCTGCACCTCGATGACCTTGTCCACCTGCTCCTGGTCGCCGCAGATGGCAAAGCGGGCGCCGCAGTGTTCCAGCACATAGGCCATCTCTTCGGCCACCGCGTCCTGATACAGGGCGACCGGAATCGCCCCCACCGATTGCGCGGCGACCATTGCCCAATACAGCGCCGGACGGTTGCGGCCGATGATGGCGACATAGTCGCCCCGGTTCATTCCCAGCGCCAGAAAGCCCATCGCCATGGCGTCGATCTCGGCCGCGGTTTCCTTCCAGGTCCAGGCCTGCCAGATGCCGAATTCCTTTTCGCGATACGCGGTCGAATTGGCGAACTGCACCGCATTGCGTGCCAGCAGGGCAGGCACGGATTGCAGCGCCGCTTGAGTGGCGGTCGTGGTCACGAACAGTCTCCTCCCCAGTCGCGCGATGATCGGCCATCCTCCACCGCCGCCGCGCGCGTTTGTTGAATTGGTGGCGGCTGAGTATTGCCGGAGTTTTGCCCAATCCTAACGAATTGTTTCAGGCGATCCGCGCGGCCAGATCCCGGGCGATGCCGCCACAGGGTGCGCGCGGGGTCGGAAACGGCGGTGTCCGGGGCAGGGTGAGATCGGGGCGCGGCGCGCGGATCCTGCGCGCGCGTCAGGTCCGGAGCCGGTGCAAGAGGCCGGGTTATCCACAGATTCCGCAGTGCGGCGCACTGGACCCGGCGCCCCATCGGGGCCATGGTGCGGGCTATGAACGCCCCCGCGCCCACGCCCGAATCCCGTCGCATCCAGCGGCTGAACCTGTCCGCCGGGCTGGCCTCGGTCGGGGTGGCGGTGACGCTGGTGGTGCTGAAACTCTGGGCGCTGGTGATGACGGGCGCGCTGTCGGTCGCGGCCTCGCTCGCCGACAATGCGCTGGACGTCATGGTGTCCGTCGCCGCGTTGGCCGCGATCGCCTATGCGACCCGGCCCGCCGACGAGGACCACACCTTTGGCCACACCTCGGCCGAGGATCTGGCGGCCTTGCTGCAATCGGCGCTGGTGCTGATTTCGGCCGGGATGATCGGTGTGCTCGCGGTCACACGGTTGTTGGCCGCCACCCCCGCACCCGTCCATTCCGAAGGTGCGGGCGTCGCGGTGATGGCGGTTTCGGTGATCCTGACAGGCGCGCTGGTGCTGTGGCAACGCTATGTCGCCAAGGCGACCGGCAATCGCGTGGTCTCGGCCGATTCCCTGCACTATCTGGGCGACCTGCTGCCGACCCTGGGGGTTCTGGTGGCGCTGGTCGCGTCGTCGCAATGGGGGATGACGCGGGTGGATTCCATCATTGCCCTGCTGGCGGCGCTCTGGCTTGCGCGCAGCGGCGCCAGCATCGGCCGCGGGGCCTGGGATGCGCTGATGGATCACGCGGCCCCGCCCGAGGTTCTGGAACAGGTCCATGCCATCGCCAATGACTGGCCCGGGTTGAAGGGCCACCACGATCTGCGCACCCGCATGGCGGGCAGTCGGACCTTCATCACGCTGCATGTGGAACTGGACGGCGAGATGTCCCTGAACGAGGCCCACCGAATCGCCGACGGCCTGGAACACAAGCTGGAAAGCCTGATCCCCGAATCGGATGTCATCATCCATCTGGATCCGGTCGGCCCGGGATCGGGCCGGGTGGCGCGCGGGTAACCGGTGGGGCGGCGCGCGTGCCTGGTGTCAGAAAGGTTCGCCGAACTTGTCCGCGACCAGCTTTGCCAGCGCGGCCAGCAGGGGTTCGGCCTGTGCGCCGTCTGTCCGCACGCGGATTTCCGTCCCGCGCGAGGCGGCCAGCATCAGAAGCCCCATGATCGAATCGCCCGAGACGCTCATCCCGTCCTTTTCGACCTCGGCCCTGGCATCGTGGGCCTCGACGACCTCGACGAACTTTGCCGACGCCCGCGCATGAAGCC